>JANQGX010000027.1 GCA_028282885.1 SAR324 cluster bacterium
TTATCAACATATTGCGCTGTATCTAGCTATTTTATTTGTCTTTTTAACTTACCTTCATTCTTTTCTAAAGCCTTACCCACACAATTTTGGTGCACCCGGCATCAGTCATTGCTCCATTCGGATTCTTAGTATATAAAAGGTTATTCAAATTTAACACCGCAATTTCAAACGGGAATCAGGAAACGGATATCCGATTCCAGGAAAAAAGGTCTGAATGAAGTATTGTACGCAATGTGGATCGCCGGTTGAACAGATGATTCCCGAGGGTGAGGATCGACTGCGGCATGTCTGCACCCAGTGCGGATTTATTCACTATCAGAATCCAAAAATGGTGGTGGGCTGTATCCCGGTTTGGAAAGATAAAATCCTCCTGGTAAAAAGGTCCATAGAACCCCGATACGGGAAATGGACTCTGCCGGCGGGATATCTGGAAAACGGTGAGAGTGCAGCCGATGGTGCCAGCCGGGAAACACTGGAGGAGGCCAATGCCAGAGTGTCGGATCTGAAGCCCTTTGGCATGTTTAATATGCCCCAGATAAACCAGATCTATTTCATGTTTCTCAGCGACCTGGTCGATACGGATTTCGGAGCGGGACACGAAAGTCTGGAGGTCCGTTTGTACAAAGAAGAGGAGATTCCTTGGGATGAAATCGCTTTCAAAGTTATCAAGCGAACCATGGAGCTTTTTTTCGAGGATCGGTCAACAGGAGAATTTACCTTTCATATGGAAGACATCTATTTTGACCGGTCAGTTAAGTACAGAACTTAGATTTTGGGTGCGAAATCAGCAGCAGAGATTTCGAATCGCAATCCCGGTCGATTTGATCCGAAGTTAACTCTGCTATACCCGTAGCGAGTCTATTTTGTGCCAAAGATCTTGTCGCCCGCATCTCCCAGCCCGGGGAGAATATAGCCGATGTCATTGAGCCGATCGTCAATATCGGCCAGGTAGATATCAACGTCAGGATGAGCCTCCTCTACCCGCTTAACACCCTCCGGTGCCCCGACTATAAACAATCCCCTGATTTTTTGACATCCGGACTGTTTGAGGAGATCTATGGTTGCCAGTAGTGTTCCGCCGGTTGCCAGCATTGGATCCAAAATCAGGGCAATGCGCTGTTCGATGTTTTTTGCCAGTTTGACGTAGTATTGAACGGGTTCAAGGGTTTCTTCATTGCGGTAGAGCCCAACAACACTGACCTTGGCGGACGGGATCATATCAATGACCCCGTTCATCATTCCCAAACCGGCCCTGAGAATGGGTACAATGGTGATTTTTTTTCCTTTTATAAATTGGGCTTTGACCGGTCCGGCCCAGCCTTGAATCGTCTGCTGCTCCGTCTCCAGGTCTTTGGTCGCTTCATAAGTGAGCAGACGCGCGATCTCCGAAGAGAGATCCCTGAAATCCTTGGTAGACTGGTCTTTCTTTCTCATCAATCCCAGCTTGTGTTTGATGAGTGGATGATCTGCCACATATGTTGTCACGATAACCTCCCGGGTAAACTGTTCTGGAGCAGTCCTCTCCGACTGCAGGGTATTAGTGATAATGCATAATTTGATCATGTTAGCTTTTGAAATGTCTGCTTGTCAATCAATCGGAAGTCATGAGAAGGCTGCAGTATCGAACCCGTATACTCAAATTGTTCCGGGTTTTGAAACAGTTACAGGTCTTGATTCTGATTTATACAAGGGGTTGAAGGAGCTTTCAGGGAGTTTAGACCTGAAGCGTAACAGGAAAAAGAGATTTGTCTAAAATGCATAAAAATCGTAGGCTGATCTGAGAAGATACAGTCGGTAAACGATTGCATGTTAAGGAACAACAAAGAATTCGAGATGAAGATCAGAGATAAATGTGTACTGGGAATTGATGCGTCGGGATTTTCGGTATCGGTTGGACTAGTTGAATCCGGGACGGCTAAAGGATTGATCTACATTAATGATGGTTCTCCCGGCTCGGAAATTCTATTGGCAACTATTGATCAACTGCTGACCACCCTGAAGATGGAGAAGGAGTCGCTCGATGCCATCTGCGTGACCCGGGGACCGGGTTCCTTTACCTCTCTCAGAATCAGTCTCGCCGTTGCCGAGTCTCTTGGAATCGGGTTAAACCTGCCCGTATACGGCGTGGACACTCTTCAATTGATTGCAGCCACCCTGCCATTTTATTCCGGAAGCATCAAAGTGATACAGAATGCTTATAAAGGAGAGTTCTATACGGCAACCTATTCCACCAAGACCGGTCGTCCGGAATGTATCGACGGGCTGGGCCTTGTCAAACCGCAACCGTTTTATGATCGACTGGAACAGGGAGATTTATTGTTGGGGACGGGAGTGACAGAGTTGATTAAAAAAGGATTTGACCCGGAGAAGAAAGGAGCCTGCTGGAATCTTGATTTTCACAGGAGTATCTCCGGGATTGCGGTGGTTGAATATTTCTTGGATCACGATTTAAGAGAGCCTTCACCCAAACCATTGGAGCCTATATATATCCGTCTGTCCGATGCAGAGATTAACTATAACAGACAGTTTGGTGTCTCCGAATGAATATACATTCCTGGCAGGAGTTTGAACCCTTTGAGGACGAGATTTGCCGGATGGATTGCGGTAATTTTGGAGAGTCCGCATGGGGTCCGGCAACCTGGAAAGCAATGTTCAATAACAGGAAACTGCTTGTCATTCTTCATCCGGTTGCGGACAAAGTTCTGGCAGGATTTGTGGTGGCGGCTTATGCCGGAAATGAAGGAGAATTGCTGAAGATCTGTGTGGAGAGTAAGCATCGGCAGAAAGGAGCTGGAAGTCTTTTGCTGACCAGGCTGAACAGGGGATTGGTCGCAAAAGAAGTTGGAAAGCTGTTTCTGGAAGTCAGAGATGATAACGAAAGTGCGACTCGACTTTACCAAAAGTTCGGCTTTGAAGAGATCGGCAGAAGGTCGCGTTACTATAGCCATCCGGTTTGCGATGCTGTATTATACTCTCTCAATTTGAGATAGCTACGCCAATCGACAAGGAAAAGGAAGATTATGCAAACAGTCATTGTTCTATGCGGAGGCGAAAGCGGAGAACACGAAGTTTCACTACTTTCGGCCAAAAGTATCATACAGTATATTCCCAAGGACAGGTATAAAGTCATTCCTGTTGGGATAGACAAATCCGGTTACTGGTTGACAGGAAATCCCCTGTTTCAGAATGAAGACGATCCTTCCAACATATCACTGGCGGAGAATCTTGAATCTGCCGTATTTGAGCGGGGAAAGCTGAACGGAAACAAAGTAGATGCTGTTTTTCCTATCATCCACGGAACTTATGGCGAAGACGGCTGCCTGCAGGGACTCTTAGAGTTACAACATGTACCCTATGTAGGAGCCGGGGTTTTGGGATCCGCAGTGGGAATGGACAAGGATATTATGAAGCGACTTCTGATTCCGGAGGGAATTCGTTGCGCCAGGCACAAGGTGATTTATAAATGGCAGGAAAAAATCCCTTCTTATGAGGAGACTGCTGCCAGGCTGGGCGACATCCTTTTTGTTAAGCCCTGTAACCTGGGTTCTTCGGTCGGTATCTCCAAATGTCGGGATGCGGGAGAGTACGATCAGGCTGTGGCTTACGCTTTGCAGTTTGATAAAAAAGTCATTGTGGAGGAGTATGTGGAAGGTCGTGAAATCGAAGTGTCGGTACTGGGCAATGAAAAGGTGGAGGTTTCCGTTCCGGGTGAAATCATTCCGGGTGAGGAGTTTTATTCCTACAATTCGAAGTACATCGATAGCGACGCCACACAACTGAAAATACCGGCAGAGCTGGATTCAGGAACTGTGACAGAGATACAAGAAGTTGCAGTCAAGGCATTTTCCTTACTGGAGTTGTCCGGATTAAGCCGCATCGATTTCTTTGTCAAAGCGAGTGGTGAGGTGTGGCTGAACGAAGTTAATACCCTGCCGGGATTTACCCATATCAGCATGTACCCCAAACTCTTTGAAGCCAGCGGTATTCCTTACCCGGAATTGATACACAGGTTGATTCAACTGGCAATAAAACGACATGATCTGGATAACTCGCTGAAACGCCAGAAGTACTGAAATTCATGAGGAACAGAGACCAAATGGGGTCGTGGTCTTTTTCTCAATTGTTGACTAAAATCTATATTTCGCAGAATGATGTCTTAAAAATTAGTCGACACAATTAGTAAAATGATTAATATTCAATGGAGTTTGTAGAACTTTCAATGGTTTTATTAAATAGCAGATATTGTTAACTTTTTGCTAATGCAGAGGAATTATGGCTAAAGACGTTTATGTAGACAAAGATGAATGTACGAGCTGCGCTCAATGTGTCGATGATCTTCCGGAGGTATTCAGAATGGATGATGATGACCTGGCTGAAGTATATAACGCAGAAGGTGCCAGTGAAGAGGAAATCCAGGAAGAGATTGACGCCTGCCCCGGCGAATGCATCCACTGGAAATAGACTATTACAACTTTGTCGGTAACGAACCGTTCCGGGCGAAAGGATGTTAGCCCGAACAATGAAACGGCTTTGTTTGAAGGTCCTTGTCAAATAAGATTGGGACCTTTTTTTTTACTCCTTTGAAGCCTAATCCTGCTGCTTATGTCGTTTCTGGATGGCAACCATCAGGATGGTAACAGCAGCCGGTGTTACTCCGCTGATTTTGCTGGCCTGTCCCAGTGTCTGCGGACGATGTATTGCCAGTTTCTGTCTTACTTCTGTTGAAAGGCCACCAACCGCATCGTAGTCCAAATCATCGGGAATGCGAACGGATTCGATCTTCAGGTATTTCTGAATCTGGGCTTCCTGCCTTTTGATATAGCCTTCATATTTGATTTCGGTTTCCAGGGATTTTCTGGCAGCCTCATCCCACTCATTCAGCTTCTTTAAGTGTTTTGCGGGCTCAAGCCTGGAGACGAGCTTAAGGGTGACGTTCGGCTTTTTCAGCAGTTCACCGACTTTCATCCGGTGATCCAATGAAGGAACCCGGGCTTCATTCAGCAGTGCATTTGTAGTAGGCTCCGGATGGACCTGTCTCTCGCTAATGAACTCACGGAGTTGATCAATCCGATCCATTTTCCCCTGGTAGATCCTGTGATGATTTTCCGGAAGCAATCCCAGCTCAAATCCTTTGTCGCAGAGTCTTTGGTCGGCATTGTCCTCCCGGAGCAAAAGCCTGTATTCGGCCCTGGACGTAAACATGCGATAGGGCTCTTCGGTCCCTTTTGAGATCAGGTCGTCGATCAGAACACCGATATAGGCTTCGTTACGTAGCAGAATAAAAGGTTCTTTGCCTTTCACCTTGAGCGCTGCGTTAATTCCGGCTATCAATCCCTGGGCAGCCGCTTCTTCATAGCCTGAAGTTCCGTTAATCTGGCCGGCGCAATAAAAATTCGGGGCGTCTTTCGCTTCCAGGGTACTTTTTAATTGGGTGGGATAAACATAATCATATTCGATTGCATACCCCGGACGAATCACCCGAACGTTTTCCAAACCTTTTATACTCTGCAGATAGGCGACCTGAACATCTGTCGGTAGGCTGGTGGACATCCCATTGGGATAATACTCTACGGATTGCAGACTGGTGGGCTCCAGGAAGATCTGGTGGCGCTCGCGGTCGGGGAACTTGTTGATCTTGTCCTCGATGCTCGGGCAATAGCGTGCTCCAATACCGGTTATGGCCCCGCTGTACATGGCTGATTTTCTGATGTTTTCCCGGATAATCTCGTGGGTCTGATGATTGGTGTAGGTGATATAGCAGGCTACCTGGGGCAGACTGACTTTGGTTTCCCAAAAGGAAAAGGTAGGCAGATCCGGATCTCCCGGTTGCTTTTCCAGGATATCAAAGTTTATAGACCGTCCGTCAAGACGGGGTGTCGTGCCGGTTTTAAGCCGTCCGATGCGAAAGCCCCTTTCTGCCAGGTGATTGGAAAGCTGGGCTGCGGGAAATTCCCATGCCCTGCCGGCAGGATACTGCTGATGCCCGATGTGAATTAATCCATTGAGAAATGTTCCCGTTGTCAGGATGACGGTTTTACCGGGGATTGTTTCACCAAGGTTGGTTTCAACGCCGTTTGCTTCTTCTCCATCCCAACTCAGACCTGTGACCTCCGCCTGGCGGATGGTAAGGTTTTCCGTTTTCTCCAACCGGGTGCGCATGAACTCTTTATAGAGATTCATGTCGGATTGACAACGCGTTCCCTGGACGGCGGGACCCTTTTTACGGTTGAGAATCCGGAACTGAATTCCCGTTTCATCCGCTGCAAGCCCCATGATTCCTCCAAGGGCATCGATCTCCTTCACCAGATGCCCCTTGGCCAGCCCACCGATTGCCGGATTGCATGACATGGCAGCGATGTTGTCTACTGTCATGGTGAGGAGCAGGGTTCTGCACCCTAGTCTACTTGCCGCAAATGCTGCTTCGCACCCGGCATGCCCGCCTCCGACAATAATTACGTCCCAGACATTACTCATCATTCAACCTTCAGTCCCCGTTTTTAACACCACCTACGCCACCAGTTTAGAACCAGATCTCTCTCCCTGGCAAAGAACTGATCGGCCGGTATCTTCTTCTCCTTGAATCCCTTGCGCAGGTAGTGGAGTTTAACCATCCATTCCTTCTGGGTTTCACAATTGGACCAGCCGTTGACCTTTCTGTTTTTCAGGGTTTCATACTCTTCGGGTGTCACTTCAATGGGAAAATCCTCTGACAAATTGGCGATATTTATCATGAATCACTATCCGATTTCAGATTCCGGGTGACGGAAAAAGGGATGGACGCCTCCCGGGTGCAATTGTAAAATTGGTTTGGTGGAAAAGATAAAGCGTTTGATAAGACACAAGAATACCAATAAATGCTGTGCAAAAAAACCAGAAAACCGAAAACTTATTGATCCCTTTCCCGATCCTTTTTCGATTCCCTTTTCATTTGCCCGTTGCCCGGTTGTCGTCAAGCTGATATGGGGTAGCTAAGAGAAGAATCTTTCCTAATTCATCCAGGATTATCCGATGTCGATCTTCAAGAACAAAAAAGAGAAGCTGAAATCATCACCCGAACACCAGCGGCAGATCAGGAACCGGATCGGACTGATTTTGTTCCTCTTTATTTTGATTGTTACGCTATTGTTGTTTAACTACTATCAGCAGGGATTAACCGATTGGAAGAGCATTGACTCCAACCTGAATATCTTCCTCCTGATCAATCTTAACATTCTGTTACTGGTTGTGGTGACCCTGTTGATCATCCGTAACCTGGTAAAGCTGATTTATGAAAGACGACGTCGAAAGCTGGGATTTCGCTTGAAATATAAACTAACCCTGGCTTTTATGGTGGTTTCCTCGCTTCCTATGTTGATGTTTTTCTTTATTGCCCATGGATTGTTGAAAGACAGCCTGGATTTCTGGTTCAAAGGTCAGTTTTCCCTGGCTTTGAAGAACTCCTCAATTGTGGTCAATAACCTGAACAAGCAGCAACATGAAGATTTGAAGGGTTTTGTGCAGACGGTTTCCGATGATTACCTGAAGATGCTTAAAAAGGAAAAATCGCCGAACCTGACGGAGCGTCATTCAGTCTGGTTCAATCAGACTCTGAATCGGTACCGGCTGGACGGCATCACCCTCTACAACACATCTCTCATACCTGTTGGCAGTTGGCTGGCCAGTGAGGATCATCACGAGATCTGGCAGCCCCTGTCCAGGGAGATTCTCTCCCAGGGTGATAAGGATTTTCCCTTTGTTGTCAGCAACCGTTATGATTTCGGCAGGATCAGCAGGGCGGTTGTCCCCATCGAGATCGGTAAAGTCCAATACTATCTGGAAGTCTCCAATATCCTGACCGGATCCGATTTTGACGATTTGATTACCATGCAGGCTAACCTGGCCAATTTCAGGAATCTTACCTTGCTGGAAAACCCGATCAGGGCGAACTTTACAACCTATCTGGTTCTCTTTACGGTGCTGATCACTTTCGGTGGTATTTGGTTCGGTTACTACCTGGCAGGAAGTATTGTAGAACCCATCGAAACCCTGGTAGAGGGAACACGTCGGATATCAAAGGGAGATCTGGATTTTCAGATCGATCTCCAGGTGGATGACGAAATCGGCATGTTACTGGATTCTTTCAACGCCATGACCAAGGAGCTGATGACAAACAGGCATGAGCTGGCCATCAGTCAGGAAGCTCTTATTGAAACCAATAAAACCCTCGAAGAAAGGAATGTCTTTGTGGAACTGGTGTTGCAGAATATTCAGACAGCCATTCTTTCGGTTGATAACTCCGGGTATGTGAACGGAATCAATCCCTATATGATTCGTCTGTTCCAGATAGACCCACCGGCGGTGCTGCAGAAACACTACCTAAGTGTATTGACCAAGGAGCCCAAGAGGTACTTTGAAGAACTCAACCTCGAACTGACGGAATCAGGGCAAAATTCGGTCAAGAGCGATCTCCATATCCGGATTGATAAACGAACCATCCATGTTTCCATGGAACTCTTCCAATTGAAGAATCAACAGGGCGAACCCCTGGGAAGACTTTTGGTGGTGGACAACCTTACCGAAATCGACCGATCCACAAGGGCAAACGCCTGGCGGGAAGTAGCCAGGAGAATCGCCCATGAGATCAAGAATCCTTTGACGCCTATCCAACTCTCAACCCAGCGAATTCGCAGAAAGTACCTGGAGGAGTTGAATGATCCGGAAATGTTGGACAATGCAACATCCACCATTATCAGGGAGGTGAACGGACTTAAGAAAATGGTAAATGAATTCTCCAGGTTTGCCAGGCTACCTGAAATCAGTCCTTCACCCAATAATATCAATGATATTCTTAACGAGGTCTGTGATCTGTTTAACCAGGGGTTGCCCACCAGGATAAATCTCAACCTGACGACCGATCCTCACGTCCCTAAAACACTGCTGGATTCTGAACAGATCAAAAGGGTGTTTACCAACCTGATCGATAATGCGGTGGCTGCAATATCGGGAGACGGGCAGATTGATCTGGCAGTTTCATATCAAAAAGATCTAAAAATTGTGACGGTTGACGTGGCGGATACCGGAAGCGGCATTCCGGGTGAGATGGTGTACAGGATTTTTGATCCCTATGTGACAACCAAGAAAGAAGGGACAGGGTTGGGACTGGCAATTGTTCAGCAGATCATCTCGGATCACGGTGGATTCATTCGATTGAAAAACACAGAAGCTAAAGGCACCCGCTTCAGTATCGAATTACCAGCTTGATTCCTTTATAATTATCAGCTATCTATAATTTATGTTCTGGAGTCTTTGATTTTCGGAACTTGAGGGCCGACACGATCACTTAATACAGCTCCAGATACAATAGACAAGCTACTAAAATTTCAACCAGAGTAACATGACAGAAAAGATCCTAATCGTTGATGATGAACTGTCAATTCTTTCAACTCTACAGGATGTGTTGCAAGACGAAGGTTTTGAAACGTTAACAGCCGACTCTGCCGAGGCTGCCATGGAGATCCTGCAAAGAGGCAGCATCAACAGATTTCAGGCTGCCCTGCTCGATATTTGGATGGAGGAGATTGATGGCATCGAATTGCTGGAGTGGATCAAAGACAGGTATCCGAGCCTTCCGGTTATTATGATGTCCGGCCACGGATCCATCGAAACGGCTGTCAAGGCTACAAAAATCGGAGCATACGACTACATCGAGAAACCAATCTCCCTGGAGGAACTCCTCATCACCCTTAAACACGCTCTTAAGGAAGCCGCCCTGGAGAGGGAAAACGAGGAGCTAAGAAGACGCAATAAACCACAGAGTGTTGAAATCATAGGCAATTCCCCGGCAATTAAGAAGGTGATGCAACAGGTTGAGTTGGCGGCTCCCACGGACGGTTGGGTGTTAATCAATGGCGAAAATGGTACCGGTAAGGAACTGGTCGCCCGTCAGATCCATAACAAGAGCCTGAGAAAAACCGCACCTTTCATAGAATTGAATTGCGCGGCCATCCCCGATGAAATGATTGAGAACGAGCTGTTCGGTCACGAGAAAGGTGCCTTCCCGGGTGCCACCAGTCTGAAGATCGGTAAATTTGATCAGGCCAACGGCGGAACGCTCTTTCTAGACGAAATCGGGGACATGAGTCTCAAAACCCAGTCGAAAATCTTGAGGGTTCTGGAGGAACAACGATTTGAGCGGGTAGGGGGTACCGAATTGTTTGAAGTGGACATTCGCATAATCGCCGCCTCCAACAAGAATTTGGAGGAAGAGATCACCGCAGGGAATTTTAGGAAGGATCTCTATTACAGGTTAAATGTGATCCCCATTGATATTCCTTCACTCAGGGAAAGGAAAAAGGATATTCCCCTGCTCATCGATCACTTTCTGAATCAACTGTCAGCCAACGGCAAAAGCTCCAAAAAGAAGATCAGCAAGGAAGCCCTGAACAGTATGGTGGCATATCACTGGCCGGGAAACGTGAGGGAGTTGAAAAATATAGTGGAGCGAATAGTAATCATGGTCACCACTCCGACCATTTCGCTGAAACAGGTGCCGCCGGTGATTCGGATGGCAAACAAGGAGTTGTTGCAGGTGGACTCCTTTCCGGAGTCATTTCGGGAAGCCAAAGAGGCATTTGAAAAGCAGTTTATCCAAACCATGCTGCTGAAGAACAATTGGAATATCTCAAAAACAGCGGAACATATCAAGGTTGAGAGAAGCAATTTGCATCGTAAAATAAAACAACTTGAAATTGTTGTACCTAAGTAGGTATCAAGGACAGGAGGCCTTGGTCAGGCGGTTTTCGGGTTTTTTCCATATGATTTTTCATACAATGATGATAAAATCGGGAGAATCAGATCACACATCTCGATTTCCGACTGTTCTCCTGTTCAGATTTCACCTCGCTTAAAGAGAAAATCTCATGCTTAAAGGTCTGTTTCAAAGCAAAGAAGAGAAAATCAGAATCAAGATTGAAGAGCATCTGACAGAAGGGATGAAACTAATGTCGGAGAAGTTCTACAATGGCGCCATGATCGAGTTTGACAAAGCCATGGAACTTAATCCGGACGTCGTGTATCCGAGGTTGGTTGAAGAATTGAGTAATGCCGCGGCATCCGGTGAATTGCAATCTGCTTTGGCAATCGGGCTGAATCTGATCAAGGAAAAAAACGAGGATTACGAGCTGGCAAATAAATTGGGTAACTACGCCAGGGAGCTGGAAGACTACAAACAGGCAGAAGGCTTGTATAAAACTGCCCTGAAGGTAAACCGGGGATATACCAAGGCTTTTTATAATCTGGCAGCTTCACAGGCAAGGGTGAAGATTTTTGACGATGCTGTACAGAGCGCCGTTTCCAAGTTTGATAATGTCAGTGACTACATTCTTCCTGAATACCTGGGAGAAGAGAAGCTGCTGGAAAAGATGACCGAAAAGGTCACCCTGGAGAAAAAAGCCAAAGTAAAAGAGAAGTTACAGGAGCTAACCGTCAACCGCGACAAAATGATTGAGGAGGGATCGGCGGTTGAAGCCAAGGGGATTGATCTGGAAATCAAGAAACTCCAGGAAAGCGCGGATAAAGTTGACCCGGCTGATTTTATTGAAGAATTTGACAGGCTTATCAAAGAGGATGCGGAAAATGAAAAGGATCACCTCTTCAATAAAGTCCTCTATACGGTTGAGAACAAACTGCCGGATGTTGCATTGGAAGCCATTAGCAAACTTTCAATCAAGGATTTTGAAACCATTGGCATGTTGAAAGCCCTGGCACTTGAGCAGAAGGGGAAACGTGAGGAAGCCGTCTCAAGCCTGATCAAACTCCTGGGAAAGAATGAGTTCAATCGTTATAACAACGTTAATCTTGGCCTGATGTACAAAAGGGCAAGAAAAAAGTTTCTCGCCACCAAATACCTGATCAAGACTGCCGCACTCTTGGAGAAATCCAACGGAATATACAGCATGAAAGAGCTGATCAAGGAGGCGGATGAATGCTACGAATCAGGAAGCATTAAAAAAGCGCTCAACTATTACACGATTGCCGTAACCGAGGTTCCCACACCTCGATTGTGGGATCAGATCGGGACAATTTATATCGAACGCAAGAAATATGACGATGCGGTTGAGGCTTTTCGCAATCTGCTGGAGCTGGATCCCAAATCGGAAATCGGCGATTCCAAGCTTCTTGAGATTCATAACTACTATGTCGAAAAGGCAGATACCCTTCTCAACGACCGTAAGTTCAAACCCGCCTCCGATTACCTGCACAAGGCCCTGGGCGTGATCAGGCTGCCGGATACAGTCAAAAAAGCTGCTTCCGTCTATAAACAGTTAAATCTCCCGGAAAAGGAGAAAGAACTGCTGAAAGAATACCAAACGATGATGGACGAAGAAAAGGCGAAAGAGCAGGAGGTGAAACGACAGGAATTGATCGCCAAAGGCAAACAGCAACTGGCCAAAAAGGATTACCGCAGCTCAATTGCTACGTTTGAAGCCGTGTTGCGTATGAAGGTGGATAAGAAAATCTTTCTGCAGTTAGCCGCCCTCTACAAAGGTCTTAAAAAACGCGATGACCTGGCGGACCTGGAGAAGAGATGGGAATCCATGGTGGCTCATGAAGAGAAACTAAAGCAATTCGAAAAGGAAGAAGCAAGAAAACAGCAGGCCGAAGAGGAGTAAGCCTGTTATTTTTCTCCACAGTGAATGGCGACACAGCCCAGGTAAAAGTTGTAAAAACGCACGTCGATAAACCCCTGCCTCTCCATCATACCGGCCAGTTTTTCCTGGGAGGGAAACTCCACGGACGATTCCGGGAAGTAATCAAACATATTTTCTCCCGGGTAGATCAGCTTTCCGATGCGGGGAACAATCCGGAAAAAATAGAATGCAAAAAGCTGCCTGGCAACAGGTAGTTTTACCTTGCCCATGTCCAGGGAGAGGAATCTGCCTCCCTTTTTTAATACCCGGTAGACCTCGCCCAGGCAAGTATCGATACTGACCAGGTTTCTCAATCCGTAGCCAACGGTTACGGTATCCAAACTTTCCGAAGCAAACGGTAATACCGAAGCATCACCACGGATGAAAGAGACATTGTTGGCAGCATTACGTTGCGCAGCAACGGCAAGCATACCATTCGAAAAGTCCAACCCGGTCACCACTCCCTCTCGCCCCGCTTTTTTTTCCAGCAGTGAGGTTATATCTCCCGTACCGCAGCAAATGTCCAGTGCTTTGCCACCCGGTTGAATTCCTGTTTTAGCCACAAGAAATCGTTTCCAATAGCGATGCATACCCTGGGTAATGAGATCATTGAACAGGTCATATCTGCCGGCTATTCCGCTGAACTTTTGACGGACATATTCGGCTTTGGAATCCCCATCGGGAATAATAAACGACATAATAATGCAAGAGGGTTATTGGGTTGGGGTTTGCTGTTCGGCGGTTGGCGCTGCCTGGGCTTCGGCGTTTGTCGGCCCTTCTTCTGCCGGGGAGGCTGAGGGTTGTTCCGATTTCTCCAGGTTAAACTCGAAATAGCGATTATACAGTTTACGTTTCTGGCCGAATCTCACGCCGTATACATTGCTTCTCACGTCAGCCTGATAATAAGCCAGCTCAATCTGGCCGGTCCAGCCTTCGGTGATGTGTTTCTCCAGATTGATCTTAACCCAGTCCCCGGTTTCGAATTTGGGTTTTATGGGTTCCGGCATGGCACAGGCGGGTTGAAAATTGGAAGTGTCTCCATAACAGACCCAGGTAGCTTTGACATAGACCGACAAGCGGTTTCCCCCGCCGTGTGTTAAAACATACTTGTCCGGTGAAAAACCGGTGCGTTCCTCCCATTGCTTTTTCAGAATGTGGTCGTACACTTCCAGCAGGTAAGCTCGATATTCTGCCTTCAGTGATGTATTACAAAGGAAAAGGAAGATAAAAAGGAGAAGACCTGGCTTTTTCATTGTATCGCCCCGATGGTTTCCAGAAGATTGGAGACCTCTTCACTGGAGAGTTTTCGAATCTCACCCGGTTTCATCTCTTTCAATTCAACATTCCCGATGCTATAGCGCTTGATTTTCAGAACGGGAAAGCCGATCTGGCCAAACATTTTTTTCAAGTGATGCTTGAGCCCTTCCTGTAATGAAACTGACAACCATGTTTTGTCATTGATGGTATGAAGATGTCGAATCATGACCGGTTGTCGTTTTTTACCGTCAATGACGGGTCCGGGTTTGAGACGACCAATCTCCTCCGGGCTGATTTTTCCCCTGATTTTTACGAAGTACTCTTTCCATACATGTTTCCCGGGATGTGCAATGTTTTGTGCCAGCTCACCGTCATTGGTCAGAAGGATCAGTCCTTCGGCATCATAATCCAGTCGACCTACCGGGAATAGCCTTTTGGCGGACTTGGGAAAATATTTTACAATGGTATCCCGTCCCTGTGGATCGTCCAGGGTCGTGATACAGGATTTTGGTTTATACAGGGCAAAAACAACGGACTGACCTGTTACAGGCCGGATCATTTTGCCATCCACCCGAACATGGTCCACTGTCGGATCAACCTTGGTCCCCAGGCGGGTTACAGGTGACCCGTTGAGGGTGACCCGGCCTTCGCTTATCATTTTTTCCGCTTTTCTGCGGGAAGCCAGGCCGGCATCGGCGATGTATTTCTGAAGCCTGATGCCAATTGCTTGATTTTTGTCTTTCTCGATTTCGATCATGTTGCGATTCTAATGGCCAAAGTTTGAGCTGGTCTGTCCGGGGTTGCGTGATGTTCCTCTCACTCTGAATAGAGGAAGGTTTTTAGTGATCTGAATAAAGTCTGTGTTTGGTTATTTCTAATTTGAAAATCTACTGACTGAACAGTCACTGTTTTTTTAACTTTCTGAAAGCATCTATTGCTGCATTCTGCTCCGATGTTTTTTTGCTCTTGCCCGAGCCTATTCCATAAACCCGATCATCAACCTTGAGTGCGGTGATGAACTCTTTATCATGATCCGGCCCCTTCTCATCAATCACCTGGTAGGAAAGATTACCCAATTTATTTTTCTGCACGAATTCCTGAAAATCGGTTTTATAATCGATGTAAGTAAAGGTCTGTTCCGCGATCTCAATCTCTTCATGAAACAGGGATTTGATGGTTTTTTTGACTGTCTGCACTCCATCTTCATTTCTGCTGTCCAGATAAACAGCCGAAAACAGGGCTTCCAGTGCGTCTGAGAGGATGGAGTTCTTCTCCCGACCCCCGGTAATTTCTTCACCCTTGCCGATAAAGAGATAACGACCCAGGTCTATTTTTTTTGCCAGTTTGCTAAGACCCTTTTCTGAAACCAGAACAGCCCGAAACTTGGATAGCATTCCTTCCGGTAGATCCGGATAATGGGTCATCAGGTGTTCGCTGATCACGAACTGTAAAATAGCATCTCCCAGAAATTCGAATCGTTCGTTGTTTTCAAGATCATTTTCATGGGCATAGGATTTATGGGTGAGTGCCTGAATCAGCAGAAGTATGTCCTTGAATTCATAGCCAATGGTCTCCTGGAGAGGCACCAGCTTTAGCGGAATATCATTGTCAAACGGATCAGGAAGAATCTGCTCGGGTTTCTCCATACAATTCATGTCGTTTTTCAGTAATCCGGTGTTCTGCTTACATTTAGGTCGACGTTTGAGTATTGAGTTCAATAAAACGATGAAATTTTTCATCGGGGGTTTTGCCAAAAGGAATCGGTCAGTTTCCTTCAAATCAGGTCGATAACGTGGAATTGGAGGAAAGATTATTAGTGACTTTTTAGTCGCTCTCCTTTTGGCAGGTACGATACTAATAAAAAGTGCAATTTTCCTACCAACTTCTCCCGGAAAGGCGGAAGGACCTGGACGGCCTTTAATTCAAGTGTCCTGGCTTGTTTATCTCAATCGGGTGTCATAGACTGATCTTAACATGGTGCCTTAAATTAGAAAACAGCAGATTTTCATTTTACCGAAGTGAGAAAACAAGTCGAATCAATGCCCATTAAACCTTCAGTTACACCCCTTTCCATCTTACAGACCTGTTTTGGTTATAACGGTTTCCTGGATGAACAGGAAACCATCATCGATCACCTCATTTCCGGAAATGATGCCCTTGTATTGATGCCAACCGGTGGTGGCAAATCTCTCTGTTATCAGATTCCGGCATTGATTCGCAAAGGGACCGGAATCGTTATATCACCCCTGATCGCCTTGATGCAGGATCAGGTTGATGCACTAAAACTACTGGGAATTCGCGCCTCGTTTCTCAACTCCTCTTTGGATGGGGCAGAAGCCCGCAGGGTGGAAAACGCATTTATCGCCGGAGAGCTGGATCTTCTTTACGTTGCTCCTGAGCGGCTGTTGACCGACAGATTTCTGGAGCTAATATTCAGAACCGAAATTGCACTTTTTGCCATTGACGAAGCCCACTGTGTATCACAATGGGGGCATGATTTCCGTCCCGAGTACATCGGCCTCTCTATCCTGCCACAGCGATTTCCCAGGATTCCACGCATTGCACTTACTGCAACCGCAGATTCGGTGACCCGCCGCGAAATTGTCAGCAAGTTGGGATTACACGAGGCGCGACAGTTTGTTTCCAGTTTTGATCGTCCCAATATTCGCTATCGTGTTCGCCTGAAAGACAAACCCCGCCAGCAGTTGCTTGAATTCCTCCGTTTTGAGCAGGATGATAATTCCGGCATTGTCTATTGCCAAACACGAAAAAAAGTAGATGATACTGCAAGATGGCTTTCGGAACAGGGTTTCACTGCATTGCCCTACCATGCGGGGCTGACATCCGAGATGAGGCTGGAACACCAGTCTCGGTTTTTGCAGGAGGAAGGAATTGTTATCGTAGCAACCATTGCTTTTGGGATGGGGATTGATAAGCCGGATGTTCGGTTTGTTGCCCATCTTGATCTCCCCAAAAGTCTTGAAGCCTATTACCAGGAGACAGGCCGGGCAGGCAGGGATGGTAATCCGGCAGTGGCCTGGATGGTTTACAGTATAGCGGATGTTATTTTGCATCGCAAAATGTTGGAGTTGTCTGAAGCCGATGAAAAATTCAAACAGATTGAGAGAAGAAAATTGGATGCATTGCTGGGATTCTGCGAGACAACGGAGTGTCGTCGCCAGGTCATGCTTTCCTATTTGGGAGAAAAACTGGAGGAGCCGTGCGGTAATTGTGACACTTGCCTGGAACCCGTTGAAAGCTGGGAAGGGACAGAAGCTGCAAGAAAAGCCCTTTCCTGTGTTTATCGAACCGGACAGAGGTTTGGGGCCAAATACCTGATCGATGTTTTAAAAGGCAGGCAAAATGAGAGAATTGCCCGCTTTCAACACGATGAGATATCCACCTGGGGGATTGGCACCGAATTGAGCGATGACATGTGGCAATCCGTGTTCAGACAGTTGATTGCAGCGGGATACCTGAATGTTGATATTGAAGGTTTCGGGGGATTCCGATTAACTCCCGAATGTAAACCGGTCTTGAAAGGTGAGCGTCAGATCCTTTTCAGACATGATCCGATAAAGGTGAAGAAAAAGAAAAAACAGAAACCAAGATTTCCGGATGTTTCGGATATGGAAGTTGATGAAGCGAGTACACTTTGGCTGAAGCTGAAACAGCTTCGTTCAGAACTGGCCCGAGATCAGGAAGTGCCTCCGTTTTTGATTTTCCAGGACAAGACTTTGCGTCAATTAGTTCAGGTTCGGCCTTCAACCTTGGAGGAGATGAGGGGGATTTTCGGTATCGGGGAAAAGAAGTTACAGAGATACGGCCCACGATTTCTGGAAGCTATCCGGAAAGAAGTCTAGATACAGTATCTTTTGCCTAATGTTTTCCCCTGTGGAGTCTCTTTCGTTCGTTTCTCTGGCGTCGTAGTGAGTGTTTCATCATCTTTTTCAAGTTTTTACGGGCCATCTTTCGATTTTCGTCCATGACCAATTGGGGTAAGCGAAAAAAATCCACCAGCCACCAGATGAAGATTCCACCGCAGGTCAGGGTATATAAAACCTGGGTAAAAATGCGGTTATTATAGAAATAGTGGCAGGAAAAGGGAGGTGGAATCAGCCAGAACAGGTAAGAAAGCCCTTTTTTGCGTTCGGCCAGGGCATACTCCTCGTAAAACTCGTCTTTGAGTACCGGGGGAAGCTTAGATATGGCTTCACGGACTGTGGCCGGGAGTGTCTCCCCGGAAGGAGCCGGTACCGGCAGATTGGCGGATGTTTCCTGGCTGGCTTTTGGTTCTTCATAGGACGCGATGATCTCGGCAGTTATCCTCTCCATTTCTTCTCGGGGAACATCCGTAATCTCTTCCAGGGCCTGGAGAGTCGCTTCAAGACTGGCATCTTTGTCCTGTTCCAATTGCAGTTCACGCTCTCGTTCCAATACGCGCTCCCTGATCTTGTCCAGCATTTCTTCTTGTTTATCAGTCATATCACTGCTCTAAAGGTTTCGCTGTTTGGGTTTATTGCTGAACGGTCGGTTGTGGTTTTGCTTTTGTTTCCGGCGGATTGGCCGACTGTGCTTTTTTCTTCAATTCCTCTTCCTTCAGCCTTTTCTGCTGTTCCAGATACTTTCTAATCGTTGCCGCCCGGTTATTTGCGTCCTGTTTATATTGGTTCTTTCGCTTGGATTTGGCAACCTGTTCGTAGTGTGAAACGGCTTTTTCCCATCGTTCTTTTGTTTGATACAGCTCTCCCAGCCGGAAATGAGTTCCGGCAAACCAATCCGTGTTTTTGATCGGTTGCGCGGCCAGATCTTCCAGAATTTTTATTGCCTGGATGTATTTCGCATCTTCAATGTAAAGTTCTGCAAGCAGGGAGGAAGCTCTGTAATGAATCTCACTGTTTCCTCTCTTATGAATCTTATGCAGCTCTTTCAAGGCATCCGTCTTCTGCTTAAGCTCTTTTAGCAACAGGTTGGCAACCAGAAAGCGGAGTTCATCTTGTTTTTGTCGGTCTTCGACAAGAACAATCGCCTCACGATATAAAAGCACGACTTTCTTCAGGTCATTTCGTTGTCGATAGCGATTGATCAGGATATCCAGAATGGACAACCTGGTCTCCTTGTCCTCAGGTGGAAGGTATTTGTATGCAGTCTGATAATGCTTAAGCGAAAGATCGGTATAAAATTCTTTCTTTCGCAGGGGATATTGATGAATGGGATCTTTTTTATTGGCAAAAGCAGTGCTTGTTGAATCTGCTGTTTTGGCTATATTGAGCAGAAACCAGGGATCTTTCTTTTTTCCCGGAATTTCATCTTCAATGCGGAGCATGACTTCAATAGCCTGTGCCCACTGTTTGAGATCCAGGCAGAAATCCAGCTTGAGAAGCAGGATTTTTTCCTGGCTTCCAAATTTCGGTCGTTTCTCGACGGAGGTCAGGTAGGTCATCCCTCCCGGCAGGTCTGTTGTTTTGCGGAAGACAGTCAGGTAGCTGTTAAAAACGGGTCTGGCATAGGGCGATTCCAAGGGGATTCTGGCAAAGTTTTCCCCGGCCGCCCTCCATTCTTTCTTCTCAAAGCGGCACTGACCGGAGTAATAACTGATCTCTGCATAATCCTTATTTTTTGGTGAGAGGTCGGATTCACCCGCCCATTTTAAAATCTCTCCGCAGTCTTTCAGAGTGTAAGCATTGCGAATTATACTGATCAGCAGCATGTTGCGGATTTCGTATTCTTTTTGATACTCCAGGGCCTGAATATAGACTTGGTTGGCCGTGGCCAGGTCCTCTTTTTTCTCATGAAAATCCGCACGGGTGGCTGTTAGCTCCAGGTCGGCGGCATAGGTTGGATTGTGGGTCTGCAACCAGGCGAAATCCTCTTCAGCTTCAGCCTTCATCCCTAGTTCTTGTGAAAGCCAGCCCCTGTGATATCGGCTAATATCCGGAGAGATCGGTTTCTCAAGGTTAAGGTTTTGGGTAAAGAGGCGGATGGCTTTTCGTTTGTCTGCGACTGGTGATTTTTCCGGATTTTTGACGTGCAGCAGGTAGTAACATTCAGCAATCCAAAATCTTGATTGATCCTGAAACTCGGGATCAGGCCATTCTTTCATCTGCTTTTCATACCAGGAGATGGCTTTGGTATATCTCTCCTTTTTTTGAAAATCGACTCCCAACTGGTAGGCTATTTTCGCTTTATCCGGCTTGGGAATATCAGCTTCCAGAAGCTCAAAAAACATGCTTTTGGCAAGCAGGAGATTTCCATTGAAATAATAGATCCAGGCCAGATAATGCTGGGTCTTCAATCTCATCTCGTCTGAAATCCCCTCTGACCTTAACACCAGTTTAAAATGAGGTTCCGCTCTCGACCAATCCTCTTCCTGGAAAGCCTGTTCGCCTTTATGAAAGCTGATTTTCGGCTGGTATTTCGAATCCGGAAACAGAAGCAAAAGACGATCGAAAAACACAAGTCCCTGTTTATCATTCAGTTGTAGTTTCAGCGCACCGGTAAAATAGAGGGCATCCTCAGCTACTCCTGCTTTGGGAAAATCGTTGATAATTTGTGAATAGAGCTTCAAAGCTCTGTTGAATTCTCCATTAATAACATCTATCTGCGCCTGAACAAAGAGAACGTCAGGCATGAGCTGACTTTCCGGATAATTGTCAAGAAAAGCCTGCGCTTCCTGGGCAGCAAAATTATAAATCCTGTCGTTAAAAAGATTGCGGATGAATTTCAGGTCCTCGATTTCGGCCGGGGATGCGTTTTGTTGTGCATAAACAACGGAGTAAGATACCGGGCAGAAAAAGGTAAAACAGACAAGCGAGAAGATTGCTAAAACGGTAGATCTCATCATCGTGAATGTCGCAGGGCAATTCAGGGATAGAGACAGGGTTATTTACGTGTCGAGCTGATAAAGGAAAGATTACCGGGAAGCGGATACCACGTCAAGCGCACCCTCTGCCGATAACAGAGAGAAGTTGACATATCGGGGTTAAAAGGGGGACATTGAAAACTTCATATAATCCGCTCAAAACTGGATTTTGTGCGGTTTTGCACATCCAATAATAAGAACTGCCAATGTCGGAAATCATTAACCTGCTGGATGCCCTTGAGTATAAAGAAGATTCCATTTCACATAAGACACTGAACGAGAAGAAGGGAGGCTCCCTGACTCTATATGCCTTTGACAAGGCCCAGGGACTGGGAAAACACTCTGCTCCCCATTCAAGCAGCATCCAGATAATTGAAGGTAAGGCGGAAATCACAATTGATGAGGAGAATCACCTGATCGGTGAAGGGCAAATGGTGACCATTCCTGCCGATATCCCTTTTTCGCTGCATGCCATTCATAAAGTCAAGGCCATTGTTTTTAGAATCCAATTATCCGTGGAGAGCTGAATGGAGAAGCTGGAGAAACAGATTAATTTTATTCTGGAACTGGACAAGCTAAAAAGTATCATGCGCCGTTCTTACCTGCTTAATCGAGAACGCTTTGAAGATTCGGCGGAGCATAGCTGGCACGTCTCGGTTCTGGCCCTGACTTTGGCGGAACACGCCGATGATGAAATAGACCTGACCCATGTTCTGAAAATGCTCCTGATCCACGATGTGGTTGAGATCGATGCCGGTGATACCTACTTTTTTGATAAAAAGGGGAACAGCGACAAGACGGAGCGTGAGATGAAAGCTGCCGAGAGAATATTCGGACTTCTGCCGCCAGAACAGGAAAATGATTTTCGGTCAGCCTGGGAAGAGTATGAAGAGGGTGATACAAAAAACGCCCGTTTTGCCAATGCGCTGGATCGGTTTATACCGCTATTGCACAACTATTACACACAGGGCAAAAGCTGGCAGGAGCATAAGGTCCGTTTCGAACAGGTTATGACCCTGAAAGAACCCATTGAAAAAGGTTCAAAATCCCTCTGGGAATATGCCCATTCATTAATCCTATCCGCAGTCGAAAAAGGTTATCTGGCGAAGTGAGCTATTGATAGACGGCGTTCATAAACACGTTCTGCATGAAGTAGAGCGAAATAAAAGTGATAATGGCAGAAATGACCGGGGTTAACACCCAACCAATGCTGATTCTGCCAACTGTCGCCAGGTGCATGTTTCTTCCCCCTTTGGCCAACCCGATACCAATCACCGCACCGACCACCGCCTGGGAACTGGAAACCGGCACCAGGGGTATGGTCGGCAAACCGTAAGACATCAATAGGTCATGCAATCCCCTGGATGCAAAAAGAAAAAGGACCAGGGAGGCAGAGGTCACCACAATCAACGCGGTGATGGGAGACAAGGTGAAGATACTGTTGCCAACGGTCTCCATTACCCGGCGTGAATAGGTAAATACTCCAACTGCTATGGCAATTCCGCCGATCAAAAAGAGTTGCTGCGTGCTGGTAAAAGTCAGGAGCCCTGCAACATTCAAATCCCTGAAAGGAGAAGAAGGGACGAATACTCCCATGACATTGGCAATGTTGTTAGCGCCCAGACTGTAAGAACCAAAGGCTCCGATTACAATCAACCCTATTCTTGTCCTTGAATCCTGGCGGAACAGATGCAATCTGGAGTTCCTGACATAGGTTTTGGCTGCGAAAAACATCACCATGGCAAAAAACATGGCCAGCACGGGGCAAATTACCCAGGTGGAGACGATTTTAGAGAAGACGGCCATATCCGTTTCGATACCCGCAAAAAAGTTCCAACCAACAATGGCTCCGACAATGGATTGGGAGGTGGAAACCGGCAGGGTGGCGCGTGTCATGAGAAATACGGTAAAAGCGGCTGACATGGCAACCGTAAAGGCCCCGGCCAGGGTATTGACCGAGCCCAGCTTGCCAAGCGTCGCACTTGCCCCGGCACCGCTGACAACGGCTCCGATAATAACGAAAACACTGCAAATGACGGCAGCGGTTGTAAACTTGATCATTCTGGATGCCACCGCTGTCCCAAAGACATTGGCCGCATCGTTGGCTCCCAGAGACCAGCCAAGGAAAATTCCGCTGGAGAGAAAAAACAAGACTGTTAGCATCGGCAATCTCCTTAAAGCTCTCTTCTGATGACAAAGACAGAAAGCTTCTCACACACCGACTCGGCGACATCGCTGATGAGGGCCATCTTTTCGGCGAAATAACGTAACTGGATACGTTCGGCCAGGGTTTCGATTTTATCGGTTGAAAAGACAACCTTTTTGATGGTGTCCTCTACCTTGTCCACTTCGTGTTCATAGAACAGCACTTTGTTACTGTAATCGGTGACGACCGTTATATTGGTAAAGTAGGCTGAGACTGCATTGACCAGTTCATCGACTGTCTTGGTGATATATTCCGACATGTTCATAAAATCCGGTTTGATAAACTCCGGAATGACCGGTTTTTCGAAGGAGTAGTTTTCCAGACTCTTTTTGGTGACGTCTATCAGTTTAGCCAGCGATTCCAACAGTTCCCAGACATCCCCCCGGACCTCGGGGATCAGCATGTGCTGGTAGAGCTTATCCCTGATCTTGCGTCTCAAACGAATGGCCTCTGTTTCCGTTTTCCCGATTTCATCAAGTCTGATGTCAAAACGTGCCATATCGTCATTCAGGTATTCCTGAATCGCCTCTTCGTAAATCAGTGCCGATCGCTGTACATGATAGAGATAGGATTTTACATCTCTTTCCATTTTTGCAATTTTGCCAAAAATCGTGATCATGCGGTCTCCTTCGGGGTGTAAATAGGGGGTTCATCGTTAAGGACGGTCGAATCGATTTGCTTCATGACAGACCTCTCAATTTACTACACAAATTTACAGATTCCGTAAAGGCACCCGGGTAAAAAGCTGGCTGATTTTTGTCGAATAGATCAAAGAGTGAAGATGATAATGCCCAAAACGAACAAAATTACCATCGAAATTAAATCAACGGATTTTAATTTCATTTGCGGATCGGTTCTGTTTTCAGAGAAACACCTTGATTCCATGGCGAGGACCAGTCTGTCGGCTGTTTCAAAAACCCTCCTGAACAATGGCACCGAGAAGAGTGTTAGTCGCTTGACAGGATTTTTTCTGATTTCGGCACCCCTGGATTTTTGTGCTTCAGAGATCTCTCCGGCTTGCTGGAGTACCAGCGGAAGAAACCTGACCATCAGGCTGATCATCACTGCTACTTTTCTCTCGGGAATTCCGGGAAGAGGTTTGAGAAACCATTGGATCCCCGATTTGATTTCTGTAATGCCGGTACTACTGACAAAGATAATGCCTGCCAGAAAAAGGGTGATTAATCGCCAGCAGTAAACTGCTCCGGATTGAAGTCCTTGCCCGGTGATGACCAGAAAGCCGAATTGAAACAGGGGATCGCCCTGGGTGTATATTGAACGGGTTCCCAGGACGAAAACCAGAATGAGGAAAAGAAGTCGTAAATTGCGGAGCGTTGTGAGAATTGAAATTCTGAGTTGGAGGAACATCAGGATTAACAGGCCGGATAGAACTATCAATCCGATATGAGTAGCGTTGAAGGCCAGGGCATTTATCAGGATGAGAGATGTTATTTTGCATCGAACATCCTGCTGATGCAGGAAACTTGTACCTGCCCTGTATTCGAAGACGGTTAATTGAGCCATGAGCTTATACCGTGACCCAGTTTGGAAGAGCAGGGTTCCCGAATTCCGAAATCCTCTACTTCTTCGACGATATCGGAAGGTTTGCCTTCCCTGACCAGGGCGCCGTCTTCAAAGATCACAAGGCGTGTGGCATGTGCAATCACCTTCTCCAGTTCATGGGTGACCAGGATGATGGTGTGTTTGTTCTCATGCAGTCTGATTATTTGTTCGAGAATCTGCCGTGAGCCCGGGTAGTCCAGATTTGAAAAGGGTTCATCTAAGACGAAAATTTCAGACCGCATGGCAAGAATCCCGGCAATGGCCAGTCGGCGTTTCTCACCACCGGATAGAAGCTGAGGGCTCCGGTCAGCCAGTTTCCGGAGCCCTGTTGCTGCCAGAGCCTGGTTGACACGCAACTCTATTTCCCGGTGATCTAGTCCCAGGTTTTCCGGTCCAAAAGCAACATCAGCAGCGACAGTCTCTGCGACAAGTTGACTGTCGGCATTTTGAAAAACCATTCCAACCTTCTGACGCACCTTTTTCGGATCTTTGGCAACCGAAAGACCATCGATACTGATAATACCCTCGCTTGGTTTAAGAAGTCCGTTCAGATGGCGACAAAAAGTTGTTTTTCCTGAACCGTTTTTCCCGGCAATAACCACAAACTCGCCCCTTTCAATGGAAAGAGTGATGTCGTGAAGTACTTTTTTCCCATTGGGGAAGTGATGTGAAAGCTGGTCTACTTTGATATAACCCATCTCAAAAGTCTTCGCTTAAGCCGGTGAATCTGCCGATAACTGCAGCGTTTGCCGGATTGCGGGTCGGATAATCCTGGCAATTAGTGCGGCGGCCACAACTTTAACCAGGTCTCCAACCAGGAAAGGCAACGCGCCCACGGCTACTGCTTTTGACCAGGGCATTCCCGTAACAGCTTTCAACCATGGGACGCCAATGGCATAGACAACCACTGATCCGATGATCATGGCAACAATATCGGTGACGAACTGACGTGTTTGATGATCCCTGTTACGCTCTTGTGTTATCTCAGTGATCCAACCCACCAGGTAGACAACGATCAGGTATGCCACCAGGTAGCCACCGGTAGGACTGGCAAAATGAGCAAATCCACCC
Source organism: SAR324 cluster bacterium (assembly GCA_028282885.1). GTDB lineage: Bacteria > SAR324 > SAR324 > XYD2-FULL-50-16 > XYD2-FULL-50-16 > JAHJTV01. The sequence goes on from JANQGX010000027.1 coordinate 25,628, forward strand.
CTTCCTGCAGAAAAGACCGGAAGCCCTAATCCACCGGCCAACAGATATACCGCGATAGTGGCTAGCCCCCATTTACGACCCAAAAGCAAACCTGTAAGCAAAACAAACATATTCTGAAGGACAATGGGAACAGGGCCAATGGGAATTGCGATAAAAGCTCCGGCTGCCACCAAGGCTGCCATCAGGGAAGAGTAAACCATCAGTCTGAGTTGGTTTGATGATGTCATATTCAGGTCTTGTGATTAAAGTTTGATGAATCGTAATTACTGATCTATTACTCACCCGGGTTTTAAGGTAGTGGGAAGTTTTTTGAATCAGCCTGTTGCAAGAGTCATTCGCTGAACTCCTTAAATTATTCATAAGGGGGTCAGGCCTGGTGAAAGCAATCGCCGAAAAAAACCTTCTTGATGCTGTGATCTTCCTGCTCAAGAAGGAGAGCACCATTCTCATCGACATCCCTGGCGATACCCTCCCAGGTTTCTGACGTGGTAACGACTTTGACCCTGCGACCGAGGGTAATGGTCTGCTTTTTCCACCTGGGGATAACCTGCTCCAAATCAGGCTGTGCCAACTCTTTCTGCATTCGGTCCAGAAAGGAAGAGAGAATACTCTTCCTGGGAACGACTTTTCCCAGGATCTCTCTAACCGAGACGGCCTTGGATTCCTTTTGCGAGGGTTGATTGTTGACATTCAGTCCGATGCTGATGTTCAGAAAAGAGACAAGATCCGATTCCATCTCCATCTCACTGAGCATCCCACAGATCTTTTTTTCATTTACGAGAATGTCATTTGGCCATTTGACCCTGGCGTCGATTCCCAGTTCCGATTGTAATAGTTCTGCCAGACAGAGTGAGGCTGCAAAGCCTATCCGACTCATCATTACCACCGGAATCTGCGGCCTGAGAATCAATGTAAAATAGAGACCACCAGGATCCGATACCCAGTTCCTTTTAAGCCTTCCCCTGCCTTGTTCTTGCTGCTCGGCAATGACGACTGAAAACGGCGGACACCCCTTGCGGGCCAACTGTTTGGCTGTGATCATGGTTGATTCGAGCCGTTCATGATAGTGAATCAGTGATTCTCTGCCGGGAAAATCCCAAGGTTGGATTGAATCGGGTGCGCTGATGAATCGATAGCCTTTGGGACCGGATTGTATTTGATAATCCAGCGACTGCAGTTTTTTGATATGTTTCCAGATAGACACCCTGGAGATGCCCAACTGGCTGCTGAGATCCTCACCTGAAAAGATTCTCTCAGGATCGGCGCTTAAAATATCTAGCAGTTCTTTTCTCATTGTTGGATTGACGGTGTGTTTTAAGAATCGATTTCGTTAACCTGTATTTTTAATGAGGCTAACGAAAGGAAATCAATTTGTCAATCCCGAACAGATGTGGTGATTAGATGATGTCCGGACAGCGTTATATACTGTGCGAAGGCTCCAGAATACCGTTGAATATTATGGTGAAATGCTCATCAAGCAGCTCTTTTTTGGTGATGTTATGACTGGCTTCGATCTCCTGCAGAACGAAGTCGGAGGTCAGGAGAGCGCGCATCTGCAACCAGCTTAAAATACCCACATTAAGAGGGTTTACATCCTTCCTGATAACACCTTCCGCTTTTCCTCTGTCAAACAGATCCAACCAGTTTGTAAACGATGCTTCGATTTCCTCATGCTCTCTTTTCAATGTCTCATTGAGTTCGTCTACTTTCACCTTGTTTGCAATCAAATAGTTTGCAATGTCAAAATATTGAGGAAAGGCTTCATAGAATTCCACATAGGAAAGCAAAATATCTTTAATAATATTTTTGACAGAGTCACCCGATTCGAAAATCTTGACCATTTGCTTTTCATGTATTCGGGCCCCCTTGATATTGATTGCGACAATCAATTCGGTTTTGCTTTTATAATAATTGTAAAGAGTGGTCTTACTGACCTCAGCCAAAGCCGCGATCCTGTCCATGGTCGCTTTCTGAATACCTTCCGAGAAGAAGATCTGCTCGCCGGCATCGATGATATCAGCCTGGATTCTTTGTCGGTTACTCTCTTTACGTTCTTTAACTCCCATCGGGTTTACCTCAAGTGGATTGTGAACTCATAGTAGCTGTAGCAGAGTGATAAGTATCTTTAGTGAACCGTTAGTACAGTTTAAATATTAACAGTATAGTTCGTCAAAGGTACTTCTTACATTCAGATAGTGATCTGAAATTATGGAAGAGAAAACGGGATCAGAAGTAACGGACTGGCACATGGGATAGCCTTCCATGTGCCAGGAATTGCTATTGCGGGTGATGAGTCACCTGTTGATGGGATCATGTGGAGGATTGAGGAAAGCTGAAGGTTGTTCCGTTGAGTTTGTTGGAACCTGGATGCTGTGGGGATATGGTCTCTTGCGTGGGGCCTTTGCCAAACTGTGTCAAATCTGTGCGATTCGTAGCGAAGAGCCTGATTGATGGAATTTGGTACGCCTGATCATAAGTGCCAGGATTCCGGGTTGGGAGATCGGAAGAGGGGCATACAATCTCTCGCGGTTGGAGTTGACTGTATGCCCTTGTAGGAAATCGATTGTGATTAAACTTTCTTTGGATCGATTAGGGCTTCTGGATGATCATGGCTGCTCCCTGACCGCCACCAATGCAGAGAGACGCGAGTCCGGTTTTGGCATTGTTCTGTTCCAGGGCATTGAGGAGCGTAACGATAATCCTGGCACCTGAACAACCAATAGGATGCCCGAGGGAGATTCCGCCACCATAAAGGTTGGTGACATCAGCTCTGATTCCCAGTTCGTTCATACAGGCTTTGGCCTGCGATGCGAAGGCTTCATTGAGCTCAAAAAGGTCGATATCCCTAAGGTTCATATTCAACCTGGCCAACAGCTTGCGAATGGCCGGGATAGGCCCAAGCCCCATATATGCCGGATCAATTCCGCCAAAATCATACCCCTTGATAATCGCCTTGATTTCCAGACCCAGGGCTTCGGCTTTCTCCCTGCTCATCAACAGAAGGGCTGCTGCGGCATCATTGATTCCGGACGCGTTTCCGGCGGTAACGGTACCGTCTTTCTTGAATGCCGGCTTTAGTTTTGCCATTTTTTCCGGGCTGGTTTCCATTGGCCGTTCATCAATCTCAAAGGCAATGGGGTCCGCTTTTCTTTGGGGAACCATAACCGGCACGACTTCCTTTTTAAAGGTGCCATCAGCGATTGCCTTGAGCGCTCTCTGATGGCTTTCGAATGCCATGGTGTCCTGCTCTTCCCTGGAGATATTGTAGAGTTCGGCTATGTTCTCTGCAGTAATTCCCATATGGTAGCCATAGAAGCCTTCCCAGAGCCCGTCGTGAATCATCAGATCCATCATTTCGGAGTGACCCATTCTGGCTCCCCACCTGGCGTTGGGCAAGGCGAAGGGGATCTGACTCATGTTTTCCATCCCGCCTGCCACCATGATTTCGGCATCGCCGGCAATAATGGATTGGGATGCCATAGCCAGGGCTTTGAGACCGGAAGCGCACACCTTGTTAATGGTTACGGCACCGGTTTCCTTGGGCAGACCTGAACGGATACAGGCCTGTCTGGCAGTATTCTGACCCTGACCGGACTGCACCACATTGCCCATGATCAGTTCATCCACCTTGATCGGTTTAAGGGAATCGTCCCATTGATTGTATTTGTCTTCAACTTCCGAATTCCTGCCCTTCAGTTTATCAGGGCCGGCAGCGATCAGCCCGTCATCGATAACAGGTCGGCAACCTGCTTTTTGCAGCGCCTCCCTGATAACGACTGCTCCCAGGTCGACAACCGGGACTGATTTCAGGGTTCCTCCAAAATTACCAATTGCTGTTCTGACAGCGCTGACAATTGCAACTTCTCTCATTCGTTTTCTCCTCGTGGTTAGGTTTCAATCTGGCGAAAAAGGCCTTTCTGTTTCGGCCATGGGATGAGGTATCCCGCAAAACTTTAGTCTAGATTCTCAATGATCATGGAAACCGCTTCAGCGCCTCCCAGGCATAAGGATGCCATTCCGTATCGGGCGTTTCTGGCTTTCATGGCATAAATCAGGGTGGTTAATACTCTTGCACCGGAGCACCCGATGGGATGGCCCAAGGCAATGGCTCCTCCGTGAACATTTACCCGTTCCGGCTTAATTCCCAACTCTTTGATGATCGCAAGTGAAGAAGCTGCGAATGCCTCATTGATTTCGTGAAGATCGATATCATCAAGTGACAGCCCGGCTTTGTTCAGTACTTTAGGGATGGATTTGATGGGTGCAACCAGCACATCCGGCAGCTCGACGCCGGCTGCGCCCTGGGCAACTATTCGGGCCAGGGGTTTGATGCCCAGGTTCCGGGATTTCTCCCCGGACATCAGAGTCAGACAGCTGGCTCCGTCGCTGATCTTTGAAGCGTTTCCGGCAGTGACCCGTCCTTCTTTTTTAAATGCGGGTTTCAAACGGGCAAGAGATTCCAGATCTGTTTTTCTCGGTCCTTCATCAACAGCAATCTCAAAGGGTTCGCCTTTTCGAGGGGTAACGGTTACTGGCATAATCTCGTTTTTAAACCTGCCTTCCGCCTGTGAGACCAGGGCGTTGTCATTAGACATCAATGCATAGCGGTCCATCTCTTCCCTGGTTACATTGAACTTATCTGCCACCAGTTCAGCCGTGTATCCCATATGGTAGTCATTAACCACATCCCAAAGTCCGTCATGGACCATCCCGTCGACCATTTTTGCATGGCCCATGCGATATCCGGTTCTTGCGTTTTCCAGGTAATAAGGAATATTGGACATACTTTCCATTCCCCCGGCCGCAATGATATCCGCATCACTGCACTTAATCGCCTGCTCAGCCAGCATGACAGCTTTCAATCCGGACCCACAGACCTTGTTGACAGTAATGGCGCCTCCTTCCATGGGGAGTCCTGATTTGATCATGGCCTGCCGTGCCGGGTTTTGCCCAAGCCCGATGGGAACGACGTTTCCCATGATAACCTCATCGACTTGTTCTTTGCCGATACCGGCTCGTTTCACGGATTCTTCGATGACCATCCCGCCAATTTCCGTTGCAGTGTATCCTGCCAATCCCCCCTGGAAATTGCAAATGGCTGTTCTGACGGCGCTGGTTATGACGACTTCCTTCATTGTTTTAATCCTCGGTTTGGTTTTACCCGGAGTCCGCTGGTGTTGGGAACAGGTATGTGTTACATCCCTGAAGATGTGTGATCGTGGGGAGCCCGGATGAATCTGGTTAGCGAATGGTGAGATTCCATAATTCTGCTTGATTTGAAATGGGAATCCCCGTCTGCTAATACTGTCCGTAAGTCCACAATTTATAATTACCAGCGATTTAAGTCAACTGCGGTACCCCTTGCCAACCGGAAAGATGCTGCGATCACAGTACTCCCTAAACCTTCGACCGAGTTATGGAAAATGAGTATATCTGCCGGGGGATGACCGCTCGCTTGCCAATACAGAGGCAATAGGCTTAGACTGTTTGCAAGTTGAGTGGATTTTTCACGCAATGCGTAAGGCATTGAGATTAACCTTGGGCTGGAGGGCAGCCACGATTTTGAATTGAATAACCTGTTGGAATCATCTGAACAGGTCTTTATTACTGGATGTTTTATGGAACTGAACCTTTTAAAAACAAATCTCCTGGCTATCATTGGGTCGGGAATTGCGATCACCCTGATTGGAGTTCTCCTTTTTATCATGAAAGAGCATGTTTTTTCCCATATGCGATATCTTTTGACAATACCACCCACCGGGGTAGCCTCCTATATCTTTATTTTCAACCTGTTCAAAAAATACGAAGGCAAAATCCAGGCATTTTCATTTACGTTTTTGGCCGAATCTGTTGCGGCAACAGCCTGCGTTGCCCTGATTTTCCTTATATTCACCCTGTTGATGGGAGTCTTTATCTCCCTGGTCAATCATACCTGACCCGGGCAACGGTTGTTGATCCCCGGACCGGCCTCTTTCCCGGCAGACAATCACGGGACAAAAAAATCGTTGACATAAGGCTTTAATTTAGAAAGGGTTAGGTCATCGCATTCTCTCGCAACCATTCAAAGAAGATAAAAGCCATGAAAGATCTAGTGATCCCTACAATCAAATGCAATGAGCCCGACAACAGGCGTGGCAGATCGGATAAGCTGCTATTTGTCGGGGAAAACAATACTTGCGGTGGAAATGAATACTGCTCCGGAAGAAGGCTTATCGAAAATTCCTGTAATGCGTTGGCATCAAAGAAAGGATATCGCGGACTTGATGCCAGTTGTGTTGTCACCCTGATCAAGGTTCAGCTTGAAGCGGTTAATCAGATGCTGGGTTTGAATCGAAGCGCAAGAAAGAAACAGACGATGCGCGTGGAGGATGTAGAGGAAATACTGAATGTGGTCAACGAAGAGAATCTTGCCTGTATCAATGAGGGCGAGCCGGAATTAAATCGCAAGGAGGCCTTCAATCTGATTACCGATCTGCTTCTGGAAAAGCTTTATGTAAACAAGGAATTGAACAACTTCTTCTTTGGAGTCAATTTTGACAAGGCGGAAACCAAATCGTTCAAGGATCTCGATCCCAGGCTGATTCAGAAGATCAAGAGAACTATGAATCGCTCGGCAGCCAAGTTATTCTCCGCCTTACCGGAATCATAAACAGGTCAGTACTGCTGTTTCAGGCGGCGTTGGGGGCATGGATACTCATAATCACCTGCCTGAAATTCTCTGACAGGTCCTTCTCTTTAGCCAGTTCATTGGTAGCGGCATGGGTGGTCTCAACACAATTGGTGTTCACCCAGGCTTTAAATTCAACCTCTTCCAGATCAATTCCCTTCTCTTTGAAAAAACGTCCCAGAATTTTGTGAATTGGCATCGCCTTAAACAGATGTTGATAAGAAACCCTGAATTTTTCAGCATTCTTTATCAAAACGGGAAGATCAAAATTGTCCACATAGAGGGTGTCCAGGTTATCACGCGATAGAATAGAGATCCTGCCGTATTTTAACAGGTTGAGGAAAACCATAACGCCAATCACCTTCCGTTCCTTGTTAATACAATCCAGATAACCCACCTTGATCGGCTGGTTCAATTGTATGATCTTCTCCATGATCCGCTCAATCTGGTCCGGACGTACAAAGGCCATGTGATTGTCGAACTTGGTGCCGATATTGGCATGTTTTCGGTCATATTCTACCGCTGTCTTTGTTTCTTTCAGGGTGCCGGTGGAGAAGATGCCATAATAGCCATTGATTACACAATAGGTGAGACCATAGAGAAAATCGGTATCTTTTATGAGAACAATCTCCTCGGGCAGAAGTCTGAGAATGGAAGCTTCAAATCGTTTCCCAACCAGGGATTCCCGCTGCAGGGATTTGAAGAACCAACCCGTCTCCTTGTCGAACCCCACCTGAACCCTGCCCCTGGGGGTTTGCAAATGGCTCAGGATTGAACGGGGAACAACATTGGTTTGCGGGGTGAAATTTTTGGTATAAAAATGATGCCAGACTTTGAACTCACCTGTTGCTTTTTCATCCACCTGGTACTTCACCGCTTTTTTATGCACCCGGCTGATACAGGCCTGGAATATCCTGCGAAGGGCTTTCTCAAACAGGTTGACCGTTTCCACGTCGCCAATGACAGTGGCATCCAGCCTGGTTCTGCTATCGGTATTCTTGGGAAAGGCTTTTTCCAGGTAGGCGCAAAGTACCTTTTCCCTGTGTTTATCGAACGTCCTCTGGTCACCAGGTTTGGTAAATACATCTGAAAGCCTGATATGCAAGGCAAAAGCCAGGTCGATGTTGGCAGAGATTTCGATTAGTTCGGATCTCTCCACACCTTCAACCAGGCCCGGTATTCCGTAACAGATTTTTAAGGCTTTATATCTCAGCCACCAAGGATCATAGGACAGATTCGGGAACTCCTTTTCCAATTGAACGGTGCTTTGCGGAGTGAATATATTCCGGTCAGCCAGAACCGTCTCCATATTGTTGGAAGAGAAGGCCATCTCATCCAGTTGATCCGGCTCCTTGATCAATTGGATAATTGTTTTGTTGATCGAGGCTTCCAACAGGGTTTCATAACGGAGCAGATTCAGTGTGGCTTTGGGCAGGTTCCCATAGGAAGCCTTGAAAGCTTCCCAGTATACGGCCGTGTAATGTTCTGCCACGTATGGGAGGTTCAGATCCGGTGTTGGCCCCTGGTTGATGATACGGTTGGCCAAGGAACTGAAGATATCCACCACGCCAAATCGTAAATACTCGATAAGTTTATCGAAGGTCTTCTGATTATTGTTGATGTCGTTTGGGAAGAGAAAATGACTCGGAATATTGGGCGTAAAATAGATCCCGGGCATCAGGGTTTCATAATTAAGAATCAACTCGTAAGCGCCTCCGGAAGACTCTTTTGATTCCAGGGTTGACCCGAACTGACCCTTTCTGAACTCGTGTAGGGAAAACGGAAACAGATAGATCTCTTCATCCGGGTATTTGTTCTGCACGTAGTCCTGGATTTTCATGATTCTGGACTTGAGCATTACCTCCTGTTTCAGAATGATGTCGGAAAGTGCCGTTCTCGCATTGAGAGTCATCAGGTTGATGGTTTCCCTGATGAGGTTGGATCTCAGTTTCTTTTCTTTATCTTCCTGAATGGCATTGATTAAGCCGGATTTGCCGGAATAAAAATGGCGGGCCAGCAAAGGATATTTCTGTGCCATCCGCTTGTAGAAAAACTGTTTGACCTTGGCTTTTGTTGTGTCATTAACCTTTGAAGAATCGATCTGCTTCTTTTCATAGTAGCGTTCCATCAACCCGTTGTACTCTTTATCCAAGGCATTTTTAATGGACTGATCCGACCAGTTGTTAACCTCAAAAAGAAAGGGTTCCAGGTCGTACTGCACTTCCAGATCAAGGTCTGAGGCGATGTTTTTGTGTCCGATGGTTCCGATGGAACCAATGCTGTAGACTCCGTCTATCGGTGCATGTTTTCCATTTTTCTCTTTAACGGGTTTTCTGCCGTACTCCTTTTGAATATACGATTCGAACTCATTGCGAAAAACGGGAGACAGGCTTTCTACTCCTCTTACTCCCGACGGCGAACCTTTAACGTACAGATCGGCAACAGCTTCTGATTCATTGATGATCGTGTCACCTGTTTGTCTTTTAACCTTGTATTTGTGCTCCTCTAACCAGGGTTCGTTTTTGTCGAGCAGAAAAATAATCTCGTAGAGAGCATATTTCATTAGCTCGTCAAACGATTCAAACGCCAGTTTGATTCTGGTTTCGTTATAAGAGTCAAAAAATTCAGCGCCTTTTTCAACCCGCTTCATCAAGCGTTCGGTCAAATCTGCTTTCAGATAAATACCGTCGCGGAATATGTCACAGAGAGGGGAAGTCGCAGTTGCCGGCGTAGGTTGGGCCTGTTTACCTTTTGATTTGCCCTTTCCAGAAAATATACTTTTCAAAGCCATGGGGAGTTCTTTTTGCTAATGGATAACGTACCATGCGCCTGAAGGTGTCATAGAAGCGCCTATGTATGTCGTTTATACCGTTATTTGCTTAATTATGTCACCTGTTTTTTAAACACAACTGTATCAAAACGTTGAAGGTTGGGACATTTTGATCCCTGAATTTATCGCTTCAATTGAAGGCTGACGATACTCAGGGGACAATTTTCAACCAATGGGTCGACGTTTTGGTTGAAATGAATAAACGCAAATGGAAATGGGTTTTCTACAAAACATTGACAAATGCTGAACTATTTCAAATCGAAATAAGATGCTTCTTGATGAAACAGGTAAATGTTAGCTGAAATACTGGTCTGATTGATAAAAATCCAAGGATGGGTATGCAGATGATGTTCCAGCCTGTTAAAATAACCCATGCTTTTGAAAACTTTATTTCGATTTGCCTGCCAATCAGCGCTGTAGAATATTTGAAGGTCGGAATAAGTCACCTGAAAATCGATATGTTAAAAAGAGAAGAGATTACCAGGGAGAGGGTCGACTCACTTATTAAAGAAGCCAGACGTTTTGGTCATTTTGAAGCGTTGACCCATGAAGAGAGGGAAGAGAACCGAACAGCCTTTCTCAAACACCTAACCCCTGAAGAGGATCTTTGGTTGTTCGGATATGGATCGTTGATCTGGAACGCAGCCTTTCATTACGAAGAGGAAAGCAGAACCCGAGTTTTCGGATATCATCGCCGTTTTTGCCTGCACCTTACCATTGGCCGTGGGAGCCCCGAACATCCGGGATTAATGCTGGCCCTGGATCGGGGTGGATCATGTAACGGAGTGGCCTTTCGCATTGCTTCGGACAAAGTAGAGTTGGAGACGCGGATACTCTGGATGAGAGAGATGATTTCCGGGGCATATAAACCGATCTGGATTAACCTGCACACCGAAAAGGGACGAGTCAGGGGATTCACCTTCGTCGTGAATCGTAAACATGCGAGATATCGAGGTAACCTTGACCTGGACGAAACGGTAGTTGGTTTGAACAGCGGAAAAGGTCAACTTGGAACTTGCAGGGATTATCTTTTCAATACGGTAAGAGATCTGAAGAGGCTGGGGATTGTAGACAGCTATCTTGAACGTTTGCAAAAGCTTGTTTTGTCAGAACAGAACTGAACCTGAAAGGAGTTCGGGGCACCCAGCCACGGACCATAAGCTATTTATCAACAATCAAGTTACGGAGTGAACATGAAGGCCAGGGAGGTTTCTTCGCAACTGTATCTGATCGACTTGGAGCAAAAAATCAAGGGGTTTGATGGGTTTATCAGCTCATGGCTCTACAAGGGAACGTCCACAACCGTTCTGGTGGATCCCGGACCCTCCTATTCCATCGAAACGCTCCTGGAGGCATTGGAAGAACTGGGCGTCAACTCTCTCGATCTCATCCTGCTGACGCATATCCATATCGATCATGCGGGAGGTACAGGCGGATTGCTCCATAAATACCCTGAAGCCAGGGTGCTTTGCCATCCCAAAGGCATCGAACATTTGGTAAACCCGGAAAAACTATGGCAAGGCAGTTTGAAGGTGTTGGGCGAAATTGCCGAAGCATATGGAGAGATCCTGCCAATACCGGAAAACAGCATTTTTTATTCCGAAAAGGTAGAAACGGCTGAAGGCGTGGTAAAAGCCTACGAAACCCCGGGCCATGCTCTCCATCACCTCTGTTTTGATTTCAAAGATTGGTTGTTTGCTGGTGAGGTAGCCGGCGTCGGTTTCGAATTGGAACGAGGCCTTTATGCCAGACCGGCGACACCACCGGTTTTCAAGCTAGAGGTGTTCTTAGCTTCACTGGACAAGGTAATTGACCTCAACCCGAGAAACATCTGCCTGGGACATGGTGGCCCTGTCTCTGAGCCGACTCTATTTCTGAAAAGTGCACGGGAGCAATTACTTTTGTGGATGGATATCACCAGGCGGGAGATTGTGGAGAGGGGTGCCGATCCGGAGAAACGGATATTTGATGAGTTATTAAAACAGGATATGCAGTTATCAGGATTTCGCTACCTGGATGAAAAGGTAAAAGAGAGGGAAACCTATTTTATCGGGAATAGTGTTAAAGGAATGTTACAATATCTTGAACAGTAGCTGATGGGAGGAGATGAGAAAAAAGACAGGAATGAGCGAAATAGAGGATTTGAATGTGAGAGGAATTTAGATTTGGATTCGACGGGGGAGAGGAACTCCCCCGAGACTTACTTCTCCTTAACCACTACTTCTTTTTCTTCCCTTTTTTCTTGTCAATAGCTTCCCGCAGTGCTTTTCCGGGTCGGAACTTCGGAACAGTTTTGGCCGGGATCTTCAATGGTTTCCCGGTCTGCGGATGGCGACCAGTTCTTGCTGCCCTTTTTGCAGTCGTGAAAGAGCCAAATCCAATGAGGGTCACATCATTTCCCTTTGCCAATGCATCCTTAATGTTCTGGATGATAGCATTGACGGCTTTTCCGGCCGCAGCTTTTGAAATATCCGCACTCTTCGCAATCTGGGCTGCGAGATCTGCTTTAGTTACCACTTTTGCCATGTTATATCTCCTGATATATTGTGGTTTCAGGTTGATTAGAAAGATACGGTTTCAGTTTTATACCTCTATTAATTTTTGTCAAGCATAAAAATAGCAATTAATTTGCCGGATAGAGAGATTTTCACGCTCTCTACAATGCGGCCTTTTATAAAGTTAGTAATCACGGTTCATTATGCATGATTTGGCGATACTGCCTACGTATCAGGACAACGAAAAAAAATGTATTTTTTTTCAGAATTCGCCGGATTTCTCTAAAATTGGGGGTTACGGTCTGTCAAAATGAGTTTCAACTTTAACCTCATTATCGGAATTTCCTGAAACGGCACAATAAAACCAGGTACCGAATCAATCCTGAAAAAATGACCCCTTTTTGTCATTGTTAAAAGGGTCATAAAACTAAATGCCATTCTTAAAAAATACAAGTCTTTTTATCTGGACTTAGCAGATTGGGGTGAATTTCCGTGTTAATCAAATCTTGGAATGAAATTTGATTTACTTTTAAAAATGGTCATATTATTTATTACCCGTGAATCGCCAATGAGATGCATACCGTTGTATTCGGCCTGCGGATGGTTATCGGTGAAACGAGGGACAGGATCCATAAAGGCCGTCAGGAAAAAACTACATGGTAACACTGTGTTATCTGCCTGATATTCAGTTAACCCGGATAATATTTACAGGAGATTTTGGATGAAAAAGGTTTGGATAGTCCTGGCAACGTTTATAGTGTTTATATCTGTCGAAGGTTTTGCCCAGGTAGAATGCATTCCTAAAAAAGACCTGAGGGACAAGCATGTGGTTTCATACAGGGCTTACAACGGTACAACCAGGGGGTGTGTTGTCACACCAAACTTCTTTACCCAACAGCGTAAGATGGGAAGAGGGCGAATGTCCCGCAAATTTATCATAGAGATTTGTGAGGGTGAACCCAAAACTTCCCCAAGGATAGGTCGTTCATTTGAAATCTGCCCTCATGTACCAAGGGCTCAGCGCCAAGAGGTTCCTCAGGAGTAACGACCTCTTATTTCCAAATGTTATGAAAGTTTTTTCCATCCGCGACTACGGTAAAGTCCGGGCAGTCGAACTGGGTGGCTCTCCTTTTGGCAAGCCATTGATGACGACCCGGGTTTTTCTACTGGACAATATCCTCATCGATAGCGGTCTGAAGCATTGCCGGAAGGAGGTTATTGAGCTTATCCGGGAAAATCCAGTTTCAGCAGTTTACCTCACTCACTTTCATGAAGATCACAGCGGAAATGCGGCTGCACTTCAGTCCCAGTTAAATCTGCCCGTATTGGGACATCCCATTACCGTTGAAAAAATGAAATCGCCGCGACTGGTCTTTCCTTACCAGAGGGTTATGTGGGGAGCGGCATCGTCACTGGATATGATGCCACTGCAGGGCAACATCGAGACCGATCATTTTTTACTGCAACCTATTCACACTCCCGGTCACAGCCGGGATCATCTCTCATTTTTCGAAGCGGAACAGGGCTGGTTTTTTTCCGGGGATCTGTACCTGGGGGACAGAATTAAATACTTTCGGGCAGATGAGGTTTTCAAGGATCAGGTGTCTTCCCTGGAGAAAGCCCTGGAACTGGATTTTGAGGCACTGTTTTGTACCCACAATCCGAAACCTGTCAAAGGGAAAGAGCATCTGCGAAGAAAGCTGGATTTTTTTCAGAATCTGTCAGGAGGCGTTGGTGAGTTGATGAAGAAAGGATTTCCCGCCAAGGTCATTATGAAGGAGCTGAAGGTCAAGGAGCCACTTCTGGTCAAGCTGATGTGTTTTGGTAATGTCTCAGCGGAAAATATGATTCTGTCAATTATGGAGAGTTTGTCTTAAAGCTTTCTGCCGACAGTAAAAGTATGATATTTGAGAACCTCGTGCTGTTGGATCTCGATCAGACCTGCCGCCCTGAACTGTCCGGCGATGACATCTCCCGAAACACGCATGTGGAGTGGCGGTCCGATGGGTGATTCCTTCGGGCCCCAATCGATAACTGTCAATAGTCCCCCGCTATTTAAAAGTCTGACGGATTCATCAATTATTCCCTGCTGATCCTCCACTTCATGATGCAGATTTGCCATGATGACCAGATCGGCAGTTCCGCTGTCCAGCGGGATACTCTTTTCCTCATTTTTCACTGTAATTATTCTCTCCGTGCAGGAAGAGGGGATCCTTTCGTTCAGCTTTTCCAACATCTCCGGAGAGGAGTCACAAGCATAAACAAGCCCTTCGGTTGTCTTTTCGCAAAATGGAATCGTGTAGTATCCCGTTCCTGCTCCTATATCCACAATGACTCCGGGTGAAGCAAGATTGAGGGTTTCCCAGACCAGCTCCGGAGATTCGTACTCCAGTCTTCTTGGATCGGTAAGTTTATGAGCTTCTTTTGGATCGAATTTTGAGTTTGACATATAACCTCCTCATGAAAGTTTGTTCCAAACAACCGATCTGTTTTGGAACAGGGTACTTGGAAAATGATCCGGAGAATTCATTGTGGGTGAAAATAAATATAACATTCGTCCAGACAACCATATTCAGGCGTCTGACCTACTCTCCATGCCGTTTCAAAGAAACCTCGCATAAACTGCGTAATGCGTGGGTGTCGGCTCTGCTTCGACCAGCAGCAGTTTGATCCGGATGATGGACAGCAACTCAGAAAACAATGAATGCGCTTTTATGTTCACAGTTATAATCCGGTAATAATCAATCCTATCAGCATGGACACCCCCTTGATTTTCGGAATATGGAGCCTCAACTGTCCAAAATTAAACGTTCCGACTCATGGGAAAAATAGGAGGAAAAGTTTTCTGTTTTATATGAATGACCAGTAAGCCTGACACGACCAGGACCAGACCGACGAGTAATCGGTAAGTGATGGCCTCTCCAAGAATAAGTCCACCCAGTCCGACACCGGCGATAGGCATGATGAAAATGAAAGAGTGAAGGGATACCGCACCGTATTTTTTCAACAAAGTATTCCAGGCAACAAAGCCGAAAGCTGCCGCAATCAGGCTTTGATAAGCAAATGCACCCAATATGGCGGCATCAATATACTTTATCATCTCCTGGTCAAAAATAAGTGATGCGGTAAATGAAACGGGAACCGAGAGTATCATGGGGAACAGGGCAACATGCACAGGCTTGTAATTGATAATAACATGTTTGGTGTAGACAGCGTTACATCCCCAAACCAACGTGCCCAGCAAAATCAGGAAATCACCGCCGCGAACCTCTTCTGCAATGGTTGAGCTGTCCAGAAAAATCGCGGCCATTCCCGCGAAGGCCAGCGAGATACCGATGATTTTTCTCAGATTAATTCGATCTCCAGGTATGAAGAAATGGGCCAGAAAAAGCACAAAAAAGGGCTGAAGATTGCTTATAAGGGCGGATCTTGAAGCAGTTGTCTTGGACAGGCCGGTGTAAATGAAAAGGAGCTGAACGGAAAAGGCTGCCGAAATGAGTAACAAGGGTATCCATTTCCCTCTCTCGATCCTCAATGACTGGCCGGTAATAAAACACCAGACCAGGAGGCAGCAGGAGGCAACCAGAAATCGTAGCCCGGCGGTGAAGTATACTCCAAGTCCTCCAAGGCTGATTTTGATGGCAACGGCATTGGAGCCGAACATGACAACTAACCCTACGACTAAAATAACACTCGTCAGGCTCATTTCATCACTTTTATCCGTCTTCACAATTTCATTCATTAGACGCGGTCACCTCAATCTTTGAGTGTAATCTATTCTTGTCAGAATTTATCCGGATGCCTGGAATGCGCATTGAATCACAAGAAAGTAATCAATTTAACTATTTCAGTATTGTACCGAAGGAAAAATGGAGTTGTCGACCTGATTATGCATAAAGTCTGATCACAATGGCTTGAACTCTGATTGACAGGGTTAAGCTGCACAGAAATGAAAAAAGTGACGGTTCCTGATGCTGTGTCATTTACAGAAGTGTATTGTTTTCCTATGGTCATATTGATGTCGAGGGAATGATACCCAAAAGCTTGTTTTTGATTTCAGATATCTGTTTCAAGCCATTTCGGAGACATTAGTATTAATCATAAGTCTTTCCAAAAACGATTAAGAGAACAATGGGATGAAAAAATGAAGAAAGTCGTACTAGCATACAGTGGCGGTCTGGACACTTCGGTGATTCTGAAGTGGCTTACCAACAATGGTTTTGATGTTATCGCATATGTAGCCAACCTCGGACAAGAAGAGGACTTTGAAAAGGTGCGGGAAAAGGCGCTGAAAACCGGAGCTTCCAAGGTTTATGTCGAGGATTTGCGAAAAGAATTTGTTACCGATTTTATCTTCCCTTCCATCAAGGCAAACGCACTGTATGAAGGCCGATATTTGCTTGGTACGGCCCTGGCACGACCCCTTATCTCAAAGCGACAGATCGAAATAGCGGAAATAGAAAACGCCGAATATGTCTCACACGGAGCAACCGGCAAAGGCAATGATCAGGTTCGATTTGAATTGGCTTACTATGCGCTCAATCCCGAAATCAAGGTGTTGGCTCCCTGGAAGATGAAGGAGTTCCTGGAAGAGTTCAAGGGACGGGATGAGATGATAGCTTATGCCAAAAAATACGGGATTGAGGTGAAAGCCACCAAATCCAAACCCTATAGCGAAGATGACAATCTCTTCCATATCAGTCATGAAGCCGGAATTTTGGAAGATCCTCTTTACGAGGCTGAGGAGGATGTCTATTCCAAGACGGTCTCTCCGCTGAGCGCTCCCGATAAGGTCACCAGAATTTCGGTTGAATTCAGGGATGGGATTCCCATCCGGGTGGAAAACCTGGATGACGGCAGGGTGGAGACTGATCCCCTGGCTCTGTTTATCTACCTGAACGAGTTGGGATCCGAAAACGGGATTGGCAGGATGGATATGGTGGAGAATCGCTACGTCGGAATCAAATCCAGGGGAATCTATGAAACCCCGGGAGGAACCATTCTCCATATTGCCCATACGGATATCGAAGGTATTGCTATGGACCGCGAAGTGATGCGGCTACGGAATATGCTGACCGCCAAGATCTCCGAAATCATGTATTACGGTTATTGGTTCAGTCCCGAGATGGAATTCTTGATGGCGGCTATCGACAAAAGTCAGGAAGTCATCGACGGTAAAGTGTACCTGGAACTGTACAAAGGGAATGCCTATGTTACAGCCAGGGAATCCTCCACCTCATTGTACGATGAGAAGCTCTCCAGCATGCATATCGAAGGTGGTTTTGATCAGCAGGATTCGGAGGGCTTCATCAAAACCAACGCGATTCGGCTGAAAGCCCATGCCGCTATTATGAAGGCCAAGCGGCAGAACGGCAGATAAACGTTTCACGCAGGATTGCCACCACTGATACCCCATCAGGAATGGTGGCAATCCATCTACCCCTGTCAAAATATAAATCACTGGGTGAATCGATTTCCGGAAAAATCCTGTTTGTGAATTAAGTGAAGAGTCATGATGATGTCTTGTCACTTTCACATGAATAACCGGTCAAGCTCCCATAATTGTTAACAGGTTCTGTGCTTTAACAGGATGGCAAATAACAAATGGGGGTTTAGCGTTCAAAAACCGCCAGGGCTTCGCAATGGGTGGAGTGGCAATACATATCATAACCGGTTAAACCGGAGAGCTTGAATCCGAAGTTTTGGGACAGGATCTCGGCATCCCTGGCCAGGGTTGCCGGATTACAACTGACATAGAGAAATCTATCTGCTTCGGATTTGCCGATCTGCAAGATCAAAAATTGACCGAGTCCTTTGCGTGGAGGATCTGCCACAAAACAGTCACATTTCGGCAGCTTCATCTCCTTTTCCAGGTTTGCAGCAATAAAAAAGGTGTTGTCCAGTTGGTTTAAATCGGCATTTTCTTTCGCTAACCGGATGGATGCTTCGCTGATATCGATCCCTGTCAACTTTCTCACTTTTCCGGCCAGGGGTAATGAAAAAGTGCCACCGCCGCAATACAGTTCGCAAAGAGCTTGTTCTTGGTCCACCTCTTCAACCAGGGCATTAATGATCAGTTTGGTGATAAATGGGTTGGATTGGGCGAAACCACTGCTTTTCAGCTTTAAAGGACCAAAACCGTAATCCTCGGTAATGGACGAAGGAAAACCCGGGAGGGGGACCTGTCTTCGATTTTCACTGACAGAAACAGCTAACTCACCATTTTGACGGGATTGAAGCAGGGAGAACTCGCAATTGCTTCTGCCCAGGGCGGATAGACGATCCAACTCCTTCATTATGCCTGCCGATAGAATCCGGCAACCTGTGATGGGTGTAACACGGTGACTGTTCTTTGCGGAAAAGCCGACAACACCATCCTGGCATTTGATCTTAGTCCGATAGCGGGATTGATAAGTGGCAGGGGAGGTGACGAATTCAGGGGTGATTTGAAATCCATACCGGTTGAACACTTCTTTTAGCATTTGTTGTTTTAGCTCTACCTGATCTTCGATTGAGAGGTGCATCAGGGAACAGCCTCCGCAATCCTCGTAATGCGGGCATGAAGGATCGATACGATTCGTAGCGGGAGTGATAATTTTGTCCAGGGCGGCGATGATGAATTTCTTCTTCTCCCTGACGACTGTTACTTCAACCAAGTCTCCCGGAGAGGTTTCCGGAACGAAGACAGCTTTTTCGCCATGATAGCCGAAGCCATCACCGGGTGGAACATATTTGATAATCTCTAACTCAAACCGCATGATAAAAGCAGATAAGGGAAGGAAAGAAACTTATCCCGATGATAGAACCGAATCGATTACTACAACCCAATGTTTGAATCATCTCAAGTAAACGATCTCCATATACCGGTAAAGTCAGGAAGTCAACTCAGAACTCCAGCGCTTGCTCCCCTATTCCAGGGATGGCAAAACCTGGTTGAAGAGCAGTTTGCGGCCCAGGGGAACGGTGCAGCGGATGACCTTGATATTGGACTGCTTGAGGAATCCTTCTGTCAGACTGGCAACGCCGGCACCCGGACCGAAATCCAACACATAGGTCATACTGTTTTCTTCCAGTAGTGGATGGATCTGTTTTCGCCAGACGGCCGGTTTGGTAAAATAGGCCTCCATGACATCGAATATGACATCATCACTTTCACGCAGGTCTTTCCCCATGTCATTAGCCCAGACGGGAATTTTCAAATCATTGCCGTTAATGGAAAGACCTACCCGCTTTGCGTCTTGTGGCGAAGTCTGCAAGGCATATCTCAGGAAGGGGCAGTGTGCGGCTATCGTGGATGGTATATACTTCCATTCCGAACCCCTTTTGTCCTTTTCCAGAAAGAGTTTAAATCCGGCCAGGTTTTCAGGTAAACCGGCTACAATCCAGCGTCCGGGGAACAGTTCATAGGCCGTGTGGACAATACCATAATCCGAGAATTTTTTGATTTCTTCTTTCAGCGGATCAAGCTCAAGATCCGTGATACTGGCCATGCAACTTGGTGATCCTTCGATGGAATCGATGAGGTTGCCGTTCAACTCCGGACATGCGCCGAACTGGTACATGGACTGCTGACAACGAACGCCCTGCCAAAAAAACATCGCCTGGACTTTCAGAGCTGTTTTGCAGAGCTCGTCAAGAGTGAGATCCATTGCTGCCAGGATGGCTGCCACCACGCCGGTTGAAAAGCCGGTGATGCTGTGTGTGTTGGCAATCAGGAATCCAGGATCGACTCCTTCTTTCAAAACAGATATATAGGTGGATATCTGACTCAAGAAGATGAACGGATGAGACAGGGGAGATGATGAAAGATAGCCCGCGTCCGGTGTTGTTTCCGGGCGTTTGATCCACTGATCCGCATCCAGTCCCTTTGAGAAAAAACCGGTTTCGGAATCATCAAATTCAGCCGCCTGTTTTTTCACCTCAACAATAGCTTCCTCAATAAACGACTGCATATCAGGATAGCTGGTGTAGATTCTGCGCAGTTCCTCAATGTACTTTACACCTTGACCGGCAAACTGGATAAACAGTCGGGGATTACTTTCTTGACTCATGCGGGTTTCGGATTTTGTGTTTGGATTGCCAGCGGATATTGATTCTAAAAAACAGCTTTAAGAACGAATCTGTGCAGAATTTGGTACCCTGTCAATAATATTTTCGGCATATCTGAAAAAAACTAACTCAAAATCTCTTTCATTGCTCCAGTGAAATCGGGGTATTGAAATTGGAATCCGCTTTGAACGAGATTTTCAGGAGTTCCGCGCTGGCTGTAGAGGACCATGGAACCGAGTTCACCGATGACCATGCGAATAGCAAACCCGGGAACGGCCATAAACGAGGGACGGTGGAGCAGTTTGCCGATGATGGAGGCCATGTCCTTGTTTCGAACCGGCTCAGGAGCGCAAAAATTGTAAGTGCCCTTCAATTCTTTATTTTCAACAAGATACCAGATGGCAGAGATCAGATCCTTGAGGTGAATCCAGGGAAACCACTGTTTACCGTTACCCAGGGGACCTCCGACAAAGAAGCGGAAAGGGGGAATCATCATTTTCATGGCGCCGCCTCTCTTATCAGCCACAACCGCGAAGCGTGCAATGATGGTGCGGATACCTTTTGCTTCCGCTTTGAGAGCTTCGGCTTCCCAATCCCGGCAGACCTTGGCAAGAAAATCATTGCCGACCGGTTCCTGTTCGTTCAGCACATCATCGCCCCGATTTCCGTAATACCCCATGGCAGAGGTGCTGATCAAGGTGATATCCCCGCTTTCCGACAAGGCATCAACAAGGTTGCGGGTAGTCAGTATACGACTGTCATAGATGGATCTTTTATACTTACTCGTCCAGTAATGAAAAATATTGGTGCCGGCCAGGTTGATGACGATATTTGCATCCTTGAGTTCGGTTTGCCAGTCTCCCGGTTGGGTGGTATCGGCTGATAAATATCTGAAGTCGGGATGATCGATTTCGTCGAAACTTTGGGAACGACTCACGGACACCACCTGACATCCCTGTTGCAGCAGAAATTCAGAGAGATGTTTGCCTACAAAGCCCCTACCGCCAGTTATAAATACTTTCATTTTGTGATTATCTCCATGCTATTGTCCGACTGCAATACGGATTTGCCGGACATTACTTGGGTTCTCTTCCGACCAGGCAGAAAAAAGTTTGCTGTTGTAAACGGCCAGGTGAGATTCGTAGGAAGGCAATGTGCTATTGAAATTGATACCATCCGCATCAATCACATCCTTCTCGGTGAAATGCCATTCAGGCGATGTATCATTGCCATTATAGACCGCAATTCTGGTTCGTGCTCCTTCGACCCAAGTGGCATAAAGCTTTGCATTTAAAATGGTCAACCCGGGATGGTTGGCAGGGGTAGAAGGTTCGTAATTGATGCCGTCACTACCACCACCGTCGATAAAGCTCCAAAGGGGATTAGCATCATCTCCGTTATAAACCTTAACCCTTATCCGTCCATTTTCGTCCCAGGCTGCGTACAGTTTTTCGGCATACACAGCCAGGCAAGGATTCCAGGCAGCGATGGATGTATTGAAGTTCATCCCGTCAACACCATTACCGTCAATTGAATTCCAGGATGGTGTCGGATCGTCGGGATTGAATACCGAAGCCCTGATCTGCTTGACCACAGACTCTTCCATCCAGATGGCGTAGAGTTTGGATTGGTATCCGATAATTCGAGGATTGGTGGCAATCTCAAGCACATCGTGATTAATCCCGTTGGCTCCTGCGCCATCGATAAAGTTCCAGGCAGGTGAATACTCATCATCATTGAATACGGCAACCCGAATCTGGTTGATGCTCGAACCGTTCATTTCATCCCAGGCAACAACCAACTTTGAGCCTGCAACCGATAGAAACGGATTGTTTGCCTGTCGGGTCGGATCAAAATTCAATCCGTTTACTGTCGGTACGACGCCTTCCATAAAATCCCAGCTTGGAGAAGCCTCACTACCGTTGAAAGCTGCTACCCTGATCTGGAATGGTGAACCTTCGCTCCAGGTCATGAAGAGTTTTGAATTGAAACCGACACCTTTGGGAAACCTTGCATTGTTGATAGGATCGTAATTGATACCATAATCAATATTGCCACCTTCCACGAAGTTCCAAGCAGGGTTCGATTCATCACCGTTAAACACGGCCACCCGAACCTGGTATTCAGCCGCGGGCAGAACTCTCTCTTCCCAACTGGCGTAAAGTCTTCCATTTGCCTCCGTCAGACTGATGAAATCCGCATGTCTGTTGTTATCCCTATTGCGGCCGTTGGGTCCGCTTCCGTCCACCATCAGCCAGGAGGAAACGTCGGCAGTCAGGAATCCGTATTGTGAAATATTGGTTGATGGGAAGTAGTTACCGGCCTTGTCTCGCATTTGGGTGGTGAATTTAGCTTTATAGATGCTGCTCAGCGCGAGTCTCTCTTTTGGAAAAAAGGTGAATTTTGTGTCATTCATTTCAACCAGCGGGGAATCCTGACTTGCCGGCGTACAGGAGTTGAAATCATCTTTGGAAAGCTGGATACTCCCTGAACAAGTATTGTCATAACTTATCGTTATGGAGGAAACATCCATTGCCTCACTGAAAATCACTACGGCCTCAGTGTCGGGAGCAATATTAATTTCACCGTCAGCAGGGTAGGTGTATTCGATTGAAGGCGGTGTCACATCCAAGGGGGTGTCGCCTGAAGTGTCGCTGGTTGCTTCGCCATAAGTTGTGGTTATGGATCCTTCGTTGTCTCCACCGCAGGAGATTAAAAAGCCGGAAAGAATCAAACACATTGCTACCGGGATCAGGTTATGTCGTCTTTTTTTCATCTGGAGCCCATAACTAATGTGTTTCTGTGCGGAGAATTGTTTTCCAAGAGACAGGTGAATTATACCCGTTTTAATTGCGAAAACTCAACCGTTTACCGATTTTAGGCATGGGCGATGGTAATATCGTCACAGGATTCGAAGCGGTCGAGGATTTCTTCAAAGAGAGCATCCTCCATGTCCCTTCGTTTTCTGGGTTCACAAAGATAGCGGAGGGTCAGAATGATGCCCGCAGGCGAGTTCATAACCGGCTTGATGTAAACCTTGGGGCTCAGGTAGTGAAATCGGATCAATTCGTCGTCAGACTCACGAACAAGACTCCTGGCATTTTCCGTATAATCCACGGTTTTCTCTTTGGCAATCTCCTTCATGATTTCCCGAGCCCTGTGCCAGTTGCTTTCAAATCTGACACCGATTGAAATTTCGTCCCAGATATACGGGAAACTTTTTGTATAATTGGTGATGGGTTGGGTCAGCACGAGGCTGTTAGGGACCTTTATCAGTCGTCCGGTACTCTGTTCAGCATCCACCCAGTTCTCAATTTCCATCAGGGAGAAATAAAACAGGCTGAGGCCCACGACATCCCCTTTATGAGCCGCAATCTCTATTCGATCTCCGATGACAAAAACATTGCGCCACATGATGACCACCATTCCCGCGACGTTTAAGACCACCTCTTTCATTGAAATGGTGAGCGCCGCAGCAATGATGCCCAGAAAGGCTAAAATCGGTTCCAGGCCGTTTAACCAAGCTCTTCCGACCAGAATGATGGCCAAGAAGACTGCACCATAAAGAGTGGTTTTTCGCCAGCTATAGCGTGTGCTTTGGTTCTTGGTCTGATGGTTGACAATCTTCAGGATAAAAAAACGGATAATCCAAAGAACGAGAATGATCAACAGGGAGCCGGCCAGTTTGTTCAGATATAACTCATCCGCAAAATCGATGTGTTTTAGTAAATTATTGATATCTTGCATTTGTTTTTGGTTTTCAGAAGTTCGTGCCTGGATTTGAATCTAATCTGTTCTCACCAAAGATATCCGATTATCAACCAGATAACAATCTATTGCCTGATAAAAAGAGCTGGCGTGTTCGCTGCTCCCTGCGCTAGACTGATTTCTGTTTTTTAGTTCGTAATCGCCGGGGGTGTTTCGGCTATATACTGGGAACTACGTGAGGTTTGCCGTGCCTGTGACCCGCGCTGAAGGAATAGCGGTTTTCCTTTTTTTTGTTTTTGTTCTGTTGCTGAGGCGACCTGTCAAACGCTTATGGGATGAGAGAGCATGTCCCAGCTATGGGATTGACATTGAAAAGAAACTGGTGGTCGATCCGGAGAGTTCCGAGGTCAGAATGCTGATTTTGAGCGACGTCGGATCTGGCTCTGTTGACCAGAAACAGGTCGCTGAAGCCGCAGAGAAAACCTGTAAAGAGAACGGTTGCGATCTGGTCCTGATGGGAGGAGACAATTTTATCCAACAGGGTGTTTCCTGTGTCGATGATGAGCAGTGGGAGACCAAGTTCGAGAACATGTACGATCTCAATGTCCCATTCTTTGCGGTGCTGGGAAACCACGATCTGAAAGGCAACTGGCGGGCACAAATCGATTACAGCGGATTGAGCGAGCGCTGGAATATGCCGGCCACCAACTACGATATCAAGGTCGGACCTGTTTTGATCCGGGCAATCAACACGACCTGCACCATCAAAAGTCTCTGGCGCTTGTTTAAAAAAAACAGTTCCCCCTGGCAGTTCGTTCTGGGGCATCATCCGGTGATATCCAGTGGCAGGCACGGTGGGATGACCTGGCTGGAGAGAAAACTGGTCGGTTTGAGTGGGACTGACGTGTTTATATCCGGTCACAACCATGCCCTGGAACACCTGGAGCACTCAGAATTCGACCAGATCGTCGCCGGGGGGGGAGGATCCCCCATTGAATATTCCACACGAAAGCCTCTTCCCGAAACCCGGTATTTCCGCGAAGACTTCGGGTATGTCTGGGCTCACATCACATCACGAAAGGCCGACTTTTATTATTACGATATTAGTGGTAAAGAGAGATATTACTTCACAAAAGAAAAGTGAAGATCAGGGATTTGCAACGAAACAGACAGGTATATGAAAATAGTCATCAAGGTCGGTCGCTACCTCTTCAAATATAAGCTCCAGGCGCTATTCAGTATCGTCTTCATGCTTTCATATTCAGTGTTTACGGTTGCCCCGGCGCATTACTCAAAAGCGGTGATGGACTATCTTATTGAAGCCGTCAAGCTGGATCAAACCATAGAAATCAGGCGTTTTGTCTTGGTCGGTGCTGCCCTGATGCTGATTCTCGTCTCAAAAGGCATCTCCTTTTTTTTGCAGAACTACCTGATGGGTTCCCTGGCACAGAAGACCGTGAGAAATCTCAGGGAAAAGCTTTATAACAAAGTTCTCAGCATGCCCATCGGTTTTTTTAACAAACAACCGTCAGGTGAACTGATATCGCGGTTCACAGTTGATTTTGTGACCCTGAACGAGGCTATCGTTATCGGGTTGGTGGGGCCATTACGCGATATGCCCACCATTATATTTCTTTTCATCATCATGTTTGACCGCAGTTGGCAACTGATGCTCATGACCCTGATTTTGTTGCCGATTGTATCTAAGCTGATCTCTTTTTTCGGCCAGCAAAGCAATAAAGCCACAAGCAAACGTCTGAACCAGTTCGGAGCACTTTCCACCCTGCTTTCCGAAACCATCACCGGGATAAGGGTTGTGAAAGCCTTCATTATGGAGAAGCACGAGAGTAAGCGCTTCAAAAAAGAGAACCGTAACTTGTACAAGCATTTTCTTGAGTCCATTTTTATCTCCTCCTACTCCTATCCCCTGCTTGAAATCACAGCAGGATTCTTCGCCGTGTTTGTGCTGGCTTATGGCGGGCACCTGATTGCCAATAATCAGATTACTTTTGGTGATTTCACCTCGTTCATCATGTCTTTTATGATGCTGAACACACCGATCAAACAGATGAACGGTATTTCCCTGAAGATTCAGGAAGGGATTGCTGCTGCTGAAAGGATATTCGGCATTCTGGAGAGTGATTGGAAGATCGAGGAGGCGGAAAATGCCCGCGACTTGGCACCCATCAAGGAAGAGATCAGCGTGGAGATCAAGCATTTCGCTTATGAAGACACCTTGGTGCTGGAGGATATCAACCTCAAGTTGAAAGCGGGCACCATCACCGCCCTGGTGGGAAGCAGCGGTAGCGGCAAAACTACCTTTGCCAATCTATTGCCCAGGTTTTATGATGTTCCGGATGATGGTGGCTCAATCAAAATCGATGGGGTGGACATTCGGGAGGCATCTCTCAAATCCCTGCGAAATCAGATTGCAACGGTCACCCAGGATATTGTCCTGTTTAACGATTCCATCAAAAACAATATCTCCTACGGCAAACAGGACTGCTCCGAAGAAAAACTGGTTGAAGCGGCCAAGGCAGGATATGCGCACGATTTTATTATGGAAATGCCCAATCAATACGATCAACAGATAGGAGAAAAGGGGGTTATGCTATCCGGCGGACAGCGGCAGCGCATTGCAATTTCGCGAGCTTTGATCAAGGATGCCCCGATCCTGATTCTGGATGAGGCGACCAGCGCCCTGGACACTGAATCGGAAAAGGAGGTCCAGGCTGCCATAGAGAACCTGATGAAAAACCGTACCACACTGGTTATTGCTCACCGTCTCTCCACCATTAAACACGCAGATGTTATCCACGTGTTAAAAAACGGTCGTATCATCGAATCGGGAAATCACAAGGAACTTCTCGACCAACACGGCGAATATAAACGTCTCTATGACCTTCAGTTCAAGGATCCCAACTGATGATTTAAGCTGTTGTTTACACTGCCTTCTTCCACAACAATTCGCCTCTTCACAGATTCGGGGAATCACCGTAAAATCCTATTATTGTTCCAATTCGATTTCAGAATTGATCACTGGTTAATCCAGGTTAGATAACTTTCACAGAAATCCGGTCCTGAATGATCGAACCTGGTGTTGGATTGAAAGGCTTTTTGCCGACAAGTGTCGCAAATAGGGGTTGCAACCTGATGAAATCTGAACCATTCTGGATAGACGAGGGTCATAAATGCATTTCAGAACAAGGTAGGAAAATCGATTGGGGAATTGGAAGATAATGATCCGTCTGAACGATATTAACAAAAGTTATGCAACCGGATCCAACCGATTGCATGTCCTGAAGGGGATCGATCTTCATGTCCGGGAGGGGGAGTTGGTCTCCATCATGGGATCATCGGGATCCGGAAAGTCCACCCTGCTGAACATCCTGGGTATTCTGGATTCCTACGACTCGGGAGAATACCATCTCAATGGCACGCTGGTCAAAAACATGAGTGAAACCAAGGCTGCCAAATTCCGGAACCGTTATCTTGGATTTGTCTTTCAATCCTTTAACCTGATCCCATTCAAGAACGCCCTGGACAACGTCTCCCTGCCTCTATACTACCAGAACGTCAGCCGCCGGAAAAGAAATGATATTGCTGCGGAGTACCTGGGTAAAATGGGACTGGGGGATCGTCTTCACCATTATCCCAACGAACTCTCCGGTGGGGAAAAACAAAGGGTAGCCATTGCCAGGGCTATGATTACCGAACCTAAAATCATCTTGGCGGATGAGCCGACGGGAGCTCTGGACAGCACAACTTCCATGGAGGTGATGAGGCTGTTTGGTGAGATTAATTGCGACGGAATCACGGTTGTCATTATCACTCATGAACACGATATTGCCGACAAGACCGATCGGATTATTCGGATTCTGGATGGGAAAATCGTAAGTTAGAGAATGATCTAAAATTTGTGTCGCCAAGGATCTGTGATTTATAATACGCATGAACCCATCCATGGGGCTCCGTGAATAAATCCTGTTTCCAAGGATTTTAAATCACAGATCCCTCGGCTCTTGATAAAAACGGATTGCTAAATATGTATTTGCTACGTAACCAGATTGTGCTGTTGAATCGGATATCCCAATGCTGATCAGTTTCGATAAATTTGAAGAGATCTTTACCCATATCAAAGAAAATAAGCTGAGAACCTTTCTCACCTGTTTTAGCGTTTCCTGGGGGATCTTCATGTTGGTTCTGCTCCTGGGAAGCGGCTACGGCCTTGAGAACGGTGTAAAAGCAGAATTTGAACGGGATGCCACCAATAGCATCCGCGTCAGTCCGGGACAGACCAGCCTGCCCTATAAAGGCTTGGAGCAAGGACGTAGAATCCGTTTTACCAATCGTGACTATGAGGAGACCAGGAAGGGGGTTGAAGGACTGGAATACATATCCGCCCGGTTTTTTAAATGGTCCAACAACACCATCAGCTATGGTAAGGAGTCCGGCAGCTACAGCCTCTGGGCGGTGCATCCGGATCATCGCTTTATCGAACGTTCCCTGCCAACCAGCGGTCGCATGATAAACGATTCGGATATTGCACAATATCGCAAAGTTGCCAATATCGGTATAGAGGTGGAAAAGGACCTGTTTAAGGGAACGTCGGCAGTCGGGAAATATATCGGCATTAACAACGTGGCTTTTCAGGTGGTGGGGGTTTATGCAGATCCCGGCGATCGAAGACAGGAACAATTGGTCTATGTTCCCATTTCAACGGCCCAAAAGGTCTTCAGTAGCGGTAATCGGATTCACAATATCATTTTTACACTCACCGATACTGATGTTAAAGAAAGCAAGGAAATCGAGGAAGCTATAAAAAAAGAAATGGCGGTTCGTCATCGATTTGATGAAAAAGATAAACGGGCGCTCTATGTCCGCAGTAACCTGGAACGTTACGAGAAATTCATGACCCTCTTTGCCAACATAAGGATTTTTATCTGGATTATTGGCATCGGTTCTATAATAGCCGGAATTGTTGGTGTCAGTAATATTATGTTGATCGTCGTAAAGGAACGCACCAAGGAGATAGGCATTCGTAAAGCACTGGGTGCCACGCCCTGGTCGATTATCGAGTTGATCATAACGGAGTCCGTACTATTGACCTCGGTTTCCGGATACGTGGGGCTGATATTCGGGGTGGCGGCCCTGGAGTTGATGGCCAGAACTATCAAGGGAATCGACTATTTCTCTAATCCGCAGGTGGACCTGAGTGTGGCTTTTAGTGCAGTAATTCTGCTGATTATTGCGGGAACCCTGGCGGGATACTTTCCGGCCAGACGGGCGGCTGCCGTAAAACCTGTTGAAGCGTTGAGGGACGCATAAAATGTTTCCGGATCGAGACAGTCTACAGGAGATCTTTAATACGCTGAAAAAGAACAAACTGCGTTCAGCGTTGACAGCATTTGGCGTTTTCTGGGGAATTCTGATGCTGGTCGTTATGCAGGGGGCAGGACAGGGTTTGCATAACGGGGTGACTGACGATTTTTCCAGGTATGCCAGTAATGCGGTTTATCTTTGGACCCGTAATACCAGTATTCCCTATATGGGACTACCCAAAGGAAGACGATATTTCTTCAATAATGATGATATTGACGCCTTGAAAAGGAATATTCCCGAAATCGAATACATCGCACCACGGGTTCAGCTCAGAAGAACAGAGGGGGTCAACAATGTGACCCGTGGCCTGCTGACCGGAACCTTTGACGTTTATGGGGATTATCCCGATGTCATTAATATTGAACTGATGAATATCATCAGCGGGAGATTTCTCAACCAATTGGATGTTGACCGAAAAAGAAAGGTTGCCGTGATCGGCAAAAGGGTTCGGGAGATCCTGTTCCCTGGTAGTGAGAAAACGATTGGGAAATACATTGAAATCAATGGCGTTTTTTTTCAGGTGATTGGTGTCTTTGATCTCGAAAGCCTGGGGGAGGGAGAAACTGACAATTTGAAAAGAGTCTTTGTTCCCCTGACAACATTTCAAAGATCTTTTAACTACGGCAGAACCGTTGGTTGGTTTTCGCTTACATCGAGGAAGGGAATTCCGGTTTCGGTGGTCCAGGAAAAAGCAATACGCATCCTGGCAAAACGCCATAAAGTATCTCCAAAGGACGAAAGAGCTATTGGATACTGGAATGCTGAAAAAGAGTTTCTCAAGATCAGCCGTCTTTTCACGGGAATCACCTTTCTGATTTGGTTTGTCGGGATTCTAACCCTGGTTGCAGGGGTCATCGGTGTGAGCAATATTATGCTGATTGTGGTCAAGGAACGAACCAAGGAGATCGGTATCAGGAGGGCTATTGGAGCCACTCCTGGCCGGATTATCAGCCAGATTATATCCGAATCGGTACTGTTGACCTCTTTTTCAGGTTATTGGGGGCTGGTGATTGGTGTCGCCCTCCTGGAGATTGTCTCACAATTTACACGTAATATGGCTGCCCGAGCCAGTATGTTCAGCAGGCCGGAAATCGATTTTAATATGGCGGTATTGGCCCTGGGAATTCTGGTCATCTCCGGTATTTTTGCCGGTCTGATTCCCGCAAAACGGGCAGTTTCTGTTAAACCCGTCGATGCTATTCGTTACGAGTGATGCTATGAAGCGACTACTGAAATTCCTGATTTTATTACTGATACTGGGTGTTTTTGCCGGTACACTCTTTTTCCTCTACCAGAAATCGAAAAAGAAGCCGATTGTTTACGATACCGGAACTCCATTTGTGATGACCATCGTGAAAAAAACGGTGGTGACAGGGACTGTCATTCCCCGAAAAGAGATTGAAATCAAACCACAGATCATCGGCATTATCGACGAGATCTTCGTCCAGGCCGGAGATGTGGTCAGAAAGGGGGACCTGATTGCCAGGATCAGAATCAATCCAAATATGGTGACATTGAACAATGCGGAAAACAGACTGGAACAGGCCAGGTTAGCCCTGGAAGATGCCAGGATTACCCATCAGCGACAAAAGGGATTCTACCAAAGCTCCTTCAATGACGGTCACCTGGTGTTGCAGAACGCCAATCCCTTCATGATCAAACTGAATTCGGCCCTGTTCAAACAACAGAAAGCCGAACTGGTCCTGGAGGATGCAAAAGCTGAAGTTCAGAAACAGAAACTGTTGATGGAAAAGGGAGTAATATCCAAAGAGACCCTGGCCGATTACGAACTGACGCTTAAAAAAGCGGTATCGGATTTTGAAGAGGCCAAAGATAACTACCAGCTGGTTCGGGAAGAGACATTGAAGATCATTGAACAGGATTACCAGAAGGCCGACCTGGCACTGAAAAAGGCTGAAGCTGAATATAGCGCTGCCCGTAACAATTTGCAGTTGATTCGCGAAGGGGTGACCGAAAAGAACATGGAAGATGCTAATACCCTGATTCGATCAACAACTGATGGCATGGTGCTGGATGTCGCTGTCAAAGAAGGGAACCTGGTGATCGAAAGCAGCACTTCCAATGTGGGAACGACCGTGGCAGTGGTCGCTGATATGAACGATATGATTTTCGAAGGCAGCATCGACGAATCGGAAGTCGGCAAGATCAAGGAAGGGATGCCGTTAATCCTCACTATCGGGGCCATTGAGGATGAGAAATTTGATGCAACCATTGAATACATTGCACCCAAAGGGAAAAAGGTAAGTGGTGCCATTCAGTTTGACATCAGGGCCAGGCTCAAACTCAAGAAATCACAGTTTGTCCGGGCAGGATACAGCGCCAACGCGGATATTGTGTTGGAGAAGAAAGAAGAGGTATTGGCTGTCAAGGAGCGCTGGATCAGATTTGATGAAGGAAAATCCTTTGTTGAAATTGAAACCGCCCCACAGGTGTTTAAAAGAATGGAGATTGAAGTCGGTCTTTCCGATGGTCTCAATATTGAGCTGCTCGCGGGAATCGATAAGGATCAACCCATCAAAATTCCAAAATAGATTTGATCCTTGAGCAAAAGAGAGATGGCCGGTTCCACAGCCTGCACCCCGTTTCTTCCGGATCGGCAAGTGAACCTCTCTCACGAGGAGAAAATCTGTCTCCCCGGCTGTTATTGCATATCAAGAAAACAAACCCGCCACCTGGACAATAGGTGGCGGGTTTACCAAAAACTAACTCCCCTTGGCCGAAATACAAAACGATGGCTCACACCAACAGATTGTCGAGACAGCTTTAAGAAACCGAAAGTCGCGGTCTATTTAAAGCTTTGGCCCGATTTACAGAATAATCGATCTCCTGTTATTCGCAGACGGCCTGTTCTCCAGCTTTCTGATTTCCCTTTTATTTGCCAGATCGGCAGGACTGTTGTCAGCGGAATCTATCTCAAGCGGTTTGTCGAAACCCACTTGATCGATCTGAATATCATTACCTGTATAGTGAACTCTGTTTTTATCTTTCAGTTGAAAACGGTCTATCAACTCGGCTAGCAACATGGCCTGACCGGACAGTTCTTGGGCAGATGCGGCACTTTCTTCGGAGTGCGCGGAGTTCTGTTGTGTTACCCGATCAATTTGTTCCAATCCCTCCGAAATCTGCCCGATTCCTGCGGCTTGCTCCTTGGATGCCACGGCTATCTCGGAGATAATATCGGTGATTTTCTCCACCGAGTTGTCGATTTTTTGCAGTGCCTCTGCTGTTTTACCGACAATAACCGTCCCTTCTTCCACTTGATGGGTCGATACCTCGATCATTTCCGATATCTCAGAAGCTGCTTGAGCGCTGCGCGTAGCCAGGTTTCTGACTTCGTCTGCCACAACTGCAAACCCCTTACCGTGAGTCCCGGCTCTGGCCGCTTCCACTGCAGCGTTCAGGGAGAGGAGATTGATCTGGAAGGCAATTTCATCAATCACTTTTGTGATTTTAGAGATGTCTTTGCTGGAGTTGGTGATTTTTTCCATGGCGGAGATCATCACCTTCATCTGTTGATTTCCGTTTTCAGCGTCATGCCTTGTCTCACCGGCCATTGAGCTTGCCTGTTCGCCATTGTCCGCGTTCAGCTTCATCTGGGATTCAATCTGGGTGATGGAGCTTGAAATCTCTTCCACCGAAGCCGCCTGTTCAGTTGCTCCCTGGCTCATGGATTGGGAAGCGGACGAGAGTTCTTCGGAACCGGATGCAACCTCACTGGAGGAAATCCTGATTTGATTGATCACGGTATTAAGCTGGGTAACCATCTCCTTCAGGGCTGAACCCAGGGCGTCTTTTTCGGATCTTACCGGAACGTCGATAGTAAGATCCCCTTTGGCAATTCGATCAGCTACGTTGGCCATGTTGCGCAGGTTTTCCACCATTCGGTTCATGGATTGTCCCAGCATCCCCACTTCATCCTCCTGATCGATATCGACCTGTTGTGTAACATCACCGTTCGCGACCAATTCGGCCTGTTGGGTCAGATTATTGATAGGACGGGATATAGCATTGGTGATCCGAATTGCCAGAAAAACACCTCCGCCAACCGCCAACAGGGCGAGTATTATGATAACTGCATATCCGATGAACAGGCCTTGTTCCATTGTCTGATGAACCTCTTCGGATATAATTGCAGCTCTCTCCCTTATTTTTGAGAATTCGTGCCTGACATTTTCCAGCGCGGGAATTGTTTCTGATTGAAATATCTGTACAGCCGCTAATCGCTTTTCCCTGGAGGTTTCGATCCATTCGATGGTCTGGTTGTAAATACTCTCCAGGTTGGCCAGGGTCGGCTTTAAATCACTTTCATATATAGATTTGGCGCCGGCTATATTTTCATTTTTCAGTTCCTGATTAATTCGATCTGCCGTCTGGTGTAGTTTCTCGTGCGGCTCCTTCCATTTCTGGATTAAGTCACCGAATTCCCGGTCTTCAGCCTCATATGAGTAAAACCACTTCCCAAATAGACATTTTCTGGGATCCAGTTCCCCGGTGAATTCCGAACCACTTTCCATGGCCTGTTTCAAATCGATGACCCAATTCAGGTGTTTAATCCAGACTTCGTTGATAAGGGCTTCCAGGGACAAATCGAAAGCCACAAAGGTTTCATCAATTTTGTGCGCGGATTCATGCAACCTCTGATGGGGCTCTTTGATCGCCTCAATCAATCTGCGCAATTCCGGGTCATCGCCTATGAATTGCTCGATTTCTTCTCCATAGAGCCATCTACCCAGGGCACATTGAGTGTGATCCTTTTCGACCGTTACCCCTTGGGCCTTTTCATTGACGAACATGTCTTCCAGGTTTTGTACCCATTTCAGATGATCAATTTCTCTTGCCAGCATCATCTCGGTTTTATCTTTGTTACTGATCACCTCTTCATTGAGGCTGGTTGTTCTGATCAAACCGAAAAAAGATCCGGCACTGGTAGCGATTAACAAAAAAATCACTATTCCGAATCCTATGGATAGCTTTGTTCTTATTTTCATATCTTTCCAAGCCGTCATTCCTTTTCTCCTCTTTATGACGTTACTCACTGGTTTTTGCTGGTTTCATGCAACCCGATTTCACAACAATGACCTGAAACAGACCGACAAAAAACTTTTGGTTAATTATCTGGGATTGAATATTATCGTATAGTAACGATGAAATCGATCGTTTTCCCGATAATTAGAGAGTAAATAACTAATAATCCGTATCAATGAAATCTAGTACAGGATTGTAACACATTTGAAAGAGAATTGAAAACTTCATTTTCCTATACAGTTGCTCATGTTCAATCTTGACTTTTATCCCGGATCAACATCAAATGGTCGAAACTGATTTAAATACTGAATCGAAAGCGAGTCAAATGGCAACCGGAAAGATACTTGATGATGAAACCGGGAGAAGGCTGCAAAGCCTTGAACTGGTGCTGCAAACCATGGATGCAGGACTGTGGGAATGGGAGCTGAGTAAAGGCCTTCAATTTGATGACCGCTGCAGTGGCATGCTGGATTATGAAAAGACGGAGCTGAAAGGCAAAATCAACGCCTGGAAGGAGCTGATTCATCCTGACCACCTTCCGGAAATGGAGGAGATGCTTGATAAATATCTGAACGGTAAAGCATCGGAATTCCGCCTGGAATATAGATGCCTCAAAAAGAAAGGGGGTTGGATATGGGTTCAAACAGTTGGCAAGACCCTGGAACACGATAAAGAAGGGAGACCGATCAGAGCTGTCGGAACACAATTGGATATTCATAAAAGCAAGGTATCGGAACTTGGTTTACGGGACTATCAGGAAAACCTGGAACGGATGATTATGGATAGAACCAGGGAGTTGGATGAGGCCCAGGCCGAACTGATCAACAAAGCGATAGAAGCCGGTCGGTCACAACTCTCGGCCATGGTGTTGCACAATATCGGTAATGCCATCACCCCAGTTAAAGTCCATGTGGAAGAGATGATGTCCGATGAACTGTTGAAAGTGATTGACTACCTGGGAAAATGCTATCGGGATCTGGTGGAGCACAGGGGTGAACTGGGCGAATATGTCAATCAGGACAAACGGGGTAAGGAGATATTCGATTTCATGGGGGAGTTGATCGGGATCTTTGTTGAAAAAAGGGACAAACAACAAGAACGAATCACCACAATTGACAAGGCTATCAGTTATGTTTCAGAAATTTTGGTCCTTCAGCAAGCCTATGCTGCCAGGGAGACGGATACCCGCCAGAGGGTCAATCTCAATTTGTTATTGGAGGATGCACTTTAT
Source organism: SAR324 cluster bacterium (assembly GCA_028282885.1). GTDB lineage: Bacteria > SAR324 > SAR324 > XYD2-FULL-50-16 > XYD2-FULL-50-16 > JAHJTV01. Next base: position 61,036 of record JANQGX010000027.1, read on the forward strand.
ATGCAGGTGGGTGCCCTGGAAAGGCGAGGGATCGAGATTAAAAAAGAGCTTGCCGGGGATTGTCCGGAATTGGTGATCAACAAAAACCGACTGGCGCAGGTTATGGTTAACATCATCAAAAACGGATACGAAGCGATTGATGAGTTGAATCGGCCCGATGGCAAAACTATTTCGGTGGGCACTTTCTGTAATAAGAGTCAGTTCGGGTTCGAAGTAAGGGATTCAGGCATAGGTATCGATCCCAATCAAATCCCATCCCTGTTTGAATTCGGAAAGTCCGGGAAAGGTTCAACCGGTATAGGTCTGTACTACTGCAAGGCTTTTGTGGAAAAGAACCGGGGAAGGTTAATCTTTGAAAGCGAGGGGCAAGGTAAAGGTGCCCTGGTCCGGGTAGAGTTTAATCGAGGGTGAATGGGCGTTGAACTACCTGGTGGCACCGGACAAGGGCAGGATTACTGTAACTGCAGTCCCGACATTTTTTTTGCTCTTGATTTCAATATCGCCATGATGCTGCCTGATAATATCGTAAGTTACGTTCATTCCCAGGCCTGTTCCCTCTCCGGGAGATTTGGTCGAGTAAAAGGGATCAAAGATCTTGGACAGGTTCTCTTCCGCTATTCCCTGGCCGCTATCCGCGATGGTGATTTTAATCCTCTTGTCCGCAACTCTTTTTCCCTCCTGGACCAGCTCGGTTGTGACAGTAATGATTCCGCTACTGGTGATGGCTTGAACCGCATTAATCAGGATGTTAACAAAAGCCTGTGAGAGCCGTTGGGGAAGACAACGAATTGGTGGCGTTTCCGAGTACTCTTTCACCACCTGTATCTGATGCTTTTGCTTGTTATAGGTCACATTTAGCGCGGTATCCAGAATCTGCCTGATGTCTTTTTCCGTGAAATCCGTGTCATCAGCACTGGAAATAGTGCTTAAATCGGACACGATCTCCTGGATTCTCTCTATGTGACTGATGGACTCGGAAACCACGTCCGCAAATTGTGATTTGCATTCCGAGTTCCTGATCATCAGCTCCAGATTCTCCCTGATTTGATAAACCGGCTTGATGATTTTCTGCGCTATCCCTGTGGTAAGAATTCCCAGTGAAATCATCTTTTCCGACTGCACCATAGTGGCTGTCTGCTTCCTGACCTGCTCGTTCAGGGTACGATTCAGTTTCTCCAACTCATCGTTGGATTTTTGAAGATTGAGAGAGAGCGCCTCTTTTTCCCTTTCCAGCCTCCATTCGTCAGTCAATGCCCTGGCGAACTGTCTTATTTCGTCCGCGTTGAAAGGTTTCCTCAGGTAGAAGATGTCATCCCTGCCGATCTCCTGAATGATATCGTCCGGTGTATATTCATTAAAAGCGGTGACAAAGACTATCTTAACCGCATTATCGATAGCCCAGATTCTTCCGGCAGTTTCCGCACCATTCATGCCCGAAATGGCCATATCCATAAAAACCAGGGATATCTGCTGGTTTTTCCTGATGGATTCCTCAACAATTCCGACGCCTTCTTCTCCCCTGGATACAAGTATCAGTTGGTAGCTGTTGCGACCCTGATTCAGGGTTTCTTTTTCACCTTCAAACAGCAAGGAACCCTTCTGCAACAGTTCATCGGGTTTTCTGTCCGCAAGGATCTGCCTATAGGTATCCCGGATACCGGGATCGTCGTCAATAATGAGAATTCGATAGTTTTTGATCACAGGTTTGGGAAACTAGATGATGGTTTTGATTTCATCGATGTCTTCGAAAAGCAAAGTCTCCTGGTCCGGTTCCTCCAGGATATTTTTGGCAAGGGATTTCCCCTGGATATGAAAGCAGTGATAAATTTTCATCGTCTCGACCGGGGGCGAGGATTCATCCAGAAAATGGGCGAAATATTCCTCAATCAACTGTTCGAAGTCAATGAGATTGTATTCGATTCGGGTCTCTTTACCTTTGATTTTGGTCTTTATGGCCTCCCGGAATAACAGATGGAAGAAAATCCTGCGATACGGACTGGAATCAGGTTTGTCCCCCCTGGCATAAATAATTCCTTTTTTCCGTCTCTCCTCCAGTTGATCCTCGTAAAGGTAATTCAGGCCGATGTTCTTGAAAAGCTCAACCTGGTACTCCGGTTTAACAGCCATCTTAAAAACCATGAAAAGTGCAGAGTTCATACCTTTCAGAATAGCAGGCTGTTGATCCCTTTTGAAGGAACTGGGAAAGTCCAGTCTCGACGTTTTCAACTCCTTGAGCAGTTCACTGATTCCATTCATGGTCCTTTTGACCTTGTAAAGATCAAACAGTACAAGCTCATCCATCTTGTAGGGATCCCGGTTGGCGAGCACCCAGCCCTTTTCCTCGCTTCGTTGAACCGCATAAAAGTGATTAAAGAAACGCACCAGTCCCTTTTCGGAAAAAAGAAAGGGAAGTTGTCTGACGATCACGTTTTGCCTCTCGCCGGGTAATTTGATTGCACTCTGCAGTGCCGGAATCAGATAAAAACGGATAGACTGCCTCAGATGATTGATTTTGGGAAGAAGAGGATCCGTCAACTCCATTTTTGCCTGGTAAATTTTGTCGACGTATCCTTTCCAGAAGGAGTCAAAATTCCTTAAAAACTCAAGGCTCGATTCCAGTTCCGGACGATTTCCCGGGGCAGAATTTGCTTCTGTTTCCGATTCATTTTCTTGAGCAAGTTCTTTTTCTTCCATAGTTCAGTCCTGTTCACGTCGTTTTTTTTCGAGATACCAGTGCTGCGTCAGGGAAGATGCCAAATGCTTGATCTGTTCCGAATTAAAGGGTTTATGGAAATAGAGCAGTCTGTCCGGATTACCCACCTTGTCCACAATCTCTTCCAGGTTGTAGTCGGAGTACGCAGTCATGATAACAATTTCAATATCGGGATCGAGTTTGCGGATCTGCTTTGCCGCTTCCACACCATCTATTCCCGGTGGCATTCTTACATCCATGAATACCAGGCTATAGGGTTGGTTCGTATCCAGGGATTTCCTGACCAGATCCACTGCTCCCGCTCCCTGGTCAATTTCATCAATATCATAGTGGCCGGTGGCCAGTTCCTCCTCAATGATCATCTCCCCATCGTCTCCGCCCAAAAGGCCATCCATACTGAGCATACTCGGCTCCGTTTCTTCAGCAAACAGTGTTGAAGCTTTGTCATCAATGGGTTTGATGGGATCTTCTGTTGTCAGGATCGAGCGATAGCTGTCCCGAATTGCCTTTTCGTCATCAACGATCAGTATTCGCGGTCTGTTCATGGCTTGGTGCTAAAAAGATATTACCTGGGGATATCCGAAAGGGATACTTGAAGTCCGTTTCGGAAATGCGCTTAAGAAGCTGTTTTATTCTGTTTACCATATTTTAGGTGCCGATGGAATCCTGATTTCGTATGCGAATTAAATTTTTGCCTGCAGCCATTGCTTCATGGCGGCGGATACGGACCTCCTCATTTCCTTGCTAAACTCGGCTCCGGTTTTACGCAAATAGTGGTGCTGAGCAAAGTTCTCGGCATCTTTCAAGTAGGATTCGTGATTTTCCCCCAGTTCCAGATGATCAAACATTTTACGGAGTTGATCTCGACTCTGTCTCCGGTATTGATCCTTGAAATGTATATGCTCCCGGTTGAACCTGGAACGCGGTTTCTGTTTAAGATAAGAGGATTTGAATCTGCCGAAACAGAGCATGGTGATGGGAAAAACCAGATCGGGAAGGTTAAACATCTTCCTGTGGATTTCATATTGCTCCATAATATCGCCAATATAGCAGGATCCGATTCCCATCGATTCGGCTGCAATCACTGCAGTCTGGGCAGCGATCAGGGCATCGCAGCATGCCAGCAACAGGTCGGACTCACGGGGGGGCTCAAAATCCATATGGTGATTTGCGCAGTATTCGGGCACTCCTGATATGGCGTAGTAGTCGTACCAGCGCTGCATATCGGCAAGGTAGATCAACACCAGTGGAGCCCTGGCAATAAATGGCTGATGGTCGCAGGTCTCAACCAGTCTCTCTTTCACTTCTTGATCGGTGACCTCCAGAATGGAGTACATCATCATGTTCCCGGCAGTCGGGGCCCTCATGGACATCCGGATTATGGTATCGATCTCTTCTGTACTCAGATCCGGCTGTTCGTATACCCGCAACGATTTTCGATTCGCAATCAGGTTCAGGGTTTCATTCATGTCTTATCCTCATTTTTATTGGAAACCATTTACAGTTCTGTGCTTCAATTAACGTTTTAAGTATCTGTTTTATATATTGTGCTGGATCGGATTTGCTACATAACATCGTTTGAATCACTATCTGTCCGGATAATTCCTGCCACCATTCAATGTCTTCAGATTCTGTCGAAACCTGAACTGAAAAGCAAGCGGGTTTGGCAGGCAGAGAACTCGGTCAGGCATTTGCTATATCCATAATGGATTGGTTAATAGTATGATAAGTATCTGTTCAACATAAAGAAGGGAGCAACACAAAACCAAACAGCTTTGAAATGACCAATCACGTATCTACACTATCGCTGGAGTTTCTAACCGAGAGCATGACAAGGAAGTTTTCCATGCCTGAAAGCGTGGATAGAAAAACAATCGGCCTGGAACTGGAGCTAATTCCATTTAAAACCGCAGATAACGGAAGTCTGCAAACTGCTGATATCATCAACGAAAACCTCCGTGGCAGTTTTGATCTCCTCTATGCCAATTCCCTCTGTCGTTGCAGTATGTTCAGCCAGGATCAGAAGTTGGATGTGCCCAGGCTCAACTCCGAATCCGGCGGCATTATTACATTTGAGCCCGGAGGACAGATCGAATACAGTTCTTCCGTTGAGGCCGATCTGGGAAACGTTATCAACGAGTTGATTCTCAATGTTTCAGAATTGGAAAATGTTCTGGCAAAGGAGGAGATCAGGTTCTTCTTCGGCGGGATGAATCCCTGGCAGACCGTGGAAGAGGTGGGACTGAAAATGCGCAAGCCCCGCTACAGGGCAATGGATCGCTATTTTCAAAACATTGGGCCCTATGGACAACAGATGATGAGGCTTTCAACTTCGTTGCAGGTCAATCTTGATTTCGGCGACCCGGAGACTGCGGTTAAAAGGTGGTTGGCTGCAAATCTGTTATCTCCCGTGTTCTGTGCAATTTTCGGCAACACACCTTTTGCGGGAAGTGTAAACACAGGGTGGAAAAGTTACCGCTCCTTTATCTGGGAACAGTTGGACAAGAGTCGCACAGGATTCCCACATCTCCGCCACAACAACAGCCTGGCAGCTTCCCCTGTAGAGCACTACCTTGAGTTTGCCTTGAACGCAGCAGTGTTTACCCTTCCGGATGAAAGCGGTTGCCTGGGATACTGTGAAAACGGAGTATCATTTAAGCAATGGCTGAAAAACGGATATAACGGTCTCTATCCAACTATTGAAGATTGGGAATCTCACCTGACTACCCTCTTCCCGGAGGTCAGGTCCAAGGGATTTCTGGAAATTCGATTTATAGATGGCCAGTCCAAGCCTTGCTGGGCCCTACCGGCAATATTAACCACATCGCTGATTTACGATGAGAAGGCGACAGACGATGTTATTTCCCTGCTTTCACCGCATATGAACGAACTGGACAAGATGCTGGCCGCAGCCGCTTCCAAGGGGTTGGAAGCATTTCCTGAACTGTGTTGTCAAATCTTTGAAATCGCCCTCAATCCCACACAGTATGAAGTTCATTCGAACCTGCTTGCTTATTGCGAACGGTTCTACCGGAACTTTACCAGGCAGTCTCAGAATCCGGCAGATACCCTACTGGAGCTCAACGACGGGAAAGTTTTTTCAACCGATCAATATGACGCATATGAAGATCACCTTTTTGATATCATTCAACCTCCTGATTTTTTGGCAACCAAGGAAGCAAAAGATCTGGCGAAAGGCTGTGATTGCAGTGTCCCGGTTGAACAAACCCTTTTAATGGAAGCAGAATGAGATAGTGTGTTCAATAGCAGATTCACCGTGAAGAGCACTATGTCTGCAGAATCCAGGAAAAACCACAATTATGGAAAGCCATGAAAGAGAATATCCCGGATATCGATCAGAAAGCACCTGATTTTCAAGTTCTCAACTCCAAAGGAGAGGAGTTTCGGCTTGAGGAAACGTTAAAGCAGAAAAAGAGCCTTTTGCTGATATTTTACCGAGGACATTGGTGACCGTTTTGCGTCAGCCAGTTGGCTGAAATCAAAAAGCATTCGCAAACCTTAGAAGGTCTCGGTGTCGGGATTGCGGCAATTTCGGCCGATGACAGGGGCAAATCGGAATCCTTCCGCAAGGAGTTGGGATATTCGCTAGATCTGCTTTGTGACATCGATCGGGCCGTTATCAAGCAGTACCATCTGCTTAACTCAGCCGAACACGGTGGGATCGCGTTTCCTGCAATATTTGTTATTAAAAGCAACGGACTGATTGGTTACCGCTCCCTGGATCGAACAGCCAACCGGGTTAACCTTTCTGAAGTAATCAGCTATCTGCAAAACCTGGAACAAAACCCTGAAGCTACCCATAGATCAGAAACGCCCAAGCAGTTCATCATTCCCTCTCCAAAAGAACTGTTGCAATTCGGTCGCAACATGCTCTTCAGGGGAAAAATGGATGACTGGAAACATCACCTGTCCGTCCCCTTTGCAACTATCAGACAGCTTTTTCGACGAAGGTGATCCGTGAAACGAGTTTTAAAAGCAGCAGGAGTCGCTCTGCTATTGCTTTTTATATATGCCGCCTGGATCAAATACAGGAGTTTTGGTGTTCATGACGGCGGACCACCACTCGCTATCCGCTGGGAGGGGTTTTATCACGATATGAACTATCGTGATATCGGTGCCAGTTTAAACCAGTGCCTGGATGAACCGGTCTACCGTGAAGGGTTGCTTTTTCGTTCCGCCGGCTGGTTTTCCGGCTGGGACTGCTCCAAAGTCGGCAATCCCCGGGTGATCTACTCTCTCAACTACTCTCCCGAAAAAGAGGAGCGCTATTTCTGCCATGCCAAAAATGAGAAAGTGATCGGACGTTACTTCAATCCGGATGTCAAACTGAATAACCTGGAATACCTGCGCTCCTGGTCCGACCCAAAAACACGCGACGCTGTTTGTGGATTTCTCAAGGATATTTTTATTTCTGTCCTGGAGGAGAAGCGAACCCTGCTACATTGCGATGCAGGCCGGGACAGGACCGGCACGGTATCCGCCCTGCTGGTTGCCCTTGCGGCTGAGAATGTTGATCGGTTAGACGGAAAGATGCTAAAAGCCATTGAATGCGACTACCGCAAAACCGAATCCCTTGACCCCGATAAATACGGAAGAATGGAAGAATTCATCCGACAGGTGAAATCCTCAGGCAGTGTCAGCAACTTTATTGCCACCAAATGCCATATCGACCCCGAAATCATCCCCAACATCACCTCCAACATGCTCATCCAATAGTTGGGGACGCCTTTGCAAATTTGCAATTTGTATTGATTTTCCTCCCTAGATGGAATTAGATGATACTCAGGTAGAAGCAAAACGTGTTATTGGCCGTCACAAAGCGCTATTAAGAGCCAACGTATCCACTTAAAACTCAAATATTCTATTAAGTTACACTTTTAAAGAATGGTCAAATCCTTTGGGGATTTGGTCAAAATCTCACAACCTTCCCTGGTAACAACCACCGTATCTTCAATCCTGACGCCTCCCCAGAAAGGGATATAGATGCCTGGCTCTATGGTGATAGCATTGCCTGCTTTCAGGGGTTCTTTGCAACGAGCGTTAAGGAATGGGATTTCGTGAATGTCCAGCCCGAGGCCATGGCCCAGCCCCTTGCCGGCAAACTCCAGGTAGTTGTGTTTGGCGATGGCATCATTGACGGCCTGGTTGACATCCCGTCCAGGAATTCCTTCTTTAACCCTGTCAACTCCGATGGATTGGACTTCTCTCACAATCTCATAAACCTTTGACTGCTTAACATCCGGCTTTCCCAGAATGACGGTCCGGGTCATATCGGATCTGTAACCGTTGTAGAGGGCCCCAAAATCCAGGGTAATGAAATCCCCTTTCTCGATTTTCTTATCTGAAGGAATGCCATGGGGCATGGAGGTTTTTTGCCCTGAAATCAAGATGATAGGGAAGGCCGAACCCTGTGATCCATGATCTCGAAGGCGGTTTTCCAGTTCCCAGGTTAATTCGGTTTCGCTCACTCCCTCTTTTATGGACTCCAGGATCTCTCCAAAAGCGAGATCGGCAATCGCTGCCGCTTTGCTGATGTTTGCGATTTCATCATCGCTTTTGATCGCTCTCAGATCCTCCACCACTCTTTCTGTTGGGACCAGTTGGCAACTGCTGACTTCTTTTTCCAGGCTGCTGATCAGCTTGTAACTGGCATGAAGGGCTTCAAATCCGACTTTGGAAAGATTATGAGAGTCAATCAGTTGGGCAATGACCTGCTCATGGGTTTCCGTTTCACGATTGGCCACTACTACTTCATAATCGGGACACTCCTGCTCGGCCTGCTCTGTGTACCGGTAGTCAGTGATAAAGTACTTTTTGTTCTCCAGCAAGAGGAGAAAGGAATCAGATCCGGTATATTGACTCAGGTAACGAATATTTGAATCGTTTACCAATAGCAATGCCTCCAGATCGAGTGCCTTCAGTCTTTCCATCAGGTTTTGCATTGTTCCTCCATTTGAATATCTCATGACGAGTGCGCCCCTACTTGTTTTGATGTGAGCCTGATCACAAATCTTTTCGACCCGATTTGTCTTGTAAAATCCTATGAACTTTTTTTAGATTCCTATGATCATCCCCGGTAAGCCAAGCCACTTCCCGGTTGAAACTGCACCGTAGATTTTTGCAATACAAACATAGTTTTTTGCAAGACATTGTCTTTTTTTTCAGTTTTATAGTTAACACAAACATGGGGGTGGTTTGGCTGTTAACAAACCATCCTTCATGCTGATCCGGAATCGGATTCCTTGATGTAGATATCATATTGGGATCGGTTCCTTTGGTAGTTGAGATTGAAACACGCATAAGATGAATCACCACGAAAATGATTTGACAAGTCCTGTCAGGAAGTATCAAATTTTGATTTGGACATGTTCTAATCGTTATCGGGACGTGACCGTTCAAATTGAGCTCCACCGGGGGGATCAAGATTCAAAAGAAGAGGTGCGAGACGCTCAGCGCCGAACCGAATCCATCCCTGGAACAGTGTGAAGATGTTCTTCTTCCACGCTTATTGAATCATCATCCCCCCGGTACCGGGATTCATTGAAGGGTTACACAAAGGTAAAACTCAATCAGGAGGAAAGATGAGATTGTGCAAACAGTTCGGCATTGCTTTGATGGCTTTTTTTGCCCTGGGTATTTTGCTCAGCGGGCCTGTCATGGCAAAATCCCCCAAGGATGTATTGGTTTATGAGCTTTACGGTGAACCGGAAGGGTTGGATCCCGCAGATGCGTACGACCAAAGATCATCAAACGTGATCGCTAATATTTATGATCAACTCGTACAATTTGACGGGCCTGACGCCAGCAAGATCGTACCGATGCTGGCCGAAAGCTGGAAAATCACCGATGGAGGTAAAACTTACACTTTTAAAATCAGGAAAGGTGCCAAGTTTCATGACGGATCGGAAGTGACAGCAGCAGCCGTCAAGTATTCCCTGGATCGTGTGGTTACCATGGGCAGGCCGCCGTCCTGGATGTTGAAGATGATCATCGACGAGAAGAGCTTAACTGTTAAGGATAAGTACACAGTGGTGATGAAGTTGAAAAAACCTTACGCTGCAGCCCTCTCCATTCTGACGCACGCTTCAGCCTCAATTGTGAATCCGAAACTGGTAGAGGCTCATGGTGGTGTTGAAAAAGACAAAGAGAACACCTGGATGAACCAGAATGAAGCCGGTTCCGGTCCTTTCAAACTTAAGCGCTGGGTTCCTGCTGAAAGAATCACCCTGGTCAGAAACGATGATTACTGGGGTAAGAAGCCGATGTTGAGAGAAGTTCGCATTCCCATGATTCCTGAAATCGGAACCCGTGTTATGATGCTCAAGACCGGTGATGCCGATATCCATGACTTTTTTCCATCCGTTAACATCCCCGATGTTATGGGATCCGATGGTCTGATTATCAAGCCGCAGCCCTCTTTCAGCCTGATCGCAATCTCCCTGGGTTGTCGGGGAGCACTGGCTGAGAAAGAGGTTCGCCAGGCCGTCTCCTGGGCTTTCCCCTATGAGATGGTGCTCAAGTATATCTACCAGGGTTACTCCAAGCGTGCCCAGGGTGCAGTTCCGGAAGGCATGTTCGGATTTCACAAGTTCTCCAAGGATGAGCTTTACTCCCTCGATCTGGACAAGGCAAATGCCCTTCTGGATGGTGCAGGCTGGAAATGGGCGGGTACCAAGGGTGAAGGCTATCGCAGTAAGAACGGTAAAGAGCTGAAAGCTGAAGTGTTGGTTCCCGAAGGTGACGAGAACAAGATCCAGCAGACCATTATGTGGCAGCAGAATCTGCGCAAGGTTGGTTTTAACCTTGTCATTCGCCAGATCGCCTGGTCAATTGCCTACAAGACCATCAGGAATCATGAATCAGATGCCATTTTCAGTGGTTGGAATCCTGATTACGCGGATCCCGATAACTACGTTGACGCCATGATCAAAAGCGGCAATGCCCAGGCTATTTACGGTTCCAGCTACAACAACCCGGAAATCGATAAGCTGATCGATCAGGCCAAATGGGAACCCGATACCAAAAAACGGGCTGCACTCTACAAGAAAATCCAGGAGATCAACAAAGACGATGCTTCCTGGGTCTGGATTGCTCAGAATGCAAATGTCGCCGTGCTGAACAGTCGGGTCAAAGGTTACTATTTTAATGGTATCGCTCCCATCAACTTTAGTGCTATTTACAAGGAGTAGTTCCATTGCCACCCAAAGCATGACCGGTTAAATTCAGCCGTTTGTTACCTCACGCGGTTTGTATACCCGGCACACCTTGGCGGGGAGGCGTCCGGCCCTCCCTGCTGTAATCTGACGCTGAAATCCAATTCATGAGCTTGCGTAAGTATCTATTAAGGCGGTTGGTACTGTTGATTCCGGTATTGTTGGGCGTGCTAACCCTGTCCTTTGTTATTTCCTATGTTATTCCGGCAGATCCGGTTCGATCCTGGGCCGGACCACAGGCGAGACCCGAACAATTGGAGGTTTTGCGAAAGCAGTATCATCTGGACAAGCCCCTTCATCTACAGATCGGTTACTACCTGAAGAGTTTGGTCATCGATTGGGACTTGGGAACTTCCCCGACCACTCGTCGACCGGTTATTGAAGATCTGAAAGCATTCTTCCCGGCAACTTTCGAGCTGGCGTTTTGCGCCTTTGTGCTGGCCGTTATTATGGGGGTTCCCTTAGGGGTTATCTCCGCCTTAAAGAGGAATCAGCTCATCGATCACTTCTCAAGGGTGGTGGCCCTGTTCGGAGTCTCCACCCCGCTATTCTGGTCTGCTCTCATTCTGCAGTTTATCTTTTATTACAAGTTGGGCTGGTTACCCGGATTCGGCAGATCCGATTTCGAAATCGAACGATACACCGGATTCATCCTTTTGGATTGCCTGCTGAACAACAATTGGGAGGCCTTTAAAGACAGCCTGGAGAGATTGATCCTGCCGTCGGTAACCCTTGCCTTCTACTCCATGGGATACCTGGTCAGAATTACCAGGGGTAGCATGCTGGAGGTTTTGGGGGCAGAATATGTTACGACAGCCAGGGCGAAAGGACTCCCGGCACGTGTCATCTATTTTCGTCACGCCCTTAAAAATGCTATCATTCCGCCCATCACGGTTCTGGGATTTACCTTTGGCTGGTTGCTGGCAGGAACCGTACTCCTGGAAACCATTTTTGCCTGGCCCGGTATGGGCCGGTACGCCGCAGGCTCGATTGTACGGATTGATCTTCCTGCCATTGTCGGATATACCCTGATCGTTGCTGTCTTCATGATTATATCAAACCTGCTGGTGGACATATCTTATAGCATTATCGATCCCAGGGTGAGGGTGGGAGGTAAGTTCAAATGAAAGATTCAAGTCTGGTTTTATTATCGTCTCGTTATAGTATTTTAAAGAAACGACTGCATCCTGCCACCAAGGAAATAGGCCTGACCCTCTATGTCATCAGGCGCAGTTTCCTGGCGATGATCGGTTTTGTAATTGTACTCTCCTTTATATTTATTGCATTTTTCGGGGAGTATATTGCCCCTCACGATCCCTACGAGACAAACATTGTCCAACGATTCTCACCGCCTTCAACAGAACATCTTCTTGGGACCGATAAGCTGGGTCGCGATATATTCAGCAGGATTCTTCATGGAGCAAAATACAGCATCAGGGCCGGATTGTTGGTGCTGTTGATTGCTGTTCCCCTGGGGGTGATGCTGGGAGGGATCGCCGGATTGTATGGGGGATGGATAGATGAAGTCATCATGAGGGTGACCGACATTTTTCTGGCCTATCCCTATCTGATACTGGCGATGGCGTTCTCGGCCGCTCTTGGACCATCCCTGTTTAATGCCATGCTTGCATTGTCCATTGTATGGTGGCCGATGTATACCAGGTTGGTGCGTGGTCAGGCATTATCGGTCAGGGAAAGCCTTTATGTAGAAGCTGCCCGATCCAAGGGTGCCGGTAATTTCTACCTGATTTACAAACATATTCTCCCCAACTGTCTCTCTCCCATACTGGTAACCTTTACCCTGGATATGGGCTGGATTATCCTGGCCACCGCCTCTCTCAGTTTTCTCGGCTTTGGCGCGCAGCCTCCTCTACCCGAATGGGGTAAGATGGTAAGCGACGGCCGTATCTACATCATGCAGGCTTGGTGGGTTTCCCTGATCCCGGGTTTGACGATTGGTTTGACAGTGCTGGGATTTAACCTTCTGGGAGACGGTATCCGTGATGCACTAGACCCCAAATTAAGAAGAGTGATTGAGGTGAAATGGAAAAAGTAGACCCGTTGTTATCCGTAAAAGATCTGAAAACCCAGTTTTTTACTTATGGGGGTGTTGTACAGGCCCTGGATGAGGTGAGTTTTGAGATCCACAGCGGGGAAGTCTTTGGACTGGTTGGGGAGAGTGGTTGTGGCAAGTCCGTGACAGTCTCTTCCATTCTGGGATTGGTTCAAAAACCCGGCAGGATTGTCTCCGGTCGTATCGATTTCAAATCGGAGAATCTGCTGGAAAAAAGTGAAAGGCAAATGAACGATGTCCGTGGATCCTCAATTTCCATCATTTTTCAGGATCCGACCAGTTCGCTGAATCCTCTTTTTAAAATTGGTTACCAGGTTGCAGAACCGCTGATTTATCATCAATACAAAAAAAACAAGGAGGCTCAAAGCCGGGCTGTTGAACTCCTGAAGCGAATGGGAATTCCTGATCCTGCCAAAAAAGCCAAATGCTATCCTTTCGAGCTGAGCGGGGGGATGAGGCAACGAGTGATGATTGCCATGGCACTGGCTTGCCAGCCGGATCTGTTGATCGCGGATGAACCCACAACCAATCTGGATGTTACCATTGAGCGGCAGATCCTCAGTCTGGTTCGGGAACTGCAGGCAGAAACCGGCACTTCCCTGCTCTGGATAACGCACGATCTGGCCATTATTGCGGAAATGTGCGATCGGGTAGGAGTGATGTATGCTGGAAATATCGTTGAAGTTGCTGATGTCAAAACCCTGTTTCGAGATCCCAGGCATCCATACACGGTCAAACTACTAAAGGCAATTCCATCCGAAGAACATTCGGTTGATGTTTTGGATGAAATACCGGGAGCAGTACCCCAACTAATTTCTCCTCCACCCGGGTGCCGCTTTCACCCACGTTGTGAACATGCCATGGAGATCTGCAAAGTTCAGAAACCGGCTGTCAATCAGCTTAATTCCGATCACTCAGTAGCCTGCCACCTGGCAGCGGAAGAAGGGAGGTAACATTGTCTGCACCACTTTTCAAATGCGAGAACCTCTCAAAGTTTTTCCCGATTAAGAGCTTCCTTAAAACCACCGCCAAGGTCCACGCAGTTGATCATGTGGATCTTGAGATTCCGCTGCACCAGACCTACGGATTGGTTGGAGAGAGTGGGTGCGGAAAATCGACCATCTCCAGAACCATCATGGGCATTACCAGCCCTACAACAGGAACGGTAAAGTATAACGGGCGAGATACCTCCCGGTTTTCCAAAAAAGAGTGGTTGGATTTCAGAAAGAGAACCTCCTTTGTTTTTCAGGACCCCTATTCCACCCTCGATCCCAGAATGATCATCGCGGATGTCGTCGGAGAACCCCTGGCGATTCACAAGGTTGCCTTTGGTGAGGATCGGGAGGAAATTGTCCTGAATCTGATGGAACTTGTCGGGTTGAAATCGGATCACATGTATCGCTATCCACACGAATTCAGCGGTGGACAGAGACAGAGAATCGCTATCGCCAGGGCTCTGGCCGGGGATCCGGAGTTCATTTTGCTCGATGAAGCAACCTCGGCCCTGGATGTTTCGGTTCAGGCCAAGATTCTCAACCTCCTGAATCGGTTGAAAAGTGAACTGAACCTGACCTATCTCTTCATCTCCCACAACCTGGGCGTGATCCGCTACATCAGTGACAAGGTTGGTGTCATGTACCTGGGGAAACTGGTGGAGGAAGGTGAAACCCAAAAGCTGCTCGATAATCCCCTGCATCCGTACACGATTGGCCTGTTGGCAGCATCACCGAAAATTGATCCCGAACTGAGACGAAGAACCGCAGATGTGGTATTAACCGGAGAAGTTCCCAGCGCACAAAATCCGCCTCCGGGATGTCGATTTCATCCGCGTTGCCCGCGGGCGACACCGATCTGTTCTCAATCGGTTCCTCCCCTGGAAGACGTTGGTGAAGGACACAGGGTTGCCTGCTTCAACCTGGAGTGAGTGAAAAGCCAAGAAACCTCTGAAAAAGGAATTAGTTTCATTTTCAGTGTCAAAGGATTATCATTTCAGGAAACGCATGAATCCTTCCCTGGAGCTCCGGGAAGCCATCCATGGCTTCCAAGGTTCCTAAAATGAAAATCCTTCGACATGCTGGATGATTATTTTCTAGAGGGTTTTTTTAAGTATGAAAAAGAAAATCAAACCGGTTCAGAATCGGGATATCATTGCTATCATCATCGCCATCTACCAACTCCTCTTTCCGCTGGTGGTGGCGCTCTTCGTCACGGCCCTGATCGTTTTCGGAATCCTTCGCTTTCTGTTCTAAAGACAAACAGCTTCAGCTTTTCTTATGCTTCCGGGCGTACAGCCGAATTGGGCCTTAAAGGTATTGTTCAGCGCGCTCTGACTTGAGAACCCGGTTTCATTTGAAATTTCCACAATTGACATGCGGGTTGTTTCAAGAAGCTGTCGCGCCTTTTCCACTCTTCTTTTGATAAGATATTGGCGGGGGGATATACCGGTCTCCTGGCGGAACAGGGTGAAAAAATGGCTCGGGCTGGTGTGAACCTTCCTGGCCAGATCCTCCACACAAATCTTTTCACTCATGTGATTGTCCAGGTAGCGGTCGATAACCTCCAGATCGATTCTCTGGGGTGTTTCGTTTTCCGGAAAAATCCGATCGGTAAGCAATTGTTTGAAGATATTGACGATATTCTGACTGAAAGCGTCATGCCCTATCTCTGAAGAGCCCTCATATTCTGGCAGCTCAAGCGTTGCAAACTGGATGAATTTTCTCATGCTGAGATCAATGGTAAAAACCCGGGGCTGTTCAAATATCCTTTTGATCGTATCGTCAAGACGAGTCTGGGTAAAATTGATGGTGATATTCCTGTTCTCCTGATGACCGAAAAAATGATGATACGTCTGGGACGGAATGGCGCAGCCTCTCAATTGATCCAGATTGACGTCGGTTTCCTCCACCCGGATTTTACTGCAACCGCTGATACCGAAAACAAGTTGTGGATAACGGTGTTTATGCTCTTCAGGTTCCTTTGGAGATTCAAAAACAAAAGCCGAATTTGGCATGGAAGTCTCCCGAAAAATGGTGGAGGAAACTCAGTTGTATTCAACAACTATTGTTAAGTGCAACTAATCCTAGACTGTTTTTGGGAAAATGTGAATAGCTTTTGCACAAATCATAAACAAATCGGGAGGCACAACACCTGTTTTCACAAAAATGGTTATTGTGTCCCCTGTTTCAATTTTATAGAGATTATTCGGGTACCATGTTCAAGACATAACGGGAGTCCGCTTCGATGCTGGCTCTATCCAGAACAAAAGGACGAAACTTCCCGGTTCTCCACATTTCCGCCTGATCGTCATAGTGGGGTGACATAAAATTCCCGGAGATGCCTGCCGGAATGATTCTTTTTGAATTGCTCCGGTCGGCGAAGTCTACGATATAACGAAGCGAAGCACCATGGTTGATGCTCCAGGGATCATAGAGCCTGTAAGGCATTGGATTGACAGTAGCCTGGCTACCACCCATGGGATACGGTCCTACGTTAAGGAAATAACCCATCAGGGCTGATGCTCTGCCAAACGGATGTTGCAGGGTGATGGTGTGGAGCTTTCCCCACTCCCAGTCATCCATATTGCTGCCCAGTTTCTCATTCAAACTTTCGATACCATCTTTGAAGCTTTGTACAACAGTTGCACCCATGGTCTCTGTTTCCCCCGTTTCCGGATCGTCAAACCAGATTGAACCTTTTTTGTTGAACATATCCCGCAGGGTGTTCATCACCACATAGGCGTTTTTAATATATTGATCATAAAGCTCATCACCCAATCGTTTTTTGAAAGTGTTTTCGACCATGGCATTGAGAAAAGCATGAAATATGGAAGATTCCACACTTTCAGCGTCCGCAATATAATCCCACTTTTCCAGTCTGGAAACCGCCTCTTTCTGCAATTCGGTTAACTCCGATCGACCCAGTTGGCTGAGGAGAATCGGGACCCATTCCCGGGCCTGGATCACTTTGTAGTCGGCCAGCATTCTCTCAAAGTCAGCCACCCCCAATTTATCTTTTTCAGTCAGCATTTCAACAATACGCATGTATCGATCGGGGGTTGCGTAATAGTGGGAGATGGGATAAGGGTATTCCGGTCCTACATGCCGGTTGTTGGCGGTAGCAATCCAGCCCCTCTCCGGGTTGATCAGGTGAGGTTGCTCGTCGGTGGGAATATAGCCTTTCCACTCCTCTTTTCCTTCCCAGCCGTTAAGCGGCAGTGAACCGTCAAAACCTTCCCTCCTGGGTATCCCGACTGCCGACCAATAGCCGATATTTCCCTGGTCATCGGCATAGACCCAATTCTGACCGGGACATTTGAAGTGATCAGCCGCTTTTCTGAAATCCTCAATGCTTTCTGCCTTGTTCATGATCTGAAAAGCCTGCAGGGCTTCCAGCTTCTCATAGGCCGACCAGCGCATACTGACGGCGTAATCCTGACGGAGTTTGTACCGGCTCACCGAATCTATGATCGGACCGTGGTGGGTTTTACGAATGGTGATATTCTGGTCTTCCTCTCCTTTGATCCGGATCACCTCGTTTTTGATCTCCATATCCACCCATTTCCCTTCGAACTCATACTGGTCGGGATTATCGGGATTGATTTTCTCATAGTAGAAGTCGGCATCGTCAGCCATTACATTGGTAAATCCCCAGGCGGTCCGTTCATTGGCTCCGATAACGATGTAAGGTATACCCGGTAAAAGGGAGCCGGAGACATTGATGTTCGGGGTTACGATGTGCGCTTCGTACCAGATTCCGGGAAGACCATGCCCGAGATGCGGATCGTTGGAAAGAATAGGTTGACCCGTCATTGACTTTTTCCCGGATATCACCCAGTTATTACTGGCCCCGCCGCCTTCATTGCCGGTTTGTTTGCGAGCGATGTTCATGGTTTTAAGGAAGTCCAGCATCGCTGATCCTTCGGGGATAATGGTGGGATAGCCGTTGGGATAGTCGGGGAAGATCTCCCTGGCCAAATCGGGGCCGACTTTCTGAACGGCTGCGGCATGTAGTAACTCGACGGAAAATGCGCCATTCAGATCCCAGGCCATATAATAATGAACCGCTACCCCGTCACTAAATTTCCAGGGTTCCGGTTTGTAACCCAAAATGGTGAACTCGATCGGCAAAGGACTCTGGGTTTCCAGGTAATGATTGACGCCGGCAGCAAAGGCGTTCCCGGCATCTTTGATATCCTGCGGGTATTGATCGGCGATCTCTTCGACATTTTTACCTGCAGTTATCGTTCTGAAAAACTTGTCGGTTTCCAGCATAGAGACACCGAAGATTTCAGAAAGTCTGCCCCTGGCGGCTCTGCGGACCAGATCCATATGAAACATCCTGTCCTGAGCCTGGGAATAACCCAAGGCAAAGTAAGCATCGTTATCTTTTTCAGCGTAGATATGGGGCATCCCGTAGGAATCCCTGATGATCTCCACCTTGTTCTCAATCGCCTTAATGGAGAGCGTGCCCTCGTAGTCCGGCAGGGTCATTTTAAGATAAAAGTAAACAATGATCAGCAGTAACAAAACCAGTGCTAATACTGTTGTCAATCCCCATTTTACTATTTTCATCCTTCCCTCCTTTGAAAAATCCGTTGAAGTCTCCGGTTAGTGTTGCCCCACTTCTACACCGATCAGCAAATAATTTCAAGAAGATGTTTTATGTTTAAAAGTCATTCTTTTCTGCCTGACAAACCCAATAACCCTCAGATTCAGACAGGGTGTAGGGTCCTTATATTCCGGTCTGAGGCCTTTGATCATTCACAGGGAGTTCCGGAACGTAATCAACCGGACCGATAGCAGTTCGGTAACAGAACCGCTTCATGGGCATAAATTAATGATCGTATGCGGAAGGCGGATTCCAAACTGTTTTTGCGACAGGGGTCATCTGGTAATTTGATGATGATTTACCTGTGCTGATCATGATGATTCTACCTGTAAACACAATGGAATCCTTATGTAAATAAGTATAACAATCTGAAATATTAAAGTATATCTGTCAAGTATCGACAACAGAATTGCTCCAGGATCCAGTCAGGTCTCAATGAAGTTGGTTCAATAACATTTTGTTATTGAATATATTATTATAATTATTTTGACTTATAGTTATACCGCTCAATATACTAGCCACACCAAACTCGGGAATAGTCATGATGGCTTTAACAACGGGCAATTACCCATCGTGATATAGGAGAATTCGGGCTATGGTCTGATCCAATCGGGTTTGAAATCTTAGGAATCATCAACAACGAAAAGTTAACTTTAAGAGGATGATTAATGAAGGAGGTGAATTATTCATGAGCAGAGAACCTACACTTAAAAGAAAAACCGCCCTGTCGTACAAAACCGAGGAAAAGACAGTCATGCGGGGGTACAGCCTGAGCGATTTGGCAGAGGAGGGGTACTCCTTTTATGACGCCATGTTTGTTTTGTTCCAGGATCGGATTCCAACGGAAAAAGAAGAGAAAATGCTGAAGTATGAAATGGGAGTTTTTCTTGAACATTCTATGTCTCCTTCAGCGGTCGGTGCAATTGGTGTCAGTGCCGGACGACCCAATCTTCCTGTTTGTGTTGCCGCAGCCGTCTCCACTTTTGGCGGAGTCCATGGTCCCGGCGCGGCGCATGGCTACATGCTCAACAAGTACCTGGAAAAGGGATTCAAGGAAGGAAAAACTGTGGATGAAATGGCCAAAAAGCTGGTTGATGACTATATGGATGCTGGCAGACCGGTTATGGGAATGGGACAGCCTCAGCACATAGACAGTGATCCCAGGGCGGAACCTATTCATCTCAAACAGGAGGAACTGGAACTGGAGGGAGTTTACCTGGAATTCCAGAGAGCATTGGAGAAGTATTTTCATGCACGAAGGAAAGAAGAAGGGCGCTCCTATGTCGGTGTAAATGTTGTCGGCTCCGGAAACACGGCTCTGATGGAGATTGGTTTTTCACCCAACGCCGGCTGGTGCATCGGCAGTGTTGTTCGCGGCTTCAGTTGCGCGGCCCATGCCTTGTTTAATATGAAGAAAGGTCGAGCCTGGGGGGCATCACGCAACGAACCCATGGTACAGATGATTGACCTTTCCATGATTAAGTATGTCGGTCCTGAAGACAGAATCGTTCCCAAGCAGGAAGAGCGACAGGAATATGCGAAAAAACAAAAAGAAGAAGGAGAATATAAAAAATGGGTTATCTAGATAAGAACAGAACGGATGCGCTGAACCGGGAGAAGAGAGAGCGTGGGATTGGTAACTTGGACAGCCCTAAAAATCCTTTTGATTACTATGAAAGAGAATACGGCACTGTTCCCCAGGACGAATCCAGGGCTCCATTTCGCTGGGTATCCGAAGTCTCCTACAAAAACGTCCATCGGATTGTAGCCAGGGGTTATGACACAACAGAGCTGATGGAAGAAGGCTATGGCGTCATTGAAGTCCTGTTTGTGGACTACCAGGCGAGGATCCCGACGGTTGAAGAGGAGAAGATGTTAAATTATGTGATGATTATGACGCTTGAAGACGGACTGTCATCACCCGCAGCCATTTCCAGAATAGTTGCCCGATCGAAAACCTTCCTCACACAGGCCTGCGGAGCTGCAATCATGGCTTTCGGCCATGCCTATGGCGCTTATTCGGCATTTGGTAATCGGATGGATGGCTATCTGAAAAAAATGGAAGAGGAGGATCTTTCCCTGGAGGAAGCAGCTCGACAACTGGTTGCGGATAACCTTCATGACGAGGCCCTGGGCGTATCCAACCTGATGCTCAAAGATCCGGCCGCTCAACGAATGGTGGCCCGGGCTGAAAAACTGGGGGTAGCAGGAAAATACATCGAATTTCAGAAGGAGGTTGTCAAAGCTGCTCAAAAGGCGTCCGAAGAACCGGTGGATCTGGACATGTTAGGGGCAACGGCTGCTGTAATGCTGGATCTGGGATTTACCCCCGAAGCCACCTGGTCGATTCTGGCTGTGACCCGATCTTTTGGTACCGGGGCTCACTACATAGAAGAGGTGGAGCGGGACGGCTTTCTGCGATTGGGTGAGCAATTGTCTCCAAAAGAAGATTATGACGGGCCTGAAGACCGTCCGGTTCCTCCGCTCAAAGACCGGGAGCAGTTTGCCCGGAGTGCGGTCTGTAAATCCCCGGCAGAATGGAAAGAACGTTTTGAAAGAATGAAAGAGGTGCGGGGTAGCGGTTTTAGTATTGTTGAAGAGATTGAAGATCCCAGCAAGAAATCAGGAACTAAAAAAGTTGGAAGATTGTAGATTTAACGAGTAAAAGGGTTTACCGGATTTCCGGTAAACCCTTTTTCCTAACAGTGGATAAACGAATGAAGGGAGACTAAATGGAGGTCATTCAGCCCGTAAAAAGAAATGTGCTCCTCAATCCCGGTCCTGCGACCACCAGCGATGCCGTGAAATACGCCCAGGTGGTTCCGGATATCTGTCCCCGGGAGCAGGAGTTTGTCGATATTATGAGCGGAATTCGCAGGGATCTCGTCAAGGTGGTTCACGGCGATCCTGATAAATATACATCTGTGATATTCACCGGATCCGGAACCGTTGTTCAGGATGTCTTGGTCAATTCCCTGGTACCGGACGGAAAGAAGATTTGCATAGTGAATAACGGAGCTTATTCGGCAAGAATGGTTGAGATCGCGGAATACTATCACATCCCCAATATCAACCTTGAGTTTCCATCAACACAGCTCCCCGAACTTAATGTTGTTCGGAACGCAATCGAGGCCGACAAAGACATCGCGGTAGTAGCGACGGTTCATCACGAGACCGGGACAGGTGTGTTGAACCCAATCAAAGAGATCGGAAGAATCGCACATGACAACGATTGCGTGTTTGTGGTCGATACCATCTCGACCTATGGCCTGCTCCCTATCGATATCGAGGAAAGTAATATCGATTTCCTGATGTCATCCGCTCAAAAGGGACTGGCCGGAATGACAGGCGCTTCCTGGACTGTGGGCAGAATTGATGAGATCAAAAGATCGCAAGCCTATCCGACACGTTCCTACTATTGCAATCTCTTCATGCAATACGACTTCTTCGAGAGGATCGGCGAAATGCATTTTACGCCGCCGGTTCAGACAATCTATGCCTTGCGACAGGCGTTGGATGAGTATTTTGAAGAGGGAGAACTGGTCCGCTGGGAGCGATTGCAGAAATGCTGGCAGGCAATTCACAAGGGATTGGAAGGGCTTGGACTTGCGTCGGTTATCGACCGGGATATCCAGAGCAGATTGGTGGTCACCGTAAAGGCTCCGGATGACGAGAGATTCGATTTTTTCAAACTTCATGATTACTGCTTTGAGAGGGGATTTACCATCTATCCGGGTAAGATGTTCGGTTTGAAGACGTTCAGGTTATGCAACCTGGGCTTGATCACCGAAAAGGATATTGATGATTTTTTTGTTGTGGCAAGGGAGGCATTTGAAGAGATGGGGTTCAGTCTTCCGATTACTTAGCTCAACTGCGTTAGCGATTTAATTGTATTACCAGTTTCAAAAATAAAACCTTTAAGGGAGGTTGATAAAAAGATATGGAAAACAGTCAAGATAATATTCAGGAAATGTATGGACGGGCCAGAGCGGCCTTTGCCCAGGTTGAGTTCTGGCCGCAGGAAAGAGTGGACCTGATGGTGCAGGCTGTTGGTTGGGAACTGCAGAAGAAAGAGGTGCGGGAGAAATTGGGACGCATGGCAGTTGAAGAATCGGGAATCGGCGTCATTGAAGATAAGGTAAACAAGATCAGGAACAAAACCCTTGGCACCCTGCTGGACCAGAAAGGGGTGAAAACCTGTGGTCTCGTGGAAGAGAATAAGGCGTTGGGAATCCGGAAATATGCCAAGCCGATTGGGGTTATTGCCAATGTGGTTCCCTGCACAAACCCGGAATCCACGATCTGTTGCCTTGGGCTGAGTTCTCTGAAAACAAGAAATGCGATGATTGTAACTCCGCATCCCAGGACCCAGGGGAGTTCCTATGAAACCGTGCAGCACATTCGAAAGGCTCTGGAACGTGTGGGCGCACCTGTAGATTTGATGCAGTGCATCAAACAGACCAGTCACGCCAAGACGTCGGAGTTAATGGCCAATTGTGATTTTGCTGTGGCGACCGGGGGTGCGGCTTTGGTGAAGGTGGTGTATGCAGCGGGAAAACCGGCCCAGACAGTGGGAGCGGGAAACGTTGTGGCCATTGTGGACGATAATGTCAATCTCTCCGAAACGGCTCACAAGATCATGCTTTCCAAAACCGCCAACAACTCCGCATCCTGTTCTTCCGAAAACGCGGTGGCGATTCACGAAAAGGTTTATGATGAAATGATCAAGGCGCTGGAAGCCGAAGGGGGCTATCTCTGCAGTATGGAAGAGAGAGAGAAACTCCGCACATACATGTGGCCGGATGGAAGCCATCTGAACAGGGATATCGTCGCCAAACCTGCTGTTTTTATTGCCGAAAATGCGGGAATAGAGGTGCCTGACAGCACCAAATTTCTGATGGCAATTGGTGAGAAGCCGGGACCGGAAGATCGCTTCTCGGGCGAGAAGATATCTCCCGTGCTGACGGTCTGGAAATGGAACAATTTTAACGAGATGCTGGATAGGCTAAGAAAAATCCTGAAGTTTTCCGGAGAAGGGCATTCCGTTTCTATCCATACTGAAGATGACGACAAACGAGTCAAGCTGGCTTTACATGCTAATGTGGGAAGGGTGGTTTGCAGCATGCCCCACTCCTATGCAAATAGCGGTGGCTGGAATTCGGGCCTGCCGACTACGGATACACTTGGCGGAGGATCATGGGCAGGAAATATCACCAGTGAAAATGTCAACTGGAGTCATTTTCTCAACTATACCCTGCTGGCTATTCCCAAAGAGGAGTATGTCCCCTCGGATGATGAACTCTTCGGCGAATACCTGACCATATACGGGAATGAATGAACCGGTTGATGATCAAGGCCATTATTTTTGATTTTGGGCAAACCCTGGTGGATTCTGCATCGGGGTTTCGTCTCGCGGAGAAAAAAGCCAAGGACATTGTTTTCGCTGAAATCCGTTCGGGACTCGGCGGATTGGGCTTGAATGATTTTCTGCCCCAATATCGCAGAATTCGCAAAGAGTTTCATGGCGTATCCAATTTTTCCAGGCTGGCTATTTGGCAAGAGGTGTACAGATATTTCGGGCTTTGTCCCGATTTGAAAGTCCTTGAGGACCGGGAGTATGGCTATTGGGAGGAGGTCAAGATGGCGACAAAACCTTTTGCCGAAACCGAATCGGTTCTGAAGGATCTTGCAAAAGATTACAAGTTGGGTTTGATCACCAACACCCAAGGGCAGAAAATCCGGGGAACACATCGGCTGGCGCTTTTTCCGGAACTGGAAAAATATTTCGATGCCATCATTGTTGCGGGTGAAGACGGAGTCCCGGCCAAGCCCGACAGGCAGCCGTTTATCAAATGCCTGAAGCAGTTGGGTGTATCCCCCAAAGAAGCTGTGTTCGTGGGAGACGATTGGAGGATTGATATTCAGGGTGCGGAAAAAGCAGGGCTTAAACCGGTTTGGTTGAAGCATCATTCCGTGGATCGAAACTGGCCCGAAATTGAGACGAGAGTTCCCGTTATCCAAAGTTTGTCCGAGTTGTTAGACATTTCAAATTTAATAAAAGGATGAATACCGGGACCGGGGATAATAGAACACCATTATGAATGAAATTGCTTTGATGATTGTGATTGCAGCCGCCTTTCTTCACGCCGGCTGGAATTACCTGGCCAAAACCAGTGACAACAAAGCGGTTTTTATCTGGTGGTTTCTGTTACTTTCTCAGCTTCTATACCTGCCTGTCCTGATCTATTATTGGCCCGAGGCAAACCTTTCTGCCAGGGGATGGGGATGTATCCTGGGTACCGGGATTGTGCATTTCTTTTATTACTGGTTTTTGGGTAGAGCCTATCGCGGGGGTGATCTGTCCCTGGTGTATCCCCTGGCCAGGGGATCGGGACCACTGATTGTGCCAGTTCTGGCGTTTTTTTGGCTTGGAGAGCAGATCACATTTTCAGGAGGTTGCGGAATAGGATTGGTCGTGGCAGGAATCTTTGTTCTTCATGTTGAAGCTACTTCCACCCGGTCAGTTTTTTCCGCTTTGCAGGCATTCAAACAAAAGCCGACGCAATGGGCCCTGCTTGCCGGAATATCCATTGCCATCTACTCGGTGATCGATAAAATCGGGGTGGAAGAGGTTCCTCCGCCGCTATACCTGTTCTTGATGCTCACCTGCACCCTGGTTCTGTTAACTCCTTCGGTACTGATATCAAACAGGGGGAGTATTAAAAAGGAGTGGCAACTTAACAGGAACCGGATTTTCGTGGTGGCGATACTGGATCCCGGTGTCTACCTGATGATTCTGTTTGCCATGCAGATGACCCAGGTGAGTTATGTGGTTGCGGTGCGTCAAATCAGTATTGTTTTTTCAGTGCTATACGGTGTTTTCAGACTGGGAGAGAAGCAGCTTCTACAAAAGATGAGGGGAGCAGTGCTGATCGCCCTGGGGGTCGTTTTGATAGGTTTTACCAACTGATTGATTCGGTGTTTGTGAATGAACAGGTTCGGAATTTGCCACCAGGTAAATCGAAAGAGCTATGACCGATCGGATTAAAAATGCATTTGCGGAATGCCTTGAAACATATCGCCTCAGTGAGGCTATGGAGTTAATGAACGAGCATCCGAAGGTTATTGACAGCACCCAGATTGAAACAAATCTCACGTTGCTGAATGGAAAGATCAAACAAGCCAAATCAAAAGGACAGCCCGGTGAGGCCAAACGTTTGAAGCGGTATCAAAGAATGCTGAACAATCTTTATCACCACGGTCCTGTTTTGGAGAAGATTATTCCAAAAACTGAACTGGAGAAGGGCTACCGGGGAAAAATCCTGTTGCTTTCAATTGCAGGCAGAAATACCGAGCCGGTTATTTGCCTCAGGTCCGGCGACGACTGGCATTATCTGATTCTGAAAAATACAGAAAACGAGTTTCGTGAGTTTGGATTAGAAAACTTGACTGTCACCCCACTGGGAGGGGCTATTGTCAGTTTTGAGCTAAACGGGGATATCATTCTGTTCGGATCAAGCGATGAGTATGGTGTATGCGACAAAACAATCGCTGCCAAATTGATTAAAGAGGAATATCCACAGTCCAAAGTTATCGTCAGGTAGCGGTTGGCAGTTGCCTCCAGTCGGGGGGCTGCAGAATAAACAAGGAAGCCGGGTTTACATCATCCAACAGACCCATCCCCGGAGCCCCATACATCTCCTCGGGGACCGGATTTGCGATCCCCTGAATCATGACAGGTTTACAAACAAGAGTTTCAAACGGGTCAACTCTATGAAAGCGATCACCCTGGACCAGCCCTGGGCCTCCCTGGTATCCATCAACAAGAAAAATATTATCACCAGACCTTACCCGACCAAGTACCGGGGGCCCCTGGCAATTCACTCCTCAAAACTCACAACCACGATTTTTGATCCCTACTTCCGCAGTGTTTTGACGGAAAACGGCCTTTCCTGTGATAACCTTCCGATTGGCCAGATCCTGGCGATTTGCAAGCTGGCGGATTGCTGGCTGATCACTCCTTCCAACAGCCCCTGTTACCCCGAATATGCTTTTAGTGAGTTTAAGGTGGGTTGGTATTCCTGGGAACTGGCAGATATCCGTGCATTATCTCCCCCTGTCGAAGCCAAAGGTCACCGGGGGTTGTGGGATTGGGAAATGCCGACTTGAGAGGAATCACTTCAAATCAGGCAAGCCGGCTGGAATACTCTTCGGCCCACAGCTTGGTTTGGTCGATGAGGCTTTGCAGGGATTCGGAGATATATTTTTCCTTGTGATGAACCATGAAGTATTTTCGCTTGATACTCGGTCCCGGTAGAGGCAGGGCCTTCAATTTGCCGGACAGGATCTCCTCTTCGGCTATTTTCCTGCTGATCAGTGCCACACCTAATCCACTCTCAACGGCCTGTTTGATAGCCCTGTTGCTGGACAGCTCAAGGTTGATGGGAATGGAGACCCGGTTTTTATCCATAAATTCATAAAGAATTCTGAAAGGAACCGATTCCTTTTCGTGAACAATCATGGTTTCGGATTCCAGGTCGGAAGGTTTCAGTTTCTTTTTCTTGATAAAGGAGTGGTTCGTGGGAACGATCAGCACCAATTGATCTTCAACGATTTCCTGGATGAGGATTTTTTTGTTCTCAACAGGATAGGAGATAAACCCGATATCACATTTCAGGGATGCGATATTCTCCACTACCTGTGCTGTCGGAAATATGCTTACCGAGATTCTGATATTGGGATTTTTTTTACTGAACGGATTCATGATGGTTGGAAAATAGTATTCTCCGAAGCTCTCTCCTGCGTGGATGCGGATTCGTCCGGCCTTTTGCTGTTTGTAGTCGCGAATTTTCTCTTCCCCCAACTCTTCCAGATAGAAGATTTTTTCCGCAATGTCATACAGAACTTCTCCTACGTCCGTTAAGACAAGCTTTTTTCCGAAGCGGTTCATCAGCTTGATATCGTAGTGGCTTTGCAGACGTTGAATACTCTTGGTAACAGCGGGCTGGGAAATGAAGAGCTCCTTGGCTGCAAGACTCAGGTTCCCCAGTTTTGCGGCTTCATAAAACACTTTTAATTGGTTCAGATTCATGGAATTTATCTCTTTTTCGGTGGTGTGTGATGCATCGGATTCGCTGTAGCCGACTGTTATGTTCTGATTTACTGATTTAAAATCAGGTCGACCAGCTCCTCTGCCAATTCCGGTAGATATTTGTCTTTGTGTCGGATCAATTGAAACGTGCGATTGACATCACTCCCGGCGAGGGGGATGGCAACCAATCTTTTTGATTTAACTTCTTCCCGTACAGCATGGGAGGAAATCAGGGCAATTCCGGACCCCAGTTCCACGGCCCGCTTGATTGCTTCGTTGTTGGTCAACGTGAGGGCGGTTGATATCCCCAGGTTGTTTTTCTCTTTAATGTCACGAACCAAGGTGTGACACATAGACTCCTTTTCATGCATGATCATGACCTGTCCTTTCAGATCTAACGGGTCAACTACGGACTTCGAGGAAAGAGGATGACCGGGCGGAGTGATAATCACCAATTCGTCATCCCGGATGTCCCGGACAATAAGCTGTTTGTTCTGCACCGGCTCCGAGACACATCCAAAGACGTTTTGCAGGTTAAGGGTGTTTTCCAGGACCTGGCGATTTGTGACGATGTCCACAGTAACCCCGACTTCGGGGTGCTTGCAGGTAAACCGGTTGATGATATCGGGAAGCAGATAGGTACCGACGCTTTCACTGGCGTGAATCCGAATCCGGTTGGCGCTTTTTTGTTGAAACTGCAACAGGCACTCATCAGCCAGTTGCTCCGCTTTGAATATCTGATCGGCTATTTTATAGAGGGCCTTTCCGGCTGGTGTTGGTGACAGATTCTTGCTTTTTCGCTGAACAAGTTTCACGCCGTAGTAGTCTTGCAGACGTTGAATGCCTTTGGTGACGGCGGGTTGGGTTATGTTGAGCTCTTTTGCAGCAGTGCCGAGGGCACCGTGTTTTACGGCGAGATAGAAGAGCTTGAGTTGATTAAGGTTCATTAAACATAACCGCGGGTCATATGTGTGGAATATTTGTTTTTTGATATCTGGTAACAGAAATAATAGGATTTGTCGAGAAGGGGTCAACGCCGGGTGCACCAAAAAGCTTCGCGTGTTGCCATTATCGCTTCAAGAGTTCGTGAGATTTTTTGGTGTCTCTCAATGCTTGAACCCGGATATTGCAATCATCTTTCAGTTGGTGATCGGGGGAAGTGAGAAAGATATCTTTGAAGCAGGTTTAAACGGGTAAGCCTCATTCGAAAGCAGGTGAACTACCGAAATCAAGTTTTTAAAATACCAGGGAGATATGATATGAAAATTATATGTTTGGCGGGAGCAGGCAGGATTACGCGGGAAGCAGTCCTGGATCTGGTTCAATTTTCCGATTTTGAAAGAATCACTATTGCAGACATCGACGAAGCTGCTGGCGAAGAGGTTGTGCAGTGGTTGAATGATCCACGCGTCGATTTCACAAAAATTGATGTTACGGATAAGGACTCAGCGGTATCTGTCATGCGTTCCTATGATGTGGTGATGGATGGTACCACCATTTCACTGAACGGCAAGTCAACCGCCTGCATAGCCGAGGCTGGCGCCCACGGTATCAATCTGAACGGATTCGGTGAGGAGTATCAGTTTGATCAGACCTTCAAGGATCATGGTAAAATCTGCGTGCCGGGATTTGGTATGACACCCGGAACCACCAATATGATGGCTAAACACGCTGCGGATCAAATGGAGAGTGTCGAATCGGTTCGGGTCAGTCATGGTGCTTTCAGGCCCATTGCTTTTTCCCGTGCCATCGCGGAAACGACAACCTACGAGTACGATCCGGAACTTCCGGGGCGTGTGGTATTCGAAGATGGTGAATTCATTCAGGTTCCTCCCTTTGCCAGACCACGAGACATCAAGCTGCCGGAACCTTATGGAACGCACACCCAGTACATCATCCCCCACTCAGAGACAGTAACCCTGGCAAAGTACCTGGAGGACAAAGGTGTCCGGCTGATCGAGGTAAGGGGGACCTGGCCGCCCAAAAACATGCTGCTGATTAAAGCCCTGTACGAATGGGGTATCATGCAGAACGAGACCATAAAGCTGGATGGCGCTGAAGTGGGAATCATGGATGCCATCGCAGCTTATCTGCTGCAATCTCCCCAGGGTCGGGATACGGAACTATACGGCTATGCCTTGCATGTGGAAGTTATCGGTACCAGGGCGGGAAAAAAAGTGATGCACACCCTGACCCATACCCACCCCTCTTCCGATGGTTCGGTTCCCGGTTGGGAGAAGCTGAGGGCTTACACCCGTTGTGTTGGAATCCCCATGTCCATCGGTATTCAGCTAATCGCACGGGGCAAGTCACGGGTCACCGGTGCTGTGATCCCGGAACTTGCCTTTGATCCCGCTGATGTTTTCAGGGAGTTGGAACGGAGAGAGATTTTTATCCACGAGGAGATAGAGGAGCTTTAGAGGTTGCCTCCACTTCCGCAATGCAGCTCTCGATAATGTCCAGGGCCTTGTCCATCTCTTCTTTGGAGATTATCAGAGGCGGGGTCAGGGTCAGGATATTGCCCATGGTCAGCTTGAAGCTCAAGCTTTTATCAAGAGCTGCATACATGATTGCTTCGGCTTCATCCGTGGCCCTCTCTTTGGTCTCTCGGTTTTTTACCAGTTCAACACCCAAGATCAAACCCAATCCCCGAACATCCCCTATCAGTGGATGACGATCCTTCATCTCCACTAATCGTTGCAGGGTGTATTTTCCCAGCTCGGCGGATTTCTGTGTCAGTCGGTTTTTTTCAATATGGTTGATGGTGGCGAGAGCGGCGGAGCAAGCCACGGGGCTTTTTTCATGCGTATAGTGCCCCAGGGCGATGTTTTCAGCCACGTCCAGTTTTTCACGGGCAATGACTGCGGAGAGGGGAAGTACCCCGCCGCCCAGGCCTTTACCGATAACAACCATATCCGGAATGACATCAAAGTTCTCGAAGGTGAACATTTTTCCGGTTCGTCCCAGCGAATGGGGGATTTCATCGAAAATAAGCAACGCGCCATGCCGATCGCAGGCTTCGCGGATATATTGCCAATACTCGGGTTTGGGAATATAAGGGGTACTGCGAATAGGCTCTGCCACAACTGCTGCGATATCCTCTTCCTTCTCCAGGATATACTCCACATATTTGGCGCAGGTCAGATCACAACCCTCGCGGCAACTGCATCCGAAAATACAACGGTACTCATCCGGAGGTGGAACGTGCTCGGTTCCCGGAAGCAGGGGGCCGATGTTTTTACGGAAAATTGCTTCCCCCCCGATAGAGATGGCATCCAGCGAAGCACCATGGAATGAATCCCACATGGAGATTGTCTTGTGGCGACCGGTGGCAACCCTTGCCAGTTTCAGGGCAATCCCGATGGAACCCGTTCCGCCGGGGCAGAACAAGACCTTGTTCAAGTCTCCCGGGGCCAGTTCGGTCAGTTTTTTGGCCAGGTCAATAGCCACACGATTGGTATAACGCCGGGTGCAAAACGGGAGATCGTCAAGTTGCTGTTTGATGGCCGCAATGACATCCGGATTGGCAAATCCCACCTGGTGAACGTTATTTCCATGAAAATCCATGTATTGCTTCCCCTGTTCGTCTTCGATGTAAATCCCGTGACAGGATCGCATCACATTGAGACAGGGTGTGGAGAGGGACTGTTTTAAAAAGTATCGGGAATCTTCGGCCAGAATCTCGCGACAGGACTCATTGAGATTCTCATTTTGCCACTTGATTCTTCTCGGTGAGATGTTGACATCTCCTTCGGAGCGATTGACTGTTTTCATGGGCTATGGTCTCCCTGTTGTTGTTTCCCATTCCGGTTTGGCTTTGTCCTCGGGTTATAGTTTCAATAAACCGATAAGTCAAAGTAATTAATATTATATTATTTATGACAAATGATCATGTCATAGATTACATTTTTTATCTTGATTTAGAGTGATTTGATTGCTGAATATATGACAACTCTTTCACTGTCGCTGGTTTGTTGTAAATGCCCGGGACAGATTCAAATGAAGGAGGGCTTCGTTATTCAATTAAAACGGGAGAAGGGGAGTCCGTTATCTCGGGTCTGCACCGTCTGCTTGGATTTATAGCTTATGACCGCTTTTGAATTCAAATCCATGCGGAGGGATTTCCCGGAATCCTTCTCCCGTTTAAGACAACGGATGGATAGACTCATTTTAATACGGTCGGAGGAACAATGGAAAACAGAATTGAAAGAGAGCAGGGTGATATTAATACCACAGATAACAGGAAGAAGTACTGGGAAAGAAATCTTTCCGGGAGAGCGCTGGAGATTTTCGAAATGGATAAGCAGTATTTTTTGCACCAAGCCCTCTCCACCCCGGTCTTAAATGTGTTGTCCCGGGCAGACGGTATCTATATCGAAGATATGGAAGGTAAACGTTATATAGATATGCACGGTAACGGAGTTCACAACGCCGGATTCAATAATCCCGAAATTGTGGATGCGGTCAAGAAATCACTGGACGATAAATTGACGTTCTGTCCCAGGCGATATACAAACGAGCCCGCAGTGCTGCTGGCAAAAAAGCTCTCGGAGATCTGTCCCGGTGGTCTGAATAAATCACTTTTCTGCCCCGGTGGTTCGGAAGCCGTTGAGATGGCGGTTATCCTGGCAAAGCAGGTGACCGGTCATCATAAGACTATCTCCTTTTGGGATTCATTTCATGGTGCCGGTTTGATAGCCGCCAGTATCGGGGGTGAAGCTCATTTTACCGCAGGTATGGGGCCCATGATGCAGGGTGCCTTTCATGTGGAATTCCCCAACTACTATCGAAATTCCTGGAATTTTGAAAACCGGGAACAGGTCGATGCCGAGTACCTTCGCCAGATCGAAATGATCTTCAAAAAGGAGACCGGGGTTGCGGCGATTATCGGCGAGCCGATCTCAGCGACACCTATTGTTCCGAGTAAGGCATACTGGGAGGGGGTCAGGGAACTCTGTGAAACATACGGTGCGCTGTTGATTTTTGATGAAATAATCGAAGGTTTCGGTCGCACGGGAAAAATGTTTGCCACGGAGCACTTTATCGTCCCTGATATCCTTGTACTCGGGAAATCTTTCGGTGGAGGTTTGGTGCCCTTTGCCGGTATCGTTACCCATGAAAAATATGATACTCTCCCCCATCGCTCCATCGGTCATTACACCCACGAGAAAAACGCTCTCTGCTCAACGGCATCACTGGCAGAAATCAACTTTATCGAGAAAAACAACCTGGTTGCTAATGCCGCAGACCTTGGGAATTATACCCTGCAGCGGCTGAATGAACTGAAGGAGAAACACTCCCTGGTAGGGAATATCGCCGGGGTGGGATTGCACCTGGGGATCGATCTGGTGAGGGACAGAGAATCCAAGGAGAGAGCTATTGAAGAGGCGGATATGATCCTGTATAAATGCATGGAAAAAGGTGTTGCTTTCAAAACAATTGAAGGCAATATCATCACCCTGAGACCTTCACTGCTGATCTCCAGGGATGAGATGGATCATGCCATAGACATTCTGGATCAGGCCATTGATGAGGTGGAGCGTGGAGTGGTTTATTAGGTGGTTCAGGAAAGCGGGGTAAAAGACAAAAAGTTATTATTAAAATAAATTTAATTATTTTGACTTATAGTTGGAGATAAATTTAGGGTTTTGATGTGTTTTTCTAATCCCGGTGATTGATTCTCATGAATTGTTTCCAAGCAACCTGATTATCAAGGAGCACATCATCGAAGTCATCCTGTTAATATTGCTGAGTGCCGGCGTCTATGTCGGTTGGAATATCGGAGCCAATGATACGGCGAACTGTATCGGCACTTCGGTGGGTTGCGGTTTGCTCTCCTATAAAAAGGCGATTATTATTGTGGCGGTGTTCACGATCTTAGGTGCATTGCTACAGGGAGAGCATGTCATGAAGACCATTGGCAAAGGCATTGTCAGGGAAGACTTTAATTACACGGCTATTATTATTGCCCTGGTCTGTTCCGGTTTATTCGTAACCCTGGCAACCTTTTTCAGAATACCGACCTCGACTTCCCAGGCGGTTGTGGGGGGTGTTTTCGGCATCGGGCTGGCCATGGGGGCAGATATTGATTATTCAAAAATCGCTATCATTGTCCAGAGCTGGTTGATTTGTCCCGTGCTTGTCCTGGCCATGGCTTTTGTCCTTCTCCAGGTTCTGGATCGTGTCCTCAGGAGGGTCCATGTCAGCGCGCTGCTGATTCAGAATGCTCTCGGCTGGTTAACCATTCTCGCGTCCTGTTATGTTGCTTACAGTATGGGAGCAAACAATGCCGGAAACGCGGTCGGCCCGATTGCCAACCTGGGAATTGTCCATCCGCAATTGTTGCTGTTGATCGGTGGGATAGCCATCGCCATAGGGGCTATTACATACGGAAGAAAGGTGGCGGAAACCGTGGGTAAGGGTATTACCCCGTTGGATCTGAAAGCGGCCCTGATTGCACAATTTTCGGCTGCTGCAGGCATGCATCTCTTCTCCTATCTTGGAATTCCGGTTTCAACTTCATCCGCAATTGTAGGAGCGGTAGTCGGGGTCGGTCTGGTGAAGGGGACCAAGGCGATCCGCAAGAAAACGATTGGTATCATACTACTTGGCTGGATACTTACCCCGAGCCTGGCCGCTACAACATCATTTTCCTTGTACCGGATTGCTTCCTGGTGGATGGGGTGATGGAAATAATGGTATAGATGAGAAGAACAATATCACTTTCCATTCC
Source organism: SAR324 cluster bacterium (assembly GCA_028282885.1). GTDB lineage: Bacteria > SAR324 > SAR324 > XYD2-FULL-50-16 > XYD2-FULL-50-16 > JAHJTV01. Next base: position 95,488 of record JANQGX010000027.1, read on the forward strand.
CGGTTTGACAAACCAAGGATAAATCGCTCGTGGGTCACAGCGGTGCTTATCAAAAGTTCAGGAAATCATGAGTTGCGTATGGAAAGCCGGCAATATCAATTGGATTCAGTGCTGACCGTAGTAGACAGGCAGCCTGTTTTTCGGCGGCTGAATACGGAACTAACAAAACACAGGTAATCTTGAAGTACAGATCCCAACGAGGTCTTGTCCGTAAATCATCACAGTGATGTCGTATCAAGAATCAAAAACGGTCGGAAGGAGGTCAAATGCTGATATTTAAAAAAGAGAAAGAGGTTATCAAAAGGATCACGGAGTATGTGGAAGAGTTTGAAAAAAGCATGGTTACCACGGAAAAGACGATTGAATCCTATCTGACGACCACAGTGAAGGAAGCCAAGCAGCTTGCTCACAAAGTACAGGATATGGAAAGCCGGGCTGATGAAATACGGTACCAGATACGCGATTACCTCTATTCCGGAGCGTATCTGCCCATTCTCAGGGAGGATATCTACAAGCTTGTTGAAAGCCTGGACAAGGTGACCAATTCCGCCGAATCCTGTTGTGATTTCCTGCTGAATCAACGTCCGGAGATTCCGGAAGAGATGAAAACCAGTTTTCTTTCGATTGGCAAGAAAGCAACGAGCATCAGGGATCCTCTGAAACAGGCCGTTCTCTGTTTTCTTTTGGATGAATGTCCACTGGAAAAGACCCGCGCTCACACCAAAGTGGTGGGACAGATAGAATCCGATGTTGACAGGGATGAGTGGAACCTGACCAAGACCATTTTTACCTCGGAGGTGGATTTCAGTCGTAAAATACACTTGAAACTCTGTCTTGACAGTATCACCAAGATTGCCGATCGTGCCGAAGATGCGGCAGACCAATTGGAACTGACCCTGCTGACACTCAATGTTTGATTCGAAATCTTGTCTGAGCAAGCCAATCCTCCAAAGTCGTTTTTTGCTTTGAAAAAAACTATAGCGACGGTTTCTGAAATATAATTCCGGATGTATCCGGGGGCTATTTGGAAGCCGGAAGCCTCCCCAATTCTCACCGATTATTTTCCGATCTTTTTCTCTATCGACAAGTACCCTAAGCCATGGCTACCCCTGTAGTCGAACGGTATGTCAGTTTGTGTGTGCGGTGATAAATAACATAATATTATGCAAAGTATAATTTTAATTATTTTGACTTATAGTTGAAAACCCGATAATCAACCATCTAGTTAGGAAAGAGGGCCAATAATTGTCGCCTCAAGATTGCAAGCAGGGGCGTGTTTTATCACCAATTCAAAAAGGAGATTTGCGATGAAATACAGACTGAAGACATTAGTTTCCATAATCATTGCCTTTGTATTGGCTGTTTCCGCCGACAGCCTCTTCGCGGCAGATTCCATTAATGCGTATATGGGATTTTCCAGGGAGGTTAACGAAGCGCTGGCAAAACGCATTCAGGAAAAAACGGGAGTTGAGGTTAAGAATATCACTCTTTCCTGGGGAGAGATTTGGGCCAGAATCAAAACCGAAGCACCAAGATTTAATGCCGACATGGTTTTATCCTTCGGAGCCAGTGAAGCGATCAACGGGGCAAAAAAAGGGTACTATGAGTCATATGTATCACCTGCCTGGAGTGATATTGACAATGCATTCAAGTCCCCGGACGGCACTTATTATGCTCTCGGCACCTTCTCTTTTTTACTTTTGGGGAACAAGAAAAAGCTGGCCGAAAAAGGATACGGGATGCCCATGAGCTATAAAGAGTTGCTCGATCCCAGGTGGAAAGGACAGATTGTGATGCCTTCCATTCGAACCTCGGGCACGGCGTTTATGATTACCTATTCCTTTCTGCAGCTCTATGGCGAGAAAAAGGGTTGGGAATACCTGGAAGCCCTGGACAGGAATATCGTTTTCTATACCAAGAGCGGAAATGCACCGACAGACCTGGTGGGCAGGGGCGAATACCTTCTCGGTCTGGGTGCGGATGAGAACGTTTTGAAAAGAATCAATGATGGTTATCCCCTGGCATGGTCAATCCCGGTGGAAGGTATCGGTTATGAAGGAAACTACTGCACTATTCTGAAAGGTACTAAAAAACTGACCCTGACAAAGAAAGTGATGGACTACTTGGGATCGCAAGATGCCAGTACATTCCTGGCCTCCATGGGTTATATTCCCCCACGCCCGGGTATTCCCAGTGCGCTTTATGGGGCAGCCAAGCCTAACTTCATCGATCTGGATCACTCCTGGGCCGTGAACAACAAAAGAAAGGTGGTGAAGATCTGGAAGAGCAAGTTCATGATGAAAGAGACCGCCAAGGCCAAGAAAGTCGGAGACCAGAAGGAAGCAAAAGCGGCATCACAATAATCCCCATAGTGTGAACCATCGAAATTGAGGAGTGGACGAATGACTGAAGTAGCAATTAATCCCGTTAACAGGGGGTGGTGGTACAGCGTCAGGGCTTATGTCAATAAGAACCTGGTGAATATATTTGCCGGAGGCCTCTTCCTGGTTCTTGCCATCTTCCTCGTTTATCCCATCGCGGCCGTCCTGATTAAAAGTTTCTGGGGCGATGACGGATTAACCTTTGATTTTTACAGGGAGTTTTTCACTTACAATTTTTACTATTGGTCGTTGATAAACACCCTTATACTCGGGCTGTCGACTATGGTGATACTTCTGGTGGTTGGATTCTGTTTTGCCTACCTGACCACCCGCGGTCCCGAGTGGTTGAGAAAACCCCTGAAGATTGTGGCGTTGCTGCCTCTTGCCGCTCCTCCATATATTTTTTCAATTTCGTTGATAACCCTTTTTGGCAGAAACGGATTCATCAACAACCTGTTCAACTTCGATTTCAATATCTATAGCTGGGTGGGGGTGATCGCCGCCCAGTGTCTGGCTTTTCTGCCGCTCTCTTATATGATGATCGAGAATGTTCTCAACTCCCTCAATCCCAGCATCGAAGAGACGGCTGCCGACATGGGAGCCACGGAATACAAGATCATCAGGTCCATAACCATCCCCCTTGCAGCTCCCGGTTTGTTAAAAGCCGCTCTGCTGGTATTTGTGATGACGATTGCCGAGTTCGGTAATCCGGCTATTCTGGGTGGCAGAACGCCATTCCTGGCTCCGGACACCTATCTCATGATTACCGGCGAAGGGGATTTCAATATGGCGAGCGTGCTTTCCGTCATCCTTATCCTCCCTTGTGTGGTGATTTTTGTTCTTCACAACTATGTCCTGAAAGGGAAGGGATACGCCACCATCGTCGGTAAGGCCACACCCACCGAAAAAAAGGAGATCATACCGGGAATCAAAATACCGTTCATGATCATCACCTTTGCGGTTGGTCTCCTGGTTGTGATGAGCTTTGTCGTGATTCTGGTGGGATCTTTTGTCAAGATCGTGGGGGTCGACAATACCTTTGTCATGGACCACATTGTCAATACGCAGTCCAATACGGCTATTTATAACAGTATCAAGGTTTCTCTTGCTGCCGGTTTTTTTGGAGCCATCGTCGGTACGCTGCTGGCTTATGTCATTATGCGGGGGAAGTTTTTCGGCAGGCACGCCATGGAAATGATGGCACTCTCCGGCTTTGCGCTGCCCGGAACAGTGATCGGTGTCGGCTATATCATTGCCTTTAATAATCCACCGTTTCTGCTGACTGGGACGATATGGATCATCATCCTGAACTGTGTATTTAGATTCCTGGCGGTAGGGGTGGAGGCCGGCATCAGCAAGCTCCACCAGATCAGTATCGAAATCGAAGAAGCCTCGGCAGACCTGGGAGCGGATTTCCTGACGATCTTCTTCAGAATTATCCTGCCCATCATGTTCTCCGCGTTCATCGCAGGATTTATTTACACCTTTATGACCACCATGATGTCGTTGAGTTCGGTGATATTCCTGGTGACACCCGGATTTGACCTGGCATCCGTCTATATTTACCTGACCGCTCAACTGGGAGAACTTGGACTTGCCTCCGCCACGACGGTGAAAGTGATCTTTATCGTGGCTATCGGAATGGGAATCCTCAAGATAATTGCCAGAAAAACCGGATTTGATGTTAGTAAAAAACAAGGAGCATAAGCAGATGGAAAACAGAAGATCTCCCATGTTGGAGTTGGTCGATATTCACAAGAGTTTCGGCGATGTGGAAGTGTTGAAGGGCATCTCCTCCTCCATCGAAAAAGGGGAACTATTAACCTTCGTCGGCCCCAGCGGTTGTGGCAAGACCACATTATTGAGAATTGTGGGAGGATTTACCCCGGCCACCTCCGGGCGAGTTATACTCGACGGTCAGGATATCAGTTCCCTGCCGCCAAACATGAGAAACACCAAAATGGTGTTTCAGAGCTATGCGCTCTTTCCCCACATGAACGTGCGAAAGAATATTGCCTTCGGTCTTACCCTGAAGAAATGGAGCAAAACCGAGATCAACAAGCGGGTGGATGAGATGCTGGAGCTGGTTCACATGGAGGGATTGGGAGAGCGTCACATCGACCAGATCAGTGGCGGTCAGCAGCAAAGGGTAGCCTTGGCCAGGGCGCTGGCTTTGGGGCCCAAGGTGTTGCTTCTGGATGAGCCCCTTTCCAATCTGGATGCTAATCTGCGGGTTGTCATGCGGGAAGAGATCAGAAAAATCCAGGAGCAGATCGGCATCACCACCATATTTGTCACCCATGACCAGTATGAGGCAATGAGCATATCCGATCGACTCCTGGTTCTAAAGGATGGCGTCATCCAGCAGATCGGATCCCCGGTGGAGATTTATGAGAAACCGGCAAATGAGTTTATTGCGGGTTTCGTCGGCTATGTCAATATCCTCAATGGAAAGATAAACGAGAGAGCCAACGGTAGCAATACTTTCAAAATATCAACTACCTATGGGGATATTGAAATAGACTCCGAGCGTGAGGATATCGGGGATGGGGATGAAATTCTGGTGGTGGTCAGACCTGAATCCCTGAGCCTGAAAAAGCCGAATTCAGCACAGAAATTGAATGGGATCAAAGGGACGGTTCTTACCCACATGTATGCCGGAAACCACTCAAAATACTCGGTTAAGGTGGGGGATAAAAATATCGTTGTCGATCAGCACAATCCCAAAGACTCACCCCGGTATCAGCACAATGATACTGTGGAGTTGCTGATCCCCAGAAATGCGCACATCCTGAAACGGCAGTGATTATTCATCATTGAATCCGACCATGCCCTGATCGCTGCAGATATACGCGTAGGCGCTGTGGTTGTGGATGGATTCGAAATTCTCAACGCTGACGGAATACCAGGTGATATTCTTGTCAGCTTTGAGCTTCACCGCAATATCACGCACGATATCTTCCACAAACTTGGGATTGGAAAACGCCTTCTCCGTTACCAGTTTTTCGTCAGATCGTTTCAGAATAGAGTATACTTCACAGGAAGCCGCTGATTCGACTGTGGCGATCATATCTTCAATCCAGAGCAGCTCCTTGAAACGGGTCATCAGGCGAACCTCCCCTCGCTGGTTATGGGCCCCGAACTCGCTGATCTCCTTGGAACAGGGGCAGACGGAAGTGATGGGCACCCGCACCTCAACCAGAATATCGGCCTTATCATCGGCATTACTGGTGGCGTGGAATGCACAGTCGTAGTTCATTAAACCGCGTGACCCGCTGACCGGAGCTTTTTTTTCGATGAAATAGGGAAATCGGACCTCAATATCAGCGGATTGAGCATTGAGCTGTTTTTTCATCTCATCCAGAATTATCGCAAGCGATTTCAGGGACATCTCATTGCGGAATCCGTGCAGCATTTCGATGAATCGACTCATGTGGGTGCCTTTATACTCATGTGGCAGATCCACATACATATTGATGGTGGCAGTGGTTTGTTGATGCCCGTGGGTTTTATCGAGCACGGTGATGGGGTATTTGATGCCCTTGACACCGACGCGATCGATGGGCATATTTCTAAGGTCTTTCTGGTTCTGGACGTCTTCCATTTTTCCTGTTCTCGGTCAGACTTTCGACGTTGGTGTATCAAACCGGTTTCCGGCAACCACTCGGATCGCATTCAATCCTGATTCAAATGGACGATCCGTTCCGATCAGCAGATAAATCGGCTCAAAAGCCTATCATAGCAGTTTAACACAAATGTTCAAAGCGAGGAGGCCAGGATTCAATTCCCAACCCGCCACTTTAATTTTAACCCCTGCTGTTCCGGCAGGCAAGGATTTTCAAGGCTTTCTCATTCTGCCCCGACCGACCTGGGAACTCGTTGGTGATTTCAGGCGCTTAACCATGGCAGAATCGTCGTCCGGAAAACAACCCATGTTGAGAGAACCGGTGAAGACTGCTAGGCTTGATTCCAATCACGGGTTGGAACGAGTTGAAGGGATTAATGAATGATTTGTAACAGGTATTCAAATAATGTCACGGATTTTCCGAATAAAGGAGCACTCATTCATAGCGGATTTTAAACGGGGAATGAAGCCAAACTGGTCTTTCTCAGCGAGATTGGATGAGCTGCTCTATTTTCCCACCTGGCCGTTGGTGTATCTTCTCAGTCGAACCAGAATTACGCCTAATCAACTGGTAATGGTCTCCTTTCTTGTCGGGATGGCATTTGTGACGGGAGCATTTCTCGGGTTTCTGAAGAGCCATCCAACAACCATGTCGATTCTCCTTATTCTGCGGGTTTTGCTGGATTGCGCAGACGGTCAACTGGCCAGGTATACGGGGAGAACCTCCAACTTGGGAGCCTTATACGATCTGGCTGCTGATTTTGTCTTCACGATTCTGTTTTTTCTCAGTCTGGCAGTGCATCTTTCAATCATTGATCAACTTGAGGTCTATGAAGCTGTTCTATTGAGTCTGGCGGCTCTGGTCTTTTTTCTCTGTTCAACAACGGTTTTTTCCTTTCTCGCCTTTCAGCTCCAAACATCGAATCAGACGATTGAAAGTGTCAAAAGCATGTTTATTCGATCATTACCGAATGACAGGAAAGGGGATAAGGCCTATGAAATGAAGCTCGACTTTTTTAACGGAGTATTCAGGTATACCTGGAGGGCTGTGACGCTTGTGGTTTTCCGGCTGTTCTTCAATAAAGGTCGAACCTGCCGTCATTCCACCATTTTGGGGCTACTCTCACCCCTTGAATACAGCGTTCAACTGTTTATCTTTGCAGCGTTCCTGCTGATCGGAATCAGTCCGGTCTGGTATCTACTCTTCATAATCGCGGTCTTCGGGGCAATGGTTCTCCTGCTTTTAATAGGTGGGCAGAAGACCTATTTTATTATCCTCTGAAGGAGCCGTATCCGGTCAGGTATTCGCCCAGGATCAGCTTGTGCATGTTGCGGGTGCCCTCGTAGGTAATCACCGATTGCAGATTGGCGATATGCCTGATCGGAGAATAGTCCAGCGTGATACCATTTGCCCCCAGCATATCCCTGGCGGTTATGGCGGCCTTCAAGGCGTCATCGAGACAAGCCAGTTTTCCCATGGAGATGTGAGCATGTTCGATTTCTCCTGAATCCATCAGTTGTGCCAGCCGGACGACATAAGCCTGGTTGCGGGTAATATTGACGTACATTTCAACAAGGCTGTCCTGGATAAGCTGGTTATGCGAAAGCGGTCTGGAGAATTGCAGGCGGGATTCGGCATATTGTCTTGCCTCGTCAAAACAGTCCATGGCAACACCGACACCTCCCCAGGCAATGCCAAACCTGGCTTTGTTAAGACATTGCAGTGCTGATTTCAATCCCCTGGTTTTGGGCATCCGTCGGTTTTCCGGGATGAAGACATTATCCATATACAGTTCACCGGTACTGGAGGCACAGAGAGAAAGTTTATTGGTCATTTCCACCCGGGAAAGCCCGGAATCTTCTTTCAGGAGGATAAAGCCATTAACCCGGCCCTCATCGTCTTCCAGCTTAGCCCAGATGACAGCCAGATCTGCGATGGCTGCATTGGTAATCCATCGTTTTATGCCGTTAACAATGTATCCATCCTCGGGAGCTGTCTCCTTACCCCCCGGAATGGATTCTCCCTTTTTTATCTTGCGGGCAGTGGTTTCCATGCTACCGGGGTCACTACCATGGTTGGGTTCGGTCAATCCGAAGCAACCGATCATTCCATTCTCAAGTCCCGGTTTTGCTAACCTGGGGAGGTATTCCAGTTTTTGTTCTTCACTACCACAGTTGTATATGGGGAACATAACCAGGGAGTTCTGCACGGAGACAAAGCTCCTCAGTCCGCTGTCCACTGCCTCCAATTCCCTGCAGGCTGCTCCGTAGTTTTCATATGAGGCATCGATACCACCGTACCTGGCCGGCAGTGTCATACCAAACAGATCCATTTTGGCAAATTCACCGATAATCTCGATCGGAAAACGATTATTCTTGAAGGATTCTGAAAAAAGCTCCCTGGCGTTGAGTCGATGCAGAACCCTTCTCAACTCTTTGATCAAAACCTGGGAATCTTTGCTGAGGGTTTCATCAAGCTTCAGAAAATCTACCGGTTTATATGTTCTTGCCATATTTGTTACCTTACGATGGATTATTGTAGGTTCAGAATTTGTTTGGTTTCCTCGGAAATGGCGATGTCACGGGTCGTTTTTTTTGGCAGTGTGGACAGATTTTTTCCATGTTATCCCCTTTTAACCAGATAGTGGAGAAGCAGGGTCCCTTCGGAATTGAGCTTCTCGACACTGTCGAGTGTGAGCGAGAAGTTCTTTTTCGGGTTGTCGACGATCTGCATCCCGGTTTTCATGATCATGGGTTCTACGGTCAGATAGATGTCATCGATCAGCTCTTCTTCCATAAACTGTGCATTGGTTCCGGGACCTCCCAGGAGGGCGATTTGCTCAATACCTCTTGCCTTGATTTGAGAGCAGATCTCTTTGACATCACCGGATACGAAACTCACCTTATCCTTTGCCGGAAATTGTTCCGGATGACCGGATAACACGAAGAATTCTACACCAGGGTAGGGATTGCCACCTATGGACCGATAAGTGTTGGAGCCCATGATAACCGATCCGATCTTGTGGATTTTATCCAGAAACTGCTCCCTGTCTTCACTGGAATTCCATTCAAAGGAGTTCTGAACCGTCTTCTGGGCAACGATCCCGTTAACCGACATCACCATGAGGAGGGTTATTCTGGGTTTCATCCGTTTTCCTGATAAAAGCGCGTATAGTTATGGAACAACCTGACTAGTCTCCGATTTTTCTTACTGTAGTGGATTTAAGGATTAACTGCAACGCAGTGACGCCCGAGGTATCATAGGGATTCCCCACGCGCATCAATCAACTGTTGGATAGGACCGGGACTTAGGGAAAATCATCAGCGGCATATTTCCGGGGGGTATCTGTGAAGGAGAACCAAGCTTTTTCAAGGAATTTACTGTTTTAATAAAATAATCCGTATTACTGAAGTGCAAGTTTATCCTCGACTTTGCTAAAAAATCGTTTTTACTGATTGGAAATTGATTGCGAGTTTGAGTCTTAATACGAATCCGGATTAAACAGTATTGTGAAATTGGTGCCATCCGTTACGTCAAGTTCGATTGACCCACCAAGCTGATTTTCAACTAGGTTTGTGACAAGCTTTAATCCCAGGGTATTACAGTTTCTCCAATCATATTCTTCTTGTATGCCGACACCATTGTCTTTCACGACTAGTTCAAGTTGGTCGCCAACTTTCCTGGCTTTGAGAGCGATTTCACCACTCCGGTTATCAGGAAAAGCGTATTTGAGAGCGTTTGAAATGAGTTCGTTGACAATCAGACCTAAAGGGGAAGCTTTTTCAATATGAATTTTGATGCTATCCACATTGGTCACCAATTTTATTTTTCCGGGGTTAACCGTGTATGTCTGAATCAGTGTGTTTGTCATTTTAGACAGGTAGTCACTTAAGTTGATATCTGCCAGATTTTTAGAATTGTAGAGAGTCTCATGCACGGTAGACATGGCGTAAACCCTTCCCTGGCTCTCTTTTAATGCGTCCTTAACCTGTTCATCTGTTGCGGAGTTTTCATGAAGTTTCAAAAGACTGGAGATCACGTTCATATTGTTTTTCACCCGGTGGTGTATCTCCTGGAGCAGGGTTTCTTTCTCTTTTAAGGAGACTTTCAACTGTTCTTCTATCTGTTTTCTCATAATGACTTCTTGATTAAGTTCATCTCTTGAGACGGTTATGTTTGACAAATTCGAAGTCATCGAGTTCAACATTTGGCCAAGTTTTCCGATTTCATTACTGGATTTTACTTCTACTTGGTGGCCCAGATTGCCTTGACCAATGATTTCTGCACCTTTGTGAAGCTGTTCGATGGGTTTAACCAGAATTTTTCTGATGAAAACAAAAAGATAGAGTGTCAGTAGCAGAATGGCGGGAACAGTGATACTCACAGCGATCGTTATTGATCGGGAGGCCTGAGCGAGTTTGTCGCTGTATATATGCTTCAGTTGCGATGCCATGGAAAGGATAACCTGGGATTTTAAAATCAACTGGATACTCAATCGATCATTGAATTCTCTGTTCCATCCTTTTCTTGTTTTTTCCCTTGGGCCGGACTCTTTCTCACCAGCCAACAGGGAAAAAACTTTAAGCATGCTCTGATGATTTTTGTAGATCTTGTTTAGTTGAAGATTTGTCTCAATCGGGATTTCAGTGGGTTGAAGAAGTTTATGCAAAGCACTGTGATTGATGTACCACTGCTCTTTTGCCCTTTCACTCCTGTTCAAAAGATAGTCATAGGTAATCAGATTCAGTTCAAAAGAGCGGGATACAACCTGATCAATCAGCCGATTATGCCTGATGGTTCTGTTCACTTCATTCAACAATCTCCAGTTAATCATGCCGAATGTCACCATGAGTAATACTACCAGGACAAAATGAATGAGAATTGCGGTTTTGATTTTCATGATGAATTAATTGACATTTATGGTGACTTTTTCCGGATGCACTTTCATCAGGGCTTTGGTAAAAATCCTTTGATGAAAATCCGGAATTTCCCTACGGGGAATGTAGTTGTTTTTCATTGCCCAAAGGGCTTGCTCCTGCATTGAAATAAGAAGCGATTGAGTTAGGATGATGTCGTAAGTGGAATTATCAAGAAAACTGCGAATGGCCCTTTCGCTTATGGAGAACTTATTTTGTAGAAGTTCAACCGTATTTTCGGGATTGGTGTTCAAGGTTTTACTCGCTTTAGACAAAGCACGCAGGATTTTTTCGATTTTCTGTTGGTTGTGAGAGAGGAAGTTCTTTTTAGCGAAAAGGTTGAACATCTTAAAATAAAGGCCGGGTTCCTCAAAAACCAGGGCATCCTCACCAAGTTTTTCCTTTGCCATTTGAACAAAAGGTTCAAACAAGACAGCACTGACCAACTCGCCTTTATGAAGTTTTTCCACGATGTTTTTTGGGGAATCGTGAACGATTGTTACCTGATCATAACTGAAACCATGTCGAAGCAGGAATAGGTGTAAAAAGAAATGGGCTGACTGCCCTTTTTGGGTCGAACCGATTGTTCTGCCCCGCAATTGAGCTGGTGAGACGATACCGGCGCTTTTTCGCACGATGACCTTGGGGTCGTTATCTGATGTCCAAATAGTTGCGAAGATCTGAAAGTCATCCTTTTCAAGGCTTTTAAATGCCAACGGGGTTTCAGCAGCTCCTGATATGTGAATCTTATCGTCCAATACTGCGTCCAATGCGGCTGCACCTGTAGGATATAACTGGAACTGAATATCCAGCCCTTCCTCTTCAAAATACCCACGCTCTTCTGCAATAAACCACGCAGCGGCGTTTACGGATAAAGCCCTTCCCACAATAACCGGCTGAGCCTGGCTTTTTTCCTTCATTATTTCATTTTTCGGGCGATCACAACCGAAAAAACCAAGCAGAAACATCAATACCAGATTCCGAAGCAGTGCTCTTCTCAGAAAAAAACCTGAGTTGTCCATCTTATTTTTCATTGTAAATCCTCATTTTCGAATTTATCTGGCATTGATTTCGAATCGGAGAATTTTCTTTTTGGTTTCATGAATAAAATTACTGTGTTTGAAGATTCATCCCTTCTTGCGTCACATGTAACAGTGCATTTGGATAAATGTGATCCAGATAATTCGTCGATACGCTTTTTTGAGACTTGTTGGAATTTGCCAACCATCGTGATTGGTCTTCCAAAGAAAGAATAAGTGCCTGATCCAATGACAGGCTGAAATCGTAATACGCACTTTGTTCCAGCAACTCCCTTTCATCCACATCCATATACTTCGCTGCAATCTTTTTGGCCTTTTGCGGATGCTTGTTTATGTAGTCTGAAGCTTTCTTGAGCGCGATGACCAGTTTTTGTATGGTTTCCGGTCTTTCAGTTATAAGTCGGCTGCTGGTGGTTGCCAAAAAGTAAGGAGTATATAAGCCCTCGGTATCGAAGACGACGACTCGATCTTCCAATTGGTTTATCAGTCGAGTCTTTTGTGGATTCCAGGTAATTACGGCATCAACCGTTCCTGATGAGAGCATTGTAACCATTTGCGATGGTTTTACATCAACAACGGAAAGACTTGACGGATCGATCTGATGAAACAAGCAAAACAGATTGAAGAAGTATTCTCCGTTGGAGCCTTTGGTTATTCCGATTTTTTTGTGGGCAAGGTCCGTTGGCAAAGATATTCCCCGGTCCTTGCGTGCTATAGCTGCCAAATGTTTGTTAGCTGTAATCGTTACCGTGATTGCTTTTAGATCTGCCCCTTTCAGGATCATCCGTGCAAAGGGAGTTTCGGTGCTCAGGCCTATGTCCGCTTTATTATCATTAACGGCAGACAATGTTTCCATTCCATTTGAAAAAGAGAGATCAAAGTTCAGTTCAAGTTGCTGTTCTTCAAAATAACCTAAATCGCAGGCAATATAAAAAGTAAATCCTGTGAAAGAATGTTGTATCAGGGAGACAGAAATACGCTCCATTGGTTTTATTTCTTTGATCCCTGCCGAAGTTAACATCCGATAGCCAACAATTCCTGAAATTGCCGCCAAAAGAATAATGAAAATAAGCAAATAGATTTTAGATCGTCCTGATATCCACTTTTCCATTGTTTTTATCTATCTTGGTCCCGCCAAGGCGGAGCATGTCATTAAACTCTAATTATTAAGCATTTGGTGAACGCTAACACTAAATCGATGAAAGTATAACAGAATTCTATCCTGAAATAAAGAAAGTTCAGAATAATGACCTACTTCTCCGGATCGAACCAGTTTGTTTTCAGCGTATTTGACTGCAACGAGTTCAGCAAAAGGTCCCCAACGCGTGAATCCCGGGCGGAATTTCCTGTTACAGGCCTGATAGTTTCCGGATTACCATTCTTCTTTGGAGTGTGGTTTGTTTTTAATGCGGATGGGATTGTCACTCTGAAAAATCTATGAAAGCGGTTATACCTGGAAGTATGAGCAAGTATATCTTTTAGATCGTTTGCTGTTAACTAGCTATTACTCTCTTTTCAACTGTCTCATACGCTACAGCTTTCAAGAGTGATATGAACTGTCCAAGACATATTCATTACACTTCTCTGAACAGTCAATCTTCAGCAAATGACCCCCGGGAAAAGATACCAAGCCAGTAAGGAGAATAACTGACTAGATGAATGGCCGGCTCCCTTTTCCCGGGGAGGAGATTAACTAAACAGGTATTGGGATGGGGCGAAACTGGCTGTTTTGCCCCAACGGCAGACCCTGGTAAATAACCGGAAGATTTTACTCCAGGCGGAGAGGCGGTCGTTGATGAGTTCTCCAGGGTTTTTGTACTTGCAGTTGGGATTCAATCGATTTGCCATTTTGAAACTGATTTCCCAATCGGATCTGCAGTCACCGACCTGTATCGCCTTTGCTTGGCACTAACCAGACTCCCGGAACGGTGAAACCGCTTCCCAACCGCATAACGATCAATCACAATTGACTATCTTGTGGGACCGTAAAATTCCGTAACCTTCAGTTCAAAGCGCTCTTTATTCCGGTTACCGATGCGATATTTTCGGAAATGGTTTCTGAGCTTAAGGCCAGTTCCTTCAGAATGACAGCCCTGTTCTCTTTGATTCGATCTTCAGGACCAACTATTACCAATGCTACAGGACATGAATAATGACGGATGGGTACGGCAACTCCGGCACCGCCTTCTATGGTCTCTCCAAATGAAATGGCAAAACCCTGGGATCTGATATCTTCAAGATCTTTTAACAGCTTCTTTTTGTCGCCTAAGGTATTTGGCCCTACCTTAACCAAATCAAGGCGAGCAAGAAGCATATTAAGCTCTGCCCTATTCATCTCGGCAAGCAGGATCTTTGCTCCCGCGCCCGCATGAACCGGAGAGGTTTCAATGTTTTCCGGGAAGTACCGAATGCTTTGATTACCTTCAACCTTCTCAAGAATCAGACGCTGACCGCCTCTTCGAATTTGCAGAACCACAGTCTCCCCAAACTTATCCCTGAGTCGCTCCATTTCACCCACGGCCAATTGTCCCAAAATCCGATGAACCATCAGGGGATTCTGAGCCAGTGACTGAATGAGAGGCCCCAGGTAGTATTTCCGGGTTGCTGTGTCCTGGGAAACCAAGCCTTTACTCTCTAACGTCTTCATTATCCTGTGAACGGTTGCTTTGTTCACATCGAGACGCCTGGAAATCTCCGTCATTTTCTCAACCCCACTGGACAACAGCTTTAACACCTCTGCAGCCCTCGCAATGGAATTGATTTCGGTTGATGCTTTCATCTAGTCCATGTTCTCATATTGTTTATAATAATGAAACCGAAATTACATTATAAACAACTTTGTCTCTTGTCAAGACAAATTTTATTATCGAAGCTCTTTCCACCTCTTATGAAGAGTGACCTCCATCCAATACATTGAAATGTCAAAAGTAAAACAGGGGACGTAGTTGAAATATTTCGATTTGATTAAATCGAAATATTTCAACTACGTCCCCTGTTTTGTAGGAACCAAAGCTGCATCTGTCGGATAACGCAGCTCTGATTGAGGGGTTAGTTGACGGCAAGAGGCTTGATATACTTTTTGATGATTTTTAAAGCTCTTTCCGGATCCAGTCGTCCATAGAGACCTCCAAGTATGGAGATCAGATACTGGGCATCCAGAATCACGGTTCCGTTTGGCCTTAAGACTTCCTCCTCTTCGGATGTGTACTGCGTACCGGAGGCGATCAGTTTCAACTCCTCACGGTGTTTGTCGAGACCTTCCAGACACTTGTGGTAGATGGTTCCGCCAATCAGGAGGGTTGTGCAGTCATTGGTGAAGAAATTGACGCCGTACTGCAGAAAGTAGGTGTCGGTTTCATTGACATAGCCAACGTTATTTGCGGTCGCCACTTTCATGATCTCTTTGGCCAAAAACGAGTAGACCGCCACCCATTCCTGTTCCTGAGGCATGGCGTGTGGATTGGCGTGGATCCATCTGAACATGGCCTCAAGATCGATTTTCCATTCGCCGTCATTCTGATAGGCAAACTGGTTAAAGGGGTCCGCTCCCGGTTTAAAGTCGGGAAACTCCCCGGCAAAAAACCGGTTCAGCTCCCTGTTCATGCTTCCGTCTTTGAATCGTTCCAGATCCATCAGGTTTTCCGCATTGTAGCTCAAACCGTATTTCCCTTCCACCCGGCGATAAGCCAGGGGTGCGTTGGGGGTTTTGAGAATGGTTCTTTTTACTTTGCGGGTGGCATTTTCACCCGGGAAAATATAGAGAGGATTGTCCACCACATTGGCATAGAAATCCGTGGTGCAGCCTCCAATATCGAGAGCCATAATATTGCCGATTCCTTTTTCGGTTCCGAATCCCTTTGCCAGCAGGTTTATCCCCAGAAAGGCGGCTCTCGGGGTTGGCAGAAAGGGGGCGCTCATGTATTTCTCCACCACGTCAAAGCCTTTTCCACGGATGATAATCGTCTGAAAGAGGGTTCTGATCGTCTCGTTGACCGCTTCGATATCGAAGGAATTAACATCCGGCATCACATTTTCCGTGAGATGAATATCAACCCCGCGCTTTTTGAAGATCGATTCGATTTCCGGGGCGATGTCGGTATTCCCGGCATAGATGATCGGCACTCCGTATAGGGCATACGTGGCATATTGGGAGCTTTCCGCTAGCAGTTCCGCGTTGTGAAGCTGGGTTTCGGTATCACCTCCCTCATTGGTTCCACCGGTAAGCAGAACGATTTCGGGCTGGTCGACTTCAAAGATGGCGCGGGCCTGCTCGGCGCTGAGTTTTCCCTCGTAACTGTTGAGTAGTTTGGCGCCTGCTGTCAGGGAAGCGAGCTCTGCGGCAAAACCACTCTCCTCTTTGACCAGTGAGACAGTAACCATCTTCAGACCCCCTTTGGCGCTACTGCAGGGCAGTTTGATATCGAACTCCTCCATTTTTCTGTCCAGGGGAACCCAATCTCCGCTGGCTTTGCACTCATCCAATACACCCAAACCATTGGCCAGACCTTCGCGGATATCATCCACCGTAGTGGGAATGTATTTCAGGTCGAACTGGTCCGTTGCGGTATCCAGAATTCCGACCTTGGTGAAGGTACTCCCAAAATCCACCATTAACACCTTTTTATTTTCAAAATCCGTAAGTCCCAATTGCTCCCGGAATTCGTTGACCACCTGCTCGGTATCTTCCGCTGTTTCGGTAATGGAGGATTCATCGTCGGCGAAACTGACATCCTTCAGGAAGAACCAGGGGGCCCTTTCACGTACCATGTCGACCCGCTCGATTTCATCCTTGACTTTCTTACCGTTGAATTCGTCGATGCGGCAGGTGCCATTGACAATCTTGGTTCTGCATTTTCCGGTCAACTCATATCGCTTGTCCAATACGGTGATTTGAGGTGCCTGAAACAGTCCGGTTTGCAGAGCCAGATCCAGTGTATCAGCACTGATCAGACCGCATTGCCCCGTAAGGTAATTTTTCTCATCGATCAGGTCGAGCATCATGGTTTCATAGTTTTTCTTCTGATCGGCGGCATTCTCCCGATTTAAAGCAGCCTCCGGTGGAACGGCACAGTCGAAGAAGTTATCCGGATTAATCTCGCCTTCATATCCTCCCATCATTGCCAGATGAAGAAGGTTATACATGATTCCCTTTTTCAATTCCTCTTTCCTTTCGATCAGCCTGGGGTCGGAAAAGGGATCGGGCAGGTCGCCATGATAAAAGTCCTTGAAAACCTGTTTGACGATATCGCAGCTCTCGATCACATCCTCAGCCTTTGCTTCGTGGTGTGATTCCGGGAAGCTGACAACATGAACGATTTCCGGTTCCATATACATCTGCCACATGGTAGATGCAGCCAGATGACCTTTTGCCATATCAAGGTTTGGCGGAAAACTGGACAAACCGCCTCGCGTCTCCTTGATGATTCTGAAGTCAAAATGTCGGGTAAGCGGTTCCAGCAGTTCATGGGCCGCCTTCATTTTTGCCAGATCATAGAGTGGAGCAATTTCCGGCGGCAGGTCGAACATCAATTGCATCACATAGTTTTTAATCCCCAATTTCAGGGCGATGATTCCGATCACAACATGATCGAGCGCATACATGTCATCGGAGCAATTTCTTAACTGCCACTGGTGAGGATCATTGATCTCCAGGGGTTTGTTTTGATCGGCCCACCAGCGGATGACCTCAAAATGTTCGGAGATTCCTTCCCGGATGGCGATCGGACCGCGACCATCCAGTTTATTATAGAAAAAGATGGGAACGGCGGGAAACGGCATGTTAAAGGCTTCTTCAAAAAGCTTGGCCAGTTCCACCAGTTCGTCCGTACCGGAATAGATTCTAACGGTCGGGAAATTACCCCGCAGACTGGCCTGTTTCAGAATTCTAAGATCCTCTTTGGTACGAATGGGGGCGCCACCCTGGCCTTTCAGATACCTGTCGGGATCCTCTTCTCCACGCACGAATTTAGCCAGAAACGCCTGGGAAGGTTGATCGGGAGCCAGGGAGACGATCTCCACCGCTTCCGCATCGCTGATCTTCTCCACGTCCCTGACGGTATCCATGATATCTTCGGAAGCAATCCCGATATGCGCCCTGAGAATGGGGCGATTTTCCCTTTCCCGAACCTCGTCGATTCGCTTGATGAGGTCGTCAGACCAGGTCAGGTTTTCCGTACGTTTCAGCGGGATGTTCTGGGCGAAGTGCTCCAGCTCTTCCATGGTGACGTAATCATCCACAATCAGTTCAAAAAAGTCCTGGTAAATCGACTTGTCCTTATGCTCTTCGGCTATCTTATCCAGATCGTAGTTCCGATCTTCCGGGGGAGAAAATTTGTCATCCAGAATGGGCTGTCCTGTCATGGCGCGAACCAGGTTGGCGGCCGGTCGCAATCCTCCAAAGCTGTATCGGATACCGCTGGATTTGGGATCGAGTTTGAACTCATGTGCCAGTTCGATGAACTCACCAATGAGTTTATCGACATGAAGGTCGCCCAGTCGACTGGATACCCCTACAACCGAAGGCCTTGCCTCCCTGAGCTTGTTAACCACATCGCGAATGGGAACCGCCGGTCCCAGTTTAACGGCCCTGTAACCGATATTCTTGTCTTCCATCCATTCGGCAAAGGTTTCAACTCCCAGTGAATGAACACAATCGCCGATGGAGCCGACCATAACTCTTTTGCGGTTTTTAGAACTCTCTTGTGTACCCATATTCTTCAAATCTCCTTAAATGGTGCCGGTCGCCCGGTCCAGGTTAGAAATTTATTGTTTACTCATTCCTGTCAGGCAAAGCCAGGAATTAATGTGATTGATTTACTCCTCTTTATTTAAAATCTTAGGTACCGTAGTCACCTCGAAATAAATGCTCTCAGTTCAAAGTAGTTGTGTATCCCGAAGTTCTGGGGAACCCTGGTTTCCTCGATATTCTCACCACCAAGGGTTCCCTCCGACAGGTAGTCCTTACCCATCCATCGGGAGACTTCCGAGACGACCTGATCGATAACCGGAGTTTTTACATTTACCAACCGAGCCAAGCCAGCGGTAACAACGAGTCCCGTCGGTACATCCTCGGTCAGGTAACGACTCTGAAAATCGGGAATGTAAGCATTATTTTCAAGTTTCCTGACAGGTGCCTTAAGACCGCAATAAGCGCGATTGGTTTTGAAAGCGGACGACAGTGTGGAATCATTTTCGATCTTGTCCGCGTAAGAATCGAGCAGCCATTTTTTGACCGGGAGAACGTGATCGAAGGACACACTTTCATCCAAAAGGCTTTGCAGCATTTTTTTCAGTTTCATAATTTCATCACTCAAGGCTTCCAGGACATTTGCTATCTCCTCGGTAACACCGTTATAAAACAGGGGAATACTGCTGTCAGAAAACGGTTTTCCTGAATAGTTGCGAAACAGGCCGTACATGATACCGGGATGGATGATCTGTCCGACATTGGCCAGACTGAGCTCCAGCATGTTGTTCATGGGAAAGATCGGGAGATCCAACAGTTCGGTAAAGAACGGCGCCAGAAAAGATGATTGTTCCCGGGGAATCGATGCCAACCCCACGGCTTCCTTAACTCCGAGTACCTCAACCGAAGCACCGAATTCCTGAATTCGACAGGCCCAGGGCAGGGTCTGCAGTCCAAAAACCGTAAAGCCGGTGAGCCCTGAATCTTCCAAAATGGAACAGATCTGATACTCCAATCCGCTTCTCGCAGGCATCGCCCCGACAATGACATCATTTTTTAAATGTGGCGCAAGATCCCTCATCACGCTTCCATGTGCAAACGCTGGAAGAACCATGAGCACCATATCGGCATCACGGGCAGCCTTCGACGGATCCGTGGTGACAAAATCCGGTGCGCAGGGTTCACCGCTTAGTATTCCGTTTAACCTGATACCTCCTTTGGTTTCAAATTGTGATTTCAATCGTGAGGCCTCTTCCTCAAAAGGCGTGTATATCCTTAACCGGTAATCCAATCTGCCGAGAACAACCGGAATGACAGTGTGCATTCCATTGCCGGCTCCGCATATTAAAAGGTTTTTGATGGTTTTTTCCCTGGTGTTTTGCATTTTTCAGTTGCAATTTATCGATAGTGTTTGCGGCTTTTGCCACCCAGCCCGTTTTACCGGAGATTCAGTCCCAAGCTTTGATGTAATGCTGTTTGTTATTACTTTTGTGGGAAGAGCGGGATAGGTTCCATCGCCTGTTATAAGCCTGTTTCCGGGTTCTAGAAATGGCTCTTCAGCAAAATGCATACCTTTTCATTTTTGACGCACCGGGAAGGGATTCGGAGATGGATTCTCAATTTAAAAACCGTAAAATAATTTTTTAAGATACTAAAAATAAAGAGGAAAACAATCATCATACTCACCTGGTCCGAATTGAGGATTGGAACCACTATCTGACAAACCGACCGTATTCAGAGGTCCGAATCGAATATTTATATGAGCTTGGGAGTGAGTTTTAGGTTGCATTTATGCAACATATGTTGCTAATCTGAATCATCCCAAACGAAACATGCGATGAAGTATATTGCAGGAGCTGTGTTTGTGGAAGCTTATGGAATTATACCCATCGGCCGGTGACTACAAACCGTTTAAATGAATTGTTGGTGACACAACAAGGGGGATCTACGTGAAAACAAGGATTGGTATTATCGGTTTTCCCATGACCATTTCAATTGCGCGGGAGGTATCAAAGGAGTTTGATCAGCAGGCTGATTTTGAGTTTATTACTGCCGCGCTGGATGATTCGATTTCTGTGATCAAGAAGCACGAGCAGGGCGGTCTGGATATCATCATCGCCGGGCCGGGCAACTCACAGGTATTGCGCAATCATCTCAATATTCCCATTATTCCGTTTTTCGCTACCACCAGAACGCTGATCAATGCGATTCGGGAAGCCAAAACGATCTCGGAGGATATTGCCATCATTCTTTCCGACAATGAGGATTACGATCTGGCGTTTTTTGCGGAGCTGTTGGATGTCACCTTGCATCCCTATTATTGCAGGACCGCGGCCGACTACAAAAGAATCTGCCAGCAGATCAAGGAGGAGAGCATCCGCGTGGTGATCGGCGGCAGTTTTGCTGTTGATACCGCCCGTTCATTGGGAATACAGGGGGTTTTCTCATTCGAAAAGAAGGATATCTTGCGGGAGGCCATAAAAAAAGCCTTGGAACTGATTGAATTTGATATCTTACAGGCTGAAAAGATTACACAAATGAATATTTTGTTGCAACAGAGCAACGAAGGATTCTTTATTCTGGATAGCAACAACAGAATTTCCTACCTGAATCGGGTGGTGGAAAAGAAACTGAAAATTGCCTGGGGAGCAGCCATAGGACGTGAGTTTCATCAGTTTTTCAAGGACATTCCGGTTAACCATTACCTGGCAAAACGTCCCCGGGAGCTTATCGTTACCTATCGCGATCAGAAAGTTGTTCTCAATTTTCATCCGGTGATGGTGAAGAGCCACTCCAAGGGTATGGTTGTTAGTGCCCGACTGGTTCAAGAGATAGAAGAGACCGAAAAGCGGATCCGTCAAAAAATCCACACCAAGGGGTTTGAGGCGAAATATGATTTTGACGATTTAATCGGTGTCGATCCGGATTTCCTGACCTCGGTTGAAAAGAGTAAAGCCTATGCAAATTCATCCTCCCCGATTCTGATATTCGGTGAAACCGGTACCGGAAAGGAGATGTTCGCTCAATCCATCCATAATTTCAGCTCAAGAAATCAATCTCCGTTTGTGGCGATCAATTGCGCGGTTTTGCCCAAGGAGCTGATTGAGAGTGAGTTGTTCGGTTACGAAAAGGGTGCCTTTTCCGGCGCTCGTTCCCAAGGGAAAAAAGGATTGGTAGAGCATGCTCATCGAGGCACCCTGTTTCTTGATGAAATCTGTTCGCTTTCTTATGAAACACAGGCAAAGCTATTGAGATTATTGCAGGAAAAAGAGTTTATTCGGGTAGGTGGGGAGAAGGTCATTCCGGTGGATGTAAGAATTATCTCGGCAACAAACCTGGACCTGGTTGAAGCCATCAAAAACGGGGATTTCCGCCGGGATTTATATTTCCGGTTGAACACACTTTCCCTCAAGCTTCCCCCGTTGAGAGAACGTAAACAGGATTTGCTGCCGTTATTTCTCTTTTTTCTTTCCCAGTTACGGCCGGATATTATTGAATTTCTTGGAGAAAATAAAAAAGCGATGCTGGAGCAGGAACTGAAAGGTTTCTCGTTTTCCGGAAATATCAGGCAATTGCAGAATCTTGTCGAGAGATTTTCGATTTTGGCTGATATACCAGACATCAGCAATATCAGGTATCTGCAGAAGGTCCTCAGGGAGTGTTATGAAGATGAAAGCTCTGATTTTATGGAAGAAAATCTTGATTCTCCACAGATTCGGATTCCGTTCAGGAAAAAGATGAAGCCCTTTCTAAAAGAGGCTGAAGTCGCGATTATCAAGTATCACATGAACAGGCAGAAACAGGTTAACCGGATAGCACAGGAGTTGGGTATCGAGCGTTCGACACTGTGGCGGAAACTGAAACAATACCAGATTACCCGAAATTAATTCAGAAAACCATATGAAATAATTGAAGGTTTGCTATCAGATCGAACAAAAAGTCCGCAACGGATGAGTAGGGAATGATTTATTGTTGGCTAGAAACTTGCAGCTTAAGGTGCGTTTTTTTTCGTTCCTTTTGATGGGAAGCTTCGGATACCTGATTTCAAACCGATTTTGCTATTAAAAACATAATTCGATTTTAACGAGGCAATCGCTCTTTTAGAGGAGCAGATAACCGATGGCGCCATGAAATTGGCGTCGCCAGTTTAGTCTCGCGAGACATTCGGATAAACCGCTATGAGCCTTGGCTGTGGGACCGGGGTTCTGAAATTTCTGAGAATCACCTTTAAACAAAAAGGTGAAGCGTTTCGGTTTAATTCCAGGATAAACTCCGAAGACCATCGAAATCCGTTTTTTGTGATAAGGACTAATTGCAAGATGTCTGCGACCCGGTAAATGTCGCGTTCAGCTTAAAATTCACTGCCAGAGGAGAGTTATGAAAAAACTTATAATGCTGAGTGTTGCCCTATGCACATTGTTCCTTTTTAATCATCCTTTGTTTGCGACAGGGGGTGATGAGATTGTGATCGGTTTTACAAGTGATGCATTAACGATGGATCCGGCAAACCATCGGGCCAGAACCACTGAAACTATTCTGCGTGATATGTATGACGGGGTTGTGGTAAGGAATAATCAAATGGAGGTGGTTCCTCAAATTGCCGAGAGCTGGAAACAGCTTGATACACTGACCTATGAGTTTGTTATTAGAAAAGGAATTAAATTTCACAGCGGTGATCCCCTGACTGCAGAGGACATCAAATTCACCTTTGACAGGATCATCAAGGAGGGACAGATTGATGGCCAGACCAGCCCCCGCAAAAGTCTGCTCGGCTCACTAAAAGAGGTTAAGATTCTGGGTCCGTATAAGGTCCGTTTCATCCTGGCTGAACCCTGGCCCGTTTTTCCGGCTTTCCTGCCGTGGCAGGAAGTGGTTTCCAAGAAGTTTGTGGAAAAGGTTGGTAGTAAGGGACTGGCTACACAGGTAAATGGAACAGGTCCTTTCAAGCTGGTGGAGTGGATTCGGGGTAACCGCATAGTTATGGAACGATTTGATGGCTATTACGGTGGTGCTTCGGCTATACCTCCCGTTGGGAAAGCTAAGGTGGATCGTGTCATCTGGAACATAATCCCGGAAAACGCTTCACGGGTAGCGGCCCTGCTTTCGGGCGATGTAGATATTATTAACGATGTACCGAGCCACAGTGTCAGGCAGATCGAATTGAATCCGAACACCAAAATCATGAGTGCCAACGGTACACGAAGTAATTTCCTGGTGTTGAACAACACAAGACCTCCCTTTGATAACAAGAAGGTGCGTAAGGCAATGTGCTATGCGATCAACACAGACCTGATCATCGATAAGATCCTGAATGGTAATGCCACCCGTCTTAATGGAATTCTCAGCCCTGATGCTTTCGGGCACAATCCCGATCTGTACGAATATAAGTACAATCCGGAAAAAGCCAAGGCACTGTTGAAGGAAGCGGGATACCCGGATGGTTTTAAGGTGGAACTCGATGTGGTTGCCAGTCGCAAGGATCTTGCCGAAGCGGTTTCGGCAAATCTGGCTGACGTTGGAATAACGGCTCCCGTCAGGGTATGGGAAAAGTCTGTTATCCGCCCCGACTGGAAGAAGCCGGAAAAGAAGAGAGATATGTATCTGACCGACTGGGGTAACGGCTCTCTTGACCCTGTCGGATTAATGACCCCTGTGCTGCGTTCCGGTGGTCGCGGTAATTTTTCCGGATATTCGAATTCCAAAGTTGATGCGTTAATCGACAAGGCTGTGGTGGAAATAGACAGGAAAAAGCGAGCCGCTTATTACCGGGAAGCTGAAGCTATTTTGAACGATGATGTCCCGATGGTATTTCTCTGGCTGCCAAGGGAAATTTATGGTGTCAGCAACCGGATTGGTGGATGGCAACCCAAGGCCGACAGCCAGATTAATCTCCATGATGCTTACATTATCAAGTAAGTCTCATCAGTAGATTACACCTTATAATAGATGGTAGCAGATTTCCGGTTTCTGATAACCGGAAATCTGCAGAATCTGACCAAAACGGATTAATGGAAAGTTTTATAAAGCGTCTATTTCGTCTGATTCCGGTTTTGCTGGGAATCAGCATTATTGTTTTTTTAATTATCAGTCTGACGCCGGGTGACCCGGTGCAAATCATGCTGGGCGACCAGCACGTGACACCGGAAATGGAGCAGGCCCTGCGTGAGGATATGGGACTGGACTTGCCCATCCATGAACGGTTTATCCGGTTTCTCTATAATGCCTCCCAGGGCAACTTTGGCAGGAGCTTTTTCCATCGGCGACCGGTCATGGAGGTGATTCTGGAGCGATTGCCGGCTACGATCGAGTTGACATTTTGCTCGATGATGATGGCGATTCTGGTGTCGATCCCGTTGGGGGTGCTGGCGGCGGTAAAAAAAGGGACTGCCTATGACAGATCTTCGGTTGTAACGGCCATGGTTGGAGTTTCCATGCCGGGATTCTGGTTCGGGATTATACTGATTATCTTTTTTGCTATTCATCTTCAATGGTTACCGGTATCAGGACGTTCGACCTTTTCACTCAGGGTGCCATCAGTCACCGGAATGCTGTTGATCGATACCTTGCTTGCGGGACGTCTTGACAGTTTCCTGGATGCCGTAAAGCACCTGATCCTGCCAACCGTAACTTTGGGAATGGCAATGGGCGCCACATTGATGCAGGTAACTCGGGCTTCCATGATGGAAGTCCTGAAACAGGATTACATCCTGTTTGCTGAAGCCAAGGGATTGAAAAGGAGAAGGGTAACCTTTCTTCATGCTCTGAAAAACGCCCTGATCCCGACAGTGACGGTTGCCGCTATTCAAACGGGACAACTGCTGGGCGGAAACATGATCATCGAGACGGTATTCGGATGGCCGGGCGTCGGCAGCCTTGTGGTCAGGGCTATTTTCAACCGCAACTATCCGCTGGTTCAGGCCGCTGTCCTGATTTATGTCCTGATTTATGTTCTGATGAATTTTATTGCAGACATTTTATATACTGTATTGAATCCAAGAGTTCGTATATGAAAGATTCGGTTGCTGCTCCGTCAGAGAGTATGTTTGAGGAAGAAATCGATGGAATGACCGGGGATGAAGAGAAAACAGTGTCCCTGTTTTCCATCAACATGAAATCGTTTCTAAGTAACAGGCTGGCGGTCCTGGCAACACTCATCGTCATTTTTGCCATCATTGTTTCTGTTTTCAGTCCGCTGTTTGCACCCCATGATCCCAATAAAACAAACCTTTTTTTAAGGTTGCAGCCGCCTGCATGGATGGAGGGCGGGGATTGGAAGTATCCTCTTGGCGCAGATCATCTGGGCAGGGATATTCTCTCCCGGATTATCTACGGAACACGGGTCTCCATAGCGGTTGGCTTTTCGGTGATTTTCATTGCCACCGGTATAGGGGTGCTGGCCGGACTGGTAGCAGGCTACCTGAAAGGTAAATTTGACCTGGTGATTTCAACCATTGTTGATATTCTGTTGGGATTTCCCTATCTGATTTTTGCCATTGCCCTGATGGCGGCCATGGGTCCGGGATTTATCAATATTATCCTGGCCCTGGTTTACAAGGAGTGGGTTATTCCCTGCCGGGTAGTGCGGGGGGAAACCCTCGTGGTTAAGGAAATAGAATATGTTGAGGCTGCCCAGGCCATCGGCGCTTCGAGGTTTTACATCATGATCCGGGAGATTCTGCCCAATATTCTGTCACCGGTGATTGTTGTTGCAACGACCAGAATGGCCACCGTGATCATCCTGGAATCCAGCCTTTCTTTTCTGGGACTGGGTGTCCAGCCGCCCACCGCATCCTGGGGGAACATGGTTGCCGATGGTCGGGAGTTCATGCTGGAAGCATGGTGGGTCAGCACGTTTTCCGGAATAGCCATTCTGATTTTGGTTCTGTCCATGAATATTGCCAGTCTCGGTTTAAGAGATGCGTTTGATCCCAGATTTAGCGAATCCTGATGGAAAATAACAAACTTTACGACCAACCCCCTTTATTGAAGATAGAACAGCTCTGCACCTATTTTGATACCCATGCGGGACTTGTCAGGGCAGTAGATGGAGTGGATATCGACCTATATCCGGGCGAATGCCTGGGAGTGGTCGGAGAATCCGGTTCAGGCAAAAGTGTGACCTTTTTAAGCGTCATGGGTCTGATAAAAAAGCCGGGCAGGATTGCATCCGGCAGTATCCGATTCAACGGCACGGAGTTGACCGGATTGACCCCGAGACAGTACCGGAATATCCGGGGAAAAGAGATTGCCATGACCCTGCAGGACGCACTCACCGCTTTGAATCCGTCTATCAAGATCATCGATCAAATCGCAGAGGTTTTGAGGGAGCACGACCGGGAAATTGTGGCCCGCGGGAAAAAAGCGATCAGGGAGAGGGCGGTGGAAATGATGAGGCTGGTGGGGATTCCCGATGCCGAAAACCGTTTGCATGACTATCCGCACCAGTTTTCAGGCGGAATGAGGCAACGCATTATGATTGCCATAGCCCTCTCCTGTAAACCCAGACTTTTAATTGCCGACGAACCGACCACGGCGCTTGATGTCACCATCCAGGCCCAGGTACTGAATTTGATTGCCGATATCAGGGAGGAGCTGCAGATGAGTGTCATTATCATCACTCACAACCTGGGAGTGGTCTCGGAGTACACGGATCGGACCGTGGTCATGTACGCGGGGCAGATTGTTGAAAGCGGGTTTACACGTGATGTCATCCTGAATCCTCAACATCCCTATTCCCAGGGATTGCTGAAATCCATACCGCGTTTGTCGGAACTGGACAAACCGATTCATCCTATTCCCGGACAGGTGGTCGATCTTATCAAACTTCCCTCCCACTGCCGATTTCTGGCTCGCTGTTCCCGGAGATCGGAAGAGTGCAGGCAGGAGATACCCATGAAAATCATTGATGACTTTACCAAAGTCAGGTGCCCGAAAACAAGCAACCAGAACTGACTTAATCCCGGAACAAAGAGAGAATGCAATGAATGATGCGCCACTTCTTAAGGTCCAAAATGTCAGCAAGCATTTTCAAATGAAGAGTAGTTTTGTTGACAAGTACCTGCTCAGGAAACAGAACACGGTGAAAGCTGTCTCAAACGTCAGTTTTGAGATCAAGCAGGGTGAGACCCTGGGCCTGATTGGGGAGAGCGGTTGCGGTAAAAGCACCCTGGGGCGTGTCATATTGCGACTTCATGAACCAACCCGGGGGAAGGTCTGTTTCGGGGATGAGGAGGTAACGGCTCTAAAGCATAATCAATTGAAGAAGATCAAGCGGAAAATGCAGATCATCTTTCAGGATCCGTATGCCTCTCTCAATCCCAGGTTGCCGGTGGAGGATATTGTCAGCCTGCCGCTTAAGATCCATGAATCCATGAACAGGAACGAGATGGATGAAAAAGTGGTTGATATGATTCAGCGGGTGGGGCTGAAAAAGGAGCATCTGAAAAGGTATCCGCACCAGTTCTCCGGAGGTCAGCGTCAAAGGATCGGGATTGCCCGAGCTTTGATTCTTCAGCCGGAATTTGTCGTTTGCGATGAACCGGTTTCCGCCCTGGACGTTTCGATTCAGGCTCAAATTGTCCAATTGATGGGCAAACTCAAGGAGGAACTTTCGCTCACCTTTCTCTTTATTTCGCATGATATTTCGGTGGTCGCATACCTGAGTGATCGTATAGCGGTTATGTACCTGGGGGAAATTGTGGAGATCGGTGAGGTCAAAGAGATTCTGAACAATCCGATCCACCCCTATACCAAAATCCTGCTGGATGCCATTCCCCAGGTGGAACACGTCGGTGTTCACAAACGTATTGTATTGAAAGGGGATATTCCTTCACCTCTCTCTCCTCCCAGCGGCTGTAAATTCCATACACGTTGCCCGACCGCCAAGGAAAAGTGCTGTGTTGAAATGCCCGTGTTGCGTGAATTTGCATCCAGCCACTGGGTTGCCTGCCATATGTAAGCAGATGTGTACATCGACAAAAGACGTTGTCATAGGGCCCCTTCTTGTTCTGAAAGGTGAGCCTTTTGCGCGGGGAATGCTCCAGTCGGAGCAGTGTCCGGAATCTGTTGATAAGGTTCGCACGAAAGTTCTTTCCCTGCTTGCGGAAAACAGGGAGCGGTTTCACTCCACCCACGCCAAATCCTTCATTGATCAACAAATCACCATCACCAGAAAACTGATGCCCGACATCCACGAGGAGGTCAGTGGAATAGCGCACGGCTTTGGGCTCACTTTTCTGGAACTCTACCGGTTTTACCACTTGAGGGTGTTGTTGGATATGGATGGTTGCACCGCCTGGGCTGTTTCGGATGATGAGACGGGTGTGACAATAGGCAAAAACAGGGATCTGAAAGCTAAGGACAAGGATTTGCAGAGAATCTTTGTTCATGAGGATCCGGGTTGGCAGGGAAGAAGGGTTCTTTCAGTTGGCAGCCTTGGAGCGCCCTGTGCCTATTCAAGCGGGATCAACTCCGACGGCTTCTGTCTGGCGGATACCAATATCCTGACCTCGGACCATGGCCCGGGGATCTGCCGCTATTTTCTGATGCCGTTTCTCCTGGCTACCTGCAGGTCCGTAGAAGAAGCCATCGGGAGCATTTCCCAATTACCCCATGCCGGTGGAGGTTCACTGGTCATGGGAGATGCCGTTTCCGAGATCGCTGCAGCGGAGTTGGGGTATGAACGACAGGATATTGAGTATGGTGGCTCCTGGTTAGCGAAAACCAATCATTTTACTTCCCGAAAGTTAAGTCATACCAATTTAAGCAGTAACAGAGAAGCAGAACTGGACAACTCCCGAAACCGATTACGTTATATTGAAGAAACCATTCCAGATACATTCAAGCCATTTGGACAGGAAGGAGTGCTCGCCATGATGGAAAGTCATTCTCCGGGTGCGGAAATTTGCCGCCATTCCGATCTTGACGAGTCATCCACAATCTCGGGCGCCCTTTTCTCCTGCCGCGACAACACCCTGGTATTTTCAGATGGCTATCCCTGCTGTTCCTCCCGGTATGGCTATTCTCTCTGAATCATTTCACTCCCCGCCAATCTTCAGGCGCCACCCCTCTAAAAACAACTATCAGCCGGAAAGAACATTGGTAAACACGACCCTTAATTCCGTACAGCAATAAGAGTGAGGCTCGGGAGTTCCAGTTCCACTGCCCTTCGACAACAATCGGTTCAAGGGGTTCCGGTTGTGACTCGCTCTTCAATTTCCAATGCCTGTGGTTTTTCTTGTTGACAGAAATCTCTCAAAAATTTAGTAATTGATTCATAAAAAACTAACTTTAGTTTTATTTATTATCTCATTGTTATATAAGTTTATTTTGTTAAAACCTGTTTATGTGATTGAATCCGGGCAAATGATCCAACCGGCTGACGTCAAATAAAACCGGTCGGGTTTTTTGAACGGATGAAAGGATTCGGATCAGAGCACCCTGAACGTTTTTGACAAAACGGAGAGGACTTGATGAAGAGAGGATTTAAGGGAGCCCGGATTGAGAAGGTACGGGTATCGGACCAGATTAAGAATGCCATGAAGCAGGCGATTCTGGATGGAGAGTACAAGCCGGGTGATCGATTACCCACCGAGGAACAGATTGCGGCTGATTTCAACACCAGCAAAGTCAGTGCTCGTGAAGCCCTGCGGGAACTTGAAACCGAGAAGCTGATCGAGAAACGCAGGGGGATGTATGGCGGAAGCTTTGTCAAAGAGCCTGATTCCGAGGCCATGGGTCAGGTGATGATCAACTACTACCAGTTTGGAGGGATCACCTTTGAGGAGCTGGCTGAATTCAGGAAACTGTTGGAACCCTCCCTGGTGGAGTTGGCGGTTGAGAGGCGTACTGATGAAGATCTGGAAGCGATTCGTGAGAATATCGAAGCAACGGAGATCTCACTCAACCAGGGAAAACAGAATCAACCCAGGGCGATTGAGTTCCACCGACTGATTGGTGATGCCTGTCATAACAGGCTGGTCAGCGCTGTGATGGAAGCGCTTGTCAAGGTCTTCGAAGAGGTGCTTTCCAAAATTCCCATGACGCTGGAGGATGCCAGGGGCGACCTGGAATATAACAAACTCTTTTATCAATACCTGCAAAACGGGGAGAAAAATAAAGCAAGGGAGACCATGATCGCGCACTTTGACACCTTGATGGAGATTATCAGGAGAGTCAAAAGGCAAAATGCTTAACTGTTTCTTACTTACTCAGCATCCGGCTGAGCTGTTTTTTCGGGTTCGTCGGTTAAATTGCTTGTCAGACGAAACCGGTCATAGCGGCGAAAGGGGAGTTGCATTTGACTATTCGTCGTTTCACTCTGTTCAAAACCTTTAAAAGGGAGAAGAAAGATGAAAAGACCGATTGCATGGACCTTATTCTTATCATTAGGACTCATCCTGATTTTCGGACAAGTGCCTGTTCTTGCCAAAACCATAAGGTTTGCCTACCTCGGAAAGCCGGACCCTCACAAGGCAGCTTACACGACCGGTGTAGTTAATTTCGCCCATCTGCTGGAGAAAGGCTCCGGCGGTAAAATGAAAGTCCAGATCTTTCCCGCCGGAACCCTGGGGAAAGAGACGGATATTCTTCAGGCATTACGGAGTAATGCCGTGCAGATCATTTCTGCCTCCATGGTAACTCTCTCCAGGATTTTTCCACCCTCTCAGGTGATGATGGCTCCCTACATCTTCAAAAACGACGCTGTGGCCTGGGAAGTCGTTGACGGTCCCTACGGACAGAAAATGTTGGATGCCTTTACCGAAAAGACCGGGATCAAAGCCCTTGCTATTGTCGACTCCGGTTTTTTGACCATCACCAACAACAAACGATCGGTTCGGGAGCCGGCCGATTTCGAAGGAATCAAATTCAGGGCTATGGGACCACTCCAGGCCAAGATGTTTGAATCCCTGGGGGCCAGTGCCATTCCCATCCCCTGGCCGGAAACCTATACCTCGCTTCAGACCGGTGTGGCGGACGGGCAGACCAATGCTGCCTTTGTGGTGGCGGTTTTCAAGCTGTTTGAGGTTCAGAAACACCTCTCCCTGGCCAATTCACAGTTTGGTTACCAGCTATGGCTTTGTAACAAACAGTGGTATGACGGTCTTTCCAAATCGGAAAAGGATACGGTAAGGGATGCGGTGAATGCGGGGCGTATGTCGACTCGCGCCATGGCACTGCTCAGGGAACAGGAGTCCATTGAGCAGTTGAAAAAAGCCGGAATGAACATCACCCCTCTCACCGGGGATGAGATTTCCGCCCTGCAGAAATTAGCCGGACCGGCCTGCCTGGACTGGCTGAAAACCAAGATGGATCCGAAATGGGTTGATGAACTGCTGGTTGCCGTGAAACAGGCGGAAACCAAGCTGGGTTATTAAACAGCCCGTTTAATTCACTACCCGATCTCAATCCCGTGTCAGCCGTTTCAGGGATAAACCGCTTTGTGGGATGGAGATCGACTCAAAACCAAGGATAACCATGACAACAGAACCTTCTGTGGTCAGGACAATTCAGCATCTGGCCGATGGAATCGCCGGTTTTCTGGAGAAAATAACCGGATTCTTCTGTGTCGTCTGCTTTGTAATTATGACACTGGTCGCTCTGCTGGGTGTGTTTTTTCGCTATGTGATGCGCAGCCCCTTTATGTGGACCGAAGAGTTGGCGCGCTTCCTGATGGTATGGATGGGATTTGTGGCAATCAGCATCGCCTTGCGGCAGCGGAAACATATCAAGATTGAGATTCTGGAAAAGATTGCGCCGGGTTGGCTGGTCAAGGTAGCGGGATATCTGGTTGACCTGTTGATTGCCGTTTTTATGGTCGTGTTCTTCTGGCAGGGCTATCTTCTAACCAGGGGAAACATTATGATGGCAGCCACTATGGATATCTCCATGTTCTGGATTCTGCTTGCCTTGCCTGTATCCGCTGCTTTAGCGTTAGCTCAGCTTTTGTTGCGTTTTGTGATAAAACTCTGTTCCGAATTCAACCCGGATACCAAAGCGGTTTGCTGATTTGCCAACCCAAAACTATGGATGAGAAATGGCTGGACTCTTATTGTTAATCTTTTTCGTGCTGGCGATCCTTGGTGTTCCGGTCGGAATTGTGGTCGGGCTGACAACTTTTTTTGGTTTTCTCTATATCGGAAACGACATCCTCTTTTCCATGGTGGCCCAGAGAATGTTCTCAGCGATGAACAATTTTACCTTCCTGGCACTTCCCTTCTTCCTGTTGACGGGTGAAATTATGAACAAGGTCGGGTTGACCACACGCCTGATTGACTTCTCAAACCTCTTCTTCGGACGTTTGAAAGGGGGCCTGGCCCAGGTTAATATCGTCACCAGCATCATTTTCGGGGGAATATCAGGAGCGGCTGTAGCCGATACGGCCGCTTTGGGAAGTATTTTTATTCCCACCATGGAAAAACACGGTTACGACAGACCTTTCAGCACGGCGGTGACGATCGCCTCCTCGATCATTGCTCCTATCATCCCGCCCAGTATTATCATGGTGCTTTACGGAGCGATAATGGAGGTGTCGATTGCCGGTCTGTTTGCTGCCGGGATCGTGCCCGGTCTGATGATCGGGGTAATTCTGATGGTCCTGACTCGATTCATAGCGGGACGAAGGCAATACCCCACCAATCCGGAATCTTTTACAGTAAAAACAGTCACAGACAGAACCCGCAAAGCAAGCTGGGCGCTTTTGATGCCGATAATTATCCTGGGAGGAATTCTCGGGGGCATTTTTACGCCCACGGAAGCAGCGGCCATAGCAGTAGGCCTGGCCCTGTTCATTGGGCTGGTGGTGTACCGAAATGTATCCTTCAAGCAACTATATAACGTCTTCCTGCAAAGCTCTATCACCATAGGGGTTATTACCCTGTTGCTCTCCTGTGCATCGGTTCTGGCCTGGTTTCTGGCCATCGAGCAGGTGCCGGAAATGGTGGCCAACCTGTTTCTCAGTATCAGCACCAACAAATATGTGATCTTGCTGTTGATAAACATATTCCTGGTTATCATTGGCATGTTTATGGATATTGGCCCTTCCCTGCTGATTCTTGGACCGATTCTGGCGCCACTGGCTATCAGTCTTGGGGTGCATCCGTTACATTTCGGTATCATGATGTGCGTGAATCTCAACATCGCCCTGATGACTCCACCCATGGGGGCATGTCTCTTTATGGGGATGATCGTTAGCGAGTTGAAGCTGGGCGAAATCGTGAAGGCGCTCTGGCCTTTTATCATTGCCGAATTTTTCGTGTTGTTTCTGGTCATCTATTTCCCTTTTATCACCCTGACAATCCCCAGGTTATTGGGTTTTGTCTCTTAACCGGATTGACTGTGCAAATCGTTAAAGCCGAAGCAATTCCGTTTCGAATTCCGTTGAAGGAGAGTTTTTCCATTGCCATGGGCACCATGACCCATTCCAACCATGTCATGGTTCGCCTGGAAGATGATAAAGGACGGGTGGGGTGGGGGGAAACCACCACCTTCCATTCCGTTTACGGTTATGACCAGAAGTCGCTCCATAACGTGCTCCAGGATCATTTGATCCCGGTCGTGCTCGGGTGCGACCCGAGAGATTTGGAAAGGCTCCACCACCGAATGGACCAGGCTATTCCCTACAACCTGATGGCCAAATGCGGGATTGATCTGGCAGCTCATGATTTGATAGCACGGGCGGAAGAGGTACCTCTTCATCTTTTGTTGGGCGGGAAAAAAAGAGATCGGCTTTCGACCATTGCCGTGATCGGCATCACGGAGAATGACCAGGCGTCACAAAAGGCGCTGGAACTCAAGCGGACCGGATATCGGGTGATCAAGGTTAAAATTGGTTTGAATGTGGAAAAGGACCTGGAACGGCTCTCGCAGATTCGTTCCGCGGTTGGAAATGAGGTGAAGATTCGGGTCGATGCCAACCAGGGATATAACCTGGAATCTCTATTGAACTCTGCACGGGAGTTGGACGAACTGGAGCTGGAGTGGTTGGAACAACCCCTTCCCGCCTGGGACCTGGATGGATTGAAAACACTTACCCGACGTTTGGAAACTCCCATAGCGGTTGACGAGAATATCTATACGCTTCACGATGCACAATTTATTAAGTCCTACGGGGCAGCGAGTGTTATTAATATCAAAGTGGTTAAATGCGGTGGTATTTATCGGGCTCAGCGGATTGCCCGGTTTTGTGAAAATGAGGGGCTGACCTGGTTCATGGGCGGGTGCCTGGAAACATCTCCGGGGAATGCCGCTCATTGCCACTTCTACGCTTCAACCGCGTCAGCACCCCTGGCAGTGGAGACGGGTGGCAGCTATTATACCGATGACATTGTTAAGGAGCCGCTGATCCCCGAGGGAGAGAAAATAGTCGTACCCGAAGGTGTTGGCTTGGGGGTTGAGATCGATGAAACCAAACTGGAGCAATACAGGGCAGTTTTAGCTAAATCGTAATAAAACCGCAGGCCTGAATACCCCTCGCCCCGGATCCTGATTCAGAATCCTATCTGCGCTTGCTGTTCAGCCTAGGTGAAACAGGTCAACCGAGCCAGGATTGGAAGACTCCTTACCTGCGATTAATACAGATGACTTAAGCGACAATGACAGGTTAGCAGCCCAAAAGACGGTGTCGGGATTGGATGAGGCAGGGGATGTTCGGGGAATAAATACGATTCAAAAAGACCGGGACATGATTTCATGCCCCGGTGGGGTATTGCTGTTAACTCGAAATCATTTCGAGTTAATCGATATTAGTGACCGGAGGTCAAAATACCGCTGGCAGCCAGGGTGAGAACGGCTGCTTCTATCAGAGCCAGCACGGCGTATACCTTGTCGTTGTTTTTCAACAAGGTGGGAACAATAGCCAGATAGCATAGAATGGTAATTCCCGAAAGCACCACGACACCGATAAAGTTGAGGAAATCTCCATACTGAAGCATACCGACCCATCCCCAACCATCCGGAATATTGGCTTTTTGCAGGTAGTCGTCGACGCTCAGATTCCAGTAGTTGGAAAGGTCATTAACCGCGATATAGGGATCTATGATTCCAAACACATAGATAGCAAAGGTGACGAAGAGCAGAACCAGACCTAACATCATCCCTTTACCAAGCAGGTTTGCATACTGCACCTGTTCCGGGGTTGCTTCCAGAGAAGCATTGTTGTTTTCACTCATGAATTTTCTCCTGATGAATACTTATTAGTTGCCTTGTTCATAATCGAATATTTTAGATCAATTCGTATTTAGAAACCGAGTCCTTTTGACAGAGCCTTAGCTCCGGCCAGAAGCAGGATAGCGATAACCATCCAGCGGATGAAGGTCGGTTTGGCGATTTTCAGTATTCGTACGCCCACAAAAGATCCGAGCATGATACCGACCAGTGACGGAATAACCATCATCGGGATCACACAACCCTTGTTGAGGTAGACCCAGGCTGCAGATGTATCAGTGATGGAAAGAAGGAACTTACTGGTAGCAACACTGATCTTCAGCGGAGCGCCCATGACGAGGTTCAATACGGGAACATTAGCCCATCCGGCGCCAAGACCGAACATGCCGGCCATAATCCCGATTCCGACAAAGAGAACAAGCCCGACAGGTGTGCGATGAATTTTCCAGTTGATGGTTTCACCGGTACTGTCTTCAGTGTATACACCGTAAATTCTGAGAGCGGTTGAGAGGTTATCGGCCTTGGGAACATCCGGCACCTCTGATTTCTTGGCCGTCAGCATGAGAACACAGATTCCGAGAATGGTGGCTCCCAGGGCGATTTGTACAATATTGGTCGGCAGGGCAAGTCCGATCATAGCGCCGATAATAGCGCAGATAGACGCAATCAGGGCCAGAGGAATAGCCAGCCTCAGGCTTGCCAGGTTTGCTTTGAGAAGACCGGGTCCTGCGGCCAAAGCGCCTGACAGTGCCACCAGAAGACCTGCTCCCCGAACAAAATCAAGATGGAACGGAAAAAATCCGCTGATGATCGGCACATAAAGAACACCGCCACCGACACCACCCAGGACGGCGAATACGCCCATAACAAAAGTAACGACTAACAACACAATCGGCCAAAACCACCATGGATAGTCACCTGATACAGCTTCGGTAGCCGTATCGGCAAATCCGTTTGATGTCAGCAACATCACCGAGCCAAGACCAAGCAGTGTTATGGCCAGCCACTTCAATTTTCTCCCCATTATTATCTCCGTGGTATTTTACATATTAAACGGATCGCAGCACCTTCAGTCCGAAGGTCGCGATCATCTTTTTGGCAAAAAGTCTATTTAATCTCCCGTATCCCAAAGGCAGGCAAATCGTTCTGATACACAGCTTCAAAACAAGCAACAGGGTGCAATGACTTTGACAAAATCATCATCGCCACCGTCAATCACCATCCTGGAAGATTTCTCCGCAGACGGATGGCAATAAGTGAATCTTTCCTGGACGAGACCAATTTGATTCAATGCATAAACATTTGAAATAATTAATCTTTATTGGAAAAAATACACAACTATGCCCTTGGATTCAGACGATTCCGTACAATAATATCTAGGCAGGGTCTTTGATTCAATAAAATTCCTGCAGGCGAACCGGGATTTTTACTCCCCTGTTGACATATAACAAGACCAAATTTGTGGATGATTGGATAGCGGGAAATGGACAATCAGATTATTGAACAAGATCGAGGCAGATCTCTTCCATCTTCACCAGAGATTCCTGCAGGTCCTGTTCGGTATAGTATTTATCATGGTAATAGGCGCTGCCGGATTCAGCGTCGCCGGTTGTATCTGTCGTCAGCAGACTGAAACCCGTGGGTGACTTTTTCTCAAGACTGATTCTTCCTTCCAGGGCTTCTCTGATTCTCAATACCTCTTCCTTTGCCGCAGCACAACTCTTAATATCGTCCAATCCGGGGGGGTCTATATCAGATGAGGGTATTTCCCCGGGTTCCAGAGGTTCGGGCTGCGGAATATCTTCCGTGCGTTTCTGCTTTAGCCGGTAGAGGCTTTTGCTGATGGATTGGTTGGAATAAAAAATATAATTTAACAGATCCCTGGTGGTGACCTCCGCATCGCTTCCCGGTTTGGAAATGGTGACAGTCGTGGAAAGCATTTCACCCATTTTCCATTCACCCTTGAGAACGGTTCCGTCAATTTTCCAGAGAATGCCCTCTCCATGCTGCTTGTCGCTCTCCCATTTTCCGCTGAACCTGTTTCCGTTTTTGTAGGCGTAGAATCCGTAGCCATGCATTCTGTCCAGTCGCCACTCCCCGGTATAATGGTCACCCTCGTTCCAGTAGAAATCCCCGCTACCGTGGCGCAGACCGTTTTGCCAGTAACCTTCGTATTGGCCGAACTGGAATGTGTAAATACCAAAGCCATCCGTGCAATTGCCGGCGATACAACGATAGGGTTCGGGTTGTGGCGGGATGAAAGGTTTGGCTTTCAGTTTCATCTTCTTGCGTGTCACTTTAACCAGCTTGGAGTTTTGCCAATAACCTTCGATCCACTGGTTATTCAGGGTGAACTTCCCTTTTCCGTGCATTTTCCCGTTTTTCCATTCCCCCCTGTATTTTCCCCCGTCATCGAAGAGAAACGTCCCTTTGC
This sequence comes from SAR324 cluster bacterium, assembly GCA_028282885.1. Classification (GTDB taxonomy): domain Bacteria; phylum SAR324; class SAR324; order XYD2-FULL-50-16; family XYD2-FULL-50-16; genus JAHJTV01. The sequence goes on from JANQGX010000027.1 coordinate 133,733, forward strand.
CATTGTTGCAATCTCCCCGAATACAGATGGCCAGCACGAGTGGTTGGCAGAGCACGGTCAATCCGATCAATGCCGGGATTAAGAACCAGATCTTATATCGGGTCGTTGGTATCATTATCTTCCCTCGGACAGGAAACGGTATTTTCAGTGACGGATTGACGTTACAGCACTTTCAGCACTATTAACATTAGAAAGAGGCGACGTCCAGATGAAACATCAGGGGAGGGAAGGAGCATGGTTTGTGGAATGGGCTATGCATTTCCTTTGATGTCTTCTTATTTATGACTTTGTTCATTGCGGCCATGTCGGTGAATAGTCATTTGATATTTCCGCAAAGCCGGATGTTTAAAGGCCTCCGGTTCCGGATTGAATCAATCAAACGAGTTGGGATGATGAGAAATCAAAGTAAGTGGATCAGAAGAACCATTCTGATTCTTGCCGGGGGTATGCTTTTGAATGGGTGTGGGTTTTTCTCGGACTGCAGTACCTCCAAACGAAAATTACCTTGAAACGCCAGAAGGATCGGCAGTTTGTCGGTTGTAACGGAAACGATCCATCAGGATCGCGCTTGAAAATGCGAGATTGTCACCAGCTTTCAATTGGAAGGCAATCTCAACCCCATTTCTTCCCCTCATTTGCTTCCAGTTCTTCTCAGTCATTTTTTGCCCCTGTTTGTCATCTTCAGGCAGAGATTTTGCAGCATTTTTATCAATAAAACAGATTGTTAAAGCGGTTGACGGTTATCGGGTTGATACCTGGCTGGAATCATTTATATGCGGCTTGGTTAGCCATTTAAAATGATTTGAACCGATTGACCGTGTTTAATGCATTAAACATCTTTCAAAGGAGATCAAATGGGAATTGAAGAGGGAAAGAAAGCCCCGGATTTTAGCTTAAAAGATCAAAACGGGAAGGTGGTATCCCTGAAAAAACACAAGGGAAAAATTGTCGTGGTCTATTTTTATCCCAAGGATGACACCCCGGGTTGTACGAAAGAGGCTATCGGTTTTCGTGATTTGCATGAACAGTTTCAAAGTCTGGACACCATTGTATTGGGAGTTTCTCCGGATAATGGGGTATCTCACACCCGATTTATTGATAAACAGGGTCTTCCCTTTACCCTGCTATCCGACCCGGATAAAAAGGTGATGACGGCGTATGGCGCCTACGGTGAAAAGATGATGTATGGCAAAAAGATAGTTGGCGTGATTCGTTCAACCGTCGTGGTTGACAAGGGTGGAAAGGTCTTCAAACACTGGAAAAGAGTTGCCAAGGCTGCTGATCATCCGGCAAAGGTGCTGGAAGTGATCAGCAAGGGACTGTCAGGCGACTGAATATATAGAATAAAACGGGGAGTTCAGATGTCATCCAGGGTTCTGACGTTGGTGAGGTGGCTGATATCACCGAAACTCAGCAGCCTCCAAACACCGTCCTGGTAAGAGAAGGTGTTTTTCCCCGTATTCCAGATCTTATACTTTCTCGGCCCTTCGATCGAGATACCAATCACATAGCGAAACAGGCTGTCGATCACCCCACCGTGGCAGACGATGATAATGGTTTCTCCAAGGTGTCGCTCTGCCAGCTCGTTAAAACATTCGACGTTTCTTAAATAGCGTTGTCTGGTGCTTTCAGCAGCGGGTGGTGCATAATCGGGGTCGGATTTAATGAAATCATGGTATTCACCGGGATACTGCTGCCTGATCTGATCCGAGGTAAGTCCCTGAAAGGCGCCCAATGCTCTTTCCCTGAGCCTGGGATCCGGGACGATTCTTTTACCGGTTACTTTGGAGATATAACCGGCAGTCTCCATGGCCCGTCCCAGGTCGCTGCTGTACAGGGTGTCAAACGGTTCGTTGCGGAGGCTTTCGGCGATAATTCCAGCTTGCTTTCTCCCATTGTCCGTTAAAGGACTGTTGTCAAATCCCTGCCATCGGCCCTGAATATTCCATTCAGTTTCGCCGTGTCGAATCAGAATAAGAGTGGTTTCGCTCATGCCTGTTGTAAATCCGGTTAATTTGTTTAGACTGATATCAGGTTGAGTTGAATTTGTTGATCAGCCAATCCGGGGGAGTTTAACAGAATCGTTGCGTTGCTTGTTACACCCTGCCGGTAGAAAATCGGTTGAAATCTATGAAATCCATTATGAACGAATCGAAGAGAAAAGTCCTGTTTGTCTGCACGGGAAACACCTGTAGAAGTCAAATGGCAGAAGGATTGTTAAGGGATCTGGCCGGTAACCGCTATATAGTCTGCAGTGCGGGGGTGAAACCCGAGCAGGTGGTAAATCCTTTTGCTGTCAGAGTGATGAAGGAGAACAGTATCGATATTTCGGGACAGCAACCCAAAGGAGTGGATCAGTTCCAGGGGATGGATGACCTGTCGTTTGTAATCCTGGTCTGTGATTATGCCCGCAATGTGTGCTCCAGTGATTGGCCGGAGCTGGATGCGAATCATAGGATTTTCTGGTCCGTTTCCGATCCCGCGGATGCGGTGGGGAGTGAGGAGGAGATACTGGCTGTTTACCGGAACACGAGGGATGTATTGAAAAAGAGAATAACAGGCTGGTTAAAAGACCGGGACACCTGATTCAGTTCCGAATCTGAAACGTCTCCTTTTACGAAAATATTATCAAATTATCGTTTAAGGCATCACCCCGTATTTTTTCAGTTTCTGGTGAAGGGTTCTCCTGGTGATTCCCAACTTTCGTGCCGTCTCACTTTTGTTTCCTTCCGTGATTTCCAGGGCCCTAAGAATTGCCGATTTCTCCACCTCTTCCAATGGTGCAATTTCAGCCTGCCCAGTCTCCGGAGACGGTTCTGCGGTCTGTGGAGCAGGATTGGAGCCGGTCAGGGTAAAGTCGGGTTCGCCCAGGTGGTCATTCCTGCAGAGAACGACGCCTCTTTCAATTGTATTCATCAACTCCCGGACATTTCCCGGCCAATGATAGCTGACCAGGTATTGCATGGCACCCGGGGTAAATCCTTTGATCTCTTTGTTGTTTTTATCTGAAAAGAGGGCAAGAAAGTGTTGAGCAAGGATCGGTATATCATCGGACCTTGATCTGAGGGCAGGGACATTAAGCATCACTACGTTAAGCCTGTAAAACAGATCTTCGCGAAAGGTGCCGGCAGCAACCATCTCTTGCAGATTCTTGTTGGTAGCCGTTATAACTCTGACGTCCACCTTTATGACCTGCTCTCCACCGACACGTGTCAGCTCTTTTTCCTGAAGTACCCGCAACAGTTTAGCCTGCATGGCAAGAGGCATTTCACCGATTTCATCAAGAAAGAGGCTGCCCCCGTTGGCCTGCAGAAACTTACCGTCTTTGCGCCGATCAGCACCCGTAAACGATCCTTTCTCATGGCCGAACAGCTCCGATTCTAGTAAAGTCTCAGTAATGGCTGCGCAATTGACCTTGATAAAAGCCTTATCCCTGCGACTACTGTTGTAATGGATGGCACCGGCGATCTGCTCCTTTCCGGTTCCGGATTCTCCACTGATCAGGACCGTTGCCTCAGTCGGAGCTACCTGGGCAATGGTCTCCAGCAGGTTTAACATGACAGGACTGTTGCCAATGATATTCCGATCATCAAACTGCCGTCCCAGGCTCTCCTTCAGCAATCGATTCTCCTCTTTCAATTGCAGATGTTCCAATGCTCTTTCCATCATCAGCCTCAGTTTGTCGAAATCCAACGGCTTGGTCAGATAGTCATAAGCACCTTTTTTCATAGCTTCGATGGCGATTTCAATAGAGGAGTAGGCGGTCATGATGATAATGGGAATGGCAGAATTGATAACTTTGATCTCGCCCAGGGCTTCAAGTCCGGAAATTTTTATCATGCGGTTGTCCATCAGGATCAGGTCAAATGATCGCTCTTTAACCCTCTCGATGGCAGTGGAACCGTCGTCAGCCTCGTGAATCCCATAGCCCCAGCCTTCCATCAGGGTTTTGAGCATTGTGCGGTGTCCGGCGTCATCATCGACCACCAGTACGGATACTTTATTTTTCATCTGTTATCTCCTGTTGCAGATCGGGAATGGTCACGGTAAATCGGGTTCCTCCTTCCGGGCGATTTTCCACGTTGATCTTTCCCTGGTGCGCCTCAAGAATATTGTGAGCAATGGCCAATCCGAGTCCCGTTCCGGACGGTTTTGTTGTGAAGTAGGGATCGAACACCTTGGACAAATCTTCATCCGGAATGCCTTTACCTGTGTCAGTGACCGTAATTTCCACAGCGTGTTCCGAATTCAGACAATGCATTCCGATTTCCAGGGTGTCCCCTTCGGTCATGGCATCAATGGCATTGAGGTAAAGATTCAGCAATACCTGGTTAATCCTGTCCCTATCCATGGTTATTTCACAGGGTTTGCCCAGGAGATTCGTGGCAACCGAGATTCCCTTATTCTCGGCATTCTGCCGGATCAAGTGAAGAGAGCTTTGAAGGAAACCGGCAATATCGGTTGGTTCGGGTGAGATCCTGACAGGTCGCGCCAGTTCAAGCAGTTGTCCGACCACCCGATCCAATCTGTCCACTTCGTTGATCATAATCGTGGCGGTCTGCTGATCTTTGGGAACCTCCTTGTATCGTTCCCGGAAATAGGTGGCAAAGCCCTTGATGGTGCTGAGGGGATTTCTGATTTCATGCGCAACGCCTGCGGCCAGATTGCCGATGGAAGCGAGTCTTTGACTGCGTGCAACTTCTTTTCTAAGCTCATCAATCTCCGAAAGATCCTTCAGGAGCAGGGCATAGGATATGGGACGATCTCCATTCTCGTCATATATCGCGGATGCGCTGATTTCCAGGGGGACAGATCTGTCCGGTTTAATCTCGCATTTGACTTCCTCGCTGATAATTTCTCCCTGCTCATCTACCTTGGCAAAGCTTTGCAGTAATCGGGACGGCAAAACTTTTGATATCGGTTTTCCTACGATTTCTTTTTGAGAGATTCCAAGCATCTCTTCGGCCGTTGTATTTATCGAAGTAATTGTTTTTTGATCATCAAGGGCCAGTAGACCGATGGGCATATTATCCACCAGGTTGTCCGAGAAAGCTTTGATCCTTGAGAGTGAGGCTTTGGCCGTCTGGTAGTTTTGAAACAGAAAAAGAAGAATAATCCCGCCAAGACCGGCCACAAAAAGCAGTACTCCGGTTAACATGGTGTTCGTGGCGCTTGTTTTGCTGGATTGCTCCAGCAGACTCATGTCCAGGCCGACAAAAATAATCTGTTTTCCTGCCTGGCCTGATGGTGCTTCAAAGCCATGTCCGCCCATGAAACCGCGCATTTTGTTTTTCATGTCAGGATTACCCGGAACTCCTACAGGCCTGAATTCACGTGAAACTTCAAATATTTTTTGACCTGAACTCGATTTTAGTATTCTCCAATTCAATCGGTTTGAGTTGAGGATAGCTTCGTAGTCCAATCCCGTGTCATGAAACTTACGAATTCTGGCTTCCAGGTTGTGGGCAACAATGCGCCCTTTGTTATCTGTCACAAGCAGGTAACTGATGTCGGGTTGTCGTGCAGTCTCCTCCAATAGTTGCTGCAATTTCCGATTGCCCCATAGCCGACCTCTCATACCGGCCCTGGTGCCTGCTTCAAAAGATCTGATTAACGCCGCACCCTTTTCCAGTAACAATTGGTTGAGGTGGGTGTCCTGGCGTTGGATATTCTGGTAGGTGATAAACACCACCAACGGCAACACGATAAATATCGCTCCCAGCAGGACATAAGGAGGAACTGCTAACGCGAGTTTCTTTTTCAACGGATTTTTCTCCACCGGTTTTGGTTGTATATATGGTTATTCGATATCAACCTGACATTGAATATTGACCTTAACATTTATAGTTTTTCTGCAAATGATGTTCCTGACGATTTATTGCTGCCAAAAGAGAAACACTTGCGTCTTTCACAAGGATCATTTACGGGTGTTCTCGGTTCAACAACGGGACATATATTCGGTGTTGTAATCGGAAAAATCAAATGTGTTCATTCAACAGCAACCATAAATGCAGGACAAACGAGCCGACCAAACGCCGAATGGCCAGCCAAAGAACTGGATATTTCCTATCCAGTGACATTTTTTTATCCTGCCACTCTGGATAAATAGTATCCATGTTTTTCTAATCACCCGGCAAAGTTTTTTAGTCCGGACAGGAATATCGGCTTCAAATTGAATTAAATATACCAATAATAACAAATAGATATAAAGGTTTTTGAAGGCCGGGTTTCAAGTTTGGCACATTCACTGCGATATAGACCAACAAGAGTAAACAAAAAATCGAACTGATCGATTGCTAATTCATTGAAATCTTTATAGGAGAATATGATGAAACGTTTTAAAAAAATTGCTGTGGTTTCCTTGGTTAGTGCCAGTCTTTTAACCTCTTCTTTGGTTTTTGCCCAGGGTTGGAATAATCGGGGACCCAGGGGAATGGGGTATTCACAACAACAGCAGACCTATTATGCAGGTCCCGGCAGAGTTTTGCGAACCGAAATGAATGAAGCAAGGATAAAGGTCCTGGCTGAACTGTCCGGTCAATCAACAGAAGATATCCGGACCAAACTGAACAGCAAACCCATGTGGGCAGTACTTGATGAGTATAAGATTACCGTCACCGATTTTCAGTCCGCCATGCATGAAAAGGCCGATGATGTGGTCAGAAAGGCGATTGAAGATGGCAAACTGACCCAGGAGCAAGGCGACCTGATGCTGAAGCAGATGGAAGAAGGTCCCCGCACGGCCATGGGACCTCGCTTTGGAAACAGGCGCGGAATGGGCAAACGCGGCGGTATGGGTTATCGAAATATGGATGGAGCCTGGCAGGGTCAAGGTTTTCGTTACAAAAGAGGTTTTGATACCGGAAATCAAAAGTAATCTCTCCAAGGCGCTTCGTGGGCGCCTTGGATTCATAAATTTATCGATTACGGTAACGACAAAGTGGTGGTGATGAATGATTGTGCCTTATAGATCAAAAAGGGATTCAGGGTTTAAGCATTGCTTGAATCCCGTTTCTATCCGATCACATAGCGATTTGTAACCGGTAAACGCCGGTCTTTACCGAAGGCCTTGCTGGTGATTTTTACTCCCGGAGGGGCCTGGCGTCGTTTATACTCATTTCGGTTAACCATTTGAATTACCCGGCGCACGGTTTTCTCCTCAAATCCCAATTCCAATATCTCATCCAACCGTCTATCTTCCTCGATGTAAGCTTTCAGGATGCCATCCAGGATATCATAAGGAGGCAGGGAGTCCGTATCAAATTGATTTTCTCTCAATTCCGCGGAAGGCTCTTTAATCAGGATATTCTCCGGAATAATCTCTTTCTCCCTGTTGCGGTAACGGCACAATTCATAAACCGTCAGTTTGGGAACATCCTTAATCACGGCAAAACCGCCGGCCATGTCGCCGTACAGGGTAGCATAGCCTACCGACATCTCACTTTTATTACCGGTCGTCAGCACCAGCCAACCAAATTTATTGCTCAGCGCCATCAGAATGGATCCACGGGAACGACTCTGCAGATTTTCTTCAGCTTCATTGGGTTTGGTGTTTTCAAACGGTCGGGTCAGACTTTCCAGGAAGGCGTTAAAGACCGGTTCTATGGGAATGGTTTCGTATCGGATGTCGAGGTTGTTCGCCAGGGAAAAAGCGTCATCCTTGCTATGGTCAGAAGAGTAGCGGGAGGGCATGGAGACCCCGGTGACATTTTCATGACCAAGAGCATCAACGGCGATAACAGCAGTCAAAGCGGAATCGATACCCCCTGACAGCCCGAGAACAACCTTTTTAAACCCGTTTTTTTGCACGTAGTCCCTCGTCCCCAATACCAGGGCATTATAAACCTCTTCAACCGGCGATTCTTTCGGTGTGATTGGAGCAGTGATTTTTTTTCGTTTCGCTTTTTTCTTCGAGGTCTCCAGCGGGATCACTTCCAGTTGTTCCCTGGCAATCTCGTACTCAAGACCTGCCTTGCGCCGTCGCGGGTCTTTCAGTCGCTGCCTGAAGACACCGGTGATATCCACATCCACCAGTAACAGATCCTCCTGAAATGATTTCGCCCTGGCAATTACCTCGCCTTTTTCATTAATCACAATACTGCTGCCGTCAAAGACCAGCTCGTCCTGGCCTCCCACCAGGTTGCAATAGGCCACAACCGCAACATTATCAACCGCCCTTGTTTTAAGCATACGTTCCCGATCCCTGATTTTTCCTTCGAAAAAGGGAGAGGCGGAGATATTCAGAAGCAGTCGGGCACCACTGAAGGCCTGGTTTTCCGGAGGTCCTGCAGGATACCAGATATCCTCGCAAATATTGATGCCAATGGGGGTATCATCAAGGTTATAGATGGCTTCCCCGGAACCGCGCTTGAAATAACGCTCTTCATCGAAAACCCCGTAGTTGGGCAACAGGTATTTGCGGTAAGTTCCGCAGAGCTTGCCATTGTGAACGACCGCAGCGGCGTTATAGATATCATCACTGCTTTCGACAAAGCCGATAACAGCGGTCAGATCCTTGCAGAGGGGGATCAGTTTTTCCAGGTAGTGTCGGTTTGCATCTATGAAATCCGGTTTGAGCAGCAGATCTTCGGGTGGATAACCACAAACAGCCAGTTCCGGAAAGAGGATGATATCCACATCACTCTTCCCGGCCTGCTGAAGATTGTCTCTGATCTTTTCCGTGTTTCCTTCCAGATCACCTACTGTGGTGTTGATTTGTGCCAATGCTAAACGTAGAGTGTTCATTTCAAATCCTTGAAGGAAGGGTTAACGCTTATCTCTTAAATCATAGTCTCTGCGGGGCCGGTCAGTTATGTTGACGACCGTTCAGTTTCAACTGTTTCAGAATATCGGGCAGGTATTGAAACAGGTAATCAATGTCCTCAATGGTATTGGAGCGGCCCAGGCTGAATCTGATAGATCCATATTTCTCAACATTAACTCCCAGCGCTTTGATAACATGTGATTCCTCGTGACTTCCGGAACTGCATGCAGAACCGGAGGAGACATAGATTCCAATCTGGTTCAGGCTTAACAACAGCGCACCACTGTCGACGTCGGGGAAACCGATGTTCAGTACATTTGGCAGTTTGTTTTCACGGGAGCCGTTGAGAACCCATCCCGGTACCTGGCTTTCGAGATTTTGCAGGAAATGCTCATGCAAAGATTCCAATCGCTTAAACTCGCGGCTTCTTTCCTTGTTTGCCAGGGTGGCAGCCTTGCCGAATGCCAGAATAGATCCCGTATTTTCAGTTCCCGCCCTTCTGGAAAATTCCTGCTCTCCACCGTGAATAAGGGGAACGAGTTCTGTCCGGTCATCCACATATAAGGCACCGATTCCTTTGGGACCATGAATTTTGTGCGCAGAAAAGGACATCAGGTCGATACCGATTCGTTTCGGGTAAAGCGGTAGTTTCCCAAAAGCCTGTACAGCGTCGACCATGAAGATTATTCTGTTTTCCCTGCAAATCGCTCCGATCTCTTCAATGGGGTTGATCGTGCCGATTTCATTGTTGACTGCCATAACGGCAATCAGAATTGTGTTTCTGCGAATAGCCTGACGAATCTCTTCCGGGGATACTATTCCTGAAGGGGGAACATCAAGCAGGGTGATTTCGAAGCCGTTTTTTTCAAGCCAGGACAAGGTATTAAGGACTGAGGGGTGTTCGGTTTTGTTGCTGATGATGTGTTTTCTTTTTCCCAGATGCTGAAACGCAATTCCTTTGATTGCTGTATTGTTGGCTTCCGAACCACAGCCGGTAAAAATGATTTCTGTCGGACTGACGTCCAGGACGGCAGCCAGTTCCGAACGTGCGTTGAACACCGTTTCATATGCACTTTTACCGGGTTTGTTACTACTGCTGGGATTGCCGAAGCTGGTGTCGTCTGTATAAAAATCACTCAGGGCGTTTTTGACCTCATCCCTCAGCTCCGTGGTACTGTTGTGATCGAAATAGACCTCCCTGAAATCATCTATCTCAACTTCCGCAATGGGCTTGCAGGCATGATTGGGATCCTGAATCGGAATACCTATCCAACTGTAAACAGAGAAGAGACCATTTGGGAAAAGCGCTTCCAGTTCCTTTTTTTCGGCACCCAGTTTGTTTTTCAGGATATTATAAAGGGGTCCGACCCTGTTTTTATAATAGTATTCGTTGGCAAATTCCAGAATCTGCAGATGCCGTGCGGTAATTTCTGTCCCGGTCCTGCGGGACATCTGGTATATAAAGGCTTTTGTATAATTATTCATGGGTGAAGTTAGTCGGCAGCGCCAGGGTATAAATGAAAAGGGTAGCCGGTTTTGGATTTTTCCATTCCTTCAACGATGATCCTGTAGTCATCGAACGGGATTCCCATTCCCAACCTGTTGGCGTCGAATTGGGCAATGAGCCGGGCTCCCAGGCAATAGGTGGAGACGTTGATTTCGCCGGTCAGATAAGGCCTGGCTATCAAATCGGAATTAACCATACGTAGAGCTCCGATATTTGCTTTGACTCGCTTACCTGTCATAAACTGATAAGCCTGGACGACACGGGTTAGTTCAACCGGACGGACACTCAGAAGAACAAGATCGGGTTCCAGGTCCAAGTCAGTCAAATCGGGCGGATAGAAGAAAACGGCTTCGATATTGGCCGGTTGAATAGCTGTCATCTCTGAAACCGCTTTTCTGGCTGTTTCAACATCCTGATACCTGCCGCTGTCTTCCTCACCGAAGAGACTGAATTCCGTTTTTCCGGCTGCCTTGCACGCATAAACCAAACCTTCGGTGAAATCTGATGGCGTTGGCGCTTGAAAACGGTTTTTATCCTGCACCTGTTCTTTCATTAAATCGGTGTATACTCTGGAACCGCCAAGTGGTTTTTTTTCATTCTGATCAACCAATCCCAGGCTGATTGCAGCGGCCACACAGCCGATGTTATCCCTGGTCAGACAGATGGCATCTCCCAGGGACGCCTGTTTGTGTGCCTGACAACTGGTTATACTAATGCCCTCCGGTTGATGGTGTTTCACATCAGCGGGAATATCCTCACCTGATTTAAACAGTTTGACCAGGGTGGTGGGGATTTCCAGACTATCGACGCCAAAAGCGCTGACCATTCGCTTGTAAAGTTTCTGGTTTGTATTCATTGAAGTTTTCTGAATTTAGTGTAGACCCGTGTTAGGAATCAGTAATTTCATTTAATACCTCTGATTCTAATCGATCCTGATAAAAAGTCCAATCCCTGTGAACGCTAAATATGCGTCTCTCCATTCCGAACGTTTATGGCTTACACAAAAATAAAAGCTGTGATAAAGTTGACAAAAGTAGTGCAGATTAAATCCGGCGAATGAATCTATGTGTTAATCTTTTGTTATTTATTGATATTAGACCATTTATTTGTGTGTGTTCAGTGTAAGTTTGCCTCTCATTGACACTCCGTACAATTCATAATGTTTTCCGGGGAAGGTTAGAGTCTTTTTTTGAACTGTTTATTAGATTCTTGACAGAGGTTATTAGATGGAAACTAACAAATCATCCTGTTGCGGTCACAAAGAAGCAGGTCAGGAAAATCAGGAAACAGCAGTGGTCAACACCGGTTGTTGCGGAGGCAGCATACCGGAATCCGAAAAGCTGGCAGCGGAAAAGGGCTGTTGCTCCAGCGAATCCAAATCCCAACATCACATAGTTGATTCACCGAATACCAAGACCAATTGTTGCGGAAGCAGTAAATCCGGAACCGAAGATAAAGCGGCTGATAAAGGCTGTTGTTCAGGTGATTCCAAATCACACCACGGTTCTATCGAATCAAAGGATTCAAAAAGTGATTGTTGCGGGACATCTGACGAATACAAAGTAGAGAAGAAATCACCCGGGTTCTGTAGCAGTGACAAGCAGGAAACGGGTACCGGAAGAATCGATTTGCCGATGTTGAATTCCGATTGCTGCGGAACCTCCGAATCCAAGGCAGAAGCTGTCAGTTCTGTTGAATCCTGATGTTCGGACGGGCAGGTTTCCGGTCAGGAAATCGAATATACCACCGGGGATTTCATTACCGGTAAAATCAAAACCGGCAAGGGTATCGCATCGCAGATTAAGACAGAGTTGAGCGGTACGGATGTCCTGGGAGCGGCAAAAGCCAGGTGCGGGTTTCATAGAGACCGTTATGCTATCCGGCCGGGTCTTTATTGCGTCGGTTCTCCGGATAAATCCTCTTCTGTTTTTGTGACAGCCAACTACAAATTGAGTTTTGACCATTTGCGAAAAAACCTGAAAGATCTGTCGGCCTGGATTCTGGTTCTGGATACCAAAAGTATTAATGTCTGGTGCGCAGCCGGAAAAGGTACATTTGGCACCGAAGAACTCCTGAGACGGATCACGGAGACGGGATTGCATGAGGTGGTCGATCACCGCAAGTTGATTCTGCCTCAACTGGGAGCTACCGGAGTCGCCGCACATCGGATAAAAAAGGAAACCGGCTTCAGGGTTATTTGGGGACCCATTCGTACGGAGGACATTCATGCTTTTCTCAAAGCCGGTATGAAAGCGGACAAAAGAATGCGACAGGCTCGTTTCTCCCTGTATGATCGTTGGGTGCTGATACCTGTGGAACTGAAAATGCTGATCAAACCAGCCCTTGTGCTGTTAGCCGTGTTGGTGGTGCTGTCCGGGATTAGCCCTGAAGGGTACACGGTTGCCGGGGTTCTGGGGAGAGGCTTGAACGTTGTACTGGCCGGTTTGATTGGCATTGTTTTAGGATCAGTTCTGTTTCCCCTGTTGATGCCTTGGATTCCTTTCCGCTCCTTCTATTTGAAAGGATTTGCGATTGGGTTGGTGCTGGGAATCCCCATTTTGCGTCTGTTACCCGGGACAGGCACTGTCCTGGAAAAAACGGCTCTGATTCTCTTCGTGGCAGCGCTGAGCTCTTACCTTTCCATGAATTTCACGGGTTCAACACCTTTTACTTCTCCGAGTGGTGTGGAAAAAGAGATGAGACGCGGTATTCCGGTACAGGTTCTGAGCGTTGTCGCCGCTTTTTCCATGTGGACGATATCGCCGTTTGTTACTTGACATTGGCAATCAGGTAATGGTCAGTTCAAAAATAAATCTTAGTTAAGGGAGCGGTATGGAAGAATTCAGGTATTTGGCGGGTGTGACAACTCTGGAATTGATTTCGGACAATTGCAAGGGATGTAAAACCTGTTTGCAGGTCTGCCCTCACTAGGTCTTCGGTTTTGAAAACAAGAGGGCGGTGATCACAGATCGCGATGGCTGCATGGAGTGCGGTGCTTGTGTGCTCAATTGCGAAGAAGCGGCGATTCGGGTGACTCCCGGGGTAGGTTGCGCTGCTTATATCATCAGTGGTTGGATCAATGGTAAAGAGAATGCCACCTGTGATTGCAGCTGTTAACTTCACGATATTTCAAACCTTTAAGAGATACCCGGCATGAAAAGAGATGAGATGATAGCCAGGCTGGAGGACCACAAAGGGCCTTGGGATATGCTGATTATTGGTGGTGGAGCAACCGGGGTTGGCGTTGCCATTGATGGTGCTTCCAGGGGGTACAATGTCTTGCTCCTGGAACAGAGCGATTTTGCCAAGGGAACGTCCAGCCGGAGTACCAAATTGGTACATGGCGGTGTCCGTTATTTACAGCAGGGTAATGTGTCTCTTGTACTGGAAGCCCTCGAAGAGAGAGGTCGGCTCCTGGAAAATGCTCCACACCTGGTTCACAATCTGCTGTTTATCGTGCCCAATTATGACTGGTGGGAGGGACCTTTCTACGGGATTGGACTCAAACTGTACGATATGCTGGCCGGAAAACGGGGATTTGGAACGTCCCGCATTCTGTCCCGAGAAAAAACGCTGGAGCATATTCCAACCGTTGAAACCAAGGGATTGCGGGGCGGAGTGATGTATCATGACGGTCAGTTTGATGATTCCCGCCTTGTGATCAACATGGCTCAAACGGCTGCCGAACAGGGTGGGACTGTTCTCAACTATTTTGAAGTGATCGATCTGATCAAAAAGAACAACCACCTGTGCGGGGTGATCGCCCTGGATCACGAAAGCGGCAAGGAGTATAAAATAGAAGCCCGGGTCGTGATCAACGCTACGGGAGTGTTTACCGATACAATTCGGGAACTTGACGATGCGGAGGTTACTCCCATGGTCAAGCTGAGCCAGGGGGTTCACATCGTCCTGGATAAGTCGTTTCTTCCCGGCGACAGTGCTATCATGGTACCACACACGGACGACGGTCGGGTTTTGTTTGCCATTCCCTGGCACAACAAGGTTGTAGTGGGCACTACTGATACGGCGCTGGACGGGGCATCACTGGAGCCAATTCCGCTGGAAGAGGAGCTGGAGTTTCTGATTGTTCATGCCGCACGCTACCTGACCAAAGATCCCACACGGGATGATGTATTGAGCGCGTTTGCGGGTCTCCGTCCCTTGGTGGTGGCCAAGGATACCGTACAGACGGCTGCCCTGTCCCGGGATCATTCTCTCAGTATTTCCCGTTCAGGTCTGGTAACCATTACCGGAGGCAAGTGGACAACCTATCGCAGAATGGCCCAGGACACGGTTAAGCAGGCTGCCATGATTGCAGGTTTGGAAAACAGGGAATGCGTCACCAAGGAGCTGCGAATCCATGGTTATCACAAGCATGCAGAGAAGTTTGGTGATCTGGCTCATTACGGATCCGATGCTCCCGCCATCCAGGATCTGCTCAGGGAGAAAAAAGGATATGGGGCGAAACTGTCCGATAAACTCTCCTGCTTTGCCGGGGAGGCGATCTGGTCCGTGAGACAGGAAATGGCCCGAACCGTTGAGGATTTTCTCTCCAGACGGACCAGGGCCCTGTTGCTGGACGCAAGGGCCAGTCTGGAAATGGCTCCTGTGGTTGCTGATTTGATGGCCAAGGAACTGGGCAAAAACAGAAAGTGGAAGAAAGAGCAGGTGGCAAGCTTTGGTGAGCTTGCCTCAAACTATGTCATCTCCTGATCCGAATCACTCGGGGTTTTGATGGTTGGACTGTCACCGCATACGGGACATTTTGGATTTTTGTTGATTTTGACCTCGGTAAAGGAAATCCCGGCGACGTCCACGACGAGTAATCGGTTGGTCAGCAATTGGCCGATTCCGGTCAGATATTTCAAACACTCGGTCGCCTCAAGGGTTCCCATAATACCCGGCACCATGCCCAAAACACCCACCTCGCTGCAGGAAGGGACAGAGTCCTTGGGAGGCGGTTCCATAAAAACACATCGATAACAGGCAGAGTCCGGAGGTGTAACGGTCATCATCTGACCCTGGTAGCGCAAGACACCGCTGTGCACAAAAGGCTTTCCGGCGATGACACAGGCATCATTAATCAGGAATTTGGATTTGAAGTTATCGGTACCGTCGATGACGAAATCGTAGTTCCGGATGTGGGATATGATATTATCGGGTCCGGCGATTTCTCCCATGGCTTCCACTTTCACATCAGGATTCAACGCTTGAATGCTCTCCCTGGCGGACTCGACCTTGGGGCGTTTCAGATCAGGAGTGGAATGGATAATCTGACGTTGCAGATTGCTGAGATCGACATGATCGCCGTCCATGATACCGATGGTTCCGATACCCGCGGCTGTAAGGTAGAATAGTGCCGGGGATCCCAAGCCTCCGCTGCCGATAACCAGAACCCTGGCCTGGGATATTTTCTGTTGTCCCTCCTGCCCGAATTCTTCCAATAGAATGTGTCGGGCATAACGTTGCAGTTGATCAGGATTTAAGTTCATGTCTGGCTCCCTGGTTGGCCGGTTAAAATTCGAACCCCACTTTTTAAAAATGAATCCGATAGTAGATCGAACATTACTTGCTCGTTGACTCCGATCCGGGAAAATCGATACAGTTATAGCTCATTAATTCTAACAAGCCGGAGGATTAGGATCAAGCCAAGTTATAAATAGGTCAAGACAATAAGATGCCAGTACCCATTCACAATCACTTCCCGTTTGTGATATCCGTATTTTTTTTGTGCGGTCTGTTTGCACTTGAAAAACGTTGAACCGATTTGTGAAACAATGAAGAAGTGATACACTTATAATAACTGCCGGAACCATGAATTTATTAAGGAAAAGCAATGAAAACAGAGGACCAGGGCGAAGACAGGATCTGGACACAATTGTATCAGGAAGCAAACGAAGAGGCAGCAAAAGAACCAATTCTTGCAAGCTATTTACACGCCATTGTGCTTAATCACAATACATTGGAAGATGCGCTGGCCTTTCACCTGGCGGGTAAACTCTCCGGTCCCAGTCTGCAACCCATGCTGATGAGGGAAGTGATTGATGAAGCCTTCCTCAAAAGACCTGAAATAGGGATCGAATTTCGGGAGGATCTCAAAGCGATCCTGGAAAGAGACGCGGCAGCCCAAAAATATGTGGAGCCGTTTCTTCACTATAAGGGGTTTCTGGCACTTCAATCCTATCGAATCGCCCACTGGTTGTGGATTAGTGACCGAAAAGGATTGGCATTTCATCTTCAGAATCGTATTTCCGAGCTGTTTGGTGTCGACATCCATCCGGCGGCAACGATTGGCAAAGGGTTGTTGATCGACCATGCCACAAGTGTCGTTATCGGTGAAACTGCGGTTATTGAAGACGATGTTTCAATACTGCATGAGGTAACCCTGGGAGGTACCGGAAATATGACAGGCGACAGACATCCCAAGGTTCGAAAAGGGGTGTTGATTGGCGCCGGAGCGAAAATCCTTGGTAATGTGGAAATCGGTGAATTCAGCAAAATTGCCGCGGGCAGCGTAGTTCTTACCGATCTCCCACCCCATTGCACCGCTGCCGGTGTGCCCGCAAAAATCGTAGGACGTCCGTTCTCCGACATACCGGCATATGCCATGAATCACCACTTGCATAAACCGGAGGAAGACTAAGCATATTGGAATAAATTTTGAATAAATAATCTTATATATAAGTCATTCCGGTTGACGCGCAGGGACAAAAACCTCCCGTTAAAACCGGAATGACTTTTTTTTTGCCTGCGGAATTGTCGTTGGGTCAATCTGCCAACTCCAGCGGTCATCATCCCCCATTTATCTATCTTCTCAAAGTTTTTACCCTGCCATTTTGGCCGAGTTGCGATTTGCGTGTTTATAACTAATTGAAATAAAAGAATTAAATTTCGTGGCACGGCCAATGCAGAACAATTATCAACATCAATTAAAAAAGATCAGGTGATCTTGAGTCGTTATGAACAGACTCTTGAACATAATAATTTTAAATCGGAGGTAGATATGTTTGGCAGATTTTCAAATGCAATTGACGCTCTTTTGGCTGTTCAACAATCCGTCGAAGCTGCTCGCAGAAACGACTATTTTGATCGAAGTACAACTTATAGGGGAAGTTATCCCTACATCGATCTGTTTCAAAAAGGAGATGATACAGTTCTGACCGTGGAACTCCCCGGATTCAATAAAGAGGACATCAACATCGAAATCAAGGACAACCTGTTTCGGATTTCGGGTGAGAGAAAACTTGACTATCCGGAAGTTTCGAGTGTTCACAGGGTGGAACGAAGAAACCGAAAATTTGACCGGACGGTAAAACTCCCGGTAAGGGTCGACAGCGAAAAAGTGAGTGCTGAGTATACAAACGGTGTTCTGAAGGTGGTACTGCCCAGGGCTGAAAGCGACAAACCCAAGCAGATTGAAGTTGCTTAAATTTTTCAGATTAAACAACACAAACAATTAACCGCAGGAAATCAGGAGAACATCATGGCTGAAGAAAAAAAAGATCTGGCTGTCAATGAAAAGAAAGAGATCGAAACCAAGAAAGAACACACAACCCCTTTGAAACGCTATCTGCCGGCAACCGACATTGTCGAGACCGAGCAGGAACTGCTGCTTTATATGGATATGCCCGGGGTTGATAAAGAGAATGTAACGGTGAAGTTGGAAAAGAACGTGCTCCAGGTTGACGGTATGATTGAAACCAAACCCTATTCAGAACTGAAGCCTTTATACACGGAGTACAACATAGGGAACTATACCAGACAGTTCGAACTGTCCAACAAGATCGATCAGTCGAAAATAGAGGCAAGCATGAAGGACGGTGTACTTTCCCTGGTGTTGCCCAAAGTCGCGGAGATGCAGCCGCGATCTATTCAGATTAATTAGATTAACAAAGGGCAGTCAGTTTGGCTGCCCGAGGGTTCGTTTAATTCAATTGGTGGAAAAATATTGTTATTAAGGATCATAAATATCAGGAGGAAATCATGGCACTTAGAGATCTGGTTATCAGAAACCGAAACAGCAGTCCCGCAGAGAGATCATCGCTGAATCACCCCTTTGAAAGTTTTCAAAGGGAGATCGATCGCGTCTTTAATGGATTCTTCACTGATTTCGGAGGATTCAAAAGCGACTTTTTCAATCTTGGCAGGGCCTCGTCCTTTTCACCCAGGATCGATGTTAGCGAGGATAAGACGGGTATTAATATTGCAGCAGAGCTTCCCGGAATGAATGAAAAAGATATCGAGGTCAGTTTCAAGGATGGTCAATTGCTAATCAAGGGTGAGAAAACCCATGATGAAAAGAAAGAGAGCGAAGATGTCTACCATGTAGAGAGAAGTTACGGCTCTTTTCAAAGATCTATCCGCGTACCGGAAGAGGTTGAGGCTGATCGTATCGAAGCTTCATTCAAGAACGGTCTGCTCAAAATCAAACTGCCCAAGTCGGAGAAAGAGCGGGAGCAGGTTCGCAAATTAGAAGTAAAGTCAGCTTAGACTGACCGGGAATACCCCGACAGGTTTGGAAAAAGCGCGGACGGCTCAACCGTGGGCTGCTTCCCCCACAACAGACCTTGCCGTCCTTCCAAACCTGTTAAACCTTTAATTGAAGCAATCTACAGTATTGGAATTATTCTGCCGGGGGTTTTACATATCGGTACTCCGGCAGGATTTTATCATTTGTCAGATTTCACAACCTGTATTCAACGTATCGGTGACGGAACCGGAAGTTGCGTTCAGGTTGTTTTTATGTTGGGGAGTTTCACTAATTCGGAAAAACGCCAACAGTGATTTGCGGTCAACTCGGTTGAAGTCTATCGGGGGATTGTGTTGAGACTGGCTGCAAATGACATAATTATCGGAGGAATCGTGGAAGAGACCGTTGATCGTCCCCATCGCAAAGATGAGACCGGAATGAAAAGGGAAGCACTTACAAAGATCGTGAAGGATAAAGACAAAGAAGAGAAAAAGAAACCCGGGTTAAAACCCCCGGAGAACAAACCGGGATTTCGAATCAATATCTGGTATTTCCTGGGATTCTTCCTGTTGGTTTCCATGGTGAACGCTTTCTTTGGAGAGCGACCTCAAACCATTGAATTCAGTGAATTCAAGAACAAGATTGTCAGTGGCGAGATCAAGCAGGTCGAGTTGAGTGACACTTATTATACAGGTTTCACGACTGAAGTTCCGGATGCAATAGCAAAACAGGGAACCCGCCAGGATCCGGTCGGAAATGCAAATGTTTACCGTACCATTCCTGTGCAGGATTCCGGGTTTATCCCGCTGCTGGATTCGAAAGGCGTTAAGTACTACACCCGACCGGTCAGCGTTGGAGAGATGTTCGGCAAGGTTTTTCTGACCTGGATACTGCCCTTCGGATTGTTGATCGCACTCTGGTGGTTTATGTCATCCAGAATGAGGGGCGGGGCCGGAGGCGTGATGTCTTTTGGTAAAAACAAGGCCCAATTGGTCTCCGAAGGAGATACCGGGATTAAATTCAGTGATGTTGCAGGAGCTGATGAAGCCAAGGAGGAGCTGGTTGAAGTTGTTGATTTTCTCAAAAACTCATCCCGATACGATGCCATAGGCGGAAAAGTTCCCAAGGGTGTTCTCCTGGTTGGACCCCCGGGAACGGGAAAAACCATGCTTGCCAAAGCTGTGGCCGGTGAGGCCGGAACGCCATTCTTCAAGATGAGTGGTGCCGACTTCGTGGAACTTTTCGTTGGTGTCGGTGCGGCACGAGTTCGGGATCTGTTTAAGGAAGCCAGGAAAAACGCACCCTGTATTATTTTCATAGATGAGCTGGATGCGATAGGGAAAAGTCGCGGACCTTCCATCACCGGTAATGATGAAAGAGAGCAGACCCTGAATCAACTGCTGGTAGAGATGGACGGTTTTGACTCCAAAGGCGGGGTTATCATTCTGGCTGCCACCAACCGGCCCGAGATTCTGGACCCTGCCCTTCTGAGGCCCGGTCGATTCGATCGGCAGGTCCTGGTAGACCGACCTGACCTGGATGGTAGAAAGGCGATTCTGGAAATTCACTCCCGGAATGTTCAGGTGGACAGTAGCGTTGATTTCTCCAAAGTGGCGGCCGCCACTGTCGGATTCTCCGGGGCTGATTTAGCCAACCTGGTAAATGAAGCCGCCATATTGGCAGTACGTCGAGAAAGGAAGACGGTGATCCAGGAGGATTTTACGGAAGCCATAGAAAAACTGGTAGCCGGCCTGGAGAAAAAAAGCCGGGTCATCAATAAAAAGGAAAAGGAGATTGTGGCCTATCATGAAACAGGCCATGCCCTGGTGGCCGCATTCACCGAAGGAGCGGACCCGGTGCAAAAAATCTCTATCGTTCCCAGGGGGATGGCAGCCCTGGGGTACACCATGCAATTGCCTTCGGAGGATCGTTTCCTGATAACCGAGGATGAACTCCTGGGAAGGGTCGACGTTCTGCTCGGTGGAAGAGCAGCAGAGCAGATCGTGTTCGGTAAAATCTCCAATGGTGCCTCCAATGACCTTTCCCGGGCAACGGATACCGTGAGAAAAATGATCACCGAATACGGTATGAGCGAGAAGTTCAAGAATGTCTACCTGGGCAGTAACCAGTCGTCCTATCTGGGCGGTATGCAAACGTCCGAACGTAAGGAGTATTCGGAAAAAACCCAGTTGTACATCGATGAACAGATCGCCGCCACTATTAACGATCGCTATGAAAAAGTGCTGCGTCTGCTCAGGGAGAAAAATGATTACTTGCAACTGGTCGCCAAAAAGCTGCTTGAAGTAGAAGTGCTTGATGGTGAGCAGTTTCAGGCCCTGCTGGATGACTCCACCAAGGCCGCCTGATACGGAATCCTCTCCAAACAGCCTTTCGGCCCGATTTATTGGTCGGGAGGCTGTTTTTCCCTATTTCCGGCTTTCCTCAACCGGAATCCAAACCTCGCATTTGTAATCGTCCTTCGTGGGATCGCCGGGCAGGTATACTTCCAGTTCCGGTGCTGTGGCATGCTGCTTAAATTCTGTAGCCGGAATCCACTCCTTGAATATCCGTTGGGTCAGTTCCTGAATGGCGGAAGGGAGCTTGCCTATTGAGGTGAAGATCGCCCAGGTTGTGGCCGGTACTTCGAAACCCTGGTACTCTTCCTGTCCAAAGTCATCCACACAAATGCCATAGGTGAACTTACCGCTCTGCTCATCGAACCCGCCGCAAAGACCATAACTGATCTTATTCTCACTCGAATCCATTAGTTTCTGGTAGGTTCCATCCTGCACCACCTGGTTCCAGAACTCGGGGATCACTTTAAAATTTTCATCATTTTTAGTGGATACAATACGGCTGACACCTCTGATGCTGAAAGCTTCCTTCTTTTCGAGTCGATATTCCATCTGTTCTCCTCCTCTAATACTGATCTGAATGGATAAAGGCGGAAAGGCTGTCAAGGTCTCTCCTTGTTTTCTGGCCTGTGTCGGGGAGACCCCGTGTACTTTCTTGAATGCCCTGGTGAACGACTCGGGATTTTCATAACCATACCGCGTGGCGATATCGATGATCTTCCGATTGCTCTGAATCACTTCTGCTGCTGCCAGACTCAGCCGCCTCTTACGAATATACTCCCAAAGAGACATATCCGTAATGGCAAAAAACATGCGCTGAAAGTGGAATTCCGATGCAAAGGCAATCCGGGCAATGGTCTCGGAATTGAGATTCTCGAGCAGATGCTCTTCAATATAGGCAAATGTCTTCTGAAGTCGTTCAAACCAGTTCATTGTTTCACCTTTTGTTTATTAACCAGATTCGAGTGTATCAAAGGTTTCTGGTCATATCCTGACATTTCCTGCCGAGAAGTGTCAGCGGTTATTTGTCTGTCATAAACATCACGACAACTCCGATCGAAAGTCTGATCTACCAACCGGCAAATCCCAGCGATAATCGGTTTTTGTTAACTGTAACGAGTAACGTTACCATAACGTTTGATACGAACCGGAAGCCGGGCGGGTAAACCCGGGAAAGCAAAACCGTCAGTAAATATTAAAACATATCAGATATATAAATATATCATTATATTTAAGACCTCGTGGCACACAGGATGCAGTTAATAACTCAAAGCATCTAAAAAAGTCTTTGTTTTGTAAAACACTCAATCAATGAATCATCTTTCGGGAGGATAAAATGGCTGGTAAAAACATCGTCATGCTGTCAGATCAAGATTTCGATGACAAAGTTATCAATAGTGACAAACCCATCCTGGTTGACTTCTATGCCAACTGGTGCGGTCCCTGTAAAATGATTGCACCTTATCTGGAAGAGTTGGCCGATGAGTTTGAGGGTAAGGTTACGGTTGCCAAACTGGATGTGGATCAGAACAATCAATCTGCCATGAAGTATGGAGTTCGAGGCATTCCCACTTTGATACTGTTTGAAAATGGTCAACAGAAAGAGACCATTGTAGGAGCAGATCCCAATCGCATCAGGAATGCTGTCGCCAACGCAGCTTAAGACTGTTGGCATCTAATTCATTGACACCCCGCAAAGACGGCGGTAATCATCCGGTTACCGCCGTTTAAAACCCCTGTTTACGGCTCTTGTCTTTCCAATCAAAGGCCTTGTTCCCCTCAAGTCTGTTATATTGGGCCTAAAGATCCCGCTGTGTCTAATCGGGGAAGAGCTGTTGGGTCAATTGGAGAGAGAAAGGGAAATCGATACCGGGCACGAGTTGTATAGCACTTTTGCACGGATGCTATCCGGCAAGCTCCAGTAGTTGACGGTTATCAACGATATTCCGGACCATACCAAAATTGAGGCCGGGAAACTGGCGCTGGAGATCGCGAGAAGTGTCCGGAGGCGGGTATGGACGATTATGTCAGCAAACCGATCGATCAAAAGAAACTGGTCAGAGCCATCGAAAGGCAATTGTCCGGGCATGTTCAGGAGATTTAAAGTCTGAATTCATTATCTTTTTGCATAAAGGTCCGTTTTTCGCTATAATGAATTCAAACCTGGAATCTCAACAATCCAGATTCCGGTTCTTTCATTCACCAGTTGTAAATCTTAAACAACAGGCAACGACAGGAGGTTATATGGCTGTTAAAATACTAATATACAGAAATATTTCCAAAGACCAGGAAGCCGTTGTTCGACCACTTCTCAGGCAGTTGCATCAGGAAGCTGTAAAATGCAAAGGTTATATCTCCGGAGAAGCCCTTATCAGCTCGGACAGCCTGGAGGATCATCTGATTATCAGCTCCTGGGAATCACTGGATTATTGGGAAACGCATCTGGATAACGAGGAGGCTAAAAACATCAGATACCAGATCGATCAGGTTTTGGGACGGGAAACCGTTTATAAGATTTACTATGTTAGATGAGGTTTAAACCGTACTTTGAAAATATGCCCGTCTGTTCTCCGGAACAGACGGGTTTTTTTTGGGCTCTCTTCTTACCTGAATCAAATCCTACGACACCCTCCCCCAACTGTCAGCGATGTCCCCTAAACTGCGGATCGCTGATCAGTCTCTATTCATATTTTTACAGAAATTGGTAATCGCAGACACCCTGTACATAATGAGTTCCCAACCTGAAAAACGACTTGGGTACGCTGTCAATCGAGTTGAAGCTTGAATTTGTCAGATTTAGAGATAATACTCGTGCCTTTATCGATTTGAGGGGTGATGAATTATCAATAATATCAACATTTAATAGTCATGGTAAACAGAGCCAAGGATGGTACGTTGTTTCTGCTGGGACTACTGCCGGTCGCATTTGCCTGTCGGTCCACAATGCCTTGATCATGCAAATTGCTGTTCCCTGTTTAGATTTTTTGCCCTTCAGTTAGATTCCTCAACACAACAGCATTGCAGGACCTACTAATCTGTGACTTAGGAAATCTTCACTGATTTAGTTGACTTTCAATCGATAATTGCATATCAATTTATCTACAAAGATCTGATAATCTCACGACAACATAAAAAAAGGAGGAGAAATGATGAAGAAACGTTTATGTGTTTTAGCAACGGCGATGATGGTCGGTATGAGTGGTATTGCCGCCGCCAAAACGTTGAATTGGGCTCGATCTGGTGACAGTTTAACGATGGATCCCCATGCTCAAAATGAAGGTCCGACACATACACTGAATCACCAGATTTACGAGCCACTGGTGCTGCGTGATTCCAAGGGAATCATTGAAGCCGGTCTTGCAACTGAGTGGGCACCCAGCGCCAGCAACCCGAATGTTTGGGTGTTCAAGCTTCGACAAGGCGTTAAGTTCCACAATGGTGCGGCATTTGACAGTGAAGATGTGGTTTTTTCCCTGAAGCGAGCAATGTCGGTTAATAGTGACATGAAAGAACTGCTTTCTTCGGTTAAGGAAGTTCGAGCAGTTGGAAAATACACCATTGAAATTGAAACCGAAGGTCCAAATCCGATCATGGTGAATAACCTGACCAATATGTTTATTATGGATAAAGGTTGGGCCGAAGCCAACAACGCCGTTGACGTACAGGATTTTGAGGGTGGTGAAGAAACGTTCAGCTCCAGAAACGCTAACGGAACAGGTGCTTATAAACTGATAAGCCGTGAACCTGATGCGAAGACCGTATTGGAAAAATTCGATGGTTATTGGGGAAAAGGTCAATTCCCTCTGGAAGTAACCAAAGTCGTTTATACGCCGATTCAGAATGCTGCGACTCGTGTGGCTGCCCTGCTTTCGGGTGAGGTTCATTTCATGCAGGATTTACCTGTTCAGGATCTGGCAAGAGTTGCGAATAAAAGCGGCTTGAAGGTGGAAAAAGCACCTCAAAATCGTGTGATTTTCTTCGGACTGAATCAGGGTGATGCCGATCTTAAATCGGATAATGTTTCCGGTAAAAATCCATTTGCAGACAAGCGGGTTCGGCAGGCCATGAATATGGCAATAAATCGTGCAGCGATTCAAAAAATTGTCATGCGGGATCAATCCATTCCTGCTGGTGTAGCAATGCCTCCCTTTGTAAACGGTTGGACGGAAGCACTGGATGCCGTGCCGGCAAATGACATCAAAAAAGCGAAAACCTTAATGGATCAGGCTGGTTATGGTAATGGTTTTTCTGTGACATTGAATTGTCCAAATGATCGGTACATAAACGATGAAGCAATCTGCCAGGCAGCTGTCGGCATGATGGCCAAAATTGGAATCAAAGTGAATCTGGATGCAAAACCGAAAGCGCAACATTTCCCTCTGATAAACACTCTGGCAACAGATTTTTATATGCTGGGGTGGGGTGTACCGACGTTTGATTCCGAGTATATCTTCAACTATCTGGTTCACACCAAAGGACCAAAATTTGGATCCTGGAACGGAACTCGATTCTCAAATACAGATGTTGATGCCAAGATCCAGAGTCTCGCCGCAGAAACAAACCTGAAAAAACGAAATGCTACCATCGCTGAAATCTGGGAAGTGGTGCAGGAAGAAGTTGTCTATCTGCCCATCCATCATCAGGTGTTGAACTGGGGAATGACAGAGGATATTCAAACTATCGTTCAACCTGAAGATCAGCCAAAGATTAAGTATTTCAGTTACAAATAAACCTCTGAATAAAGGGGTAGATATTCTACCCCTTTTGCAAGTCCTTTTTGGTCAATGGTTAAGCACATCGACCGTCTTGTGATGACTATTTGCTCCTCCTTTTAACAAAATACTATGTTAGCCTTTTCAATCAGGCGCATCTTTCAGGCAATTGTCGTTTTGGCAGTTGTAGGACTGGTTGCCTTCTCCATGTTTCGATTTGTTGGAGACCCAATCGACAACATGCTTGGACAGGAACGAACCGATGCTGATATTGTTCGACTGCGTACTCAACTTGGTTTGGATCTACCTTTTCCTATCCAGTATTTAAAATTTCTCCAAGGAGCCGCCCAAGGCAACTTTGGTGTCAGTTATCGCCAGGGACGCCCTGTTGCCGATATCATTGTTGAAAGAGCCCCAGCGACCCTGGAACTGGCCGCAGTCTCGGTAATCTTTGCCATAGTAGGTGGAATTGTTTTTGGAATATTCACTGCCATTCAACGAGACGGATTCATTGCCAATGCAATCATGACGTCCTCATTGATTGGTGTATCTTTGCCTACGTTTCTCATAGGAATATTGCTGATTTACCTGTTTGCGGTGGAACTGAGTTGGCTACCTAGTTTTGGCCGGGGAGAAGTTGTCAAAATAGGCTGGTGGTCGACCGGGTTTTTGACAGTATCCGGCTTGAAAGCGATCATACTGCCTTCGATCACCTTGGGATTATATCAAATGACGCTTATCATGCGTTTGGTTCGTTCTGAAATGCTTGAAGTGTTGCGCCAGGATTATATCCGCTTTGCTTTCGCTCGGGGACTGTCTGATCGGTCAATTCATTTCAAACATGCCTTGAAAAATACATTGGTACCCGTAATCACAGTCACCGGATTACAGATTGGTGCAATCATCGCCTTTGCGATTATTACGGAAACCGTGTTTCAATGGCCCGGGGTGGGTTTGCTGTTTATCAATGCTATTCAGTTTGTTGATATCCCCGTTATGGCCACTTATCTTTTACTGGTTTCAGTTATGTTTGTAGTCATCAACCTGGTTGTTGACTTATTATACTACGCTGTCGATCCGAGGCTTAGATCCGATGGTGCGGTAAAGGCAGGTCATCAATGAGTGGATTGAAACGTTTCTGGCAATCCGATTTGATGTGGTCGTTTCGCCACTCTCCGGTAGCAATTATTTCATTGCTGGTCACCGTTCTGCTGATATTCACAGCAATATGTGCCCCGTTACTTGCGCCTCATAATCCCTTTGATCCCGCCACCTTAAACCTGATGAACGGGTTTTCCAGGCCAATGGAACCTAACCAGTTTACCAACGAGGTGTTTCTGATGGGTACGGATGACCAGGGACGAGACATGTATTCAACTATCATGTATGGAATGCGTGTATCGTTGTTTGTCGGGTTCATGGCCGTTTTGTTTTCCATGACACTTGGGGTTGTGCTGGGCCTGCTTGCCGGATATTTGGGAGGTTGGGTCGATATTATCATCATGCGAATCGCTGACATTCAACTGACGTTTCCCTCGATTCTGGTAGCCATGTTGATCTTCGGGATTGCCAAGGGATTCACGCCCATTGAAATGAGGGAACAAATGGCTATCTGGGTGTTAATTCTTGCCATCGGTCTTTCAGATTGGGTGAAGTTTGCCCGTGTGGTCCGCGGCGCTACCCTGGTTGAAAAAGCGAAGGAGTACATTCAGGCTGCAAAGCTAATCGATAGGAAGCCCATCGCCATCATGTTGAGCCATATTTTGCCCAACGTTCTAAACCCGGTTTTGGTCATTGCAACGATCAGCCTTGCACTTGCCATTATCGCAGAAGCGACCCTTTCTTTTCTCGGTGTTGGAGCTCCCCCGACGCAACCGTCGTTGGGAACATTAATCCGCATCGGTCAGGATTATCTCTTTTCCGGAGAATGGTGGATTCTGTTTTTTCCAGCAGTAACTCTTCTTGCCCTTGCATTGTCTGTTAACCTTTTGGGAGACTGGTTACGGGATGCTCTAAATCCGAGGCTGCGTTAATGGGTGATACGGTATTATCAGTAAAGGATCTGGTTGTTGATATCCCTACCAGAAAAGGGGTTTTAAGACCTGTCGATCGAGTCAGCTTTGATATCAATGAGGGGGAGGTTTTAGGGGTTGTCGGTGAAAGCGGTGCCGGAAAATCAATGACGGGGAATGCCATAATTGGCCTTTTGGACCCGCCTGCTCATATTGCCAGCGGCGAAATCCTGTTGAAGGGAAGCCCAATTCAAAACCTGGAAAAAAAGGAGATGCAGAAGATACGGGGATTTGAAATCGGAATGGTATTTCAGGATCCTCTGACATCTCTCAATCCTTTAATCCCCATTGGTGAGCAACTCTCTGAAACCATCCGCAAACATCTACCGGTCGACAAGAAAACGGCAGATAAAAGAGCATTGGCCGCCCTGGATGAAGTTGGAATTCCTGCGGCAGCCAGTCGCATCAACAATTACCCTCATCAGTTTTCGGGTGGAATGCGGCAGAGGGTTGTCATTGCCCTGGCATTATGCGCTGAACCGTCTCTGGTCATAGCTGACGAACCAACAACTGCTCTTGACGTATCGGTTCAAGCTCAAATCATCTCGCTTCTTAAACAATTGTGTCGCGAACGGGGTACCGCTGTCATGTTGATTACCCACGATATGGGTGTGATTGCAGAAGCCTCAAATCGAGTTGCTGTGATGTATGCAGGCAGACTCGCTGAGTTAGGTTCTGTGGAAAAAGTTTTAACCACGCCGGAGCAGCCCTACACGCAAGGTTTAATGGCATCAACACCTTTGGCTTCCGAAGGAAAGAAAAGACTAAATCAGATCCCCGGTGCCATGCCGACGCTTGGAGCGCTCCCAAGTGGATGTGCATTTCATCCACGTTGCGAGTTTGCATATGATAAGTGTCGCGTAGACCCTTACCCGACTTTAAGCGATTGCAATGGTAGAGCTGCATGCTGGTTGGTAACAGAAAATTCGGAGAAAAGATAATGAGTGCTTTGGTTAAAATTACAAATCTGACCCGAATTTTCGATGTCTCGAAACCTTGGTTAAACCGGGTAATTGAAAGGTTACCGGTTGCTCTATTAAAGGCGGTATCCGATGTCAGCTTGGACATATCAGAAAAAACGGCCTATGCATTGGTCGGCGAAAGTGGATCCGGGAAATCAACAATTGGTAAAATAGTTGTAGGTCTGCAACCCCCTACAGAAGGTTCTGTTGAAATTGAAGGTGTTGATCTGGCAAGAGAAAAGGATGAAGCAGTAGTAAAAAAAATCCGTAGTGATATTCAGATGATTTTTCAGGACCCCTTTGCCAGTTTGAATCCACGTTGGCGTGTAAAAAAGATTATCGAGGAACCGGTTAAAGCAATCGGCGGTAATACTACAGGTGTTGCAGAAAAACTGTTGGAACTGGTTGGCCTGTCAAAAGATGATGCCAACAAATACCCTCATGAGTTTTCCGGTGGTCAGCGTCAGAGAATCTGCGTGGCCAGGGCGCTGTCTTCTGAACCTAAGTTGATCGTATGCGACGAGCCTACATCCGCATTGGACGTTTCCGTACAGGCACAGGTTCTGAATTTAATGAGCGACCTGAAAGATCGACTGGGTCTGACTTATCTGTTTATCAGCCACGATTTAACTGTTGTTCGGCATATGGCAGATAAAATAGGCGTACTGTACCTGGGTCGTTTAGTAGAGGAAGCTCCGACAGAAGTAATATTCGCAGATCCACAACACCCCTATACCCAAATGCTTTTTGATGCAGCTCCGAAACTTGACAGCTTCGGACGTGAGGTCGATCCTCCAAAAGGGGAAATTCCGGATCCAATCAATCCACCATCCGGGTGTGCGTATCACCCTCGGTGTCCCAAAGTGATAGACCTTTGCAAATCAGAACGCCCCGAGTTGAAAGAAAATAAAGACCGGCGGGTTGCCTGCCATCTTGTCCAAAATTGAGCGACTTCGCCTTTGTCTGTATTCTCCGTCGCCAGGATCGCCAGTTGTTTCCACCCGGTCGTCTCCATACCCGCAGGGAACTGATGCGGTCACAGACGTTACATTAGATCCTTCGGTGCCCATATCTGAGTCTTTCCCAACCATTCGCTCAATCATTGCCTTGAAATCGGCATTTCGGTCAAGAATCGTTTTGCGACAAGCCTTGGTTGTCGCGCCTTGGTATACCGCATAAGAGTATGCAAAACACGCAACTTTTGGCAGTACTGCAATCATCATGACTCTGTTCTGAAATGGCCGTATCGTAATCTGCATTTTGTGCTGTCAAAGCTTCTGACAAACTTAAGGCAAAGGTGCCACCCAGGGAAACAAAGTCACAGCTATCCTTTTGTATCATATAACCGTTGGCAGAACAGGCATGATTTTTATCATTGGATTCCTCACCTTACTTCTTTCAAAAATCACCCTCATAGTTCGGATTTTAAAACACGGGCATCCTTTTTTCCGCGTTCCTTTTTGAATGACTCGGCCTGGTTTGATATATCTTCCGAAAATTCCTTGTTTGTCTTTAGATTAACGGCTGAACCATACAGAAGTTCACTTTGCCGGCCTTCATGGAGAATTAATTCTTTATTCCTCATGAAAATTAATTTCGAATCATAAAAATATTAAAAAAATGAATAAATGATTTGACTGGATATTAAATAACTTAATAGGGTGAATATAACAACACAATAATTGGATAGCGAGGATTTATGAATGAACCCATCAAGGAGTGTCCTGTCTGTTCCGGGCAGTTGAGTATCAAGGGATTTGCCTGCAGTAGCTGTGGAACTGAGGTTAGCGGGAAATTCCACTATCCGACGTCATCCCTGGATCTTGAAGAGGAGCTTGTCGATTTTATCAAGGTTTTCATCTATGCGGAGGGGAGTATCAAGCAATCGGAGAAAATTCTTAAC
This sequence comes from SAR324 cluster bacterium, assembly GCA_028282885.1. GTDB lineage: Bacteria > SAR324 > SAR324 > XYD2-FULL-50-16 > XYD2-FULL-50-16 > JAHJTV01. Next base: position 164,477 of record JANQGX010000027.1, read on the forward strand.
TGTTCCTATCCCAAAATCAAAAACCTTTTAAAAAAGACAAAGGCGGCCCTGGGATTGCCAACCGAAAAGGAGCACGCCGCCGATGAAGTTATCGATAAGCTGGACAAGGGCGAGATTGATGTGGAGGAAGCCCTGGCGATGCTAAAAAACAAATAGGCAGAGTGTGTATCCGGGAGTTCTTCTATCTATTCGGCGGCTCCCGGTTTTTAGATATGCTGTGAACAATCTCAATTGGTTAAGAAGGAGGAGAAAATGAAGTTTAACCTTGAAGGCAAGCAACTGGAATTGGATATATCTTTATCAAAGTCCGGAGTGACGTTTCAGGAGGGTGATGGTGATTCCCTGGAGCTGGTGTTTTCCGGTTTGAGAAAAAAGACCATTGAAGAGGTCTATCAGATTGGTTTTCGCAACAATCGACTCTATGTTAAAGAAAAGGGGAGATCCAGACACTCTCCTGTTATCGATGCGGTTTTCAGTACCGCCTTAAGCAGTGATTTGATTCTGATGATGCCCAGGGATGTTTTACTTTCGGGAAAGATATCCAGCTTGAAAGGGGATATCAAAGCGGGGCGGCTGGATTTCCGTGGTGAGTTGAAAACAGTCACCGGTCGGATTGAAGTGGATGAAATAGAATCAGACGGGTTGAGCGTTCAGAATATTGGCGGGAATACCCGATTTGGTGCCGTCAACGGATATCTGAAGGGTAAGACCGTCGCAGGACGGTTTACCGTTGAAAAGGGGAAGTTTAAGGATTTAACCGTCAGAGGAGTTTCCGGCGATATCAGAATCTCCGGGGAGTTCGATCTTGAGGATGACGGTGAGATCTCCAGTCTTTCCGGAGCCATTCAACTTGATATCAGGGAATTTCTTGGCGATTCTTCGCTCATCCTCAGCACGCTTAGTGGACAGGTGTCAGTAACCGGAGAATATCCTGAAGACGCAGTTCATATTAAACGACGTATGCCCTTCTTCAAGGATCACGGATTGAAGTCGGTTTTTTCTCCTATGAGAGACATGTGCTCTTCGTTCTTCTCAAAATCGAAGGATGAAGTCGAGGTAGAGGTGGAATCGGCCGAAGCTGATGAATCCCATGTCAAGATGATTCTGGAGATGCTTTCCCAGGGGAAAATTTCCGCAGAAGAGGCGGAGAGGCTGATAAAAGCTCTGGAGAAGAAAAGCAGTTAGTGAAATCCATACAGGATCCAATGGTATAACTGGCCGGCAGAGTCGTATATCGATCAACAGCCGGGAAATAAGTCTCTGCCGGTTCTGTTGGTCGGATATGAATGTGAAATCATCTATTTAAAGAGTCTTAATCGAAAACATGAGCTAAAATTCTGGACATGATCTTTCTAATACTTTTCGGAATAGACTCGGCTATTGTTTGGCTAAATGGTTTTTATTTCATTTTTTTGATTCATCTGGGGATCATAGCAGACAACTGCTTAAGGTTTTTGAGTTATTAGATTTTAAAAACAGGTAATTGGAGTGTTCATATGCCGGACAAAGAAAAGATATTGAAAATGGTGGCTGAAGGAAAGATCAGCGTTGAAGAAGCAGAGAAACTGTTGCGGGCCATTGGCAGGCAAACTCAGCAACAACAGTCGGATGAATCCCTGGTGGTGTTGAAGGAACCGGAACGGGGCAAAAAAAAGCTCTCCGGTAAGATTGTCATTGAGATCAAAAGTGCCAAGGGTGAAAATGTTAAAATCAAGCTTCCGCTGAGACTGGCAAACCTGGGTCTCAATATGATTCCAAAGGATAAGCTGAACGAGTTCAGTAAAGAGGGAATCAATCTTAAAGAGATCATCCATAACATCACTAATTTTGTGGACGAAATTGATGACGATATCCTTAATATTACCAGTGCGGGAGGTGACATCGTCAGGATTTATATTCAAAAAACCTGAGTGTTTTCCACTTTCCGTGGTCGTATCCTGCTTCGGGAAGTGGGAAATCCTTCCAAAAATCAACTTCTTCAAATCCGAAATCCCCTCCCTCATCAATCCGGTTTTTGAGTTGATCAAAACTCCTCTAATGTAAAAATTAGCCCTGCTAATTCAATGGATTGATAGTGTGAATTCACGCTTCAGACAGCTCAGGGTCGGACTTCCGAAAGATACTTTTTTAAATTTGTTGGACGGTTCGGAAATCTCGTTAGCAGTTTTAAAAAAGCCAATTCTCTCATTGACATCAATCAACGGTTTTAGGTAGCATCCCTACATTCGATAATGAAATCGAATAACCATGATAACAAAATCGAATCATCATTTTCGCGGTTCCGGGAAATGGTTTTTCACATTGGTAGTGGACGGCATTCAGGCAAAGCTGGTGCTGTTCTAATTGTTTTTATCATGTGTTTTTGGGGGGTAACCTAATAACAAATGAGGAGAGAGCAAATGAAAAAACTTGTGGCACTTTTTGGTGTTTTTGCTTTGTTGTTTGCAGGCTCGGCTGCAGCAAAAACTCTGATTTACTGTTCAGAGGGAAGTCCGGAAGGATTTACTCCTGCGCTATATACGGCAGGAACAACCTTTGATGCAGGTTCAAGACAGATATTTAACAAACTGGTTGAATTTGAAAGAGGAACAACCAAGATTGTTCCGGCCCTGGCTGAAAGATGGAAGGTTTCCAAAGATGGTCTGACCTACACCTTTTACCTGAGAAAAGGTGTTAAGTTTCATACCACCAAGAATTTCAAGCCCAGCAGGGATTTTAATGCTGATGATGTTATCTTCAGTTTTATGCGACAATTTGATAAAGGTCATCCATACCATACTGTATCTGGTGGCGCTTATGAGTATTTTAACGGTATGTCCATGCCTGATCTGCTCAAGTCCATCAAGAAGGTTAATGCTTATACAATACAGTTTATGCTCAATCGTCCGGAAGCACCGATGATTGCTAACCTGGCTATGGATTTCGCTTCTATCCATTCTGCTGAGTATGCGGACAAAATGATGAAGGCCGGAACTCCTGATACCTTTGATCAAATGCCTGTAGGAACCGGTCCTTTTCAACTGGTTGCCTATCAGAAAGATGCCGTGATTCGCTATAAGGCTCATCCTAACTTCTGGGCAGGCAAAGCTCCCATCGACAACCTGGTATTCGCTATCACTCCCGATCCCTCGGTTCGGTATCAGAAGCTGAAGGCTGGTGAATGTCATGTTATGCCTTATCCCAACCCTGCAGATCTGGATGCTATGAGAAGGGACAAGGATATAAACCTGTTACAACAGGAAGGATTGAATGTTGGCTACCTGGCGTTTAATACCATGATGTCTCCATTTGACAATCCCAAAGTGAGGAAAGCGCTTTCCATGGCTATCAACAAGCAGGCTATCCTTCAGGCTGTATTCCAGGGTGCCGGTAAAGTAGCCAAGAACCCGATCCCTCCAACAATCTGGTCTTACAATGAAGCTGTTAAAGATGATCCTTATGATCCTGTTGCTGCCAAGAAGATGCTGGACGCCGCAGGCATCAAGAATCTGAAGACCAAAGTTTGGGCGATGCCCGTTCAGCGTCCATACAACCCCAATGCCCGAAGAATGGCAGAATTGATTCAGGCGGACTGGGCCAAAATCGGTGTCCAGGCTGAGATCGTCTCCTATGAATGGGGTGAGTACCTGAAGCGCTCCAAGGATAAGGACAGAGATGGTGCAGTTCTCCTGGGATGGACCGGTGACAACGGTGATCCGGACAACTTCCTGGCTGTACTTCTCGGATGTGATGGTGTTGGCGGATCAAACAGGGCCAATTTCTGCTACAAGCCTTTTGAAGATCTGATTCAGAAAGCCAAGGTGGTTTCCGATGTCAAGGAAAGAACCCGGCTATATGAAAAAGCTCAGCTCATTTTCAAAGAACAAGCTCCTTGGGTGACCATTGCGCACTCAATTGTATTCAAGCCTGTTCGCAAAGAGGTTGTTGATTTTAGAATCGACCCCTTTGGAGGACACATCTTTTATGGTGTTGATCTGAAGTAACGAGTACAATAAAACCGGGCCGAATGATTCCGGCCCGGTGCCACTTCTTTTACCTACCTGTCTGCTACGGTTTGATTAAAGTCTGAAATTCAACTGCGCTTGTTGGACTATGAAGCGGCAATGTGGATTAACAGACCAGTCCAATTATAATCAATCATGATTAGTTACATTTTAAGAAAACTCGCAATCCTGGTTCCGACCTTTTTCGGGGTGACCCTGGTTGCATTCGTATTCATTCGCCTCCTTCCCGGAGATCCGGTAATGGTAATGGCCGGTGAACGAGGGATGACGGAGGAGCGTCACGCTGAAATGATGAAGCTTTACGGCTTCGACAAACCGGTACTTGAACAGTATCTGATCTATATTAAAGATGTGTTACAAGGCGATCTTGGGAAGTCAATTGTCACAAAGAAACCGGTGTTTGAGGATTTCATGTCCCTGTTTCCAGCAACCGTGGAACTCTCACTGGTTGCCATCACTATTGCCATATTAGTCGGACTGCCCGTGGGGATGATAGCCGCAGTGAAAAGAGGGACACCTTTCGACCATGTCTCCATGACCGCGGCTCTGACAGGTTATTCTATGCCGATCTTCTGGTGGGGGTTGCTTTGTATCATATTTTTTTCCGGGATTCTGAGATGGACGCCGGTATCGGGACGCATCTCCCTGCTCTTCTTCTTTGAACCCGTGACAGGATTCATGCTGATTGACAGTTGGCTTTCCGGGGAAGAAGGTGCTTTCGCCTCGGCGGTTTCCCATCTGATTTTACCGTCCATTGTACTGGGTACGATTCCGATGGCGATCATTGCAAGGCAGACAAGATCGGCCATGCTGGAGGTACTGGGCGAGGACTATGTCCGTACCGCAAGAGCAAAAGGTCTGGCTCCGAGACGGGTGATCGGGCTTCATACCTTACGTAATGCGTTAATTCCGGTTGTTACAATTATCGGGTTGCAGGTGGGGGTGTTGTTTGCGGGTGCCATTCTCACCGAAACCATCTTTTCCTGGCCGGGAATCGGCAAATGGATGGTCGATTCCATCTCCCGTCGTGATTATCCTTCGGTTCAAGGCGGGCTGTTGATGATCGCCAGTTTTGTGGTGGTTGTTAACCTGTTTGTTGATCTGCTCTATGGTTTAATCAACCCACAAATCAGGCATACGAAATAATCATGAGTGAAGTAATTGTAGACAATAATATACTGGATCAACGAAAAACCGGACGTAAAGCGCTGTTTCTGGAGTTTTGGTCCTATTTCAGGGAAAATCGCGGGGCCGTGATCGGGCTGGCGTTTTTCATATTTATCGTTCTGGTTGCTATTCTGGCAGACATTATCGCGCCACATCTCCCCAATCACCAGTACCGGGATGCCATGCTGCAACCCCCCTTTTTCCAGGAAGGCGGGTCGACAAAATTTCTGTTGGGCACCGATGCCATTGGTCGGGACATGCTTTCCAGGCTGATTCACGGTGCCAGGTTCTCCCTGTTTGTGGGCTGTATCGTCGTATCCCTGTCCCTTGTGGTAGGCGTGATACTGGGCCTTGCGGCGGGATTTTTCCGGGGTAAGACCGACGCAATCATCATGCGGGTGATGGATGTGGTGCTGGCCTTCCCCAGTCTGCTTTTAGCCCTGGTTCTGGTGGCCATTTTAGGTCCCAGCCTGACAAATGCCATGATAGCCATAGCTGTCATCCAATTGCCGCACTATGTGCGGCTTACCCGGGCTTCGGTGATGAGTGTCCTGACCAAGGATTATGTAACAGCGGCAAGAGTTATCGGGGTTCGCAAGGTCAGACTGATGTTTGTAACTATCTTACCCAACTGCCTGGCACCCCTGATTGTGCAGGCGGCCTTGAGCTTCTCCACAGCGATTCTGGATGCTGCCGCTTTGGGTTTCCTGGGGTTGGGAGCTCAACCTCCAACGCCGGAGTGGGGAACCATGCTGGCGGAGGCAAGGGAATTTATTTTACGGGCCTGGTGGGTGGTTACCTTCCCCGGTGTGGCTATTCTATTGACGGTACTTGCGATTAATTTAATGGGTGACGGCTTAAGAGATGCCTTTGATCCAAAACTCAAACGATCTTGATAAACCATGTCTCTTTTAGAAATTAATAACCTGACAGTAAAATTCCAAACGACCGGTGGAATGTTCACGGCTGTCGATGGTTTTTCAGCATCCATCGAAGCGGGTGAAGTCGTTGCTATTGTTGGAGAATCCGGTTCCGGCAAATCCGTGGCCATGCTGGCCATGATGGGGCTGTTGCCCTGGACTGCCCAGGTAACGGCGGATCAGTTGATGTTTGATAATATAGACCTGTTGACCATCAGTAAAAAAATGAGACGGAAGATCGTGGGGAAAGAGATCGCCATGATATTTCAGGAGCCCATGACCAGCCTGAACCCGTGTTTTACGGTTGGATTTCAGATTTCAGAGGCTTTGAAAACCCATCTGAATATGTCTCGGGTTGAACAGAAAACGAGGGCAGTGGAACTGCTTGATCTGGTCGGGATTCCGGAACCGCAAAAGAGGCTTACTGCGTTTCCCCATCAACTCTCCGGGGGAATGAATCAGCGGGTCATGATTGCCATGGCCATCGCCTGTAATCCCAAGCTGTTGATTGCCGACGAGCCGACAACGGCCCTGGATGTTACCATTCAGGCCCAAATTCTGGAGCTGCTGCTTAACCTGCAAAAGGAAATCAACATGTCCCTGGTCCTGATAACCCATGATATGGGAGTGGTTGCAGAGACCGCAGAGCGGGTGATGGTTCAATATGCCGGACAACAGGTAGAAAAACAAGGCATCAGGGATCTCTTTTCCAACCCTCATCATCCCTATACCTATGCATTACTTTCCGCCCTACCTGAAAGAGCAAAGAGCAAACATCTGCCTTCCATTCCCGGTGTTGTTCCCGGACAATTTGACGTGATCAAGGGCTGCCAGTTTTCTCCCAGGTGTCAATTCGCAACAGAATTCTGTTTTCACAACCCGCCTGAAAACCAGGATAAATCCATGGGTCTGGCTAAATGTCATTTTCCGTTGGAAGACGGCCAGCCTGCACAACAACCGAATAAAAACGAGAGTGTATAATTGTGAGTGTGATTCTTCAAGCTTCAAAACTGTGTCGCTACTACCATATCAGTCGTGGTTTGTTCAAAGGTGATGCGATTCTCAAAGCACTTGACGGCGCAACGTTTCAACTGGAAAAAGGAAAAACACTGGCCGTTGTGGGAGAATCCGGATGCGGCAAATCCACCCTTGCCCGTTTGATCACTCTGATAGAGCCTCCAACATCCGGATCGCTCAAGATTCACGATGTTGATGTTGAAACGGCCTCGGATGAAGATATACGCAAGTTAAGGTCCAACGTTCAGATCGTTTTTCAGGATCCTTATGGCTCATTAAATCCGCGCCAGAAGCTCGGCTTGTCTCTGGAGGAGCCGCTTCTAGTCAATACGGATATGGAAAAAGACGAGCGCAGACAGAGAGCCATGAAGATGATGGAGGAGGTTGGTCTGCGACCCGAATACTATGATCGATATCCCCACATGTTTTCGGGAGGACAACGACAGAGAATTGCCATTGCACGAGCCCTGATGTTGAGACCCGACATTGTTGTGTTGGATGAACCGGTCTCCGCCCTGGATGTTTCCATACAGGCGCAGATTCTGAATATCCTGGTGGATTTGCAGGAGCGTCGGAATCTGGCTTATCTGTTCGTCAGCCATGACCTTTCAGTGGTAAAACACATAGCAGATGAAGTTATGGTGATGTACCTGGGGAAACCGGTTGAGTTTGGGTCACGAGAGGAAATTTTCTCATCACCAAAGCACCCCTATACCAAGTCGCTGCTTTCGGCAACGCCGGTCGCAGATCCTTTCCAGGAGAAGAACAGGATCATCCTGAAGGGAGAGCTGCCTTCGCCCATCAGCCCGCCTTCGGGATGCACCTTTCATCCCCGTTGTCCCGAAGTGATGGATATCTGTAAGAGTGAGGTTCCTGAATCCAAGAAAGTGGGAGGGTGTGAAGTCGCCTGTCACGCAGTAAAATAGAAGGTTTTCACTTTGGTAAAGTGAGGTTTGATCAGATTATTGAAGCCGGGGAGGAGGGGGAAGTCCGATTCTCCGGTTGCCGTCTGCAAACGATAGTCCTCGCATACCCGTGATACCGTGGTGTATCTCAATCCCGCATGATTTCCCTGCTTTCACTGACAAATCGTTCCAGTTTCCGATAGAGGTTCAGTACGCTTTTTATCTCCACGTGTTCCCTGTCCGAATGATGGCTGAGGTCTCCATCGGCGCCCCAGACGATACCATTCATACCGTACTTGGACAGATACCTGGCATCACTGGAACCGTGTTCGGCTGCGGTCTTTACCTCCGGATTCGATTCTATTAACAGCTTGAGATATGGAGAGGGGGTGGCGATAAAGAGCGGCTCCTTCCTGATGAGTACCAACTCACCTGCAATCGCTTCCCTCATGTCGTCGATCAGACCATCTATATCGTCGCTTTCCGTGTAACGAATATCCAGAATGGCTTCGGCATGATCCGGTACCTTATTATAGGAACTGCCGGCATTGATCTTTGAAAGATTCAGGGTTCGATGCCAGTTGTTCGGCTCGGTGTTTTTGAAAAAGGTTTTTATCCTGGAATGATCTTCCATCAACTGCTCAATAGCATTATCACCAAGCCAGGGCCTGGCGCCATGAGATGACTTGCCCTTATTGACCAGTTTCATCTGCAGAATACCTTTTTCCTTGGTCACAATCTCATTAACACTGCCGCCATCCAACGCAATGCAAAACTCTGTTTGAATTGAGGAAAGGACATGATTAGCCCCGTTAGCGCCGCCTGCCTCTTCGTCTCCGGTCAACAGAATTCCGAAGGGGAGGTCATCCTGGTCCATTCCCAGTGTGCGATGGCGGGCAAGATAATTTTTCAATAAAACCAGGGACAGGGCCACTGCATATTTGTCATCCAGGCTGCCTCTGCCATAAAGTGAACCCTCTTTTTCAAAGGGTTGAAAGAGTTTATCATCACCCTCGACCACGTCAAAATGCGACATGAGAAGTATGGGCACCTTCCGTTTTTTGGGAATGATCAGAATTGACGGGGTTTGCTGATGATCCAAACGCTGGTATTTGATCTGATGATGTTCAAGATAGGTTTGAATGAACTCGGTACAGCGGATGATCTCCCGGGGTTTGGAGTGAACAGAAGGAATACGGATCAAATCCTTCATCAATTCAACAAGTTCCTCTACTACTTCCATATTCTCAGGTTTCAATGTCGTGGGAATTGTCAATCAACACGCCAATCGTTATAATTTTGATAGATGGTCGATGTCGTATCATGTGGATTTTGACTTGAAACCTGATTTTCACAGATTTAACAAAATAATTCACCCGGTTTTTTAGCAGACAAGACATTCCAAACAGCCTGTTGAAGGTTAATACCAATCGTTATAAAATTCTACACAGGTTTATATTATTTAACGGGGAACGTCCAACTGCCAAAAGAGCAAAGGTCTTTCAACGATCTGTGTCGGTTGGAAAAGACCGAATATCCCGGGGTAATTGAAAAGTCAGTCCGGTTGCCGGCCGATGGATTTCAGGAACGATACTTATGGATACAACATACAGAAGAGCGAAAACGGAACAGTGTCTCTGTCTCAAATGTGGTTTTCAAACCGGGGCAATTGTTTTCAAGCCGGTAGAGAATGAGGAGGGGAAAAAGGTCTACTTGTGCCCCGATTGCGGCAGCGAAGAAGTGGTTGATGCAGATACCAAGGTGAGAATGAATCCGGTTTAATCCGATTCCCTGATAAACTGGGTTCCCGCTTTACCTTCCAGAGCTTCACAAATGGAGTCCACGTTGCAGATGATCGCTCGTTTCCCGCCCATGCGGACAAACTCCTGGGAGGCTTGTACCTTGGGTAACATGGAACCTGCAGGGAACTGGTTTTCAGAAATGTACTTATCTGCCTGTGAAGGTGTCAGACTGTCCAGCTTTGCCTGCTTGTCCGTTCCATAGTTGATCATGACGCCTTCGACGTCCGATGCAATCAAAAAGACATCCACCCCTACCTCTTTTGCCAGACAAAGGCTTGCCAGGTCTTTGTCGATGACGGCATCAACCCCGGAAAACATTCTACCTTCCCGGATCACCGGAATACCGCCGCCTCCGCAGCATATAACAATGAAATCATTCTCCATCAATAGCTTGATTTCTCTTTTTTCAATCACTGTCACCGGTTTGGGGGAGGAGACGATGCGGCGATATCCCTTGGCAGTCTTCTTTGTCGGATAGTCGAGCTTTGCCGCTTCCTCTTCCGTATATATCGGGCCGATAGGTTTGCTGGGATTTTTAAAGGCTTTATCATTTTTGTCCACAACCACATAGGTGATCAGGCTGACCAGGGGACGATATTCAATGCCCAGAGCCATCAGCTCTTCATCTAGAGAAGATTCGATCATAAAACCGATCTGCCCTTCGGTTTGTGCGACCAGAATTTCCAAAGGCAGTTTGGGAACCTCACTACACTGCTCCTGCTGGAGCAGCAGGTTGCCAACCTGGGGGCCGTTTCCATGGGTAATGATAATCCGATAGTCCCTGGACAGCCTGGCTATCTGCTGCACTGGCACCCTCAGGTTTTCAAACTGCTCCTTAATGGTGCCAGCCTGGTTTTTCTGGATCAACGCATTACCCCCGAGGGCGATGAGAAGGATCGGTTTTTGTTCTGACGGCTCCGGTTTCATGATACAACCTATTCTCCCAGTCGGTTTCTGATGAGAGTTTCGAGGGTGGGTTCGCTATTATCCTTGTATTCGTAGCGAATACGCAGGGTAGGTTTGTCTATCTTCACCAGTTTAAGCAGATCAATCGGGGTGGCTGCCAGGACCAGATCACAGTCGCACTTGTTGATTGTCTCTTCCAGGTCTTTCACCTGTTGCGGGCTGTAACCCATGGCTGGTAGCAGGGTTCCGATTTCCGGATAGGTTTCGAAGGTTTCCATCAAAGTCCCCACCAGATACGGTCTGGGGTCCACCAGGGAAGCGGCACCGAATCTCTGCGCAGCGATAACACCGGCTCCGTAAGCCATTTCACCATGGGTCAGGGTTGGTCCGTCTTCAACAACCAGCACCCTTTTGCCTTTGATCAAAGCTTCGTCTTCAATGATCAATTCGGAATCGGCCAGCAGAATCTCTGCCTTGGGATTGGCAGCCTTGATGTTTTGTCTCACGGTTTCAATATCGGTTTCCTTGGCGCTGTCAACCTTATTGATAATAGCAATATCGGCCATGATCATATTGGTTTCACCCGGGTGGTAGCTGACTTCATGACCCGGTCGATGCGGATCGAAAACGACAATATTGATATCGGGTCTGTAAAAAGAGGTGTCATTGTTTCCACCGTCCCAAACCACAACATCCGCTTCCTGTTCCGCTTCCCGGAGAATTTTCTCATAGTCGACACCGGCATAAATCACAGCTCCCATGTCAACCACGGGTTCATACTCTTCCCGCTCTTCAATGGTGCAATTATGAGTTTCAAAATCTTCATATTTGGAGAAACGTTGCACGATCTGTTTGGTTAAATCGCCATAGGGCATGGGGTGCCTGACAGAGACCACCTTTTTCCCCATTTTTTGTAGAATTTTAATTACCTGACGTGAGGTTTGGGATTTGCCGCATCCGGTTCTGACAGCACAGACCGAAATCACCTTCCTGGATGATTCCAACATGGTATAGGGAGCCCCGATGATTGAGAAATCAGCACCGGCCGCCGTGACTTGGGAAGCTTTGTGCATGACTTCGGTATGGGGAACATCGCTGTAGGAAAAGGCGACCAGATCGATCTTATGCTCTTCGATCAATTCCACGAGCTTGGAATCCGAATAGATGGGAATTCCTTCAGGATACATGCTTCCGGACAGTTCGGCGGGGTACAGTCTTCCTTCAATGTCGGGAATCTGGGTTGCCGTAAAGGCAATGACATTGTATCGCTTGTTATCACGAAAATAGACGTTGAAATTATGAAAATCTCGGCCTGCGGCCCCCATGATGATTACATTTTCAATCATTGTGTCTCCTTAATGAAATGTTACCGGTCTAATAACAATCAGACCGGTCTGATGGAATCAGCGATATCTGATATTGTCCGGTTTGTTGTCCTATCCGTTCCCGACAGGGTTGAAGGTCTGCCGGGAGACAGATGAACGAACAGGACAAAAGTCATCAAAATCCGGGATTAATCTCTGCGCAGAAACCTGCAGTCGATCAATCGTACGGAATTTTAATCGCGTTTCACTTTCAAGCGATCGGGGGCACAGGCAGATGTGTTTATGCCAGGGTGGCCACCATGACCGCTTTGATGGTATGCATACGGTTTTCAGCCTGGTCCCAGACAATCGACGCCTCTGATTCAAACACCTCCTCAGAAACTTCCATGGCTTCCAATCCGTATTCCTGATAAATCTTTTCCCCTATTTCGGTTTCCCGGTTGTGAAATGCCGGCAGACAGTGCAGGAATTTGACATTCGGATTACCGGTTGCCTCCATTGCTTGTCTGTTAACCTGGTAGGGTTGCAGAAGTTTTATTCTTTTTTCCCACACTTCGGCCGGTTCGCCCATTGAGACCCAGACGTCGGTGTAGAGAAAATCGCAGTCCTTGACGCCTGCGGCTATATCGTCGGTTATGGTCAATTGCGCCCCTGTTTGCGTGGCGATTTCGCGAGCCTCCTTGACCAAGTTCTCATTTTGCTGACATTCGGCAGGGGCAACGGAACGGAAATCCATTCCCAGTTTGGCAGCTCCGATCATCAGGGAGTTCCCCATGTTGTTGCGAGCGTCTCCCAGGTAAGCAAACTTGATTTGGTCCAACGGTTTGGGGGAATGCTCCATCATGGTCAGGAAATCGGCCAGGATCTGGGTAGGATGATACTCATTGGTCAATCCGTTCCATACCGGAACGCCGGAGTATTCAGCCAGGATTTCAACCTTTTCCTGCTCAAAACCACGATATTCAATACCGTCATACATTCGACCCAGAACCCTGGCAGTGTCTTTCATGGATTCCTTGCTTCCCATCTGCGTACCCGAGGGTCCGAGGTAGGTTACATGCGCTCCCTGGTCGAAGGCCGCTCCCTCAAAAGCGCATCGGGTCCGGGTGGATGTCTTCTCGAAAATCAGGGCGATTTTCTTGCCAACCAGTTTTTGCTGTTCGGTACCGGCATAGTGATTTCGCTTCAGATCCTGTGAAAGATCGAGAAGAAAACGAATCTCCTGGGGAGTAAAATCGAGCAGTTTTAGAAAATGTCTGTTCTTAAGGTTGAATGCCATGACAAACCTCCTGCATTAAGTGCCAATGACGGACTGGATGCGTTCAACAGCCCAATCGATAATATCCTTGGTTATGATTAAAGGTGGTGCAAAACGAATGATATTATCATGGGTCTCTTTACATAACAAACCCTTTTCTTGAAGTTTTTCACAATACTGCCTCGCACCGCCGGCTTCCGGATTAAACTCAACACCAATCATCAACCCCCTGCCTCTAATCTCCTTGATTAACGGGTTTTTGATCTGTTTCAACTGTCCGACAAAGTATTCACCCATGTTGAAAGCGTTTTCCACCATGCCTTCCTCGACCAGAACCTTGAGGGATGCCCTGGCAACGGCGCAGGCCAGGGGGTTTCCGCCAAAGGTACTGCCGTGTTCTCCGGGCTGCAGAACACTCATCACCTCGGTATTGGAAAGAACGGCTGACACCGGATAGAAGCCGCCCGCCAGCGCTTTTCCGACGACCGTCAAATCTGCTTCGATGCCGTCATGCTCTTCGGCCAGCATTTTTCCGGTTCGACCCAGACCCGTTTGAATCTCATCGAGAATCAATACGATTTCATGTTTGGTGCAGATTTCCTTGCACTTTTTCAAGTAACCCGCAGTCGGAATTTTCACCCCGGCTTCTCCCTGGATGGGTTCCACCATGAAACCGACTGTATTGGGAGTAATAGCTTTTTCCAGGGCCTCGGCATCACCGAAGGGTATGATTTTGAAGCCCGGGGTATAGGGGCCAAAACCGGCTCTTGCCGTGGGATCGGTACTAAAACTAACAATGGTGATGGTTCGCCCGTGAAAGTTCTCTTCACAGACGATGATCTCCGCTTGATCTTCCGGAACACCTTTTACCTCGTAACCCCATTTGCGAACGGTTTTGATCACGCTTTCCACGGCTTCGGCGCCGCTGTTCATGGGAAGTACCTTATGTGAATTGGTCAGTTCACATATTTCTTCATAAAAGGGAGCCAGTTGATCGTTGCGGAAAGCACGTGAGGTCAGGGTCAGTTTTTGAAGTTGCTCGACCATGGCTTCGCGGATTTTCGGGTGACAATGTCCCTGGTTGACAGCAGAATAAGCCGAAAGGCAATCCAGATACTTGTTGCCTTCCACATCCCACACCCAAACGCCTTCCCCTTTACTTAGCACGGCATTCAGCGGTTTATAGTTGTGGGCGCCAAGTCTGTTTTCCATTTCTATATAGTCTTTTTGTTTCATATCGGGTTCCTCCCTTGGCAGTTTTGTGGTCATGATAACACAGTGCCATTTCTCAAAAACACTGTATTGAATTCTCATATAATCCGGTCAGTCGATCCGGTCAATGAGGGATGAGAAAATCAGCTTTCCCATTGCAACTTCGGTCTTAATAAGAAATAATCGTTACAACAATTAAATCCTTGTGAAACGCCCTGAAAGCAGCGTTCCGAGGCTTTCCACCGGACGACCTGTTCAATGTAACTGCAGTATAGCAAAAGCGTTGCCCGAAGTTCTAATTTATATTTCTTATTGATTGCATAAGTATTATGAATTTAGCCGAATTTGATTTGAATCTCCTGGTGATTTTTGACGCCGTATATAAGGAAAAGAACCTGACACGAGCGGGACAGAGGCTGAATCTATCCCAGCCGGCAATCAGCCACGCGCTGAATCGATTGCGGGCTGCGTTTGATGATCCCCTGTTTATCCGTCACGGGTATCGTATGGAACCGACTCCCCTGACCGAGGAGCTTAAAGAGAATATCAAAAAGGTACTGGATCTGACGGAAAGAACTTTGGAGGATCGGGGCAATTTCGATCCCTATCGTTCCACCCGCACCTTTCATATCGGTATTCAGGATTACCCCATGATCGTGGTTTTGCCCAGGCTGATAAAATCACTGCGGGAAGAGGCTCCCAATATCAAAATCAGGACCTTTCATTTGAGCATGGAGGAGCGAAAAACAGCCCTGGAGGATGGCAAGCTGGACATGGTCATCGGAATCAAACAGGATTTCGGCAGCAGTATTTTTCAACAGTATCTTTTCAAGGACAGGGAAGTCTGCATTATGCGTAAGGATCATCCCCTGGCAAAAGCGAAGATGTCGCTGGAACAGTATCTTTCCGGTGAGTTCATCGGTCTTTCGGTTTCAGATGTAAAACAGGCAAGGATTGATCGAAAACTGAGCGAAATGGGGCACAAGAGAGATATTAAGCTGACAGTGGAGAATGAGATTGCCATCCCTCAACTTGTCAGCCAATCCAACTACCTGGCCATCATTGCCGAACTGGTTGCCGGAGAATTCCTGGACTGGCTTCCCATCAAGGCTGTTCCTCTTCCTATTGATATAGACACCTTTGATATCAACCAGTACTGGCATGTCCGTTACCAGAAAGACCCGGGTCACAGTTGGTTACGCCAGGCCATCAAAAAAGCGTTTGAGTCATCTTAAAGATAATCACTGATCAATTTCGATGGTTGCGACGCCAATTCCTGATTCTCCGGCGCCGGTATAGAGCAGGTAGGTCTGTTCCCGGTCCCGGAAGATATAAGGATCCCGCAACTGGTTGACTCTCCGGGTTAGTTCCCCGCGCATGGATTCCTTTAGAGGCAGGTCTGCCCCTTCCCAGGGAAGTTCCGGTTTGAGGACTTCTATCGGTTCACTCATTCTCCATTTTCCCCAGTCATTTGATTTGACATCCACGGTACTACAGAGGATTCTTTCCGGGGCATCTCCGACACGAGTCCAGAATATGTAGAGTGTATTACCTTGCAGCCACACTCCCGTATGGCGCATGTCCACTCCGGCCAACGGCTTCGGGCGTACCTCAAAGTCGCGAATACCGTCCGGCGACCGATACAGCAGTCCCGGCATGGCAATTCCGTAGTAGATTCCTCTCAAAGCAAAGACCCTTAAATACGGGGCTGCGATGATTTTGGGCAGAACCGTAAAATGAATTCCATCGCTGGATACTCCGACTCGGCTCAACTGGGTTGCATCTTCAACCAATCCGTGGAAGTACATTCTGACTTCTTGCCGTTTTTCATCGATAATCACATCGGGGCTGGCGATATGTGGTTCGCGCTCGTCAGATCCGGCTTCTCCCCTGGCCTTGCGTACCAGGATATCCCTTCTGGCTTTTAATCCGACACGAAGCAGTGTCCAGAATTCTGTGGACGATGAATTGCCATAAAGGCTTAATATCGTATCAATTGTGGAACTGTCGGCCCTGCTCTCCGTAAAATAGGTGGATTCCAGTTGTAAACTGCCGGGCTTGAATATCGTCCAGGGACCTGAAACAGAATTAGCGTAGGCCAGTCGTATGTACTTACCCCTGTTATGGGAAAAGTAGAGGTAATATTTACCCAGGGGATTTTCAATAAAGTCCGGCACCTTGATTATTGAAGGTCCATTAATATTGGTGTAGCCGAATTGTTCTGATATCGCCGTCAGGGCGGGATCCATCTGATCGTGAATGATAGGGCCACCGGCTAGTCTTCTGGTTCGGAAGGAGGTGCTATTCAATTCGGCAGAAACTGTCTCCGAGGGTAACGATGTATACCAGGCTCTCCAGGCATAGAAGGAACCGACAATCAGGAGCGCAAGCAGGAGTAGAAGGATTTGTTTAATCATTTCAGCATGCGGTGCAGGTTATTGGCATTGTGGAGCCATTTGAGTTTTTATGGAATCGGATCAAATGTCAATTTGTTTTTTGTTCCAGGAGGGCATCAATTGCTGAAGCCTTCATCAATTTATTGAGCAATTTCAACACCATGAGAGGAATCCTGATTTTGGCTGATGTCACTTAGAAGCAGAAAACGACAAATATCGACGGTTCGGAATATTCGACTACAACTCTTCCGGAGTCAAGCAATGGCATCTGCAGTTTGGTCCCACGAGTTACTATGGTAGGGAAAACATCCTATCGGATCGTTTGGGCGGGATTTATGTCTCTGGAACAGCCACCTTTGCTCTTGATGGCGTTTCCAACAACGGTGCGGAAGATCTGTTCTTGATGAAGTTTGATACTGACGGCAACAGGATTTGCTCGGGTGTTACAATCTTGCTCTTAAAGCCCTAAATCCTCATTGATGAGGATGATCTTGATCCTGCCTTTGGGGAACGATTTTTCGTGAATGGTCCAGGCATTACAGATTCGTTGCCTGCTTTTACACTCCTCGCAATAGCCTGTCTTCAGACAGGGATTCTTCATTCCCAGCCGAACGGTATTGGCCGGGGCGGCTAATTGCTTGATCCGCATAAGAGCATCATCCACTTCTGCAACGATTTTGTTGCGACCCACGAGGATGATGACATCTTTCGGTCCAAAAGTAATGGCTCCTACCCGATTACCGATCATATCCAGGTTGACCAGCTTTCCTGTTTCGGTCACAGCGTTGGTTCCGGTGATAAACAGGTCCACCAAAAGCGCCTGTCGTCTTCGCTCCAGTTTTTCTTCCGGGGAAGCCTTGGTATCGTAGGTATCGATAATCTCGAACTGGTTGTTGCTTTTCAGTTCATCATAGATGCCTGAACCGGAAAAGGTACCCGATCCTCCCCAGGAGATGCTCCCGGGCTTAATGGAGGGGAGCAGGTCGTTCATGACAATATCTCTTGCTTCCTTGATATTGTCCGCAAGATAGACCTGAAAGTTATTCTCTTCCAATGTGTTTTTCACCTCATTAAGGCGCATGTTCCAGTAGGTTTTCAACGGATCGGACATTTCTCCTCTTACTTGGTTGGGTTACTCATCATCGAAAGCAGTTCCCCAGGCATGATTCTCTTTTACCTGTTCCATGATCAGGGACGTCTCGGTGGTGATAATACCTTCGATTTTACTGATTTTGTTGTATACCAGGTCATTCAGTTCGGTCAGGGATTTGACAATGAAATCGATATCGATGTCCGTACTGCCTGTCATCAGGTTAATGTGTACAGCTTCTTTAAGCTTGCAGAGGGCATCAACTACCGGTTCCTTTTTCTTGACATCAATTCTGAGCTTGATGTTCCCTGTAATATCGAAACCCAGTTTGTGCGGGGTCCCGATGGCTACGATTTTGATATAGTTCTCGTTGATCAGGCGTTTAAGTCGTGTCCTGACAGTGGCTTCGGCGATCCCCAGCTCTTTGGCAATGGAGGTGTTGGAAAGCCGACCATTTTGTTGCAGGAGTTTTACGATTTGGCAGTCGAGTTTATCTAATCCTTTTTCCTTTATTTTCTCTGTCTTATCTGTCAAATGTCCCCCGTTTGGTCTGGTCGAACCGTTGTTGGCGAAACGATGTCATTAGCTTGGGAACGACTGACCAATCGGTTCGGCGTTCCTTCAATAACATGCCGGCAATAATGCCGGTAACCCGTTTGAGATTCTTAAGCTAACAACAATGGTTTTATGGTGATAGCTGAAACGCAAGACCTTACCCCTGGTTCCACCCAGTAGGTTTATATCAGCTTATTATTGATATGATTCCCGGATTAAGTCAAGCAAGGTTTACTGTTTTTCGATTTTAATCCCGGATATTGGGCCGAATAATTTTTTTATTTGGTTTTAAAAATCGAAATTCGTGAATTCGATACATTGTAAGAGGCTAAGCGTGCCTGGGATTAGTAAATCTAATGGAACTGATTAGAAAATATCAAACTTGGTTTGTGCAATTAAATTGACAGGCGATCATTCCATTTTTAAGATGATCACGTCAAACCCATTTATCCCGTCAACAACGCCTGGTTACTATAAGAAAGTACTATTTATGTCACTACATCCATTTGTTAGTAGATAATCAACAGGTATGAATATGAAAAATAATGAACTTATGAAATTGAGAGAACAGCACATTCCACAGGCTGTTTTCAATACATCGCCTATATTTGTAAAGACAGCTAATGGTGCCGTATTAACGGATGTGGAGGGTAATGAATATATCGATTTTGCAGGAGGAATCGGCGTCAACAACATCGGACACAGTCACCCCAGGGTGGTTGAAGCCATAAAGGAGCAGGCCGAAAGGTTCACTCACACCTGCTTTCACATCGGTATGTATGAATCCTATGTTGAGCTGGCGAAAAGACTGAATGAAATAACCCCCGGCGACTTTGATAAAATGACCCTACTCGCCAATAGTGGTGCAGAGGCCGTGGAAAATGCAGTCAAGGTTGCCAGGTATGCAACCGGGCGACAGGGAATTATCTGTTTTGAGAACGCGTTTCACGGCAGAACATTACTGGGGATGTCGCTCACCAGTAAAGTGAAACCGTATAAATTCAACTTCGGTCCCATGGCTCCGGAAATTTACAGGATGCCTTTTGCCTATTGCTATCGCTGTCCATTCGGTCTCAAACATCCGGATTGTGGAATCGCCTGTGCGGATCATCTTGAGGACTTCTTCATCGATCATGTTGCTCCGGAGTGCACCGCAGCAGTGATTGCGGAACCGATTCAGGGAGAAGGCGGTTTCATAACACCCCCGCTCGAGTATTTCCCGCGGTTGAAGAAGATCTGTGAAAAATATGAAATCCCCCTGATTATTGACGAGATTCAATCAGGCACTGGACGAACCGGTACTTTTCTCGCCATTGAGCAGTGGGGGATTGAACCGGATATCATTACCATGGCTAAAAGTTTCGCTGCGGGAATGCCTCTCAGCGCCGTTACCGGGAGAAAAGAGCTAATGGAGAAGCCCCATATTGGCGGACTTGGGGGCACTTATGGCGGAAATCCGGTTGCCTGTAGTGCAGCCCTGGCGGTGTTGGAGGTGCTTTTTGAAGAAAAACTGCTGGAACAATCCGTTGAGCTGGGTAAAAAACTGAGGTCGAGATTCGATGACATGCAATCCAAATATGAGATTATCGGTGATGTTCGGGGACTAGGTCCGATGCTTGCGCTGGAACTGGTCAAGGACAGGGAATCGAAAACACCCGCAGCAGAAGAGGCGAAGAAGCTGGTCAAGGATTGTTGCGATAAGGGTCTGATTATCCTTTCCTGCGGTAACTACGGGAATGTGATTCGAACCCTGATGCCGTTTGTCATAACCGATGATGAGTTGGAAAAAGGTCTCGGCATTCTTGAAGAGGGAATCGCTACGCTAAGTCGTTAATTTGGAGTGGTGCCCGGATTCTTTTCGCGAGGGTCCGGGAGAGTTCTCACCTCCTGGACGAATCTCTCAACGGCGATCACCCCGGTACTCAAAAACAGACCGGCATTATCTGCAAACCAACATAATCCTACCTTAAAACAGGGGTTCATCGGTAGTGGCATCAAGGCTTGATTCCTGGTGAACATAGTTCCAGACATTAATCTCCGATGAGATGCCCCCCATGCTGCTGATGGGCTCGGGAATGGCGGTTTCCCTGATCGGGCAGATCTTGTAAGAACGAACCAGCAGACCGTAAGGGAGATCGTCAGCCATAATCTCCTGCAACAGGTAATAGTACTTGGGACGGCGTGTCAGGTTATGGCTGGTCAACATTCGGGAATACACCCTGTCAAAGGCGTAATTAATGTAGTGGGAAGAGTTGTATTCATTATAAAGATCTTCATCGCTTTTCATTACATTCCAGATCCAGTCGTTATACGGCCCCGGTTCTGCGCTGTTAATAGCAATATCGAATCCGCCTTCCACCGGATTATGCAGAAAACTGAAGTAGATGAAGGGGTCCACTTTCATCAGATTGATTCGAATTCCCAATGCCCGGACCTGGCTTTGAATCAGATCACCCATGGCGACATGCGCCTGGTTGGCATTTGAAATCAGCAGGGTAAACGTCAGATCACGGCTGACCTCCGGATCATCCCGGACGCCGTCTCCATCGAAATCCTGGAAGCCCGATTTGCTAAGCAGCGCTTTGGCTTTAGCCAGATCGAAATGGTATTTCTCGGTGTTGGGATTGTATTCCATCTGTTCCGGGTAGACAAAACTGTCTATCTCCCTGGCGTAACCCGAATATACCTCGTCTATGATCTCTGTTTTACTAATCCCCAGCATCAGCGCTTTTCTGACGACGATATTCTGCAGCGAGGTGCTTTTGGCAAGGTTGAAAGAGAGCCAGTTCAGGTCCATACCGGCCGAAATAACATTATTAATCCCCGGACGATACTCAAAATCAGGAATCTGGGACGGATGGATTCCCTGGTAACCAAACAGATCAATAATACCGCCAAGCATGGCATCATGGAGTTGTTTCTGATCGTTGAATATCAGAAACTGAACTTCATCAAATCGGCCCCCTTCGCCCCAATAGTCGGTGTTTCTAACCAATCTCAGGCTTTCACCGGCTTTGAAATCCTTTAGATGGTAAGGGCCTGATCCGATCACTTCGATATTCGGATAAGTCTCCGGTTTCTTGCTGTACAGTTTCCAGATGTAGCTGGGGAGGACGGGAATTCTGTAAAACGGTGGATAGTTGCCGCCGTGGGGCTCAGCCAGTGTAACTTCCAGTGTTTTCTCGTCGATGATTTTATAATTGGCGATTCGCACTTCCCTATGATTTAAAGCGGGATCGATTCTCGGCATCAATTTCAGGGAGAATATTACGTCTTCGGCTGTCACGGGAAAACTGTCCCTGAAGTAAGCTTCAGGCTGCAGATGAAAAGTCCAGGTCCGGTGATCCTCGGTCTCCCATTTCCAGGCCAAAGACGGCACCGCCGTATATTCCGGCGCAGGACCCATGGACCAGAGCTGGTCATAGATCAGAGGTTGGAGTATACGAGCCATGGGTTTTTGTTGCCAATCCTGGTTCAACGCCAGACTGGTTATGGATTCGTCAAGGGTGAATCCGGCGAACAGCCTGGATTCTGCTTTCAACTCTTGAACCTGGAAACAGGGAAGCGTCAGGACTGTTAAAAACAGCAAGAAGATAAAGTGTCCTGAGTTTTTGATTTCTCTCATGAAGTTGTTTTTCTGGAAATTGAAAATACGGGGGCGGTTCGGCCCGGCAACGGCTTATTCGGTATGTATTCTACTGAACCGCCTGGATTATAACAAGGAGGAATTCTTTCCATACGAACCGGTTGCCTGGCCTGGTTTGTCGATTATTCGGAATCATCCCTGTGAACGATTTCCATGGAAAAAGCCGGCAGGCAGACGGCAATATACTCTGCTCCTTCCTTATAGGGGGTGCTGTATCGCACCCATTCCCCGGCAGGTACCAATACTGCTTCACCGGCGTTTATCTCTTCCGTCCCTTGGTTGGTTTCAACCTGCAGGGTTCCTTTGAAGACGATGGTATATTCGTCAAACTCCGGTGTCTGACCCGGTTCGATCCAACCCCCGGGGCTTTTCATGCGGGCAATACTGACAGCCTTATTCCCGCTGTTGACCCGGCCGAAATACTCTTCAATAATCTTTGGCTTATTGCCGGCGGATTCAATGACTGCAGGTTCCTTGATCTTTATTGCCATAATCCAATCTCTCAGTGTGAAATTGTTTTGGAAAAAAGGTTGATGATGATAACACCCAGGATGATAAAAACAATTCCGATAACAGCCGGTAAATCCGGTTGTTGATTATACATCAGGAAAGCCACGATGCTGATAAAAATAATGCCTACTCCCGACCAGATCGCGTATGTCACCCCAACGGGAAAGAATTTCAGTGTCAGGGAAAGGAAATAGAAACTAAATAGATAACCGACAACTACAATGAGAGAAGGCCACAGGCGGGTAAAACTATCCGAGGCTTTCAGGGCAGATGTCGCGATGACTTCAGTGACGATGGCAATTATCAGGTAGACATAGTGCATATCTCATCTCCGTATACATCGGGATTAATCCCTCGCTTCCGATTTCCGTGATTTCAACCCGAACGCACCCACTATCCCTATAATCAGTAAAGACGGCAGCAGGACACGCAGTTGCTGGGCGTTTCCCTGGTCATACATCGGCAGTAACTTCATACAGAAGGCAAACAGGGCCGAGGTTCCGCAAGCTATGGATACCAGGTGAAATACCCTTATTCCTTTACCAAACATTCTTCTTAACCCTAGTGGAAAGAGCAATAGTGTGACCGGATTGAGCAATAGAATATTCTCGTTCCAATAGGTGTCCTGGTGTTGGGTAAAGAACATCATAATGAACAGAATGGTGCCCAGCAGACCGAAAATTACGCCGAAAATCGAGATCAGAATAGGATACAGCTTTTGCAGGATATGCGTGTTCCTGAGATATGGGATCGCTGTCAGCACCAATAAAACCATCATTGTCATTCCAAATATCACCTCGCGTCGAAGCGTACTAACCTTGGTGGCATAACGGCCGAAATAGGGGATTCCCTGTCCTACATTTTGCTCGGTTCTTTTTTCAACCAACAGCTTCTGACCGTTTCCTGCTATCAGTGGATTATGAGCGGCTTCAACAATGGCCATCAGCCGATCCGGGAGAAACATACTGTCCCAATGCGTGATCGGCTGATCGATAAAATCATTTAAGAAAAAGAGCAGGGCAAAATCGACGACAGGGACCGGAGCCATCATGCGGTGAATCAGGTCCCGATAGGTCAGGTCGGAAGGTTGATCGGATTGTTTTTTCAGTTCGCCTTCCAAAGCATCATCAATAATATCACGAATGCGGGTGGAACAGTTGTCCAGGAAATGGTTGTAATTATAGAACCGGTTTGTCGGTTTTAGCGCGTTGATCAACAGTTTATTGATTCTTTTTTTCTGTTGAGGATTTAACCGCAGGGTTTGAACTACAATATGCCGCTTTTCATTTCGATAAGGTGTCAGGGCGTCCTGCGATTCCAGAACAAAACTCCAGAACTGAAACCTCCCCAGGCCGTATTCAACAAAGTGCTGATAATCAAAATAGAAACCGCCGAAGTTAAACATGTGCCCCCGTCCGGTTTTCAGGTTTTTCACTTCAATGGCAGTATGACCGTACCAAGCAAAGAGGCTTAAATGAGGAGAAAAGGTGTAGAGGTTGACTTCAATATTGTCCGCCGGATCAACGCTCTTATTCATGGTCTGGGCGGATGGTTGGAGTATAACTGCCAATAAGACAACAGGTAGAAAGACGGCAATACGGGAAAGTCGCTTATTGAGCTTTATCATCATTCCGATTAAGTTCGACGGGATTAGATGAGCAGTTTCGAGTAAACCCCTGCTTATTTCTTATGTTTATAACGGAACTGCCAGGCACAGCCACCCAAACCCCCGTAACTTTCCGGGCAGAACCAGGGGATTGGGTAAATTCCTAAAGACTCAGAATGGACCTGCGGTCAAAAGATGTCAATCATTAGAGCAGGTCACTGGCCAGTTCGGCTAATTCCGAGCGTTCTCCTTTTTCCAGATTGATATGGGCATATAGTTTTTGCCCTTTCATTTTTTCAATCAGGTAGCTTAACCCGTTGGAATGACTGTCCAGATAAGGATGGTCGATTTGAAATATATCGCCGGTAAAAACGATTTTTGTGCCTTCGCCTGCCCGGGTAATAATGGTTTTGACCTCGTGGGGAGTCAGATTTTGAGCCTCATCCACAATAAAGAAAATTTTCACCAGGGATCTTCCCCTAATGTAGGAAAGAGGTGAAATAACGAGTTTTTCCTCTTCCAGCATTTCCCGGACACCCTTGGCTTTGCTTGCCTTCTCCTCGTTCAGTTGTAGAACGCCGAGATTGTCGTAAAGCGGATTCATGTACGGATCCAGCTTGGACTGAATATCTCCGGGCAGATAACCGATATCCTTGTTGCTGAGCGGTACAATGGGACGGGCCATGAAGATCTGACGGTAGTTCTTTCTTTCCTGAAGAGCTGCTGCCAGTGCCAGGAGAGTCTTGCCGGTGCCCGCCTTTCCCGAGATGGATACCAGTTGAATGTCTCTGTTCAGCAGGGCATCCAGCGCGAAGGTCTGCTCGGCATTGCGGGGTTTGATTTTATAAGCTGCGGATTTTTCGACTCGCCTGATCTGTCCGGCTGCGTTTTCAAATACGGCGAGAGCTGATTGAGTGCCATTTCGCAAAACCATGTACTCGTTGGAGTACAGTTCCTTGCCTTCAGGTATTTCATCCACATCAAAACAGGCCTGGCAATTGAACAGCCTGTCGAATTGATCACGGCTCACGTTTTCGACAACCCTGTGCCCCCTGTACAGGGTCTTGATATCGCGTACCTGGTCATTCTTGTAATTCTCAGCAGTCAGGCCAATGGATTTGGCCTTCATCCTCAGATTGACGTCCTTGGTAACCAGCACAACATTTCTGGCTTTTTTGGTTTTGGACAGGTGGTAGGCAATGTTGAGGATTCGATGATCGGTTTTGTTCAGCGAAAAGCTCTTTTCGATGTCTTTGTGAACCTCCTTGTCAAGTGAAATGGAAATTTTTCCCAGGCTGGGACCGATTTTAAGACCTCCGTTAAACAGTTTATCACTGCTTAAGGCATCCATGGCCCTGGCAAACTCCCTGGCATGAAAATTAACGGATTCATTTCCTTTTTTGAATTGATCCAGCTCTTCCAGTACAGGAATGGGAACGGAAATGTCAGCGGTTCCAAATTGATTGATACAATTGCTGTCGTGCAAAATCACATTTGTATCCAATACCATCAGACTTTTCTTTTTTGGCATAATTCATCCAATATCCGGGTTAATGAATAAAAACCAATGGAAAAAAAGAGAAGTGCGCGCCCTGCGTCTGCAGGCATCTGATTTGAGGAGACAAGGACCGAAACTGGTTTTGGCATAATCCCTTCAGGTTGGATAGTTCAACTCCGATTGGTGTGAACGATAACCAGCCCCGGGTATATACGGCAGAACGATCTTGTGATGAGGAAGAAATGCAGACGGGTAAAGGGTGTTGAACGGATAAAGCGGTTGAAGGAGGGTGGGATAAAGGTTTATCGTCATCATCTTCACATTCGTTATTAGAAATTTCCTACGAATGCCTAACACCTACCAGCTCTAGGTTAGGGTTTTATTACGATGTGACAAGATCTTAGTTGATCCGGATAGAAATAGCCAGTCTTTGATAAAAAAAAATGTAATTACCACCCACCAAGAGCGGAAAAAGGACCGGGATTAACAGAAATGTTTTGACATCCGTGTTGTAACCTGGCGTGAAAATAAGACATCAGCTCAATACAGACGATCACTGCCCTGCCAATTCCATTCTTTACAATATTCCATCCCCATAATATATTTTAAACTATAGAAGAGAATCCTCCGTCAGCAGCCTTATCCGTTTTGTAAGTGTCGGGAATTGAAGACTGATTAATCCTGGGGGAGATAAGCATTTCCAAAAACCAGCGTTTATACGCTGTTCGTTTCATTCAACTCTCTATTTGCAGGGAGCGACTATGCTGACATTGAAAGAGCTGGAAAAAATTAACATTGACAAGAAATCCCATCGACTTCTCCAACAGTTACTGGATGAGAATCCCCGGTTAAAGGAAATACTGGATGCCTCCTCAACGTCTCAGGATTTTTTAACAGCGGTGAAAAGCTGGGTTCTTGAGTATCTGGAGAGCAACAGCGTCGTTGCAGACTACTATAAGAGTGAAACGACCAGCAGGGAGGATTTTGAACGGCTGGACTGGTCGGATCTGGCGGCGATCAGGCTTCTGGATTATGTGGATAGCGCCGGTAAGCAGATTGAGGATTTGAATCGCAGGGGTGAAATCATCGAAGTGAATCCCCTGGGTATCCTCTGGCTTGCCAGGAAAACGGGGACGGGTGGCGGAAAACCCGACTTCTTCACCGATATGATTCACCTCTTTCGTCAATTCTCCGGTGCTTCAAAGTTGACCCTGCCAACTGCTGAAACCGTCGTTGAATGGATGGATCGCTATCCGGACGGTCTTGATCCGAGAATGGTGGAATTAAGGGAGGAAAATCGAGACAGGGTTTTAAAGTGCATTATCGATAGGATTGACAATGGAGAGATCCAAAGTGAGAAATATGTTTTTGCTCCCGGCCTTTCCGCCGAAGATAAAATGGCAAAAGCGCTTGAATGGTGGCAGGATCGCTCTTTTCATTTCCGCTTTGCAGCCCGGAAGGCGGATTTTCTGAACAAGCTGTTGGGCAATTCCCTGGATCCGGAAACCATGAAGGTGCTCCATGAAGCTGAAGAGGCAGGGATCCCTTTTTTCGTTAATCCCTATTATGTTTCCCTGCTCAACGTCCGCACCCCGGATTTCGCCCAGGGGGCAGATCTAGCTATACGGGATTATGTGATCTACAGCCGCCAACTGGTAGAGGAGTTTGGGAAGATTGCCGCCTGGGAGAAAG
Source organism: SAR324 cluster bacterium (assembly GCA_028282885.1). Lineage (GTDB taxonomy): Bacteria > SAR324 > SAR324 > XYD2-FULL-50-16 > XYD2-FULL-50-16 > JAHJTV01. Next base: position 191,986 of record JANQGX010000027.1, read on the forward strand.
AGGATATTGTTGAACCGGGTAAACCCAATGCGGCAGGATGGTTACTCCCCTCGCATAATATTCATCGCCGTTATCCCGATGTTGCTATCCTGATTCCCGAAACCGCCGGTCGAGCCTGCGGCGGATTGTGTGCCTCCTGTCAGCGTATGTACGGATTTCAGGACGGGGAACTCAATTTTGACCTGAACAAATTGAAGGCCAAAACCAGTTGGAAGGATAAATTGAAGGAGTTGATGACTTACTTCGAAAAGGATTCTCAACTGAGGGACATTCTGATCACGGGTGGTGATGCCCTGATGAGTTCCGACAAATCCCTGAAACAGATCCTGGACGCGGTTTATGAATGTGCCAACAATAAAATCGAAGCCAACAAGCAGAGAGCTGAAGGCGAAAAATATGCTGAAATGCTTCGTGTAAGACTGGGTACAAGGTTACCCGTATACCTCCCCCAGCGGGTGACTCCCGAACTGGTTCAGATTCTCGCTGATTTTAAAGCCAGAGCATCAGCAATTGGCGTCAAACAGTTTGTGATCCAGACCCATTTTGAATCGCCGTTGGAGATTACTGTTGAGGCGGAAAAGGCTGTTAACGATTTGGTCTCAGCAGGATGGACGGTTACCAACCAGTTGGTTTTCACCGCTTCTGCTTCGCGCAGGGGACATACCGCCAAACTGAGAAAATCGCTCAATGATATCGGTGTTCTGACTTATTATACCTTCTCAGTTAAGGGATATATGGAAAACTATCACGGTTTTGCCACCAATGAACGGGCCATGCAGGAACAGATGGAGGAAAAGGTCATAGGATTAATCCCGGAGAAATTTCATGGTGATGTTAGACAGTTTCCAATCCAGGCCGAAAACATGGTTCAGAATATCAACAAGCTGAGAAGAGAGGCGGATATCCCGTTTTTGGCAACAGACCGCAATGTCCTCAACCTGCCCGGAATCGGTAAAAGCCTGACTTACAGGGTAATCGGATTGACCTATGACGGTAGACGGATATTGGAGTTCGATCACGATGCAACGCGAACCCACAGTCCGATACTTGAAAAGATGGGGAAAATCTTCATCATCGAATCAAAAAGCATTCAGCAGTATCTGGATCAACTTGAGGAGATGGGCGAAGACATCGGGGAGTATCTTGATGTATTCGGTTACTCGATTGGAGAGACCGAACCCAGAATGCCTATTTACGAATACCCGGATTATGACTTCGGGATAACGGACGAAGTTACCAATCTGGATATCAGCGATACCTGGAAATGACATTGGTCATACAAGGAATTGCAAGGGATCTGCGCTGTGATACCTGGGTGGTTTACGGCCAGATCCCTGTCTCCGACTATCTCGACCTGGTTGGCGAGTCCTTTTACCGGGTCGAGGTTCAGCGAAAAAGACAACAACATCCCGCCTATACCAGGTTGAGAGCAGATCTTGCCGATGGTGCGTTGATCCCTGCCATAACCCTTGCCGTCGATCCCCAATCCGTTCCGGAACTGATCCATTTTATCAAAAAAGATGATCTACTTGGGCTTGCCGCTGCCCTGATGACCACCTATGAGGTTTTTATTCTGGACGGGTTGCAACGGACCTTTATTCTTAAAGATCTGCAAATCGATGGGCATGTCTTTAAAACAGGACAGACAATTCACCTGGAAATCTGGCTGGAGAAATCCGTTCAGAATTTTATTTACCGGGTTCTGATCCTGAATGCAGGACAGAAACCGATGTCTGCCAGACATCAGGTAAAACTGATTTTTATGACCATCAGGAGCAGCCTGGAAAGTGAGATCGAAGGGCTAAAAATACTGCCCAGCGGTAAAGAGAGGAACGTGCCCGGAGAGTACTCAATTGATCGAATGATAGTGGCTTACCTGAGCTTTTTCATGAAAACGCCGGAGATTTCCGATGGCAACCTCACTGGTAGAGGTTTAATCAAGGAGGATCTCTTTAATTCTGACATGCTGAAGATTGGAACAAAGTTCACTCATTTCAGAAACTGTCTGGAGAGATATGCAAAAATCGATCACCTGGCCTTAAGGATTTATGAAAACCGGTCCTGGTCGCTACTCCCCGATGTTACCAAATTGATGGGGAGCGGCTCCATGCTCAGCGCGTATTTTGCTGCTACCGGAAGGGTTCTGATCGATGCTGATGAGGGAAATGAGATTGATGCGGCTTTTGACCTCTTGATCAGGGATCTGTCTGAATCCGGGAAGGGGGACGATCCGCTGGGTCTGGCCCAACTGGATGAAGAACTGGCAGCCATTCTTCCCCACAGGCACAATGTGGGATACGAAACCCGAATGAAGATGGTTTCGGGCTTTGAGCGTTATTTTCATCAAGGGGGCAAAATGCGTCTCCCCGGTTGCTGGTGAAGGCTTAGGGTTTGATGTCTCTCACCTGAATAGAGGGAACCAGGTTCCCTTTGGTCATGATCTCATGGATGACAACAATCTGGTCTTCATCATCAAACTCCCTGGTCTCCCTCAAAACCTCCAAAGCGCTTTGCACCGTCTCTTCGAAATCGTCGTGAAACTTGATCAGAAAAGGGAAGACAGAACGATACATCATAAGCGTTTTCCTGGTCTTACCTGAATCGGTGAATGCATAGATCTTGATATTGGTGGGTCTAAAACTGGATACCGTAATCGCCGACTGCCCACTTTGGGTGAAAACCATTATCCCTTTCAGTTTGAGATCGTTTACCAGTTGAATAGCAGCGGCTGCAATATGCTGAAAACTGCTCTCTTTAATCATCTCTTTTACAAACCGGGCGCCGGGGTGCTGTTCGGCTTTCCTGGCAGTTCGCACCATATGTTCCACGGCGCGTACGGGGTATTTTCCACCGGCTGTCTCGCCGGACAGCATGATCGCATCAGCCTCCTCAAAAACAGCATTGGCAATATCCGTAACTTCAGCCCTGGTGGGAATTGGGTTTTCGATCATGGATTCCAGAAGATGGGTGGCGATGATCAAACCTTTTCCGTGTACGGCGCATAAATGTGCTATACCCCTCTGAATGGCCGGCAGGTCTTCCATGTCGATCTCTATTCCCAGGTCTCCGCGCGCAACCATGATGCCGTCCACTTCACGGATGATTTCATCCAGGTTATTGACACCTTCATAGTTTTCGATTTTAGCGATGATTTTGATTTTGTTTCCGTTCTCTCCGAGGAGCTTTTTTAACTCAAAGGCAGCATTCTTATCCCTGACAAAGGACAGGGCGATGTAATCGATGTCTTTTTCCATCCCATAAAGGATATCCGATTTGTCCTTTTCGGTTATCGCAGGAATATCAACATGAATCCCGGGAAGATTGACATGTCGTCTGCCCTTAATATGGCCTCCATCCATGATCAGACAGTTCAGATGACCCGCTCCTTTTTCCATTACCTTAAGATTGACCAGCCCGCTGTCGACTGTGACTTTGTCTCCAGCGTTCACGGTTTCGATCAGTTGGGGATAGTTGATATAGAGGCTTCCATCAGCCTTCTCGGGCGAAGGCGGTACCTCGATTCTGATCTGATCCCCTTCTACCAGGTCCAGCTCCGATGAACCGGTTCTGATTTCCGGACCCTGGGTGTCCAGTAAAAGCCCAACAGGAAAAGGTACTTCCCGATTCAGGCGATTGATCATTTCTATGACCTCGGAATGGCTCTTATGACTTCCGTGGGACATATTCAAACGGACAATAGTCATCCCGGCGTCATACATCTTTTGCAGTGTTTCATAATCGTTGCTTGCCGGTCCGATGGTACAGATAATCCTGGTGTTGATCATTCTCTTCTCCAGTTTGACTTTACCGCCATCTTAAAAGATATATTTTTTCGTCCTATAGTACACATCCGGGAGCCCATGTTCAACTGCCCGGAATTTTTGATTCAAGAAGATGAGGGATGGTTTGTCTTTTTTGCAACTCTCCGAGTCAGTCCTCTTGCTGTTTGCTGCTGAAATATAGATTGGTAAGCGCTAACAGGGAAGTGGATACAATCAGCAGGAAGGAGATAGAGTTGATGACAGGCGTACTGCCGTCTCGGAGTTGAAGATAGAGATTGATGGGTAGAGTGGTTTCCGATCCTACCAGAAACAGGGTGGTGTTAAAATTCTCAAAAGACATCAAAAAAGCCACCGCAGCCGATCCTAAGATGGCCGGACGAAGAAATTTCAGGGTGATATGCCAGATCACTTCAAACCGGTTGGCCCCCAAATTCAAGGCAGCTTCCTCCAAGGTATGGTCGAATTTTTTCAATCTGGCCGATACCACCAGTGTGACAAAGGTACAAATAAAGGAAAACTGACCCAGGACCACCAACCAGAAACCCGGTCTGAGCAAGGGGACATCCAAATCCATCTGCATTTCAAAAAGCGTTCCCAGGCTGTTGGCAAACATAAGGATGGATATTCCCAGAATCACCCCGGGGATCACCAGGGGTGCCAACATCAGAAAATAGAGCAGTTGTTTGAACTTGAAGTTCTCCTGTTCGAAAAGAAAAGCTGCGCAGGTACCCACAACCAGGGAGATAATGGAGACAAAAAAGGCTGTCTGAATACTGACCCAGATACTGTCTAGATTGGACTGATCGTGAAATATGCCAACTCTATCGGGCCTGTCGGAGGTAAACCACTCCAAAGTGAATCCTTTCCAGGGCAGGGATGGAAATTGGGAATCGTTAAAAGCCAAAATACAGGTAATTAACAAAGGGGCAAACAGAAAGACGAAATAGAGCAATATATACAGCCTGAAGCCCCTGGAGTATGTTTTGGACTGGGGGAGTGATCTTATCATTGTACGACCTTGGCAAGATTCTGTTTGCTGACCTTAAGTCCCAGCCAGATGATCAACGATGAAAGAATCAGCAATAGAAATCCGAACGCCGATCCCTGGTTCCAATTGAAACTGGCAATGAATTGATTGTAAATCTGTTCGGTGAACCATAGGGAGTTCTTCCCGCCAATCAGGTTGGGAGTCAGATAGTTCCCCAGGGTCAGCATGAAAACGACAATAGAGCCGGAAACAATGCCCGGGGTGGCATAGGGAATGATAATGCGAAACAGGACAGATCGGGCGTTTCCACCAAGATCAAAAGCAGCCTCGATCAGCTCGTCTTCAAGACTGTCCAGTACGGAGATCAGGGGAACGATCATAAACAGCATGGTGGTGTAAACCAGTCCCATGATCATGGCAGCGTCGTTATAAAGCATCTCAACCGGTTTTGCCAGAAGTCCTGTCTTCAGGAGCAGGTGGTTAACCACCCCACTTTCCCGCAACAGGATCATCCATCCATAAACGCGAACCAACTCACTGACCCAGAATGGCAGCAGAACCAGCAGGGTCAATGCTCCCTTGTATTTTACCGAGACAACTTTTGTGATAAAAAACGCAACCGGCAGCCCTATCACAAAGGTTAAAAAGGTGACCACGAGCGAGTAGATAGCCGTCCGCACAAAGGTCAGCCAATAAATCGGTTCCCCGAAGAACTCCTTGTAATTAGCCATCCCCCAAGTCAGCTCACCATAGTCATCCTCAAATCTGAAGGACATGATGAGGAGGTCGATATGGGGGAGCACGATCAACAGAAAAAGCCACAGCAGCACCGGCAGTAGAAAGATAAAAAATCCCCAATTGCGATATTTTTTCATATCCGGTTACCTCTTGGCGAAACAGATCCCGGCTTTCTCGCTCCAACCGACGACCAGTTTGTCTTTAGGTTTGATATGGTCATACTGTTTGTTCTGAGGAAGCGCAACGATGATTTCCTTGTCCGAATTCAATGGATTAACAAGCAGCCGGCTGCTGGCACCGTCAAACAGAATTGAATTGACAACGACATCAAACCGGTTAATGTCCGTAAGTGAGGGATCGGGCTCTATCAGCAGCGCTTCGGGCCTCAGGAAAAGATCAACGGTGGAGGAAGGGTTGATGTCTTCACTGACCTCAACTCTGAATTGATGGTCCTCGCTTGTAGTTATTTCAACAATATTACCCTCACGTTTCTCGACAACACCCGACCAGGCATTGTTTTCTCCCACGAACTGGGCGACAAAGGGTGTTTTGGGTTGATTGTATAAGTTGCTGGGAGTATCGACTTGTTCGAATCGTCCCTGGTTCATGACGGCAACATAGTCCGACATTACCAAAGCCTCGGATTGGTCGTGTGTAATATACATAAAGGTTGTGCCGATTTCGGCCTGCAGTTTTTTTAACTCAACCTTCATATGTTCCCTTAATTTCAGGTCCAGGGCACCCAGAGGTTCATCTAACAAAAGGACTGCCGGTCCCAGAATCAGGCTTCTGGCGATTGCCACCCTCTGTTTCTGTCCTCCTGACAATTGATCGATGCGTTTCTGCTCGAACCCGGGCAGACCGACCCGTTTCAGCATGGTCAGAACCTGGGGCATCACCTCATTTTTAGGGGTTCCGCGTCTTCTCAATCCAAAGGCAATGTTTTCTGCCACGTTCATCATGGGAAAGAGCGCCAGGTGCTGGAATATCATGTTGACCGGTCTTTTATTGGGAACAATTCCCTTCATATCCTGACCACGAATTTCAATGGTCCCGTCGGAGGGATGTTCAAAACCGGCTATCATCCTCAGAAGGGTCGTTTTACCGCATCCGGAAGGACCAAGTATGGAAAAAAAATGGCCGTTGACGATGTCGAATGAAACCGAATCCACTGCGGTAAACTCACCAAACTTTTTGGTTACATTCTTGACGGAGAGATCGTATTCCATTGTCTGGAAAACCTCATTGTTTGTGTGTTGATTCGGGCAGGTAAATCCGCTGTCCGGGGGAAGATAGAATGGAGCAACAAAGGCCGACCGGATTTCCGGTCAGCCTTAATGGGGCCGATTGTGACTATTGGGCTGATTTCACCCTGTCAAGCAATTTGCCTTCAATTTTTTCCAGATTTGCCGGTACCGGAGGATACCAGTTGATATTGTCAATAGCGGCCTGGGGGAAACTTCGTTGGAAGTTCGCCTTGATTGAGGCGTCGGTCAATTCAGCAGCACCCTTGGAAGCTGTGGCGTATTTCTCCTGGTTGGTGAAAACGGCCGCATTCTCGGGTCTCATGATGAAGTTGATCCATTTGTAAGCAGCGCTGACATTTTTTGCTTTGGCGGGAATAGCAAAGGTGTCGATCCAGCCCAAGGCTCCGCTTGTCGGGGCGATAAAATCGATATCGGGATTTTCGGCATGAAGCTTCCAGCCACCTCCGTCCCAGCCCATGGCAACATGAACTTCACCGGAGCGGAGGAGTTGCAGCAGGTTATCGCCATTGGTCCAGTAGTTCTTTACGAATCCCTTACCGGCGATCAACGAAGCTTCCACCTTGTCCATCAGCATTTTGTATTCCTTAACATTGCTATACTTGGCGAAGGGGTCGTCTCCCATGGCAAATGCGATTCCAATCAACGTCGGACGCTTAAGCCGATAGCTGACACGACCGGCATACATGGCATTGAGCAGATCGGAGTAGTCACTGGCGTTTGGTGCCAATTTCTTGTTTACGATCAGTCCGGATGAACCCCAGCAAAACGGTACTGCATGCGGTTTACCTTTAACCATGGTATTCTTTTCAACCGCTTTGAGCATGGACTGAATGAACAATCCCTTTTCTATCTTGGAAAAATCCATCGCTTGATAAAGCTTGTATTTTTCCTGTACCGATTGAATTCTATCCTGACTGGGCTGAGCAAGGTCAAAACCGGCTCCGCGGGTCGCACGCAGCTTTGCGATCATCTCCTCGTTATTGGAAAAAGTAACCTTGACATCGATTCCGGTTTCCGCCTTGAATTTTTCCTTAAGTGGTTTGGGGGCGTAATCCTTCCAGGTCAGCAGATTCAAAGTTTCTGCCTGGATGGAATTCGTTCCGGTTAGCATTAACGCTGCTGTGATCACTGCCCCTAACATTTTTTTAAACATGACACTCCTCCTCTCAATTTGATTTGCCTAATAAAAACAGACCATCCACATGTAGCTTGTCCCGAATGCCGGCTGGTCCGATGAATTCAGATAGGCACCGCGATGCAGCCCGCGGGCATATTGAACAGTTTAAACTCGGGTCAAAATGGAATCACCCATAGACCTTAGCTATAATCAACTTAAATTGCAATATGCAGGGAAAAGCCGTACTGGAATTTTGTTACATTTTGGTTAGGGAAGCTTGATGAAGCGATGTTAAACAAGAAGTTTCCCCGATCCTGGGATCCTGCGTTCTTACATTTTTGGGATCAAGGGCGTCAGTTCCTTTATGCCGGAACTGACAGGCTGCACAAGGACCGGGACGACAGATTTGCCGCATGTCAATTTACCTCAGCAGTTTCTTCCCCGATTTTGCTGCTTCCAGATAGCGAAGGGTCCAATCCAGGGCGTTTTGCGGTGGATCAGTGCGATCCTCTTCCCTCTTCTCCTTGAGTATCAATGATTGGGTGGGACATTTGACCACACAGACACCGCATCCGATACAGCAATCCTCTGTCAACAAGGGAGTCAATCCTTTTTTGTTGAGGTTTTGGTCTGCATCCGGATACTCGGTCAGCTTGAGCGCCTCCATGGGACAACGTTTTACGCAAAGACCACACCCCTTGCAGGTTGAAGGATGGGTTTCCACTTCAAAATTCGATCTGTCCAGCGATTTATGATGATTTAAATCGTGGTAGGCTTCAAACATAAAACAGTGGTCTTTATCACAGTTGCAAATGGTGTCCGGCTTATCCTGCCAGTTGGATAGGCCGTGAACCAGTCCTGCATTCGCTGCTTTTTTTAGAATCTGTTCAGTCTCCTCCCTGGTTATCTCCCTTCCCAGGTTGTTTTCGACGATGTAGTGTCCTAACTCATCAAAATGAAGACAAACCTCCAGGGGTTTCTTGCTGGTTTCACTGTCCGGATCTAATTGTTTGCGGAAACGGCAGGGGCAGGCAGACACCGTATAATACTCGAATGCGTCCAGGAGCTTCACAACGTCTTCATAGGGTTTTACCGTTGTGTTTGGCATAATGGTTTCCCGGATGGGTAAGGTTCTTAATCCCTTGTTCTCAGCCATGGCGAAGTTGTCCAGGGCTCCATTCGTGAGGTACCGGTTAGCGGGCGGTGCCATTGTAGCCGTGTACTCATCCTCCCTGCCAGGCCAGAATCCGCTACGATATACGGAGAAGAAAAGGTCATTCAAACCATATCGAAGAGAACCTTTTTTATGATCTTTCCAAAGCAGACCTTTAAGCGCCAGGGCATCCAGCTTTTCAGTCAGTTCCTTTTCCTCCATCTTTTTCAACTCTGCCAATTCCGCAATAGGGGTTCTGCGATAAGGAAATCCGGTTAAAAAGGAGGCCTCTTCTTCGGAAAACCGGGCCTTTATCAAAGGCAGCAATTCTTCCGATTCGGGCAGACCGTACCAGGACTGACTCAACCATTCCATGAAATCAGCGTACACTTTTTTTTCTGTCATCGATTCTCCTTTTTTTCCAGGTAACCGGATTAGTTTCCGGTCAGGGCTTTGACCTCTGCAAGCGCCTTATCAGAGTAAGAACGGACCTTTGTCAGCAGCTTACGTAAGGTCTGCTCTTCTTCACTATCAAGGCTTTTGAGAAAAATTTCATTTACGGCTTCAACTTTCTGATAAATCTCCTTGACCAGCATCTGTCCACTATCAGTCAGATCAATTATGACAGCTCTCCTGTCTTCCGGGTGAGGTGTGCGTCTTATCAGATCAACTGCTTCCAAACGATCCAGAATCCCTGTCAACGTTGCGCTGTCCAGCATGGTTTTCCTGCCAAGTTCCTTGGAAGTGATATGGTCCTCTGCGTGAAGGAAATTCAGTACCATCCCCTGTACCGCAGTTATCCCGAAACCTGTTAAGGCTTCCTTCCACACTTTGTTGCCGGCCTGGGAAGCCTTGACCAGGATATAAAAAATACAATCTTCCGGTTTCATTTTGTTTTTTCGGTTTTCATCAATCTGACTTGGTTTGACGAAGAATCAGCCTCACGGTTCACAAAAAACAGGCCCGGGCTATTACAAAAATTACTCGCATACAAGTATATTGTTTACAAGACGGATTGTCAATCGGGTTCAGGAGTTGTATTTGGGGCCGGTTAATCAGGCTGTATTATATTGTAAAGACAGGTTTTCCAGGATTTATTACACAAAAAGAAGATTGCTGTTGCCATCTCCTAAAAGCGTGTTTTTCGGGAATTGATCGGAATTTGAGGGAAATCTCGCTATTGAGAAATATCTCAATTGGGATTTAACCTTTTATCCCCAAGCAAGATCATCTAAAATATTGAAATGAATTAGGTAATTGATCGTTTCTTAAGGGTGGCACTACATTTGCTGAGGGAGAAGGATAAATCAACAGATCGACTTTTTCATTCTGTTCGTTTTCAAATAATACAATCTGGCGGTAGTATTTTCGGTCTGTTGATTCCTGAATACCCATAAAGAACCAAAAGAATGCCGAGGAGATGCAAATGGGCGACAAAGTTATCAAATTCATGGACACATCCTTCCGGGATGGTTTTCAGTCTGTTTTTGGGGCGCGCGTATTGACGGAGGATTTTATTCCCGCACTTGAAGCTTCCGTAGATGCCGGAATTACTCACTTTGAAGCAGGCGGGGGTGCCCGTTTTCAAAGTCTGTTTTTCTATTGTGATGAATCCGCTTTCGACATGATGGATCGTTTCAGGGAAGTCACAGGCCCCGATGCCAATTTGCAGACCCTGGCCAGGGGAATCAATGTGGTGGCCCTGAGCCAGCAGCCTAAAGATGTTATCGATCTTCATGCCAAGATGTTCAAGAAACACGGTATGACGACAATCCGTAATTTCGACGCACTCAATGATGTTCGTAATCTTAAGTACTCCGGTGAACGAATTGCGCATCACGGTTTGCACCACCAGATAGTCATCACAGTTATGGAACTTCCGCCGGGTTGCGAAGGGGCTCATACCACGGAGTTTTATCTGAATGCTCTCAAGCAGATCCTCGAATCCGATGTTCCCTTTCATTCCATCTGCTTTAAAGATGCTACCGGAACAGCCAATCCCAAGAAAATTTATGAAACCGTCAAGGGTGCTAGAAAAATGTGTCCGGCCGATACCACTCTCTGGTTTCATACCCATGATACTGCCGGTTTCGCTCTGAGCCAGAATATGGCTGCCATTGAAGGCGGAATTGACGGGATAGACCTCTCTAAAAGCCCGGTTTCCGGAGGAACAGCTCAACCGGATATTCTCTCCATGATGCAAACCATGAAGGGAAGCGGATATAAGATTGATATCGATATTGACAAGATCCTGACTGCGGAAGAGGTGTTTGAAGACACGATGAAGGATTACTTCTTCCCGCCCGAGGCCAAAATGGTTTCGCCCAAGATTGTTCTCTCACCCATGCCCGGTGGCGCATTGACAGCCAACACCATGATGATGAGAGATACAAAGACCCTTCATCTCTACGGAAAAGTTATCAAGGAGATGACGGAAGTTGTAAAACTGGGCGGTTTTGGTTCCTCGGTAACGCCTGTTTCACAATTTTATTTTCAACAGGCTTACCTGAATGTGGTGATGGGCAAATGGAAGAAAATCAACCCGAGCTACGGCAACATGGTTCTGGGTTATTTTGGCAGAACCCCTGTCGAACCGGATCCGGAAGTGGTCAGGCTGGCATCCGAACAATTGGATAAGCCGGTGTTTACGGCTGATCCTCTTGACATTCTTGAGCCTGGAGTTCCCAAGGCGGAGAAGATACTGAAAGAGAACAATCTTCCCGTCAATGACGAGAATGTGTTTATTATCGCCAGTTGTGAAGGTAAAGGACTGGATTTTCTCTTGGGTAAGGCCAAGGCTACGATCAGAAAGGTCGAAGATAAAAAGCCCAAGGAGGTGGTAAACGTATCGGCTTCCAGGATTGAAGATCCGGTAACCGGGCAGAATACATACTCAATCAATGTTAACAACAATGCCTACCAGGTCATTGTCGGCAGGGGAACCATTCAACCCCAGGTTGTATCGACGGTTCCGCCGGTAGGCGTATCGGTTCCTCCAGTGGGTGCAACGATTCCTCCCGTTAATGCACCGACACAAACCTTACAGGCTCCCCAGGTACCTGCCGCCCCAAACTCTCCTGCGGAAGGTTCAGCAACCGGGGAGCCTGTCAAGGCTCAGATTCCTGGCAAGATTTTGAAAATTGAAGTCAAAGAGGGTGATACGGTCAAGGAGCACCAGACCCTTCTGATTATGGAAGCCATGAAAATGGAAACCGAGATTAAAGCTCCAAGTGATGGAAAAGTAGCCAAAATTCATGTCTCTGTCGACGATGCGGTGCAAACGGCAGATGTTCTGGTAACCCTTGAATAGGACGAGATAACCATGAATAGCTTTAGTGTTGATAATATTCTGTCAGGTGGGGCAATCAGTATCAGTGTCACCGGAATGCTGATCGTTTTCAGCGGTTTGCTTTTGATCAGTGTTTATATCAGATGGTTGCCTTCCTTTCTGGTGATGTTTGATCGATATGTTCTCAAGAAAAGCCCTGTCGATACCGAAGATGAGATCGTTACAACTGACGGTCCTGTTCAAGCCGATAATGAAGAGAAAGACCTGGCCAGCGTTATCGGGCTGGTGATGCAGTTGGAGGAGGCGCATAACGAGACCCCCGAAGAGAAAGAGGAAAAGGACATCGCCCAGGTTATCGGACTGGTTCTGCAACTGGAGCAAGAGTGCCGATTTGGCCTGCCCAATTGATTGACTCCTTTGCCGGAACTTAAAGAAGGTGTACGGGAGTGCAATCCTTTGGTCTTAACGCCGGGGATTGTACTCCCGCACGAATCCTGCCTTAACGTTCAATTTGAGAAATATCTCAAATTGAACTCGCTTCAGCCAAGCCCCTGGTTTTTCAGATTCTTTTAAGGATACCCATCCATCAGAAAGCGGTTTCTCTCATCAATCCGACTGATCTATGGAACGGGTTGTGATACCCCGTTGATTCGATTCAGACCTTTTCCCTGTTTGGAAACCCTCAGACTGAGGATAGCATTTCTAACAATCGGTATTCGCAACAGGAATCCGATTGTCAGCAAAACGGCATAAAGCTCCCAGGATCCTCTTTCCAACAGAACAACGTGCAAAACGGCCAGAACACCGGCCGGATAGGCAAAGCGTTGCAATTTTTTCCATTTTTTCTTGAGCTTCCTGATGGAAAACCGATTGGAAGTCACGGCAAGGGGGATCAAAATCAAAAGGGATATCAATCCCAGAATGTAATTTGTTTTATCAAACAGCGACAGCAATCCCCGGTCGGCGACAAAAAACAGGGCATGGATAAATGAATACCCAAAAGCGTAAAGACCAAAAAGTCTGCGGTATCGAGCAGGTTTCTTGATTCCGAAGAGGATCATAATTGGTGTCATTGTAAGGGACAACACCAGAAACCGTATGGCCCACTCTCCGGTAGAGTGAATCGGAAACCAGAACGGTGATCTGGCTTCCGTTAAGAGTTTCCCGTTGGCAACAGCGTCCTGCATGCGGGCTGGGAGGTCGATTGTAATGAACGGGCCACTGCCGCTAAAATCGATATTAAACAACGCCAGAACGCCAATCAGGGGAAAGATGGCGATCAGGTTTATTAAAAGCCAGATGCCGTTTTTTCGAAGCCGGTTCATTGAATCTCCTTTGGTTAAGTGTTGTGATTAAACGGTTTCATTTTTTTATTTATGGTTGCAGAGCAAAACTGACGATATGTTGGGCTGACATAACAACAGGTTTACAGGTAGACTTTGAAGATATTATGTTCAAGATGTAAAAAAAGTTTTAAGGAATAATACCAACTCCCTCCCATCGTTCTACTGGGAGGTGTTTAAAATTGTTTTGTTTCATTCAGGAGAGGATATGAAGATAATTCGGTTTTTAAATGAACAGGGAGAAGAGAGTTTGGGGTGCAATTTTGAGAATGACAGTGCGGAAATGCTTAAAGGAAGCCTTTTCACATCTCTCGAAAACAGCGGTGAGAGGGTTGGGGTTAAGAAGTTATTGGCACCTGTCAGCCCTGTCAACATTCTCTGTATCGGACTAAACTATCATGAACATGCCAGGGAAACAGGGATGGAAGTTCCCCGCTATCCCGCTCTATTCATGAAAAACCTGGGATCTGTCACACATCCCGGGGATCCGATCGAGATTCCTGTCTGCTGCATGAAAAAACCGGAGGTGGATTATGAGGTGGAACTGGCTGTTGTGATCGGTAAATCTGCCAAAAATGTCAAAGCAGAAGACGCGTTGAACTATGTAGCGGGTTATACTGTCGCCAACGATGTCTCGGCACGGAGATGGCAGGCTCATGCGGGAAACGGTCAATGGGTGAGAGGCAAGAGCTATGACACCTTCTGTCCGATCGGCCCCTGTCTGGTCACACCGGATGAAATCACCGATCCCCAGGATCTGAAACTGGAATGTCGGCTGAACGGGGAGGTTATGCAGCAGGCCAGTACGGCTGATATGATCTTTCCGGTATCACGCCTGATCGAATATCTCTCGGAAGATACTACTCTTCTCCCGGGGACTATCATCTTAACGGGAACCCCAAGCGGAGTCGGATTTACCCGTAAACCGCCTGTTTACCTGAAGCAGGGTGATGTTTTGCAATTGGAAATCGAAAACATCGGAATTCTGGAAAACCCGGTTACCGAACCTTCCTGATCGGAAATTAGGCCTATCATCACCGTCTTTTCATCGGTCATATCGATGTTGTTAATGTCGCCAACCAGGGCAAGCAGCAACCCAATGATGATGATCAGGGTAAAAACCGGATCAAATCCGGGTGTCAGCATGGAGAGGGAGGCGATGAGAACGGCTATGACTGTGCCTACCGGCTGGATAAAAGCCACTCTTTTCAGGTCGTTTTCCTTTCTTGCTTTCAGGTAAAGAACAATAAAAACAAGGCTGACGGGGACGGGGAGAAGATGATAGAGCTTGATTTCCTCCAATTCTGCTTGCAAAAGGTTCAATTCATGGTATTCAATCCGGTTGGATCTTGGTTCCTGAAATCGCGAAATGCCTAAGAGTCATCTTTCCCCAATACCGGAAATTCCGTAATACGCAGATTGGTACAACCATAGGGAATCAGTGTGAGCTCTTCCAGAGGTTCACCGGAGCTAACGGGGCTTAAGGGTGTCTGGCCGGCAGAGCCATCTACCAACTTCCAATCTGGCAGCTTTTTTCCGAAAACCTTTGCTTTAATTGGCGCCCCTTCCGGTGAAAACGGATACTGGCCCAATGCCATTTCCTCGAGCCCGATCCTGTCAAGGTCCTTTGCGTTCCCCAAGTCCAAAGCATAATTCCATTCTGTGGTTGGATATACTTCCCAATCGGCATGCGGCAGCTCCCGATGAGGTTTGTCATCCTCGATCTGTCGCCAGTCTTCACCGATTTTCAGGGCATAAACCAGGGGACCCCTGGTGATGGAAACGGCATGATTGGATCCTTCCGCAAGGTTCGGGGTCATGGGAAGAGTTAGAGCGATTTTGGTTTCGCCTTCCCATCGTCTGACGATTTGATGAAAGCTACCCGGCTGTGGTGCAGATTGCGGTTCACCTGAAATACTGAGTTTTGCCTCTTTGGCCCAATCCGGTATGCGCAGGTAAAGCGGGAATTCTACGGGGGTGCCGGGGCGGACGGTAAAAAGTAGCCGGTTACGGAAAGGATAGTCTGTTTCCAATTCCACACTGATATCCACACCTTTGATGCTCGTGCTAACAATACCGGGGGCATAGGCAATTGCAACCAGACCCCCGTCGTCATTATTCATCCACAAATGAGATGCAAACTTTGGCCAACCCTGGCTCAGGTTTGCCGTACAGCAGCCATAGTTGGGCTCCAATCCGAATATATTGGCGTCAGGCCCATTGGTATTCCAGATCCTGTTTTCATTGATGCTGCACTCCACCTGGTTGATTTGTTGGTCATACTGATGAGACCACATATCAGGGGAAAAAGTGGCGGGGAGGGCATTGTAGGTGATCTGTTCCAACCGATCCGCTAAATCCGGATCGCCGGTGATGCCGATTAACACCTGAAGAGAGTACATGTACTCAACCACAGCGCAAAGCTCTGTTCCCTGGATCGGACTTCTCCCAGCCAGACATTCATCTCCGCTGAATACCCCGGTTACAACTCCGTGATATCGGTCCAGTTCGTTCATCATTAAATGATGAAAATCCCGATGCTCAGGATCATGGCTTTGCAACCACCATAGCGCATAGGCTTTGATTGCCATGGCATTGTTCACCACATGCCCCATGTAGTTCCATTGATACTTGGGTGTGGGATCTCTGAGGGGCCAGTTTTTGAAATAGGTGAACCAGTCGAACCCCTGGGTTCGTAGTTTCAGTGCCAGATCCAGCAACCATTGCTCTCCTGATGTATCATACAGATGATAGATTGCGGGCAGCACCTCAAACCAGCGAAACTGACCCCAATTGAAGAGGGTTCCCACATCGATGTGAGAATGAATGCGACGCAGACAGTTTTCCACAACCTTAATCACCCCGGTTTCCCCGGTAGATTCGTGATACTGCATCATCATTTTTACTGCCAGAAACTGACCCCACATATCGTACGTGGCGTGGTCCTGTGGGATCGGTCCCAACCAGCCATTCTCCTGATGAGAGATGATATAGTCGATACGGGAGTGGACCTTTTCGATAAGCCTTTTGTCATCCAATAGAAAAGCCAGCGGGATGACACCATCCAGCCAGTAGGGAGCTCTTTCCCATCCCTCTGCTTTACCGCCGAACCACTGACTGTCCTTGATATCGGGCCAGAACTCATCAAGATGCCCACTGAGTCCATCAGCCTGAATCCGAAGTTGATTTTGAAGCCAGCCGGTGGGTTTGAAACGGTTTGGTGGCAAGGCGCTGAACTTGGTTTTTTTGAGTTTCATATCTGTTCTTCCGGCAATGCGATTAGTCGATCAAGTATAATGGACGGTTTCCAGGATCAGGATTGGACCGGAAAAGGAGTCGGACACGTTTGGCGGTCTGTCACGGTTGACAATTCCAATCTTGGTATGAAAAAGATGTTTTTTCTCATCCGCTAAATCATAGTTCATACCGGGGAATTAGGAATGGTTGAAAATGACGAAAACCTTTGTAATACAATCATCATCCCTCCGGGGTGCAATGAACAATTTCTCAACCTTAATCACCCCGGTGCCGAATTATTGACAAAAGGCGGAGTCCTGGCTGCCGGAATATCCGAACTGGTTGATGGTTATCTTATCAAGCGGGTTGCTCCCGAATTTCATACGGTGATTTTTACGACCGCGGGTGAAGGACATCTGCTGACAAGGGATCAGGAAATTGCCATAAACAAAGGCAGTTACTTTTCAGTGCCCCCCGGATGCTTCAATAACTACCGGATTGTTGGGGATTGCTGGAACATTGTCTGGTTTCACCTGCAGGATGATAACAACTGGACCAGGCTAAGAACAAGGGGTGTGGCATATAAGCGGTTCAACTCCGTCGAATGCCTGACGGCCGCGATGCGAGGATTTCTGCTTGAATCCGTGACGGAGAACCTGGATTCCGAGTTGGTGATTCGCTCTTATGCTGAGCTGATACTGGTATATCTTCGTCGTGAGTTGGATGCCGGGGATGATATCAGAAAATCTTCTCTTCAAACAAGGTTGTCACAGGTTTTTCACACGGCGAATCAAAATCCAGAGAAAAGATGGAGCACGCAATCCCTGGCTGCCCTGGCTGCCTTGTCTCCCTCGTATTTTACCCGCCTGTGCAGAAAGGTGTACGATACTTCCCCTATGAAGCTGTTAACCCGTTTGCGTATGGAAAGAGCGGTCTTTTATCTCTTGAATACGGATTATCCGATCTATATCATTTCCCAACAGATTGGCTATCAAGATGAATTTGCCTTTTCCACTGCCTTCAAACGATATGCGGGAGTGAGTCCAAGTCAATTTCGAAAAAAGGGAGGATCAAAACCTGTGTGATCCCTCAGGCAACTGGTTCCCGGCTTTTTTTGGAATGTGAGATGCTGTCTCCCTCGAACAAGTCTATAAGTAGGGATCAGATTATCATTGCTGAAAGTCTATTTGGAAATCCAGGCCTGGGTTCTTCTCTTGAGTTTTCTCGTAACCAAACTATAAAGCAGTCTGACAGTGATATTGGTGGCTATAATCAGAACTGACATGGCACAAGCAGGCGCGATATCCCCGGCATCATCCATATTGGCCACAGCCACGGAGGCAAGGGGAATATCGGCGGAGTATAAAAAGATGACGGCGGACACGGTTGCCATGGAGTTGACAAAAAAGTACATCCCGATTTCCAGAATGGCAGGCAAACAGACCGGGACGGTCACCCGGGTAAAGGTTTTATAAAACGGTATGCCCATGGATTCGGATACGTGCTCAAATTCGATATCCATCTGTTTCAAAGCGGTAGTAGCTGTAAGAAAGCTGACCGTATAAAAGTGAACGATATTACTGAGCACCAGAATCGCCATGGTGCCATAAATCGGGTTTAAGACATTAGGAACATAAAAACCGAAAATCTCCCATCCTCTTGCATTGAAGAAAAAGATGTAGGCCAGACCAATCACCAGCCCTGGCAAAGCCAGCGGAATAATCGAGAGGAAATAGCCGATTTGCCGCATCAACTTCATCTCCCGGACTTTTTCAATCAGATAGGCGCTGCCGAAAATCAGGGCTGTTCCAATAACAGCCGAAAGAAGGCTCATGCGAATACTGTTGAAAAACGCTGCATACCCGCCTCCTCCCATACCGGTGAAATTGTAGTGCCAGAATCCCAACTCCAGCTTGTAAGGCCACACCTTTACCAGGGAAGCGAAAACGGCTGTGGAGTAAAACCCGATGATGAGGAGAACTATCAGAATACAGAATACCTGAAAGAGACTGTCTATGATTCTGTTAGCTTTGGGAACCAGCGGTACTGACCGCGCCGCTATCATGGCCACCTGTTTGCGCTGCACGATTCGGTCGACAATGAAGGCAATCACTGTCGGGATCAGCAAAACCACGCTGACAACCGCTCCCATGGTGAAATTCTGTTGGCCGATAACCTGTTTGTAGATATCGGTCGCCAGAATATTGTAATTCCCGCCCACAACCTTGGGAGCTCCAAAATCGGTGAACGCCAGCACGAAACAGATGAAGAGAGCGCTGATCAATCCATACTTGATTCCGGGCAAGGTAACCGTAAAAAAGGTTTTGATCTTGCTGGCGGAAAGCGAGTCTGATGCCTCATATAACCTGGCATCAGTAATACTCAGGGCGATAAACAGGATCAGCATTGCCTGGGGAAAGGTATAGACCACCTCTGCGAAGATAATGCCGAAAGGTCCGTAAAGAGGAAACTCAATTCCGGGGAAAGTTCCGAAGAATCCCCTGGTGATTAAACCTTTCCTGCCGAAGAGATAGATGAGGGCGATACCATTTGCCAGCGTTGGTGCAAAAAGCGGCATCATGGCAATCCCTTTCAACAGTCCCTTTCCCTTGATCGTAGTCCGGGTCAGACCGTAGGCAAACAAAAAACCCAGGCTGACACTGATCACCATGGTCATCAGGGAGACATAAATACTGTTGGGCAGGGAGTGAGAGAGAGAAGGGGTCTGGAAATAGTAGACAAAGTTTGCCAAACCGACGAAATTACCATCTTCATCGGCCAGGCTCTTGGAGAGCAATTGGAAAATAGGGGCCACCACAACCACCAGCAGCCAGATGCACATTAAGAGGATTATCAGCCGTTTGAGCCACAGCTCTCCGTGGAAAATTTGGCGGAGGGTCAGCTTCTGGTTAGCTGCCGAATTCAAGGCCGTCTCAGCCATTGTTTTCCTTAGTCGTAGATGTTTGAACCTTTAGGAGAATAGACTCGTATCCTTTCGGTCGGGAGTTTAAGTGAGATCTTCATATCCGGTTTCAAATCCAGACGACGAACCTTTTCCGTCGATACATCGGCCTCAAGGATTTCATCCCCGGAACCGGACTCGATCAGGTCCAGCACCAACCTGAAGACCGATCCTCTGTATTCCATGGAGCGAATCCGGCTAACAACCTCGTTGGTTGCCTGCTCTCCATTGGTGCTGACAAAAATGTCTTCCGGTCGGATAGCCATCAAAACCTTTTCACCGAGTTTCGTATTCCGCACACTCTTCTCATCGCTAACCTGGAAAAGATGATTGCCTACTGAATAAACACCTTTGTCTTTTTTCTCGGCCGAGGTCAGGAAATTCATGGAGCCGATAAAGTCAGCCACAAAAGGTGTGGCCGGTTTGTCGTAAATTTCGTTGGGGGTGCCGTTCTGAATTAATTCGCCATTATTCATGACCAGAATTCGATCTGCCATGGTCAATGCCTCTTCCTGATCGTGCGTGACCATAATCGTGGTTACCCCCAGCCGTTTCTGCAGTTCCCGGACTTCGGTTCTGAGCTTGACTCTAACTCTTGCGTCCAATGCAGAGAGGGGTTCGTCCAATAATAACAGATCGGGTGATAATGCCATAGCCCTGGCCAGGGCAACTCTTTGTTGTTGACCACCCGACAGTTGGGCGGGGTATTTGTGCGACATTCCTGCGAGACCAACCAGTTCGATCAGCTCATTGACCCTTTCTTTAATAACATTGCGGTTCTTGCGTTGGTTCTTCAGGCCATAAGCAATATTCTGCTCCGCGGTCAGGTTTGGAAACAGCGCGTAGGATTGGAAAACGATACCGATATTCCGTTTCGATACCGGAAGATTGGAGACTTCACGGTTTTCAATAACAACCTCGCCCGAAGTCTGGGTTTCCAGGCCTGCGATGATTCTCAGAATTGTGGTTTTGCCGCAACCGCTGGGACCGAGAATGGAGATGAATTCTCCTGCGCCTGCGTTAAAGGATATCTTTCTGAGTGCTGTGAAACGACCGAAATCTTTGGTGATGTTGCGGACATCAAGGTAAGTCTTCTGGTTGCTGTCTTTGCTCATGAGTCCTCGTTTACCCGTGCATTGGAGAGCCGTTCGCCAATTGCACGGGCATTTTGATTGTGGTTATTTGGCGTCGCTTTTACCATCATAACGTTTGGACCATTCTGCCAATATTCTCCTGCGGTTGGCTGCAGCCCACTGAAAATCGTTTTCGATCAACTGCTTTTCCGGTTGTTTGGGGAATCCGTCCGGAATCGGCATGTCGGTGCTGTAAGCTGTCACAGGGTACACCTTGGCGTATTCTTTCATAACTTCCGGGCTGATGGCCCAATCCAGAAAGGTCTTAGCCGCTTTCTTAATACCCGGTTTTTTAATCAAACAGTTTGCTTCCACATCCCAACCGGACCCTTCTTCAGGGAAGACAGTAACCACCGGCTCACCTTTTTTCTTCTGCATAAATCCTCTGTAGGCAAAGGAAATGCCAATGGGAAGTTCCCCTGCGCCGGCAATTTTGCAAGGCTTGGAACCGGAATGGGTGTAGCGGGCAATGTTTTCGTGCAGTTTGCTGAGATATTCCCAACCTTTGGCTTCTCCCTTCATCTGCAGGATAGCGGAGACCGTCAAAAATCCGGTTCCGGATGAGGCCGGATTGGGCATAACCAATTGCCCCTTATATACGGGATTCAACAGGTCTTCAAAATTCTTGGGAACCGGCAACTTCATGTACTTCACCTCTTCGGTGTTAACACAAAACCCGGTCATCCAGGCTTTGATTCCGACCCAGTGAGGAACGGGATTGGAATCCCTCATTTTCGCCCTCACCCTGGAAAGTCCTTGGGGTTTGTAAGGTTCAACGATGCCGGCTTGATCGAACAGCATTAAGCTGGTTGCAGCAGTTCCCCAAACCAGATCTGCGCGGGGATTATCTTTCTCGGCAAGAACTTTGGCCGTGATAATTCCGGTGGAATCCCGGACTATTTTGACATTGATGTCAGGGTGACTTTTTTTGAAGAGTGCCAGATAGCGGGGGATTTCATCATCTTCAAGGGCAGTGTACACCAACAGGTCTTCTGCAATCACATTTTGAATTCCGCAAAACAGCCCCAAGGTCAGCAGTGCCAGAATGGACATTAAAAAACGCTTCCAGATCTTATTCATCTTACGTCTCCGTTTTTGGGTATGGAAAAAGTTGTATTTGATGAGATAGCTGTTTCTGTCCGATTTACTGATCTCCTGCCAGGAAGCAATAGATATCGCCGGATTCGCAACCTGTTTCTAACATGAACATAAAACAGACTATTAGTAATGCAGGAATCTACACTTTTAACCAAAAACATATGGATTGTAAATAGCCTGAATGTTAGGAAATCGTTAGTGTGTCTCCTTTTTTCAAGTTGTGTTTCTTTTGAGCCGAATCGCCGAATACGGCCAGCTCCAGGAATCCGTCGCTGTTAATCAGTGCTATTGCGGCCTTTTCCCTCCCTTCCAGGTAATGATTAACCTTTGCAAAACGGACCTTCTGACAGATTATAGAGGGAGTTGTTCTGCTGATTCGAGAGAGATGATCCTTTCTGATATTAGTTTGGGCATTTCCAAAATGATCAAACCCCAGGATCCGGCCTTCGATCTTCAAAGGAGTAACGTTCGGTTCCGATTCGGGAAGAATCTGCATCATTAGTTTAAGCGGACTGCCAATCTTCTCCATGGATAAACCTTCCGCCAAATAGGCTGCAACAGGCGCAAACAGAGCAAGGCCATCGAAACTTGAATGAGCCTGCCAATATTCCGTCTCTTTGTGGATTTCGTAGATTTCCTCCGTTCCGCATTGTCTGACGATTCCACTGAAAATCCCGTTGTCCGGTCCGATATACCATCTTCCTCCGGATTTCAAAAGCAGGGCTCTTCGATCCGAACCAACACCGGGATCAACCACGACAACATGAATACTACCGGTCGGGAAACAGGTGGTGCTCCTTAGCAGACACATGGAGCAAGCCTCGATATTCTGAGGTGGGAGATCATGGGTAATATCTACGAGTTCTACATTCGGGCTGAGAGACAGAATTTTACCTTTCATGGCTCCCACAAAACCGTCACAGGTGCCAAAGTCTGTTGTCAGGGTGATGATAGCCATGTGACTTTTTCTCTGATCGCTTGACAGTTTAAGTTTTTGACCCTAGGATGCAAAGGAAATGAATCTCCGTTCAATAGCTGAAGTTGGTTATTTTTGGGTAGTTAACAGGAAGCTTGAAAGGGATCTTCCTCATTAATTGAAACCGCCTTCACTCAATCCCCTCACTTCGTTTTTGGGTCCAATATGACATCGTTGAAGATAATAGGCAACATCCCCGGTAAAAAAACCAGAGCCCGCTCAGCCAGGGACAAAGAGCAGAAAAAGAACGCTCTCCTTGAAAGCGCATTGGAACTCTTTACCCAACACGGCTACCAGGGCACTTCCATTGAGATGATTACTGAAAATATCGGTTTTAGTACGGGAACCTTTTATCTTTATTTCAAAAACAAAGTGGAGATCTATCGCATTCTCAGTGCCAAGGGAGCCGAGATTTTGCAAAAGATGATCGAAGAGGCTATCTCCTGGCCGGGCATGACCCCATTGGCACAGCTTTCAGCCATTGGCAGCGCCTACTACCGGTTTTATGCTGAACACCGGGGATATTATGATATTGTGTCAGTTTTGAACATCGGTCAGGCTGAGTTTACCAAGGACCGGAAAATGCTCAAACCGCTTGAGAAACAAACAATAAATTTGTTGCGACTGATAGAGGCGGTTCTGATCAAGGGGATCGAAAAGGGTGAGTTAAAAACAGTGGATACCTGGAAAGCGACCAATGCTCTCTGGGGGATGATGGACGGCATCATTCTGCTTGATGTGAGGAATAATTTGGGAATGATTGGAAACTCCATTGAAGAGCTCTTCAAGCAGGGGTTGGAAGTTGTGTTCAATGGTTTGATTAATCATGAAAAAGGAGAGAAGGAATGAAGGATAAGGAGAAGGGACAACAGGGATTCAATACCCGCTGTGTTCATTCCGGGGAGGGAATTGATACGGATACCAGGGCTATTCGCAGGCCCTTGCATATGGCCAACTCATTTGAAATGCCCACGGATGTGGAGGAGTTGCTGAAAGTCCTCTCCTGGGATCATCTGGATAAATGGGAATATACCCGCGAACACAGTCCGACCCCGAGGTACCTGGAACAACGTCTGGCTGACCTTGAAGGTGCCGGGGATTGTGTCGTTTCTGCCAGCGGTATGGGAGCGATATCAGCAACCCTGTTCACGTTGCTTAAAGCCGGCGATCATGTCGTGGCTTCTGAAGTTTGTTATACCGCTGCCCAGAAAATGCTCTCCCACTACCTGCCCCGGTACGGTATTGAAGTCAGCCTGGTGGATACAAGCAATACCGAGGAGATAGCTGCGGCCATTCGACCCGGGACAAAAGCTGTTTACATCGAAACCCCCGGAAATCCGCTGACCTTCATCGCCGATATTCAAGGAGCAGCAGAAATTGCGCACGGAGTTGGTGCTCAATTAATCGTCGACAGCACCTGGTCGGGATTGACGACCCAGAGCCCGTTTGATTTGGGAGCCGATGTGGTGATACACAGCATGACCAAATACCTTAATGGTCACGGTGATGCTTTGGGCGGAGCAGTATTGGGAACCACCGAGTTTATCAAACAGGTCAGGGAGGATGGGATTGTGCACCTCGGAGCCTGTATCAGCCCTTTTAATGCCTGGTTTATTATGAGGGGACTGGTTACCTTGCCTTTGCGGATGAAGCAGCATTCGGAAAACGGTTTAAAGGTCGCTCGTTTTCTGGAACAGCATGAACAGGTGCAATCCGTTTTTTACCCGGGACTGGAAAGCCATCCACAATTTGCCATCGCTCAAAAGCAGATGAAGGACTATTCCGGCATGGTGGTCTTTAGCCTGGGTCTGGAATTATTGGATAACTTCACCTTCATCGAGCATCTCAAGATGATAAAGCACGCGGTCTCGCTTGGGCACGACCAGAGTCTGATATACTATCTGCCCACAGTTTTCTTTTTTGAGGATATGGTGGTTTTGGAAGATCGACAGAAGGAGAAGTATACGGAAATCATGGGAGAGGGTGTCTTCCGGTTGAGTGTGGGCATAGAGAATGCTGAAGATATCATTTCCGATCTTTCCCAGGCCATGGAAATGATGCGATCCTGATCCGGGGTATCGAACAAACGGATTAAGGAAATTTTCTAGTTACCGATTCTGTTTTCTTCCTTGTCTGCCCATTTGGAGACGGTCAACGGTTGATAGGTTGTCAACCTGTCCAGCAGCCCGGATTCGCTTGAATCGATTAACAACATCTCCAGGTGGGCCGCTTGCATGAAACCCTGATCAACTACCTGCTCAAGAAACTTGAGCAGGGGATCAAAAAAACCATCGATATTGAGCAAACCCACCGGCTTGGAATGAATTCCCAACTGATTCCAGGTGAACATCTCGAAAGTCTCTTCCAAAGTGCCTATTCCACCGGGCAAGCTGATGAATCCATCGGCAAGCTCCGCCATGAGTGCTTTTCGCTCGTGCATGGAATTCACAATCCTCAGATCCGTAAGATAGGGATGCGCGATTTCCATATCGGCAAGCTTGCGGGGCATAACACCGGTGACCTCTCCGCCCTGCTCAAGGCAGTTTTTGGCAGTCATTCCCATCAACCCAACATCCGATCCGCCATAAACCAGGCGTATTTTTCTGTCTGCAAGCAGTGAACCCAGTTTTGCCGCCGCATCCAGGTATTCGGGTTTTTTCCCTTTGTGTGAACCACAGAAGACACAGACGCTATTCATCGATCACTCCTCTTCTTAAAGGGGTCCACCAGGTAAATCCGAAAACCAGGGTGTTGATTACGATTCGGCGGGTTGTCAGGTTGTTTTCTCTTCCGATCGGAAGAGAGACGGTGAGTTCGGAAAGGTGAATCAAAATCAAAACCAGTATGGCAATACGAGCCACAAGGACAAAGGCTCCCGATCCGATTGAGGCCAGCATAAAGAGCAGAATCCAACCCAGAATGACAATGCTCTTCAAAATGTTCCAGAAAGCTTTATTGTTCAACATGATTACCTGCTATTTGTCGGGATTAAACCGGCTTTTCGATCTCTCCCAAGGCCATACGGGCCAGATCGCCAACAAAAACCAGGGGGAGATTACGTTCGGTCGAAACTGTTGCAAAAGAGTGCATGCAAATAGGACAGAGGCAGACCATGGAACTGGCACCGGCATCGCGGGCATCATCGAAATTTCTATCCTGGTCGGGTTTCGGATCTTCCCCGGCCAGCATCATTTTGGTGCCGCCACAGCACATGGCATTTTCCCTGTCAAAGGCACGTGCCACCCTGTTAACTCCAACCAGTTCGAACAACTCATCGATATAATGCTCTTTTTCAGGAGTGTAACGTGAAGCGCAAGGTCTGTTGTATGCAATATCCATTTTCAGAGGTGAGATTCGCGAGTGGTTTTCCTTGAGATATCCAACCAGGTATTCCGCGAGATGGATAGGTTTGAAGGGTACCTCGATACCATAATCAGGCGCCAGCTTTGCCAGCATGGTATAGCAGTCGTCATGAAAACAGATGACTTCCTTGGCTCCGGTTGCTGCAAGCCTGTTTACGTATTCCTGTGCGTGCTTCTCCTGGATGCTGGCTCCGGAAGCATGACTGAACAACACCCAACAGAAATAAGGTTTGCCGGCTACTCGCGGCAAGTCATATAATTCCCCCTGGATGAGGTGAGCATCTGATTTGCTGAATACACAAAGATTGAGCACTTTCTCCGCCCGGGGCACATTTTTGATTTCACCGGTGAAAAGGTAGCGCTCTTCCATATGCCGAACAGCTTCTTCGGAAACCGGAACATGGTATTTTTCCTGAAGTTCGGCGATCAGATCGAAAGGATTGGCGTCGTTGGGGCAGATTTCGTTGCAGGCATAACAGGTGATACACCTATCAAGCAGGGTTGCATGTTCCCCTTCACGAAGCTGGTTGATCCAGTCGACGGCCTGCCTTTCATCACATTCCACCCATTGGCATTTAACAAAACAATCACCACATTGATCGCATTTTTCTTTGATGTACATAATGATTCACCTCCTTGTTAATCATCGGCAAATACGGAACCTGTTGGATTTAGTTTAATTCCTACATACGCTCCTTTTGGCAATCTGGCAATAGAGGGCGATTTGTATTCGGAGAGTTGTATGTCTGTAGCAGTGATTCAAATAACCGGATTTTTAATGAGCAGCGTTTGCTCGGATTATACAAACGCGGCGGTTCAA
Organism: SAR324 cluster bacterium; assembly: GCA_028282885.1. Taxonomy (GTDB): domain Bacteria; phylum SAR324; class SAR324; order XYD2-FULL-50-16; family XYD2-FULL-50-16; genus JAHJTV01. The sequence goes on from JANQGX010000027.1 coordinate 219,252, forward strand.
GCAGACTGAAACAAGGAAAGACCTGCCTGACAAACCGCTGATAGCAAGAAGGAGAGCTCCCTAACGGACAGGATTATACGCTGAGTTGAATCTTGTACTGGGTGCCGTTTCCGCCGGAGAGCTCGATTGAACCACCGAGTTGCACCTCTACCAGGTTGCGAACAAGCTGCAGCCCCAGGGTTTGAGTATCTTCCCAATCGAAATACTCCGGCATACCGATTCCATCGTCCTTTACAATCAACTCGGCTTTACTGTTGTTAAGCTTACGCATAGTGATGTTAATTCTGCCGCACTCAGAGTCGGGAAAAGCATATTTCAGAGAGTTGGAAATGAGTTCGCTGAGAACCAGGCTGAGGGGGTTGGCGGTTTCGATCCCGAGTTTGATATCAGGAGAGTCGATTTCATAGGTGATTTTTTCCCGATCGATGGAGTAGGTTTGCAGAAGCATTTGCAGAAGACGAGCCAGGTAGGTTCTGAAGTCAATTTCAGAAAGGTATTCCGATTGATAGAGGCTTTCATGTATGGCTGACATGGCGTAGACCCGCCCCTGGTTTTCTCTCAAAACGTTTTTGATTCTCTGGTCATTTTCCCGCACCATTTGCAGTCTTAACAGGCTGGCAATGACCTGCATATTGTTTTTTACCCGGTGGTGTATTTCATCAATCAGAATGGTTTTCTCTTTCAAGGAGGTCCTGATCATTTCTTCCGCTTTTTTTCTTTCCGTGACATCCGTCATAAAATTGAGGGTTGCCCCTTCTCCCTCCCATTCGATAAACACTGAGTTTAATTCTCCCCAACGAATCTGTTTATCTTTCTTGACCACTCGGAATTGATACTGATCGGGAATCTGTTTCCCTTGGATGCGATCAAGGTGTCGGTTCATCACCATCTCCCTGTCATCCTCATGGATAAACTCGGTAAGTTCAAGCTGTCTTAGCTCCGAGGCCGAGTATCCAAGGGTCTTAAGGGTCATGTCATTAAAGAAAACCAGCCGGCCCTGCTGGGCTACAAAGAGACATTCGTTTGCGTTTTGAAAAAGCTGGCGATAACGTTCTTCACTGGCTTGAAGTTGTTGGGAGGACTGGAATTTGTCGAAATGGAGCAGGAAGACAAAAAGTACCAGGTTGATCAGATAGGTTAAATAGAACCGCAGGGAAAGAGGGATCGACGAAAGGAAGAAATTGAAACCAAAAGCGTGTACCAGGGTCAGTATCAAAAAAGGCATTAACCAGAGATAGCTGTTTCTTCCGCCAACGGAAATGAACCACTTTCTTTTGACAAGAACGATAACCAGGACAATAGCAACCAGTCCGAACTGCACTGCAACAGCCAGAATATGAATGAATTGGGGAAGAAGCAGGGATACAACCCCCAATCCTGCGGCGACGGTAAACAGCAGGACGGCCAGCCTTGAAAGAGATATGCAATGGTAATAGAGAACAAGTCCTTCCAGCAGGAGCAGTGATCCCAAAGCTATGGTAAAATTGAAAATCCGGTAATTGATCTGGCCCAAAACAGCATTTCCAATTATGGCGACCAGCGGACCAACCATATACAATAACCATCCCAGGGATATAAAGGCGTATCGGTTTTCCCGCTTTTGTAGATACAGTTCTGCAAAAACGATAAAGGCGATAAGTCTCAAACCCACCAGCACCAAAAGGGACAGGTTTAAATCATCAATAGCCATTGTTGACTCCTACCGATTTCAGGAATCAGAGCTTGCAGGTTGCAGCCATAAGATCGGAAACCTTTTTGAATGGAATGTTATTCCGTTTGGTCACCGATTCGGAAAGTGATTCCGGCATCTGTTGTCTTCTTTCAGGGGTGGAAATACTGCTGGTACTTTTTCCTTGTTGATCCCCATACAGATCAATATCCCAAATTGGGATAAACTGATTCTGAAGGGAGGACAGATTGCCAAATGTTAACATGAATAGAAAAAAAGAACCACTATCAGGTAATCTTTTAACGGTTCCGTGCCAAGAAAAGGGGCCGACAGAATACTTTAGTGTCCCTGGACGATAAAGTGTGGATTGGGTAAACTGCGATAGTACTGAAATACGATCATTACAAGCCTAACTTGAGGGACTAGTGGAAAGCAGAATGAGAAGCCCCCGAGCACTTGTTTTTGTGCTTGGCATGTCGATGTTGTTTGTAGGTATTTGCGGAATTAGTTATGAATATACTTTCAGTCGCCTGGCGTCTGATATTCTGGGCAACTCGGTAAAGCAGTGGGCCATTGTCATCGGTCTGATGATGTTTTTTATGGGAGTGGGTGCGGACCTACAGAAGTACTTTCCCGACCGCCTCAACGTGGACAACTTTATCCTGTTGGAAATAATCCTGGGACTTTTGGGAGGGATCGGCCCCAGCATCACCCTTTATGCTTTCGGGGCCTTTCATGATCACTTCATCATAATTCACTACTTTTTTATCTGCTCCATCGGTATGCTGATCGGTCTCGAAATACCACTATTGACCAGGGTTAACGAAATGACAGTTCCCAGTCTCAAACACAACCTGGGGCTCATTTTGAAGATGGACTATATTGGTTCGTTTATCGGGGCTTTGGTATGGGTGTTTATTCTTCCCAAGCTGTTTAATGTTCTTGAGATCAGTTTTTTCCTGGGAATTGTGAACATTGGTGTGGCGCTTTTTACCTGGGTCTGGTTTTATCCCTGGATGCAGTATAAAAAAGCGATTCCCCTGGCCGGTCTTGTGGTGATGGCTATCCTCGTGACCGGTCTGGTAAACGGCAAGAAGATTACGTTGACATCCGAACAGATGCTCTACCAGGACCCAATCATCTATTCAAAAACAACAGAGTACCAGCGGATTGTTATCACCCGCAGTCACAGCGATGACCTCTATCTTTATATTAACGGCCATTTACAGTTTTCCAGTATGGATGAATACATCTATCATGAGTTTCTGGTTCACCCGGTACTGGCGTCGGCCCCTCATCGCAAAAATATCCTGGTATTGGGCGGAGGCGATGGATTGGCAATTCGGGAAATTTTGAAATATGAGGATGTTGAAAGAATCACCCTGGTAGATATCGATCCGGAGGTAACCAGGTTGGCAGCAGAGGTTCCCGAATGGGTTGAAATGAATAAGGGAAGTCTTTTAAATGCCAAAGTGATGGAGGTTGCACCCTCCGGAGTATCAAAAGGTGAAAAAACCAGACTGGTGCAGCGGGGAATAGGACATTTCCGCAGGGAAAAGATCCATGACCAGATTGAAGTCCACCTGTATAATTTGGATGCTTATGCATTTGTACAAGAGTTGTCAGGGATTTACGATATCATTGTCGTTGATTTTCCCGATCCCAACAGCGATGAGCTGGCAAAATTATACTCTTTGGAGTTTTACTCTCTGCTCAAGAAAAAACTGGCCTTTGACGGGATGCTGATCCAACAATCCTCAAGTCCGGCCAGGGCCAGGGAAGTTTTTCTGATCATCGGAAGAACGATGAAAGCGGCCGGATTCGAATGCTTGCCCATCCGACAATACATTCCTTCGTTTGGAGACTGGGGATGGTGGATCGCAGGTCATGACAATCGTTTCAACCCGGAAGGACTGAAAGCGAGGATAAGCAATCCCACGGATCTGCCAACAGAGGTGAGATATATTACCAAGGATCTGATCAACAGTAGTCTGGAGTTTGGGAAAAACGCCCTGGATTCGCCCTTTCAGGACATCAATACGCTGCTGGACAAAAGAGTCAGCGATCACTATGAGAAAGCTCTTGCCAGGCTGAGGTAATCCGACAGTTGTTTAAGAAGAGAGACAGAATTCACGATAGTGTTTTTCGACGATTGCCTTTAGTTCCTGCGAGTTGCCAATTGTCCGCAGGCTGCCGAAATTCCCTGCCCCTTTGAATTTCTCAGGGTTGCGACCAGTCCGTGATCCAGCAAATACTGTTGAAACTTCCGTACTGCCACCTCGTCAGGTGATTTGAATTCCAGATCGGGATTTTCATTGTAGGCAATCAGATTAACCTTGGCTTTGATTCCATGCAGGAGGCTCACCAGTTTTTTTGCAGAGACCACAGAGTCCGTCACCCCTTTCATCAGGATATATTCGAAGGTGATTCTCTTTCTCGCCTCTTTCGGGAACTCCCGACAAGCCTGCAGAAGCTCTTCCAAAGAATACCGATTGCTGACCGGCATCAGACGTTTACGCGCTTCCTGGGTAACGCCGTTGAGGGAGATAGCCAGGTTGGCCTTATCAGCTTCCCAGGCGAATTTCCTTATACCCGGCACAATCCCGCTGGTTGAAACCGTAATTCTTCTTGATGAAAAATTGAAGCCATGATCATCAAGAAAAATATTTAGTGATTTCAGGGTATTGTCATAGTTGTGAAAAGGCTCACCCATCCCCATGTAGACAATATTCCGGATCTCTTTATTTTCGGGAAGCAGGGAAGAGAGGTTAAGTACCTGTTCGACAATTTCACCCGACGAGAGGTTTCTTTTCAGGCCCATGCCCCCCGTCAGGCAGAATTTACAGGCCATGGCACAGCCAACCTGGGTCGAGATACAAACGGTGAAGTGATCGTCATGCTTGAGAAGCACCGATTCGATACGGTGTCCGTCTTCAAGCTCCTGGAGAATTTTGATTGTTCCGTCATCGGCTTTTTTTTGATCGACAATGCGAATGCGGTCGATCTTAAAATCACGAGCCAGCAAGTTACGAAACTGTTTGGAGAGATTATTCATCTTCTCCCAACTGTCGGCCCTGTGGAGATAAAGCCATTGAAACAATTGCTTGGATCGATAAGGCTTCTGTCCGACGCCGGTCGCCCATTCGGCAAGTTCTTCCCGGCTGTAGTCCGTGATTCTGTCGGGTTGGGAATCGGGAGAAGGTGAAGAAAGAGAATTCATGGTTGGTGCCAGCCTGCTTATGAGCCCAGTCTCCGTAAGATCAGTTCTGCAGCCAGCCGGTAACCATCAACACCACAGCCGACAATGATGCCGTCTGCTATGGAGGAGAGATAGGATTGGTGCCTGAACTCTTCCCTGGCGTGAATATTGGAGATATGTACTTCAATAAAGGGAATGGCTGCTCCCACCAGTGCATCCCGAAGTGAAACAGAGGTATGGCTCAGGCCTCCCGGATTGATAATGGTGTAGTCGGCGCTCAGGTTATTGTGAAGAAAATCGATGATGGCGCCTTCATAATTCGACTGAAAACAGATCAACTCATGGGAATGGGACTCAAAAAGCCGGGTCACTTCCTTTTCAATATCCGACAGGGTTTTTTCTCCGTATATTTCCGGTTCCCTGTTTCCCAGCAGGTTGAGATTGGGGCCGTTAATCAACAGGATCTTCATGTTCAGGTCCTCACTGGATTAGTCTGTTTTTGTCCATCCTCCGTAGGACAAACCGACAAATTCATAATTTTTTAAGTTTGCCTCGTTTTTCCGCCGGTCTTTGGAGTTCCTGCGTTCCGTTTTCCATCCCAGGTTGACCCTTCGTCTGTCTTCACCTCTTTTGACCAAGGTAGTGGATACCGGCTTTTTTTCCTTTATCAGTTTTTTGATAGTATTTAGTAAAATCATGATTTCGCTTGATTCAGGCTATTGCAGGTAAGTGGTTAAATTCCAACATCATTCGTGATTGACCAAGTGTTGTATTAGTATAGCAGCAGCGGCACTAACGTTCAACGATTCAGTCTCTTTTTTCCCGGGAATATGGACCAATTCATCACATCGCTTTTCGGTGAGACGTCTCAGCCCCTGACCTTCATTTCCCATAACCAGCACCATGGCTTCTGTCAAGGGCAATTGCTTGAATCGAACGGAGTCTGTCGAAAGCGTCGATCCCAAGATGTAAAATCCCTCTTTTTTCAATTTCAGCAATGTATCGGAGAGATTGGTGACCTCAATAATGGGAAAGTATTCCAGTGCTCCGGCAGAAGCCTTGGAAACGCTTGGGCTCAAGGGCGCGGAGTGATTCCTGAGGGTGATGATACCGCTTGCTCCCAGAAAAGCCGCAGATCTGATGACAGCTCCAACATTCTGGGGATCTTCCAGTTGATCCAAAGCGACCAGAAGGCAACGGGATGAGGCGGATACTCCATGTTCGATAAAATCGTCCAATGAGAGTTTCCGCAGTTCACTGCAGCGTAAAACCACTCCCTGGTTCAACTTGGAGCCCGAGAGTCTCCCCAGATCATGCGAATCGACAAATTTTACGGGGATCTTTTGCTTTTGCGCCAGATCCAGGATTTCCCGGTGCCTGGGGGACTGCTTTTTTCCTGCCTTTAAATAGAGCTCGAAACATTGCCTGTTATCATGCAGCAAACACTGCTGAACGGGAGAGACGCCATACAGGTATATTTTGGCGGCCATCCTGTTATTTCCTTCTCCAGACTGTTTTTCCATCCCGGTCTTCGAGAACAATGGAAGCGTCCTGAAGCTGATTCCGGATTTTGTCTGCCAGTTCCCAGTTTTTACCCTTTCTGGCCTGGTTTCGTTGGTCGATGAGAGAATCTATCTCGTCGTCACTCAATCCTTCATTTGAAGCTGCGATTGTTCGGATTCGAGGTGTTTTAAACCATTGGTCCGCCGGAATTCTGAGTAAACCGAGAATTTCACCGAGGTGAAGCAGTGTGCCGTAGACAGCACCTGCCTCATCGCTACTCGCTTCCAATGAATTCAGCTTTCTTGTCAGCTCAAAAAGCACGGCGATGGCTTTGGGACTGTTCAAATCGTCACACATCGCTTCCAGAAAGGTGTCGATTTCGGATTGTATCAGTATTGACTTATTCCTTGAGTTTTCAAGCTGTTCCCGGGGGGCGACAGATAAGTACTTTTCCATGGCACCGTAGATCCGGTCCAAACCTTCGGCACTCTTTGCCAGTGCCTCATGGTTGAAGTCCAGTGATTGCCTGTATTGAGCCGAAAGAGTGAAGAACCGGATCAATTCGGGTTGATACTGTTTAACCAGATCCTTGATGGTGGCAAAGTTGCCCAGTGATTTTGACATCTTCTGGCTCCGGATCTTGATCATCCCGTTATGCAGCCAGTAATTGGCGTAGGGTTTGTCGTTGGCGCATTCGGATTGAGCAATCTCATTCTCATGATGGGGAAAGATCAAATCACTGCCACCGGTATGAATATCAAAGGTTTCACCCAGGTAGTGTTTACTCATTACGGAACATTCGATATGCCAACCCGGTCTTCCGGGCCCCCAAGGACTTTCCCATGTAGGCTCTCCCGGCTTGGCGGCTTTCCAGAGAGCAAAATCCAATGCGTCTTCTTTGTCAGAGTCAATCTCCACGCGAATCCCGGACATCAAATCATCGATGTTTTTGCCACTGAGCTTCCCGTATTCATCGAATTTACGGACCCTAAAGAAAACGGTGCCGTTACTTTCGTAGGCATAACCTTTCTCCACCAGCTTCCGGGTGATTTCGATCATATCATCTATATAGTCGGTCGCCTTTGGGGCCTGATCCGGCGGATTAACCCCCAGGTCTGCCATGTCCTTGTCGTGCGATTCAATATTCTCCTTGGCCAGTTCGGCGATAGGAATCCGGCGTTCCAAAGAGCGTTTGATCATCTTGTCATCGATGTCGGTATAATTTTTCACATAGGTCACCTCATATCCCAATGCCTTGAAGACGTTCCTCATCACATCGAAATTGATGGATCCCCTGGCATGACCCAGGTGGCAATGGTCATATACTGTGACGCCACAGGTATAGATTTTGACTTTGCCGGGTTCAATGGGTTTGAATATCTCCTTTTTGTTGGTCAATGTGTTATACAGTTTCAGTTCCATCAGTCCAGAGCGATAAAAATTATTGAGTTAATATGGAGTGAAAAACGGCAGGTACGAGGTATCCTGTTTGATGCCATACCATCAGGGTAACCCCCTTGTGGCTGTCAGGCAACCCCGGTGCGGAATTTGTAACGATTTCCCAGCTCCAGTTCCAAAGTGTCTCCGGAGCTGAGCTGTTTTACGCCTGCAGGCGTACCGGTCATCAGAATGTCGCCCGGCAGATAAGTGAAATATGAGGAGGATGTCCGGATCAGGTCGATAATCCGATTAATCATCAATCGGGTGCTTTCATCCTGCCTGACCTCATCATTGACAGTCAGTTTCAGCTGGATGTCCTGGGGATCTGAAATCTGCTCCGTCGGAATGAAGGGAGAGATGGGACATGAGCCGTCAAAGGCTTTGGCCTTCTCCCAGGGATAACCCTTTTCCTTCAATTGCTGTTGAACGTCTCTTAAGGTCAAGTCCAGACCGATCCCGTAACCGGCAATTGCATCTTCAATTTCGTCCGGTGTGGCCTTGCTCAGTCTGTTTCTGAAGAGGATGGCCAATTCTGTTTCATGGTGACAGGATTGACTGTATTCGGGAATGACAATTGGCTCATCCAATGATTGCAGGGCTGTTGCGGGTTTGATAAAGAAAATCGGTTCGGTTGGAACCGGATTGTCCAACTCTTTGATATGAGCGTAATAATTTCTGGCAACGCAGATCACTTTTCCCACCGGCAGATCGCAATCGCTGCCATTCAGGTAGACATGTTTATAGTTCATAACGTTACAACTCTCTAGCGACGGTTCACTAAAATTTGAGCTAAGCGGGTATTAGGGTTTCATTTATAAAAGCTGTTTAATGGGAATCTGTCCTATCTATCAGGGAGACCCTGCTATGATTCGACGGCAAGCTTCGATTTAAGTTCCACGTTAAGACAGTGATGGTAGATTCCCTGGATTAGGACATTTGCAGAATGATAATGGAAGAAATCATTTGGATCAATCCAACAGGTGCCGGTTGAACGGCAACCGCATTACCGCCATTGCTTACTCGGCCAACAATCCCAGGATTATTTCGGTCTGCTCCGCAATATATTCCTCTATCGTGAAATACTTTGCCAGATGCCAACGTCTAAAAGTCCACATGTGACCTAAAACGGTTATGTTCTGGGCGACCAGATCGCAGGATTTATCACTCAGTTCGGGGAGATCTCCCGATTCCATCACCTTTTTCAGAGCGTCGAAGAGAAGATTGGTTATCCTGATATCGTTTTCCAGTACTTTCTTTTGCCATTGTCCGGGTAGAGATTTGGTAACCTGGTACATCAAAAGGATCTGGTCGTTCATACGGTGGCAGACCATGAAAAACTCACGAATCACTTCTTTCAGCATGCTCCTGCCACTGGTGGTCCGCGCCAGAGCATGGGTTACCCCTTGCTCCACCTGATCATGAATAGAGAGACATGCCAGGTAAAGAATGTCCTCTTTAGAGGCCACATACTCATACATTGAGCCAACAGAAACACGAGCCGCTTTGGCTATTTGACGGGTTGTGGTTTTGTGAAAACCGTTTTCAATGAAAAGGGGAACGGCTGCCTCAATTATCTGTTGCCTTCTCTGCTCTACCAACTCAGGATTCTTGACCTGTGTCGGCACATCACTGGTTCCAATCGGATTCGTCTTCATCGGTTATCCGGTCTTTTAACAAGGTTAAGTTTCTCTCTCCCCTTGGGTTCTGCGCAGAGTGCGGATGATTCTGCATCAATCCGTATCTACCGCAACAAAACAGGCTCCGTGTTATAAGATGCCATTCCCATTCAATATCGACAATGATAAGAAACACTATTCCTTATCAAATCGACCATGGGCGCTCGCTCATGGTCGATTTGTTTTTCACGAGGATCTGTCAAGGTTTTAGAGGGAAATCGTTCAGGTTCTGTCTTCTGTGGAACGGATGAGTTTCAGCAAATCCGATCCCCTATCTTCGTTGATTGGGGCTTTGAAAAGCACATTAACCACATAATTGCCATATTTGGCTTTGACCGCTCTGCTCCAGGCGCATTCTGCTTGAATGGCCTGGTAGAGGTTGGACTCATCTTCCTTGATTTTTTGTTTGAAAAATTGAAGTTCAAGTTGCGATCTGGCTTTTACATCCTTGTTGGAATAGAACATACAACTGGTTTCAGTGAGATCGAAGCATCGAACCTGTTCCGAGAAGTCACGAGCGATGATGCGTGCGTTGATACTGACCCTTTTTAGCTTTTCCTTGGCCAGGGAGAGAAACCTGTCCGCAATTTCATCTGAAAGTCCGAGTTGGCCGGACACGTGTTTGAGGAAGGCTACTTCCCGGTCGGCGAGGTCTTCATCAACAACGGCAACAACGGTGAGATGCTTAATTATTTCAAGTGCATGGTTGGGGATGATATCCAGGGGTTCCAGCTTGGGCATCTCTTTTTTTCTAATCGATTCCAGTAACAATCCTTCAAGATCGCCCTCATCCAGGTATTGGATCATGGTTTTGAGATATTCCATTTCGGCTTTGTCAACTCGACCGTCAGCTACGATCATGCCGACGATTGCCTTGGCGAACCACTCTTTGGTTGCCGAATCCATCTTTTGAATTGTATCATCGTCCATTCTCGATTCTCCGGATAATTTCTCTTAACTCCAAATATTTGGAAAGATTTTTGTGGTCAATGATTTGCGGTTTTATGTAGTTCGTTCTCACCGCACGATTCGTGAAATACAATTACATGAGTGGTTCGATCAATTCCTTTTCTTACTCAGAAAGATAATGACATACTAGCGGGAAAATTCAATAGGTTTGGATAATGAAACAAGCAGATAAGAATTAAAATATTGAAATAGAAGGAATTATTAAATGATGTGGTTTGATCTAATCGATGGAACTGATAAACCGGAAGGCCTGATCCTGTTTGATTCAGGCCACCGATTGTGATGGTTCAGAGGATTGCTGATTATCTGATTGTAAGCCTCAATCCAGATATTTAAAAGAGACCTTCAGTTTGACACGGTACGAGGTGATTTTACCGTCTTCGATTTTTAAATCCTGTTCTGTAACTTCAGCGATCCTCAAATCTTTAAGGGTTTTTGATGCTCTTTCGACAGCCACTCTGGCTGCGTCATCCCAGGAAGTATCGCTTGATCCGATCAGTTCTATTACCTTATAAACACTGTCTGCCATGGCTTCTCCTGTTTATGTTGTTTCTCTATAATAAAGTTAATCCAGTAATCTGCAATGATAACCAAACCATTACCGGGATGATACTCTTTTGAGACGCTCCATCCTAACATATTCAAAAATCCATTAAAAGTAAAAACCGAATTGGTTGAAGGAGATGCAAGAATAAGGATGATCAGGGGAGCTATTCGGCAGATTGACACAGATGGGTCAGAAGGCTACCGTTTGTTGATATGATCAAAGAAATCGAAATGTACAGGAAAAGAGGAAGAGATGACCGAAAATTCAGAAAGAATCATCAGGACAGGAGTTCCGGCATTGGAGGAGATGTTGGGGGATAAAATCAACGTCCTGGATGATGGCTTTGTCCGGGTTGTCGACTACATGGGTTCAGATGAATCGATCGTTCAGGCGGCGCGGGTCTCATATGGCAAAGGAACCAAGCAGGTCAGCCAGGATCGTGGGTTGATACGCTATCTGCTACGGAACAGGCACACGACGCCTTTTGAGATGTGCGAACTAAAACTGCACATCAGGGTTCCCATGGATTGTTGGCGCCAGTGGATCAGACATCGTACTGCGAATGTGAATGAATACTCAACCCGATATTCGGTTGCAATCGATGCCATGAGAAAAACGCAACCGGACGAATGGCGCTTACAATCTGAATTGAACAAACAGGGTAGCCTGGGAAGCATGGATAACACCATCGGAAAAGCGTTAACCCAGGAAGAAGACAATTTTCACAACGCCTGCAAACAGCTTTATGAACAACGACTTGACCAGGGAGTTGCCCGGGAACAAGCCAGGAAAGACCTTCCGTTGTGTACTTACACGGAAGCCTATTGGAAAATAGATCTGCACAACCTCCTGCATTTCCTGAGTCTTCGTATGGATCATCATGCCCAGTATGAAATCAGGGAGTATGCCACTGCCATTGGCGAAAAAATCGTTGCCAAATGGTTACCACTGACCTGGGAGGCTTTTCAGGATTATCGAATCAACGCCATGAGCCTTTCCGGACCTGAAGTAATATTGATTGGCTTGCTGGTTAAGGGAGAAAAAGAAGAGGCATTCTCCAAAGCTCGTGAAATGGGCTGGTTTACCGGTGGTGATTTAAAACCCGGACGTGAAGCCCGGGAGCTGGCGACTAAGTTGGACAGGCTGGGTCTGAAGGCCCCCTGGTGAGATATTTCAACTCCCAATCCGTTCAACAACAGGCCAATCATGACGACAAACGCGTTTGCAGTTCATCTTTCACTTGCGGAATCCAGGTTCACGGATTTTCCGTATCATGGGAAGAGTTTATCCAATCCGAATTAATCGAGGAGATATCATGAAAAAATCGATCGGTCCCAAAACTTTGGTTTATCCGACACCTGCCTGGTGTATCGGTACTTATGATGAGAATGGCAAGGCTAATGCCATGCTTGTTGCCTGGGGTGGAATATGCTGTTCGAACCCTATCTGCGTCACCATCTCACTGCGCAAGGCGACGTATAGTTATGGTAATGTCATCGAAAGAGGGGCCTATACCATCAACATTCCCTCGGAAGAGCAAGCGGCAGTGGCCGATTACTTGGGGATAGCCAGCGGCAAAAAGGTGGATAAATTCAAGGAAAGTGGTTTAACGCCGGTGAAAAGCGAACTGGTGGATGCGCCTTATATCGAGGAGTTCCCGGTTATTCTGGAATGCAAGGTCCTGCACAGCTTTGAACTGGGACTGCATACGCAGTTTATTGGTGAAGTGCTTGATATTAAGGTTGAGGAAACGGTCATGGATGAAAAAGGCATGCCGGATATCAAAAAGGTCAACCCGGTAACCTATTCACCTGATGCGGGTAACTATTACGGAATCGGCAGGGAACTGGGAAGGGCCTACAAGATCGGAAAGGAGATCGCCAAAAAGAGTTAGGCGATGGGGGATCAGAATCCCCCTACCAACAAATATCGATCTATCAAAAATGAATCCCCTGCCTGGATTTAACGATCTTTAAAATCGGGATTTCGTTTTTCCAGAAAGGCATTGACACCTTCGACCTTGTCTTCGGATTCACATAACTCACCAAAGAGTTGACCTTCCAGGGCCAGTCCCTGCTTGAGGTCCATCTCAACTCCTTCATTCACGGCTTTGAGAGCTGCAGCTACATTGAGCTTGCTTTTGGAGGCAATGGTTTTGGCCAGCTTTTTGGCTTCTTCCAAAACGGTGCCTGCCGGAACGGCCCTGTTCACCAGACCATATTCGGCGGCTTGTGTCCCGCTGATAAAATTTCCCGAGAGAATCAGTTCCAGGGCTCTTCCCTTGCCAATCAATCTCGGGGTTCTTTGAGTGCCGCCGTATCCGGGGATAATCCCCAGCTTAATTTCCGGAAGTCCCAGTTGAGCGTTTTCATCAGCAAGCCTGATATGGCAGGCCAAAGCATATTCCATACCCCCGCCCAGGCAAAAACCGTTAATAGCAGCGATAAAGGGCTTGTTTGCATTTTCAATAACCGAAGTCAGTTCTTGCCCATAGGAGAGAAATTCTGTGGCTTTTGCTCTCTCTTGCAGATCGGTGAACTCCGTGATATCGGCTCCCGCAATAAATGCCTTATCACCGGCTCCGGTTAATACGATCACTCGGACGGCATCATCATTCAAAGCCTGCTTGACGGACTCTTCTATATCCTTCAGTACCGGCGCACTGAGAGCATTGACAGGGGGATTGTTAATGGTCATGACGGCAACGCCGTCACTCACTTCATAGGAGCATTTTTTATCAGACATGTTTTTCCTTGTTATCAGGTAGCAATTATTGGTTTTCCAGCCCATTGGAACACTCGGTCAAGATACCGGACTTGAGTTGTTTACACGATGTTATGATGAACCGGTACTCATTCTGAATCAGAAACCTCAGGCGGAACTGATGTCAAACAGCTATTTTATCAGATTGGTAGGTCATTTAACAGTTCCTGGAATTTGCCAACAACATGGCACTGGGCCAATCACCGACTGCTCTGCCTTTATCATCAGGTCCCGGGGAGCGGCTACTGTTTCTTCTGCATCATCGTAATGAAGTTGGCAAAAAGATGTCAAACAGCGGCGTTGCGGATGAGCGGAAGATCAGATTTGCCCGGATTGAAGTCTCGTGATATGCATAGCAGATACTGTTGAAATCCTGATTTATCAACTGCTTTCCGGCTTGGATCTCTCAATTTATGGTTGAACAAAAACCAATCATTAATCACTATCCGATTGGAGATAGCTGTATTTGCTGGTCTCTTGGTGATGGTATTGATCGACATACATCGGCCCTGGTGTTGAATACTTATAAAGTGTTAACTGCGATGGTGCATAAAAGCGGATTGGGTATCCTTGATGTTGTCCCGACATATAATTCTCTGGCAGTCTATTTCGATCCTTTGGATCTGT
>JANQGX010000025.1 GCA_028282885.1 SAR324 cluster bacterium
GAGATACCGACACCGGATACACCGAATGCGGCAAGTGTTTTGATAAAGTCTCTTCTACCCTGAGTTTTCATTAAGGCCCCCGTTCAATGGTAGACTGTATTGTTAGGTATCGAAGCCGGTGTCATAAAATGCAATATGGTGTAGAGGCCATACGTTACCGGTTTTCATAATTCAATGGATTTCGGTACAGGGATTGCCCCCGCTATACCGAAACCGGCGCTTCCCGAATCCGGGGAAAGCCCCAAAAAAAATAAAACAGACCGCAACTCTGTTCCTTGATTAGTAAATGAACACTTTCAGAGCAAAAAAAATGCTCTGAAAAACACTGGCTGCGAAAAGAACCTGCTATTTCAGAGGTTCCATAAAGGCCTGAATGGCACATTAGGTGCGCTAATCCAGGTAGTCATGATCAGATCGATGGCTCGTACACTGGCTTCGCGTTGATTTGGGAGGCAATACTCTTCAGGCAAGCTCTTGCCGTGCTCGTGTGAAATTTACCAGTTTTTTGGGCCGTTTTTAACGGTCATTTGACCTGTCGAAGAGTTCAATTGATGACAGGACAGGCATTCTCCCTGATAATACTTAATGAAGTGGTTTTCAGCGGGTGGTTTATGATAATGGACTTTATGGGAAATGAGGTTCATCGCTCCGGCCTCCGCGCCATCCTGGTGACACATTTTGCAGCTTTCGGGTACAATATCAGTTACTTCGTTGATATCCGGATGTTCAGGATTATTTTTCAAACCCGCGTTTAATCGATAATCCTGGTCGCCCATTTGAGTGTGACAATCGACACACCCGTTGGGATGCTTATCTTCAATGGTAATTCCTGATAATGCAGGAAGTTGTTGCGCCAGAGCTGCGGAGCAAAAAAAAGCCAGCCCCGTCAACAACACTGATAACCTGATTGTTTTCATTTCAATCTCCTGACCAATAAATTGATACAAACTCTAAAAATAATTTGACAGTTTCAGCAAGATGCGCACCATTAAGTTTTTACTAATAAATTGAGTATCTTAGAAAAATCATTGATAAAAAACTGTTATATATGCCAGAAATACATGTCACATATGATGTTTCCCGATTTAATGTTATATGCGACAGATATTAGGATGGAGGGATGATGACTAACGATATGGAGTTCATTCAACAGGCGTCTAAAAGAATCCGAGGTAACTTGGACGCAAAAGCCATCCTGACAGACATCCGCAAGTATCTGGAAAACTTCATGCCCGCTGAAAGCGTGGATTTAAACACCTATGAGCCGGAAAGCCAGAGTCTTCGTAGTATCGCTTCCGCGATTTATAAGGTTTGTTCAACCTGTTAAAGGCAGAAAAATAGATGCCCGATTTAACGGAGGCGACATCACTTCGGATGAAGAAGTGATACTGCTTCTTGAAATCGATCACGAGCTCAGCTTTACCAAAGAACTTGAAATTAAGCTCTACTTTGACTTGAATTGGACAAATAAAGGAAGGACGGATTTGAGAGGAAATGGTGCAGACTGCTATTGCTGCACCATGCCATATGGTTGGTTATGGCAAATGCGCCCGTTATAGATGCCGCATCATCGACAATTGGGGACAAGCCTGTAAGATACGACAACTTATCATAAATCAATATATCGCAACTATTTTTCAAAAACGCAAAGACGCAAGCCTGGCCCCTTTTTGACCCCTTCACCGCTTCTCCATGACCTCAGATATTGATAAGGGCAATCGCCGTTAAGGTCATCAGGATGGCGGCGAGATTCTTTGGCTTCAGCTTCTCTCCGAACATAATACATCCACCAATCGTCATCGTTATAATAATCCCTGCGCTGGTGATCGGAAAAACGATTGAAGCTTTCAACCTACTTAAAGCCATAATGAGAAAGTAGTTTGTCATAAGATTGAAAACGCCAATGAAAATTCCGAGATTAACATCGCTCATACGAGCTTTTTGTTTTTTAATATGTAACCAGCGAAAACTAAGCAGCAAAGCTGTAAAAAACACAAAAAACAGGAATATCATTTTATACTCCGGCAATGCGTATTTCTGAAACAATTTATTACAGAAATGGGCGCATCCGGCAGTTGCAAACAATATCACCCATGATATCTTCAGTCCGTTGGAATGAGAGTTGGCTGTCTTGATGTTTACCAGCACAATTGACGAAATTGCCAGCATAATGCCCAGGAACTGGTAACGATCAGGAAGCTCATTCCAAAGGACAATTGAGAAAGTCATTGGAATCAAAACCCCAAGACGGCTTGACATTGCCGAAAGTGCAATACCGTTTTCGGCGATGCTTTTTTGATAATAGATAAAAGACAGCAGATAAAAAACTCCCGCAACCAAACCAATCGTTATTGCCCAAAGAACCGAGCTCTCGTGTGATAATTTGACCAGGGGTTCCAAAATCACAACTGATAGTTCATCCAGGAATACAGCCAAGGACAAAGGATCATCAACTACATACAGACGATTTTTAATGATTAGAATGAATCCGATGGTGGAAGCGGAGATGTAGTTCGCTGTCGTAATCACATAGCGCTGCATATTCCGCAACTCGCTAAACTTGAACGATAGTCCAATTACCGAGCCGCAGAGAATGGTAAGAACAAGAAAAACCATCAGTAATTAACCACAAATCGAAATTCTTGGTATTCGAGCATCGCAGGGACAAATACAGACGATCTTGCAGCAGGTCAGGGAATAACTGCCTTCGTAGTTACCGGGAAGGATGAATCGGTTTTAGAAATCACTCAGGCTTACTATAGACTCAGTTTTTGGATTCCTCTTTGGGTTTGTTCGGATTCCGATACGTCTTTTTTAAGTTTACCGATGGACAACACCAGTTGTTTTGCTTTGTCTAAATGATGCGCCATGGCCTTTTTGGATTCCTGAACTCTTCCTTCGACCATGGGTTTCATTATGCTGGCGTGTTCTGAAAAATCCATGTCGATTCTGCCATTCATTTGAAAGGTTTCGTAGCAAACCATTTGTATGATTTGGTGCAGATCCTGGAGTGTTCGTACCAAGCGTGAATTATTGGTTAACTGCATAATATTGCTGTGAAAATCCCGGTCGGATTTCAGCCAGGAAAGTATCTCACCCTTTCTTGCCGCTTGCTTCTGATTGGTAAATGCAATATTCACCTGTTCAAAATCCAGACTCTTGGCGTTTTTTGCTACCTGTTCAATGGCACCTACTTCAATTATTTTTCTGAAATGAAATATCTCATGAATATCATTTTCAGAAAATTCTTTGATAGTGACACCTTTTCGAGGAAGAAACGTAACAAAGCCTATGGTCGACAAGGCTAACAATGCTTCCCTGACCGGAGTTTTACTGATTCCCAGTTGCTTGGCTAATCCGGTTTCGGTATAGATTTCTCCAGACTTGAGAATACCGGTATAAATAGCATCTCTTAACTTCTCATATGCCAAAGCTGTCAATGACTGAGGTTGTTTGATAAGTTCAATTTTTTCCATAGATTTTTTCTTCAGATTACCTGGATCTGCTGAGTGGTGAGCAAAAGCCCGATTGGTGGTTCCAGTAGCGGCTGCCGCTATGCCCAAGTATAATACCAAGACCGGTCCCTCGGGGATCAGCGGCTGCGGCAAATTCTGTTTGACCCGTTTTGCCGACACATTGAACGCTGCAAGGCATCACCCGATTGAAAGATGCCGCCCCTTCACTATCTCTATGCTTGTTACACCACCGTCTGTAGGCGTTTTCACCAAAAACACTAATATTGTGCCCTAATGATTTCAGTTTGGACAGCACATCTTCCGGTATCCAGCCTTCGACTTCGACTTCTTTGCCTTGATAGTGTATCCGGGGCGCTTGTTGAGCATTTTTTAAATCCATACCAAACACCAGGTGGTTTATAATAACTTGTACCACGGCACAGATTATCATCGGACCCCCACCGGCACCGATTCCAAAAACTCCACCGGTCCGGTTATTACTGGCAATTATGGGTGACATATTTGTTTTAGGGACTTTGCCGGGACCAACCAAATTGCCGATCCCTTCCCGAACCGCTTGTCCAACCCTTGCCCGATCCGGTTTGATAATAAAATCCGCCACCTGGTTGTTCATTAAAACCCCGGTTCCGGGAATCACAATACCCGATCCGAATGGATCCCTGACAGTTTGTGTAATTGAAACAATATTATTATCTTTATCAACAACACTAAGATGACTGGTTCCGCTATGAGTATGTTTCTGAAGTCTGCCTGGATTGAACTGCAACGCTTGATCTTTCCTGATAGTTTTCTTTATCTCATTGATATACTTTTCATCCAAATTATTTGGATGGATTCCTTCAAACGATATGTTGGCTCTCAGCATAAAGGAAAGCTTTAAGGTCTCAATTAATAGATGAAGAAATTCTCCGGACCCATACGCATAGTCTTCAATTGAAAGTGATTCCAGAAGTTTAAGAGAAAATAGAACCTGGGGTCCGCCCAGACTTGGAGAACCCGGAGCGGACAGGGTCCAACCAAAGCATTCGATGGTGAGTGACTCATCTATTTCAGGTCGGTATTCAGACATGTCATGATAATCCAACACGCCTCCTGATTCCTGAATATGATCGATGATCTTTTTCATCAATTCGCCCCGGTAAAAAGTCTCTATACCCCTTTGTCCGATGAGATATAAGGTTTCGGCCAGATCGTTCTGAATCAAAAAATCTCCCTGCCTTAAAACTGTTCCGCTCGAATTAGCAAATGGATATCGTGCGAATTGATGAAGCTTTTTTTGGATGTAACTATCTTGATAGTATTTCAGAAAAGACGTATCAATTGGGAACCCGTCTTCAGCCAGTCGTATCGCTGGTTTGACCAATTGACTCCAATCCAGCTTTCCGTTTAAAAACCAAAGTTTATGTAATCCGGCCAAAATCCCGGGAACAATAACAGAAAATGGGCCTTGAGAAATCAAGTCTTCTATTGGCTGGTTGTCTTTGATCAACACATCCGGATCGAGGTTTTTAGGCGCTTTCCCCCTGCATTGAATAACTTGGGGAGGTTGATTTGGGGTTTTATAATTGATAATTCCGGTACCACCCAGTTGACAATGGTAGGGTTCGACTACACCGGTTGCTAACGCGGCAGAAACAGCCGAATCAAATGCGTTACCGCCGGCCGCAAGAATCTCAGATCCGACTTGGCTGGCGAGACCATGAGATGCGGAAACGGCACCTAAAACTTGGTTATCCGTCATAGCCAA
This sequence comes from SAR324 cluster bacterium, assembly GCA_028282885.1. GTDB lineage: Bacteria > SAR324 > SAR324 > XYD2-FULL-50-16 > XYD2-FULL-50-16 > JAHJTV01. The sequence continues at coordinate 5,224 of JANQGX010000025.1, forward strand.
ATAGCCCCTTTTTCAGCACCAGCCGCTTGCGAACGATAGGCAGATAGAATTCCCCTGGTTACTCGTTCGGATCTCCTTGATTTGTTTGCTTTTCGTTTCTCCAATTCAAGATCATCGATTAGAAGCTGAAGCCGACTTTCCGGAATGTTTATTTCCACCAAATCTTCGTCCTGTACAAAGGCCAATGGTCCATTGTCCCATGCTTCAGGGGTTACATGGCCTACGCAGGGACCCCTGGTCGCTCCGGAAAATCGACCATCCGTAATCATGGCTACTGATTTATGCAATCCCATGCCAACCAGCATAGCCGCCGGGATTGATAGCTCTCTCATACCGGGTCCGCCTTTGGGGCCTTCATTACGGATCACCAACACTGAACCGGGCTTGATTTCCCTATTCATCATATGCAAACGCAGATCTTCCTCCGATTCGAAAACAATAGCGGGTCCGGTGTGAATGAACATTTTGGGATCGACGCCGGTTTTTTTTATGACCGCACCTGTGGGAGCCAGATTTCCGTATAATATTTGAAAGCACCCCCCGGCAAGTATCGGATCGGATGCAGTTCGCACAATGGTTCCATCAGGTCTGGGAGCTGCATCAACTGCCGACCGCAATATACCGCCGGTTACCAAAGGAACATCCAGAGAAAGCGATTCCCGAATTGAATTCAAAAGTGTCGGCACTCCCCCAACATGATGAAAGTCTGAAATATTGTATTCGGAAGCTGGTTTGAATTTTGCGACAACCGGGACGGAAGACTGGATTTGATCAAAGTCGCTCAGATCAAGGTCCAAATCCATTAAAGAAGCAAACGCCATCAGGTGCAAAACGGCATTGGTTGAACCTCCCGAGGCTGAAATATATTTGACACCGTTTTCAAAACTGCTCCTGTTAAAAAAGCTGCAGAACTGTTGATTTTCTTCGACCAACCGAACAATTCGTTCACCCATGTCCCTGGCTTGCCTTATTTTTGCTGACTCGGATGCAAGCAGGGTGGTTGATCCAAAAGGCGCCACCCCGGTCGCTTCTAAAAAACAACCCATGGTGTTGGCCGTTCCCATCATCGAACACGTACCTGAGGAGGTGCAGATTTTTTCCTGTAGCGCCAGAAATTGTGATTTGTCTATCCCTCCTTTTTGTCGTAGGCCAATAGTTTCCTTTAAATCAGAGGTAACGAGCTCTCGATCGCCTGATTTAAAAGGCATCATGGCACCACCGGTTAAAAAAACAGTCGGAAGATTCATTCGAATTGCCGCCATTATCATACCGGGAATGATCTTGTCGCAAGAGGCCAGCATTACAACACCCTGAAATCCGTGCGCCATAACCATCGACTCGACCGATCCAGCTATCAGGTCGCGAAGGGGGAGGATATAGTGCTGCCCCTCTCCTTGTGCAATCCCGTCGCAAGGTGCAGGAACATTAAACTCGCAGGGCATTCCTCCGGCGGCCCAGATGCCTTCTTTAACCCGATTTGCCAAGGCGCGCAACGGAACATGTCCGGGATTTGCTTCTGTCCAGGAATTGACGATTGCGATTTGAGGTTTGTTCAAATCCTTTGATCGGTAACCGGCTGCGTGCATTAAACCACGATAATATGCTTCGGTTTTTTTATCAGCGTCACCTCTTTTTTTAATCATACTATTGTCGATTCTTTCATTAAAAATCGTGATGCGTTCCGGTAGCACACATGTTACCGCTGATGCCTCCTGATTTATTTGCAGGTTGAGCGATAATCATCTGTGCAGCTTGACGCAGAAAAGTGTACAATTGAAATATTTTTTTAAGAACCGGTTTGTTTATTGACTACGTTGATCAGGCTTGCCTGGCTGCCGTTTTGAAGCAGTTGCCATCTTCTAAAATTCTCGACCATAATATCGAACACACGTTCTTCATACCTCGGCGTTAATCCTGCCAGATGCGGAGTTAATACGACATTTGGCAAACCTCGTAGCTCATTGTCCTCGGATAGAGGTTCTTCAACAAATACATCTAGTCCGGCATATCCCACAATATTGTTTTGCAGGCAGTAAACAAGATCTTTCTCGTTAACGGTAACACCTCGGGAGACGTTAATGAGATAGCAACCCGGATTCATTTTTTCCATTAGCATTCTATTCACCATACCCTGTGAATCGGAGTTTGCTGCCAAGGCTATAAACAAAACATCAAGACCCGAAAAAAACTCTTCTATTCGCAGAGTCTCATAAAACTGATCCAGGTAACTTACAAAAACCGGTACCGAATCACAGGCTTTCACTTTCATACCGAATGCTTTTGCTTTGATAGCCAGTTCCCGACCAATCTGCCCCATGCCAAGAATTCCTGCTGTTTTTCCATATAACTCATCGCCATTCGGCCGGTGCCATTTGTCCAAGATATTGTTTTCTCCAAAGCACCGATAAATATTTCGGGATAAAGCCAGCAGCAATGCAAATGCATGTTCAGAGACCGAAATAGGGTGATTGCCTTTGGCGCTGGTTAGAAGGATATCGCTGCTGACAAAACCGGGAGTCAATAAATGATCAAAGCCTGCGAACACGCTTTGAAACCAGCTCAGTTTTTTGGCCCGTCGCAGGAGTTCGTCATTAAAATGAGAATGCATAACAATATCGGCGTCTTCGATATACGACTCCATAGACTCGACCGTTGGCGTGTGGATGATATTGATATTCGGATTGACTTTCTCCAGCCTTTTTTTTGTATTCTCGTCAATTTTATATATGGATAGAAGTGTCAAATGCTTATTCATTTTTCCCCATGATTAAACCACAGTCTTAATTGATCGAAACTGTACTATTCAAGATAATTCTGTTTCTATGTACTTCACTAAAAAATCCAGCATCCTTTGCTCGATGATTTTTCCCTTTTCCGCAGAAGCAAGAGTAGGATCCCCTAAACTGCCTGACTCGGTCATAAAGCCGAAGTCAAATTCCAAATCTTCAAATTTTTTAAGACCCGGTGCATCTCCAACAGATTTGGGATGACACACGACAGCTTTCTGCAATTTGACCAAGTCCGGGCGCCAATGCAACATCAGACAGGCTTCTATCTCTCCGGCGTGAAGATATGGGTTATCACCTTCAACCAGGTCTTCTGAAAATCTCCTTAAAAAAGGATTGACTTGAACATAGGCACACCGGCATTGATGTTTCCTTTTTAAATACCAGGCAACTTCCTCCAATGGATCGGCGTTTGGTCCATGTCCGCTGATAAAGATAAATCTTTTTAATCCCCAATTGACCAGCCAATCGCAGATCTCCTGCACATAATTTCTATAGGTTTCAGGTGAAACCTGCAGAGAACCGAAAAACGATGTCGCACCGGCTGCTGCAACACCCACGGTTACAGTGGGAACAACCAGCGCATTAATTCGCCGGGATAATCGGACGGATAGTTCTTTTCCGAGAACTGCATCCGTCGCCATCGGCTGATGATACCCCTTGGTTTCGACGGCACCGGTCGGTATTAAAGCAAGATCACAGGATTGACAAAATTTCTCTACTTCATCCCAAGTGGCGTAAGCTAATTCCATTTCTCCTCCTTGTCGGCACAGACTAATAACCCAGAACTGACGGAAGCCATAGTGTAATGCCGGGTATATATACGATCGTAAACAGTGTAAGTATGATGATAATTAAAAAGGGATAAATTGCTTTCACTAATGACTCCAGTTTCAATCCGGCAATGCCACTGGCTACAAACAATATGATACCTACCGGTGGTGTAATCATGCCGATCATAAGGTTCATTACAACAACAAAACCAAAATGAATCGGATGAATCCCAAATGCTTCAGCAGCAGGTGCCAGAATGGGAGCAAACATGATAATGGCGGTTGAGGATTCTATTAAACAGCCAACCGCAAACAATAAAAACATCAGTATGGTCATAAACACCAAAGGGCTGGTGGAGAAGCCCGAAATCAACGTGACCAGCTTTTGGGGGACTTCATGAATCGTTATGATCCAACTGGCGATCTTGGCTGTTCCTATCATAAACAGAACGACCGAAGTGATAGCGGCACTGTGAATCACATGACCGTAGAGATCCTTTAAGCTCATATCCCTGTAAATAAAAAAATTGACAAACAACGCATAAACAACTGCAATTGCGGCAGCCTCAGTTGCGGTAAAAATGCCGCTGAGGATGCCACCCAAGATGATGACTGGCATCATTAACGCCCAAATCGCTTCCTTAAAAGCAACCAAAAACTCCTTCAACTCAAATCGCTCTCGATGTCGCGGTAAATTTTTGGTAATTGAAAAAAAGCCAATGAGAATCATCAGGCCGAGGCCAATCATTAATCCCGGAATAATGCCAGCTACAAAGAGAGCACCCACGGAAACGTTTCCTACCGTCAGCGCATAGATGACCATAGGTATGCTGGGAGGGATAATAGGTCCAATCGTTGAAGATGCGGCGGTGACAGCCGTACTGAATTCTCTTGTATACCCCTCCTTTTCCATGGCAGGTATCAGCATCGACCCGATAGCGGCTGTATCGGCGACACCGGCCCCGGTAATGCCACCGAAAAACATGCTGGCGACAACATTCACATGGGCAAGGCCACCCTTGAAATGACCCACGATGGAATTGGAAAAGCGAACCAGTTTCAACATGATGGAATTCCCCATCAGCGTACCTGCCAGAATGAAAAAAGGAATCGCCATCAGTGGAAAATTGTTGATGCCGCGAAACACACGCTGCGGAATGATGGTTAACGGAGAGATTTCTCCCCATACTATCAGGGATGTCAAACCACTCATACCCAGCACAAACGCCACCGGAACACCAATGACCATGAGGACGAAAAACGAAATCACAAATGATGCGAACATTCAGTTTTCTCCTTCGAAATAGCAAAAGACAAGCTGCAGAATCATCAAAAATGTTCCGAATGGAAGTGCCAAATAAAACCAGAACATGGTGATGGGCAATGTCGCACTTTGTTGACCCAACTGGTTGACGCTGTATATCGCTGAAGCAATGAGAAAGAAGAGCAAAAACACGCCGACCAGAATACCGGCAAGGAGTTTTACCTGCTTCTGAATTTTACCTGGGAGTTTGGAAACAAAAAAATCCACCCCGATGTGTTGAGAAGCCTTCAAGGCGATACTTGCTCCTAAAAAACAGACCCAAATCAGCAGACCACGCGATACTTCTTCAATAAAAAACGGTGTGGAACCCAAAAAGTATCGAAAGACGACCTGGGAAAAAACCAAACCAACCATTAGAGCCATAAATAATGCAATAATGATTTTCGTCATTTTGGTGATAAATCGATCCAATCTATTCATACTCCACCTGTTTCAACAAAGATGCATCTTTAATGGAGCTTGGCACATAAATCAGACAAGCTCCGGGAAATCCGATAATTACTTGAAGGCACTCAGAAACTCATCAACCAATTGGTCATCCAGAATGATTTTTCGAATGTCCTGATAAACCGGCTTGGACAACATTTTAAATCTTCTCAGATTCTCTTCGGATAGTTTCCGTACATCCATTTTCTGACTCAGTTTGTTAATGAACTCCTGTTCTCGATCGGATGAAAGTTTCCTTTGGTAACGCATTGTTTCAGCACCCGCCTTTTGAACTACATCCTGCATTTTTTTGGGCAGACTGTTGTAGAAATCCAGATTCATGAAAACCGCACCGATATCAAAAAAATGGCCTGTCAGAGTACAAAATTTCTGAACCTCATAGAATTTGTTCATATAGATAATGTCGATAGGATTTTCCTGCCCATCAATAACGCCTTGTTGCATCGCACTGTAAACTTCCGCCCAGTCCATGGATACCGGATTTGCACCAAACGCTTCAAAAGACCGAATGTGAACCTTGTTTGGCTGCAACCGGATTTTAAGCCCTTTCAGGTCATCCGGAGAATCGACTGGCCGTTTACGATTGGTCACATTACGAAATCCCAATTGATAATAACCGACCACTTTTAAATTGTTGGTTTTTAACTCGTTGGATAGTTTTTGACCAACAGCTCCATCCATTAACGAGTAGAGAACGGATATGTTTGATCGGTCGACCAGGTAAGGCAGGTTGGTAATGGAGAACTTCTTGTTGTAATTGCCAGCAATGTAAGTAACAGAACTCATTCCCATGGTAAGCGAGCCATCACGCACAGCCTCGTTGACCTCCGTGATTCCTCCAAGCTGATTCGCTATGTATACCTTAACCTCAATCTGCCCATTGCTGTATTTTTCGGTAAGCTCCTTGAACTTATATTGCAGCATGGTCAAGGGATGTCCGTCCGGTTGATTTCCGGCAAAACGGATCGTATGTTTCGCCGCGAATACATTGGATGCGTACAAACCGATCAAAAAAATTGAAACAAGTACTCCATAAGCTTTACGATAAATCATCTGAACCTCCTTTCAGTTTTTGGATAGAAAGATTTAGGGAAACTTTTCAATGACATCTGTACTTTATTGTTTTTTTGAACGACGTGCCTTCTTTTACTGCGTTCAAAGAAAAAAAGAAAGCTGAACCAAACCAAATAAAATCAACATCTTGACTTCAGCAACTACAAACCTTCAACTGCAAGGCAGCCTGAAACACATGCGGAAGCTGTGAATGCTCACAATCCTCTTTGTAATATGTAATATATTACAGGAAAAATCTAATATATTATATTATTTCATGTCAATCAATTTTTTGATTTTTTTCATAAAAAGTTACACACAAGCTTATAGATTGATTTCTAAAGGAAACAAGTGAATGAAAAAACGCATCTTTCGTTCATCAAATATACGCTGAACTCTTTTCTCCGTATCGTTGGAGCCATTTTGACCAAACCACTGACTCTACTATGTCCAGCTATACAGATACGTTGGGCTACAATAAGAGACTTAAGATGAAAATTGAACCTTTAATAGTCGTCAAAGATGTTCAGGTCAGCAGCAGGTTCTATCAATCATTGCTGAATTGTCAGAGTAGCCATGGCGGGGATGAATATGAAATGCTGACGTCGGACGGTCAACTAATTCTTCAATTACATAGACAGGAAACTCATGAGCATCCTGGATTGTGGAATCGAGAGATACCAAATGGTAATGGAACAGCGCTGTGATTCAGAATTGAGGATTTTGACAAATCAGTGGAAAGATCAAACGAACTCAATGTTGACATAGTAGCTGAACCACACGTCAATCCAAATGCCATGCAAAATGAGTTCTGGTTCAGAGATCCAGACGGATACTTGGTGGTTCTTTCTATTCAAACTGGGGGACGTAGTTGAAATATTGACATTTGGATTCTGCCAGTATTTCAACTATCAACTACATCTTCTATTTTTGAACCAGGAGGCGGAAAGCTGCTCCAGTTACTCCACTCAAGGCTCCCAGCAAACCTCCAAGCAAGGAAATAATCAGAAAAAAAACAGGTCCCATTCCTGAATCACCGATGATGATTTGTGCGACCTGATCCAGAAGCACCCACTTGTTCATCAGCAGCATGGACAATGCCCAGGCAACTGCAATAATGCAAAACCCGTATAAAAATCCCCGGCGTTTTGTACCGGCTGATATGCCTGCTACCAGTCCCACAGCCAGAATACCCTGCCAGATGTTCGTCATTGTCAGCAATAGGGTTACCGCTAACAGCAAAAGAAAACCGATGGCGGATGACCATTTATTATTATTGGTTTTCATTGGATGCCTATTTCAAAGGTTTAAATTCCAGGGTAGATAAAACCTCCCCTGCCTGCTCTCGTAAAATTTGCGGCGTCGAGGCACTGAAATACTCACTGTGGTACTCTCCGTTTATAAACAGATCAAACTGGTCGACCGGACTGCCCATAGTGGTAAGACCGCTGTTTCCACCGGGAAGCACCGATTTTGAGTTGTCGATATTGCCAAAATCGACAACCATCCGGTGATGAGATCCATGATCCACTCTTTTGGGTTTAAATATTCCATCGCGTATCAGTTTCGCCCTGGGTGCCGAAACCGTTTCATAGGACCCACTGATGGGAACCGGTCCATAGTTCAAAGCAGACAAGCTGCCACTCATATGCTCGAAGACAAGACGGTGGAGTTCGCCCCATTTCCACTGTTCCATGTCGTCACTTTGAAAATGCTCTTCCAGAGTAGACAGGGTTTTGTCAAAAGCTGACAGAATCATATCATCAGCTTTCTCTACCTTCTCCGTTTCCAAGTCATCAAACCAGATGGAGTTGGGATCGGTTCGAATCAATTTCTCCAGTATCGGGTAATCAGGCTGCAGACGGGTTTTCAATCCCATTGCATCCCAGTCGTCACGAAAGACATCCTCATAAAGAAACGCCACCCAGGTGCTGAATATCGCCGGTGCGACTTTATCCTTATCCATGTCCCACGGCCAGGAGGAAAGCAGACCGAAGGCTTTCTGCTGCTTTGGGGTCAGGTCCTCTGATTCCGACAACAGTTTCAGAAGATGGGGCAGGAAATCCCTTGCCTTGAGACTGATAATATCTGTTTGTATGGCTTTCATATCCTCAATGGATATTTTGTCATTACCCTTAAGCATCTCTATAACGCGGCGAGCCCGGTATCCATGATTGTAACGGAACTGCCCCTGGTATTTTTTGAAGTATTCGGGGCCTGCAACAATCTGATTGGAACTGACCAGATATCCCTGTTCAGGATCAGTGGCATGAGGCAGTTCATCAAAGGCAACAATTTCCTTCCATTCACCCTCCCCTTTGGAACCGTTGTAGGGCAAAACACCATTTCCCAGATGCCAGTCAGGTAATCCGCTGTTGTCACGCACCGGGTAGTCACCAGTGGAATGCATGTAGATCCTGCCTTCAACATCGGCATAAGAGATATTGCTGGCAGGCGCCACAAACTTCTTTACTGCCAGACGAAATTCATCCAAGTTCCTCGCCTGACTCATCTCCAGCAGACTGATGCCCAGGTCCTTTACCTTTGGCGATTCATGAACCAGCCAGCGTGCAGCGATCACGACATCCTTCATATTTTCAGGTAAATTCGCGAAAGCCCCGGGGGCGTGCTTCCCTAAATCAGAAAATACCGGCCCATGCACTGTCTGCCGTACTTTGATTGTTAAAGGATCGGATCCCTTGATATTGATTACCGATTCAACTGGTGGTTCGAACGGCTTCCTAATGCCGTCCAGGATATAATGGTCATCCCCGGCTTTTTCATAGTAATACCAGTCGGTCTGATCAAATTGACAGCGGGTCATACCATAGGCGACATAACGGCTATGACCGTAAACAGGAACTCCGGCCCCGCCCGGAACATAGTAACCGTAGAAATTATAATCGGAGGACCGATCGATGACATGGGCTTCATAGTAAACATTGGGAAGAGACCAGCCCTCGTGTGAGTCAGAAGCAAGCAAAGGCTTACCCAATGTCGAACGACTTCCATGTACAGCCCATCCGTTGGATCCTGAAAACTCTGCCATCTTTTTACGTAGATCCTCCAACGGAACCGACTCAATCATTCGCATTAATCCTGCAAAAGCGGTTGCAACTGAATCGCCCGACAGAATCTCTTCTTCCCCGGTATTCCCTTTCAAAGATCTTCTCACCGATTCAGATTCGGGAATATTGCCATACCCCGGATTGGTAGGGATTTGGAAAGGAAGAAATTTACCTTTCGCAGGGTTGCCGAATAGGGATTCAAATTCTTCTTTACCTTCGGACTGACCGAATCGTTCCATCATTGCTGAGAGCACTGCCAACCGTTCTATGTCCCAGTACCCAAAACCGGCTTCCATCATGTAAAACGCAATGGTCATGCAATCCACACCAGTCCATGGCTCAAATTGATAATCCAGCAACCGGAATTCCAACGGCAGGTCGTTTGGGTGAGTTTCTACATAGTGATTTATGCCCTGCACATAGTTTTCCACATACTGATAAAACTGCTGGTCTGTTGCATCATTGGATTGAGCGATATCGCGGTACATTTTTTCTGCTGAGACTTCTAAAAGCTTGACCTTGCTAAGGACGTCGACACCCAGAGCACCTTTGCCAACTATCTCGCTTAAGCGCCCGCTTGCAAAACGACGAACCAGATCCATAAAAAACAGCCGGTCTTCCGCCTGCACATAGCCCATGGCAAATGCAATATCATTCTGTGAGCTTCCATATATGTGCGGTATACCCCATTGATCACGAATCACCGTGACATTATCCCGCAGTCCATCGATTTGATATGCTTCAGATTGCGGATACCCATCCGGCACCGCCCAGAGCCCACCCCCCGGGAACAGCAACTTGCCAAGCGGAGGTGCCGATGAATCCAGCGGGATGGAAAAAGCAATGGTAAGCAAAATTAATAAACCGGCACTAACCAGAAATGCTACCAATCGCCCGATGCTTCCTTTTTTCATAGCCTCCTCGTTCAGTCTGAATGCTAATTAAATTAAAAGTAGAACGTTTAACTTCTGCAAACATAGGATAGGTTTGACCTTTTGTCAATGCCTAAGGCAATTAAGAGAAAGAGGGACGTAGTTGAAATATTTCGATTTGCTCAAATGTCAAAATGTCAACTACGTTATTTTATGGTTTGGGCTCTGACTTGGATTAACTCAGCGACTATGGATACAGCAAGCTCAGCATGGGTTTCAGCGTTGATGGGAAGACCGATCGGAGAATACACTTCTTTATGTCTTTCCCTGGAAACGTCCTCTTCAACCAGTTTTTCATAAATCAAGGTTCGTTTACGACGGTTGCCAATCAAACCGATGTACCTGGGATTCTTGCGGATTGTAAATAGGAGGGCTTCCAGGTCTAAAAGATTAGCTTTGGTTACAATTACCACATAGTCATTTGCTCCCAATTCCAGGGAGGTAGCTGTTTCCTCGCATGTATTGTTGTACAGTTTTTGAGCCATAGGAAACCGTTCAGGATTTAGTATCTAAATGTTTAGATACTAAATGAAGAAATCGAAAAACACTCTAACTGTTCGAATGTCGAAGTAGAGGAGTGGATTGATAACCCGGAAAAAGAGTTATATTACAATGAATTAATATGGGAAATCCGGGTGTTTTGTTTGGAGTTCGTCGCAAGAAAGCTGCCGGAGGTCCAACGTTTGACCTATATTCTTCGTATTGAAGGCCAGCTTTCTTAATAGCTTCTTGAATATCTTCAGACAGCTTGTTCCATTTTCTCTTGTTTATGGCAATGGAAAAATAGACGGCAGGGAAGGGTGTATCCGTATAGTAATTTGCCACCTCGTAGAGCCGGAACGCATGAATTGCTTCCCAGGGAGCCCCCATCCCATCGATTACACGTTTTTGCATCGCGATATAGTTTTCCGGCATGGGAATTTGAACGATCGGGAGGCCATGAGCCTATTACATCTGATGTTAGAGTAACGCAAAGACGCAAGCCTGACCCCTTTTCAGCAGACTTCCCATAATGCTTCTTCTAGTGTATCTCTTTATGAACGCTCTAAGCAGTTCTGTTTTGTCGCTCCAGACTTGATTCGGTATCTATAAAAACCATGCAACCGGGTCACGAGTCTTGAGATGTTGAAGCGATAGTTACGATCATAAAGACGACTCTTCAGAGCTTCCTTAACCGATTGTCAGCACTCCCACAACCTCCATCAACCGGTAGTTCTTTAAATCAGCCCTAAGGAGCGATATGATAAAAACGGCCTTGATCTGCACCATTTTTTTGTTTGTATCCTTCGGAATTCAGGGGAAAACATATTTTGATTATAGAGTGATTCGAATTGATGAAGAGTTGGTGGTTTGCCTGGACAGGATGAAACTTCGTCAACAACCGGATTTAAGTTCACCTACGATTCGATTGTTAAGTAAAGGGGAGACGGTCTACTTTACCGGCAATATGGACAGGAAAGACGAAAGTACCCCCGTGACTATAAATGGGATTCATTTTGACTATCGGTTTTACCACGTTAGACTGAAAGAGGGGACAAAAGGCTGGGTGCATGGTAGTGGGTTGATTTATAAAGATTTATATCAGAACGACCGGATTGATATTCTCAATGTCGGAGACAATGAAATATCGATAGTTAAACTCAAATTGCACAACTGGATAGGGCTTTTCGACATTGACGGTTCCTATGAACTGAAAAAAGTGATGTTACGCAGCAAACCCGGCACATACGGTGGCGAAGCTTTTGGAACAACGTTTGTCACGACAAACCTGGGTCAGCCGGTGATGCTCATTCGAAATTTGATTCCACAACAAATCGGTAAAGTAGAAACTGCCCATCAGTTTGTCGGGAAAGAGGATATAGTGCCCGGGAGACATAAACTGGAGTTTCTGGGAACCAGGTATGAACTTGAGGAAAAGAAAACATACACTTTTGTCGAGTACGACGGTGTATACCGGGATTATGGTTTCGAATTGACACTCCATAAATATGGTAAAAATGGGAGCGTAACCTCAAGCGTGGTCTCCCGATCAATATCCGGTCAGCATAGGTTCGTATGGGCAGGTGACATCGATGGAGACGGGGAGTTGGATCTGTTGGTGGATCGAGATAATGTCGCTTGGGGCGAGATCAATCTCCTTTTGTCATCCAAAGCGACGGGAGATGATCTTGTTAAAAATGTGGCAAACACAAACTCCTGGTCCATGAACTAAAATTACTCCAAAACTGATATGCAGTCACCAATCTGCCGGCAATGATCTCTCGTTGGTGTTGTTAACTCAACTTGCCGGACTAAAGGATTGATTCGACAAATCAACCAGTTTCGGTTAACGATGGCCCAAGGTAAAAACAGCGTATCGATAGTTCTCCCGGCGATAGCCTCTGAGTATCGTATTGGTTTATTAATTTGCTCTATTGCCGATGCCAATATTCACAAGAGGGCATCCATAGACTTCAAACTGGGCCGGCAATTTTGGCTCAAAATGGACTACCGTAATGTTTACAGGAGAATGTGTCTTTAAATTCATCCGATTATGAGCCTTGCAGAGACCTTTTGAGCATCAAAAATCCTATTGTGGTAAAAAAACAATTGCATTTGAATTGAATTGGGAGAAAATCCCTATAATTTCCACCACTCGCTCCCGAATTTCGGGGCTTAATGACACCGATGTATCATTGGCCATCTTGCCGTATCGAGGCCCATGTCAAAATCTGTATGCTTGTGCTTCTGCTGGAACACCTTGCCAAGCTTGAATGCGGCAGACCCTGGAACCGGATTCGGTGTTCCCTGGAGAAACTGAAGGTCACAGAATTTATTGATTTAAATCATCGCGTGCTTTTGCGCAACCAACTACCTCGGGACACATCAAACTATACTTAAATCATTAAAGATTAGGCCGCCCAAACAGGTAGTTCACCTGGAACAAACAACCTGAATTTCGTGGACACACGCCGAAATTCAGCTATCCGCGCAAGGTCTTAACTGGCCAGCGCTCACGGAGATTCGTTGGTTTACTCACCGCAAACCCAAGCCTGAGAGAATTTTTAAATCCATTGAGGACCACGTGAAAACAAACAATCCATTTATTAGTTACTGCAATCAGATTGCCGTACTGAATGAAGAGGCTGAAAAAGCATTTCTGGCGCAGCTCACGCACAAAACATACGTCAAAAATGAGCGGATTATCGCAGAAGGTGAGTACTGCAGGCGTTTATATTTTATAGAATCCGGACTCATTAAGCTGTGCCATTTAAAGGAAAACGGTACCGTAATTCTTAGGTTTTTTGCTGAAAATTCATGGTTTACCGTGTTGGATAGTTTTTTACTTCAAACAACGAGTGACAAATTCATTGATGCAATTGAACAATCACTCATTTGGTCTATTGCACACCAAGACCTGGAAAAACTCTCTCGGGAGCATCATTGTATTGAGCGTCTTTACAGAAAATTAATTTCGATGGCGTCTGTCAATATGATGAATCGTCTGCAGGACATGCTTATTAAATCAGCGAAACAGCGATATGAGATTTTCTTGCAAGAGAATAAAAAGTATATCAATAGAATAAATTTAGGAGATGTTGCAGGCTACATTGGGATTACACAAGTATCTTTAAGCAGAATAAGAAAACTGAGTTGATTTTTTATCATATGTTAAACAACTCATTCCTTTGTAATGATAATCGGTAATATACAGGGTTTAACTGCAGATTCAGAAAACAAATCTGGTTCAAACTGCTCCTCGAATCATATCGAACTTACGCAAATGGGTAAAGAAATGAACGTCATTGACAAAGTTATTCTGAAGAAGATCCAGAGTAAAGTTTCCCACTGGTTTGATTTGGAACGTTCTCTGGCAAAAGTTCCGAATTCCTACGGGGCAGTTGAAGGATCTCCCGAGAAATCCTGGCCCAATCCTGAGAAAATACCTTTGGGCGGAGAAGTTCCTTTTAGCATCAAAAACTATTTTATTGTAGGCAAGTATTTAAAATCATCGATCCATCAAGGCGTTAAGGCCATTCAATCATTGGATCAAAATCCCTCTACTCCTAAGTCAACGATCAGTCCGGATGATTTGGATACATTCGAAAATCAGGCGAAGACCTTGGGCATTGGTGTGATAGGCTATGCAAAACTACCTCGTCAAGTGATTTTCAAAGATAGGGCGGTAATCTATGACAACGTTATCGTTCTCTTAAAAGAAATGAATAGAGATAAAATAGCCAAAGCACCGAGTGTTGAAACATTTAAGATGGTGATGGGAACTTACGACTCACTGAGCAAGACAGTTAATACCTTGTCCGGATACCTCAGGAAGATGGGATACGGCGCGCAGGGAGGATATCCTCTTGGTGGACTCACTCTTTTTCCACCATTGGCCGCTGCTGCTGGTCTGGGTTGGAATGGCAGACATGGTTTGTTGATAACACCGCAATATGGCCCCAGGCAGAGAATAGCTGCTATCTACACCAGCATCGACAACCTTCCGTTTTCAAAAACTAATAATCATGCTTGGATTGGGGATTTCTGTGACACCTGTGGACGATGCATTCGTACTTGTCCTGCGAAAGCAATTCATAAAGAATCTCTCATTCACAAATCGGGGCGAAGAACGCACATTACCAGGGATAAATGTCTTCCCTTTTTCGTAAATAAACAGGGCTGCACCGTTTGTGTAAAGGAATGCACGTTCAACAGGAAGAATTATGAAGACATCCAAAAATCGTTCTTGCACATGCAGGAGAAAAGGGTATCAAAGAATCACTAAAAGCAACAAAATCTGTAGACCTTGCAAATACTAGCACCTGAACGCAAATCTCAAACAATAGTAAAAAACAGGATACCTGTCAGAGCACCTCCAATATTTCTAAATATGCTTGCAACAATCAGTGAAACTCTGTTGTTCAACACAATCGCTGTTCTTTCATAGCCAGGCATTTTGCTACGCTCATTCTGGATCATAGAGCTTGCAAGTCAGTATTCAAGCATTTGTTTGAATACCATTCTCCAAATCATACACTTACTCCTTCAAAACCTAGCGCAAAAAATTGATTTCCTTTTCAGTCAAAGTCTTAAGATATTCAATGAATTAATGGGGCTCTCTTTCCAAGGATTTGTCTTTGATTCTTCCTCCCATCAAATCGCATAATTCAGTGATTAACATCTCCTTTTGTTGACTGTGTCTGTTCAGTTCCTTATGCTACAGTCGGAAACCGTATAATTGTGAGGATAATCGCATTTCTTGTTTATACCAGGATTCAAGTTTTTGATCAGTTTTACGGACAATCAAAATGGACACAACTGATTTTCAAATCTATCGCAAAAAACTGAAACAAGTATGGGATAGATTTGCCGAAACGGGTGAAGTTACCCCCGGCATTATTCGAGAAGAAATCACCGAATCGTGGAAACGATGCCGAGCCCACAATCTGGATCCTCGCACCGATCGAATAACTGCAACCTCAGACACTGACGAAAGAGAGCGGATCTTCCGGACAAATCACGATCTGTTGATGGTGGCCAGGCCTTTTCTCAAGGGGCTTTATGATATTATTCGCAGCCTTGAATTTGTCGTTTTTCTGACAGATCGTGACGGCTTTATCCTGGAAGCTATGGGGGAAGGTGTTATTTGGGATTATTGCCAATACAGCAACGCTGCTGTGGGCAGCAGTTTCAACGAGCGCTACTCGGGAACCACTGCCCCCGGGCTAGCCCTGATTCACGATAAACCGTACCAAATGATTGCAGAGGAACATTACCTATCAGCCATACATGTTGCGACCTGTGCAGCAGCTCCGATTCACAATGAAGCTGGAAAGGTTATTGGTTCATTGGATCTCACCGCCAGTTTTGAGGCAGCGCAGAAGCACCCACACACGCTGGGAATGATAGTTGCGGCTGCAAGAGTGATAGAGGATCAACTCAAATTACAACGGGAATGGGAAAGATCCTTTCTGGCCAACCAGTATTTAGAAGCAACAATGCAGTCGATGGAAACAGGTATTATTGCCATGAACCGGGACGCTGCTATCACTCATATCAATCCCAAAATGGGCCGGATTCTTGGAATTTCGGCTTCTTCATATGTCGGGCAAACGATAGATTCCATCATAAAAAATCCGATTCTCTTAAACGCAATCTCGCAAAACGAGGAGTTGGCCGAACAAGAAATCCAGTTTCACGAGTCTGTGAAGCAGGCTCGTTATATAACAAGCTACAGGCCTATCACCTCCCCAACCGGTAAGCAGTTGGGTAGTGTGATTTTGGTCCGGGAGCTGAAACGGGTCCGGGAGCTGGTTAGAAAGTTAGCTGGTTTTCAGGCTCGATATACATTTGATGACCTTAAGGGTGATAGCGAACAGATACAGCAGACGATCCATATGGCTCGTTCACTATCCAATAGCCCTTCCAACCTAATCATAAGCGGAGAGTCAGGTACCGGGAAGGAAATGCTTGCCCAGAGCATGCACAACAGCGGCCCGAATGCTGACGGACCTTTCGTGGCTATCAATTCAACTGCTATTCCCAGGGACTTGATTGAAAGTGAGCTCTTCGGGTATGAGGCTGGGACATTTACCGGTGCTGCCAAGGGAGGTCGACCCGGTAAATTTGAGTTGGCCTTCGGTGGAACTCTTTTTTTAGATGAAATTAACGGTATGTCGCTGGATATGCAGGCCAAACTTCTGCGCTGTATTGAAGAAAAGCGTTTTCAGCGACTGGGAGGAAAATCCTACCTTCCCCTGAACGCCCGCATTATAGCGGCCACAAACCATGACCTATTTGAAGAAACAGAGCAACGGAATTTTCGCAGCGACTTGTACTACCGGCTCAACGTACTGGAAATTCATGTTCCACCATTGAGAGACCGCCAGGGTGATGTCGCAGTTCTCACCCATCTCTTTATTTCCGAAATCAGCCGCAAGCTCGGAAAATCGGTAGCAGGAATATCGCAGGAAGCACTGGCGTTGCTGGAAGCTGAGTCATGGCCCGGTAACGTCAGGCAACTGAAAAACTGGGTTGAACGTGCGGTCAACCTGACCCTGAACACTGAATTGAAGCCAGAGGATTTTCCCCTGGAATATAAAAAGGGTGAAAAGCCAATACAAGAACATTCCCGGAATCAGGTGACGAATCGTTTGAGTTCTGCAGAACGCGAGACCATTCAGCAGGCACTGCTTTCATGTGATGGCAATTTGTCACGTGCGGCCAAAGACCTCGGTATCGGTCGTTCGACACTTTACCGCAAGTTAAAGAAGTACAGCTTGTCCGTTAAAAAGGGTTTTACACTTTAAGCAACACCAGCCCCGTTTCTTCACTTTTCATACAGCGCCTCAAGTTCTTCTTCGTATACTTCAAGAATCCGTTTTCGCTTGGTCTTCATGGTGGGCGTCAAGTAACCTTCTTCTATGGTTAAATCCCGGTCGATGATGATAAAATTTTTGATGGTTTCAAATTTTGCCAACCGTTTGTTTTTTTCTGTGATAATCGTCTCGACACGTTCCCGGATCAGCGGATGCTGTGACAGATCGGCATAATCGCCAGTCAGATTCAGTTGCACAGCAGCATCTGCAAGAGCTTCGGGATCAAGTGCCACCAGCGCTGTCAGGTAACTTTTTCGATCCCCGAACACCAGAACATGGCCGATCAGAGGGTCCTCTTTGATCACGCTTTCAACGGCTGCAGGGGCAACATTCTTGCCTCCGGAAGTGATGATAATATCCTTGATACGGTCAGTTATCCGGAAGTATCCATCCATGTCTTTCTCTCCAATATCGCCGGAGTATAGCCATCCATTTCGGACAGTCTTTGCTGTTTCGTCCGGCTTGTTGTGATATCGAAGCATGACATTTGGCCCTTTCATGATCAACTCTCCATCAGGGGAAAGGTCTGTCTGCCCGCCGCCCCCGGGCCAGGAATCTCCGGGCCAGCTATTGCCGATACTTCCCAGCTTAACTCTCCCCGGTCGATTTGTCGTTGCGCCCCCGGTTTCGGTCATCCCATATAGTTCATAAATTGGCAGCCCCACACTCCAGAAAAATTCGTTAATCTCTTTAGAAAATGGCGCACCTCCGGCTACAAAAAACCGGATATTTCCACCAAGGGCCATTTCATTTATATGGTGATAATTATTTTCCAGGTAATGCCGGTGAAGCCGGCGGTCATCATCGGAAACCACTGCCCCGTAAAGGTCCCCTTCAATAGCAACCTGGCTGGAGAGTTGCAGTGCTTTTTCAAATGATTCGGCAGACATCTGAACCAACGGCTCAACTTTTGCCCAGATAGTGGAATACACCTTTTCAAAAAAACGCGGTGTGGAACGACAGAAATGAGGTTTCACCAGGGTAAAGTCCTGTGCAACGGTTAGCAGGCTGCGAGCAAATGCGATTTTGACATCGCCTCGATAGATATCAAGGAACGCACCGGCAAACTGTTCAAAAATATGGGCCATTGGCAGGAAGGCCAGATCCGTCCATCCGGGTTTGATCGGTAACCAGGCGGCACCGGTACATACTGTATAGGTGATTGATTCATGGCTGTGTACCGCCCCCTTAGGCGTTCCCGTAGTGCCGGAGGTGTATATGTATGTGGCAACATCAGATAGCTTCCCATTCGATATTGAATCCTCAAATGCAGACTCCAGTTGTCCAGCTTCGGATGCACCAAGTTTCATCAAGTCCTCAAAGCTGATACATTGCTGATGACCACCGTCGTCACAACCAATCGTGACGATTTTCCTGACCTGGGGGCTGCCTGAAATGATGGCCAGCAGGCCGTCTCTTCTTTCTTCACCTTCGATGAAAACAAAACGCGAGTCCAGATCATTGATGATATATTGCGCCTGCTCCGGTAAGAGATTGGGGTAGATGCTGCCGGTTTCACCGCCGATTGACAAGAGGGCTAGATCTGCCACGACCCATTCCGGTCTCGTCATTGCCATGATGCAGATACGATCTCCCTTTTCGGCTCCCAATGCCTTCAGGCCCATCCCCACCTGTTTGACCTGTGTATAAACCTCATTCCAGGTCATTCTTCTGGTTTTTCCTTTGACAGTATAAGGGGGGAAATCAGTATCAGTGCTATATATAAAGAGAGGTTCATCGCTATGCTTTTCGGCTCGATTTCTGAAAATCTGAGTGATGGTTTTGTCCGCATCTTTCATATCATCTCCCGGAGAGGGTGGAAATAACGCAAGCAGTCTCAGCTGGTATTATCGCTGATGGGAAAACATCAATCACTGCCTCATCTGTTTTCAGTATCAGCAACGTTCAGGAAATAGCGTTGCCGTCATCATCTGTTTCGGTAAAGTCATAATTGCAATCAATCTCCGCATTGTGGTCGTTCCAGGAATTAATTCCCTGCATCATTTTAAATATCATAACCTTGGATCCTTCAACTTGATAGTCTGGAGATGAAAGTGCCTTCAGGGGACCAATTTCACCCTTGTTGAGTTTGGCCATCATGTCAAACGGGCAGGAGAAACGACCGATATATTCCTTTTTATCGAACGGTTCGTCCCGCAGCTCTTTCCAGGGAGCAAGTTGTGCCTCAAACGAGACACTCACACAATGCCCATTCTCGAACTCCCAGGTTGCTTTGCGGTCTTTTCCGTCAGGCCCGTCCCAGACCCTGAAAAACCATTTTTTATTCAGTTTCCTGGCTTTTTTAAGGTGTTTGTCAGATTCATTCAAATGATCTCTGCATTGCTCCACCCATGCTTTGCTATAGTATGTAACCATCTCTGTTCCTCCTTTCGCAGTTGTTTCAATCTCCGTATTCGGTCAACATCCCGAAACGCTCATCCGCCATGCGCCAGGGGCAAGACCCAGACATCATCACCCTGGTGCAGGATAGTGTTTAGTTGCGCCTTATAACGATTTACAACGATGATATGTGCCTCTTTTTCAGAAATTCCATAAGTATCCAACAGATCTGAAACCGTGGCCGGGCTTTCAATTGTAGCCCATTCCGTTTTCTGTTTGTTAACCGACTTGTAATGACGGGTCAATCTGCCAGACAGCTTGATAGAAACGGTAATCATCGAATCCCCAGTTCAGAGAGCTTTTCCGGTGTCGGCAACCCTTCATTCGACCATCCCCTCAGCCGGTAATACTCTTCCAGCATTTCCTTCAGCGGAACAACGTTACCCTCACCGATTCCTTCCGGGTGCGGTTCTTCGGTCAACCGTTTCGGCAGGGTATCGTCCTTACGCGAAAACCCGAGCTTGCGGTTGAACTCCCGTTCGATATTAAAAACCCGTTCCCCCAGTTGCATGATGTCCCGAGTTGTGTAGGTCTCACCCACAGCCGCCGAATAAAACTCGGCCACCAGGCTGATGCCGTCTTCCAGGAGCATGTAGGGAAAGACACATAACCCGGCACTTTCGACAAACGCTGTTTCGTTCTGCCGCTGGATGACGTACTCGGGTTTGCCTTCTCCGCTGAACGGATCCATTGGTTCCGGAATGCCGTTCAACTCCCGCTGAATGGTGTTGCCGGTTGTGTGATTACCACCCTCCGGCGAAGTCGCATACAGCAGGCCAATTCCTACCATGCCACGGGGGTGGTAACCGGCAAACCCCTGTCCTTTTGAGCCCATGAACACTTCAGGTGCCCCGAACTTTTCTGCCAGGTGTCTTCCTCCAAGACCAGCTATCTTCCCGAAGCCTTCTCCCCGACCGATCATTTCCAGCAAACGGATCGCAGCGGGGCCATCTCCCCATTCGAGAGAAAAACCAATTTCATTAGCTGTCAACCGATCGGTTTCAAACAACTCCATTGCTGCGGCAAGTGTCGCCCCGGCATCCATAGTATCCATACCCAGCTCGTTGCAGATGTAGTTCATCCGGGTGACTTCTTCCAGGTCACCCACAAGGATGTTGGAACCCAGCGAAAACAATGTCTCGTATTCCGGACCGTCACCTCGTCCTTCATATTTGGAACCTTCCGGTAGGCGTGTATTTCGTCCACAGTTCAAGGCACAGCCATAACAAGATTTGCTGCGCACCAGGGTTCGATCGATAATCTCGGCACCATTAATCTCATCACCAGCCTCAAAAAAACCTTCCTGGAAGTTTTTGGTCGGCATACAGTTATTGGCATTCATCACATCGACAAAAAGTGGTGTGCCGAATTCCCCAAAAGCCATTCCGAGTTCCGATTCCTTGACGTGATTCGAAATCGTCAGAGATTTTAGGTAGGCTTCGGGATTGGTGACGCGGACGCCCTGGCTTCCTCGAATCGCCAGAGCTTTCAAGTTCTTTGACCCCATCACGGCACCGACACCGGATCGAGCAGCAGCCCTGGAGTCATCGTTCATCACAGCGGCAAACCGGACCAGATTCTCCCCTGCAGGTCCGATGCAGGCTACTTTGGCCTCCTTGTGTGTCTCGGATTTTATCGCTCTCTGAGCGACAACTGTGTCTGTCCCCCATATGGCAGATGCATCCCTCAGTTCAACCTGGTCATCATTGATCCACAGGTAAACCGGCTTATTCGAGCAGCCGCTGATGACGATTGCGTCATAACCGGCACATTTGAAAGCCTGCGGAAAGTAACCTCCCGAATTTGAAGAGCAGATTGTTCCCGTCAATGGACTTTTGGTCACAATCATGTATCGACCCGAACTTAGGGCACCGGTCATTGTCAGCGGCCCATTGATAAAGACAAGCATGTTTTCCGGCCCCAAGGGGTCGCATGTCATCGGCAATTCATCATAGAGCATCCTGACTGCCAGCCCTCTTCCGCCGACATAATCCCTCGCCAAATCCATATTCAACGGCTCCTTAACAATACTGCCGTCCGTCAAGTCAACCCTGAGAACAGTTCCCATCCATCCTTTCATAAGCGGTTCTCCCGATACAGATGCTGTTGAACCTCGATCTCTTCGTTATCGACAACCTGCAACGCTTGTGTCGCACAAGCCTGAACACATAGCGGGTTATCGCAGACCTCGCATTTTATGGCTGTCTCCCCGTACATAAAAATACACCCATACTCACACGCCTCAATGCATTCTTCACAGCCTGTGCACTCCAACTCTTCAATCACAACGACACCTGTTGTTGCGTCCATGCTGATCGCCTCTGTCGGACAGACATCCATGCAAGCCGGAACCGGACATTGCAGGCATACATGTGCGATATATAGACCCGACGGCTCGTTTTCAGAAACACGGATGCGGGATGCCGAAGGGCGGTATTCAAAAATACCGTCTTTGCTAAATGTTATCGAACAGTACATCATGCAAAGATGACAGTTTGTGCACAACTCCTCTTCAAATTGGATGCGTCTTGCCATTATTGTACCCCGATACAGTTTTTAATCAGTCGATCGTATTCCGGCGATCGACCGACATCAGCCGGATTGAAAATCATGCAGGGATCATTGAGACTGTGCTCGGCCAACTCCTCAACCATGGCATCACTATCCGGAAACCCGTATTCTTTCAAAGTCAGTTTGATGTCAACCCGAGAATACAGTTCCCGTAACCGTTCAATCCCCAGCCGGCCTGTTGCCTCATCCGACAAACCCACCTCCTGAACACCGAGCGCCCTGGCAATACTGGCATAGAGATGGGGAACTGCCTGAAGATTGTATTCCATCACGTGAAGGTTGCAGATTCCGACAGCCAGGCCATGGTGGATATGATGAAGAGCCCCTACGGAATGTCCGATACCGTGATCTGCTCCCGGTAGTGCCGTCTGAAAGGCTACTCCACCCATGGTTGATGCTATCAGCATCTTTGATCGAACGTCAGGATTATCAGCATTCTCCTTGTAAGCAAGCTCCAGATTATCTGCCACCATTTCAATGCAGCGAATGGAAATCGCGCTGGAAAAATCCTGGCGGTCGTTGGAAACAAAAGCGCCGATCGCATGAGTAAGTGCATCGAGGCCTGTCGCCGCCACCAAATGGCTGGGCAGAGTCTTTGTCATTTCCGGATCAAGAACCGCAAGGCGTGGAGTGAACTTATAATCGCCGAGAACAATCTTTCGTTTTTCTTCCGAATCCATCACCACCGCTCCCCAGGTTACTTCGGAACCGGTTCCGGCCGTCGTGGGGATGCAGATTATGGGCAAACACTCTTTTTCCACCAGGTGCATTCCCTCGTAGTCTTCCAGTTCCCCGCCATTGGAAGCAATTACGGCTGCGGCTTTACAAGCATCCATAACAGATCCGCCACCCAGGGCAATCCAGAAATCCGGTTCAGCATTTTTAGCGTCAGTGGCAATCTTGTAAATCTGGTTCTTTTCCGCCTCTTCTGCTACATCATCAAAAACACCGACGACTTGACGACTGGAACCGTCAAGCGCATTTAACAAGTAGTCGAGCAACCCGGCCTTGCGGACACCGGCATCAGTCACAACATACGCCCGTTTTTTTCCTTCGAATTGCCAGTCAAGGTCCAGGTCATCAGCCAGTTCATTGGTTTTGCCGTCCCCGAAAATGATCCGGGTCGGATTCCAGAACTGGAAATCCATATTTTCCAATTTGACATTTTTAATGATTGATCCCATATAGGTCCCCTGGTTGCGCTATTGTCATTGATCTGATAACTGCATAAAAGAATCCGACAAGCAAATATCGATAAACATGTTTTTCGGCTATTTCCTTACATTTCGCAATAATCCTGCCAGATATGGTGAAAAGAGATTTGCATACCCGATGCTTTGCTCGACTGTAGATCGGTAGACAGTTGTTTGATAAAAACTTTTGAGTATTGATGTTCGAAAGTTCAGTTGTAATTTGTGGATTTGGGAAAATGAAAAAAGTGTGGTTCGTAACCCTGGAATCATCATTATGTTCCATACTGAAACAGCTTGTATCGCTAGCGTTATTACACATTGCTCCACATTATGACACCTTGCAAATGCTCACACCAGGTGGGGTGTTTGTGACATTAACTCTCGCGTTTGGAGCGAAGGTCGATGTTCCTGCGTAGCTTCAGGGAAAAATTGTCGGAAAACTGTATCACTTATTCTCACTCCAGCAAAATAAAACTGGTGGTAATGTTTGGTTGTCGCCTCAATGAAAACCTTTGTTATGGGTATTAGTATCGAGAGATAAAGTGTGGCTCATACGATAATCAATCGAATTTTTCACATAAAATGCAATGTAGTGCGACAAGTACAATTGGAAGACATAGTTTGCACAAAGATTATTACACTAAATAAATGAACGTCAGTTTAAAATTCCAGCGGAGGACTGTATGAGGTTACTGATAAAATCCCTAGCTCTGATTATTATGTTATTGGTCCTGTTCATTGCCCTGACCTTGGGTTACTGGCTGCTACGTCCGAATGCTTCAATCACAAATCAAGTCTTGAAAATTGACCCTGTGCCCGTAGTTAGTGACGGCATGCACAATGCGTTTACGGATATGATCAAATGGAAGGGGGATTACTATCTGATATTTGCTAGAAGTCCTTCGCATCTTTTTAGTGATGAATCCAGGCTTGTGCTCATGCAGTCATCGAATATGATTAGTTGGGAAGAAATACACAGCTTTTCCATACCAGGTCAGGACATCCGTGACCCGAAATTTGCCATCTTTGATGACAGACTTTTCATGTATGTCATGAAGAATCTTGATTTTACTGCAGAGCCTTACGGAAGCGCCTATACGTTTTCTGAAGATGGAAAGAACTGGCGCGATCTGAAAGATATCTCCCAAAAGGGATGGCTCTTTTGGCGGCCCAAAACACGCGACGGTAAAACCTGGTATATGCCGGCTTACTGGAGCGATCACGGTAAGTCGATGCTGTTGAAATCGACCAACGGAATTGACTGGGAAGTTGTCTCTGTAATTTACGAAGGCGATAGAAATGATGAAACAGCCATTACCTTCATGCCCGACGGCTCGATTATCTGTACGGCACGACTCGAAGGTTCCGATAGCTGGTTTGGCGATCCATCAGCTTCGACGCTGATTGCTACGGCAAAATATCCATATAAAAAATGGACCACAGCAAAAAGCCAGGTGACACGTCTCGATGGTCCGTTTCTTTTTACCTATCGTGAAAGGGCTTATGCCGTAGGTAGGCAGCATGTGGGATGTCCCGGCTTTCTCAATGATATAGGCAGTATTCTAGGCAGAAAGCGAACAGCCCTTTATCTTGTTACGAATGAAAAACTCGTGCATCTCTCTGATCTCCCCAGTGCGGGAGACACATCCTACGCATCCGGAATCATGGAAGGCGATACACTGGGTTTAGTCTATTATACGAGCAACCCCAGATATGATTATCCCTGGATATTGGGCATGCTGAAGAGATCGGACCTTTTATATACCACTATCGATCTGACAATCCTTGAGAAAATAGCGAAGAGCAAAACACGCTAGGTAAGCAAAACAGGATTTTATCGAGTCATAACGAGCATGACTCACTCGAAGAATCTGATGCATATCAGAGGTAATACGTTGCAGTTTTTATTTACCCGCCGGATTGAAAATTATAGTTGAACTCGGCATCATTTCATTGCGCAAGATATATTAAAGCAAACCTTTAGTAACAAGTGAGATGGACTCAAGCTGTTCATTTTTTGGATTCATCTCACAGTTCCTCACAGGGTCATTTCTTCAACCTTATGCTTCCAGCGCGAAACCAATGACTCCTGATTCAATTTTTCAATTCCCACTGAGACCTGTCTCATAAATTCCTCTTCGTTTTGGAACTGCATTGTCATAATTATGGAACGCAATGTCCTTGTGTAGAATAACTCGATCAGGTTCAACCAGGCTCCTTGCTTTGGTGCAAAGTTCAGATTAAACCTGCCTTGTTTTGCTTTTAGGAATCGGATTAGTTCTCTGGAAATATAGGTTGGATTCTTGTCAATGACCAATTGGATTTTCCGAGGTTTTGGATACTGGCAATCTAACAACTTTAAAAAGTTGATAAATTTTTCAGAATGGTATCGGTTAGATGCCATCGGAAAGACCTTGCCAGTATGTAAATCTATCCCTGCAAGCAAAGCTACCGATTGCTGCTCATTAGGCCTGAAATCCGGGTTTTTGCATTCTTCCGGTTTCGAGGCGTGTTTTGACTTTACAGATATATTTTTTAACGAAGGGATAAAACGATGTTCTGCACTTGAAGTAAATACAGGTTTTTGCTCGACAATAACTGTGGATTTGTTTTTTATTTCGATACTTTTGTGGGTGCAAAGAATTTTGGTTGGTTCAGGGTCGATTATTAAATCTTCGTTCTCTAAAAGGTGTTTATTTTGAACTAATTCAAAACCATTTTTTTTCAAAATTGTATGTAATTTTCCTTTTCCAATTTTAATTAAACATTCGTGACCATGGTTAACGCAGTTTTTTTGTAGATGATTTGACAATAATGCATAGGACCAGGATTCCTTTGAATACCCGAAATTAACAGGATTTTGTTTTGCAATTGAAAGTATCCATCGAACTGCATCGTTATTTATCTGCCTTGGGCGACCTTCTCTTGGAAGATCTTCGAGTGCAACAAGTGGATCCAAAATCAGTGCTTTATCTATCACTCGTTCCACTAAAGGGCGGTTGGTCCCCAGTAGGTGGGCAATATCTGTAATCCTCAACCCTCTGCTATATAGTAATAAGATTTTTGCTCTTTTTATTTTCGAGTCCGGCAATATATCGCTGTTACTAATGCTATTCAGCTTCTCGATTTCCTTATCTTTTAAGTAAAGCTTCTTTCTTTTTGTCATTAGTCAATCCTCCCGGAGCAATTGTACAAACAATACAGCAGGAAGCAAAAACTATATAATTAATTTGCAATATATTTTGCTAAACGATAGAATACAAAAAATCTCAATCAGCACTTTGTTCCATGAGATCTTGTTCTAATAGACCTAGAGAGATTGAAGTAAATTGGTACAAAGTTTAGAGAATTATGCCGACTTGCCAGGGGTGCCTGTTTGGATTAAATGCTCACAATTCTAAATGGAAGGATCACCGGTTCATTTTTCTTTCATACAGTTCTGTTTCCCAAAAACATTGTTCCCCTATACTTAAACGAGTTTCCTTTGCATTACTCATAAGAATATGCAGTCTTCTTTGGTGTTTTTTGATGATGAGAATTGAATAGGGGTGCTATGACGAAAAAAAAGCTTCTGTTAGTCGAAGATGAAGTCATTGTCGCAATGAATACAAAGCTTAATCTTGAGGGAAACAATTTTGAAGTTACGGTAGCGCATGAAGGGATGAAAGCCATTGAGGCGATAAAAAACGACCCATCAATAGATCTTGTCCTTATGGATATAGACCTTGGTTCGGGAATCGATGGAACTGAAACTGCAATCTCAATTCTCTCCCATCGTGATATCCCTGTTGTTTTCCTTACCAGCCATACAGAAAAACACATAGTCGATAAGGTCAAGGGGATTACCAGATATGGATATGTGATGAAAAGCTCGGGAGAATTTGTGCTGCTTGAAGCAATTACAATGGCATTTGAATTATATGAGACCAACAAACAGTTATGTGCGCAGAAAGAAAACTCAGTTCAAAATGCGACTGAACTTTCTTTTATTTATGAGCATACTCCGGTATTGCTATTGCTTCTTGACAGCGATAGGCAAGTTTACAAAGCGAATGCCGTTGCGGCTGACTTTTCAGGTTATTCAAAACAAAATCTGATAGGTAAAAGAAGTGGTGAGGCTTTGAATTGTATATATCATTTAGAGCATCCAAAGGGATGCGGCTTTAGCCCAAATTGCCGGTTTTGTTGCCTTCGACAAATTGTTATGGAAACCTTCCAGACGGGAAAATGTCACAATAGGGTTGAAGTGATTTTACCTACGGCGAAAGATGAAGATGAAATGGAATCCGTTTTTTTGGCATCAACATCGATTTTAACTGTCAAAAAGGGAGAGTTTGTACTAGTTGCTATTGAAGATATTACTGAACTTCGCTCGATCGAGAACCAGTTCATTCTTCAAAGAGAGCATTATCGTCTTCTACACAGTCAAACTTCTTTGATGATTCATTCTATAGATGAAGATGGGGTTGTGATCGATGTTAATGAGTATTGGCTTCAAAAAATGGGATATGACAAATCAGAGGTGATTGGTCGAAAGTCAGTTGATTTTCTAACCGACCAATCAAAAGAAAATGCAGTGAATATTTTTCTTCCTAAGTTCTATGATACCGGATTTGTTATCGACATTTCTTACCAGTTCATCAAAAAGAATGGTGAAAAACTTCCTGTTCTTTTATCTGCTATTTCTGAAAAGGATGTCCATGGTAATTTTTCTCATTCTGTAGCGATACTTAAAGAAGTAGAAGAGAAGGTTACAACTGGCGAATGAGAGTTACTTAACTGATTCATATCTCCGGCCTTTCCCCTCTCAGCGGATCTATCTTAAGGATTCAACCAGTGTTTGATTCAACAGTGCTCTCAACGCTGAGATTTTCGAATTGGCTAAGAACCATTGAACAAGTCATCAACCGAACAGACTTGGCGGATCTTCCCATTTTCCGGTGACAAGTCACCGACAGATCTTTCTCCGGTTTGTTTGCGAATTCTAATGTAAACATGTAAGAATACCGTGAATCTCTCGTAGTCATACTTCACTTCGCAATTGCACAACCCATTTGAAGAAAGAAAAGGCAGTCCAGATTAAGCGATTGGCTCACTTGGTTAAGCGTTTTGTACATTTGAAGTTTTAATCCTTCAATACTGCACCTTGATGTGAGCTGCGGTTTTCGCAGGTCTTGGTAAAACTTTTCTTTCAGAAGTTTCCACTAATCCGACCCTGATTGAGCAAGCAATTTCTACTTTTTCTTGTCACTGAGACATTTTTTGTGGCACAATATTGCACAAATTTCTTGATTTTCAAAATTGTTTAGCGGGAATTCCAATGCCTATTGCTAAGACTTCAAATACGCTTGTTTTGATGGTTTTATCCATGCTTGCCCTTTTGGGGAACGTTGTATCGATTCCGTTATTCTTCGGTGTCGATTTTATTTTCGGTTCCATATTTACATTTATCCTTTTACGTATGTTCGGCCTTAAAGCAGCTTTCCCATCTTCTCTTTTGGCAGCCTCCTACACCTTTCTATTATGGAATCACCCCTACGCTGCGATTATTTTTTTGGGTGAGTTTTTATGGGTAGGTTTTTTCTATCGTCGAAAGAATTACAATCTCGTTATTTTGGACGCCTTGTACTGGATTCTTATAGGAATTCCACTGGTTTATGTGTTTTACGGCCTTGTTATGGAGCTTCCCAGGCAATCGGTGCTTTTAATCATGATGAAACAAGGGGTTAATGGCATCTTCAATGTTGTACTGGCTTACCTGGTTATCAGCGTTGTTCCGATTTTGAGGAAAGACACCGGGAAACAGGAGGCAACCATTTCCTTTCGAATTTTGCTGTTTACCCTTTTGTTGGTAGCAATTAATACTCCGGCCCTGATTATTGTCAGTTTTATCGCACGGCAAGAGTTCAAACAAATCCAGGAAACGGTTGTCCGGGAGTTAATGACTGCAAGCCAGGAAATAGAAGAATGGATGCATGACTGGTTAGACCGGAAAATAGTTGCAGTCGAAACAGTTGCAGATGCGCTAAAAGACAAACCGAATCTACCTTCCTTGTACTATCAGGAAACTTTGAAAGACGTTCTGGTATTTCATCCGGATTTTCATAATATGTATCTGGCGAATAAAAACGGTATAACGACGGCGTTTTATCCTTCCGTAAATTCTAAAGGGGCATCCACAATTGGACTTGATTTTTCCAATCGAGAATATTTCAAACGCTTAAAAAAAGGAAGCTCCCTTGTTATTTCCAGTGAGTTTAAGGGAAAGGGAGAAGACTTTACTCCGATTGTTACCATTTGTGTTCCGATTTTTGATGAAGGAGCATTTAATGGATTTGCTCAGGCAGCTCTTAAAGTTGATCACATCAAAGAAATTCTAACGTGGGTATCAACAA
Source organism: SAR324 cluster bacterium (assembly GCA_028282885.1). Lineage (GTDB taxonomy): Bacteria > SAR324 > SAR324 > XYD2-FULL-50-16 > XYD2-FULL-50-16 > JAHJTV01. Next base: position 35,524 of record JANQGX010000025.1, read on the forward strand.
GTCGACAGGGAATAGTTACATTAGTCGACAACCATAATAAAGTTATTGCGACAACAGCTACTGACCGAAAGGTTTTGACACATTTTAATTTTATCGAAAATCTGGATATCGCTGCTTTTAGCGGCGGGGCCTTACACGGATTCAGAAAAAAAGATCGTAACATTTCCGCGATGGCAAAATGGAGCAATTCAATATTCCTCAAAACATTTCCGGTGCCCTTCAATGAGGAATGGACCATTGTTGTGGAAATATCGGCCTATAAATATATTCGCCAATTACAGAAGTTTTATGTTTATGCCATGTTGTTTGTCTTTGCCCTTAGTCTTGTTGCAATTGTGATTTCTAACGGACTGTCAAATGCAATTTTGAAATCCATATTTAATTTACAGCAGGCGTCGAAAAACCTGCCAAAACGAATTGAACGAGGGGAGGCGATAACCTGGAGTCGATCCTTCATACGAGAAATCAACCAGTTGGCTGATAATTTTAAGATTACCGGTGATAAGCTTTCAGTAACTTTTGAAAAGCTTCATGAAAACCAAGATTTATTGGAGGATCGGATTGAAGAAAGAACAAAAGACTTGCAGGAAAGTATGGAGCAGACGCAAACCATTATCGATACCGCTCAAGATGGGATTATCTCAATTGATGAAAACGGGATTGTTCAGTTATTTAATCGAGCTGCAGAGAAGATTTTTAAGTATACAGCTGAAGAAGTAATTGGAGTGAACATTAATACATTAATGCCAGAGCCATATAAGACTCAACATGATGGATACATAGAAAGTTTTCTAACCACAAGAAATGCAAAAATCATCGGTTTGGGACGTGAAGTCACCGGACGATGTAAAGATGGATCTGTTTTTCCCATGCGATTAGCAGTTGGGGAGATGAAACAGGGAGAAACGTCTATGTTTGTCGGTGTGATTACGGACATAACAGAACAAAAAAAGGTTGAACAGGAGTTGATACGGGCAAAAGAAGAATCTGAAGAAGCCAACCAATTAAAATCAGAGTTTCTGAACACCATGAGTCATGAATTACGAACTCCGTTGACGGTTATATTGGGTAATATCGATGAACTGACAGATGAAGAGAATCTTCCCGATTCCGATGAAATCGTCGATATTGCTCAAGATGTCTTAGGGGCAAGCAAGCATCTTTTTGTTTTAATTAATGATTTGCTGGACATCTCAAAAATTGAGGCCGGAGGAATGGAGTTGTCCAAAAAGGCCGTAAGGTCATCCGACATCATCGAAGATGCGATGAACACCGTTGGAAAAATTGCGAAAGACAAAAATATAACTCTTAAAGCAGAGGGGGATGAAGCGACCTTGCAGGTTGATCCGTTAAGAATTAAACAAGTCATTCTAAACTTGTTAAGCAATGCCATTAAGTTCACTGATGAAGGGGAGGTCGTTCTCAAAACCCATTTGAAGGAAAACCGGTTTGATATTGAGATTCGTGATACCGGTTGTGGAATGGATGAGAAAAGCCTTGAGTTTATTTTTGATCCGTTTCGCCAGGTGGATAGCTCTACAAAACGAAAAGCCGGAGGAACCGGATTAGGTCTTGCTATTACCCAGAAATTAGTGCAATTGCATGACGGCGATATAAACGTATCCAGTAAACTTGGAATAGGGAGTGTTTTCACGGTATCACTACCATTGAAAACCAGCGGCTGAAGCTTGTTGTATATGAATCGGTTATCCATATGATTATATTAGTTATAGAGGACAATAAAGATATTCAGAAAATGCTGAATCGGAAACTGTCCAAGCAAGGATGGGAACTTCATCAGGCTGAAAATGGCAAAGAAGGAATGGAGAAAGCCTGGGAATTAACCCCTGATTTGATCCTCATGGATATGCATATGCCCGTTATGGACGGACATGAGGCCACCCGTACATTGAGAGCAAATGGCTACAAAGGGAAGATTGTTGCATTGACTGCCTCTGTAATGAACCTGGAGGCGAAAGCAGCGTTAACAGATGGATGCGATTCTTTAATTGCAAAACCCATTGATAAAACCTTTATATCAAAAATCAAAGAGATCCTTGGAGTATGATTTTACCGGGCGGCAGACGGAAAATGAACCATTTCAACCTATTGATATAGAAAACGATTGAGAACTAGAAGTTTTGATTGACGGTTCTCCGGAGAATCGGACGAATAAAGTCGAAGCGAATGCTGAGGTTGCGCACAGCAACTCAAAAAGGCGATATCAACAGTATGAATGTTCCAATTGTAGCGGTTCGAAATTAATTTAAAAAACCTTACCGTTCGATTCGTCGATCAAGATAATCAGGGGGCAACCAAAGCGTTCTTGTTGTAATACTGATAATTCTTCCCATCTCAACAATTTAATCGATCTTCAGATATTTTGACCTTTAAGCCTAAAATGTGCTAGAATTTTGAACATAAAACTACCAGTTCGAACATGACCGATAATTGTCTATAAGAAACGGTAGTATGTTAAATCATAGTCTCAAACAAACAAGGAAAACGAAGATTACGGAAACAATGACAGCTTGTTTATACGGTGTGTTCAGTTTGAGCGATGTCAACTCCTTCCAAAGGGAAACGGCCATGTGAAACGATACAGGATACTTGGGAGTTTAAGCAAAGGAAATAAGCTATCAGCAATAACGAAGGAACACACCATGGAGTTAGAACAATTGAATGAATCCATCGAAAACTTAGTTTGGCAATGGGCAAATCCGGGCAACGCATTGGAGAAAGAAGTTATCGGACTTCAGACGATTTTTGATTCAATTCCAGCCTTGGTTTTTTGCAAAGATACAAACAACACTATTATTAGGGTAAATCAGTATTTCACTGAACAGACTGGATTACGAAAAGAGGAACTGGAAGGACAGACGGTATTCGAAGTTTGTCACATTGAGAAGCTGGCAACAAAGAACTGGGACGATGACAAGGAGATCCTGAAGACCGGCAAACCTAAAAGGGATATTATTGAACCGCTGATAACGGACAACAGAAGATGGTTAAGTACCAGTAAGACTCCGATATATGACAAAAAAGGCGAACCAGTAGGAATAGCAGGATTTTCTTTTGAGATCACCGGGCAGAAGAAGGTGGAAAAAGAGGTACTTCAGCTTAGAAAAGAACTTGCCCACAGCAACCGGGTAACTATTATGGGAGAATTGGCAGCCTCGGTTGTACATGAAATTAACCAACCACTATCTGCTATTCGAAACAACGCCCAAGCAGCACTTCATTTATTACAAAATCCACAAACAAATATGCCAGATCTCAAAGAGATACTCTTTGACATTATCGCGGATAACAAAAGGGCCAGTGATGTTATTCTTCGCGTTCGCGATTTATATAAAAAACAAGATCATAAGAAAGTGCTTCTGGACTTAAATGAACTTGTGCAAGAAGTGTTTGCATTTCTCAAAAATGAAACCATTACCAGGAACGTCTCTTTAAAACTGCTACCGGATAAAACAATTCCTTTGGTTACAGCAGACCGTGTTCAGTTACAACAGGTTATTATGAATTTTATTTTGAATTCAACCGAGGCCATGGAAGAGATCATGCCAATAAAACGTGAAATCGCCGTATCGATTCATAGGGCCGGAGAAGAAAAAATAGGATTAAGTATTCGAGACTATGGAAGAGGGATCGACAAGAAAAACCTGCTTCGAATCTTTGAGCCTTTTTTTACCACGAAACCCGGAGGAATTGGAATGGGTCTTTCAATTAGCAGGTCTATCATAGAAGATCATGGAGGCGAGGTATGGGCTGAAAATAATGAGAACGGTGGCGCATCGTTCCACTTTACAATTCAGGTTATGGGTGGAGAAGAGAATGGAGTCTCTTGAATCAATAGTATTTGTAGTAGATGACGAACTATCTGTGAGAAGAAGCCTTTTTCGTCTGATATCAGGTATCGGATTTAAGGTATTGACTTTTGCAACCGCAGCGGAGCTACTATCCCAGATGCCTTGCAATAATCCCTCATGCTTGTTACTTGACATGAGGATGCCCGAAACTAGCGGGCTTGAACTACAAAGTCAGTTGGCAGAAGCAGGAATCAATATCCCCATCGTATTTGTCACAGGATACGGAACCGTTCCCTTGAGCGTTGAAGCTATGAAAGCTGGTGCCGTTGATTTTATCGAAAAGCCTTTTGATGACCAGAAGTTACTGGACGCCATAAATGAAGCAATAAAAAGGGACAAAATAGCCCGAACCAACAGCAAGAATATCGAAATCATCAATGCGCGGCTCAACTCTTTGACACCCAGGGAACATGATGTATTTTCCTTGGTTGTACAAGGTTTTTTAAACAAGCAAATTGCCCATGAACTGAAGCTTAGTGAAAAAACTGTCAAGGCACATCGCGGTCGGGTCATGAAAAAAATGCAGGCTAAATCATTGGCTGATTTGGTAAGAATGGCTGAAAAAAGCTCTTGTTGAATAAGTAATTTCTCCCCTTTGACCCCCACACTTAAGACTTAAGTCCTAATCTCATAGGACGAATATCCAATAGCTCTCCTGATTTTTTTATTTTTCAAGGCCTAATATTTATTATATTATGAACAAAGGCTTATTGGTTTAAATAAATCGATTACGGCTAATTAAACAAGTTGGTGGTGTTTGATTCAATAAATTAATAACCATTTTCCGGCAAAGAAATCAATATTGAAACCAGGCAGGAAACAGCTATCGTATTAATTTATCCAATACTTTTAGATAGGTGTATAAACAAACAACAATAAGTACAATCGACGATAACATCTCAGCAGGCAACGCACTGAGTCGATTGGTAAAAATACATGGTTACCATGCAATGGTATTTAATTCTGCCCACGAGTTTATCAATGATGCTACAACCACAACTACAGATCTCCTTGTATTGGATATATGGATGCCCGGTATGAATGGATTCGATCTGTTGGCCCACCTAGTTGAAGTCGCTTATTGCATTCCTGCAATATTTGTTTCCGCACAGGAAGATATTGGTGCTCAGCTTCGAATAGTTGATTACAAAACAGTGACTTTTCTTCAAAAGCCATTTAATGATGACGATTTATTAAAAGGCATAATAGAGGGAGTTAATAAAAGACGAAAGTCTCCTCTGCAAATAGTGGAGAATCGAGCTTCATTCCGGGCTTGGTGGAGAGTCAATTTATGCTGAGAGATGACTCCCGAATCAGTTCCGGAAAAAAAGGCCACAGCAAGAGGCAATGTGTTAAACCAAAATGCCACGCTGAACGTTCAAACTCACTTGAATAGATTTCAGTGTTAAATCAACAAGAAAGACACAATTATTGACCATGCTTTTGTTCAATCTTCAGTGCTCAAAACGATAGAAGAAAATGGAAGGTGTAACGGTTTTAATAGTTGATGACAACGAGGCCATTGTAAAACTGTTAAAGAGGAAGCTGAAAAAGGCTGGTTACAATGTACTTTCAGCAGAAAACGGTCAAAATGCCATCTCTGTGTTGAAAAAACAAAAAGTGGATTTAACACTTTTGGATGAAATGATGCCAGAAATGACAGGTACAGAAACCTTAAATGTCATAAATGCACAACTTCCAAATGCTCCGCCGACCATAATGATGACCGCACACGGATCTATTGGATTGGCTGTGAACTTTATGAAAAATGGGGGCTACGAGTTCATCACAAAACCAATTGATTTTGAAGTTTTGCATTTGAAGATAAATCGGGCGTTAAAAGACTGGCAAACTCAAAACCAGTTGAACGAGGCAAAAATGGCGAAAACAGTTGCCGAAAAGGTTGCGGGTTTCAAAGATGACCTTCTTAACTTTTCCCACCATGAATTCAGGACACCGCTGGGAATCATTCATTCCAAAATTCAAACCGTGCTCAAAAACACAAACCTAGATACCCGAATGATCAAACACTTGGAAGATTCCCTGGAAATAGTTAATCAGCAGGTATCATACCATCAGAAACTGACTGAAGCTGCCATAGTTAATTGTACAGTGCTCAAACTCAAAACACTGTTTTTAGCCGACATGTACAGAAATATCGTTGTAACCAAACTAAACATGGATCCATTAAGAAAAACTGCAGTGGTGGAGGACCTTAACCCCAGGTATTCGGTATGGGCTGATGAAAATGCTCTCCGCTTTGTTTTGGTCAATTTACTGGAAAACGCTTTGAAGTTCACCGATGAAGGAGAAGTAAGAATCGCAGCTTCAGAGGTGTCCGGCAATATCATTGTAAAGATAAGTGATACAGGAATAGGTATTGATCCAAAAAAACATGGATCTATTTTTACTAAGTTGGGAAAAGCGGATTTGAATTCTGGTAAGTATCCCGGACTTGGTATCGGGCTCTATACATCTAGAATTCTGATCGAAAAAATGAATGGGAAGATTTGGGTGGAAGGTGAACCTGGTGTTGGTAGCGATTTTTATTTCTCGCTGCCCAAAGGAAAAGAGTAAGCAAGAATGTGAAATCACTCATTAGAAAAAAGAAAATGAGGATATATTATAGGAGTGTTCAAAATGGCATCGGAATCTGAACCATTCCATCATTTTATGCTTTTTATAGCAGGTGACCAAAATAACTCGCTTAAAGCCCAGAAGAACATTAAGCGATTTTTCGAAAAGCACATGCTTGATCGCCATGAGTTAATCATAGTCGATGTGATCAAGAACCCGAAAATGGCATTGGAAAAAGGTGTTTATTTCACGCCTATGTTAATAATGGCATATCCGGATTCAGAAACATCCCTGGCTGGAGATATGTCAGATGAGAAAGCACTTGAAAAGCTCTTTGTTGCCTGATTACCAACAACCTGATCCGTTTGATAATCGCAGTGAAGTCTTGGCTAAATTAAAACAAATCTGAAAATCGACTAAAAATGAAACGATAAAACAAGCCACCGTTTAACGATAATGGAGAAGCAGACATCGGTGAACAGGTATTTTCCTCAAGTAGTAAAGTAATATGAGATGCTTCAACAATAGGTAACAGGCAAAAATAAGGTTGAATGGAAACGCAAATTTTTGAAAGCGAAGAGTTTAAAAAGGAACTGGTTGATTTAAGGGAAAAAGCCCGCCAATGCAATCAAATGCAAACGGAAGTAGTTCGACTGAAGGAAGGTTTGAAGGCTTTAAAAAAGGGAATGGTGGACGTTGTTGTCAATGACAATGAAGAAATCTCCTTTGTGATTCCGCAAAGTAAAATAGAACAGCAAGACCTCGAGTTGGAACTACTTTTTGAAAATATGATGAATGCGTTTGCTTATTTAAAAATCGTCAACGACGAAAATGGGGATCCTGCTGACTACACAATTATAAGAATAAACTCGGCTTTTGGGAAAATCATTGGAGCGGAAAAAAAAGATCTAATCGGGAAAAAGATATTCGAGGTTCTGCCAGTTGAAATCAAGGCTGAGTTCTCATGGATAAAGACTTGTGGCAATGTAGTTCCAAAGGAAGCACAAACTCAGTTTGAACAACAAATTTCGTTTCCCACGAACAAATGGTACAAGATTTCCTCGTACAGCCCTCAAAACGGTTACTTTGCAGTTGTTATGAGCGATGTGACCCAACAAAAGCTTGCCGAGCAAGCATTAAGAGAAAGCGAACGTTCTTTGACCAAAGCGCAGGAAATAGCCCATTTGGGGAACTGGGTTTATGACATAGATGCGGGTAACATGAAATGGTCGGATGAAACCTATCGCATATTAAAACTGCCGATGAATGATTGTGATATCACGCCTGCTTTGATGCGACAAATCATCCATCCCGAAGATCTTGAAAAGGTAAGTAAAACTGTTCGAGATGCAATTGAGCAGTCCGCGCCTTTTGACCTTGAACACCGCATTGTACGTACTGACGGAGAAGTACGATTTGTCCATATGCAGGCAGAGCTGACAGATCAGAATGGGCAATCCAAACAGATGATCGGAACAATTCATGACATAACAGAGCGAAAACAAGTTGAATTCGAGTTACGTAAACTCTCGCAGGCGGTTGAACAGAGTCCGGCTTCAGTTATCATCACGGATGTTGACGGAAAAATCGATTACGTAAATTCCAAATTCGTTGAAGTTACAGGATACACGGCTGAGGAAGCTATCGGAAAAAAACCAAGTATCCTCAAAAGTGGCAATATGCCACCCGAGGTGTATAAAGAAATGTGGAGTATGATCAAACAAGGAGGAAATTGGCAGGTAGAGTTTGAAAACAAGAAGAAAAGCGGAGAACTCTTCTGGGAAAATGCGCTCATCTCGCCGATCAAAGACACCAGAGGTAAAATCACCAACTATTTGGCATTGAAAGAGGATATTACCCAACGAAAACTCGCTCGACGAGCATTAAATGCCATGCATGTCCGATTTGAAAAAACAATCGACGCGCTTTCGTCGGAAGTCTGCATAGTGGATGAAAGTGGGAAAATTCTATATATAAATGAAGCGTGGCGGAATTTTTACAAACAAAACAGCTCATCGAACACCTTTCCACAATTTAATTACTTTCAGGTATGTCAGCAGGCTGCTGATGAAGGAGTTCCTGAAGCACTCGAAATTCTTTCCGGGGTAAAAAGTATACTGGACGGTGAAAAGAGCAACCTGTCCTTGCAATACACCTGTCACTCTAAAGATAAAACGATAAAACGTTGGTTTGTTGTCTCAGTTACCTCTTTTGAGTCCAACAATAAAAAATACCTTGTATTTGCCCATGAAAATGTTAGTCAGAGCGTCCTTCGTGAAAAAGCGGAGAATGACCGTCTTATTGCCGATCAGGCCAACCAGGCAAAGAGCGAGTTTTTGGCAAGCATGAGTCATGAATTCCGCACCCCGTTAAACGGAATACTGGGATTCACACAAACAGCATTTAGAAATGCAAAACGTGAAAAGCTGAATGTCGAAAAAGCCCTGGAGTACTTTAAGGAAATACATCAATCCGGGACTCATTTAAAAGCTTTGGTAAACGATATACTTGATCTCGCCAAAATAGAATCAGGAGTTCTAAACCTGCGTATAGAGGAAGTTAAGTTACACCAGGTGGTCGAGTCCATCTGGTCCAATTTTGAGCAAAAAGCAATAGAAAAAAAACTTGAGCTTGAAAATGTAATTCCTTCAGACCTTCCCTTTGTTAAGGCAGACAGGAATAAATTAGCCCAAGTATTTCTCAATTTGATAGGAAATGCAATAAAGTTTACCGAAACCGGAACAGTCGCTGTTTCGGCTAAAACTGCCGACACGAGAATTGTCGTGTCAGTTAAAGATACTGGAATCGGCATTCCGGAGAAATGGCTCAAACATGTCTTTTCCAAGTTCATCCAGGTTGGAGAAAGTTATGTAACAAAAACCGAAGGAACAGGGTTGGGGCTCGCTATCACGCAGAAGTTGATTCAAGCGATGCAGGGAGAAATCTGGGTATCCAGTAAGTTGGGTGAAGGAAGTACCTTTTCTTTTAGTCTCAAAACTTCTTGCAAGGAACAAAATGAACTCTAAAGTGCTTGTTGTAGACGATCAGGAACATATCCGACAAGTTTGCCAGGAAAATCTGGAAATGGATGGATTTGAAGTATTCCTGGCCGAAAATGGAAAAAAGGCCTTGGAACAGGCAAAAAATACAAATCCTGATGTGATATTGTTGGATGTAATGATGCCTGAAATGAGCGGATGGGAAGTCCTGGAGTGGTTGAAAACCAATGACGATTGTAAAGATATCTCCGTTATCATGTTGACGGCGATTAGTAATCCCACAGAACAGACAAAAGCGCTGGATGCCGGTGCGGCGGATTTTATTGTCAAGCCTTTTGATTTGGAAGTCATGATTGCTCGTGTTAAAGCGCATTCCGAATTAAAAAGGGCCAAGGACAAATTAAAAAAAACCAATAAGGAGCTGGAAACCAGGCTTGAGCAGGCCAATCATTTAGCCTTCATTGGAATGGAGTCTGCCTCTATTGCCCATGACTTGGGAAATGTTGTGTTCCAGACGAGAATAGAAAAGATACTTCGTAAAAAACTGGACAAACTTTGGAATCAGCCCGGTGATCAAGAAACGTATGAAGACATTATTGGATGGATTAAGGCCTTGGAATTGAGCGCCTCGGAATTAGAGTCGATTGTCAGAGGGTTGGCTTACCTTTCGTCCGGAAAAATATTGGATAAAGCAAAAACCGACTTGGTTTCAATTGTAGAATCCACAACCATGCTGTATTCCAGAAGAGCTAGCAAGCAGCATGTTGAAATCACCTTTGAAAAACAAAGCGTTTTAGTAAACTGCGATATTTCCTTCAGCAGGGTGATTATTAATTTGCTTAAAAACGCTTTAGAAGCGTTGTCCTCAGTTCCGCTTGAAGAAAGGAAGAGGAAAATCAAGATATCCTGTGGGGAAAAAGAAAATGAGGCGTTTTTCAGGATAGAAGATAATGGCCCGGGTATTCCCATCGAACTACAGGAAAAAATACTACAAGGACACACAACAAAAAAAAACGGGCACGGTATAGGGCTTTCCGGGAGTCACAAGATTGTACAACGACACAATGGAAGAATTGAAGTTGCCAGTGAACCTGGAAATGGAGCTGCCTTTACTGTATTCCTACCACGCGTATTTTAAGAGGAAGAAATGGACACTACTAAGATTGGCATTCTGATTGTCGACGACGAAGAAAGAAACTGTTTGATTTTCGAAGATGTGCTGAACTCAAACAGAAATCATCAGATATCCTTAGCAACCTCGGGAAAAATAGCTCTGGAGACCCTTGAAAATGAAAGCATCGATATTATTTTGATGGATATTGAAATGCCTGGCATGGACGGCTTTGAAGTCTGCAGAAGAATCAGACAAAACCATGACTGGTCAGGAATTAAAATCATTCTTATGTCGGCCAGAAGAACGTCTGTTGAAGACAAAGTTCACGGGTTGCGGCTCAATGCGGATGATTTTATTTTGAAACCGATGGATTTTCAGGAACTCAACGCCAGAATCCAGGTGTTTACTCGTCTGATCCAGAAAGAAAGACAATTACATATGATTAACAGAGAGCTTGAAGCAAAAAACGATGAGCTACAAAAACAGGCTGAAATCGGCGGACTTGTTGCCGCTGTAGTTCATGATGCAAAGAAATTCACAGTGGCGATGACAATGGGATTGAGAGACCTCATTATTCCAATTCTTCAAGAAAAGTTGAGCCATGAAGACGAATGGGTGTTGGAGTTGATGAACGACTTAAACGATGCGGTATTTAATGGCGAGCAATGCACCGAATTCTTGGGGTCACTGCTTGCCATACACCGCAACGAAGAAGTTGAAATTACCAACGTCGTAACAATGGTGCAAAAAGCACTAAGTTTGTTGAGCTATAATCTTCAGAAAGACAAAATTGAATGGAGTATGAAGTTTGATCCCAATGAACAGTACCTGACAATGGGCAATAGCCAACTTATCCGGGTTTTTATGAATTTGATAGCAAATGCGCACGATGCCTTGAAACGGTTTGAGGTTTCGACTCCTTTGATAACAATAAGAATCGAGAAACTTGCAGAGGATTTAAAAGTGACCGTGTCGGACAACGGACCCGGGATCAAAACCGAGATTCTTGAAAGCATAAGGAAAGGCATTGCCGTTTCAACCAAAGGTAAAGGTGGAAACGGATTGGGGGTTTCAGGGGCATCAAAAATCTTGAAATCTCTTCAAGGAAGATTGGAAGTCACCAGTCAGCTTGGAAAAGGAGCTGATTTCATTGTTTATCTTCCTAAACTGCCAGCGTCAGAAGAAAAAGCCAAACCTGATCCACTGAAAAACGTAGATTTTTTTTAAATTTGTTCATTCGATTAGCAAGGAGACATTTGAATGGAAAAGAAGAAAATAATAATTGTCGATGATTCGACTTCAATCCGAGTTAAAATTTCCAAAGCTTTGAAAATGGTTGGGCACGAAATTGTAGAAGCCGAGAACGGAGTTGATGCCTTAAATAAGCTTTCAGCAATGCACGAAGACCAACTGGTTGACCTTGTCGTCACTGATGTCAATATGCCTGAAATGGGAGGATTCCAGTTGATCATGCGATTAAAAGCTGATCCAAAATTCAAAAGATTACCGATTGTTGTGCTTACCAGTGAAACCGAAGCAAATCGAAAGGAGCAAGGCAAAGCAGCGGGGGTAAAAGCGTGGATTGTGAAACCGACAGATGATGAAACCATACAAGCTGTTGTAGCCAAAGTTTTAAGTGAATAAAAATAGTATAGATTAATTTTATTCTTCTTAACTCAACGTAACTGTAACCTTAAAAAATGATATGAGCCCAATCTTGCTATGGCCAGGCTGAATCAATGTGCGATCATTTGTTGGGTATCTGAAGTACCTTTGATTTCTATCTTATTGAAATCTAAGGATACATCCAAGCTTAATAAAAATTAACAGTTAATTTTTCCCAAAGTAAAGGAGCAAGCCAGTGACTACGCCAAGAATATTAGTAATTGATGACGAAGTGCAAAATCTAAAAATAATTTTGGAAACACTCTCCGACGATTATTCAATAGTAACGGCTGAAGATGGCATCAAAGGACTTGAAATTTTGTCCAACGATACGGATTTTCAAGCAATAGTTTTGGATTGGATGATGCCACACATGGATGGCATCGAATGTTTAAGAAGAATCAAGCTTAATCCCAACCTCAAAGATATACCGGTAATCTTCCATACTGCCCGTGTCCAGGTGGAAGACAAAATCAAGGGTTTGGAATCGGGTATCTTTTACTACCTTGAAAAACCGGGTAATCCCAGATTGCTGAAAGCCGCAATAAAAAATGCCTTGGAGGAGTTTCATCGCGTCAAAGGGGAAAAACAGTGGAAAGAAGGTGCTCAAAAAGGCCTGGCTGGGATGGTTAAAAAGGCGGCGTCTATTGCAAATGAAATAGAAACTCACAAAAGCACAACACTCGAACTGTTCAATTACAAGCATTTTTTTGAGTTCTATGAAAACAGCTCCAATGGTAAACCAAGAGAAGTAGTTGATATTGCCTTAAATTTTATAAAGCTGTTGGGATTTAAAGATTGGGAACCGCTGAAGACCTCAATCCTGGTTAAAAGCAAAGACACAATTATCGCCAAAAGTGGTGATGAAATGACTCCTCTCAGCACTCTCGAACAGAAAATTCTGGAAAAAGCTCTTATGGAAAACTACATTGAGGGTGAAAAAGAATCAAAAGAAAACAACCGTTTTGTTGCCTGGGGGGTGCACTCCAAAGTAAACGTTAATGAAGCCGGGGCGTCAATACTGGTTAGGAATTTTCCCGATTCAACAATGTTTGAATACATTGACACCGCTACCATGATTCAGGAAATGATGTTGGCAGTACTAGCTAGATTACATGAATCGGTAAAGTTGGACCTTCTTGCAAGCGTTTGAACAAGGGTATTGAGTGGGCAGTGCCTTTTTCTTTTTTGTTTGCTTTGGCTACTTACAAAAACAAAGTTTTTCAAGTTCAGATTTAACAATAGTGTTTGTGATAGGTCCAAATGGGATAAAATCATTGAAGGGAAAGTATTTGTTGAACAAACACTTTCCAATTTGATTGTTAAATGTTGATATCCCGGCTCAGGGTGCATATGTTCACTATATACACTTTTCATACCGGAGGACTTTATGGCTCAGAATGAGATTCAATTTCAAAAAGGTTTAAGTCTTCATGATTTTTTCAAAGACTATGGTACTGACGAGCAATGCGAACAAGCCTTAGCAAAAATTCGTTGGCCAGACGGTTACAGATGTGAAAGTTGTGATCATGAAAACTATTGTTACATTAAGTCACGTAAGGTTTATCAATGCACTCGTTGTAAACAGCAAACCTCGGTTACCAGGGGCACTATTTTTCATTCGACCAATTTACCTCTGTCCAAGTGGTTCCTGGCCATTTATCTGATCAGCCAGAATAAAAATGGTATCTCAGCTTTGTCGCTAAAAAGGCAAATCGGGGTTTCTTATCCGACTGCCTGGTCTATCAAGCACAAGCTCATGCAGGTTATGGTCGAATCAGACGCCCGATATAAATTGTCAGAGACCGTGACAGTGGATGATGCCTGTTTGGGCGGTCGCCTGTCAGGTGACAAACCAGGACGGGGTTCCGGCAACAAGCAGCCCTTTGTGGGTGCTGTGCAAGTGAATGCCGAAGGTCATCCTCGCTATGTTAAAATGACACCTGTCAAAGCCTTTACCAGCTATGAGATTCAAAAATAGGCTTTTGCTAATCTTCAGACAGGATTCTTTGTGGCCTCTGACATATTTCCTTGTATTAATGCGTTTTCAAAGGTATACAACCATAAGCATGTACGGATCAAAACGGGAAAAGATCCTAGAACAGGGGAAATCCCTTTTTTCTATTGGCTAAGCATCATTTCGGGCAATGTTAAAAGTGCTTTAACCGGAACCTATCGAGCCAGTCGAAAAATATACGCTCAAAGATATTTAGCAGAATACCAGTATCGTTTTAATTGTCGTTTTGATTTGGTAAAGCTTTTCAAGAGTTTTCTTTATAATGCCCATTTTACCCCTCCTTTACCAGGGAAGCTGCTAAAACGGGCTGCGGATAACTGATAATCAAAACATTAATATCAAAGTTTATTTTTAAGCTTAGGGCAATTGTACCTTTATCGAGGTATTTTTAAACGCCTTAAAACAGCAGTCTGCATACAATAATACCGGATACGTTGCATAAAACACCACCAATCAAGCTATCATGACGGAAAACACTATAAAACATTGGTCAAGAAGAAGTTCGGACAAGCTGAAACAAGACGCCCCCCAAAGAGGATCCATTGGAATCCAACTTCCTTCGGCTGAAAAAGACAACAAAGCGGTTACCTCCCAATCTGATCAATATCTATTTGACCAAAACCGGGAAATTGTCAGTTTTTTAAAAAACTCGCCACTATTTGCTCATTGGCCCCAAAAATTAATAGATCAACTGATTCCCATTTCGAGTTTTTTAGATGTAATGAAAGGGGAAAAAATTCTGGTAGAAGGAGAGGAAAACAACAAGGTGTATTTTCTTTTAAGAGGTATAGTTAGCGTTTATTCCGGTGGAGAAATCATTATAGACCTGAAACGCCGTGGGGATATCTTTGGCGAAATGAGTGTTATCAGCCAAAGCGCGCCTTCTACGACTGTCATCGCCAAAACTCGGGTCAAGGTATTTAGCATTTCAGCAAAACATATCGGTGATTATACAAATGTGACAAATGACGATCTAAACAACACAATGTACCGTTTGTTTTCCATGGTAATGTCCGATAAACTGGCACTTACGACTTTTAAGGCCAGGCAATATGAAAAAACGCAAAAAAGACTTCAATTGGAAATAATAGAGCGCAAGGCAGCAGAGTCCGTGTTAAGGGATAGTGAAGAGAATCTGCGGTCAATCCTTGTATCTTTAGACGATATACTTTTGACCCTCGATAGCAAAGGTCGATCCATTTATGCTTATCAACCGAGTGATCAACCTCGTCTTTTTGACCAAAACAATTTCCAAGGAAAGCATTATTCAGAAATATTGCCTTCCGGATTGGTTACTAAGCTTGAAGGAGCCATATCGATATTGAAAAACGTTTCTGAACATCAACATTTCGACTATTCTTTGGAAGTTGACGGTCAAAAATACTGGTTCGATGCCAGAATATCCAAACGAATGGACTATAAAGGCCATTTTGATGGTGTCACATTTGTGAGTAGAAACATCTCTCAAAGGAAGGAAATCGAAATAGAGTTGAGGAAAGCAAAGACCGCGGCAGATGCTGCCAATCGAGCGAAAAGCGAGTTTTTGGCTAATATGAGCCATGAGCTTCGTACTCCGCTGAACTCAATTCTTGGTTTCAGCAACATTCTGCAAAAAAAACTGGAGCCACTACTTGACGATAAACAGCGCCATCATATGTCTATCCTGAAGGACAGCGGTACTCATCTGCTTGAAATGGTCGACGACATACTTGACCTTTCGAAAATCGAAGCAGGAAAGACTATTTCTAAATTCGAATCCTTTGATTTTGGAGCTATGCTTAGGCGATCCACAGAGATCATAAAAGCTATCGACCCGACAAAACGGCATCGGTTACGTATTAACATCGAACCTGGTTTGGGATGGATCGTAGGTGACGAAAAACAACTCAAACAGGTTTTCTTCAATCTATACTCTAATGCCGTGAAATTCACCGGGACAGAAAAAACAATCGGAATTGAGGCAACTGCGGAGAAAAGCGAAATCATTGTCATAGTCTGGGACGAAGGATCAGGCATTCCCCCTGATCATCTGAATAAAATATTCGAGCCCTTTGAACGTGTTCGGGATGTAGATACTATTACGCATCGGGGAACCGGACTTGGGCTGGCGATCACAAAGAGCATTGTGGAACAACACGGCGGCACAATTTCAGTTCAAAGTGAAGTGGCTAAAGGCAGCCGATTCACAGTAACGTTGTCGGGTCGAGTTCCCCATGCGGAAGCTGCTTTTGTTTCTAACGACAATAGTGAAGATCGATTGAGCATTGATCCCGGGAGTATTAAAATACTGGTAACGGAAGATAACCCAACTAACCAGGAACTGATTCAGGCTGCTTTGGAAAAATATCAGGTCGATATTGCCACACGAGGAGAAGAAGCCATTAAGATGTTTCAGGAAAACCAGTACGATATCATCTTAATGGATATTCAATTACCCAAGATGGATGGGGTGGATACTATGAAAGCTATAAGAGATATAGCCCAATCTCCTATTCCGATAATCGCCCTTACCGCTTTCGGAATGGCGGATGATGAAAACAAATATTTGAACGCCGGATTTGACTATTATATTTCCAAACCAATTAATTTCGAACTGCTTTACCAATCTATTGATAATCTTTTGGTAATGAACGGCACAGAGACATAAAATACTCGATAGAAGTCTTGCCGATTGTTACTTTCTGAACAATCCGGAGCATATAAATATCCTAAATCTAACACTGAAAAGGAGAGAACGCTTCAATAAAGCCAAACCCCTGTAGATCCATGACACAAAAAACGACTCATTTCATTGTTCCTGCCGCTCAATAGCAAACGGCTGAAGAGCTCCCTGACCTGGCTGTTTTCCGTATTATCTTGGCTGCAAATACACTGTCTCCGGTTGAAACGGGACTTCAGCACTTTCCTGCAGATGACGGATTCCACCCGCAATGTGTCGATGCAACTGAGGCGTTTCAGGTATCTGGCAAGTGCTGTTTTTACCATTTTCTTAAGATCGATATCGGTGCCAAATGATATGCTGATATCGAACAGGATCTGGTGAAGTTCGTTTGAAAACTTCATTAGCTCATAACACAGACAATGGTTTCCGTTCAAAGCTCAGCGAACCTGCCCACCCCCGACATAATTGAAATCCAGCCCAAAAATACTAAAAAGCCCTCCTACCAACGCACTAATTTATCTGGATAAACCGTCGACCAACATCAGCATATCCGAGTGTCATTAGTCCCTTCGATCAAGCTGTCTGTCACATCGTCACTGAGATCAGGTACCATATAGACATCAGGTCTGGAGGGCAAACCGACAAATATCGTTCCCTTTTCCCATTTTTCCTTTTGGCAAATGATCTTCGGAGAAACCCCTCCTACAATCGGAACGCTTACACCCTTTAAATGCCATTCATCAAATCCGGAGTAAAACCGTTTTCATCGCAAGATAAAACCAGGATACCTCCAACTTCTCTCCCTATCGGACGAATTCACACCTGTGCAAAAAATCGTCCAATAAGTATCAGCATACTCAAAGTGGAGTTCGCCAAGTCACTTTATTAAAAATATCAGTAAATTACATTTGTGCTTTCACCCCCGAACTCAATACAACTTCCACTCCGATAACTTCAGGTCGGTTTTAATGAGTAGGAAGCGGGTAAGTTTCATTCAAAAATTCAGAACTTTATCGATCCTGGAGAGTGATGAATGGCTATTGTGAAGAATTTTGCACATGAAATCGAGTGATGCTTTTTTTAATGCTAAAAAAAGGGATGAAACATCTCATTTATGATTAGTAAAACTATTATTTTCAATATGTTATGAGGGAACAGAAAAGGATAAGAGAGATGGTTTGGTATTTGCTGATGTTGTCCCCATTGTTTTTCAGATAACGTTTTTGATTGGGCAGCGGATTCTGCTTTTAACTAAAAACATTATCTAAAAAAACCGAATAAGACACTGGGGATGAGTTAGCCATCGAATTCCGATTTCACGTTGCTATAGTCCTTGAAATTCAGGTATCGACGGGTTTTTCAGTTTAACAAACTTAATGGATTTTGACTCCTTTTTGACGTTAATGAGTATTCTTGAAAAGTCCGTTGTAATAAAGATCCAAGCCTTCTAACCGGCTATTAGAAGGCTTGGGTTTTGCTCGCAGCCAATGGGCCCGGAACTTGATTCGGAAAGGCGTATTACTCCTTCAGATGAACTGAATGCAAACAATTGCTGGCAGTCTGATTTTTTGATTATTTCACTGCGTAGGCCTGACGGAATGTTCAGTGAAACAAGCTTTCCCGGCAGAAGTATCACCCTGACACAAAATCCTTAAGGATAACCTTGCTCAGTTCCAATAGAAGTGCGGTCAGAATTGTCCGAGGTGATAGTCTTATTCGAATTTCATTAATTCATATCAGGAGAATTTTCATGTATAAGGCAATGATAAAAGCAACAGTTGCTGTCGCATTCATTATGGGTATTACCGGTAGTGCTACCGCAGAGGATTTCAAAGTCTCTGCTTTTCTTAGACATTATATCGGGCAATATCAATCCGGGGTTGAGGGAGAATCGGCTCATATTGAAAACTATGGCCAGGCAAACGTGGTTTTTGAAGGAAAAAAAGGAAAACTATCAGGAAAGCTGGATATTGAATATCGACGAAACAAGGATGCCGGAGGCTTAAACCAGGCACCATTCAGACTCGATTACGATGCCGGATTCGGAACTATAATTCTTGGGACTTTTGAAAACCCTGCGGCTGCCAACTTTAATGTCGGAGGTGGGACAAAGACAACAGACATGCCCTGTGCACCGGCACTTACGTTTGTTCATGCCGGATGGACAAAAGATGACGGTATTGGCGTGAAAATTCCAATAGGTGGCCTGAATTTGATGGTCAACCTTTACGGAGAAGCTGAAACAATCCCGGTCAATGCCCCGGCACCAAGAGGGAATGGAGGAGCCGAGGGACAAACCGTTCAAGCGGGCATTTGGGGTGATGTGGGACCAGTAAAAATTAAAGTCAGCGCAACATCCGTAACTCTGGATGATTATAGCGAAGATACAACGGCAGATGCCTTAACCAATAATGCCAGGTTGGTGGGTGTAAAGATACCCGTGGGCTCCATGGATTTCATGATTGACAGCTCAAACTATAAAGCAGGCGCTGAAACAGTTGCAGCAGAAAAGGAATGGAACGATATGGCCCTGGGTTTCGCAATGAAAGATTTGGGTCCCGGTAAGATCCGGTTAACGTATGAGTCATCCGATATGAAAAAAGGTGGAGAAAAATTCATGAGTACCATTGGTACGTCCTTGGTGTATGACATAGAATTCGAAAAAAAGGTCGGATTTCAAATCGTTTACCAGTCTCAAGCTGCAACACCTGAAGCAACAGATGAAACAACTACCAAATCATTTACCGGTGTTGGTATGTACGGGAAGTTTTAGAAAACTGTGAATGTTGCGGAAATGACTTCGCAGATTCCGGCCGGCAAATGGTCTGAATCTGAATGAGGTCTTTTCCATCACAGGTTTTGGAGTTCGATAAAACTGAAATCTTGCTTTATCATTCTCGATATCATTAGTGATACAATCGACCGACTGTGGAGATAATTAACTTATGAAATCTAATCGGTTTAAAATGTTTGTCAGCTATCTGCTGACAACAACCCTGCTGATATTTGCGGGATCCTTGACTGCACAGCAAAAGTTTTCACCAAAAGACATGAAGAAATTCCCATTAACGGAACTATACAACACCCCGGATAGTTTTCACGACAGCGGCAAGCCTGGAGATTTGATTCGGTACGAGAATTTTGAAGGTTATAAAATCCCCCCGGGCGCAAAAGCAGTCCGCTTCCTATACGGAAGTGAGGATTCCAGGGGCAGATTGACAACAAGTAGTGCCGCAATTCTGATTCCGGCGGGCGATCCCCCAAAAGGAGGGTGGCCGGTGATTGCCTGGGCGCACGGGACATCAGGTGTAAATCGGAGATGCGCGACATCACTGACTTCCTTGAGTTTTGCCATGTACAGAGTACCGCTTTTCCATTTGAAAAGCGGGTATGCCATTGTGGCTACCGATTATGCCGGTCTGGGATCCGATTCTGCAGTTTCATACATGGATAGGATTGGCAATGCATGGGATGTGGTACACAGTGTCAAGGCCGCACGGAGAGCTGTTCCTTCTCTGGGTGAAAAATGGATTGCCCTGGGTCATTCTGCCGGTGCCCATACGATGGGTGGTGTTGCCCAGGTTATGGCCGGAATTGATGACCCATCCTACCTGGGATTCGTTTCACTTTCGGGCCTGGGGAATGCCAGAGATCCAATGGTAAACATTTCCAAGAAAGACCCGGCCTTAGGTATATTTGTGTTGATTTCAATTAAGGCAAACGATCCCCGGTTCAAGTATGAGGATGTTCTTACCAAGAAAGGGTTGGCAATAATCGAACAAGTTGGAGACAGGTGTCAAGGTCCGGGTTTTGGGCGCCCCAATCCTTCACCCATTAAAGGACCAGAGGCATTCAAGAAGAATTGGGATCTAAATACTGATGTCAAAAGCTATTTTAATATAGGTGAATCAGCTGAAGCAGAATTCAAAGGACCGGGCTTGGTTGTTATTGGAGATCAAGAAACACCGTGGACGAAAAAGAACGACCCGGGAATGGCAAAACGAATGTGTCAGCAGGGACAAAAGATCCAATTAGCTGTTATTGATGGCGCAAACCATTTTACGATATTAGACAAATCTTTGAAAGTTCAAGCGGAATGGATCGGTGATCGGTTTTCGGGCAAATCAGCAACCTCAAATTGTAAGACCAGTTACGATTAGTCTAAATACAATGGGCCGCCAGAACCGAATTCTGAGCAAACGTTGATATCATCAGATAACAAGTAAACAGGGCGTTTTTTCTATTCTAATCCGTAAAGCTTCATCTTGTAATAGAGAGCTCTGCGGCTGATACCGAGTTTTCTTGCGGATTCCGAGCGATTGTTTTCCGTAATGCTCAGCGCTTTGATAATTGCCTTTTTTTCCGCGTTATTGATGACTTGTTTCAGTGCAGGGACCGATAGTTCGCGTTCCTGCGTTAAATTATTATCGGGTAATTGATTGCTGGCAATACAATCCATAGTGATCCTGTTTTTATCTGTCAGCAGCACTGCTCGCTCTATGACATTGGATAGCTCGCGTATGTTTCCTTCCCAGCAGAAATTACAGAGAGTATCAAAAGCATCAGGCTCGATGTGGGAGATGGACTTACTGTATGATCTGCTATATTTGTTGAGGAAGTATTTTATCAAAAGCGGCAGATCTCTTTGTCGCTCTCTTAAAGCAGGTAAATAAAGTGGAATTACAGCCAGTCGATAAAACAGTTCTTCACGAAACAGTCCCTTTTCCACTTGTTTTTTCAGGTCAATACTGGTTGCCGTGATAAACCTCACATCAATGCTGATTTGACGGTTGCTGCCTACCTGCCTTAGTTTCTTTTCCTGGAGAACATGAAGAATTTTGACCTGGGTTGGTAACCTGATTTCTGAAATTTCGTCCAAAAAAACAGTCCCGCCCTGTGCTTCTTCAAGCAAGCCTTTTTTTCCGTTTACAGCATTGGTGAATGCCCCTTTTACATGACCAAAAAGCTCTGTTTCAAATAAGGAATCAGATAAGGCACCGCAATCTATTGTGATAAAAGGGCCGTCTTTTCTTGAACTTTTCTCATGAATTTTTTTAGCCAGGAGTGACTTCCCGGTTCCGGTTTCCCCTTGGAGCAGCACTGTCGCATTGGAATTCGAGATTTTCTCCACCTGGCTCATCAAATCCTGCATCAATTTGCTATTACCGATGATCATATCCTCAACACCAGCCTTGTCCATTTTTCTTGTGTAGGTGACCATATCGTGACTAAGAAACTTCATATTTACACCGGCAGAACCTCTATTCCTGCTGATAATTCCGGCATGGTTCACGTTTTAGCAAAGTACCAACGATAGCAACCTCTTCTTCCGGTCTTTTGTTACCGGGTATTTTTACATTTGCTGCGCAAGGTTTGGGAATGAGTATTTCAGCCAGTCTCCCATATTGAAGTGCCTAGCCGTAATCCAACCTCAAATCCTCATTCACTGTAATCAACAACACAATCTTGTGGAGAATCATCAAAATCACTTCCGGACGTCAGTGTCATGACATTTCCAGGTTTTTCTTCTTTGGTGCCCGGCACCTTGAAAGCTGAACGGTCAATCCTGGGGATCGGTTTCTCTTTTGGTAATCCCAGTTGGGGTATATATTCATACGGATATCGATAAGACCGATAGGCCATATTCGTATCAAACTGTTGATCAAAAAACGGGCTGATATATTCCCACACAAGCTCATGCTCCGGTGTGATTTCAAAAAATCTGCCGTTGGCACCTTCGGTGATAAGAGTATTTCCGTTGGGTAGTCTTTGAGCGCTGCTGATATAGCCACTGTAGAATTTGAAATTGTCCACCAGCGGCTTAAACCCTGCCTCTTCGACAGTATACTTCCAAACAATTTCGAGTGTTATCGGATCAAATTCCAGAACACGGGAGCAGTCACGCTTCGCATTGTGTGTTCCGTTAAGAGAACTCGGGTTTGGAGCGCCATAGCCTGCCCACCCGCCATTATCAAAAACCAAAATATTACCTTCACCCGGAAGTCCCAAGGGTATCATGTGCGCATGATGCTGACCGATGATCCAACCCATTTTGCGAAGAGCTTCACTCTCATTATAGTCAGGTCCCACCTGCCATACGATTTTGCCGCTTTCCTTGTCAGTTATTGCAATGATATTGGTTTCGCGACCATCCCAAATGATGTTATCAGGATGAAACCGTTTATCACCCTTTTCCCACCATTTATTAGGACCCAGGGTAGACATCGAGTTAATATGCATCCAATCGGCAAGTCCTTCACCGATTTCCGGATGAAAGTTGGGATTTCGATAAAGAGTGTTTTTCGCTTCTTCCGAAAATTTGAACTCATCAAAATGCTCGTTGCAAATCCATTCCCAAATAATATTACCCTCCCAGTCGACTTCAATGATGACGTCGTCACAAAGCAGCTTATCGGTTATTTTTTTATTTTGAGTGCTTTTGTGCACAAGAATCAATGTGTTTCCTTTGTCTACCAATGGATCCATACCCGGTACAAAATAACCGACCGGATTTCCTTCTCTTTGATAGTCATGGTGCTGTCTTGCCATCCAGCGGGACTCCTCACCCGGATCTTCAATATACTCCCATTGATCGAATCTCCAGGTAATGCGACCTTCCCAATCAACCTGGATGAGATCAATAAAATCCTGGTAACCGAATTTTTTGTTTCGTATCCCTGTACTTCCAATCAAAGATCCCCCGGGTAGCATTTTATTGGGAAATCCATGCATTTTTTTGATCTGTCGTACGACATTGCCATTCATATCGATCACTGTCACACCAACATCTTTTGCTTGAAAAACAGTGTAACCATTCCAGCATTTTTCCGGATCGTACACTGTCGTACCTGTCGGATATATAGTCGGAAATCCCATGTTGATTCCACCTCCTTTAAAAAACTTGAACCTTGAATAACGAAAACAGTGTTAATAATCTAAATTACTCCTCGGAGTTTGGGGTCCAAAGCGTCCCTTAAACCATCTCCGATCATGTTGAAGCTGAAAACAATCAAAATTATTGCGATTCCGGGAGCAAAAGAAAGAAACGGAGCTTCATACAAGTAAGCGTAACCTTCGCTTACCATACTGCCCCAGGAGGCTTCGGGATCACTGATCCCCA
Organism: SAR324 cluster bacterium; assembly: GCA_028282885.1. GTDB lineage: Bacteria > SAR324 > SAR324 > XYD2-FULL-50-16 > XYD2-FULL-50-16 > JAHJTV01. Next base: position 59,550 of record JANQGX010000025.1, read on the forward strand.
CACCCAAAAAACTGAGCCCGGCCTCAACAAGAATGGCAATACCCATCTGCATGGTCATTACAATGAATAAAGGCGGAAGACAGTTTGGTGCAACTCGCAACATCAACGTACGTAAATGACTGGCACCGATGGATCGGAATGCCGTGACATAATCATTTTGTTTGACCGATAGCGCCTGAGCGCACACTACACGGGCATAAGCAGGCACCATAGCGACACCCAGGGCAATTATCACATTCAACAATCCCCCACCCAGCAAGGAAGCGATGGCAAGCGCCAGCACCATCATCGGGATGGACATCAAAGCGTCGATACTACGCATGATGATTGTGTTTATGATACCGCCAAAATAACCTGCGACCAATCCCAACACCATTCCAATAGAGGAGGCCACAAAAACAGCCATAAAACCGACCTGAAGAGACGCCCTGCTTCCATATATGATTCGTGTTAACGTGTCACGTCCGAGACTGTCAGTACCCAATGGGTGCTGCCAGGAAGGTTTCTGCAACCTGGCCAGAAAGTTTGGCTCATAAGGATCATACGGGGCAACTAAAGGTGCAAAGACAGCGCTAAAAACAATTACAACAACGGTAACCGCACTGACCAATACAATTTTACGTTTGAACAAAACCCGAAAAAAGCGATTAAGCCTGCTGTGTTTCGGTGATGATTCTTCGTTAGTGTCGGCTGCAAGGGTTGTGGAAATCATTGTTTATATCCTAGTTATTTCGAATCCGTGGATCCAGCCAGCCATACGACAAGTCCACAATCAGATTAATGCCGGTTACAATGATGGCGATTACCAAGACAACACCTTGCACAATTGCGTAATCCTGGTTTTGAAGCCCCTCAACCGCTAAACGCCCCATGCCCGGTATATTGAATACCGTTTCAATCAGTATTTGACCGCCAATCGTAATACGCGCCATCAAGCCAAAAACAGTCACTACCGGTATCAAGCTGTTTTTAAGCGCATGCCGCATGATGATTAATCCCTCACTCAGTCCTTTGGACCAGGCAGTGCGGATATAATCCATACGAATATTCTCCAACATGCTGGAACGCGTTTGACGGGTAAGCGCGCATAATGGAACGACCGACAAGCAGACCACTGGCAGAATGAGTGATTTAACACCCGCGCCAAAATCATCAAACACAGAAGTATATCCCTGTGTCGGAAGCCAACCCAATTGCAGAGAAAAAATCTGAATCAGCATAATCCCCAACCAGAAAACCGGTATCGTTATTCCGCTATTGGCCAAAAGCGTGACCAACGTATCAATCCAGGTTCCCCTGCGAACTGCCGCCAATACACCCAACGGAATTGACAAGCATACCGCCAGAAGCAAACCTAGCGATCCGATCATGACTGTTTTTGGAACCGCACGCGAGATTTCATTAACGACGGTATCGTTCAGAAATATGGATTTACCCAAATCTCCATGCAGGATTTGCCAAAGCCAATTGACATATTGAATGTACATTGGCCGATCCAGCCCGTGTTCACGCCTCAGGTCCGCAATAACCTCATCCGACACCGCGCCGGAAACCACATCTCCGCTAACATACAACAGGATAGGATCTCCGGGTAACAACCGAATCAACAGGAATACAAGGACAGTCACCAGTAAAACAACGATCAAAGCCTGGCCTAATCGTTTTATGATATATCCACCCATTATTTTCCCCTGGGATTTTTCAGGTGTTTGCTTTTTGTTGGCGGTTTCATGTTGGCCGGGCAACTTCAGCCAACATGAAACAATTGAATTACCAACTATTTGGACATGTATGTATTGGTGAACGGACAAATATAGTTCCGTCCATATTCAAAAAATTCATAATCATGAATATTCGGATTCATAATTAACAGCGGTCCTTCAGTAAAAAACGGAATATACATTTGTTCATCATGGGCCAACCTGATGACTTCATGTGTTTTTTGTATTCGTTGGGCCGGATTTCTTTCGCCTATCGCCTCATCCAGGAGCCGGTCGAATCCCGGTGGCCTTTTCATGGATGGCACATGAGGAGAAGTACTTGCCAATGAAGCAGTGGCCATATAAAGCGGATCGGGTGCCTGAAACATCACCATCTGTGATGCGGCACCAGCAGGTAGAGCACCGGGTTTAAACCGCATGGTAAAGTACCTGGGTCTATCTATTACTATGAGTTTCAGCTTAATACCAACAGCGGCAAGATAGCTTTGAACCGCTTGCCAACCATCCCGCCACCCCATACCGGGATAGTAAAAATCAGATGTAAAGCCTCCCGGGTAACCGGCTTCTTTTAGCAGTTTTTTTGCTTTCTCCGGATTATACTTTCGAATCGGCAGGTCTTTGATATACGCAGGATTCTCGGGTTTTACCATTTGATAGACAGGGAGTTTGTAATCTAATCCGAGCTGGCTACAGATTGTCTCTTTATCGATTGCGTACTCGGCAGCCTGCCTGACCTTTTTATTCGCCCAGGGTGAATCTGGACTTTTGCTGTCAACCATCAGGTGAATACCGACTGCTTGATCAAAATCGATTTTAAATCCTTGTTTGGCCATCGTTTTCGCGTGTTGGGGAAGTGCAAATATGATCCCATGCGCCTCGCCTGCTTTAAGGGCGGATAGCGCCGTCATCTTGTCCTTGATGAAGAGATACTCCACACCATCAAGGTAAGGGCGCCCCTGTTTCCAGTATTGATCAAACCGGGTCCAGAGCATGTTTTTTCCGCGTTGAAAACTGACAAACTTAAACGGGCCGGTGCCGACAGGATGAGTCTCAGCCCATTTTGCACCTTTCTCCTTAATGGCTTTCGGAGACGCCATATAGGCTTCGCTGGCCAGTTCAAAGATCGTGATACTCTGATATTTCGAAGCATTTAGCCTGGCAGTATATTTATCCAACACATCTACCGAAGTGATGTTCTTGAAAGCACCTGTCGGTTTTCCGACAAACAAATCCATATTAAATTTGAAGGCTTCAGCATCAAAATCGGTACCATCATGAAATTTCACCCCTTTTCTGAGGCTTATGATCCATGATTTCTCATCTTCCGCTAGTTTCCATGCAGTGGCCAGATGCGGATGGAACTTGCCGTATTTGTCCACGGCAATCATCGTTTCCATGGCCACGGAAGCGTACATTTCGCCAATTGACCGTATCTTCGGGGGATAGCCGAACGATACGGCCGGCAAGCTCCAGATGAGCTTCAGATGCCCGCCATATTCCGCACCAAAGACTTTTGGCCCGCATAAAAGAGCTGCAAACAAATAAATGAACACTACCATCTTTATCGTTTTTTTCATGCTTTCTCCTTTAACCTGGTTATGCCCTGTTGTTGGTCTGTATTTAAAATCGATGACCGGAAACCTTGAACCTCTAACGAAAATAACTTGCTGATTGTTTCTGATTGCACTCCTGACAAAAAAGATATCAAGAATACCTTCTACTTAATTGGCACTGCCATCAGCCGCCAATATTAAGCCTTAAAACAGGCAACTTCATGGTTTTCCCGCACTGTTGCCAGAGATGGAATACCCTCTTTGCACTTTTGGTCCGCGATAGGACATCGCGGATGAAAGGTACATCCTGCGGGAGGATTCAAAGGGCTTGGAATTTCACCTTGAAGAACGGAATGATCTCTTTTCTGTTCAATAAAAGGGTCCGGAATCGGAATAGAAGCCAATAGAGACTGTGTGTAAGGATGAAGCGGATCCTTATAAATCGTTTTGCTGTCCGTTACTTCAACAATCCGTCCGAGATACATTACCGCGATTCGGGAACTGATGTGTTTTACAACTGACAGGTCATGAGCGATAAACAGGTAAGTTAAACCGCTGATACCTTCCTGCAATTCAACGAAAAGATTGATGATCTGTGCCTGGATAGAAACATCAAGAGCGGATACAGGTTCATCACAAATAATGAGAGATGAATCACAGGCCAGAGACCGGGCAACACCAATTCGTTGCCGCTGTCCACCACTGAACTCGTGAGGCACACGTCCCATCATGCTTGGATGAAGCCCAACCAAGCCAAACAGTTCCTCAATCCGTTCTTTATATTCTTTCCCCCCTTTAACCAGGCCATGGATTTTCAAGGGATCACCGACAATGCTCGCTGCTGATTGGCGCGGGTCCAACGATCCATAGGGATCTTGAAAGATCATCGAGATTTTTCGGGTCAGAGAACGACGTTTTTTTTCAGGAAGTTTTACAATGTCCTGCCCTTCAAACCATATCTTCCCACCGGTCGGTTCATAGATTCTTGAAATGCAACGCCCAAGTGTCGTTTTGCCGGATCCGCTTTCGCCAACCAGACCAAGGGTCTCTCCAGGGTAAATTTTCAGGTTGATCCCATCGATCGCGTTTACATGACCCACTACGCGCTGCAACAGACCTCTCCTGATGGGAAACTGCATTTTTAGATCTTCAATAACGACAAGCGGCTCGGCCTTTTTGTCTATCGGTCGTTTTTGTGTATCTTTCTTTTTAAGTTCTGTGATGGTTTTTACCTGCACATCAGCATGGCAGGCCGCATAATGCTCGCCTTCCACATGTCTCATTTCAACCTTTCGACTTTGATCACACGCATCTGTTCGATGGGAACACCTGGGATAGAACGCGCAGGAATCCGGCAGATCAATCAGGTTTGGAGGCGCCCCTTTGATCGGAACAAGAGAAGCATCATCGGAGTCATCAAGGCGTGGTATGCTACCTAGCAAGCCTATTGTGTATGGATGTTGCGGGTTGGAAAAAATCTCTTTAGAAGTGCCGGACTCCACAACACGCCCGGCATACATCACGTACAACCTTTGGGCATAACGAGCCACGACCCCGAGATTGTGGGTGACTATTATCAGCGATGCCCGGAACTCGCGAACCATTTCGCATAGCAGTTCCAGAACCTGTGCCTGTGTTGTCACATCCAGTGCTGTTGTCGGTTCATCCGCGATGATCAATTTCGGATTACATGATATCGACATGGCAATCATAACCCGTTGCAACATCCCGCCACTGAATTGGTGCGCATAGTCATTCATTCGCTTTTCAGCATCCGGTATCCCGACTCTGCCAAGCAATTCGATTGCTTTTTTGTTGGCCTTTTTTCGGTCCATCTTCAAATGAAGCATAAGGCCTTCCGTCATCTGAAATCCAATCGTCAGCCCGGGATTTAGCGATGACATCGGCTCCTGAAAGATCATACTGATCTTACTGCCCCGAATGGAACGCATCTCTGTTCCATTCTGCTTCAGTCTTAACAGATCCCGTCCTTCAAACATGATTCGCCCGCTTACAAACTTCCCCGGTGGAACCGGTATCAATTGCAAAGCTGAAAGCAGGCCTACTGACTTTCCACATCCGCTTTCCCCCACAATTGCCACAATTTCCTGTTCATTGACGTGGTAGGATACACCATTGACAGCTTTAACCAGCCCGTAGTCTGTAACAAAATCCGTTCTCAGATTTTGAACATCAAGAACCTTTTTTGTTTTATCAAAGCGTTCAGCTTTCACATTTACTCCAGGTGTATAGATGGTCGAGGAAAGACGAGTTCAAATAGAACAATTAAAACCTGTTTTTCGTCTAATGAAAATATAAACCGCCATTTGGATAAATGGTCTGTCCGGTGATAAAATCACTCTGCTTTGAAGACAAGAACATCACGGTTCCCACCATCTCCTCAGGAGTGGCCGGTCTGTTGCTCGCCTGAATACCCATGACCAGATCCTGTTCATCCCGGAGATATACTGATTTGTTGGATTCGGTGATCACCGGCCCATAAGATATACAATTGACGGTTATATTCCACATACCCAGTTCCTTTGCCATCCCACGGGTCATACCGACAACCCCGGCCTTGGAGGTTAAATAGTGCAACAATGGCAGTTCCCCGGTATCCCAAGCCGAAGATGAAGTCGTGATGATCTTTCCCCATTTCTGCGCTTTCATATAGGGAACAGCCGCTTTGCATGTTAACCAGGTTCCGGTGAGATTCACCGCCATGACATATTCCCACTCTTCCTGGGTAATATCCTCAAAAGGTTTGATATCGAGACTTTCAAGAGCGACTGTAGCGTTGTTAATCAGGACATCAATACGACCATACTTCTCAACGGTTTGTTCCATCAGGTTTTGCACACTTGACTGCTGGGAGATATCGGTTTTAACAAAACAGGCTTCAAGTCCTTTTTCCGTTAATTCTTCTGCTATTTGTTCTCCGGAATCCGAACGTTGGGCAATGACAACTTTGGCACCAACTTCGGCAAAGCGGTCAACCAGGGTCCTCCCAATGCCTTGTCCCACGCCGACAATAACAACAACTTTATCCTTGATACCCATCGAGTCGCCCAGGTTTTCCTTTTCATAAGTCTCCTCAATATAGACCTTGAATTCACAGGTACCCAGCCCGTTTAGCCCGATTCCCGGGTCCGTACACCGAAATCCCCTCAGCTCCGAGACCATCTCGTCACTATTGCCCATACGGTCCAGATACACCTCCATCCGTTCTCCAAGCGGTGTCAGTGCTCCAAGACACATTGGTGCCGAACTTTTTGTTGTATTGATCTTCTGGCCCATGTCTACCACATATTTCTGTCCCGGTTTCAACTTGGCCGCACAGTTCTTGGCACTGACAACCTCTGCAACAACCTGATATCTCCCCGCTTTCAGCCCGACTGCCCTGAGTTCTTCATGTTGTTCCTCGGATATTTTGTCCATGTCTTCTTCGGGCATATCCAGAAATCCGTTCAAGAAACGCCTGACATTGATATCATGTATCATGCTTTATCCTTTCTATATTGTTCCGGATCGATAGATTTCGAGAGAAACTGCCAGTTTTGATAAACTGTTTTCCCTGTGAATCGTTGATAATAATGGCAGTTCTATCCCTACTTGCCTGGTACTTCCTCAATGGAAATTTTAAACTCCACCGTGCCAAGGCCGTTAAGTCCGACACCCGGGTCTGTACATCGAAATCCCCTCAGGCTGGAAGCCACTTTGTCGCTGTGTCCCATTCGGTCGAGGTATACTTCCAATTTGTGTCCCAGCGGCGTTAGAGCTCCTAAACACAGTGGCGCAGTGCTCTCTTCCATGTTGATCATCTGGGCGGGTTCAATCACATATTTTTGGCCCGCTTTCAGTTCGGCAGCGCAATACCTGGAACTGACAACTTCCGCAACTACCCTGTATTTACCGGCCTTTCGGGCAACATTCATCATTTCTTTCTGCTGTTCCTCTGATATTTTTTTCAGGTCTTCATCAGACATTCCCAGGCGGTCAACCAAAAATCCTTTCAACATATCGTCCATTGTTTTCTCCACTTTGATGTATGTTAATTTAAGCCAAAAGCACCTTTAGATATTTGCTTTCCAGATCAAGAAATCGATCAGTTCCCATCAACTTATTGAAACCCGGGAAATCATACATTTTATCTAAAAAACCTTCGGTTGTACCTTTCTCCATCAGTTCGTGCATAATACTCTTAACAGCCCATGCAGCGGCATATAAAGCTGATCCGGGATAGACGACAACACTGAATCCCAGTTCCTCCAAGGCCTTGGCTGTTGTCAGAGGTGTTTTGGCTCCTTCCCCCTGAATAGCAACTGTCGGAGCTTCCACCTCCTTATTGATTCGGGAAATCTCTTCTTCCGTGGTCGGAGCCTCAATAAACAAAAGATCCGCCCCTGCCTCATGGTAGAGATTCGCCCTTTCAATCGCTTCATCAATACCATGCGTAGCAATGGCATCTGTCCTGGCCTGTATTACAAAATCGGGATCATTCCTGGCGTCAACGGCTGCTTTTAACTTGGCAATCATTTCCTCTGCCGCAATCACCTGTTTTCCTTCCAAATGACCGCATCGTTTAGGGAATGTCTGGTCTTCAATAAACAGACCGGCCGCACCGGCTTTTTCAATTTCCTTTACCGTTCTGATGACGTTCAACACACCACCATGTCCGGTGTCACCGTCAACCAGGATTGGGATTTCCACCGCTTCACAGATATTTCGGGTCTGATTGACCATTTCTGAAAGGGTCATCAAAGACAAATCCGGTTTACCCAGTGAGGTCGCAGAAACTGCATGTCCGGAAATTGTTGTACATTTGAAACCCGACTGTTCAATGATCATAGCCGAAACCGCGTCATACGCTGCAGGCATCATCAGTATTGATTTTTCCAGTATCAGGTTTTTTAAGATCGTCGTCTTTTTCATTAGCCATCCTTCGATAATTATTGCGCCCTCGGTTATTGGCAGCATGCACTGTTGTCACTGATTTAGTGACTCAAGGATGCCCCCGGATTTCAATATATTCAGTAAATCCGGATGAAGCCGCCCTCCGGTTAGCTTTTTACTTTGAGTTTGATTAATTATTGCGGAACTCTCAAAGTCAACCTCCAGGATTTCCCCTTCCGCCACTGCTTCAGTTATGCCTTTGCAAATCATGACAGGAAATCCGACAGCCATACAATTTCGAAAAAAAATTCGCGCAATCGAGTCGGCCACGACACAGCCGATTCCCAGCCTTTTCAAGTTAACCGCGGCAGATTCACGACTTGAACCGCACCCGAAGTTCTCCCCCGCGACAATGATGTCACCCTCCCGGCACTCGCGTGTAAAGACATCATGAATGTGAAGCACTTTCTTTTTTGTTACTTCCCAGGGTTCGTCCAGAGTAAAGCTGGGACTAAGATAATCGGTACTTATATCGTCGCCGAACTTCCAAACCCTGCCTTTCCTGATCATATCCATCATCCGTTTTCCTGTTTGTTAATTTGAAACCCTTTATGACTAAAGATACTTCCTGGGATCCGTGATTTTACCTTCAACTGCCGAAGCTGCAACAGTCTCCGGTGATGCCAGGTAAATAGAACTTTCCGGATTACCCATTCTGCCTTTAAAGTTTCTGTTGGTCGACGCTATGGCAGACTCTCCGTTTGCAAGGATGCCGTTATTCAAACCGCCGCAAGGACCACAAGTCGGCGGGCAAAGCATAGCGCCTGCTTCCAGCAAAGTCTGCAAAACACCTGATTCAGAGACATTCAAATAGACCTCGCGGGAGGCCGGAATGACGATCAACCTGGTTTCGGGATGCGTCTGCCTGCCCTTTAGAATTGAAGCCGCTCTTTCCAGGTCTTCGACCCTTGCATTTGTGCAGGAGCCGATAAATGCCTGTTGAACAGCGATACCTTCGACCTCTGTAACAGGTTTCACATTATCGACATTGTGGGGGCATGCCACTTGGGGTTCAAGAGTGGAAAAGTCAATTTCGTATACTTTTTCATACACCGCACCGGTATCGGATTGGATCGGATTAATTGAATCCTTTGTACGCTTTTCAAGATAATCAATTGTCTTTTCATCACACGGGAACATCGCGAATTTGGCCCCGATTTCAACCCCCATGTTACAAATCGTCATTCGGTCATCGATGCTCAATGCCGATGCCACAGGCCCCGTGAATTCTACTGATTTGTATTGGGCCACGTTCACCAGGTAATCGCCGGCAATTTTCAGGATGATATCTTTCGCAGAGGTTCCCGTTGGCAGAACTCCGTTTAAAACGAATTTAATCGTGCCCGGCACCATAAACCAAAGTGATCCTGTCGCCATCACATAAGCAATATCCGAATGCCCGATGCCGCATGAAGCTGCTGCCAGCGCACCATAGGTAGTCGTGTGGGAATCCCCGCCAGGTATAAGATGACCCGGAAGAACATGTCCTTTTTCCACCATTACCTGATGACAAATGCCAACACCGCCGTCATAAAAATGCCTGATCCCTTGTTGTTTGACCCATTTTCTGATTTTCCGGTGTTTCTCTGCTTGCACTGCATTCTGCGCCGGATATTGATGATCCATTATCACAACCACCCTGTCCGGATCCCAGATTTTTGCGTGGCCCTTTTCTTCCAGTAGAACAAAAGAATCATAAAAGGACATATCTGCGACCATCAGTGTATCAATCTCGGCCGTAATAAACTCTCCCGGTTTGACTTCAGGTTTTCCGGAAGCTCTTGCAAGTACCTTTTCCGCAATCGTCATAGACATTTATAATCCCCTTCTTATCAAGCGTTTGGTATATGATTATTGAAGGTCATACGAATCTGTATCGTCAATTTGAACACAATCCGGATAGGTAACTCTCTCTTCTCAAAACCAGACCGGTTCCCGGTATAATTTTGAGAAGAGACAATGCGCATTTGCTGGGGCATCGACGTTCAAGTCCGGAAAGACGAGGCGTAGCGATTCGTTTTAGTAAGGTATGTTCATGTTTCTCATCCCAACTTCGACTCAGGCTTGTTCTCTAACAATTCAAGATTTTTCTTGATTATGCTTTCATGTGTTTTTGTATGCTCACGAAGGTACTCTTTGACTTTGGCATACTGGCCTTTTTCCAATCTTTTCACCATGTCCACATGGTCAATCTTCGTCCTTGGCTCGAGCGTTTCAGGCCCTTGGAACACGTGATACCGCAATAGATTATCCCTGATTCCCTGGAAATATTGGGATAACCTGTTGTTATTGGCAGCATCAACCAGCACGGTATGAAACCTTAAACCCGTTTCGAAGAATTCAAGAAACACACTTGGTGAAGAATCAGGAGGAGGTACTTTTAGATTCGTTTCAACTTCAATGATTTCATCAAACTGCTTTATCCGCCGTACCTTATTCATCTCTAAAAGATCGACTGCTTTGGATTCAATCATCTCCCTGATGGTATACAGATCGATAAAATCCACCAGGCTTATTTTTGACACATAGCTGCCTTTTCTTGGAACTGTATCCACTAATTGCTCACCCTCCAGGGTTCTCAGTACCTCTCGCAAAATCGGGCGACTGACTTCCAGAGTCTCCGCAAGGTGATACTCGTTGATCTTTTCGCCCGGGGCAAAACTTCCAATAATAATCTCTGTTTTAAGATGATCAAGGAGAAACTCGGATACGGATGTAATTGTTTTCATTTGTCTAATTATATGATGAGGTGATTCGTTTTTAGTATATTGTCTTACAATATACTGTCGACTCATATGTTTTGTAATGAGGTTTTGGAAAGCTGTCAAGCGATTTATTAAGCGAAACACATCGAAAAGCTGCCAGCGTAGTCTGCAGGAGGGATTTTATTTTCCATTCCGTTTGCAACATAGATAGAAAATCAGATAAAACTTGCTTGTTAATAGGATATTCATCGCAACCAGACCTTTTCTGGCTCGGGATTTGAGTTTGATTTTTATTGACCTTGAAATACCGATGTTATATTTATAATGTAGTGCTAAACACTACAAATGAGAGCCCAAAATGAAAACTGTTACCGCAGCGGAAGCAAACCGGCGCTTTTCAGCCATACTTCGTGATGCATCCCAAGGAAAGGAAATGACGATAGTCTCAAGAGGCAAACCGGTGGCAGTGATTGGCCCTGTCAAAACAGAGGGCCCTGACCGAAAAATTGCAAAAGAAAGCTTGATTGGCAGATTGAAGAGGAACAATATCTCCGGCGATCGAAACTGGACTCGTAATGAATTATATGATGATTAGCGATGAGGGTTGCTCTCGACACGAATATTCTTGCATACGCCGAAGGAATTGGCGATTCTGAACGGTGTGACAAAGCGATTTCATTAGTTGAAAATCTTCCCGGCAATCAAGTCTTGTTGCCTGCTCAAACACTGGGAGAACTGTTTCGAGTTTTGAATGGCAAAGCCAAAAGAACTCCCCTGGAGACTCGCGATGCAGTTTTGAGCTGGGCAGATAGTTTTGAAGTTATGGATTCAACTTGGTCGTCATTTCAAGCGGCTTTCGATCTATCAACATTTCATAAGCTGCAGATATGGGACGCTTTGGTATTATCTGTCGCAGCAGAAAATCGATGCAGGTTTTTATTGAGTGAGGACTTTCAAAATGGTTTCACTTGGAAAGGTGTAACCATTGTCAACCCCTTTGTTCATCCGGTAAATCCTTTATTTAAAAGCATTTTTAAAGATAAAAACATGGTATAGGCTCCTCATGAAAGTCAAAATCTCTTAATCTTTAACCGTGATCCATCCTACTCTTCGCATTCCAGTCACAACTACTCCTTTTTCTTTTTCTCTTTTTCATTTTTTGCCACGTTTCACGAGAAAGACTATGAGTGATTAAAACAGTCATTAAAAGGCCAGGTCACAATACCTGTCTCGTTACGAGATGAACTGAATCTGAAACCCAGGGATAGAATTGTTTATGAAAAATCACCCAGGGGGATTTTGATTAAACCTGCCAGATGTACTGACTTCATACCTTGAGAATAATGTAGATTTTACAGATGCCGTAATCGGAACAAGTGCAGCCTTAAACAATATAAAATACATAGCCTCATTTGAAAAAAGAGCATGAAACGCTGGCAGGGTTCCGGGCTGGAGAGAATAGAATCAACCGAGGATAGAATTCAAACCCAGTTCACGATTTTTAGATCTGGTATTCTTGTAAGTTCTTTTTCATTGTTTGTTATCAAATCAACTCCGAGGCTTCTTGCATGAGCCCCTATCAGCATATCCATGTTTCCAATCAATATGCCTTTTTTCTTCAGTGTTGACCTGATCTGACTATAATGAACAGCGGCATTCTCATCCCAAGGAAGAATCGTCAGATGTTGTAAAAACCGAATTAGCTGGTCTGAGCGTGACTTACGTTTTGATTTAGGGCTCAGCTCAATCCCGAAGAGAAGTTCTGCGTATGCTATGCTGGAAATCGAAATGTCACCTGCCGAATTTAACTTCTCCAAAAGCCCTATGGGCCTGTCTCTCAGTATGTATATGCAGATGTTTGTGTCCAGCATTATCATTCAAATTCTCTTTCCTGGGGGTATAAGTCTTCTCGCTTAGACAGATAATCCTTTCCAAAAACACTTGGCTCGGCAAAGAAATCATCCCAAGATGTTTTTTTCTCTTTCAGAACAACTTCATCTCCTCTTTTAAAGATTATGACCTGATCTGTTTTAAAGCGATACTTCTTGGGTAATCTGACAGCCTGACTTCGTCCATTAATAAATATTTTAGCAGTGTCCATAATAAGCTCCAATTAAGTATATACTTATGGTATATATCCTGGTTGTTCAAGTCAAGCATCAAGTCTTGATATTGTCACCCCCGGTCCGGAATGGTGCCATTTACACCGGTCTAATTTGAGCCACTTCATTCAGAAGGTGGACCGGTGCGCTTCGGTTCTGTAGTAAAACCGCAATTCTTCCTCCTGAATGGCACCGGTTTTTTAAAAAATCGGTTCAGTTAGCCCTTCTTTTCTCTTTTCCGATAACTTGATCCTTCTAAAACCATTATCTCAGAATGATGGACCAGTTGGTCAGCAATCGCTGTTGCCGCGGTTGTGCTGTCAAAGATCTTTCCCCATTCAGAAAACGGCAGGTTCGTGGTAATCAGGGTTGATTTGACCTGGTGCCGTGAACCGATAACCTGGAAAAAGAGATTGAACCCGTGGGGACCCCGGAATTTGCGGAATTTGGGTCGGACCCAGGGTGTAATTGGATTCAAACACAATTGTGTGGCTCATTGAGTAACCGGTCTTTTGAGGGATCTTAACATGAAGCTCTTCATTGACTCGAATTGGACAAATAATTGAAGGACGGATTTGAGAGGAAATGGTGCAGACTGCTATTGCTGCACCATGGCATATGGCTGGTTTTAGCAAAGTGGGATAGAACGCTTCGCTACTGTTTACCTAACTCCAAAACCGAATCAAGAATCTCCTGAGCATTTGAATTTCCTTCTGCTTCCATGGTTTTTACCCATTTGGACCATAAAGGTTTACCGGCTTGGTTAAGCCAACGTTGCCGCTCTTCGTTGGATAATGAATAAACTTCAATGCTTTTTCCGGCAGATTTAACTCTTTCCATCACTCCGTCTTTAGCTGAGTCGAAGCAATTGCGACCCCAGAATTTGGATCCTTCCAAACCACTGACACTCATTATAGCCTCTTGAATATCTTCAGATAGCTTGTTCCATTTTCTCTTGTTTATGGCAATGGAGAAATAGACGGCAGGGAAGGGTGTATCCGTATAATAATTTGCCACTTCATAGAGCCGAAACGCATGGATTGCTTCCCAGGGAGCCCCCATTCCATCGATTACACGTTTTTGCATCGCAATATAGTTCTCCGGCATGGGAATCAATACAGGTGTTCCCCCAAGTAACTTCAACATTTCCGTAGGCGGTCCACCGGTCATTCGAATTTTCATCCCCTTCAGATCTTCCAAAGCTTTTACAGGTTTTTTGGTTGTGATGAGATTATAGGGGTCACTTGTGTATAATAATAAAATCTTATTATCAGCAAATTCTTTCCGGATTGACGGATGCTTCTCGTATAATTGCCAAAGGACCGAACTCCCCTGCTCTGCTGTTCTAATGGGCAATCCCGGCAAACTGACAACATCTGTCAGAGGGGTCATTCCCGGCCAGTAGCCGTGAAAACACCAACCCATATCTGCAATACCGCTTTTAACTGCGTTCCATGTATTCTTGCCTTTCGTCAAAGTCTGGGCGTAAAATACCTGAATTTTGACTTTGCCGTTAGTGGCTTTTTCCACTTGCCTGGCCCAGGGGTCCATCGCATTCATGCCACCCCAACTGGTTTTAGGATTCTGGTATGCAAACCTCAAAGTGATCGATTTGGCTGTACCTACGGCTGTGACTCCCATAACCAAGAAACCTGCTGTAACCAAAACAATAAATACTCCTCTTATGCGCATATTGAACTCCACCAAAGGTTAAATTATTGCGTTCTTTTCAGAATAAGAGGTATGACAGTGGATTAAGTCCGATTGTGCTGGATCTGTTTCTGAAACGCCCCTCATGCTGGTTCACCGACACAGCAGAGTTTCAGCTAAACCATTGCTGTGTTAGAAGTGTCAGTTAAATACCAATAAGTGTGCCAGGAGATGTATTGGTTATTTTATACCTTAATCATATGAAATTTCTGAATATTTTTATGTTTGACAGGGAGCAGTGTGTAAGGCAGTATAGATTTCGCACCCCCGATATTTCGTGTCTTCTCCTATATTTCGGAGGGAACGAATCAACAATTCAGTTTGGCTCAAAGAGTAATAATCATGACAAATGGCGCATCCAAAGCGTTGGAGGAACGCCTGCAATTTGAAAGCATGCTTGCCGATCTATCCACGAGATTGGTCAATCTTGCCGTCGATGAAATCGATACCGAAATTGAGCGAGATCTTAAACAGATTGCCGAGTTTTTGGAGATGGATCGGTGTAACGTAGCTGAGTATAACTCTGAAAGAACCCTGCTTAAGGTTACACATGCTTATGCCGCGCCTGGTGTCACCGAAATGCCGGATATCGTAGTTAACAAGGTAATGCCGTGGTATAGCAGCAGGCTCCAGCGAGGAGAATCTCTCGTTATTTCCAGTCCGGATAGACTTCCGAATGACGCTTCCGAGGAGCGGGACTTTTGGCAGCAACAAGGCATAAAATCCGGGGTCCTCATTCCTCTGGCTGTGGGCGGCATTTTTCTGGGTGTAGTCGGTTTTGTGTGCATGCAAAAAGAACGTGAGTGGGATGACTCGCTGGTTCAGCGGTTTCAACTGATAGGTCAGGTCTTTGCAAATGCTCTAATGCGCAAAAGATCAGAAGAAAAACTCCATAATGCATTTTCCGAGATTAACCAGTTAAAAGATCTTTTAGAATCGGAAAACACTTTCCTTAAAGAAGAAGTCAACCTGACACATGTTCATGGAGAGTTTATCGGGCAAAGCCCTCCCATTAAGAAGGTCTTGGCTCAGGCGGAGCAGGTGGCCGATACGGATACCACAGTGCTGTTATTGGGAGAGACAGGCACCGGCAAAGAAATGCTGGCGCAGACAATTCACAACCTCAGTCTGCGTAAGGGGCGAACCATGATTACGGTTAATTGTGCCGCCTTGCCATCCAACCTCATTGAAAGTGAACTGTTTGGCCATGAAAAGGGAGCCTATACCGGTGCGCAATCCAAACGGATTGGTCGTTTCGAACTGGCCAATACATCCACGTTGTTTCTTGACGAAATTGGCGAACTAAAGCTGGGAATGCAGGCCAAATTGCTGCGGGTATTGCAGCAGAAACAATTCGAGCGATTGGGAGGTCATGAACCCATTACATCTGATGCTAGGGTGATTTTCGCAACGAACCGTAACCTTCTACAAGCTGTGGAAACGGGCGAATTTCGCTTGGATCTTTACTACCGAATTAATGTGTTTCCGATCACCATACCACCGCTTCGTGAGCACCGCGAAGACATTCCTTCGCTGGTTTGGTACTTTGTAAAATCCTATTGTGAATTAATGGGCAAGCGGATAGATACGATCACAAAAGGTACGATGAAAACACTGAGAAATCATCATTGGCCGGGTAATATCAGGGAGTTGAAAAACGTTATAGAACGGGCAGTAATCATTTCACCCGGGAATAAGCTTAATGTGGACATTTCCCCAACAGCAAAACCAATAAACGATGTTTATCGGACGCTTGATGCGGTTCAAAAGAGTCATATACAAAAGGTTCTCAAAGTCACCAATTGGCGTGTCAGGGGTGAGAACGGCGCAGCGGAAATCTTAAATCTGAAGCCCTCGACGCTGGAGTCTAAAATGGCCAAGCTAAGGATTAAACGGCCTTCCGGATAAATGTACCTCCTCTTCAGGTCCTTTGGGCATTCTTCCCCTGCTGGGCTTAAGTCCGAACATTCCACTTTCATTCCAGACTCCTCTCAGGGGGATGAGATGGTCAATGTAGGAATGAGAATCGCGACTGCAGAAAGTGTCTATTGAACCATCCAAAAAGTCAAGAAAATCTGTTAATTGGGGTTAAACACCGCCAATCATGCAATTCACCGAGTAACTGATCTTTTAAGGGATGGAGAAGAAATTTTGTGAGATTGAATTCTGGTTCCGAATTAATGATTTTAGGCTACGAAGGGATCGATCATTTTAAAATCCTTTAATGGGTAGGTCTTTGAACCGAGAATGAGACTTGAAGTTTCGAGCAGCGGACTCGGGATCCACGATCTCTACAAATCTGCATAAAGGTCAGGACAGTTGATTTTGTGAGGATCGGGAACTGGTTCGCCTGTTCCCGATGATAGTTTTTCACCAACAGGATTTAAAAGGACAGGTTTGGATCGAAGTTGGCATCAAACCTCCTCTTTTTCCACCCTGCAAAGAAGGGCCGTGTGGGGCCAGCTTCCTGTTTCCGGGCTGCATAATTCGGCAGAATCGGGACAGAGTACATTTGCATTTGATTCAAAGACGCCAAACAGGTCAGGTTTGGATTCTTCGCGTTCGGGAAACCACCATCCGTGGTCGATATCGGCCATGCGCGGATCAACAATATCCGTGATTTTCAGACGCGTACGAATATTCCCCTGGGGCGTGAACACCTTTACCCAGTCGCCCTCTTCCGCCCCTGTTTTCCCGGCAGTCTCCGGATGGAGTCTTATTTGGGGATCGGGCCGCTTCTTCCGTGCGGTTGGGATTTGGCGATGTTCAGAGTGATACATGGGAGTAAACCGGCTGCCGGATATCAGAATCAGGGGATACTCCTTGACCAGTTCCGGATCGCCCAAAGGCCCCTGCAGCATTTCCCTGAATACCGGCAGGGGTTCACAACCCAGGTCCGCAAAGATGCTTGACCTGAGTTCCACTTTGCCTGAAGATGTGCCAAAACCGAACTTTTCGTAGCGTTTATATTCCTGCTGACCGAAAACGCCATTCTGCTCGACGAGTTTTTCGAACGTCAGTCCCACAGGATTCAGGCAATGGTCCCAAACTTCATCGATAGTTTCCCATGGCCAGTGCTCTGATTGCCCCAGTCTTATCGCCAGCCCCCTCCAAAAATCGTAAGTGTTGCGACGCTCATGAAGGGGCTCAATCCCCCTGGGGCAGGCCACACAAAAGCCTTGCCCATGCCACAGCTCTGTTGTCTCTACAGTGGAGCAAACAGGGAATACATAATCAGCCAGGGCTGCAGAAGGCGTAAGATAGAGTTCGCCCACAACATACAGATCCAGTGAGTTCAACGCCTGGTATGTCTTTCGCACATTCGGTTGAGAGAGCAGGGGATTGTTGGCAACTGTGATAGCCGCCCGCACCGGATAGGGTTGATGGGTTGTCATCGCCTCAAAAACAGACCTGGCATGGGCCAGACTTGTCAGACCGGCCCTCGGGGGATGCATGTATTCCCCGGGAAGTTTGCGGTTGGCCTTTTCATTGGCTTCCCATCCCGGAAACCCGAAGAAGGGGTATTCGTCGGCACCAAGTTGCTTTGCGCGCTGCTCTGCCGAAATGGCGTCATTCAGCTCCAGTTCGACCGGGGTGATGATGCTTCCGACAGGATCGTTCCATCCCAAAACCTCACCTCCCGGAATGTCTATATTGCCCGTGACTGCACGGAGTATTGCTCTCGTTCGTGCTGCCTGGGTGGCATTCACTCCCTGTTTATCAATACCCAACCCCCAGGTAATGATAGCGGACTCGGACCCGGCATAAGAGCGAGCGGACTCAATAACCAGGTCCGGGGTCAGCCAGGTGATTTGAGCAACCCTGTCCGGTGTATAATCGGAAACAACCCTTCTCAAATCCTCAAACCCCACCGTCCAATGTTCGACAAACTGCTGATCATACAGTTTTTCATTTATTATGACGTTCAACCAGCCCATCATCAAGGCAACGTCAGTCCCTGGACGAACTGGTAACCACAAATCGGCGAGTTCCGCTTCCCGAATGCGACGAGGATCGATGACAATGAGAGTGGCGCCATTTTTTTTGGCCCTCAAAACATCCTGAAAGTAGCCGGTATAGGAATTTGAACTCCCATGTCCCCATACAACAATGCACTTTGTTTGATCAATTTCTCCAAAAGTCTCACCTCCGTAAGTAGCGTATTCCACTGCAAGGGTCGGACAATAGCAGATGTTTGCAGCACCGCAGGTATTGGGGGAGCCGAAGAGATTGAAAAACCGTCTCTGGTCCCAATGGTAGGTTCGATCCGTTCCGTGGGTAAACGCAAGCGTCTCCGCACCATACTTATCACCGAGGGCACTGAGCTTTGCGGCAACTTCATCCAAAGCATCGTCCCAGGATATCTGCTGCCATTGACCACTTCCGCGGTCGCCCGTCCGCTTCATTGGGTGATTAATCCTGTCTGCATGGTAGAGGTGTTCGATCATCAAGCGGCTTCTCTCGCAAACCACCCCTTTGGTCACGGGATGATCCTTGTCCCCTTTGACGGAGACAGCTTTCCCGTTCTGAAATGTCATAAGTAATCCGCATTTCCAATGGCAAAGACGACAATAGGTTCGCTTTGTTTCATTCATAAATGTCATCTCCTGTTTCAAATGAATCGTTTTTAATTGTTTGCCCGGTTTTGATCTTCATTCGCTATAACGCACCAGCCATGCCAATATCTAAGCTATTATTTTTATTATATATACCAGGGTGTCTCTTGGGTTTCTTTTAAATAAAGCGGGTAAAACTATTAAATTTACCGGTTTTGAAGTAAACTGCTAAATATCGTGGATGTTTTAATGATTAAAAAAGGAGATTCAGAAATGAACGCTGCAGAAGATCATTCTTTCCATAACCTGACCTTAAAAATCTGCAATAGTCTTGAAATTGAAAACACGCTTCTCAATGGATTCAACTATCTAAAGAAATATATTCCTGCCGATGGGATGACCTTTGATATCACTAAACCTGACGGGCGCTTGCTGAGTATTGCAAGGGTCTCTCCCGAAGGAGCGGAAATACATGATGCTCCTGTTATATTGTCCCCGGAAGCCCAAAAAGAGATTCGAGATAACGAGGGTGGGGACATAGAAGAGATCGAGCTCAACAATGCACCCAATCTGAATCCGACCACCAAGGACTGGTTCAAACATTTTGGTGTCGAGGATGCATCCTGTCTTGTCATAAACCTGATAGCCGAAAAGGATTGGAAGGGGTGGCTGGCCATTTATGCACACGGTGAAAACCTGTATACAGAGGAGCACGCGAATTTTGTCTCACGTGTGAAAGCACCTTTTTCCATTGCCATGTCAAATGCCCTGAAATACAGGGACTTGAAAAAGCACTCCAAAGATGTAGAGACAGAAAACCAGGAGCTGTATCAGGAGCTGATGCAGGCGCATGGCGGGAGAATTGTGGGGGCCGAATCAGGATTGAACAAGGTTATGGAACTCGTTAAAAAAGTCTCTCACACCGATAGTCCGGTCATCCTGCTGGGCGAAACCGGGGTGGGAAAAGATGTGATTGCAAACGCCATTCACCTGTTCTCAGCCAGAAAGACCGGCCCGATCATCAAGGTAAATTGTGGTGCAATCCCCAGGGATTTAATCGATTCGGAGTTGTTTGGACATGAGAAAGGAGCATTTACCGGGGCTACCGCTCAAAAAAGAGGTAAATTTGAACGGGCGAATGGAGGAACGCTTTTTCTCGACGAAGTTGGTGAACTGTCGCTGGATGCCCAGGTCAGACTCTTAAGGGCCATTCAATTCAATGAGATTGAGAGGGTGGGATCGACCATGACGATCAACGTAAACGTCAGGATCATTGCAGCCACTCACCGGAACCTGCCGGATTTGATCAAGTCCGGCAGGTTCCGTGAGGATTTATACTATCGGTTGAATGTATTCCCGATAGCCATACAACCGCTCCGAGAGAGAAAAGAGGATATCCCGGCCCTTGTACACTATTTCCTGGAGAAAAAATCAAGAGATTTGAATTTATATCCGGAGCCCAAATTATCCAATCGGGCAATGGATCAGTTAATGAACTACGATTGGCCCGGTAATGTGCGTGAGTTGTCCAATATTATCGAGAGAAGCCTGATATTGAATCGTCATGAACCAATATCCTTTGATCATCTGCACCATTCGAGTCCCACTGCGAACATTAAAACCGGTGATACCAAGTCTCAGGACGAAGAAATCACACCACTGAATCAGATAATTGCGGAACACATTCAAAAAGCGCTAATCAAATCATCCGGACGAATCGAGGGCCCGAAAGGCGCGGCACAAATGCTGGACCTCAATCCCAGCACGTTGAGAAGCAAAATCAAAAAATTCAATATTAAGGAGCCTTTGAAAAAAAGAATTTGATATCGTTTGGATTTCCTGAACCGCGAATCCGAAGCAGGCGGAGATTAGCCATTTCTCTGTCAACAGACGTGCTTGCGGAAGGGGATTCCCAGTTTCTTCATTTTATAGCGAAGTGTGTTTGGATTTATTCCAAGAAGCTTTCCCGCACCTTTTGGACCGTGGATCCTTCCGCCCGTCTTGTTTAGGGTTTCACGTATATGTCGAGCCACAACCGTGTCGAGGGAGGGGGTGTCCTCTTCGGATATTGGGGCCAGGCGATAAGGTTTTTGGGTTAACGCTGTACCAGGGTCGTCAAACCGAAGCGGACCGTCCCGGTGAAGAATGATGGCTCGCTCTATCAGATTTTCGAGTTCACGAACATTTCCCGGCCAATTATAACTCATCAAATCGTCAATCGCACCCGGTGCCAGGTGAGGTATCTCTCTCATTTTAAGTTCTCTGGCCTTGCGTTCGATGAAGTGTTGAACAAGGGCAGGTATGTCACAGAGTCGATCACGAAGCGGAGGCACGACAATTGGAAAGATATTGAGCCGAAACAGGAGATCTTCCCGGAAACGGTTTGTATGAATCATTTTGGTGAGATCCTGGTGGGTGGCGGCAATGATTCGGATATCCACCGGGATGGAATCGGTACCGCCTACCCGTTCGATTTCCCGATGCTGAATCACCCGCAACAGTCGAACTTGGGCTGAAAGCGGCATGTCGCCAATCTCATCTAAAAAAATAGTTCCTCCATTTGCACGCTCGAATCGCCCTCGTTTTTTGGACAACGCTCCTGTGAATGCTCCTTTTTCGTGACCAAACAGCTCGCTGTCCAGAACGGAGTCCGGAATAGCGCCACAGTTGACCGGAATAAAAGGGCCATTGCCTCGGGAAGAGCTTAAATGAATAGCATTAGCGACGACATCCTTCCCCACACCGGTTTCGCCGGTCAGCAGGACCGGACTGTCGGTGGGTGCTACCTGGCGGACCAAATGTACTACGGAACGGAGACCGTAGTCGGCCCCTATTACCATATTTCCTGAACGACCCAGCAATTCCTGGTGCAGAAACCGGTTATCGTCAATAAGAAGATCCTTTAGCTTGACGACCTCTTCATGATGAAGGGCGTTGGACATTGCCACGGAGCAAGTTTCCTTCAGGGTGGCGTAAAGTCGGGCGTGATGCTTGTGAAAACGATCTTTGCCCCTGGCGACCAAGGTGAGAGCGCCTACAATCTGATCCTCTATGGTGAGCGGCAGACTCATTACGGAAGAATTAGATATTCCCAGTGCCACCAAGATACATTGAGTGAAAGGATCTGTCTTTGTCCTGTTTATCAATAAAACAGGTGGCAATTCACCAGCGTGCCAGGATTGTTCTAACTGCGACATACCAACCCTGGCTGCTTCAGGCAGGGGAACAAGCATATCCATCTTGGCACACCCATTCAAGCTTGCCCTTGCAACGAACCGTATGGCGCTGAGGTCCTTTTCGTGCCTTTCAAGATATAAGCTGTCAGCAGGCATGTACCGGGCAAGGTATACAAGGCAGTCAAGCAGCCCCTTCTCTATCTCCAAATGCCTGCAGATCCTTAAGGTTGCTTTTCGAAAGAATTCATTTTCATCGATCATGATGAATCCCCGGTTTGACCAGAGCACAATTCTCGGCTTACAGTTGACTCGGAGCCTTCAAAGATAATCTCTGACCGTTACTGTCCAAAGTGTTCACAACACTTAATTACGATTATTGGTAATTTAATACTTTTTACTAAATGCCACAAGTAAAATCACAAATAGCCACAATTCACTCACTGAGATCAGGCTTATTTCCTTGATTATACAATGCATTATGTATTGGCTCATTTCTTGGTTATATTATGAATCAGATAGGAATTGAACCACGAACCGATAAGAAATTGCCACTGATACTGTTTTATACAACGTTAGCGTGTTGAAAGGCCTGATTGGCATAAAAAAACTGCCGATGATTATTTGGGATTTAAGCTCTCCCCAAGCCGCTTTGGGCCTGGTCAGGTCTTTACCGGGAATATTGATAATTCGATTGAAGTGGACATGAAATATTAATACTGGATCGTATCATTCGACCAATATTGGTCAAAACTGATTTGACCTGTTTGAAAACTTAAGTTTTGAAGATGAGGGATTGAAATGGCTGTGTCTAAAATGAAAGCTGAAAAATTACTATCCCGGGCAGGGATCACTATTAATGGCGACAAACCCTGGGATATACAAGTGAGAAATGAAAAGCTGTACAATCGGGCTTTGACCCAAGGATCACTGGGATTGGGGGAAGCCTACATGGACGGTTGGTGGGATTGTATCGCTCTTGATGAGTTTTTTACCAGGATCTTTAAAGCCGGTCTGAATAGAAAAATTGTACCGTTCATTGAGTTGATTGATCGGATGCGTGCAAAGCTATACAATCTCCAGGCAAAAGCAGGGAGCTATGAAGTTGCACATCGTCACTATAACTTAAGTCCTGAACTTTTTGAAAACATGCTGGACCGGAGACAAATCTATAGCTGCGGTTTTTGGGAAAACGCCTCTAACCTTGATGAGGCCCAGGAGGCCAAATTAGATCTGATTGCCAAAAAGCTTTACCTCGAACCCGGAATGAAGGTTTTAGACATTGGTTGCGGCTGGGGCGGAGCAGCCAGGTTTTTTTCGGAAGAATACGGTGTCGAGGTGGTGGGAATTACTATCTCTGCAGAGCAGGTAAGAATCGGCAAACAGGTATGTAAGGGGCTACCTGTTGATATTCGTCTGCAGAATTACCAGGATTTGGATGAAGAATTTGATCGAATCTTTTCAATCGGGATGTTTGAACATGTTGGCTATAAAAACTTTGCCACCTATATGAAAACAGTCAGACGCTCATTAAAAAAATCCGGGTTATTCCTTTTGCACTGCATTGGTACAAATATATCGCAGATTTCCACCGATCCATGGATACAACGCTACATTTTTCCCAATTCCAGTCTTCCTTCCGCTCAACAGATTTCAAATGCTGCTGAAGGTATGTTGATTATGGAGGATTGGCAGAACTTCGGTGCGGATTATGATAAAACCCTGATGTCGTGGTTTTCAAATTTCAAAAAGAATTGGAACAAACTCGAAGAGGATTTTGACGCGAGGTTTTTCAGAATGTGGAAATTTTACCTGTTGGCATGTGCAGGGAATTTTCGCGCAAGAAACGCACAACTATGGCAGATAGTATTCTCGCCGACAGGAGTTCCACAGGGATATAAAGCCCCACAAAGAATCGCGGCAGTTGCGAACTAACAGTAGTGTCGATCTAATCTGACTGTAAAGAACAGCGGCTTTTTCATCCCAGGGAAGAACTGTAAGACGCTGCAAAAACCGATTTAGCTGGTCTGAGCGCGCCTTACGTTTTGATTTAGAGCCCAGCTCAATCCCGAAGAGAAGTTCTGCATAAACTATACTGGAAACTGAAATGCCACCCGACGAGTTTAATTTCTCCAAAAGCCCTATGGGCCTGTCTTTCAGGATATATATGCAGATATTTGTATCCAGCATTATCATTCAAATTCTCTTTCCTGGGGGTATAAGTCTTATCGCGTAGATAGATAATCCTTTCCAAAGACACTTGGCCCGGCAATGAAATCATCCCAAGATGTTTCTTTCTTTTTCAGAACAACTTCATCTCCTCTTTTGAAGATTATGACCTGATCTGCTTTAAACCGATACTTCCTGGGTAATCTAACAGCCAGACTTCGTCCATTAATAAATATTTTACAGTGTCCATAATAACCTCCAATTGCCGGGTATATACCCTGGTTATTCAAGTCAAGCATCAAGTCTTCAGGCTAAAGTAATCAACAAAGATACAAGCTTAGCTGATCCCCTCGCTATTAAAGACGCAAACATGACTCCTTCATTGAGTTAGGTGAAAGTCTTTGGGGAAAATCCGTTTCAGATGAGTCAGAAGGAGTTGAGGCGGCTCAACAAGTTGGAAAACTGATTTTCTCTTCACTTACCCTTCGTGTTATACGTTATCCGTGATTTGAGATTTTGATTTGTTTGTGATGCAAAAAGTTGTAAATCGATATGATCATCAGGTGTTAAAAGTCGGAAGAAGGTTTTGTCAAAAAACGGGAATCGAAGCTTGACGCAACAAAACCGATTTCCTATCATCACGATTAAATAAAGAGAATGCCAAATTTTACAGTGTTTTGCGTGATCCGCCTTTAAACTTCGGCGATTAGCAAAAAAGAGCCAGCCCGGTGTGAGGGCGGGGAGTAAATAAAAGGCACGGTTTATATTCTCATGAATAACTCGATTAACCAGGTATGATAGCTAACTTAAAATATAAAATAGTCGCGGCAGTCAGTATGGCTGCCATCATTATCGCGTCCGCGTTATACGCAGCCGAAAACAATCCGTTGAAGAACAACCAGGTACGCGCCGATATTATCAAGATTGATTCGATGAAAGCATTCGGAGAATTGGAAAGACCGGCGGTTGTTTTTCAACATGACAGGCATACAAAAGCATTGGAACAGCGGGGAGAGGATTGTTCCACGTGTCATATAAATTACGAAAATGAACCTGTTACAAACGTTTTTCTGTTTGGTCGGTTTGGCATTCAGGATAAGGAAACGACCTTAGAAATATACCATGATGGATGTATAGGATGTCATGAGGCGGATAGAACGGCGAACAGAGAGTCTGGTCCGATCGAGTGCGGAGAGTGCCATGTCAGGGAACCAGGGATTTCGTCTAACCAACAACTACCTGATTTTAATAAGTCCCTTCATCAAAGGCATATCACTGCGACCGATAACGATTGTAGTACTTGCCACCACGGGTATGAACTGGACGCGCCTGTGAAAATCCTGAGTTATAACAAAGGAAAAGAGACTTCTTGTCGGGATTGTCATTTATCTGAAGATTTTGAAAACAGGAAAAGTTATACATACGTAGCTCATCGATTATGCGTGAATTGTCATTTGACTCCTTCGTCTCAAAATATAGCCTCAAAATATCAGCCACCCTCGACTGCTTGCGCTGAATGCCACGATCCGGACCACCTGTCCAAAATCAAAGTGTTAGATCCTGTACCTCGGCTGGACCGTGGTCAACCGGACATTACCTTCCTTAAAACCATTGACGCGGATTCCCGTGATTTGATGAACATGGTCGTTTTCGATCATCAAAGACATGAGATCGCATCGGATGATTGTCGAACCTGTCACCACAAAACCATGGATCGATGTGAAAGTTGCCATTCCCTGGCCGGTTCGGAAAAAGGGGAAGAGATCACCTTGTCTCAGGCGATGCATAAGGAAGACTCTGCCCAGAGTTGTATCGGATGCCACACAGTTCAAAAAGAAGCGGCTGACTGCGCCGGTTGCCATAACTTGATCCACAAGGAAAATATTGAGTCGGACTACCGGAAATGTCAGCATTGCCATATCGTTCCTGTCGAGGCGATGCAAAAGGCGGTGGCCTCCGGGAAAAAGCCTGCCGCTGCAGATTATAAATCTGATGAACTTCCTTCTTCTGTGGATTTTGATGCGTTGCCGGAGGTGGTTGAGATAAATGCAATTTCTCAGGAATATCATCCGGTCGATTTTCCTCACCGCAGTATTGTCGAAGCGCTGATGGGACGAATTCAGGACAATGACCTGGCAGCATACTTTCATCAAGGGCAAAACGCTGTCTGCTCAAGCTGTCATCACCACACCGAGGAGTTTGACCCAACTCCGCCTGGCTGTGTTTCCTGCCACTCGCCAACAGGCGGCACTTCCCCTGATGGGGTGCCTGATGCTAAGTCAGCTTATCATCAACAATGTTTTGAGTGTCATCAGGTGATGAACATCACACATCCTGCTTCTACCGATTGTGAAGCCTGTCACGCACAAAAATAAAGGGACTTTTCCAGGTATCCTATGCCAATTTTAAGAAGAAAGTCCCTGTAACGGTTTGGCGTGGCGAATTAAATGCTAATTACCTGCAAATAGGGACCTTCGATTCAATTCTTCAACCGACCAGAAACAAAAGAGATTTTTTCGTTTGTGCAATTGTATACGTTGAAACATTCATATCTCTGCCTTTAAAAAACATTTCCTCCACTCTGGGCTAACCCTGGGCTGAACTCTCCCCAAACCCACAAGTACCAATATAGGGGACTTAATCCACCAAAATACCACCTCCACTTCCCATTTCTATTGCATCAATCGATGTAATTCAATCAAATCACAGTTATTTCTTTGTTTATTAAGAGTTTTATTTAGAGATTCGTGTATCCCGGAAGTTCAAGAAAGGGCGCTTAATGGTACTACAGAATGGGCTAATCTGGGTGGGTTTGGGCTGAAAAATGGGATATAAGACATTACATTTGACGACCCGAAATATAAGACGTATTATTAAGTGAAACTAATACGTCAAAGGAGGTTCAAGATGCAGACAAAACTCACACTCAGAATGGATAAATCTCTAATTGAAAAAGCTAAGATTTTTGCGAATACTTCTGGAAAATCTGTTTCGCAGCTAGTAGCAGATTATTTTACCCTGTTGGACGAAGGGCAATCCTATTCCGATATCAAAACGACAAAAACGGTATCGTCACTGAAAGGCATTATGAAAGGTCATTTGGTAGATGAAGAGGATTACAAACGCCATCTTATTAAAAAGCACTTATGAATATTCTATTCGATACTAACATTGTTCTTGATTTAGTACTGGATCGGGAACCAGATGTGAAATATGCAGAAGCATTATTTTCTCTGGTCGAAGGAAAAGTGATCACCGGTTTTTTGTGTGCAACAACAATTACAACAATCCATTACTTATCCAGAAAAACTATTGGTCTTCAAGGGACAAAAAAATTAGTCGGCAAGTTACTCGATCTATTTGAAATCGCACCGGTAAATGATTCGGTGATAAAAAAAGCACTGGATTCAAACTGGAAGGATTTTGAAGATGCTGTTCTGCATCAGTCGGCTTTAGCTTCCAAAATTGATGCTATTATCACAAGAAACATTGTCGACTTCAAAAAATCTGAAATACCAATATATCTACCGAAAGAGATTTTACCTACTTTGTCGTCTTCTCACGCACAATGAATTGATGTACGTGTTAAATCTCCGCAACATCCATCAAAACACATCCGAAGCACTCCAAATCCATTTCCGGAATTTGGGTCTGACCCAAATTTACAAGTGTCTAACTGGATAAGTAAACGATATTGCGATTTGTATATTTTATTTATTATATCAAATTAATACACTATATCTGATTTTTCGGATATTAAAGCAGTTAGACGCTAGTTTTGTTTCTGTCTTTGTCATGAAAAACCGGACTGCATATCGCCCTCTATTGGGCTTTTCCCGAGACTCCGTTGTAAAGAGCATCGTTGCTGCAGCCGGTTATAATGGTGGCCATAGATAATACCTTTGACTCAATGCCTCCCAAAGTGTACATTAGAATGTGCATAAAATAGGAGATCAATATGAAAACGATCACATTCACAGATTTTCGAAAGAAAGCCTCTGGTTTTATAACGCAAGTAGAACACGGGGAAGCATTCGTCATTGTCCGTCATGGTAAGCCAGTTGCTGAAATCATACCTTTCTCAGATAAGCCTGTTAAATCTCCATCCTGGAAACAAAAGGGAATCCAGTTGCAGCTCCAGGGTAGCGATTTGTCTTCTGCTATTCTTGAAGACCGTGAGGGAAGCGTATGAAAGTAGCAATTGATTCATCTGCATTCGCCAAAAGGTATGTGCAAGAAACTGGAAGTGATCAATTGCATCAAATCCTGCAAAATGCTTCAGAACTCGCTCTTTGCGTAATTACCGTCCCAGAGATTACCTCGGGACTAAATAGACGAAAAAGAGAAGGTTATTTATCACCTGAAAACTATAATTTGGTTAAAAAACAGCTAATCAATGATGTTCGGGACGCAACTATTCTTCAAATCACACCTGCAGTTGTTTTGCACTCAATCAAGCTTCTTGAGAAAAACATCTTAAGGGCAATGGATTCGCTGCATATTGCATGTGCATTAGAATGGCAAGCTGATTGGTTTTTAACATCAAACAAAAGACAATTTGAAGCTGCTACAAACGCAGGGATTAATTCAGAGTTCATCGGCCAAATGCATTAAGACCGAACACTATCGCTCCTTTGCAGAGTTCAAGTTGGTCGGTCTTGGCTAAAAAAACGGTTACGCAAAACCAATGCAGGCAGCGATTTATGCAGGCGTTATGTGAAAAAAAATGGACAAAAAAGGCATAATTTCGATTGATCTGGTCTCAATGGTTGGACCGGCCAAACTAATGAAACCAGGGCGTACTTTACCTCGCCACAACAAAGCGGAACTGGAGTTAACCATTGCCAATCGATTGCTCCAAATAATTCAGGCTAACCTGAATATTTCATGATTGCGGTGAAGCCAGATTATTTAAACTTGTTTATGCGATATTCTGCCTCATACAAGACCATTTTTGCAAAAATCAGCTGATTGTTCGATCTTTTGACACACCTCCCCCTTACCCCCGTTCTTTTGCCAGAGTCGGGGACAGCTCTTTCCCGGCTCAACTTTGATTAGTTAACTGAAATATAAACCGTTTCAAGGAATCTCGCTATTTCAAACTCATTCAACCAAGAAACACCCACAAATCGATGCGGTCAAAAATCACAAATTGCAAATCGTGTGGATCCTTCTTAAGGTACAAAAAATCTACTTGTAAGCCATACTATTGCTACAAATGTGAAATATTCAGGTTAGTCTAATCAATGCTTGTTGTCTCCAAGGATAAGAATTGCGTATCATATTTCCCGCTATAACGGGATTACTGCTTGCATTTTTGAAAATCTGATTTTATCCTTTAATAAATCAACAAATTTCCCCGTTATAAAGGTAAAATATGGCTCAAGAAATTCCGGAAATGATTCTCAATGTTCGAAAACATGCAGGATTAACCCAAAAAGAACTTGCAGATCTGGCAGGAGTTGCCAAGAATCTGGTTTATGAACTGGAAAAGGGCAAGAAGTCGGTCAGGTATTCTAATCTGCTAAAGGTGCTTCATGTCTTGAACATCGAGGTTAAATACATTTTGCCGCCTGGAGTGTCAAATGCGTAAAGCCCTTGTCCGTCAAAAGGATGAATCAGCCGGTCACTTGATAGAGCATCAGCCAAACCTGCGATACGAGTTCCGGTACTTCCCGGAATACCACGGTCCTCCGATTTCATTGGTGCTACCCGTCCAAAAGGAGTCTTACTGGTTTGATGGATTCCCTCCATTTTTTGATGGTTTGCTGCCCGAAGGCTACCAACTGGAAGCACTGCTCAGAAGATTGAAAATCGATCGCAATGATCCGTTCAGTCAGTTGATAGCCACCGGAGGTGATCTGGTAGGATCGGTAACGGTTGAGGAGATCTGATATGAGATGTTTAATCACCTATCAGCGTTCACCGGTCGACTATAGTTCTGAAGGACTCAAACGAATCAATCGCAATCTGAATAAACTCGACGATTTACCTTATTCGAAAGAAGAACTTCGGCTGGAAGCTGCCGCGAGGGTCGAAAAAATGTCCATCCAGGGAGTGCAGCCTAAGCTTTCGGCTCGTTTGAATGTAAGTCAGGGTAAATTTGAGTTTGTCGATCAAGGAGGTACGTACATATTAAAGCCTCAGTCGGCAGATTACCAGGAACTGCCTGAAAATGAAGATTTGACGATGAGACTGGCAAAAACCTGCGGTATTGAGGTACCACTTCATTTTCTGGTGAAGGGAAGCGATGGTGAACGGACCTATGTTATCAAACGGTTTGATCGCGCAGGCAGAAAAGGGAAGGTTGCAACAGAAGATTTCGCACAGCTATCAGGCTTGTCCAGAGAAACGAAATACAAGTCCAGTATGGAAAAAGTGGCAAAAATAGTTGAATCGTTCTGCACTTTTCCCATGGTTGAGAAATCGAAGTTGTTTATGACCGTTTTGTTTTCATTTCTTATCGGAAATGAAGACATGCATTTAAAGAATTTTTCGATGATCAGCACTCAGAACAAGGTAGTTCTTTCACCTGCATATGATCTACTGAACACGACAATTGCAATTCCAAATGCGATTGAAGAAATGGCCCTTCCCATCAATTCTAGAAAAAGAAAACTCACCAGGGCGGATCTGGTAGATTACTACGGAGGCGAATGCCTTCAACTAAACAACAAAACGATTCAAAACACTCTGAATAGATTGTTTAAGGCGACATGCAGTTGGCATGCAACGATAGAAAACTGTTTTCTTTCTCCTGAAAAGCAGAAAGATTATAAAAAGATAATAGAATCTCGTGTTGAAAGGCTTTTTCCTGAAAGCTGATTTAACGCGGTTCTTTATCCGTTAGAGTCTGAAAACTCTGGAGGGAATCGGCTGCCAGGTCTTCAATCTCTTCCCAAGAAACAATGAGGGCCAGCTTAATCCATCGGTCGTCCGGATTCAATTGCCCTTCAAAGGTCAACAAAAAAGAAATCTGACCTTCATTTCTCTCGCACATTCTTTATCAAGTGCAAGGTTTTAGAGCGAAAATCCTTAAAAATCATGCACTTTGATACCACTCCCAACTTGATACGTCACTGTTTTTATGTGTTAATTTGCTATTTTCAGGAAGCCCTGTTTATGTCATACGAGGGTTTTCCCTGGTTTAAGGATACAATCAGGGAAAACAATAAAAAGTGATGGCCTTTTGTCACATTACTTCGCTCCTATCACCACCCCGCTCTTTTCACGGACACCTGGCCCCTAAACCCACAAATAAGTAAGGTGGGATCTTAATCCACCAGATTACCCTCAATATATTCCGTATCTATTGTAGCACTTTCTGTAACCATATCAAATTATAGATATTTCTTTGTATATTAAGGGTCTTAGCAGGAGATTCGTGTGTCCTGTAAATTCACGAAAGCTAGCTTAATACCATTACAAAGCGGGCTAAACCGGGCTGGGACTTAGGCAGGATGGCATCACTGAATGCAAAGAAAAAAGTCCGAAGATAGTTTTTCCGGAATGGAATTTAAACCCAGTTTACGGTCTTTAAATCTGGTATTCTCTTAAACTCTTTTACATTATTGGTTATTAGATCAACTCCAAGACTTCTTGCATGAGAACCTATCAGCATGTCCATATTTCCGATCAAAATGCCTTTTTTCTTCAGCGTTGATCTTATCTGACTGTAATGAATAGCGGCATTTTCATCCCAGGGAATAATCGCCAGATGTTGTAAAAATCGACTAAGTTGGTTTAAGCGCGCCTTTTGTTTGGATTTGGGGCTCAGTTCAATTCCAAAGAGTAGTTCTGCGTATACAATGCTGGAAATTGAAATGTCACTTGCTGAATTCAATTTTTCCAAAAGGCCTATTGGGCGGTCTCTCAGTATGTATATGCAGATATTCGTATCCAGCATTATCATTCAAATTCTCTTTCTTGAGGGTATAGGTCTTCTCGTTTAGAAAGATAATCTTTCCCGAAGGCACTTGGCTCAGCAAAGAAATCATCCCAGGACGTTTTCTTCTCTTTCAGAACAACTTCATCACCTCTTTTAAAAATAATGACCTGATCCGTTTTGAAACGATATTTCTTGGGCAATCTGACTGCCTGACTTCGACCATTTATAAATATTTTTGCTGTGTCCATAACCGTCTCCTCTTTTGGTATATATTTATGATATATATCTTGGTTTTTCAAGTCAAGCATCGGGACATAAAAGAAGACTAAGGTGTTAAATATCCGTAACATCCAATTAAAGCCTCTATTAATGCATCTTTACAGCCTTCAATATTAATATTTTTTATTTAATCCCCGGTTATTCTCAAAATCTCCCCAGACTGCTCTGTTTGGCGTTTCAGGAAAAATCCATCCTTATATTTCTCCTGAGTTTTCCTCCCTTCATATAGATATTAACCCTTCTCTCTCTAAATACCGCCGCGCGGTGGCATTTTTCCCTAATCTCAGATCAAACAGGAGGATTTATGATTGAACTCATCTTTGACATGGTAATCGGTGCATCAGCGCTGATTGGTGCACTATTCATTTATCAGAAGCTCTTTGCTCCGAAGAACAAGAAAGATCCAGTTGAAGAGTTTCGGAGTAAGCGCCATATTAAATGCTTCCATTCAGCGTTTGTAGGTGTGTTAGGATCGAGATATTGGGGTAATAGAGATTTTATTTGAAGATTCGTGTATCCCGGTAGTTCAAGGAAGAACGCTCAATATCGCTACAGAATGGACCAAATAGGGCTGGGGATTTGAGCAGACGATTATTCAACAATCTGTCAGCTTTTCCATTGAAAACAGTAAAAGTTTTGACTGGTGAATTTCGGATTCAAACTCAATCGGTGACTACACATGAAAATCGGTATCAAACAGACCCTATGGTTCGAATCCATCGTTCTTCAACTCGGTCTGAACCTAATCTCCGAAGATACCCCAAATGAACCGTTCACCTCCAATATCTCCAAGCTAGATTTATAGGGGGCAGGTCATTAGTTTATAATTCTACTCAATACAGGATCTTCACCGTTCATATAATCATGAATCGAAGTCTCGACCAATATGTCCGGCATTAGGGAAGTAGGATCTTCCGGATCAGGACTAAAATACTTTGTTGAGTAATTAATGCGGAGTCCAGACTCTGGTAAAACAAAAGATCTTGTACGCCCGTAACGGTTTGGTTTTCCAGCTGTTGGTTCGCCCACTAGGATTGCTTTTGTTTTTTGTTTGAAAGATATGGCATTCCGTATTGCAGCAGAATAAGTGTCCTGCCCAATGATAATATATAACTTTCCTCTTTGGTTGATCTTTTCATTTTTACTGAGTTTAGTAATTAGTTTTTCTCCTGGCCATGTAGAGCCACCTTGGTTATGCCTCATATCTACAACAACCTTTTCAATATCTTTGGTCTTTATCAATCTCAAAACCTCATCGGAAAACTCATTGAATGATGGTATAAAACTGGCCTGGCTTTTACTAACTTTCCCATTTCGCAATGCAGTCTCCCTACTCATGCATTCATTGTATTTTACATATAAGACTTTGTTGTCTTCCAGGTACTCAAACCAGAATCGATTTTTTGGATTTTTAAAGGGTAATGATAATACCGCCGGTTTAATAGACAGTTTTTCAGGGCCAGTATCGTCGGAGGCTTTCAACGTAACTTTCATACTTTTTTTCATGAAGTCCAAAAAAATGAATTCTACTTCTTCAGAATCCGCAATATTCAAAAATTTCAAGACATCAAAATATCTAATATGTTTTGCACCTCTTTTTCTTAATATAATTTCATTCTCTGCAGGAATTATTGTTTTTAGCCTATCAAGCACATTTTCAACTGAATGGATATTAATGCCTATGAGCTTTTTTCCCAACAGTTCTTTGTGGTCAATGACTGTCTTAACGACGTAAAAACCGTCTTTGAACCAATACAGTTTAATCGGAAAAGTTTTGCGCATCAATTTAAATGAAATACTTGAAGAGTGTGAATCTCCGACTTTTGCTATTATCTGTTGAAGCCTAAATGCAAATTGCAGTTTTGTCAGGCTATCAATATCTGATCGTAAAACCTCTATTTCATCAAAAAAACTATTTTCAGAGAGTTTAAAAAAGAGGTTAGAGTGTTTTTTGGGTAATTTCTCTTTAAAATAATCCAGGTCTTTTTCTAAATCTTGCGAAGGGACTTCCCATCCGTTTTCGACAAGTAACTCTGACGCTAAATTTGCTGAATTTACCGTAGCTTGCATTTTATAGCATAGAATTAACACTTCCCTTGCTTCATCAGGTCTGTTTAAGGCAAGATACGCTTTTCCTATATATGCAAGTGCCCATGCTTTTTTCCATGATTCACTTTTATCAAAAGCTACTGCTTTTCTTAAGGGAGATAACGCTAAATACGGTTTTTCAGTATCTACTAATATACGACCCCAAATTAATAAAATGAACACATTTGAAGGATCATATTCAAGAAACTTGGTTATTTTTTCCTCAGCTGAAAAATATTTTTTGTCTAGATATAATTCCCAAATTTCTTCTTCATCTTTTGTTTGTTTTGACAAAACTATAGTATCTATAAACAATATCAAAAGAACTGTTAGTATAATTTTTTTCATTATTGTTCTAATTATCTGATTAAAAATTATTCGCAGAAGGAGTTGGGGGCGGACCGAACTTATCTGCGATTACAGAGGAAATAGCCTAAAAAAAGCCTTTTTTGAGTTTTAACAGCATTTTTTGAAACTAAAAAGATCTATTTAACGCGGAATTTGCGGAATTTGGGTCGGACCGATCGACAAACCGACAAAACGTATATATGTCCCCCAAAATTAGGTTGACTTTATTCCTTAGATGGCTATTTTAACTCTTAAAAAGTTGATTTGAGGTTTCTAGCTGAATTTCTTTCACGAAAAGCAACAGATATTTCTTAAAACCACAAATTCATAACCATAAAGGTGGATCTAAGCATGAAAATCGGCATTAAATGGAACCTTTGGTTCGAGTCCATCGAAATTCATCTCGGTCCGACCCTAGTCTCCCCAAACGCTTGGAGAGACCACTTTGTTACCTGAAATCACTAACATTTCCAGTTATGGTGTTTGGTTGCTTACAAATGACAAAGAACTGTTTATGTCATACGAGGGTTTTCCCTGGTTTAAGGATATTCCAGTTGGAAAAATTATAAATGTTGAAGAACCAACTCCAGGTCATTTTTATTGGCCGGATTTAGATATCGATCTGAGTATCGAATGCATTGAGCATCCAGACAGATTTCCGTTAAAATACCAATAGAAGCGGCATCGAGATCACTAGCAGGCTTAGCCAACAAAGGATCAAATCTCCACAATATCCACCGAAATACCTCCGCAGTACTCCAAATATAATTCAACACTCGCTGTAACCATATCAAGTCATAGCTATTTCATTGTTTGTTAAGAATGATATTTGAAGATTCGAATGTTCCGGTAGTTCACGGAAGAACTCTCAATATCGTCACAGAAGGGGCTAAATTGGGCTGGAACTTGAGCAGATGTTTTTTTCAACAATCCGTCGGCGTTTCCATTGACAACAACCCAAGTTTTGACCGGAGGTTTTGGCCTTAATTTCAACCGGTGATCACTCAAGGCTGCTGCTGAATTGCGGAAGAAGGAGATTAAGGATAGAAGTGATTTCGATTCAAAAGAAGAAGAATCGTGATGAAAAAGAATCGGCGGCTTCGGCTGCTGGTTTGGAAAACTACCCGCCAAGACTTAATTTTTATACTTCATCGTTAAATCACGATTTTACTATTAATTTGAATATATTGTAAACAAGGAAACATTGGAGTATGGTGCTGCAAAAGGACCGGTTATCTTGAGGGTGCAATTGCCCACGCCAATTTTGCTTTTTCAGGTAAATGAACGACAGAGAATCAGGCTTAAACGGAATTTGGATCGGACCGATCCACAAACCGACAAACTGCATATATCCTCCAAGATTAGGTTGTTTTTATCCTTTAGATGCTATTTTACCTCTTAAAAAGTTGATTTAAGGTTTCCAACTGGATTTCTTTCACGAGAAGCAACAGATATTTCTTAAAGCCACAAATTCATAACCATAAAGGTGGATCTAAATATGAAAATCAATATTAAATGGAACCTTTGGTTCGAGTCCATCGATATTCAACTCGGTCCGACCTAGGGTGCGATCTTAAAATACGAACAACAGGAATGAATACTAGAACCTTGTTCACATAAGGACTATGAACGAAAAATCGAATCTTGAAAATGAAAGCGTTCGTCTGGCAATGGATCAGGCTTGGCGTGACCACCACCACACTAGGGATCAAACCTGGAAGGTGCTTCAGATTGAGTTCCTGCTGATTGTCGGGATAATCGGTGCAGATTGGTTACTTGATTCACTGATTCTGACAATTGTTTCAGCAGCTTTAGTCGCGATTATCACGGTGTGTGGTATACAGATTACACTGAGACATAGAAATCGAGTTGAGGTTAACAAGTTTAATCATATTATTAATTGTGAGGGTTTTCTTGAGTTAGACAGGGAATATCTTATAGGCAAAATGGATCGGCCAAATAAAATAAAAATCCGGGATGCATTGAATCCTATAAAAGGAAATACTTCACTATTTATCCTCAGGATGCACCTGGCCATCATGGGATTTGCCTTGTTTGTTCTGATTTATAAACTCATCGGCACAATAAAATAATCTGATCTCAGCTATATCTTTTTCTATTGTTAAACGGCCTTTATGGCCGGGTTCAGCCTCACGTGAACCAGTTCGAGATAAAAAAGGACAGAT
Source organism: SAR324 cluster bacterium (assembly GCA_028282885.1). GTDB lineage: Bacteria > SAR324 > SAR324 > XYD2-FULL-50-16 > XYD2-FULL-50-16 > JAHJTV01. Next base: position 96,981 of record JANQGX010000025.1, read on the forward strand.
TTGTAAACGCTCCGCCAACAGGGAAACTTTCTTTTACGCCTAAACCACAGTGACTGAGTAGATGGGGATTTCTGTTTTCAGGAGTTCGGACTTTTCTGCTTTTTGATAGAGTTGATAGAGGACATCCAGGCCGTCGGCGATTTGTCCAAAAGCTGCTGCACCGAGCCTGTCTGGAAAACGCGATCCGCCGTGATCCAATGAGGGCTGTTTGCCGTGGCAGAAGAAGAATCCACCATAGGCATATGAATCGATTTCTGTTGCCAAAAGGCACACTGTGGATTACAATCGCCCCATGAAGAGATTTGATTGGAATCAAGAGAAAAACACGCAGTTAAAAGAGCAAAGGGAGATTTCGTTTGAAGAGATCGTTTTTGCTATAGAGAGTGGTGGACTTTTAGATGACACAAAACATCATTCGCGAGGAAACCAACGACTATTTGTCGTTTTTATCAACAACTATGTATATCTTGTTTCGTATGTAATTGAAAACACAGGTACTATTTTTTTGAAGACAATTATCCCGAGTCGGAAAGCGTATAAGAAATATTTAGGAGTAAAAAAGTGAAAAAGAACATTAAATTGAATTCAGAGGAGCAGGAAATCCTTGATTCATTTGAAAACAATGAGTTTGTCTCTATTCTTAGTGTTGATCGAAGAAAAGAGTTAATCGAAATGGCAAAAAACACTAATAAAAAAACAAAACGTGTGAATATTCGTTTGAGTGAGCGTGATTTTGAACGAATCAATATTAAAGCCATTGAGGAAAACATTCCATATCAAACGCTTATTGGCAGCTTGATTCACAAGTATTTGGATGGACGACTTGTTGAGAAATAGTGCAAGCGTATCACCTTTAACCTCTTTTCACTCCGGTCTTTTTACGGACCCCTGGCCCCTAAACCCGCAATGAGCAAGGTGGGTTCTTCTTTTGCATCGCTTGCTGTAGCTACATCAAATCACAGACAATTGCGGACGCTCCGCCAACGGGAAACTCCTTTTCACAACTAAACCACAGTGACTGAGTAGATGGGGATTTCCGTTTTCAGGAGTTCGGATTTTTCTGCTTTTTGATAGAGTTGATAAAGGACATCCAGGCCCTCGACGATTTGTCCAAAAGCTGCCGTACCGAGCCTGTCCGAAAAACGCGATCCGCCGTGATCCAATGAGGGCTGTTTGCCGATGCAGAAGAAGAATCCACCGTAGGTTTGTCCCGGCGCGAAGCGTCCCATGGAGATGGTACCGTTATCATGACTGATACCGGTTTCATTCGTTGGTTCATGATCGAGATGAAAACGATCCAGCTTGGGAGTATACCCGTTTGGGTCTAGTTTGGTGCCCCCCTGAACCACGGCGATCTGACTTTCGGGGTCGTCAGGGTTGTGCTCCGGCGTTACAATTCGAAAGAAGCTGCTATTATCATAAGCGCCAGCTTCCATATAGGCGATAAAATTGGCGCAGGTCTTGGGGGCGTTGGCTTCATCCAGTTCAACAATTAGATCACCCAACTGACAACGTATACGTATTTTCGTGTTCAAGGAACTCTAATGAAACTCCTTTCTTAACTTCGGATCCAGCATGTCCCTCACACCGTCCCCTACAAAATTCGCCCCAATTGCCATGGAAAGAATAGCTAAACCGGGAAAGGTACATATCCACCAGGAGTTGAAGTTTTTCATTCCGGCTGAAATCATGGAGCCCCATTCCGGATCCGGCGGTGGAGAACCCAGCCCCAGAAAACTCAGGGTGGAGAAGAACAGAATCTGGTTGCCGATATCCAAGGTTGCCACAATAAGCACCGAACCGATGGCATTGGGAAAGATCTCACGGGTCAGAATACGGAAGTTAGAGGCACCGATGGCCTGCGCCGATTCGACATAGTCGTTCTCTTTGATGCTGATGACCACACTCCGCATAATTCTGGCGTAGGTTGGCCATGCAACAATCACCAGTGCAAAGAGGGTGTGATAAAGACTTGCTCCCAACACCGCACCGATGGTCATCGCCAGGATCAATGCCGGAAACGCCAAAACCATTTCCGCGAGACGCATCATAACATCATCGACCACTCCACCCACGTATCCCGCTATTCCTCCGTAGATGCTTCCCACCAAGGCAGCGAGTATCACGGTCAGCAGTCCTGCAAAAATGGAGAGTTTTGAGCCGACAATCACGCGGCTCAAAACATCCCTGCCCAAGCTGTCGGTTCCAAACCAATGATCGGAGCTGGGTGCTTTCAAACGTTGTACGATGTCCTGGGCCAGTGGATCCTGCGGAGAGATAAAATCCGCAAACATAGCAATTATAATCCAGGTGATACAGACAGTGACCCCCAGGGAGAAAAACAGGTTGGTTCTAAAAAGTCTGAAAAATGTCTTCATTGGCTTTCCCGCACTCTTGGATCTATAACACCGTACAGAATGTCGATAACCAGGTTAATCAGGGCGTAATTCACAGCGATCAACAGGGACACGCCAATAATCGCCGGAAAATCAAGCCCGAGAACGGACTGGTAGGCGAACTGGCCGACCCCCGGCCAGGCAAATATCTTTTCCACGACCACCATTCCTCCCAGCAGGTTTCCAAATCCGACACCAATAACGGTAAGAACAGGTATTGCCGCATTGCCCAGTGCATGGACGATAATAATTGCTGAGGGTCCCAGTCCTTTGGCTTTTGCCGTGCGGATATAATCGGTTGACAGAGTTTCAAGCAAGCTGGACCGGGTTGTTCGGGTAATCAGTCCCATTGTAAACGAGCCGAGCACAATGGAGGGTAAAACCAAATGAGCCAGGGCATCTTTCACCGCTTCGAAATCCCCGGCTATCAAACCATCCAGGACATAACTCCCTGTCACCTCCATGGGCGCGATGGTTCGGATATTCAGTCGTCCCAGCCCTGGGGCCCATCCAAGCGTCGAATAGAATACAAACAGCATGATAATAGCAAACCAAAAGCTTGGGATGGAAACACCGGTGACCGACAGGGCCCTTAAGGCCTGGTCAATCAGGCTGTTTCTTTTGGTCGCTGAAATGACCCCGAATAGAATGCCGAAAAAGGAAGCAAACAAAATGGAGAAAAAGGCCAGCTCCAATGTTGCGGGAAAATACCTGATCAGCTCTTCCATCACCGGGTTACCCGTACGGATAGAGATCCCCAGATCCAACTGCAGGAGATTGACAATGTAGCGACCGTATTGCACCCAGATGGGATCGTTCAGCCCCCATTTTTCCTTAAAGGCATTGACAATCTCGGGATCGGATAAGCTTCTCGGACTCAAATAAGCGGCAACAGCGTCTCCGGGCACCATCTTCGAAATGAAGAAGACGCAGGTGGCTACCCCTATCAACAAGAGCAACAGGTAGAGAAGACGCCGTATTAAAAGCTTGGTTAAACTCATGGATAAAGCCTGTGATTGCCCATGGAAAATTTACCAGGCCAAAAGGAATCCCTTTCGGCCTGGTGATTTCTGCTACTTGCGAACCACTGCCAAATCCAGACGATAAATATTGGAGTATTCAATATTCTTCAAGGATTTGGAAGCTGCGATATACTTTGGATACTGGGCGTAGACAACGAAAGGTGAATCCAGAGCGGTCTGGGTAACCACATCTTCAATCATTCTCTTCCGTACATCGTTATCCGTCTCAGCTACGATCTTGTCGTAGGAAGCTGCCAGCTCCGGTGCCAGCTCTTTTGTCCAACCTGCCCTGTGTCCAACATACTGACCGGGCAGGAAAGCCAACTGGGTGTTGGGATCAAAATAGTCAGGCCCCCAGTACATGGGAGTGAAACCGATGGTTCCTTCACGATAGGCATCACCAAAACCGGCTCCCCAACCCTGTTGCACAATCTTCAGATTGATACCGATTTTGGAAAGGTCAGCTTTGATCTTTTCAGCAATTAATGTCAGCGGAATTCCTTCCGGTGCAAGGTCACAAACCTCAATATTAGCTGTAAACCCATCGGGATACTTGGAAGCAGCCATAAACTTTTTGGCTTTGGCCAGGTTGGTTTGCTTTGCGGGATCCAGGGGCTCCTTGGAACCGAGAAAACCATTCTGGATAAAGGATTGAGGTGTTGTAGCACCCTTTCCGATGATCATATGCAGTCCGGCATAGTCAACGGCATAACGTACGGCTTTCTGGACATTAACATCTGCCATTTGCTTACCGATGGCGGGATTTCTGTTCATCATGAGAAATCCCATGGTCATGGTTGTGCTGGCAATCACATCGACATTATCAGCGCCTTTCAACTGTGAGAGCTGATCAGCACTCAGGTTGAAGGCAACATCAATATCACCGTTCTTCACGGCGAGCAGTTGGGCATTTTCATCAGGCATGTCCTGGATGATGATCGTTCTGAAGAAAGGCTTCTTTCCCCAGTATTTCTCGTTGCGAACGAGGACCAGCTTGTCATCCGGAACAAAACTCCTCAGGATGTACGGACCGGAGCCGGCAGACTGGCGATCCAGGTAGTTCTGGGCCTTATCCTTGGACTTGGCGGAAACATCACTAACGCCACCTTGCTCCTTAACGATTTCACTGTCCAAAACCGCATAGGATGTAGAGGTTGTTTTGGCGATAAAAGCACTGTCAGCTTTATTGAGGGTCACCTGGAAGGTATACTTGCCAATCACTTTTGTGGATTTAACCCCTTTGAGCAGAGCGGAAGCGTTGGATTTGAGATGCTTAGCCCGGTCAAAACTGAACTTGACATCATCAGCGGTCACCGGATTTCCGCTGGCAAATTTTGCGTTTTTTCTCAGGGAAAATGTATATACCTTGCCATCAGCAGATACTTTGTAGCTTTCAGCTAGCTGAGGCACCGGGGAATCAGACTCGGGAACGAACTCAAAAAGATTATCATAAACCACACCAATGACCATGGGAGCATAAAGCTCATAGGCATATCCGGGATCAAAGGTAAAATAATCAGGTTCGACAGCAATGACCAGCGGTGTCTTATCGGAGGCAGAATAGGCTGCCGGAACAAAGGCTGCCATAATCAGGCAGCCGAGCATAGCAAAAAGCGCGATTGTTTTCTTCATGGCGTTCACTCCCTTTTTGTAATGAACAATTATCGAATGGTTTAATGATTAGAGCTGAACCGAAAAAACTGCATCTATTCAGAATCCTGCCCCTATCATCACAAATCGATGGGGCGCAAACCGAACAGCTACAAAGTCTGACTATCAACACCGCTTACACCCGGACTATGGGTTTTAACTCGTCAATAATCAGGTAAAGACACTGAAAAACCACCAACACTAAATATCGTTAAGCGCCCCCTTATCCACATAGAGATGACAGGCGACACTATGCATCTCTTCCATTTTTACCAGCGGCGGCTCCGTGTGATGGCAGATATCCATCACCTTTGGACATCTCGAGCTGAACTTACATCCCGCTGGCGCATCAAAAGGAGTGGGGACATCTCCTTCCAGATGAATTCGTTTTGTCTTTTCGTCGGCATCCACAGGCAGAATTGCCGAGAGAAGTGCCTGGGTATAGGGGTGAAAAGGCTTCTCGTATAACCCGTTATAGGTTGCACATTCCATGATCTGCCCCAGGTACATGACCACAACCCTGTCGCTGACCTGGTAGACGACGTTCAGGTTGTGAGATATAAACAGGTAGGTAAGACCGAGCTTTTTCTGCAGATCCTGTAGCAGGTTAATCACCTGTGCCTGCACTGAGACATCCAGGGCCGAAACAGCTTCATCACAGACAATGAACTCGGGATTGAGGCTCAGCGCCCTGGCGATACCAACCCTTTGCTTTTGCCCGCCCGACAATTCATGGGGATACCGCTTGGCGTGATAAGCCGCCAGCCCGACCATCTCCATCAGTTCCAGGACTCGTTTATCCCTTCCCCCTTCAGGTTCGATCCCATGCACAATCATCGGATCCTTGATGATGGCCGCGATTGTTTTTCGCGGATTCAGGGATGCGGAGGGATCTTGAAAAACGATTTGAAACTTTTTCCGAAGCGCTTTCATCTCCTTGGCGGACTTTTCAAAGATGTTTTGCCCCTGGTAGGAAACCACACCACTTGTCGGCGAATGAAGGTTAAGAATCGTCCGGCCCAGTGTACTCTTGCCACACCCACTCTCACCAACCAGTCCCAGTGTCTCACCCTTGTAAATATCCAGCGAGATCTTGTCCACAGCTTTCAGGGTCCGCTTACCATGTCCCTTTTGTTTGACCAGGAAATGCTTGCTTAAACTATCAATTTTCAATAAGACCGGTGGAGATTGCATAGATCAGCTTTCGTAACGCCAGCATCTGACAAAATGACCTGGCTGGTGTTCAATCAGGTTAGGTGCGTTGGTTTTACATTTGTCCTCTGTAAACTTGCACCGGGGATAAAAGGTGCAACCCGTCCTCTCTTCCGTCGGACTCATGACCACCCCTTCGATCTCTTCAAGCCTTTGGCGCTCTTTCCTGATTTTTGGAATGGTTCCGATCAGTCCCTGGGCATAGGGATGCAGAGGATTGGAAAACAACTCCTTCTGTTCTGCATACTCAACGCCATGACCGGTGTACATAACCATCACTGTGTCGGCGATATCAGCCACAACCCCCAGATCGTGGGTGATCAGGATAATGGCCGTATCATTCGCCTCACTCAGCTCCTTCATCAGGTCCAGAATCTGGGCCTGTATGGTTACATCCAGCGCAGTGGTCGGTTCATCCGCAATCAGGATTTTAGGACGACAGGCCAGAGCCATGGCAATCATCACCCGTTGTCTCATCCCTCCGGAAAGATGGTGAGGAAATCGCTTGACGGCTTTCTCCGGTGACGGGATCCCTACCTGTGCCAGAAGCTCAACTGCAGCCTCTTTTGAGGCCTGTTTGTCCAGGTTTTTATGAAGCCGAAGCGTTTCAGCGATCTGAAACCCGCAGGTCAATATGGGATTGAGTGAGGTCATGGGCTCCTGAAAGATCATTGCAATGTCATTTCCCCGAATGCTCCTCATCTCTTTATCCGTGATCTTTAACAGATCCCTGTCCTTAAACACGATTTCACCATTGGTGATCTCTCCCGGGGGATTGGGAATCAGCCTCATAACCGCCAAAGAGGTAACACTTTTTCCACTGCCGCTTTCACCGACAATCCCAAGTGTTTCTCCCTCGCGAAGTCTAAAATTCAGGTTATCAACAGCAATCGCCCTGCCTTCATGGGAATTAAAAATAACACTCAGATTGTTGATCTTCAAAATTGGTGGTGATGCTTCAGCCATATTACATCCATATGTTTCAAAAAAGCGGCTCTGAAAGAGCATGGAATCCCGCAACTGCTGCGATTGTCACAATAACCTTTCAAAAGAGTCACAATCAGGAACAACTTGCTGTCATTGTTTTCCGGGTTAAATGCGCTCAATCCTGTTGTTCATTTTCCATATCAAAAAGCGGTTGTGTGCCGACACAAATCCAAACAGCTTCCTTTTTACCCCTGGTTCCGTATTGATGTGGCGTTTTTGACATATAATGCACGCAATCACCTGCTTCCAGGTCGTATCTCTCGTCATCCAACACTACAAATCCCTTACCTTCCATCAGAATGACCTGCTCTTCACCTTCATGACTGACTTTTTCCGATAAATAACCCGGTGGCGTCTTGGTCATAACACTGATCAACTGGCTTCCGGACTGTATTTTGTTTAATTTGCTGTAAACCGGCCTGGAACCATGAATTTTAAAAAACTCCCGATCTTTTTTCCGGGATATTTTGCTGGAAACGGTAGGTGCATCCAGAAAATAACTGACTTCCACTTTCAAAACACTTGCGATTGAAGCCAATGAAGACAATGATGGGATTACAAGATTCCTTTCCAACTGCGAAATAAAGCCAACAGACAGTCCTGCGGCATCCGCCAGTTCCTGCATGGTCTTTTTCAGTTGCTTGCGTCGTGTTCGAATTGAAAAACCAATATCATTTTTTGAGATATCTTTAATTCCGCTTTTATTTCTCATTGATATCTTTAGATAAAAGAACGTCGTAAAAATATCGTCCTGCTAACGGGGAATACACAGAGAAACTAACTCGTGAATATTATAAAAAATTTACTAACGCAATACTGTATTTACTAATACTAAAAATTTTTTAGTGAAATGAGCATCGTCAACTGACAAATGAAATACCTTAACTGCTGAAATATTTTACTTTATTTATAACTACTTGACGCTTTACAAAAAATGCAAATACGAGTTTTTTTGGTTGGCGAGGTTGTTTGTCAAAAAAGTGAGAGTCGTAACCGTTTCCACTATCGGGATATCCGGTTAATCATTACGAATGAGAGGGGTTGATTCAACCTATTGTCAGCAAGCTACCGGGTAGAAAAGAATGATCAGGATTTATTCACCCTTCCGGAGTTAAGTGTTGATCGATTCACTAATTTTACCGGAATTATGATGTTTTTCTGCTCATTTGGGGCTTGTTTCAAAGACATGATAACATTGACACATTCGGAAATCAGTTGATCTGTTGGCTGACGAATGGTGGAAAGGTTGTATGTCGGCCAACCGGAGATGGGAATATCGTCATAACCCACGACCGAAACGTCACCGGGGATGGATAAATTGAAATTGGTTCTGGCGGTATCCATAAAGCCCAGGGCGATTTCATCGTTCAGACAAAACACACCGTCAGGAGGGCTTTCAGCAGTCAATATCCGATTTGCGGCCAAACAGCCCGTGTCATAGGAAAAAACACCTTCTTCGGCCATCCAGAGGTTTAAGCCATGGGCTTCCAGTCCTTCCAGAAATCCCTGGATCCGTTCTTCGTTCGCACCTGTTTCAGGTGTTCCGGAAACCATGGCAATGCGGCTGCAGCCCGAATCAACGAGAGCCTTTGCTGCCAAATAGCCGCCCTGCAAATGATCGCAAGAGACAACACTAGTCGGCACACCTTTGGATTGCCCCCTGTTCAGCATCAAGATCGGCACCCCTTCCCTGACGCACCGCGTTACGACCGAGCTGGGTATGGAGTAGCCGGTAACGACCAGCACCGAGACTTTATACATAATGATGTGGTCGACCAGACCGGCGATTTTGGAGGGTGAGTCGCTTTTGAAAATGAGAGGCAGCATCCCGTTTTCCTGGATCTGTCCCACCAGCGTATCCATAATACTTGATCGGATAGGATTGATCAGGTCGCTCATGATGATTGCAACCAGCTCGTTGTTTTCCCGAGCCAGCATTCTCGTCAACGGATTAACTCGATATCCTATTTTCTCGGCAACCTCAAGAATCCGCTGTCTCGTTTCCGGAGCAACGGACAAGCCGGGTGTCAACGCCCTGGAAACAGTCGAACGCGACACCCCGCATGCTTCGGCAACATCCTGGGCATTAATGGGCTTTTTTTTTCTCATTTGCTTCAAGTTCAGCCAGAAGGCTCTCTATCGAAATAGAGCTGTATTTTTATGGATTTTTCCCTGTCTTCCGCCAGTTCAAATGCGGTTGCGAAATCCGTGATAGGAAATCGTCCCGATAACAACGGCATTACATCAATTCTGCCATTTTCGATCATTTCGACTGCTGTGTCAAAAACCAGGTTTTGACGCAAAACCGATGCGATTTCCAATTCGCGTGAAAACATAACATGATAGGGAATATCAATCAAGCCGGAAGGCAATATTCCGACCTCTACGATTCGGGCGCCGCGGTTGGCTGAATAAACCGCTGTTTTCAATCCGATCGGTGTCCCCGATGCCTCGATGACAATGTCATACTCGCCCTTTTCCTTCCAAGATTCGATGAGCTCAGCATCTTCATCAGCGTTCACCGCCAGATCGACACCGATTTCCCTTGCAATTGCCAGTGGGTACTTATGTATATCGCTGATGGTGATGAATTTGGCGCCGGCCATTCGTGCAACCATGGCACATAGAAGCCCGATGGCTCCGGCTCCGATAATCAGCAGCTTCTTGTTGAATACATTTCCCGCCCTGTTGATGGTGTGCAGGGCGACGGATAACGGCTCTGCAAATGCAAGTGCTTGAAACGACGCTTCTTTGTTGGTTCGTACACACTGCGCCTCGGAAACAACCAGACGCTCCTGAAAAGCGCCTTGAATATGGGGATTGTGACTGGCCGATCCCATGAACAGGATTTGCGGGCACAGGTTCTCCTTGCCGGAGAGACAGAATTCACATTTTCCACAGGTACGACCCGGATTGACGACCACAACATCGTCAACCTGCAGCCTGGTAACGTCACGGCCGACTTCGATAACCCTGCCGCATGCTTCATGTCCGAGGGCAAGCGGTTCCCGGACTTGAAAACCGGCCACTTCCGCCCGGTGAAAATAATGAATGTCCGATCCGCAGATCCCGACCGTATCTGTTGAGATACGGACATCGGTTGTTCCGATGGGAGGATCTTCCCGATCAACCAACTGCATATTGTTCTTTTCAATTAAAACACAACTTAACATTAAATTTTCCTTCCGATTTTCCGGACGTCCAAAGACATACGATATCGATTTCTGTCGTCTACTTTCCAGTCTTTGCACTATCCCATAAGTCAATGATATTGCAGTAATTGTTATATACCTGTGATATTACCGCGGGATCGTCGATCTGTCCGCTGAACCAGTCTTCTGCTGCTTGCTTAAAAATGGGTCGACCAATGACAAATCCTTTGCATAAATCCACTTCCCGTCCCATGGTAATGGCTTTCGCAAGTTCCTCCGGTCCGGCATGTTTACCCAGCAGCAGGAATCCCAGGCAATAGGGATCCCATTCACTGACAACGCGTACCAGGTGGTCCCAGCCTTTAGCACTTTTTGGGGGTTCGATCTTCCACCAATCGGGTTTGATTCCCGCAGCATAAAGGCGCTCCATGATCATCGCGGTCGACCTTTCATCAACCGGTTTGCCGGGAGTAGGAACCGGTTCTAACATCAGCGTGCGTCTTGTTTTGCGGGCCGACTGATACAAGGTTACAGCAGCCTGGAGCTGCTTTTCGCGAAGACTCTGCTCATCGGTTTCATGATCATACACCAGCATTTTTGCAACATGCTGCCTAGGCCATGTCCTGAGGGTGGAACTGATAGCCGGGCCCTCAAGAAACCTAAGTGGAGTGACATTATGCACTTCAGTGCGACGGGCGACAAACCAGCTTCGGGGGTCAATCCGGGGAATGAACTGCTCGCAGTACAAATCGTCCACCAAAAGCCCAAGGTTCTTTTTAACTGCCAATACTTTGGATGCTGCGGAAAAGAGAAGCGATTTGAAATGTCGGATTTCAGCTATACCTTTATTACTCTCCCGAGCCCATTTTTCAAATTGCCACTGGTGGTCGATGGCCAGGCACTTCACTTCCTCATGTCGATCCTTTCGAGTGGTTGCCCAATGGATGTGATTGAGGGTTTCTTCATCATCCTTTTGTGGCGGTCGCGATTTCTGTTCGATAAAGGTTTTCAGTTCAGGCATGGTTGGGCTTTCCGGCGAGCAACCGTGTCTGGAGACGACCATTGCCCCGCAGGCATTTCCCCAGGTAACGCAGGTTTCAATTGGTTCATGACGCAGCCATCCTCGAAGAAATCCCCCCATAAAAGCGTCCCCGGCACCAAAAACATTACAAACGGTTACGCTGAATCCCTGTCCGGTGATTCCGGTTTCATCATTGTCGGGACTTTTGGGGGAATAGACGATACAGCCCTGTTCACCACGTTTAAGAACGATAGTGGCATTGGTGAGTGTCTGCAAATGTTGCACTGCTTTTTCATTTCCTTCCACTCCTGCCAGTACGCCTATCTCCTCTTCCGTGCCAACAATCAGGTCGAGATCTTTGAGAACCGGTTTCATAACTTCAGACCAATAGCGACTTTCTTCGACATTTCGAATCCCCAGAAATACGGGGCGGTAATCAACATCGAGAATAACCTGTCTCCCGGCAGCAACGGCCGAGCGGATGGCCTTATGGGCCGCAGCACTGCAGGCTTCGTTATAGAACATGGTGCCACTGATCAACGTAGCTCGGGCGGAGGCGATAAAATCCGGGTTGATTTCTTCTTCTTTGAAAAACAGGTCTGCACAATTATCACGAAAATAAACCAATGTGCATTTGTCTTTATCGTTTATTCCCAGGGTAACGGCTGATGTGGAACGTTTTGAATCAGAAACGATCTGGCTGGTGTCGATTCCTTCGGCGTCCAGCGTTTCTATGATAAAACGTCCAAGCGGATCATCGCCGACACGGGTGATATTCGCCGTATCAAGTCCCAACCGCGCAGCGCCAATTGCAATGTTAGTCGGGCTACCGCCCACATATTTGGAAAAGGAACACATATCTTCCAGCCGACTGCCAATCTGATCCCCGTAGAGATCTACCGAGGTTCGACCGATGGTTACAAGATCCAGAACAGCTTCATTCCGAGCGTACATTGATCACTCCATAAACCAAAAAATCGTGGCAATTATTTGCCATAAATTAACGTGGGAAGCCACATTGAAAACTGTGGGACATAAGTCAAGAGAATTAAAATTATAACGAGAGGAACCATAAACGGTAAGGTTCCCTTTACAACGCGTTCGAACGGAACGTCAGCCACCCGACCAAGCACATACAGCACAACACCAACCGGTGGTGTTAACAGACCAAGGTTCAGATTAAGAATCATGATCACACCAAAATGAACCGGTGAAATCCCCAGGTTGGTCACGATGGGAAGCAGGATGGGTGTCAGTATGGTAATAGCAGCGATGGTGTCAATAAAACAGCCGACGAAGAGTAGTAGCAAATTTATCAAAATCAAAAGAAGATACCGATTATCCGTTATCTCCAGCAGCGTATCCGCAAACAAGGTTGCCACATTGTTGGCGGTGAGAATCCAAGAAAAAATCGATGCACCTGCCACAATGAACAGGATAACGGCAGTCGTCTCTGCCGTTTCCAGGCTGATGCGGATAAACCGCCTCCAGGTCAGGGTTCTGTATACACAGCTTCCCAAAATAAACGCATAGGCGCTGGCCGCTATTGCCGCTTCCGTAGGTGTGTAAATCCCACCCAGGATACCGCCGACAATGATAACCGGGGCCATCAGCGAAAGGAATGCCCGTCTGAAGCTGTTCCAAAGATACCGAATACCGAAGCGGGCATCCCTTTTGTAGCCGCGTTTGTGTGCAAAATATGCAATCATGGCTGAAAGCGCCAACGCAGTTACGATTCCCGGAATAAACCCGGCTGCAAATAACTTGCCGATGGAGGCGGACGCTACAACCCCATAAATAACCATAGCCAGGGAAGGGGGAATGAGCGGACCAATCGTCGAACTGGCAGCGGTGATGCCAATAGAGAAATCATCCTCATAACCGGCATCGCGCATTGCCTTGATTTCAATAGTCCCCAAACCGCCTGCATCGGCCAGAGCTGCTCCGGACATACCGGCAAATATCACCGAAGCACCCACGTTGACATGACCGAGCCCTCCACGAAGCCAGCCCACACAAGCTTTGGCAAATTCAAAAATCCGACTGGTTATCCCGCCTTCGTTCATCAACGCCCCGGCGTAGATAAAAAAGGGCACCGCAAGCAGTGGAAAACTGTCGATCCCCGATATCATTCGATATGCACCTTGAACTACCGGAGCCATATCGGAAGATGCCAGATAGATGAGAGAAGCAAGCGCAAGACAAATGGCAATGGGAAAACCGGTAACCATCATAAATCCCATCAGTGTAAACAGCTTGATCATGACACGTCCTCCGTTAATTCGGCTTCTATTCTAACCTGCACCAGCCTGCTGCTGTCCGGGTTGCGAATGTGATGCCAGGCAACTATGGTAGACCGAAAGGCAGCCGCTGCCGAACATCCGAAAACCACCCAGTAGATGATGGATTTTGGCAGGGGGATGCTACTCATATTCTGCATCGCCAACCCTGCCAGAAATTTGGTCTGCCAACACAACCAGATAAAAAAGCAGATCCTGACCAGATCGATTATAGTGGTCATGACCCTTCCTATCGGTTTCGGCACAAATCGATAAAAGTATTCAACGAAAATGTGGGAGTTCCTTTGGATGGCTACCACAGTCCCAATAAAGGTGACGAAAATCAGAAGATAGCGGGCCACTTCTTCACTCCAGCCGATAGGACTATTCAGTGCATAGCGAAAAAAGAATTGTGCAAAAACCACCAGACCCAAGGCCAGAAACACAAGCACCAACAGCCAGCCTTCCGGTTTGATCGACTTTAAATCATTTTCATGATCCGGATTCTCCGGAATTTGCACCCCTTCGACGGCCCGGTCCGAGCCCTGCTGTTTATCCGATTTTGTCATTGTTTTTTATTGGATGAAAACTACGGTTCATGCCTTATCACGCTACCTGCCAAGTGCGCGCACCTTTTTAACCAGATCGGTGCCCCAGATGCGCTCAACAGACGGAATCACCTTTTCGGCAAATGGCTTGCGATCAACCGAAATAACCTGCATCTTTCCGGATTTGCGATAGTCAGAAAACAACTTCTGTTCATGATTATAGACAATATCGCTGTATTTGGCAGAGGCGGCCTTGAAGACATCATCGAACAACCGTCTGTCGCTTTCGGACAAGCTTCGCCACAAGGGAGCGCCTACCACCCCCACAATTGAACAGGTGATATGCCCGGTGAGATTTACCGTCTTTTGGACTTCATAAAACTTATTGGATTCAATAATCGTAATCGGGTTCTCCTGACCGGCTACCACACCTTGCTGTAATGCCAAATAAACCTCCGCAAACGAAATCGGCGTCGGATTCGCACCGATTGCCTCCGGAAATATCTTCCACAACGTTGCATTGGCCACCCGGATCTTCATTCCTTTCATATCCCCGGGGGTCCTGATCGGCTGATTGGCAGTCACTTGACGAACACCAAAATAGATGATGGACAAAACCTTGTTTCCTGTTTTGACGAAGTATCCGTTGGCAACTTCCTTAAAAACGTCGCTGTCCTGGTATAGTTTCCAGTGGTCATAATCGCGCCAAATAAAAGGGGCTTCGGAGATCGATATCGGAGGATGGAATTGGCCAAGAAATGTTGGGCCGGTAAATGCCATTTCAATACTGCCCATCAGCAATCCTTCGGTAATTGTCTCTTCATTACCCAACTGGGAACTGGGAAACACCCTAACCTCAAACCGCCCGTTCGAACGTTTTTTCAACTCTTTTCCAACCCAAATTGCTGCCTGGTTGTATGGTGTTTGCGGCTCATAAACATGGGCAAATTTCAGTACCTTTGCCGAAGCGCTACTAACCAATAAAAGCAAGGCGGGAATTATGAAGAAAACAACTCTTTTTCTAAACATAACGCTTCTCCTTTGAAGAAATCTACTTAAAGAATAGATACAAACGATCGTCTGTATTTTCGATCCTTGCCATAAAAACAAGAATTTGACTATGACGCAGTTGTTGCAAATTTTGCATCAATCATTCGATCTCAAATCAGCCCTTTCTTTTTTCATCTGCTATTTTGGTATATTCACAAAATAGGAGGATCATTTTGAAAAATTTAAATGCAAATTATGCAACAATTAATCTATATGAAACCAGTTTTTCTCTGTCAAGTGAAATTTTTTGCGTGTGACCAATGATTCAGATCCCCAAAAATTTGCTTTTATTACAATAAATTAAAATATCATCAAAATCAAAACCACAGTACCTTCAAGGACCTTTAAAACTCAAAACAGGTAGTTACAATCAAACCAGGTAATGCATAATTTGCATAAACCCTTCAAAGGATACTTAGGAATACTGATGAGGGTAAATGATCTCATCGGCACAACGCTGTTTTGCCGGAGCTATTTTTGCAGTGGTGATAGAGTGGCTTGTTCTCAAAAATGTGGATCTGTTTAGTCTCCCGTTATACCGGATGAGATAATTTCAGGTCGAATTACTGGAATAGCAGATAACCGGGATCTCCTGGCAATAGCAAATTAGCACATAAAAACAGTGACGATCCGGTTAAGAGTGGTATAAAAGCACATGATTTTTAAGGATTTTCTCTCAAAAACCTTGCACTTGAAAAAAAAGGTACGAGAAAAATGGAGGTCAGATTTCTTTTTTGTTGCCCTTTGAAGGGCAATTGAATCCGGACAACCGCTGGATTAAGCTGGCCCCCATTGTTCCTTGGGAGGAGATTGAAGAAAAATATGCAAAAAACTTCCCTTTGAAAAGAGCAGGGACGCCAGAACTGTCCGAATGAACGAGAGCGGAATAAGA
Source organism: SAR324 cluster bacterium (assembly GCA_028282885.1). GTDB lineage: Bacteria > SAR324 > SAR324 > XYD2-FULL-50-16 > XYD2-FULL-50-16 > JAHJTV01. The sequence continues at coordinate 113,190 of JANQGX010000025.1, forward strand.
TAGAGGGCAAGTTCGGGCAGGCAAAACGACGGTTTGGACTATCACGAGTGATGGCCGGGTTAATAGAGACCAGTGAGAGCACCATCACCATGAGCTTTGTAGCTATGAGCCTGATGAAGCTCCCGGAGATTCTCTTTTTGCTTTTTTTGGACACGGCTAACTGGCCTGCATGCTTTTTAAGACGAAATATCGAAGACTCTGTGAAAACCCGGCCGTATCCATGAGTCGATTAAACAGACAAAAATCGGAATTGATTCTTCAACTTTCGGGAACCTGATTTATTTAGGAAGCATTTATAACCAGCCGGTAAATACACTTTGATGCTATTTTAGTTGGATCAATTGGAAAATCAGTCCTATTTATACCGTATACCAAGCTGTTTCATTCTGAATCTGAGGGTACTTGGATTCATATTCAGGATTCCTGCCGCACCGCCTTTTCCGGCAATTTGGCCCCCGGTGTTCTCCAAAACGAAATTAATATGATTTGCCGTCGCTTGATCCATGGTTATTAAGGAACCGCTCGGGTAATCTGATGGTTGGTTTTTTGTTGGAACGTTTTTGTTGTTTAACTCAGGAAAGCCGAGATAATCACCTCTTGATAGAATCAAAGCACGTTCCACAATATTTTGTAACTCTCTTACATTGCCCGGCCAATCATATTGTTTTAATCGATTTATGGAAGCGCTTTCGATTCCGGGGATTTTACCCAGGTTCATTTCCTTGGCTTTTTTCTCAATAAAGTACTGCAACAAAGATGGAATATCCTCTCTCCTTAGACGAAGTGGAGGGATGCGAATCGGTAAAACATTGAGGCGATACCAAAGATCCTCTCGAAATTTGCCCTCCCGAACCATAGCCTCCAGATCGCGATGAGTGGCTGCAATCACCCTGACATCCACTTCTATTGTCTGTGCTCCTCCGATCCGTTCAAATTTTTTCTCCTGCAACACCCGCAAAAGTTTAACCTGGGCTTCCTGACTCAGCTCTCCTATCTCATCAAGAAAAAGGGTTCCGCCATCAGCTCTTTCGAATCTTCCACGTTTGCGTTCTGTAGCGCCCGTAAATGCGCCTTTCTCATGTCCGAACAGTTCACTATCGAGCAGTGAAACCGGAATCGCACCACACTGCATTGATATCATGGGTCTTTTACGGCGCGGAGAGGTCAAGTGAATCGAATTTGCGATAACCTCTTTTCCCGTTCCTGTTTCACCCAGAAGCAAGGCCGGACTATTGGACTGTGCGATTTGTCGGGCTTGTTGCATAACATCTTTCAATCCAAAATCCGCCCCAACAACTTCCACACCAACAGCCCGCTTTATATCGGCTGACAAGGCCTTGTTGTCTTCAGCCAGCAAATTTTTCAATTTTTCCAAATCCCGGTAACGGCGCACATTGCTCAGTGCAACAGCAACGGGTTCTTTAATGGTTGCCAATAGTGCCGCATCGGCATCCGTATATCGATCATGCCCTCTAGCGGCAATCAGAAATACCCCGATCCTCTCCCCACGGATTTTAAGCTGAAGATTTAAGCTGGAACACTTAATCAAATTAGGGAATCGATCAAGCATCTCTTTTCGCCAGGATTCCGGGCGATTCAGTATTAAAACCGATCCCATTTCTGTTTCCAGTGCATCCCGATCTCTTTCGTATCCGTTATATAAAGGGATCGCCGCGGCTTGAACGTCGCTCTTATAGTCAAAAAAGTCGATACCTTCCCGTTGCACTGACGCAACGGGAAACATGGTCATTTGCTTTACATCTGTGTGTACCAGTCCTATGGCATCAACCGGTAATATCCGGTCAAGATAGTCAAATGTATTTTGAAGTGCTTTATTAATATCCAGATCCCCACAGATCCGCAGTGTCACTTCTTTGAAAAAATCACCCTGTTTCGTCCCCATCTGATTCTCCTTTGGCGCAATATTTTGCGTTAACGTAACATAGTGCGCCGAAGAAAGCAATATATTGCGCAAAGGTATCAATTAGTTTCCGGCTTATTCAATAAATATAGTGAGATACACTTTGGTCCGGGATTTGCGATATAAACAATAAACAGGAGGAAAACAATGAAATGGGTTGAACTCATACGTGTTCGTTCGTCAGCAGATGCTATTAAAGAAGCAATCCCGACTTTGAAGGAGAAAATCAGCGAAATAGGTCAATCAACAAACGCAGAGGAAACCTTTATGGCGCATCATGCTTTGTACGATGGGGATCTGTCGGTTGTCGTTATATGGAACAACGACAGTCATCCGTTTAAATCCCGGGAAGGACTATTGCTGGCTGAACAACTTCAATTGCTGGGTCCGGTGGATCATGCCGTCTGGATCCCCGTTAAATAAACTTCAAAACAGATTCCCTTGAGAAGCGATGCAAAAAACTATTTCAATAACCGGTTCCGGCAGCGGCATTGGTAAGGCAACAACCAAGTTTTTTCAGGAAAGGGGATGGAAGGCCATTGCCATTTTGCAATAGCCGGAGAAAGGATCGCAATAGCACAACCATAACTTGTTTAATACCAGACCCTGACTCACATTATAGCATCCGGAGGTGCCTATGATCTGATTGTTTCAAAGTGCAATTTCGTTTACTTTTTTCGAATCAAAAATGATCGTCATCTACAACCGAATTTAAGGAGCAAACATATGAAAACATTGAAAATGTTTATTGTTATCGGTTTGATTTTAAGCGCCTTTTCAGTAGCAACGGCCAGAGACCTGAATCCCGGAAAGAACCTTGTATCTTACGTGAGTGATGGGGATAAAGTTATCGCTCATTTGTATCTGCCAACCGACTATCAGAAGGGAAATAAATATCCCGCTATTGTCTTCACTCCGCCGGCCACTGGGGTAAAGGAACAGACGATTGGGGTTTATGCTGAGAAATTGAGCAAAAAAGGCTTTGTCACCCTGGCATTTGATCCGCGCGGTTGGGGAGAAAGCGAGGGTATCCCCATGTATTTGGATCCGTATCGATTTGCAGACGATGCCAAGAACGCCGTGAGCTTTCTTCTGACACTGGATATGGTTGACAGCAAAAACATCTTTAGTTCAGGCATCTGCATGGGTTCCGGATTTGCCGCCCTGGCAACTGTCATGGATGCCCGTGTCAAAGCCTTGGCAGTTGTCAGCCCTTACCTGGATGGTGCCGAGACCTTTCTTAAAAACGCTCGTGGCAGTTCGGCAGCGTTAAGAAAAACAATGCTTGCCCTGGCGGCAAAGGGCAGGCAGCAATATCATGAAACCGGTAAACCTGTTTTGATAAAAGTTGTTCCCGAAACTCAAAAAGAGATCGATGCCGCTCCAACCGAGATTGCCAAAGGAATGGCCAATTATTATTTACCCGGCAAACCTGGCAACACGCCAACCTGGAAAAACGGGTTCAATACCATGACCGCTGAGCATCTGATTACCTGGTCCATTTATAACTTCACTCATCTCTATGAAGGGATCCCGACAATCGTGATCTATGGAGATAAAGCCGCCTCTAAAGACGGTGCGGAAAGGTTTTATCAACAGGTCAACGGCCCTAAAGAGCGAGTGATTGTGAAAGGAGCCAACCATTTTGATTTATATTGGAAACCAGAATATGTCGATCCCGCCGTCGATAGAATCGAAGCTTTTCTCAAGAAGCATCTTTCATAACCAACACAATTCAAAAGGAGCAATCACATGACAACTGAAAAATCAAACAAGGGTGAAAACCCATTGGATGAAGGACGCCGGAAATTCATGGTTGGCACGGCAGCAGCAGCGGTCGGTGCAGGACTTACCACCGGAATTATTCCCAACGCATTTGCCGGGTCACACAAAGGGACACAGGATAAGGAATTCGTCGGACGCAGTGCCTTTGTAACCGGTGCTGCAAGAGGTATCGGTTATGCCTGTGCTGAATCGTTGGCCGGGAGAGGGGCGAATATCGTTCTTTTTGATATAGCGGGGCAGATCAAAGAGGTCCCTTATCCTTTGGCTACTGCGAAGGATTTGGCAGATGCCAAAAAGAAGATTGAATCTTTGGGTGTCAAATGCATCGCAATAAAAGGAGATGTCCGTGATGGCAATGCACAGGCAGCCGCCATGAAACGAGCCGTTTCCGAGTTTGGACGCTTGGATTTCGTTGTCGCCAATGCCGGAATTACACAAATAGGCCCCATGGAAGCTTTTTCGGAAGCGGAACTTTCATTAATTATTGATATTAACCTCAAAGGAGTGATTAAAACAGTTCAGGCCGCCACTCCGATCTTGAAATCACAAAAAGCCGGCCGAATCGTCATGATGTCCTCTGTTACCGGAAGAACGGGCAGCCCGAATTTCCCCATCTACTCGGCAACCAAATGGGGTGTTATCGGATTGACAAAAAGCACAGCCATGGCACTGGGGAAATTCAATGTCACTTGCAACGCCTTATGCCCAACATTGGTGCATACCAAACTGCTTGATAATGACTACATTTTATCAAGACTGGCCCCGGGTCGAAAATTGACCTTTGAACAGTTTAACCAGGCAGCAAAAGGCCGCCATATCCTTCCGGTTGGATTCTTTGGAGCTGAACACGTCGGTGAAGCTGCAGCGTATCTTTGTAGTGAAGGATCAGCAATGATTTCCGGTGATGTTTTTGATATCGGTGCAGGGGCCAATGCCCAGTTTCCGGCCTAAAATTCATAAGACCACTGATCAAGAAATTCATCGATCAGTAGGAGACCGGATCGACTTCCGAGCGTTTACAAAGTTGATCCGGACCAAACTGTTGCATCTAATGATACAACTTAAAGTGAACACATAAAGGGAATCATGAAACTGAAATCATTCATTAGCATCCTGGCACTGTTTTGCCTTATCTCGGGAGTGGTAACCGCACAGGAGCAAAAACCGGACATGCAAACCAATAAGAATGTTTTTAAGGCAACTGTCGACTTAGGGGTATTGTTTGAAAATACGACCTCAACAACCAGCACCTATGGTAGTGACAAAATCAGCGATTACGGCAAAGAAGGCGAAGCTGCCAATTATACGACTCTCTTCCCTTTGCTGGACTTACGATACATATTGACCGAGTCCAAAACCCAACTCTACTTCGGAACCCCTACTGATGGCGAGAACTATGAAGTGGGTGCCGGTGTCATCCAGCCCTTCAGTCAATTAGGCAATCTGACTGCCATAATTGCAATAAGTGCAGGAACTGAAGAGTGGGAAAATCCCTACGAAACGGATGTGACGCGTGAAAAAACAGACTTAAACGAACTCTCGATAAAACTGAAATTGGCGCGAGTGGGAACCACAGCTTTTGATATCTCCCTCCTAAACAAAAATATACGGCTGGAAAACGACGAAATTGGCAAGTTGCTACCGGATCTCGAAAGAGAGGGTACCGTAAATAACGTGCAACTCAGTTATGCTTTCAGTATTAACCAGACCAATCGAATCATCCCCGGTCTGAAAGTGGAAAAAGCTGACCTGGAAGGAGGAGCTAACAGCTACGACAAAGCCGAATTAAACCTTCACTATATACGGTTTAGCAGGACCTTTGTTCTCATGTTGCAAGCTTCAGCCAGCAATGCATTATATAAGGATATACACCCCTTGTATGATGAAACGCGAAATGAAACCGGTGTCGGCCTGGGGGTTAGAGCACGAATTCCCAACCTGTTTGACATTCAATCGTTACATACCAATATGAGCATTAGCGGTGAAAGGATTGATTCAAATATCGATTTCTTCGACAGCCAAACGATTGATGTGGTTCTGACACTTGGTTACTCATTTTAACACCAAGTATCAAATCAATTGGAAGAAGATGGAACTGCGGGACTGGTTGGCTTTTACACAAATTCATAGAAAAAGACTATACCATGATCGCTGCGGAAATAACGCGGAAGATGATGCATTATACGGAATAGTGCTCTAGTTTTCTCTTTTCAGCAAATGTGGCCCTTTTGCTCCAAATCCGGGATAATCAGGAATAGTCAACTTTCAGACATCGTGACGGCGACCAGGTTAAGTTAACAGGAATAGCTGCGGGGATATTCCTATTCCTAATCGCAAAATTTAAGAAGCGTCCTGCATTTCAAGGTATCGGTGCGGGTCTGATTGTTATGGAGCCGTTACTTCTTGTAATGGACTTACTGTGAACCGAGCGCGCTGAGGTTTACTTCAAAGCCTTGCAGAACTTATAGAAATACGATCATTTTCTCATTAAATATCAAGGATGTTGCTGCAATCTGTAATATGGTTAAAAACTTCCGGGATTTGTATACCCTTTTTTCATATATTCTATCTAAGATAAAGTTATGTTGATTCGATGGTAACCCGTATTGTTCAGAAGATCGCCATTGAATGGTTTTCATTAAATGAGACTTGAAAAACAGGTATTTGGTAGACATAAAAGGAGAAATGATGGCGAAGTCAAATTGGAATACCTCTAACATCCCTGATCAAAAGGGAAGAATTGTTATTATCACCGGTGCCACAAGTGGATTAGGGAAGGAGGCAGCTCGGATTATGGCCGGGAAAAATGCGACGGTTGTCATGGCCGTTCGCAATGTGCAGAAAGGAGAGGATGTTGTTAAGGAAATCCGTAAGGAGACATCAAATAGTGATTTGTCAGTACGGGAACTAGACCTTTCCAGTCTTTCATCCGTTAAACGTTTTTCAGAAGAGTTTACCAAGGATTATGACCGGCTGGACAGACATACTGATCAACAATGCCGGTGTCATGATGTGTCCCTACTCAAAAACCGAGGATGGTTTTGAGATTCAGATTGGAACCAACCACCTCGGACACTTTGCCTTAACAGGACATTTGATGCCTGTGTTGAGAAAGACAAAGGGATCACGACTGGTCGTCACATCAAGTTTAACACATAGAACCGGAAACATTGATTTTACAGATTTCAATTGGGAAAAACGCAAATATAGAACATCCCAGGCCTATGCAGATAGCAAAATAGCGAATCTCTATTTCACGTATGAATTGGCGCGAAAATATAAAAACGATACAAGCGCTCCGATGATAACAGTGTCACATCCGGGTTGGACTTCCTCGGAACTCCAGCGTCATTCGGGAATTATATTGTTTTTGAATCGGTTTTTTGCGCAACGGACGGAATTAGGAACCCTGCCAACCTTGAGAGCTGCCATCGATCCAAATGCCGAGTCGGGTGATTATTATGGTCCTTCTAAATTTTTTGAAATGCGCGGCCATCCCGTAAAAGTAAAATCGAACAAACGATCTCACGATGCACAGACAGCACGCAAGCTTTGGGAATTATCCGAAGAATTTACAGGTGTGACCTATTAAGGAGATTAACCATGGAATTGATCAACCATACGCTTAACTGGACAAGAGGAGAGATTTTTGAAGGTTTGATCATCGCCATTTCTGGCGTTGCGACATTATGCTGTACGTTTCTGTTCTGGAAACTGGGAACCACACCTAATGCCAAAGCTTTTGTTATTCCCCTATTGGTTTTTGCCCTGTTGTTGGCTGCCACAGGAGCATCTATGATGATATCTAACCAGCTGAGTATCAACAAAGCTATCGCCAGGATCCGATGGCATTTGTTCAAGCGGAAAAGGAGCGCGTAGAGGGATTTCAGTGGATGTACACATTCGCCCAGGTTCTAACGACAGTCTGTTTAGTCCTGGCAATGGGCTTTATCTGGTTTACCGGGAACCGGCATATGCACGCCATCGCAATTGCCCTGATGTTGTTCAGCGTGTCGCTGATAACGATTGACTATTTTTCAAAAGAAAGGGCAAGTGTCTATTATGAGACGATCCTTCCCATCAAGCCCACGGTCATTCACGAACCGGTCAGGCAAACTTCAATACCGGACTTAAAATAACAATGAGGTTGCTCCGGATACTAAGAACAAACCACATCCCAAAATCAGCGAATTCAATTCACAGCTAACTACCATAAAAATCTGAACTACACAGGGGATTAACTGCTGAAAAGTGCCTGAATTCACTTCTTTTCTTAATCCCGATTGATATGATTTCGAGGATAAAACGTCTTGAACTGTTACCTGGCAATATTGTTTCCTCAACCACAACCAGGCAGGAAAAACAAGGTGGGAAATCGTTGCTACACCATTTATGACAGATTGCTGATCATGACAAATAATTTTAAAATTCAATAGATTGACTAACATTTTGACCTACTGACAGGACCATGTTTCCGGGGTGTTGATATCCCGGTATCGAAAGCTTGACGTAGCACCTGGATGCATAGTAATTCTTTATATAGAAAAATATATTTTCGTATATAGGTAATTTTCAATCGAATAATTCTGGCTACCGTTTTCTATCAATGCTTTACAGGATAGGATGCCAGAGTTGGATCAACAACCGACAGGCGGCCAGTAATCAGGAATTGTGGTTTCAAAGCAGATTCTTTGCCGGGTCCGGGAGGTTTACTATTGATACCGTAACTTTGCAATCCTGGTAAAACAATTGGCACAACTTATTCAATCAGATACTACCGTTCAAAGTGAGCTGAAACTTGAGACAACTGCGGGAAACGCCGTTTTCAGATCCATTAAGACGACCTCTGGAATTGGTATGTCGATCACCAGGAGCGAATTTAACGCACCGGTCAGCCTGAGATATGAGCCGCCATTCGAACCTATGGGCATAGGATTTTGCCTCTCCGGCCAGACGGAGGATAAAACCGATGGATTCAGACACACATCGACGTTGAATCCGGGTGAGACTGTTTTCAACTGGTCCAACCGCTTATCCGGGCTATCCCATACGATCGGTCCCGGCAACTGCCTGTTGGTAGCACTTTATTTCAACCATGAACTGATTTCAGAGATTGCAGATCGATACGAACACAAGCTTCCACCGCCACTGCGGAATCCACCGGATTTACTTACCCAGCATAAAGACAAAATTACTCCATCAATGAAGGAGACCCTCCTGCAGGTCATAAGATGTCCCTATCAGGGGCTGACCCGGGATTTATACCTGGAGGGCAAGGTAATGGAACTGATGACCTATAAGTTCGATCAACTGGGATCACAGGACAGCAGGCGGGCAGCGGATTCGTTAAAAAAAGTGGATCTGGATCGGATTTATCACGCTGCTGTGCTGTTGACCAAAGAACTTGAGAATGCCCCCAACCTGGATCAACTCTCAAGATCGGTTGGAATGTGCCGCACCAAGCTTCATGACTGCTTTTTAAAAGTCTACGGTGTCACACCGTTCGATTATCTTCAGAGCCATCGCCTTGAGACTGCAAAAACCTATTTGCTGGAAGGGATGATGAACGTGACGGAAGCTGCGTTTGCAGTTGGATATTCCAGCTCCAACTATTTTTCCCGGGCCTTTAAGAAGTACTTTGGCTCCCCTCCACAACAATACTGCCAAAACCAACCTTTGTAGACCGGCGGACGATTGTGTATAAAATCCGGATGATTTTGAACAAAATCCGGACGATTGTACCGGTCTCTTTTTCCTTCTTTCGTTATCCTTATTAACGATTCGCAGCTGCACCATCGTGTACCGACGGATCTGTTCCAAACCTGCATACAGACTTTTGTGTCTAATCACTAATCAGCTATAAGAAGGAGATAACATGAGAACGCTTATAAGCCGGATTACCGGGCTGTTAATAGCAGTGTGCCTGCTCTTTCCCGGACTGGAGATTCTGGCTGAAGAGGAAACCAAAAAATCAAAAAGCAACATGTTACAATTCGAGACCATTACCGTGACTGCCCAGAAGGCAGAGGAAAACGCCCGTGAGGTGCCAATGGGCATCACGGTGCTTGATTACCAGGGCATCGAGGATCAGGGAATTGAATCGACAGTACATATCGCAGACTTCGTTCCCAACCTGATCCTGGTAGATAATGGCGTGTCGGCTTTTTATTCACCATCCATGCGCGGGATTCATGCTACTGTGGAAACGCTGACAGTTACCACCGGACTTTATATTGACGGCGTGCCGGTTCTTGTTCCCGCCGGATATGACGATTCGCTGCTGAATATTGAACGGGTTGAGGTGCTCCGGGGTCCCCAGGGCACATTGTATGGGAAAAACACCGAGGCCGGGGCTATCAATATCATCACCCGGCAACCGGACAACGAATTTCGCGGAATAGTTTCGGCCGATGTTGGTGAAGACAATAAAAAGCAGTTCACCTTCAGTCTGAGCAGCCCGATCCAAAAGGATACTTTATACTTCAGCCTGGCAGGTAAATCATACGAGAAAGACGGATATATCGAAAACACACAAACCGGAGAACCGGCAAATGATAAAAAGCACTGGTATGGGAAGCTGCAACTCCGCTGGACGCCGACAGACAGACTCGATATCACTTTAATCGCGTCCCGGACCCAGTATGATGATGGTACCAACAATGTAAATCTGACGGAAATGGGAGCTGCCGCTTTTGAATTACCCGCGCCTGAAGACCGAAAGATCTCTCCTGATGAACCGGGTTATAACAAATCCAGTTCGGATGCACAGTCAATGAAAATCGAATACCAGATTTCGGATACCTTGTCTCTGACCTCCGTGACCGCTAACTGGGTGTTTAAAGAATCTGTCTACGGCGATTGGGATTTCAATCCGGTGAAGCTCATGCATTTCGACAACGACAGGGAATTCAGCCTCACCTCCCAGGAGTTTCGCCTTGCTTCATCGGCCGAAGAATTAAAATGGCTGCTTGGTATCTATTTCGATCAGAACAAAAACAAATTTCATACGGAAGGGGAATCCATGGTTCCACAGATGGTCAGTACGACAAAATATGAATATAGCGGTACTGCAAATGCGATTTTCGGACAGGCCACTCTCCCCCTTACAGAAAAAGTCCGTGTGACAGGCGGTCTCCGTTATGAGGAACAGAAGGCGGACTTTGAAAATATGGTCGCAAACACCAGCTTCGATGGTTCCTGGGATGAGGTTTCCCCGAAGATTTCGGTGGACTATGACATCGCACCGGGGTTCATGACTTATGCCAGCACAACCAAGGGATATCGTTCAGGCGGATTCAACCCTTATGCCATGGATCCCGAATATGAAACCTATGACGAAGAGATACTGATGTCACATGAAGTTGGGTTTAAAAGCTTGTTGATGGACCAACACCTTTCCCTCAACGGTACCTTCTTTTATCTGCAGATTGAGGACATGCAGATCAGTCAGGCCATCAGCCCGTCCGAAGCGTATGTGACCAATGCCGCAAAAGCAAGTGGAACAGGGGTAGAGCTGGAATTGGCAGCCACGTTGACCGACAGCCTGGGTATTGAAGCCAGCTACGGGACTGTGGATATCCGTTTCGACGAATTCAGCGATGCAGTGGGCGACTATGAAGGCAATCGAAGCCCATATGCTCCCGAATATACTTACAATGTCGGCGCCTATTACAGGTCTCCCGGCGGAATATATGTGCGGGGCGACCTGATTTCGTGTGGCAGAATCTATTTCGACAAACGCAATGAATATGCAAGGGATGCCTATCAACTAGTCAATGCCAAAGTCGGATATGAAAGAGAAAACTGGGATGTTTATCTGTATGGTAAAAACGTCACCGATACTGAATACAATTCGGAAGGATTCTGGGACGGCTTTTACACCGGGTACAGCGAGCCCAGGGAAATAGGTGTCAAAGGGACCTATCGTTTCTGACAGGAACCGCGGATTACGGTGTGGGAAGTTGTAATACACGGGGGACAGATTCTTTATGCGCTTTTGACTCCTTTACGCTCTAATCACGTCTGTCCCCTTTTTATTATGTGCGGAATTGAGCTGGTACCTAACCGAGACGAATCACCTTAATGCCATGTTCTGCAATGAGTCAGCGGATATTGATTATAACCGGGAATGAACAGTCCTGTTCAAAAAGCGGTCGAAATTTCCGAATCAGGTCTATTCGCATTTAACCTTTAAATCAAAAGAGATATCATGACCTCCATACCGGAAATCAACATACAAAACACCCCCGTATACGATATGATGAACGGGCATGCAAAATCCTATCTTCTACTGTCCGCCATTGAGCTGAATCTCTTCGACTGCCTGTCCTCCCCGAGTTCAAGCCGGAAGGTTGCCGAACAACTGGAAACTCACCCGGAAAACACGGCTTTGATTCTGGACGGGCTTGTTGCAGCCGGTCTGATCCATAAGGAAAACGGCCTGTATCAAAACACCCCTGATACCCAACATTGCCTCACCCGGCAGAGCCCGGCCTATGTGGGGGAGATGATTCTGATCCATCATCAGATTACAAATTCAGCCATAACAGATATGTGCAAATGGGTGAGACAGGGACCTCCTGCGTCCGAACCGGATCTGGGGGCCGCTGATCTGTGGAGCCGATTTGCCCGGACCATGGCAAATTACCAGTTGGGAGGTTGTGTCCAGAAAATGACTCGATTTATGTCGGCACGTCCGGAGTTTTCTTCTATGAAAAAAATGCTGGACCTGGGAGGTGGACACGGGTTGTTCTGTATTGCCATGATCGAAGCTCATCCATCCATGACCGGGGTGATATTTGACCAACCTCCCGTTGTCCGGATGGCCCAGGAGTTTATCACCAGCTACGGATTCGAAAACCGAATCTCCACCATCGGCGGCGACTACACGCAGGACGAGCTGGGAAGCGGATATGACCTTGTTTGGGCCAGTGCAACCCTCACCTTTGTTCGAGGGAATCTGGATCCTTTGTTCAAAACCGTTTATCAGTCGATGAATCCGGGCGGCCTCTTTGTCAGCCTGGCTGAAGGGGTCACACACGAGCGAACCCGCCCAGCCGGATTCATCATCCAAAACCTGGCATATTCACTCGTGGGCCAGGACAGAATGTTCGACCGGGGTGAAATATCCACCGCCATGTCTAAAGCCGGTTTTACCCATGTGTTGAGCACACCTGCAGACAGCCCGATGATGTCCCTGGAAATAGACATCGCTCGGAAACCTGATTGATCACTTGGATGAGAAAAAAAACGAAGATGCCAGAGCAAATCCCGCACCCGGTCCAATGTAGGCTTGAACGTTGAATGCAGGGATAACTATTAACCCAACACATATGAGCCTTCCTTAAGTCAATAGATAAATCTATATCGGGTCAATTTCTTCTTCTGGTCGAATTGACAGGCTATCACCAAGTTTGACAATCCA
>JANQGX010000011.1 GCA_028282885.1 SAR324 cluster bacterium
TTCCTTAAGTCAATAGATAAATCTATATCGGGTCAATTTCTTCTTCTGGTCGAATTGACAGGCTATCACCAAGTTTGACAATCCACGATTTCTCATCCGACTTGAATTCAAGGTTCAGGCTGTTTAAAGACTTCCAAAAAGCTTCTCAAGATCTTGGTAAAGATGAGATCTTGACCATGGCACGAATGTAGGGAGCGAAGATTACATTGACAAGTATCCAATCAAGGGTTGCACGCTCTTCGGAAATAGCGGTCAGGAAATCGTCATTTCAATCTTTATAAAGTGGACTTCTGCTTATTGAATTCATATCATTAATATTTACCCGATCGATAATAAGTGGATTACTTTTATAACTCTCTGTATAAATTATGGAATATTTACATTTTGATCAAATTGCAGACGATATTGAGATCCCGAAAAAAGGTATTACAAGTCATTCAATAATAAGTCAACCACATGTAAGAGTTGTTGTATTCGGATTTGCTGATGGTGAAGAAATGACGGAACATACGGCAGCAGTCCCTGCTATAGCGCATGTAATCAGCGGGGAGTTTGAATTTACAGTTCCCGACAGAACCTTCAATTTTAAATCAGGCGGCTGGATTCACATGGAGGCGCACTTGCCTCACAGTCTTGTCGCAAAAGGCGATTCGAAGTTAGTATTGTATTTGTTACGGGGTTTAAAAAGTGCCGAAAAATCGAATGCAAGGTATAAATAATACAAGTGAAGTGCAAGGTCCTTAACTTTTAAAACACAGACTTGTCATCGGGAACTCGATGGTCTGAGAGAAACTATACCTTTGAAAAAGTGATGTTTTTTCCGCTCATCTTCGATGAGTGAAAACTACCCAAGCTCACTTTTTCGGGGTGAAATAGACAATGCATTTATCCTCGACGTTCTCCTGACCGACCCAACAGTCGTACCCTTTTGTGCTCACCTTTTCAATCAAAGGAATAGGCAAAAAAGGAGCAATAAACTTATATAATTCACCCGGTTTTATCGACGCCAGGTCTTCCAACACCTTTGATAAAGGAAACTCACCGGCATCCAGCATAGGTCTTCCATCGAGTGATTTAGTCACTTTTTCAACCTTAAACCAGGATGGCGGATTCGGATCTGTCACTGCATCGTCAATTTCCACGGCTATCTGCTCCAGGCCAGCTGAATCTCTGAGTGTATTAATTAATTCCCGGATCGGTATTTTACCGATCCGTGCAGCCTGGGCCAACGTCGCAATCTTCGCTACTGTTTTCCGCAGTACAGGGTTTTTGAGTTTTTTAAATGCTGGTGACAGCTTGATCAATACGGGTTCCAGATCAGGGTAAGACTCCAATAGTTGACCAACTTTGGTTGCCGGAAGAATATCAGGTTTTTGATCAGTCATTTGATTCCTCTTTTGAATAGGATAACAATCGCTGTTGACCTTCCAGTTTCCGCTTTTCCGTCAGGTTTTGGGAAACCTCCAGAGTCCCCAGGTATTCTCCCTTCTCGTTTCGCAAGGCAAAATATTCGATATGAATGAATTCACCTTGCAGATTTATCCAGAACGGAGCCCGACTTTCTTTGCCGCTTTTAAAATCAGAAACGATCTGTTCAACAATATTGACACTGGACGGCGGATGGCACAGTCGCACATCCCGATTCAGTATCGAACGGTTTCTTGGGAAGATTCGCTCAGCACCTTGCGAAAAGTATTTTACTTTGTCTTCCTTATCAACAAAGGTCATATCGATTGGAAGGGAGTTCAACAGAGCCGTAAGCTCTTCTATTGTAAAACTTCCACTGTTCAGTTGTATTCGGCCCTGTTCCTGAAGCGGCTCTTTTTTGATCTCAATTCCATCCGGTTTCCACTCTGTATCAGGATCAAATAAACAGTATCCGATCTCGGTCGTTTGCTCATAAATTTCATACCAATCATTGTCATTCAAACGATCCAGGGTCATGGGAAAAAGAATTTCTCTTTCTTTGAATGTCATCTCATTTATCGATTGACAGGCTGGCTGCAGAGCCAAATCGATCACCAGGACGAACTCTTCCTGGTTAATATCACCTTCGGTGTTTAGAGCCTCCAATGCGTTTTTCAGAAGCTCCCTGGTTTCATCATGTTTTCCCCACATCACTTTTGGCGGGCCTGTGATTCCGTACCTTTCAAGATACGGGAACAGCAGATTCTCTTTACGAACATAGTGTTTGTCTACATCCATCAGTTGGTTAAAGTAACCTTTTAACAGCATTACCTGAGCATTCACTGATTCTCTCCCGTCCATCCTTTTTGTTTCAGCAGCGACCTCATCGATTTGTTCAATGACAGCCAGCAAAGCTTCATTTTCCTTCAAAAATGTATCCACCGGATGACCGGGCGGTGCCGTTTTAGCTTCACTATGATCTATTGCCCCTTCCAGGGCTTTGGAATGCACATCACACAGTTTGATTACCTCCTGCTCAGGCATTCCCTCCGCAATCAATTCCTGCTCAACTTCTACCACCTCGCCATAGGGTATTTGCCGTAACAGGGCAACCAGTCTTTTATTGACTTCTTCAGGAGCTTCCCCTTCGTGAAGTTGTTTAATCATGTGTTTTAAGATCTTCTTTCTCTCTTCCGAATTATTCAATAAAAGACTCATAATCTCCTCTCTCTTGATTTTTTGCTATCGGGAGTTGAACACTGTTTGTGGTATAAGCATCAGCTTTTTTTGTCTTAAAGGGTTGAATAACAATAGACAATTACAAAGCTGCAGCCAAAAATTTCGAAATCGTTCTTATTATTGTATGCTAAGGGTTTATTTTTGTATATGCGAATTATTAAAGAGATCCATATTTTTAATCTAATACTTGCGAAACCGATCAAATGATGGATTGGAAGACTCAATATGCTATATTCACATTGGCAGAAAAAATCTGTCACAGGCGGGAGTCAGGTTGCCTTGATTTACCTGATGAACACTGAAATCAATACAATCAAAAACGATTTGCAAAGCATAAAGAACCGGATTTTGCCTTCGAATTCATGGACCATCAGGTCAATATCGAAGGTAATTGGCATTTGACCTATATATAGATGGAATTGTTGACTAACCCGGATATGAAAAGAGAATGGCTATTGGAAACAAGGGATTCGGCAATGTACTGCTAAGGGGACACAAAAAGTCCTTCGCTGAATAAAGAAAACATTATGGATGGATTTGAAGTGTTAAAGGCGGTAACGAAACGCAAGACGGCCTAACCGTGACAGGCATAAGCATCCGAAGCTCAGGTCAGATTGACCTTATCCGGATACTTCAGACGGGTGGCAAAGGTGTTTGGTTCAACACGTTGAACTCCGTTCCACCGGCAACTAACTCATTTTGCACTATAAGAACCGGCTTCATCGGAATGCAATTGGCAGGTGCTTGTTGCGGTATTGCCTGAAAGGGGCTCCTCAACAACACCTGCCATGTTCATCAACGGGATTGATAACGGTTCAGTTTCCGGTTGATATGATACCTTCAGCGGAGGAGCACTGACCAGCCTTAGATCATTTGTGCGCCGCCACTTACCGGGAGATAGGTGCCTGTGATAAATTGTGCTTGATCACTTGCCATCATCAATATGGCGCCGGCAATGTCTTCCGGTTGGGCGTTTCGCCTTAACGGCGAATGTTCTGCCATCATCTGCTTGATCTCGGCAGGCATATGTGCAGTTGCATCGGTCTCGGTCAATCCGGGCGCCACGACGTTGATTCGGATACCATTTGGTCCCAACTCCAGCGCCAGCGATTTCGCAAATGCATCCAGTGCCGACTTTGCCGAGCTATGCGCAACAAATCCGGGGCCTGGCTGTCGGGATAGTCCGCTGGAAACTGCAACAATGCAACCCGCTTTTTTCTCAATCATTTTCGGAAGAACCTCCTGACAACAAAAGAAGGCTGATCTCATTTCGTTGTTCAGCTTTTTTTCAAAATCTTCCCATTGATATTGGAGAAACGGTACTGTGGGGAAGTTGAATCCGGCATTCAGTACCAGAATATCGATATCCCCCAACTCACCGGCTGTTTTCATCACCATTTCTCTTATTTGAACCGGATCAGAAACATCGGCCTTCACAGCCGTCGCTTTACCGCCGGAAGCGACGATCTCCTGCACAACTTCATTGGCAGCCTGTTCACTGCTTGCATAGTTTACGGCAACGGCCGCGCCTTGTGCTCCAAAAAGCCTGGCTGTGGCAGCACCAATTCCACGACTTGCGCCTGTAATCAACGCTGTTTTTCCTGTCAGCAATTTCATAAGGGTTTCTCCTGAGTGATTTATGTTGAATATGCGGAAGTTTTACCTTCCGGGCATTTTGAAATGACACCCCGACGCGTCACCGCAACCAAAGCGTCACTACTAAACCGGGAATACCAACTGAAATCAGAGCTGCGCAACTTCCATATTTCTACTGCGTCGAACCGATGACGGATGTTCGAGCCGGTATCCCGACATTACGGATTCGATAGGCAACATCGGTTTACTTCTTTCGATTCAACCAATTGATCCCCATCCGATGCAAAACATCCTCTTTAAAAAGCTGGTAGCTAAATACGCCTCCAATGTGGAGCATCACCAGTATAAATTGTATCTTGAACATCACACCATGCGCTGAAACGGGCGGCAGATTGCGAGAAATCATATCCGGGGAGATATCGGTCAACGGCCAGCCCAGTTCACTGGTTATCAGAATACCGATGCCACTGATCGTAAGAATTAATATCCCGGGATACAAAGCCAGATGGATTGCCTTGAACGTAAACAGTCGTGTCGATTTAAGCATTGACGGAGGGTCCGGCTTAGAACCGATAAAACTCCAGACTATTCCCGGAATTACGATTGCGAAGGTGAGCAATCCGCAACCGATATGAACCTGCAATAGTATTGTTTTAACACCTGTCGTGACGATGTTTAACGAGATACCCGTCGAAAACATGATAAAAACGAGCAGTGCGATTGTCCAGTGCAGAAACCGTGAGAGTGAACCGTAATCGCTAACAGAATTTTTAAATGTCATTGTCCCTCTTCTTTTTTCAGTTTGGAGTCAATATGTTTCACAGCCGCTTCAATTTGCTCACGCGTACAACTTCCGCATCCTCCTTTCGGATCCATATGTTCGGTGCCTTTCATCGTGTTCTCGACCATCGCCTCAAGGCCCTTTTTCCTGAAAAGTTCCCATTCCGAAGGGGCATCCACGTCCGGAGCCCCGGTAATCCAACCCTTAAATCCACCTTCATGGCAGGATGCGCAATAATCCTTATATACAGATTTGCCTGTCGGATCTTCAGCCACTGCTATCGTTGTAACTCCCTGAAGAAAAATCAAAAGAACACAGTATCCCAGGACATTTTTAAAACCAGTCCGGAGGAGGTGTTTTGTCGCCATTTTGCCTCGCGAAGCTACTTTGATCTTAAATTGAGTTTTCGTTTTCATTTGCATTCTCTTGTGATGTGGCTTTCCAAAAGAGGAAAATCTGTATATAGTTGACAATATGCTGTCGAATATAACTCTATTCGATTCGACAGCATGTTGTCAAACAAATTGGAGATTATTATGCAACATACTGAAAAAGGTAGCATTTATACTGAAGTTGTCTTGGAAATTTTTAAACTGAGCGGGCTGCTGGTTGCCAGTGGCGATCGCCTGGTCAAAATCACCGGCTTAACCAGTGCCAGGTGGAAAGTCCTGGGCGCTTTATCGATATCATCAGAACCGGTGACCGTGGCCAGAATTGCAGAGTCTATGGGTCAATCCCGACAAGGGGTGCAGAGAATCGTCAACGACATGACGCGAGAAGGCATGGTGAGATTCCAGGAAAATCCCAACCATAAAAGAGCAAAACTAATCGTGATCACCGAAAAAGGGCAAAAGGCGTATCAAGCTCTCAACGAACTTCAGGTTCCCTGGGCGAATAAAAATGCTGAAAAAATAGGTTTGGAAGATATGCGGCAAACCTTAAAAACGCTTCATAAAATGACAGAGCAGTTATTGTAAATCGAACCAGCCAAAGGTAATTGCCGGTAGTTCCTACTACTTTTATTTTTCAATCTGTGTACGGATTGAAAACAAAACAGATATAGCCCTCGTTGGTCTTCCACTCATGTCTCACAACAGGTTGAATAAATGAAACTATCGCCCGGTACTTCTCAACTAAAAGCACCGGTATCTCAGTTTGAATCCGGGCGGATTTTTATTTCCTGAACGACTTTATCATCTTTTCCATCTCTCCAAAGTACTCGTTCAAAGCGCTTAAACCGACTGCCGTAATGATTATCGAGGTGAGCGGTCGGTTGTCTTTGAAACTCTTGTCGACTTTTATATAATCGGCATCCTTAAGCTTATTTAGTTGAACGGAAAGATTTCCGGAGCTGATATTCAGTTCTTTTTTCAGTTCACTAAAGCTCACATTGTTATCCTCGGTTTTGGCCAAATAAGTCAAAATACGCAATCGTGCAGGTTCATGAACTGTTTTGTTAAAATCTGTCATAACTCTATTTCTCCGGATTCGGCAAAATTCCGAATAACAGGCTTCCGCAACCCAGAGAGATCAAGACCGCCAGAGAAGCTGGAATAGAGGTAAACAGGAAAACAATAATCGCAGTCAAAATAAACCAATAACCGCTGACAACGTAGTTTTTCGTTTCGGTCATGCAACCCAGGAAGTTAAATTGAAGCCCTATCGCAATGGATAGAATCGGAATGATATAATAATACGTCTCTTTATCGATGCAATACAAAATGAGGACAAATGCTAAAAATCGAACCGGAAGCAGCAGGTTTATTACCCTGAAAGAAAAAAGAGCAGACATGACATGCTCACCGGCCAACTTACCTCCATTTTTCTTTATCGATCTTGACCATAATATAAACAAAAGGGCAAACAAAGCGGTTCCAATCGCTATTACCAACCCCTTGAAAACCTGCCGGATTGATTCCGGTGACGCGCGAAATACTCCGTATCGTTGCTCTAAATAGTAGTAAGCCAATGAAAGAACAGAGACCCCGACGCCTGTTAACAGCATAAATAGTTTCAAATGCTTGGGATGCAGAAGAACATGCAATACCGGTTTTTTTTGATTGATAATGCTTTTAATGGATTGAATCTCTTCCATCATCTCGGTCAGTTGCTGATTGGTGGTGTTTGTCATTTTGCCTCCTCTTAGTTCAATTAATGAATTAGTTTATAACATGAACTAGTTTGTAGTATGTACTTTGAAAACGATATCGTCAAGCCTCAATTGTCTTTTTTTTAAATACTGTTTAGCTAAGGATGAATTCCATCCATTGGAAGTTCTGATGTGTTGATTTTTCTAAGCTGGTCGGAACAACACGATTAAATGAGCAGGAGTAGTTTTTCAGTAGTACGGAGTGAGTTGAATTCCTGTCTTGCTGTCCCTTTGTTGCGAAGACGGGGTTCTTCAGACTTCAAGCCCACTTGCGAATACGAAGAGAGATGGAATCCGGGCCGTTTTCTTTCATCCTGTGAAAAACTGACCTTTATTTTATGAACTTCAATTACCCCGGCGGGCCAAGGCGAGGCCCATCCCAGCCAGGATCATCAGTCCGCCTGCGGATCGGAACAGGGATCTGAGGGCTCTCCGGCTCTGCAGATATACTCTTACATTGCCAGCGACCAAGGCCCAGATGGAGGTCACGCCAAAGGTGATCACCAGGAAGGTGGGGACGATAAAAGCGAATTGCAACCCCAGGGGACGGGAAGCGTCAATGAACTGTGGCAGAAAGGCTGCGATGAAGATCAGGCTTTTGGGGTTGGGAATGGTGATTACCAGGCCCTGAACGAAGAGATTTGTTCGGGAAACCGATGAGGTGTCAAATGATAAGGGTTCGCTGGCGCTACGCCATTGCTTGATACCGAGGTAGATAAGATAAAGGGCACCCGCCCAGCGAATCCATTCGAAGGCCTCGGCAACGATATTCAGCAGAGAGGTGAGTCCGATGGCGGCGATGGCGAGTTGTACTCCGACTCCTGCGGTTTCACCTGCCACTGTAGCCAGGGCGCTCTTCCAGCCGAAGGAGATGCTGTGAGCCACTGTCAAAATTACACTTGGGCCGGGGAGGGCTATCATGATCATTGTGGCGACAACGAAGGCAATATAAACGTGGTATTCCATTTTTGAATCTCCGATAAACGGTCGTTTCAGGCTTCGGTCAATAGATCCTTTCCGTAAAATGGGAAGGTCTATGTTGTCACCCGGTGCAGAATTGTTCAAGTCGATGCTCAACGCATTTTTGATCGGAACCGCTGTAAAACCGGGGGCAGTAATAATATTTTGATTGATGAGATGAGGGAATCTTAAACGGCAGACCGCCGTTTCAGGATTTAACTCAGCTCCGCCTGGACAGGTCGCAGGAGATATTCCCGCCCGGTTTTTCCCCTGCGTTTTCATTCCGGAGAGGACCTGTCAGGCTGGAGTTATTGCAATCAGGACAGGTCTGGGGCCTGTTCAGTTCTTTCAAAGTCAAAAACAGGCTTAGTTCCTTTTTGCATGCGTCGCAATGAAATCTGTATAAGGGCATGTCGGCTCCGATTGCACATGTGTGTACTGATTTGTAAAAAACTCAACGGGGAGATTTTGGGAAGGATTACTTCCCTGCAATAACCATCTCCGCCATTTTAAAAACCCGGGTTCCTTCCCTGACAGCCCCCCCAAAAACGTCTTTCCCCTCTTTGGTGAAAGATCCGTGCAGGTGAACCTTTATCTCATCGCCCACTTTTTTGACATCGCCGATAATTCCGTTGATTTCAAAAAGACCATTATATTCGATGTTACCCAACTCGGGTGGAATGGTGGTTGTTTTGGGGAAAACCAGGTTTACCCTGGTACAGGAGCCCACACAGGAGAGAACAAAAGCGTGTCTCAATCCCTTTTCAACGAGAAAATCCTGCAGGGCTTGATGGATCTGCACCCCGGCATCCAGGGTTAGCTGGTACCAGGAAAGCCCGCATAACTCTTCAATCCGCATCAGTCCCTCCTATTTCAAACCGTACTTGTTTTTCAGATCGAATCGCTCGATCAGCGCCTCCATGGCCTTGCTTAGCTCAGGAGAGACATCCGGTAGCGGTGCGCGGCAGTATCCCGCAGGCAAACCCATCAGCCTTACCATGGCTTTGGTGGCAACGGGATTGGGAGCGGCATAGACCGCTTCCATCAGTGGCAGGAGCTCAAAATAGAGTTCCCTGCACTTTGTTACTGTTTCCCAACTATCCCAGGGACGGGACATTTCGGCGACTTCACGGGGGGCAACGTTTCCGGTAACATTGGCTGTTCCGTGACCGCCCAGGGCCAGTGTAGGCAAAATCAGGCCATAGGCCGGGGAATCGCAGCAGAGAAGTCTTAACCGTCCTTCGGCTCCATCCATGACATTGGCAAGCTGACCTACGTCCGGAATCGCTTCCTTGTCCGCCACCAGGTTAGGGCACTCGTTGGACAAACGGATGATGGTCTCCGCATCCACGTTAACCACGACTCTTGCGGGATTATTATACAAACCCACAGCGATTTCAATTGATTGACAAACCTGTTTCAGGTAATTGAATACCGCTTCTTTCGGTGGAGCGATATACGGAGGTGGAACGATTACCACCCCGTCGGCGCCGTGCTCTTCGGCATAGCGCGCCAGATCGATTGTAGCTTCGGTTGACCCCATGGTCACACCGAAAAACACCGGGATTTTATTGTTACAATACGGTGCCAGTTCCCTGATGATTGCTTTCCGCTCTTCGATGGTCAAAAGGGTAGGTTCGCCCGTCGATCCCATGATAAGTAAAGCCGAAGTTTTGTTTGAAGCCTGGAAATCGATCAGTGCCTTGTATCCGTCCATGTCAATTTGACCTTTTGGGGTAAACGGTGTGATCAAGGCAACCCACGAGCCAGTGGGGCGAAATAACTCTTTACTCATTGATGATTCTCCTGAAATTCCCAATGATCCGTCTCTGTTTCGATCACGGGATATTAGTTGTCTTTTTTTCTGTCTCTAAACCTGATCCGAAATCCGGAAAAGCACAGAAACCGGATCCCGGATCAGGAAAGGAGGAGGTTTGCAACAGACACCGAGTTGTCAAAAACTCAGACTCAGGTGTATTCCGGTATATTCTGAATCGATTGTTGTCTGGATTTTATATAGCTCAATGTGGAAATGGTCGCGAACAGACCAACTCCCACCAGACCGGAGATAACTCCCGGTATAAATGCCAGGATGGCACAGGTGAAAATAACAAGCCTGGACAACAGGTTCAGGTTTTTGAACAGCCAGCCCTGGAAAGAAGCGGCGACTGCCACCACTCCTACCATGGATGTCAGCAGCATGGTGACAATATCCCACCAGGAGCCCTGCATCAGCATGCTGTTATCGTAAATAAAGACAAACGGGATGATGAACGCCACAAAACAGAGCTTGACGGCGATAAATCCGATCTTCATCATTCCCTCCCCGGCAATTTCCGCTGCTGCATAAGCGGCCACTGCCACCGGGGGAGTTACCATGGAAAGAACTCCGAAATAGAACACAAAGAAATGGGCAGCCAGCACGTCAAATCCCAATTGCATCAGCGAGGGGACTCCCAAGGTGGCGACGATGACATAAGCTACAGTGGTCGGGGTTCCCATGCCCATGATGATGGAAGCAACCATAATCAACAGCAGGGCGACCAGGGTAATGCCGCCGGATGAGGTGATAATGACTGACGTCAGGTTAAGTCCGATCCCTGTCAGCGTGACCACACCGATGATTATTCCTGCAGCAGCGCATGCCGAGGCGATCAGGATGGTTCGTTGTGCGCAGATCTGCAGAATCAGGAGGAGTTTTCTGATTCCCATCCGATCTTTTTTCGAGAGCAATGACATCAGGATCGAGCAACCCGTGGCCACAAAGGCTGCACGATACGGGGTGTAGCCCATTAGCATGACCGCCAGCAACACCAATATGGGCAAAAGAAGATAGGATCTCTTAAGGGAGGACCTCAAATCCGGCAGATCGTTTTTCTCCAAACCCTTCAGCCCTTTGCGTGCCGATTCAAAATCGATCATCAGGATCAGGGAGAAAAAATAGAGAAAGGATGGAATCAAGGCAGCCTTGCAGATCTGCAGGTAAGGGACTCCAAGGATATCCGCCATCAGGAAAGCCGCAGCTCCCATAACGGGGGGTACCAGTTGTCCACCCGTGCTGGAGGAAGCCTCAACAGCTCCGGCAAAACCTTTGCGATAGCCCAGGTTCTTCATCATGGGAATAGTAAACGTGCCGGTGGCATAAACATTGGCAGCCGCTGAACCGGAAATGCTGCCGAAAAAAGCACTGGTGAAAACCCCGATTTTTGCCGGACCGCCCCGGTAATGACCGGCTATTGCTTTTCCCAGGTCCATCATCACATCACCGGCTCCTGATTTTTCCAGGAACGTGCCGAAAATAATAAAGACCACAATGTAAGTGGATGCCACTCCTACAGGGATTGAGAAAACTCCTTCCAGTCCGAAACAAAGATGATCAATGATGTCGATAAGGCTGAACCCCCTGTGAGCCAGCATGGATGGCATGTAGAGACCAAACAGGGCATAGCCTAATGCGACAACGGCTACCAGGGACAGTGCGATACCAACGGTTCTCCTGGTCAGTTCCAGAATTAAGAGAATGCTGATACCACCGGTCCAGAGCTGCCAGTCGGTCAGCTCATCCACCATGCTCAACCTTTCCGAGGTCAGCTCATAATCTGCCGTCATGGAACCGAAACAGATAATTGCAACAACTGCAAGAAGCAGATTGAACCAACCGGTTTCAGCCACCTTTTTCTTTCCCGAGAAGGTATACACCAGGAATCCCAGGGAAACGGCAAAGGTAACAAAAACGGGACGGTGAAAATAGGAAACCGGCATTCCAAAGGCAGTTGTCCACAGGTGGTAGCAGGTGAAGGTGATGAATCCCGCAGAGGTCAGCCATTTAAGAATTGGAAGGTTTTTTCTCTTCATTTGAAACGATCTCCCTTTATTTCATCAATCCGTTTTCCCTGTAATACTTGACGGCACCAGGGTGAAGAGGGCCGCCCACATTTTGCCACGCCGTTGCGGGCTGAAAACCCGAGTAGGTTTTGCTGATTCCGGCAATGCGATCCGTGTTCGCCATCAATACCTTCATTAAACCATAGACCTGATCATCAGGCAGTTTGTCCTGAACCACCAGAATGACGTTTTCCGCCATATGGTGCAGATCCTCGTTCACAAAATAGTATTTGCCCTTGGGTAACAAGATCTTTCCGTAGCTGTGTTGTTTGACCAGACGATCCAGGTACTGCTCTTTGATGGGCAGCATCTTCATTTTCACGGATGTGGTGAGCTCAACAATGGCAGCAACCATGGGGCCAACCCAGACGTCCGCATGACCGTCCTTGATCAGGTTGGATGCCTCTGCATAGGAAACGTAGGAGACCGAACCACCCCATTTTTTTATGTCCTTGAAATCAAAACCATACTGCTGGAACATCAGGTTCGCTGCCAACGCGGGTGAAGATCCCTTTTTGGATGTCAGGAGCCTGAGCGGAATCTGCTTGTTTTTGATCTCTTCGATTGATGAGATGGGATTGCTCTTTTTTACCAGGACAAAACTCATCGGGATCGGTGCCAGGAAGGCAATACTGCGGAGATTGGACATTTTGCGCTTGCCTTCAAACGTACCCGATGCGTTTCTGGCTTCGGCGTAGAGTTTCGCCATGGTCAATCCCAGGTCGGACTTACCGGAGTTCACCTTGGCGACATTGGAGAGGGAACCGCCGGGAGTAACCGTTACTATGGCACCGGGATAGGCTTCCTTTGCCATTTCACCGATGGCACCCCCGATAGAGTACCACCCGCCACCCATGGGCCCCGAGGTGATGGTGAAAGTTCTGACGTCCGCCACGATGTCAAAACAGACAAAGGTCAGGGCGATTAAAAGGGCTCCCAGCTTGAATTGATTTCCGACTTTTTTCATAATTCCTCCCTTTGCGATGATCTTTAAAATATATCTTTCATAAAATCAAATAGTTAATTTCAGTTTTTTGATCAACAGACACCACTGTGCGAGCTTGCAATAACAACCTAACGGCAACCATTCCATAATATCAAATACCATTTTTGATAGATGTCATGCAGAATTGTTATAGACCGATGGGGTGATTTTGGAACTCCTCTTCTCGCAGTTCGGCAGAAAAGTCAATCTTTATCCGTGGCTGATGGGATTATCGGTTTTTTCGATACCGGCCTGGTTGCTCCGCCCGTCACTGCGCTGCTTTCAGATCTCAATAATATCTTTGTGTCGCCGGAATGCCTCCCGGGCTTCCCTGATAAAAATATTGGCGGCACGGGAACTGATGGAATGTGCGGGACAGATAATCCGGAAGTTGAATGGGATTTGCGGGCTGAACGGTTTCACCACAATACGGTCTTCTCCGAAAAACGAAGCGGTGAGGGGATCAACCAGGGCAACCCCAAACCCTTTAATTACCAGTGAGCAGGCTGCCAGTGATGGTTGGGTTTCAAAGCTGATTTGCCGTCGAAGACCGTAGCTCTCGATAACACGGTCTATCTGAATTGCAATCAGCGTATTTTGCGATAACACGATCAGCGGTTCGTCCTTCAAATCGTGCGGTGTAACCTCTGCCAATTCCCCGAAGCGATGATCCGGGGGGGCAATACAAACGCAGTTCATCTTATAGGAGCCTGCAATCCTCACGCTTTTCTGATCCAGGTTTAACTGGGCGATACCAACATCAAAATCCTGTGTGGCGATGGACTCCACAATTCTGAGTGAGACATGGGTTTCGAATGTGAGCTTGATCTCCTCATGGTCGACCAGGAACTTCTCAACAATTCCGGGAATCAACTCGAGGGAAACAGAAGGCATGGCCGCAATTCTCAGATATCCCCTGCGCATTTCCTTGATGTCGTTGGCAACACGGGCCAGACGATCCATCCCCAGAAAGGTTTTTTCCACCTCCGCATAAAATACGTTCCCTTCGGGTGTCGGAAACAACCGACCCTTCTCGCGGACAAACAGCTTGAATCCGATGGATCGTTCCAGATCTCCAATCAATCTACTGATCCCCGGCTGGGAGACATGGAGCATTTCGGCTCCGGCCGTGACGCTACCCATGATCATCACAGCCCTGTACGCTTCAAGTTGTTTGAGGTTCATAGAAATCGGAAGGTGGTGGGTTCAAGCTGACCGGCTTCGGACAATCCTGCCTTCGGTCGTTGATTTTTCACTTTGATACCAATCAATTTGAAACAAACCACCGGTATCGTGTCAAGTGAGATTCTTCGTTATTCGCTTCGAGTTTGCCGGGAAAATGAAGCGTGAAAAAGGATGGTCAACATCCCGGACCGCCGGGAAGCTGCGATATGCCGATCTCGTTTCATTTACCGGAGCCTTCAAATGCTGGAGCGGATAATCTCCCCGCCATTATGTAAACGATATGATTTGCTGATACTTTTGTCCGTTGTGTTGTCCGGCCTTTTCCTCGCCTTAAGTAGTTCCTGTATGCTCGACTTGCTATTCGGTATCATCCCTGTTTCCCGTTATTCCCGGTTTGGTTTTGACAAAGAACGGATAAAACATTAAAATGTGCATATAATGCACAAGTCAACATATTATGCAGCCACTTTGATCTGCCTGTCAGTTATTGGAGCGATCCAGGAAGGCAGCAGATGATTTTCTGTCTGAAAGTTGTCCTTATGGTCGATCAGTCTTCAGCAAATAAAAAATACTTTGTCCAGGCCCTGGAACGGGCTATTAACATTCTGGATTGTTTTTCGGCGCAAAGCCAGGAGTTGAGTCTGTCGCAGGTCACGGAGCGAACCGGTCTTCACCGCACAACGGTAACCCGAATTCTTAACCACCTGGCAGATCGGCATATCCTTCGGTTTGACAGAGAGACCAAACGATATCACCTGGGAAGCAAGATCGTGGAACTGGGGGGAATTGCCCTCTCCTCATTGTCCCTGCGAAAAGTGTCTGGCAGTTATATATCAGGCTTGAGGGATGAGATAGGCTATACAGTCCTGCTGGCAAGTGTGACCGGGGATCATTATGTCTTCATTGACAAGCAGGAGGGCCGCAGCCTGATCAGTCTCTCATCGGATATCGGCTGGCGACGTCCCCTTTCGTTTGGTCTTTTTGGTATGGTATTTCTGGCATTCCTCCCCTTGGAGCATCAGAAACGAATACTCGATGAATACCCGTTGAAACCCTACACCGCCTCTTCAATCGTCGACAAGAAAAGATTTATAAAGGAATTGAAGAGAATTAAGGACCAGGGATACTGCATTGAGAAGGAGTTGTTTCATGAGGATCTGGGTGGTATTTGCGCTCCGATAAAAGACTATACGGGATCAGTCGTCGCCTGTTTGGGAACGGCAATCAATGCGGCGAAGCTGAATGCCGGTAATGATAATCGTGAGCTGGTCGAAAAAGTAATGAAAGCTGCCGGTGAAATATCCATCCAACTTGGATTTACGGGGGATTAACCCTGATGACGAAACGAGTCGAGAAAAACAATGTTTAAAACCAAAGTGCCGGAACCGTATCGAAAAACAAACATCTACCTGTTTTTACTCATTCTGACTATTGCAGCAACGGCGGGACTCCAGGGATGGCGGACTCTGTACAACAACTTTGCTGTCGAGGTGGCCGGGCTGGATGGATTTCAGAACGGGGTGGTGCAATCGATTCGGGAGATTCCGGGATTTCTTTCCCTGCTGGTGGTGTATGTTTTATTGATTTTAAAAGAGCGGAAACTGGCAGCGTTATCCGTTATCATCATGGGACTCGGTGTAACGCTCACCGGCTTTTTACCCAGTTTTTACGGCATTGTTTTCACTACGCTTTTGATGTCGTTCGGATTTCACTATTACGAGGCGGTGAACATGTCGCTGGTATTGCAGAATTTCGATACGAAAACGGCTCCTTTGGTTTTTGGCCGGTTAAAATCCATGGGTGCCGTCTCAAACATCGCCGTGGGAGTGGCGGTGTTCGCCTTTGCCGGCTTGTTATCATACCAGTCTATCTATCTGGTTTTCGGGGCCCTGGTGATCGTGGCCGCTGTGTTTTGCCTGGTGATGAAGACCGAGGACAATACGAGTGTTGAACAGAACAAGGGAGTGGTGATTCGCAGGAAGTATTGGTTGTATTACCTGCTGACCTTTCTGGCCGGTGCCCGGCGACAGGTGTTTGTGGCTTTTGCTGTATTCCTCCTGGTAAAACAGTTTGATTACTCGGTGAAGACAATCGCCATCCTCTTTCTGATTAATAACACCATTAATTATTTTATCAGCCCGTTAATCGGTAAGGCGATCGTACGTTTCGGGGAACGAAAAATGCTGACTCTGGAATACGCCAGCCTTATCCTGATCTTCCTGACCTACGCCTTTTCAACAAACGCCTTGGTGGTAGGGGTGATGTACGTCCTGGATCATGTCTTTTTCGGTTTCAGCATGGCCATTCGCACCTATTTTCAGAAAATTGGCGATCCAAAGGATATTGCTCCTTCCATGGCCGTCGGATTTACCGTTAATCACATTGCGGCTGTCGTGATCCCCGTTCTGGGTGGATGGCTTTGGTTAACGGACTATAAGATCCCTTTTATCGCTGCCGCCGTCCTGTCTCTATTCTCGCTGGTGAGTACCCAGTTTATCAGGACCGGCAGGAATTAGAGCGCTATCCGCCGATTTTATTTCCCGGCGAAACTGCTCGACCCTATGTTCGTTCAATATCAGATTGATCCTGTGATAAACATGCTTGCTGTATTTTATTTGCTTATTGAATCCTGGAATAAACTTAAGAATCATTCAGAAAGATTGCTATGACCAAAGAACTTGAATTGCTTCAGTCAATTGCCACCCGCAGAAAGACCGTTCGCAGGTTTACTACAGAAAAACCACCTCTTGAGCTGGTTTACAAGGCGCTGGATACGGCCTGTCAGGCTCCTTCCGGTTCCAACACCCAGCCCTGGAGATTCATGATTGTAGAGGATCCGGTTGTTAAATCCAGGATCCGGGAGGCAGCCGAAACCGGAGAAAAGGTGTTTTATGAAACCATCAGCGCTGAGAGGAAAAAGAAATATAACGCCATGGGACATACCTGGAAGAAACCGATGCTGGAAAAGGCGCCGATTCTACTGGTCGTGGCGGCTGATGCCACAGCCCCCAATTTCAGGCCCTCGGTATGGCTGGCCGTGGGTTACCTGGTTCTGGCCCTGGAAGCAGTCGGGTTGGGTTCAGTGACCTATACGCCTTCCGAAGCCGAACTGGTGCGCAAAGCTCTCGGTATCCCCGATGAATACACTCTGGAAACCATCCTTCCCCTCGGTTATCCGGCAGATCCCAAGGATAAAGCCCCCCGCAAACCAGCGAAAGAGCTGACTCGTGTTAACTACTGGGGTGTGCCCGGCAGTTAATAAATTCCCCCTAATGATCCAGAGCGCGGTGAAGTCAATCTTCGCTCTATACTTCACTAATCCGTTTAACTTGGGTAATTATTAGTTATTTTTAGTAATTTAACATCCCATTTTCTCAATATATTCTGTTAAGATATATAATATTGACAAATAAACATAAAAAATGATCTAAATAACCAACCGAATTCAATCCAACTGAACCCGGAATCAGCGGACCTGATCAAACCGGATTAAGATCATGGAACTCCTGGAGCATAAAACATCGTTTGCGGGCAGCAATGCGGAGTTGTCGATTTATGAGACGACGATCTCCGCCTCCAATGTCACTTTTTCATCACCACATTTAAGCTGTGGAATCATGATTTCAGGGAAGAAGGTTATCACGATTTCCGACTCGGAACCCTTCGAGTTTTTGGCGGGTGATGTGATTGTTGTGGCTCCCAATGAGATATCCCAGATCGATTTTCCCGAGGCCGACAAAGAGTCGGTGAGATGTATCGTGATCGAGATTACCGATGAGAAGGTGTCAAGTGTGCTGGATCGATCCGAATTTGAAGCAAGCCCGGGCAGGGGATCAAAGGGTTGGCCCTGGGATGACAACGCTTTTACAAGGCTCACGGCGGACAGAACCCTGAACCTGTTTTTTCGCCGTCTGCTGGAGATTTTCAGGGAGCGCATCCCACAAAAGAACCTGGTTATTGATAACTGCATCACGGAGTTGATTATCCGGCTGCTACAAACCCAATCGAGAAAGCATATCGTGGAATGTTATCAGAAGGAGTCTTTGCAATGCGGGATCAAGGCTGCGGTTCGCCATGCGGAGAAGAATCTGCAGATGAGAATCTCCACTACCGATCTGGCCTCTGTCGCCGGGATGAGCAAGGCCAATTTTTATCGACATTTTAAAACCGAGTTGGGGATCAGTCCCCATCAGTTTTTGCAAAACCTGAGAATACGCCGTGCTTGCGATCTTTTGCGGGATCGCAAGAACTCCATATCGGAAGTGTGCAGCTCTTCCGGATTTAACTCACTGAGTCACTTTATTCATACCTTCAAGGAACAAAAGGGGATTACACCAAAGTCTTATCAATACAAGTTCTCCAGATCTGCGGAATATCCTGTTGAAATCCATGGCATGGATTAAATCAAATCCCGTACGGGAAATTTGGTTTTGGTGCGGGGGATAATAGTAACACCTGTTATATCAAGTTGATGAAGAAGGGATTATGATTTGATCGGCAACCTGAACCTGACGGCTAATCGGTTTGTTGAATCTTATCAAAAAGTATCGATATCTTCCCAAACTTTTCTCAATATGTTGATTTTCGTCTGCTGAGTTCCTATTCTGCATCGGAATAGTGTCATCTCATCTTGTTTTAACTGCCGACTGTTGGGTGCCGGACTTAGATATTTGCAGCCAATGGTTGATATCCAAGGAGAATAAAACATGGTTCAGCAATTTAAGGTACTGATAAATGGTGAGTGGAAAGACTCATCTACAGGCGAAAAACTTGATATTGTTAATCCGGCCACCGGGGAGATCATCGGCCAGGCGCCCAAATGCAGTGAGATTGAAGTCAACGAGGCGGTTGCGGCTGCCGCCAAAGCAGCTCCCGCCTGGGCAGGAATGCCCATGTCCGAGCGTTCCAAACTTCTGCTGGCGTCCTCCCGCCTGATCATGGAAAACATTGAGGAACTGGCGAAACTGGAAACCCTGGAACAGGGATCGCCTATTCGTAAAACCATGAACTTCGATGTTCCACTCTGTGCCGAACAACTTGAATACTTTGCGGGTACTGCCCGGGCCATCAAGGGCGAAACCCTTCCGGTTGGCCCCTGGTGTCTTTCTTCCACCGTTCGTGAACCCCTGGGAGTGGTGGGCCTGATCACACCCTGGAACTTCCCCGCCCTGATGGTGATCTGGAAACTCGGCGCAGCCCTGGTCACCGGAAACACCTGTATCGTCAAACCACCTTCAACCGCTCCCCTGACCACACTGAAGCTGGGAGAGATTATGATGGAAGCCGGGATTCCGGCAGGTGTAGTGAATGTTATCACAGGACCGGGAAGCCAGGTCGGTGAAGCCCTGGTACAACATCCGGATGTCGCTAAAATCGGATTTACCGGCGATACGGCCACCGGTAAGAGGATTATGAAACTGGCCAGCGATACCGTCAAACAGGTCGGACTGGAACTGGGCGGAAAAAATGCCTTTGTGGTTTTGGAGGATGCGGATGTGGATGCAGCGGTAGAAGGCGCCATTTTCGGCGGTTTTTTTAATTCCGGGCAGGTCTGCGCTGCGGCCAGCCGGTTCTATATTCACGAATCGGTCTATGATGAGTTTGCCGACAAATATGTAAAAGCAGCCAAAAAGCTGAAATATGGCGACACCATGAATATGGAGACAGTGATAGGCCCGGTGGCCTACAAGGCCCATCGTGACACCGTCGAATCCTATATTGAGTCAGCCAAGAAAGACGGGGCAACCCTGTTGCTGGGCGGGAAAAGACCAACGACCAAAGAGACCAAGAATGGATACTTCGTTGCTCCCACTATTTTCGGGGATTGCAACAATAACATGAAAATGATGCGGGAGGAGATTTTCGGTCCTGTGGTGGGTCTGGCCAAATTCAAGACCAATGAAGAGGTGGTGGAGCTGGTAAATGATTCCCCTTTTGGTCTTTCCGCGTCCGTCTGGACCAAAAACGCGAGACTGGGTATTACCTTGGCCAACCAGATCAAGGCGGGAACCGTCTGGATCAACGAGCACCTGATTATCTTCTGTGAAACCCCCTGGGGTGGTTGCAAGGAATCCGGTTGGGGGAAGGATCTTTCCACCATGGTTTTTGATGAGTACACCAAGGTCAAGCATATTTATGTCGATCTTAACGAAGGACCGGAAAAACCCTGGTATGGAATCCTGAAATAAGGTTTTGCAGGAAGTTGAAGAAACGGATCAGAGGTCATCCAAGCTGGTCCGGGTTTTGAGGAAATCCCAGGTCCCCCCGGAGCCCCGGAGAGGTCATAATTGTAAAGCGGATGGTGCCGCGGCAGCTTTCCGGTATGAAAGATTCCCGGTCAGTGGTGATTCCATCCTTTAAGGGAATAGAGGGTGACCATGGGTACGCCGAGTTTTCCTCCCTGATAAAAATGCTTTCATCGTCCAAACCATGGGCGATAAAAACAGGTACCAGAGCATCCGGTTCGGGTAAAATCCAATCCCACCTCCTCTGGGGATCGATACTGCCAATGGTCGAACTGATTCCGGCTACGGCTGCAATCTCGTCCGGATGCTCTTCTGCAAATCGATAAACCAATATCCCTCCATTGGAAAATCCCGCCAGATAGATCCGCCTTCCGTCTACAGACAGCCGAGTTTTGACGTCGTTGATTACCTTTTTCAGGTATCCCCCGTCGTCAATTTTGTCTTTCGCTGCCATGGCGCAACAGCGCCCCCGTTCCAGTGCTGCAGATGTCACAATATGCCCACGCCGCAGTGACATCACTCTGGTTCGGGTAATGTCATAAATCAAAGGGAATACAGGATGTCTTTCCTCCTTTCTGCCCGCAATCCAACCAATTGAATAATCAACCTCGACGCTTGGAAAATGGGAAGATTGTCATTAATGTCAAAAAGTGATGTCAATCCTGGTTAAACAATTGAATTAAAAGGAGGATGTGGAAAAACAATGAAATGTACCGAATGTAAAAAATGTCAAAAATGTCATTTCGATTATATCACATAGGCCCTGGTAAGATATTGAAATTATGAAAAATATCACAATGGCACCGTCGTTGCAGAAGGTGGAGAAACGATTCTCATATGAACAGGTAACACAGCAGACAAAAAGGTGAAATATGACAACATCAAGACGGAGAGCAACACTAGGCATTGTGGAGCGTGTCGCGGACTCGAAATACACACCGGCAGCACCGGAAACCATTACCGAGATTTTCGGGGAGCAGGTATTTAACGATAGCGTAATGAAAGAGCGTCTTCCCGAAGACATCTATCAGAAACTGAAGAAAACCATGATTGAGAGACAGCCTCTCGATCCCGGTGTGGCGGAAGTGGTTGCCAGCACGATGAAAAACTGGGCTCTGGAGCACGGCGCCACTCATTTCACCCATTGGTTTCACCCGTTGACCAGCAGAACGGCTGAAAAGCACGATGCTTTTATTGTTCCCAAGGGCAATGGTCAGGTTATTTACCAGTTCTCGGGCAATGATCTTTCACAGGGTGAGCCCGATGCTTCCTCGTTTCCGTCCGGTGGTATTCGACAGACGTTTGAAGCTCGCGGTTACACGGCATGGGATCCCACTTCTCCGGCTTTTATCAGAAAAACCAGTCTGGGTGCAACCCTATGCATCCCGACCGCCTTTTGTGCTTATACGGGTGAGGCGCTTGATAAAAAAACCCCGCTGTTGCGGGCCTCCGAAGCTCTTTCCGGCTCTGCAGTAAAGATGTTGAAGCTGCTTGGCAGCAACAATGTCACCTATGTGGATACCGTCGTGGGTCTGGAGCAGGAGTATTTTCTGATCGATCGAAATTACTATAACCTGAGACCCGATCTGGTATCCTGCGGCAGAACCCTTTTCGGTGCCGAATCTTATAAGGGACAGTCCCTGGACGATCACTATTTCGGAAATATCAGGGAAAGGGTTTTGAATTTCATGCACGACGCCGAGCAGAAGTTGTATAAGCTTGGAATTCCCGTCAAGACACGTCACAACGAAGTGGCGCCGGGACAGTATGAAATTGCCCCGGTATTTGAAGCTGCCAACCTGGCGATCGACCACAATATGGTCATTATGGAAGTGATGACAGACATGGCGGCCAAGCATGGTTTGAAATGCCTGCTGCACGAGAAGCCCTTTGCCGGAATCAATGGAAGCGGAAAACATTGCAACTGGTCCATGGTGGACTCCCTGGGTAATAACCTGCTGAAACCAGGTGATACGCCACATGAGAACATGCAGTTTATCGTCATTCTGGCTGCTATCGTCAGAGCTGTGGATAAATATGCACCGCTTTTAAGACTTTCAGTCGGTCTGGCAGGAAACGATCACCGCCTGGGAGCCAATGAAGCACCGCCGGCCATCATCTCCATTTTCCTGGGAGAAGCTTTGAATTCGGTCGTTGAAGCTATAATTAAAGGCAAGAAACCCGGGAAAACCACAAATGGCACGATTGAGCTGGGAACCGGTATTCTGCCTGCGATTCCCAAGGATAATACGGACCGTAACAGGACATCCCCCTTCGCTTTTACCGGAAACCGCTTCGAATTCCGGGCTTTGGGGTCATCACAGAATGCGGCCAGCCCCGTCATGGCGCTTAACACCATCGTGGCTGAATCCCTGGATTTTATTGCGGAAGAGATCGAAGCAAAGACCGCTTCCGGAACGGATCTGGCGGCAGCCGTTAACGAAGTGATACAGAAGGTATACTCCGACCACCAGAGGATTATCTTCAACGGGGATAATTACACCGCCGAATGGGAAGAAGAGGCCGCCAAGAGAGGCTTGCCGAATCTGAAGTCTACGGTGGACGCCACTGCGGCTCTCAAAGACGAATCGACCTATGACCTTTATGAGAAGTATAAGGTCCTGACACGGAACGAAGTGGATGCCCGCTACAATATCAAGCTGGAGAAGTATATCCTCAAGCATGATATCGAGTTCAAGGCAACCATGGATATTGCCAAAACCATGATTGTACCGGCTGCGTTTAAGTATCAGACCGAAGTGGCAAGATCCATTGCCGCATTGGGAAGTGCGCCGGCAGAACAGAAAAAGCTGCTGGATACTCTGACTGCCGCCATCGATGCCACGTTGAAGGCGATTGACACACTGAAAGCAATGATAGAGGCAGCGCCGGAAGAGGATCTGATGGAACATGCCATCCACTATAAAGAGAAAGCCATACCGGCTATGAATGAGATCAGGAGTAACGCTGAAACTCTCGAGTTGCTGGTTGAAGATGAACTTTGGCCCATGCCGAAGTATCGCGAAATGTTACTGCTTCTGTAGATAGCTTTGCCTCTGTCTGCGAACTGGTAGCATACTATTGGACCGGGATTTTCCGGGTCCAATGTCCGTTTCTGTCTTAGATGTTTCGGCCTGGTCTGTCGGGATGAGACGACAGACCAGGTTGATTCGTCCCAACCGGTGATTCCAATGAAAAAAATAGAATTTCTGATCAAGCCGTTCAAACTGGAAGAGGTGAAGAACGCCCTGGCTGATCTCGGCATATATGGTATGACTGTCTCCGATGTAAAGGGATTTGGGCAGCAAAAAGGTCATACGGCGCTCTACCGCGGTGCCGAATACCAGGTTGATTTTGTCCCCAAAGTCGAGGTGGAGCTTGTGGTCAATGACGAGGATGCGGAAAAGGTCGTTGAAACCGTTATAAAGACTGCAAGAACCGGTAAGATCGGTGATGGCAAGATCTTTGTATCCGAAGTTGAAGAGGCAATCCGAATCAGAACCGGGGAACGAGGATCGGTAGCCATTTGATCCCGCCGTTTTCATCATATTGAGCCCTGCAGTTTTCCTTCAAAACCAACAAGATTCCCCTTTTTAATCGAGGCACACTTTTGAATTAAAGCTACAGGTGCGTCCGGCCGGGAGAGGGTTGTGGTTCTGACCGGTTGAGCAGGGCTATGGCATAGTATCATATCAGTTTTTCCAAAGACTATTGAAATGGAGTAAATGATGAGGAGTCCGATTAAAGGAAAATCAATCCCGCTCTTTTTATTTCTGCTAGTGCAACCAGCCTTGTTGTTGGCTGCCGATACAATTGATCCGGCAGATACCGCTTGGATGCTGGTAGCGACGGGTCTGGTTCTGCTCATGACCCCCGGACTTGCCCTCTTTTATGGAGGAATGGTTCGTTCACAAAACGTGCTTAGCGCAGTCATGCACTCTTTGTTTGCGATCGGGATTATGAGTATCCAATGGTACGTTATCGGTTATACCCTGTCCTGGGGAGATGATACCGGGTTCGGACTGTTCGGCGGACTAAACTATCTTTTTCTCAATGGGGTTGGAATGGAGGCCAATGGCACCATACCGCATGTCCTCTTTATGATGTTCCAGGGGATGTTTGCAGTGATCACACCGGCGTTGATTGCAGGTGCCGTTGTGGAGCGGATAAAATTCTCTTCCTGGGTTGTGTTCATGCTGTTATGGGGAACCCTGGTTTACGATCCGCTTTGCCACATGGTCTGGCATCCGGACGGGTTTTTGCTGAACAGGGGAGGTCTTGATTTCGCCGGGGGATTAGTGGTGCATATCAGTTCCGGCGTTTCCGCCCTGGTACTGGCTATAATGATCGGCAAGAGGATCTCTTATGGCAAGGTCCCGATGCCGCCCCATAATCTTGTATTAACTGTTTTGGGAGCTGCCCTGCTCTGGTTTGGCTGGTTCGGGTTCAATGCCGGGTCGGCTTTGGCGGCCAACGCCCTTTCAGCAAACGCTTTGGTGGTGACGCATATCTCAGCAGCCGCAGGCTTGGTTGCCTGGGTTGTTGCCGAGTGGATTATTGTCCGTAAACCCTCTGTACTGGGTGCTGCATCCGGGCTGGTTGCGGGACTTGTTGCCATTACGCCGGGCTCCGGTTTTGTCACGGCATCCTCTGCGATTATCATCGGTCTGACAGGCGGTTTTATCTGCTTTCTCGGTGTCAGAATCAAGGTCAAACTCGGGTTTGATGATTCCCTGGATGTATTTGGTGTCCATGGTATCGGAGGAATAGTGGGAGCGTTGCTCACCGGTCTCTTCGCCACCAGGCTGGTTAATCCTGCCGGGGCGGATGGTGTGTTCTATAGCCTCTCATCCGGATTCGGCCTCTTTCTGGAACAGCTTTTCGGGGTTGTTTTTACCATCATTTACGCCGTCGTTTTCACCTGGGTGATCGCCAAATTAATTGACAAAACGATAGGGCTAAGGGTCCCGGATGAAACGGAAATCCTGGGGCTTGACGGCACCCTGCACGGCGAACAGGCGTATCACAGCTAATATTAGTTTCTCCTCTCTAATCTCCCCGGGTGCCGGTGAACGCTGATTCTCTACCACGCTCCATTAGTGTTCATCGACATCCAAACACCTGATGAGGTGCTTCAAAGCCTCGTCATCCGCTTTAACCGGCCGGAATTCACCCAATTTCCCTCCAATATCAGGTTTTTTTAGTCCCTAAAATGAGATATACTTACCACTCAATATTTCGAAGAGTTTTTTACTGGTGAAGGAATGAGTTCCGGATTGTCCGGGATTGGCTAATATCCGGACTTATCCCTGAAGCCTGATTGTCTTCAATTCGGTTATGCCTGTTATCCGGTGAGATCTTTTATGCGCCCTATCTGGTATCTTGCAGCCCTAGCTGCCGTTGTCACCCTCAGCATCGTCATTTTTTTCCTGCCCCGAAACCATCTCGAAACGGGAAAGAAGGGGATGGAGTTCGTCGAAAAGCACAGGGAAAGCGTCAGGTTAGCTGTTGCCGATGCCATCATTACAGCGCCCGTACTGATTGCCCTGGAAAAGGACTTCTTTGCTGATGCGGGTCTGGATGTGGAGGTGACCGGGAGATTCAGTAGCGGCAAGGGTTCTTTTGAATACATGCTGGCCGGAAAAGCGGATCTCTCAACACCGGCCACCACACCTGTTGTGTTCCACAGTTTTGAACGGAGTGATTATTCGATATTTGTCACCTATGTCACCACTTACGAAGGCGTAAAAATAGTCGCCCGGCAGGATCATGGCATCCGTGTGGTGGAGGATCTCAAGGGAAAGACAATCGGATTGGTGCCGGGCACCATCTCGGAAATACTTCTGGATTCGCTATTGGCGTTCAACAAGATCCTTCCCGAAGAGATATCCACAAAAAACTACAAGGGGGATGAGCTACCGGGCGCGTTGATCAAGGGAGACGTAGATGCCATTTCGATATGGGAACCTCATGCCCACTCCTCTTTGACCAGGCTTGGAAAAACCGCATTCAAACTTCCCACATCCAAGGTCTACCGGATTGCCATCAACATGGCGACAATGAACGATTTTGCTGCCAGGCACCCTTCCATCCTGGTAAAAGCGATCCACGCCCTGGAGCTGGCAATAAGCTTTATGAGGGAAAAGCCTGAAGAGACAATGGACATTCTGTCGGATCTTCTCGAGATTGATCGCAAATTGATTCCGACCTTCACGCAAGGGATTCACTGCGGTCTTTCACTGGATCAGCTCCTGATACTAACCATGGAGAACGAAGCGCGGTGGGCAATCCGGAATCGATACCTGGAAAGCGATAGTCTGCCAAATTATCTCAACTTCATTCGTTATCAATCCCTGGAGTCCTTTAATCCGGAAGCGGTTACTTTGACCAGAAAACCCCAATGAAAATCAAGACCCGTATTTACGCCAGCGCATTTCTCTCTATTCTCCTGGTTTCGGTGATCTCGGTGTTGATCATCAAATCAACGCTGACTGTCAACAATGAGTTGGAGCGCGATATGGCTGTCAATGAGCTGGTGAAGGAGACAACCAATCTGATTCTGATTACCAATGATTACCTGAGGCTTCACAACGAACGCAGCGAGAAACAATGGGAGTACCAGCTCGAATCCATCCTGGTTAAAATCGGGAGAATTGATCAACCGGAATCTCTTCAATCAACCCATAATCTGCTGCAGATGCTAAAAGAGTATTTTCTGCGGATCAAGGCCGAGGATGAGTTAAAAAAGAAATTGCTGAAGGAGGGTGCCGATGAGATTGAGATCCGGAAAATAGATCAATCCCAACAGATGTTAATGGAGCAGATCCTGATCAATTCACAGCAGATT
This sequence comes from SAR324 cluster bacterium, assembly GCA_028282885.1. Lineage (GTDB taxonomy): Bacteria > SAR324 > SAR324 > XYD2-FULL-50-16 > XYD2-FULL-50-16 > JAHJTV01. The sequence goes on from JANQGX010000011.1 coordinate 27,280, forward strand.
CATCGGGATATGTTCAAACTCGCTGAAGAAACGCACCTGAAGGTTCATGAATTTCAGAGTGATACCAGAAAGATCATCTTCAGTCTCGTTTTGGTATTGCTGATTATTCTGATTCTGAACTCATTAATCACGATTAAAAGGGTATCCCTGCCCCTGATTCGGCTTCTGGATGAAGTTAAAAAAGTGGAAGCGGAAAAAGCAGCGGAGCAGGGAATTGAACACACGCATGGCAATGACGGGCGAAGAGATGAACTTGAAGAATTGAGAATCGCGTTTGTGGACATGAAACAGCGTCTGAATCGTTCCTTTCTGAATCTCCATAATGAAATCGGTAACCGTAAAAAAGCCGAGGATGACCTGAAGAGAGAGAAGCATTTTACGGAAGCAGCCATCGACGGCTTGATTGATACTTTCTTTGTGTTCGATCCGGAAACCGGCAGAGCCATCCGTTGGAATAAAAGTTTTAACAAGATTTCCGGTTTCAGCGATGAAGAGATTGCCCGTAAAAAAGCTCCGGATGACTGGTATAGCGAGGAAGATCTCAAAAAAACGGAAAACATCATGTCCAAGATAAGAGAGCAAGGGCATGCCAAGCTGGAGCTTTCATTGCAGACAAAAGACGGGGATACTATCCCTACCGAATATTATGCGACTTCATTAAGGGATGAAAAGGAGAGGCAGACCTATGTGATTGCTATCGGCAGGGATATTACAGAGCGAAAGCTTCTTGAGTACGAGAGAATCAGGAATCTTGATCAATTGGAAGAGAGGGTGCGGGAGAGAACGCTTGAACTGGCAAAAGCCAAAGACCTGGCGGAGGTGGCAAATAAAACCAAAAGCGAATTCCTGGCCAACATATCCCATGAATTGAGAAATCCCATGCATCATATTCTCAGCTATTCAAAATACGGGGTCGAAAAATTCGACAAGGTCAAACAGGGCAAACTGAAATACTACTTTAACCAGATTCGAACCTCGGGAACCCGGTTGATGAACCTTTTGAACGATCTGCTTGACCTCTCCAAGCTGGAAGCCGGAAAAATGGAATACAGATTCGAGAATGCCAGCTTCATGCAGATTATCGGCGATGCCGTGGACGAGTTGGGGCCGACCCTGAGTGAGAAAGAGCTGGAGGTTGAACTTGGCGACAATTGTCTCGAAACCATGGCTTATTGCGATCCCTATAAAATCGGGCAGGTGGTTCGCAATTTGCTTAGTAACGCCATCCGTTTTACCCCGGAAGAGGAGAGTATTATCATTAGCTGTGATGAATATGAACCGGTTAACTCCCTGGTATCAGAACCGGGTGTCATCGTATCCATTCGGGACAATGGAGTAGGGATACCCGAAGATGAGTTGGAGGTTATCTTTGACAAGTTCACCCAGAGCAGTAAAACGAAGACAGGCGCCGGAGGTACCGGTCTCGGTCTCGCCATCTGTAAAGAGATTATCGAAGATCACCAGGGGCGAATCTGGGCCGAAAACAACACGGACGGAGGAGCGACGATCAGCTTTTTTATCCCCTTTTCCCCATCAACACCCCGGGGCTGAGTCTCAGATAGATGAATCTCCTTGAATGGTGCCTGTCGGCCGACCATAGATCCAATTACCAGCCCAAAGACCTGAAATTCACTTTTCGGTTTTTACCAGCCTCCTGAGAGGGTATCAGGAATTAATCTCTTTCAGAGACAAAGCTGTGCCCTGCACTGCTGCAAGTGACGGGTTCGATTTAGTATAAAATAGTGAGAATATTGCATTTTCATAGACTATTTCATAAAATGGAACCAAATTTAATTTGAATACCCGTGTTCACATCGATAGCCTTGCCGGTCAGAATCAGGACACAGATTGAGATCAAACCGGCTGAGATGAGTTAAAAACCCTGTGGAGCATGACATACATTTCCGTACATAGAGAGAGTATTCGGGGCGATAAGAATGATTGGAACTGGGTTGAGATGTCCATCGAACAGCACGCTGAAACAACCTTTTCCCACGGTATCTGCAAAAACTGCAGCGACGAATTATATGGTGATGAGGAATGGTATCAGAAAATAAATCCCGAAAGGAGCAATGATTCGTCGTAAAACATACTTCCTCTTAATGCTGATAGCTGTTTTATGGATACCGGGATGTGAAACCGAAATCCAGTTAACCCCCGAGGAGGAACTCTGGCTGATAGAACACAACCGGACCATTCGTGTTGCCAAAGGTATCGATGCGCCTCCCCTCAATTTTACTGACCCGTTCAGCAATCATCTGGGGCTGGCCGTCGATTATCTGAACCTGATTGCATCCAAATTAAAGGTTAAGATTGAACCGGTTCAGGTAACCAACTGGTTGGACGGTGTCAACAAAATGTCGAAAGGGGAGTTGGATATCATCTCCATGCAGCACTCGGAAAAAAGAGCGGAAACCTTTGTTTTCACCATTCCCTATTTTACCAACTCCTATGTGATTATAACCCGGAAAGGAGAAGAAAAAGAGCTGGTCGAACTGGATGAACTGGCCGTGGTGGAAGGTTATATTTTTGCCGAATACGCAAAGGCTGAATCTCCCGGCATAAAACTGGTTGAAGCGACCAGTAACCTCGATGCACTGTGGATGGTGGCAACCGGTAAAGTCGAAGCTTGTGGAGTCAGCCTGCCGTATGCTTCCTACCTGATCGATGAACACGGTCTGGACTCCCTGACCATCGCAGCCAAAACCGGTTTTTTAAACAGACTCTCATTTGGAGCGACCAGGGACAATGCTCCCCTTGTTACCCTGGTCGATAAGGCACTGGCCTCTTTTTCAAGTAAAGAGAGGAGAAACCTGCACTATCGTTGGATTCAACTGGAAAAGGAATCTGCTGAAACAGGCCGTGTTGAAGTTGTTCTGATTATCCTGGCATTTGTTCTTCCGGGATTGATATTCCTTTTCAGAACCGGGCTTGGTGCGTTTCTATTGTTATATCGAAAAATCTTTATACTGGTCTTTTCTGCCGCGATAATCATAGCTGCGGCTATTGTCTTTTATAACAGGTATTTCAGCATCAGTTTTTCCCTCAAACCTGAAGAGCGCAAGTGGTTAAACGAGAACAGGTTGACTCTGCCCGCCTGCATTGAAGTTCCGCCCATGGCGTTTACCAATCTGGCAGGCGAATATGACGGGATGGCGATAGATCTGGCGGAACTCATGACAGAGCGTCTGGGGATTGGGCTGCATTGGGAGTGCGTCGAGTCTTATGATGCTGCTGTCAAAAAAGCAATAAAAGGGGAGATTTCCCTGTTGGTGGCACAGGAGACAGAAGAGCGTAAAAAGTACTTCAATTTTACCAGGCCTGTCTTCTCCATTCCCTATATCCTGGTGACTCGCCAGTCGAACAAATCTGTGGTCCGATTGGAGGATTTGTCGGGAAAAACTGTGACCGTTGCCAAGGGTTACCTGATTGAGTCGTATCTCAAAAACAGCTATCCCGATATCAAGCTGAAAACCGTTCCGGAGCCCCAGGCTGGCCTGATGCAGATTTCCATGGGAGAAAGCGAGTATTATGTGGGAAATCTTGCCTACGTAAGCTGGATCATCGAGCGTCTCGGTATTACCAACCTGCGAAGTGCCGGTGAGGTGGAGTTCACCAATTTATCGTCAATCGCGGTTCCCAAGGATAAGTCCATCCTCTTTTCCATCATCCAACGATTTGTCAATTCCCTTTCCCAACAGGAGTTGGATCAAATCAGGGATCGATGGATTCATCTGGATGATGAACAGGCCCTGGACGGCAGGGTTTTAGTGATATTGACGGGGCTGCTTCTTACCATCACTATCTTGATTCTGCTGATTGCTTTTTGGAACTTTCTGTTGCGACGCACTGTTCACAAGCAAACCGAAACGATCAGGGAGAACGAAGAGCGCCTGAACCTGGCCATGTCCGTACGAAATGACGGGATCTGGGACTGGCATTTTGATACCGATGATATCTATTTTGACACTCGCTACTACACCATGGCTGGATATGAACCTTATGAATTCCCGCAAACATACGAAGAATGGGAGAAACGAGTTCATCCCGATGATTATGCTGGAGCAAACAAGATCATCGAGAGAATCAAGGCGGGTGAATCGCTTCCTTACGACACGGAATTCAGATTCAGGCGCAAAAACGGAAAGTACATGTGGATCAGGTCCCGGGGGATGATAGCGGAAGTCGATGAAAAGGGGGCACCGATACGGTTTATCGGCACCCATTCCGACATTACCGAACGCAAACTGGCGACCGATGCCCTGTCCAGGAGTGAAGCGGAATATCGCTCAACCCTGGATACCCTTCTGACCGGCATAATTGTGCATGATGCAGAAGGCCTCATCCTGTACATCAATCCCGAGGCATGCAGGATACTTGATCTGGGTGCGGAGCAACTGATGGGAGACTACGTGTTTTCTGAAAAAAGGGCCTGGAAAGCGTACCACGAAGATTTTTCACCGATATCCGAAAATGAGTTTCCGGTCAATGTGGTACTCACTTCAAAAAAGCCATTACAGAATTTCGTCATGGGTATAAAACCGGAAGGAGATGTTGATATCAAGTGGATCAATGTCAGCGCCATACCGGTTCTCAAAGAAAACGGGGATACGGATAAGGTGGTTGCAAACTTCGTGGATATCACGGAACTCAAACAGACCGAAGTGAAGCTCCGCAGGGCGCGTAGTTATATCTTCAATATTATCAACTCCATGCCATCGATCCTGATCGGTATCGATTGCTCGGGCCGGGTCACCCAATGGAATAACGAAGCCGAAAAAGCCACCGGAACAGCCCTGCAACAGGCCATAGGCAGCAATCTGGTCGATATCTATCCCCAACTTGCCGGAGATATGGATTCCGTTTTAAAAACCTTAAAATCAAGAAAAGTGGCCTTTTTCTCTAAACGAAATCACCACCACCAGGGGGAATTGAGGTTTAAGGACATTACGGTTTACCCCCTGGTTTCGGACGGCGACGAGGGGGCTGTCATTCGGGTGGACGACATTACCGAAAAGGCCCGATTGGAAGAGATGATGATTCAATCGGAAAAGATGCTTTCAGTCGGCGGCCTTGCAGCAGGGATGGCTCACGAAATTAACAATCCCATGGCCGGAATCATGCAGACCGCCTCCGTTCTCAAAAACCGACTCACCAACCTGGAATTGCCGTCCAACATTCGGGCAGCCGAAGAGACCGGACTCACTATGGATTCCATTCGGGAATTCATGAGGAAAAGAGAAATTCCAACCATGATTTCGAATATCTATGAATCCGGGGTGCGTGTGACGGACATAGTGGACAACACCCTTAGTTTTTCCCGAAAAAGCGAGGCTGAGTTTGCCAATTGTGACATCGCTGATCTTATGGATAAAACCCTGGAACTCGCCGCTACTGATTACAACCTGACGAAACAGTACGACTTCAAAGCTATTGAAGTCGTCAGGGAGTATGATGAAAACCTGCCCATGATCTCCTGTGAAAAAGCAAAGATTCAACAGGTTTTACTCAACCTGCTGCGGAACGGTTCACAGGCCATGCAAGACATATCGAACGAAAACGATAAAACAAAACCGCGGTTTGTGCTCAGATTGTCCTGCAATCGACCTGAAGGTATGCTCAAGATCGAAGTGGAGGATAATGGGCCAGGGATGGATGACATAACCCGCCGGCGGGTATTCGAACCCTTTTTTACAACCAAACCGGTTGGTGTCGGTACCGGATTGGGACTCTCGGTGTCCTATTTCATCATTACCGAAAACCACAAAGGCGAGATGAGGGTGGAATCCTCTCTCGGTAATGGTGCTTGCTTTATCATTAAACTTCCCCTGAATCCTAAAAACTGATTCAATCCCCAAGATGTACTGATCCCGAAGGATGATGGATAACTGCGGAAGAACTGGAACAGGACAGGAAGCTTCGATTGAAACGCATGGCATGAACGGGGTCAGATTTTTTTGCCCGGGTTGCAACAGGTTTACTCCCTTGACGATCCATTCCCATTCTTAACCATTAATGACAGTCATAAATAAAAACAATCGGTTAAAGCAGGTTCTTTTTGACATTTCTTCTCTTTCATCTTACTATAAAAGCTAATAACCTTTTCCTATAGGAGATTGCAAATGGCAAAACTGATAAAAGAAGAAGAGGCAAAAGGCAGACTGCATATCGACACTCCCCTCATGGGGGAATCACTTGTCAGTAAGAAATTGCTGGCGACAACCGAAGCTGAATCCTATTTTCGTGTTCATCCCGATATCAATGTGATGAAAATCGGTGGCCAGAGTATCATGGATCGGGGGGCAAAAGCTCTTTTTCCTATCCTGGATGCCCTGGTGGAAGCCAAGGATAAGCACAAGATCCTTCTGATGACAGGCGGAGGAACTCGAGCCCGTCATGTATACAATATCGGAGTCGACCTGGGAATGCCCACGGGGGTTCTTTCCAAACTGGGGGATAAAGTGTCCTGGCAAAACGCAGAAATGCTATCGATTCTTCTGGCCAAACACGGGGGTGTGAAGATTGGCCACGGCGATCATCTGGAGCAACTGACCATGTTTTGCCGTCTCGGCTATCTGCCGATTACATTTGGTGTTCCGCCATACGGATTTTTTGAACACCCCGCCGAATTCGGATCTATTCCCCCTCATCGTACGGATTGTGGTGCTTTTTTGCTTGCGGAAAACATAGGTGCCCGCTCCCTGATCTATCTTAAAGACGAGAAGGGGCTGTTTGAGACCGATCCCAAAAAAGTGGATGAGGCGAAAAAGGGTTCGTTGAAGTATTTCGATCGAATCTCAGCCCGGGAACTGATTGAACTGGATCTGGATGATTTGATTATCGAAAGACCGGTCCTCGATTTTCTGCAGCGTTCAAAATGTCTGAAACAGCTCCAGATTATCGATGCACTCAGCCATCCCGAGCATATTCACGCTGCATTGGCCGGTGAACACGTCGGTACCATTATCTACAAGGATGAGAAAAAAGCTGAATAAATCCGCCCGGTTTCACTATCCGGATTTCCTGGCGGTGAATCATACTCCCGATCGGTGACCGGCTCCGGTCGGGAGATAGAGGGTCAAACCGCGTGTTTTTTACTGCCGTCCCGTTTCCCCTTGCCCGATTCAAGATAAACCACTTTCGCTCCAGCGATGCTGGCGATCTGTTCCACCTCAACCTTACGCAGGTGTTTGGCAAATATCTTGATGTCCGCATCACAGGTTCCCACCACCCTGAATCTCGGTTTCTTCTCTCCATCCTCTACTTTCCGACGCTCCCGTACAAATATCGTTGCTGCCATGTTGCGCTCCGCATTGAATTCTGCTAGGTAATAAACAGGAATAAGTTAAAATTAATTATATATTCTTGAAGGATATATGTCAACGAACAAAAAAAGAAAGAAAAAGGATCACGGTCCCGGAACCGGAAGACAAGAGAGGTATATACAACCCTCCATCTTATTGGGATTGAAGGCTAAGCCATCATATGGTTATGAAATCATTCACTCCATTCAGGATTTTGGGTTCATTGAAGGGGAGGCTCCACCGGGAATGATTTATCGCCATTTGCGTCAGCTGGAAGCGGATGATCTGGTCCGTTCCGAATGGGTTACCGAAGGCTCCGGACCGGCTAAACGGATGTATTCCTTGACTGTGGAAGGTGAGGAATTTTTGCTGGCCTGGATTGAACATATGCAGCATCAGGCGGACAAAATTAACCGATTCGTCCGGAAATATCAGCAGATCGGCTGAGCCGTTTCAATTGCCTGCTGGTGAGTTATTTACCCGGAGCTTTTTTCAGGTGCTTTTCCAGGAGATTTGCCAGTTGCTCCATCCCGAAGGGCTTCTTCAGACTATCCGTAAAACCGAACTCTTCCGGATTGGCAATTGCATCATCTTCCGAATAGCCACTGGAGACAAAAACGGGGATTGCCGGATCCAATTTGCGAATCTCTTTGACCGTTTCCTTGCCACCCATACCACCTCTGATGGTAAGATCAAGGATGATGGCATCGAAATTCCGGTCGTTTTTTCCGGATTGCCTGAACTCCTTCAGGGCCTGCTCCCCGTCACTGGTCAGGGTATAATCGAATCCCATATCCTCCAGCATCTCGCCCAACATCAGATGCACCATCTCTTCATCATCCATAATGAGAATACTACCGGAGCCTTCAAAGCTGCCGCTGTTCTGTTCAGGGGTGATGACATCCTGGGTGTCCGCCGCCGGCAGAAAGACATGAAAGGTACTGCCGGATCCAACCTCTGAATCCACGGTGATGATACCATCGTGGCGTTTAATGATGGAGTAACCGGTCGCCAGACCAAGGCCGCTGCCTTTTTGTTTGGTAGTGAAAAAGGGATCGAAAATCCTTGAGAGATATTTGTCCGGAATGCCGATGCCTGCATCGGAAATGGAGATTTTGACGTAGTGTCCGGCTTCAAGTCCCACTTGCTCGTTTTCCTTTAATACCAGATTTTGCGCTGATACCCGGATATTACCCCCGGAGGGCATGGCATGATGGGCATTGATAACGATATTGTCGATTACCTGGCTGATCTGGTTTTTGTCATAGTCACATACCCAGAGGTTATCCGGAAACTCGAAGGTGCAGGTTACATTGGAGCCGCTCAGGGCGAATTGCACAGTCTCCTGAAGGAACGGAACAAGTCGGTCGACATTTTTAATCGGCGAGCCTCCCTTGGAAAAGGTGAGTAGTTGATGGGTCAGGCTCCTGGCCCTTTCAGAAGAGTTGAAGGCTTTGGTGAGATATTCTTCAATCTGGGAATCCTTGACCTTTTTTCTTGCCAGATCCACATAGCCGAAAATGCCGCTGAGAAGATTGTTAAAATCGTGGGCAATTCCACCGGCGAGAGTTCCCAGCGATTCCATTTTCTGGGCCTGTTCGGATTGAGCTTCCAGCGCTTTCCGCTCGGTAATATCGGTGCAGACCCCAATCCATTTGACCGGCAAACCTTCCTCGTCCAATATGGGCAGGGCATTGTCCGCCCAGTATCTCCAGCTATCGTCCTTGTGTTTTACACGATATTCGTATTTAATCGGATCGGTTTCGGTCCTGTGATGCACCACAGCGTCTTCCAGCTTTTGCAGATCTTCGGGATGAATCAGGCCCAACCAGGAGGCAATATCTTCTGAGATTTCCCCTTGCTCGACTCCCAGCATTCCGTCGATATCCCCAAACCATTTCAGGGAATCGGTCTTGACATTCCATTCGTATATCAAGTCGTAGGAGGTCATCCCAGCGACCTTTAACCGTTCCTCGCTTTCTCTCAACGCCGCTTCCGCATCCCGAATGTCGGTAATATCCCTGGTAATTCCCTCAACTCCCATAACATTGCCTTCTGTATCGGTAAAAAAGTGAGCATTTGTGGCAGCCCACCAGATGGAACCATCCTTCCTTTTCAGCCGGGCTTGGAAGTTCCTGACAAATCCGTCCTTTCTGAGCTTTTCCAGGAACATCCGACGCTCTTCGGGATTGGCATAGATCTCTTCAGCTATTTTCATTCCCGTGGCTTCCTCAACCGTATATCCGGATAACCCGGTAACGGAAGAGGAGATAAAGGTAATAACACCATCCAGATCCGTTCGGTAGAGCAAATCAGGGGTGTTTTCCACAACAGCCCGGTATTCCTGTTCACTTTTAGCCAATGCTCTTTCCGCCTGTTTTTGGCGGGTCATATCCGTATGGGTTCCCACCAGTCCGATGATTTGACCCTTTCTGTCCTTGATGGCGTAGGCCCGCAGGAGAATGTCCAGAATGTTACGATCCTTGCTGTACATCTCCACTTCGCCGGTCCATTGACCCCCTGCCATGATGGTTTTGAAGACTTCCCGCCCGACGGATTCGTCTACATAAAGTGTTGCCGGTGGGTCATCTCCGATATCACCAAAAAGTTCGTTAAAAGATCTGTTTTGAAACCAGTGCTTTCCGGATGGATTGGACATGCCAATGGCATCCGCCGAATATTCAACGGCGGTTTTGAAGTAGTGAAGTCGCTGGTCCGCTTTTTTCCGTTCTGTAATGTCCGAGAGGGTGATCAGGGAACGACCGTTGGATAGAAAAACCGCATTAAACTCGATATCCTTTTTGGAACCGTTTTTACAGACGATGCGATACTCCCGCTGCACGCCGGAAGAGTTTTTCACCGCATCATAATCCGATTTTACACGTTGACGGTATTCGGGGTCAGGATAGGCTTTCAGGAACCAGCTTTCCCTGGTCTGTATGTCCTCAGCGGTATATCCGGTGATATCAGTGAAACTCTGGTTAACAAAGGGCGGTTTCTCATCTTTGTCCCGTACCACAACACCAAGAGAAAGATCGGCGAGCAGCGTATTTATCAGATCGCTCTGCTGTTGAACGGCCTGAAGCGCGTTGTCTTCTCCTTTTTTATATCGCAATTGTCGGATAAATAAAGTGATGGTGATAACAGTAAAGGCGAAAGTAAGAACAAAGAGCAGGCGAATGCCGTTCACATACCGGTTCAATTGTTCCTGCTCCTCTGCCATCATCCGTTTCGTCTGTAGGTAGGATTGTCGATTGAGAAAACTGGCTCTTTGAAAACCCGCGGATATCCTGGCAAAGACCAACTGGGCGTTTTCCCGGGATTGAGGTGCATGCCCGGAGACTCCGAAATTAAGCCAGTTTTGTACAGCTGTGAGTGCCGGAGTGACTGTGGCCCGGATAACGGATGAAGGAGTGGAGTTTTCAAGGGTTCGGGAACGGTCCTGGGTGTCAATGGTCGATTGGGTGATGCGTATCCTGTTTTTCAGTGTTTCCAGGTTTTGGGGAGTCGTTTCCGCAGCCGCGATTTCGGCAGCTCGAACAACGTCTGCCATCTGCTCCAGGACTATGGCTGATGAGGCGAAGTCATTGACAAGGGTATTCTCCAGATTTGCTTCAACATTCTTTAATCGGGTTCCGGCAAAGTACAATGAGATGATTGCTGTCCCAACGGTTATGGCAATGGAACACAACAACAGGATTTGGATGAGGGACCAGTTTTTCTTGGGTGTCATTCAATCTCCGGAATATGAAAACATCCATCTTCTGTCTGCAGTTCTCCGGATTGACTGGAGTCTTGAGCTTCGGTTCTGCTGTAACACAATGCTACCTTAATTCAATGGTTTTTACGCTTCGTTTATCATCATGTGAGTCCAATTCCAAAAGTACGGAGTCCAGCTCAGTTTGATAATATTGTGAGCAATCCTTAACCATACCTAACCGTCATTGTATAATATTGTGCGAGTCCTGTAAATCAGTATGAGATTTTGGTACTCCATTGATTCGTAACGTGAACAGATGGAAGTTGAAACGGATTTAGGGAGATGCAGGAATGGTATGCTCTGATGGGCTAAATTGCCCGGATTTTCAGGGTGCTGAAGGGAAGAAAAAGGATGGTTTGCATCTCCCGCGGAGGCGATACCTGCAGCTAATCAAGAAAAAACCGTATCGAAGACTGCCGGTTGGCCGGCAGATTCTACAGTTCACTTATCTTTTTGTCCAGCTCTTCAACCTGGTTGTGAAGCTCCTTAACCAGCAGAACTGTCTCTTTCTTAAAGCTCAGTAGCTCACTTCCGCTTTTGTCGAAGGGGCCACGATCCTGTCTTAGTACATTCCAGACCTTGTTTTTCAAATATGCACCAGTCTCAACATAGCGTTTGGCACCACCGCTGATATTACGGTAGAATGAAAGACCTTCAACCAGGTAGATAATGAAATCTGCCAGTTTTGCCGGATCATCACTGAGGATGATTCCCTCATCCATACAGGACCGGAGGAGTTCCTCCAGACCGTCCCTGAATCGCTGATACAGCTTCTGCATACGTTGCTTGACCTTTCTGTTTCTAAAGGTCAGGTAATAACAGGAATAGTAAGCACTGGAATCCACCATGCTGACCCAATCCCTGCTGAAGAGGGTATTGATCAATGTTTCCAGGCGTTTCTCGGTGCTGCTGATTTTGCGGGTTTTTTCCAGAAGAAGGGTTTCGAATTTCTCAAGGATAAAATCCACCAGGGCCAGTATCATCTCCTCTTTTGTGGAGAAATAGTGAATGAGAAGGCTGGGGTTGACATCCATTTTTTTGGCGATTTTTGCCATAGATGCCCCTTCGAATCCTTCCTCTTTTAATACCGCCTGGAAGTGTTCCAGGATTTCGTTTCTGCGAATATCGATCTTTTGGGATTCTTTCCTGACTGCCATAATTGTTAACAGGTCGTTATTAAAAAAGGACAAACTTCAGGCTGAATAGTTATTCAAATTATGTTAAATAATTGTTCAATACCTAACCAAGAGACGGATTTCTGTCAAATAAAAACGAAATATGCAGTTTCCCCGTATGCCCTGCATTGATACAGTCAGCCACTCTCTCTTTCCGGAACTGCATTATCTGACAAGGATGTGCTGCAAGGAGCTTTGATTCGATTTCGTTCTTGTGCTGATACACAAGTCATTGATGATCTGTTGACCAATCAGGTGATGTGTTTGATCGAAACAAGAGCAACAGACAGGGAACAGGCTTATAAACGCGTCTGAAAGGCTTTGTTATTAGGCTGTTCCGGGGGTTGCCAAAAAAGGCAAGACTTTTTCTGTTACCTGTTCATCTGCGATATCACTTGATATCCGCTTCAGCTAATGATACTAAATGCCTGTCAAAAAAGATTTAACAGGAAATCTGCAAGTCGGCATAACGGGAAGGGCGAGAGAGTATTCCCGTAATTGTGATCAACGACTGTTCGGCTTTTAGCGAGGCGGCAATTATTCGATAATTCAGAGAGAAAGGGAGGTTACGATGGGTACGATATCCGGTGGTCATATTGTTGCGAAATTTCTGAAGGAAGTTGAGGACATTGATACGGTATTTGGTTTGCCAGGAGGCCATATCGACAGGATTTTTGACGGGTTGTTCGAATTCGGTATCAATCTGATTGATGTTCGTCACGAGCAATCGGCAGCCATGGCGGCTCATTCCTGGTCAATCTATAAAAACAGGCCGGGAGTGTGTGTTGTAACAGCCGGTCCGGGTTTTACCAACGCTATCACCGGAATTGTCAATGCCAGGATGGAAAACGCCCCGCTGGTCATACTATGTGGCACATCCCCAAGAAGGGATTGGGAGATTGGGGCGTTGCAGGATATGGATCAGAAAGCCATGATCGCCTCCACGGTCAAATGGCAGGCGACCTGCCACGATATCAAAAGAATTCCGGAGTACCTCTCCAACGCCTTCAGAATTGCCTCCTCGGGGAGACCGGGTCCGGTGTTCCTGGAGTTGATTCCCGATATTCTCAATATTTCCGTTGAAGAGAATGAACTGGAAGTCTTTAAAAAGGGGACCTGCACCTCATCTTTTGTTCCGGCCCAATCGGATATGGATAAAGCCGTCGAACTTATTAACGGAGCGGAAAAGCCCCTGGTATTGGGTGGCAGCGGTTGCCGGGGATGTGACATCGAGTTGGCGGAGCTGATTGATAAAACCGGAGCTCCCTTTATGTTGCTGAATTCAGGCAGGGGAACCGTTCCGGACAGTCATCCCCTCTCTCTCTGGCAGGGCGGATTGATGGCAGCCATGGCGGCCATGTCCATGGCGGATCTCGTGCTGGTCCTGGGCGTCAGGTTAGACTGGGTGCTTCAACACGGCAGGCTTTTTCCCCAGGCCAAAACGGTTCGGATCGATATCGAACCCGAAGAGCTAAACAGGAATATCACTTGCGATGTCGGCTTGGCGGGAGACATGTTAACAACCCTGTCAGCACTGAATCCCGGGGTGGAAAGGAAAGATCGCTCGACCTGGGCTGAAGAGCTGAAAACGGCTTATCAGCCGATGGTGGCCGAAGAGCACGAGGCAAGGACGAAGGCATCGGACCCCATTCATCCCTTGAGGGCTGTGACCCTCGTCAAAGACATCATAGGAACCGATGCTTTCTATTTTGCCGATGGTGGGGATTCCTGTTATTTCGGTATGGTCGGAACAGAAGCCAGCAGTGGTGCTTCGGTGATGGGAACCGCAGGCGGACTTTTTGGTTGCCTGGGAACAGGTTTGCCTTTTGGGTTGGGAGCCAGGGCAGCCATGCCGGACAAGAAGATAGTGGTTCTCACCGGAGACGGTTCCATCGGTCTTAATATAATGGAGTTTGATACGGCGGTACGCCATAACCTGCCATTGATCACCGTTGTCTTGAATGATCAGAGCTGGGGAATGATCAGGCACGGTCAATCCATGAGCTACGGTCCGGACCGGGTTATCGGGTCTAACCTTGGTGTTGTACACTACGAAAAAATTGCCGAAGGGCTGGGAGGACACGGGGAACTGGTTGAAAAAGAGGCGGACATTGTTCCTGCTCTTGAAAGAGCCATGGCCTCCGGTAAACCCGCCTGTATCAACATTCTGACAGACATGGCAATCGCCAGTCCGGCCACCTTGATCTTCGTGGATTCCCTAAACATGGAGAAGTAGCGTATGAAAGCCCTGGTTTATAATATCAATGTTCCCCGGTTTGTGCTGCTCAAAGCTGTGGGCAGTGTTTTAAAGAATCTTTATTACAAGGGACCTTTAGCTACGGTGAAGCTGAAAGATGTAGCGGAACCCCGGTTGCCATCGGAAGAGTGGGTCAAAATCAAGACGGCCGTCTGCGGTTTTTGCGGAAGCGACCAGAGCTTGATTTTTCTCAGGGATTCGCCTACCGCCAGCCCTTTCACTTCCTTTCCCTGTATATTCGGACACGAAGTAGCCGGAGAAGTGACCGAGATTGGCGAGCTAGTTAAGGATTTCAAACCGGGGGATCGAGTAGCTGTGGCACCTCACCTGGATTGTCGAACCAGGGGAATAAAAGAGGCTTGTGATGCCTGCAGCCAGGGAATGTATGGCAGTTGCGAAAATGTTGCCAGGGGAGATTTATCCCCCGGCATGTTTACCGGGATTTGCAGTGACATCGGGGGTGGATTTGCTCCCTATCTGGTTGCACACAAAAGTCAGCTTTTCAAACTGCCGGACTCTTTTAGCTGGGAACAGGGAGCACTTTTGGAACCATTGGCAGTAGCATTGCAATCCGTTTGGGACAATCGCCCGGAAAACAAGGATGAAGTCCTTGTTATCGGGGGCGGGGTAATCGGCACCATGGTAGTGAAAGCCCTCCGGGGGCTGGAGATTGGATGTAGAATATCGGTCTCGGAACCTTCGTCATTTCATGCGGAAGCGATTCGGGAATCCGGGGCAGACCATATCATCTCTGATGGTGACCTCCTGGGCGCTGCTTCCGCGTTGGATAAATCTGCGCGTTATAAACCGCTTATGGGAGATGATATCATGATGGGCGGGTATGACAGAATCTTCGATACGGTAGGTAGCAGCTCAACGCTGAATCTTGCCTTGCGATGCATGAAAGTGGGCGGTGTGATGAGCGTCATCGGGATCGGTCATGATGTCAAACTGGATCTGACTCCCTTCTGGTTGAAACTGCAAACCCTGAAAGGGGTCTTTTCATCCGGAGAGGTCGAAATCGATGGCAGCCGAAAACATGTTTTTGATCTAGCCATCGAATTGGTGGAAAACGGTAAGATTTCGCTTGATGGTTTGGTCACTCACAAATTCCCGATTGATCGCTTTCGGGAGATGATTGAGGTCAACATGGCCAAAAGTCGCCATAAAGCTCTCAAGACGACCGTCTCTTTTGTCTGAGGTGAAGGCCTTCCGGCAAAGCCTTTAAAGCTCGAACCCCTGGTTGGGGGTTCTGGCGAAGATGAATGCTGTGATCAGCAAAACAGCAGAGAGGGAGATCAGCACATATGTGAAGTGTCCCGTCTGATCGAAAATAAATCCGGCAATCAGGGGTGCCATGGCTGCCGGAATGTTTGCTGAAAAAAGCCAGGCGTAGACCTGTCCCACCCGGTTTGATCCCCATTTACCCGCTATGGTGGATGCGTAGACAACCAGGACTCCTCCATAATTGAATCCGGCAATCGTGGCAAACACCAGGAAACCTGTTTTGGACTGCAATATCCAGATCCCGGCTAGCAAAAGGCCAGCCTGCGCCAACAGGTTGAATCGGACCATGTTGGCATTTTGAAAACGATCATAAAACAATCCCCAGGAAATCCTTCCCAAGGCATTGGCCATGGCGAACAAGGAAACCCCAAGGATACCGTCCGCAACTGACAGATCGAGATTCAGCTCTTTAAGATTGGCATTGATGGTAAAACCGGCTGCCAGTCCGGATAACATGCAGATATAGAGATAAACAAAGGTTCTGTTTTTCAGGATATCGATTGTCCTGATCGACTTAAAGGTTTGCAGGGAATATCCTGGAGGCTGGCTCATGGCGGATCCGGAAATCAGAACGAGAATCAAAAAGGTGATTCCCAGGTAATGAAACGTCTGAAAAGGATCCAGACCATAACGGTACATCAAAAGGCCCCCGATCTGACTGACCAGTGCTGCGCCTCCTCCAAAGCCTGCTACGGCTATTCCGGTAACAAGACCTTTGTGTAAGGGAAACCAAAGAATCGAGGTGGCTATGGGAACCATATAAGCAAATCCAACGCCGATTCCGGCCAGCACGCCGATCCCCAGCACCGTAAAACCGAACCAGTGATTTCCCCAGCCGGCCAGGAGCCAACCGCTCCCGAAAATCAATCCGCCCAGCATCGCACAGCGTCTGACTCCGAAACGGTGCAGCATGCTTCCAACGGCTACCATGGTTGCGGGGAATGTGAAATAAAAAAGGGAGAAGGGGAGTTGGGCAATACCCTGGCCAATTCCGGAAGCAGTTTTCAAGGAGGCCACGTAGACTGACCAGGAGTATGTAGCGCCCAGGCACATCTGCATGATGACGGCGCTGATCAAAATGAGGAATCGATACATAGCAGTTTGTTTTTAGCAAGTTCCGGCTTCCATACTAGTCTTCAGGCACTTTTCCATAAAGCAAAATCGCCAGGGTAAGGTCGGTTTTTTTGATTATCTTGTCTTTTCTCCTCAGTTGGCAAATCAAAATGGGGGCATTCCCGGAATTCTGACCTTCGACAATAAACACCTTCTTGATCCGATAGAAGGAGGTGCCGGGGTTATCCAGCATGAAGAATGTCGAGGCATCGGAGTCTTGTTCCGGGATCCGGGCCGGTCCGGCTAATGAGAAGGCTCTTGCAGGGTTGAAGGATAGGGTCGAAATATAAACAGGAGTAAACCATGAGCTTGTCAATATCAAACAATCCGGAAGGAGTAATGATGACTTATAGTCAAAAAACAGTATTGATTACGGGGTGTTCAAGTGGATTCGGCAGATTGATGGTTCGAACATGTTTAACGCCGGTATCGCCAAAGAACAGCAGAAGGGTGGCGTCATATATCGGGTGGAATAAAGGTATTGATAAGGTTTTTCGTAAATTAGTGTTGAAGTTTCGTGAATGTGTGCATTTAATTTGTGAAGCAGATCTCCTATTCTTGAAATGGGGTGATGGAATATCCGATCCTGGTGAAGGTTTCCATGTTCCGGATTAAAACTGTATAAAGTAAAGCGAACTGCCACTAACATAAATCGGATCGGTATTCTGCCCCCGTCGCTCGTAAGACTTCGATTATCGGTTTAACAAATAATAAAAGCGAATGGGAGGTATCTGCCATGCTCTATAGAAAAGTACCCAAAAACGGAGACGAGTTATCGATTCTTGGCTATGGTTGTATGCGATTCCCGGGCCGGGGACAGTCCATCAACCAGAAACTGGCGGAATCGCAAATGATGTCAGCCATAGACCGAGGGGTGAACTACCTGGATACCGCCTTCCCATACCATAGCGGCAAAAGCGAACCCTTTGTCGGCAAAGTGATAGCCAATAACGGGATTCGCAACCAAGTAAAAATCGCCACCAAGCTTCCCCACTGGTCGGTCAAGTCCTTGGAGGAGATGAATAAAACCCTGGACACCCAGTTACAGAGGTTGCAGACGGACAGGATCGACTATTACCTGATTCATGGTATCGACGGCAAGACATGGGCGAGAGCCAAGCGGAAAGGGGTTTTCGAGTTCATGGATACTGCCCTCAAAAGCGGAAAAGTTGTCAACATGGGCTTTTCCTATCACGGGAACACCGAGGATTTCAGTTCGATCGTTGATGAATATGACTGGACCTTTTGCCAGATTCAGTACAATTATCTCGATATCGAAAACCAGGCGGGACAGGCAGGTTTGAAATATGCTGCTTCCAAAGATATGGCTGTTATGATTATGGAACCGCTCCGGGGAGGGAATCTTGCCCGAACCCCGCCGCCGGAAGTAAAAAAGATCTGGAATCAGGCGGAAACCAAAAGAACCCCGGTGGAATGGTCTTTGAGGTGGATCTGGAATCATCCCGAAGTCACGGTTGTCCTCTCCGGCATGAATGACCAGGAGCAGGTTGATGAAAATCTCAGCATCGCTTCCGAGGCTATTGACGGTTCCCTTTCCGAAGTCGAAACCAAGCTGGTGGAGAAGGCGGCAGATACCTTCAGAGATGTGATGAAGGTCGGGTGCACAGGCTGCCAGTACTGCATGCCTTGCGAGGATGGGGTGAACATCCCGATGTGTTTTGAAGCCTACAACTCCTATCACACTTTCAGGGACAAACGAGCAAAGCTGATGTATCTCTTTATGAACGGTGGCATCACCACGGGAGAACCGACGTTTGCGTCACAATGTTCAAAATGCAAGAAATGCGTTAAAAAATGTCCTCAAAATCTGGGTATCCCGACCCATCTGGAAGAGGTAGCCAAGGATTTTGAAGGCTTTATGAACAAACCGATGATCTGGCTGATGAAAAAAATGTTCAGGGTGAGCAGCGAATAGGGGAATAAGGGGATGACAATGGAGGCTGATTCATGAAACCGGCACGGCAATTCGTTAAAGAGATCGGGTTACGCCATAAATGATGAAACCCGATCTCTTGGGGGAGGGAGGGGTGAGAAAGAGCTATTTGAACTAATCTTCTGAATCCACAACACATAATTGAGGCAGGGGGCTGAATTCGGTTACGGTTTCAACCTCTGTTATTTTCCGCTCCTCCTGATATTCGTTTCCGGGAACCCTGAATTTTTGGATATCGATTCGGGAAACCTCTTTTTCTTCCGGTTTATCCAGTTGAGGAACCCAGTCATAGGGAGCCCGGTAAGCCCGGTAAACATGATTGGATTTGCCATCCAGTCCAAAATAGGGGCTGATGTACTCCCACACCAGCTCATGGTCGGCAGTAACCTCGATCAGGCGTCCGTTAGATCCTTCGGTAATCAGAGTGTTTCCGTTGGGGAGACGCTGTGCCGCACTGATAAGCGGTGAATAAAAGTTGTATCGTCCCATTTTGTTAAGATGTCCCGCCTCTGCAAAAGTATACTGCCAGACGACCTTAAGGGTAGTCGGATTGAACTCCAGTACCCGGGAATGGTCACGAATCGCATTGTTGTGTCCAACTGGTGATCCGGGATTGGGTGCTCCATAGCCGGCAAAGCCGCCGTTGTCGAAGACCAGGATGTTCCCTTCTCCAGGCAATCCCTTGGGAATCATGTGGGCATGGTGTTGACCGATAATCCAGCCAAGTTTCCTTAACTCGGGCGTTTTATCGTAATCAGGACCGATCTGCCAGACGATTTTCCCGCTCTTTTTATCGGTTATGGCGATGATATTGGCCTGCCGCCCATCCCAGATAATATTATCGGGATGGAAACGGCTGTCTCCCGCTTCATACCAACGGTTGGGACCTAATGTCGATATTGAGTTGATATGCATCCAGTCGCCGACCTCACCGTCGCCAATGACCAGGTTGGGATTTCTGTACATGGTGTTTTTAGCGACTTCGCTGAATTCAAATTCATTGAAATGATCACTGCAGACCCATTCCCAGACGATGTCTCCTTCCCAGTTGACCTCCAGAATTACATCGTCCACAAGCATTTTTTCACTAATATCCGGATTGATCAGGTTCTTGTGACTGAGAATCAGAGTGTTACCCTTGTCAACCAGGGGATCCAGATCCGGGGCATAATAGCCGACAGGGCTGCCCTCCCTTTGATAGTCGTGATGAGCGCGGGCCATCCACATCCCTTCGGTGCCTGGATCTTCGATGAATTCATACTGGTCAAACTTCCAGACAATGTTTCCATCCCAGTCAACCTGGGCGACATCTGTCTGATCCATGTAGCCGTATTTGGGATTTCTGACTCCCAGGTGCCCCATGACATGACCCCCTGGAAGCAGCTTGTTCGGAAATCCCTGTAGCCCCTTCCAGAGATGTACCGTTGTGCCATTCATATCAACCAGGGCAGCTCCGAGTTCTCTGGCAATAAAGACAGTATAACCGTTCCAGCATCGATCCGGGTTGTAAATGGTTGTCCCTGTGGGATAGATGATTGGTGAAGCCATTCGTATACTCCGATGGACGTTAATTTATACTGGTATAAAATTTTGCAGACTGCCTTGAACTGATGCACGCAGTTAACCGGTTCAGGCAGAAGAGGGAGTTAATCAGCATTCTCCCTGTCTGTCCGGCTGCAGTTCATTGCTAAAGAGTGATCATCCAGGATTCAGGATCAGGCAGGCGTCCGGATGATCCGAGTCCGTCTTTTATCAGATTCACATCAGGCTCGGTAACCACATCACAATTCCGGGAAAGGCAATGAGCAGGGATACATGAATTATATCCGCAATAAAAAACGGAATGATCCCTTTATAAATATCAGAAAGGGGTACATCCTTGGCCACTCCTTTAATGATGAAAACATTCATCCCCACAGGCGGTGTAATCTGGGCGATTTCGAAAATGCGGACCGTGATGATTCCGAACCAGATTGGGTCAAATCCCTGTGCCACCACCAGGGGAAAGACGATCGGTATGGTTAAAATGACCATGGCCATGGGAACCAACAGGCAACCCAGAATCACATAAACACCCACAATGACAGCCAGAACTGCATAGCGGTTGATCTGAAGATTTCCAACGGCGGTTGCCAGATCAAAAGGCAGACGGGTTGCCGACATGAAATAGCCGAGAATCATGGCGCCAATTAAAATGGCAAAAACCATGGCAGTGGTTTTAACAGCGCCCTCCACGGATTCGAATATGGCCCTGCCATTCAATCTTCTTCTGATAAGCCCTATGACCAAAGCCCCGCTTGCGCCGACAGCGGCCGCTTCAGTCGGGCTGAAGATTCCTATATAAATACCGCCGATAACGCCGATGAACAGAACCATGATGGTCCAGGTATCCTTGAGGGACACTATGCGCTCTTTCATCGAATAGCGCGGACCGGGAGGCCCCCAATCCGGTTTGATTCGACAGACGATGGAAATGGTTGCCATGTAGAAAACGGCTTCCAGCAAACCCGGAATAAATCCTGCCAGGAACAGTTTGGCGATGGAGGTTTCCGTCAGAATCCCGTAAATGATCAAAACGGTACTGGGAGGAATGA
This sequence comes from SAR324 cluster bacterium, assembly GCA_028282885.1. Taxonomy (GTDB): domain Bacteria; phylum SAR324; class SAR324; order XYD2-FULL-50-16; family XYD2-FULL-50-16; genus JAHJTV01. The sequence goes on from JANQGX010000011.1 coordinate 48,724, forward strand.
GAACGCCGATCGTTCCCCCTGCACTGATGGCCCCCGCCGCCATGGCTTTATTGTATTTGAACTTTCTCATTTCCGGCAGGGCGACGGTACCCATGGTGGCTGCCGTTGCCAGGCTTGATCCGCTGACAGCCGCAAAACCGGCACAGGCTCCAACCGTGGCCATGGCAATGCCACCTCGCAGGTGACCGATCCATTTGCTGACTGCAAAGTAGAGATCCCGGCTTGCCCCGGCGTGAAAACAGAAGTTACCCATCAAAATAAAGAGAGGAACAACCGAAAACCCGTATTTGGCGACCGAAGCAAAGGGAGCGGTCTTCAACACACTGAGTCCCGCACTCCAGCCGGTAACAATGACCAAACCTCCAACACCGGTCAAAGCCATGGCAACAGCGATCGGCATTCTCAGAAACAGCAGAACGATAAGCACCAGGAAGCCGATAATTCCAATCATGAACATATCCATTAGCTTTTCCTCTCTATAACTCGGTCTGTAAAATAGAACAGATACACAATGCCCAGCAATCCGGCACCCACTCCCAGAATGATGAGAAAGGGATACAGGCGTATTTCCAGAAGGACGGTTGTGGTTTCGTAACTTTTCAGCTTTAAGGCCTGTTCCAGGCTTTTCCAACAAATGGCCCCGAAAAGGACTGCGCTAATCAAATGGTTGATGAGATCAATCACCCTTTGCAAGGTTGCGGAGAGATTGGAAACCAGAAAATCAACCGTGACATGAGCCCCCTGCACTCCGGCGTGGGCCAATCCCAATGAAACCAGCGATGCCATCAACAGCTCCACAACTTCAAACACCCCGTCGATGGGACTGTCAAAAAGAGATCTGGAAATCACGTCAGCAGTAATCATCACCATTATCGTGATCAACAACAGTCCTCCAACGGCATTGACTATTCTGCAGAGACTCCGGAATCTTGCTTTTAATGTCTCATAACGTCTTGATCTCTCCATGGTCCCTCGATTGCTCAATTCGACGATTTTGGAAAAACTCCCGAGTGAATCCGACTTCCGGTTGATCCTGGCAGGATCTTTGGTCTTTCAGTTAATGCGGTTATCATTTAAGTTCGTCTGCCAGCTTGATCATATCATTATAAAAGGCCCGGGCCGGGACTCCTTTTTTGGCAATTTTCTCTATCAGCTTATCCGCGGTTTTTTGAGCCAGTTCGCTCCATCGCTTCTTTTCCGCATCCGACAAATGATCGATCTTGTACCCGGCCGCACGGATCTCATCCAGCGTCATGTTTGTATTTTTCATATCACCGTCAGAAAAAAACTCCATCCCGGCTTTGCCGCTGACGGACATGATGGCGTCCCGGATCTCCTTGGGGAGTGAATTGAATTTGTTTTTGTTCATGAAAAAAGCGAAATAGGGACCCGGAATCATGGGTGTCGATGTGTAATGTTTGCAAAGCTTTGTGGCTCCGAAGGATCGCTGTCCTTCCCAACCAATACCACTGCCTTTAACCACTCCCTTTTGCAGATTCAAAAAAAGCTCCGAGGGAGGCATGTTAACAGGTGAGGCTCCACTTGCTTTCAAAAAGGCGGTTCCTCCCTTTGCCGCAAATCGCAGTCTCAAACCTTTCAAGTCCTCCAGTTTGTCGATTTGCCGATCAACCGTGCAAATGCTTACAGGAGCATAACCGGTGAGAAACAGCATCTGCACCTCTTTGAAATGATCACGGAATTGTGGATACTTTTCATACAGAGCCCAGACAATGCGTCCGGCCATCTTGGAATCTTCAATGATGGCACCGGGTAGCGAAAGAACATCAGCCAAAGGGAAACGGTTGGGATAATGCGGCAGGGCGATGAAACCGATATCGACCAAGCCGTTAATGGTTGCATCGTAGTTCTCCCGGGCGGTTGCCAGTGAGTTTGAAGGAAACAACTGAACCTTGACCCTTCCCTTGGTAGCTTGTTCAATGGCCTTCGCATAGGGAAGGTGACCATTTTTATATTTGCCGGCCTTGGGGCCGTGCATCACAGACATCTTCAAAGTGAATTCGGCTGCCCAAAGTGAAGTGGCGGAAATCAGCATAAAAACCACAACGCCCAATGAAATTAACTTGCCCATAGATTTTGTTTTCATTTCTTTTCTCCCCATCAGATTGATCGCTTTGTTTGGGAAACCGGTCTGTCCTCTTTTCACCCCACCGACCTACCGGTTGATGAATTAAAACTCCAGTCGCACCGCATTTATCGCCCCTCATTTGAGCAATAACTATACCTAGAAAATTAGTGCTATTATTACAGCGTGTTAATTACAAATAGGATCTGATCGGTTTGATTATTGAAGTTTTTGACAATATATCTTCGAAAAAGATAACTTATTGTCAAATAGCATAATCGCCAGTTGATTTTCTGATGAAAGGATTTTAAATTCCAGATGAGCCTGGCTATGTTGCGATTCGATTAACCAAGGATTTTGATATGACAGACAAAGATTCATCCCGGGATTATAAGTTTTTTCGGGAGGCCGTATATAGCATATCCAGCAGCCTGGAATGGAAAGAGGCAATGGAGTCCACCTTTGAGTTTCTCAGTCACCATTTCCCCATCGATGGACTGAGCATGCACACTTACATCAAGCATCTCAAAGCTCTTCATATGCTCTTTCTTTCCACCAGGGACGGTGTTTATCACCTCGACAAAATGGTTTACCTGGCAAAAAAAGATGCCGATCGAGTGGAGATGCGCGAACGGAGAGATATTATCTGGCGAACCCCGAGCACCCACAGTCTGGCCACAACAAAACTTACCGGAAACGCTCTCAGTGCCTATTTGCCAAATAAGAATCGTTCGAGGCTGACCGCAATTCTTTTTTCCAGGGATGAAATTGTGGGACACCTCAGCATGATAGGACCGGAACCGGGCAGTTTCACGGAAGAACATGAAAGAAAACTAAAAATCCTGCAACCTGCATTGAGCTCTTTTATGTTGAATCTGCTTCAGTACCGAAAAATCTCCGAGTTAAAGGACCGGCTGGCCGAAGAAAACCGGCAGTTGGTCGGAGAGGTAAGGAGTCTCAGAAAAACAGATATCATCGGTGACCGGGGCGGACTGCAGCATACGATGGTCATGGTTGATCAATTGATTGGCCAGGAGGTTCCGGTATTGATTACCGGCGAGACAGGGACCGGCAAAGAGTTGATTGCTGATGCGGTTCAACTCAGCTCCGTGCGAAGCGATGCCCCTTATATTAAGGTCAATTGCGGCGCCATACCGTCGTCTCTGATTGATAGTGAGCTGTTCGGGCATGAAAAGGGAGCTTTTACCGGGGCCATCAGTAACCGGATCGGACGATTTGAACAGGCAGACGGAGGCACACTCTTCCTGGATGAAATCGGGGACATGCCATTAGATATTCAAGCCCGTCTGCTCAGGGTGCTGCAAAATGGAATTGTGCAGAAAATCGGTAGTACACGGGATATTCCCGTGAATGTCAGGATCATCGCTGCCACGAACAGAAACCTGGAAAAGCTGATCGAGGAAGGCAGCTTCAGAGAAGACCTTTATTACAGGCTTAATGTTTTTCCCATAAAGGTACCGCCCCTAAGAGAGCGTAAGGAAGATATTGTGCCGTTGGCTCACTATTTTATTAATCGCCGGGCAAAACGACTGGGATTGCGAAGCACTCTCCAAGTCGCCAAAGCCTCGTTGCCGGCGATGTATGATTATCCATGGCCCGGAAATATAAGGGAGTTGGAGAATCTCGTCGACAGGGCACTGGTAATTGATTCGGAAAACCCTGTACAGCTCCATCACCATTTGCCTCAACTGGACAGTCCGGACAGGCGAACAACAGATGACAAGGCCGGGCATTCAATTGAGCCGCAGAAAGGATTTTCCGTATTACCGGGTCAACAACAGATTGACAGCTCGGCCGGGACCTTACCGCAGATACTGGAACAGGCAAAAGAGACTTTGCCAAGTTTGGATGAGGCGATGATCGAGCACATCAAACTGGCTCTTCAACTGGCCAATGGTAAGATCCATGGTCCGGGAGGAGCCGCGGACCTCCTGGGAATCAATCCCAACACCTTGCGTAAAAGGATGGACAGATTGGGAATTCTTTATGGTCGCAAGCGGCAATAAACCCGCTCTTATCATCGTTTGCCGTGACAAGCCTGATCGGCCACCAAGTAGCAGCCCGCAAGATAACGGTTTTCCTATCCCAAAGTGGCCTTGTATTCATCGGCTGCGAGTAGTGCTTCCAACTGAGATTCCTCGGCCGGTTTCACTTTTATCATCCAGCCGTCGGAGAAAGGAGCTTCATTGATGATCTCCGGAGTTGATTCGAGCTCCGGGTTTATCTCAATGATCTCGCCACTGACCGGCATGTAGAGTTGGGAAACAGATTTGACCGATTCGATAGATCCAAATTCCTCATCCTGTTCAAAACTGTCTCCGATCTCGGGCAGTTCAACAAAGATGATTTCACCCAGTCGGTCTTGTGCATAATCACTGATTCCCACAATGATGGACTGGTCTTCTTCTTTTGCCCAGGTATGTTCTTTTGAGTATTTCACAGAATCCGTGAAGCTCAATTCACTTATCTCTTTCATAACTCGCCCTGTTGATTTTTATTTATAAGTTTTATCAAAATTTTGGTTTAAAGCCCAAAAATCGTATGTGGGACCGTTGAGTGTGGTTTATTCGGATTTAATATCATCCACGCAGAGTTGGGGAGCCCCTTCCTGATAGCCAAGGGTTCCTTCAACTTCCACAATTCCCTTCTCTTCCTTCCAATCACTGCCCGGGACCCTGAATCTGCTTCTGTCAATCGGTGCAATCTCTTTTTCTTCGGGTTTGGCAAACTGGGGAATCCATTCATAAGGGGCGCGATAAGCCCTGTAAACGAAGTTACTCTTACCATCTTTACCGAAATAAGGACTGATGTACTCCCAGACAATTTCGTAATCGGCGGTGACTTCGATAAGCCTGCCTCCCGATCCTTCTGTGATCAGTGTATTCCCGTTTGGCAATCTTTGGGCAGAGCTGATCAGGGGAGAGTAAAATTGGTAATTGTTCATCCGGCCGACATATCCGGCCTCTTCATAACTGTAATGCCATATTACCTTGAGAGAGACAGGGTCGAACTCGATGATCCTGGAATAGTCCCTGAGCGCATTGTTATGACCTTTGGGTGAGCCTGGATTTGGTGCGCCGTAACCGGCAAATCCGCCATTGTCGAAAACCAGGATATTGCCTTCGCCCGGAAGTCCTTTTGGTATCAGGTGGGCATGGTGCTGCCCGATGATCCATCCTATAGCTTTCAGTTCCGGGGAGCTATCGTAATCCGGGCCGATCTGCCAGACGATTTTACCTGATTCTTTGTCGATTATGGCAATGATATTACTCTGCCTGGCATCCCAGATGATATTATCCGGGTGAAACCGTTTGTCCCCCGCATCAAACCAGCGATTCGGCCCCAAGGTTGACATGGAGTTAATGTGCATCCAGTCGGCCATTTTCCCGTCTCCGACAACCAGGGTTGGACTGCGGTACAGGGTGTTCTTAGCTTCCTCACTGTAATTCAAATCGTCAAAATGTTCGGAACAGACCCATTCCCAGACAATATCACCTTCCCAGGTCACTTCATAAATCACATCGTCCAGGAGCAGTTTGTCCGTCACCTGAGAGTTTTCGATATTCTTGTGTCCAAGGATCAGGGTATTGCCGGAGTGTACTTTTGGATCCATTCCGGGCACAAAATATCCCACCGGATTTCCTTCGCGTTGGAAATCGTGATGTTGACGGGCCATCCACCTTGCTTCGTACCCGGGATCTTCGATATATTCATATTGGTCGAATTGCCATTCGATTTTTCCGTCCCAGCCGACCTGGACCAGATCAACCTGATCCATAAATCCGTATTTTGTATCCCTTCTGCCTCGACTTCCGATGACGGATCCTCCCGGCAGCAATTTGGGTGGGAATCCATGCAGATCTTTCCAGAATCGAACGACATGACCGTTCATATCGACCAGGATGACACCGGTTTGTCTGGCCGGCAAAAGGGTATATCCTGACCAGCATTTATCAGGATTATAGATAGTCGTACCAGTAGGATAAATTGAAGGAACACTCATTTTACATCCTTATTTTCAGGGTGAATGGTTAGGTTTTTTCCCAATATGACCCCGGAGCCGACTTTTGTCTGTAAGAGCCAAGCAAACCGGCTTTTCCGAGGAGATCTAAGTTGATTTATAGGTAGAAGTTAATATGCAGGACCGTCTTAAGCAGGTATTCGATAAAAAGGAAGAAAAAGACAGCCAGCGGGATGGAAATCTTCAAAGAGACTTTTTCATAAGTCATGACCAATAGCAAAAAAACCGGCATCGCATAGCTGACACCGATAATGGCTATCAACCCTACCAATAAAGCGATGTAGCCGATGAATAACAGTTTTCTTCTGCCTGCATCGGCAATCCCGTCTTCGGAACGATCCGGGACTGCGCTGATACCGAACAGGGCGCCCTGAATGGTATGCAAAGTAACGAGTACCAGAATTGCGGCGGACACGAAGACAGGAAAGGTGCCTCTGTCGGGCTCCCAATCCCAGGCAACATACAGGGCCATGGCACTGATGATGCCGATAACAATCCCAATCCACCAGACAGGGCTACTGATCGCCTTGTTGCTGTAACTGAAGTCTCCTTTGGATTCCTTTTTTAGCAACTCGGATTTTCTTTTTGATTTATATAACTTGACCAATCCGCTTGCCAGGATCAGAACAATCAAAACCTCAAAAATAATGGAGATCGGTCGGGTCCATAAAAAAGAAAGGTGATATCGATCCATGGCAATGAAGAGGTAAATCTCTATGATCTTTCCCAATGCCATACCGATTATCAGTGAAATCCTTGACCAGTCATACCGCTTAAAGAAATATCCAAGGACACCGGCTCCCAGGAAAACCCAGATATCCCCGTAATCACCTGTTGTCAGCAAGGCACCTGTTGTCATGAAACAGATTACCACCGGAACAAGTATCTTGGGGTTCAGGTAACAAATTTTGACCATCTGTTTCTGCAGGAGCAGGCAGACCAGGGCTGCAACAATATTGCCGATGACAAGGGTCCACATAAACATGTAGGTGACATCGAGTTTATCGGTAATCATTTCGGAGCCCGGACGTATGCCCAGAACGATAAAGGCCACCATCATAATAGCCATGGCCGGATTTCCGGGAATGCCAAGAGCGATGGTAGTCAGCAGACCGCCGGGCTTCATGGCGGCGGTGGAGCTTTCCGGGGCAACAATGCCCTGGACATTTCCGGTTCCCAGGGTGTTGTCCTTATCCCGCATTTTAGCCTGACCATAGGCGAACCACTCCGCCGCCCCGGCACCCATCCCCGGAATAACCCCACAGGTTGTGCCGATAATGGAACAGCGAACAATCAATCCGAAGTTTTTTATCGTGTCCATGAAACCCTTGCGGATCGCCTTGGTTTCTACAGCCACTTCTTCACTGTTGTCCCTGACGATTGTTGATCTGCGTATCAACAGCTCCAATACCTCGGGGATGGCGAAAAGCCCCAGAACAACCGGAACCAGCTTGAGACCATCAAACAGGTACTCAAAGCCAAAATCATAGCGGGAGAAATCGGATCGTTCAGGAATACCGACCGTAGTTATCATCAATCCGATGAAGGCAGCGGATAATCCTCGGATTCTGGACGCAGAAGAGAGAATCCCTGCCATCAGCAGACCCAGCAGGGAAACCAGGAAATACTCCGGCGCCGCGAAAAGTTTGACAACGCTTCTCAACACCGGCAGAGACAGGGTGAAAATTAATACCGAGATGGAAGCGCCCCAGATACTGGCGAAGTAGGATGCACTCAATGCTCTTCCGGCTTCACCCCTTTTGGTCATGGCATTGCCGTCCAAAACTGTAGCCTGGGCTGCCGCCGTACCCGGAACCCCGATGAGGATAGCCGGTATGGTGTCAGTTTGAGTCACCACGGCAAACATTCCCAGGAGAAATGCCATGGCTGTGGTGGCATCCATTGTGTATGAGAACGGCAATAGCAGTCCCAATCCGATTAATCCGCCTAAACCGGGTATAAGCCCCAGGATCATGCCAATACAGATACCCAGCATCATAAACAAAATCAGTTCAAGATTCAGGAAGAGCCCCAAACCGTTGACAGCAGCAGCTAAAATTTCCATCCGACTACGCCCTTTTAAGAATCATACATCCGAGAGTTTGAAAAATCGTGCTATAATGTTTTCTTTTTCAGTCGTTTGACAACGCTCTGTATGGCCTTGTCATTTTTGGCCTGATCCAGCGATTTAACCGTCTCATCCACCTGTTCCCCGGATATGACTACAGGAGTCGGTGAGTTGGTTTTTTCCAGATATTTTTTGAATCCATCACTCTTGAACAGAGCCAGAAAAGATTTTCGCCACACCTGCAGGTACTCATCAGGGGTGTCCGGTGACATGGCCCAATGCATGACCATGGGAAAGGATTTCTGAATGAATCGAAATGTTGTGTACTCATTTGAATCAACCGTACCGGGAGTGAATTTTTTCCACGATTCGTCAATGCTCATGACACTCTTACCCGGTATATCTACTTTCAGGTCAGGTCCTCCTGCCGGATTCAACAAACCGTTCTGAACCAAAGGAATGGCTCCGTTCTCTTCATAGGTTTTTCTCATCGGCATAAACAATTGTGCATTAAGCGGGGTGACATCCACTTCCCCTGCCTGCAAGGCGGCTACACAGGCAGGTTGACCGGCATATCCTGTAACGATGCGATGGTTGACATTGTTGGCGATAAGCCAGGTACGCAAAGGCGAAACACCCGGTGCATTCGGTTTGGAAGCCGCAATGATGATCTCCTTCTTGTAGTTTATGACATCCTGCAGATCATTCAATCCCAGGTTTTTACGCACCATAATAATGGTGGGAAAGGCAAATGAACCGACGTTCTTCAGCTTGTTCAGCGCGATCGGCATGGGTCTTCCAAGAGAAGCCGTTATATGCAGAATAGCAAGAACCCCGGCCCTGTGCCCGTCACCCCTTTCTTTCAACAGGTTTCTGGCCAGTTTTGTACCTCCGCCACCTTCAATCGGTTCAACAATAACCTTGGGGTTTCCCGGCAGGCTTTCACTCAGAAAGGGAGCTAAAATTCTGGTCGTGGCTTCCGTCGACGAGCCTGTCCCAAAATTCGGACTCAGCCGTACAACATTGTCTTTGAATTTAACATCCGCAAACGAGGTGGAATGAAATAATCCCACAAAGAACACTGTCAGAATGACATGTATCATCTTGTTTTTAAGCATCGCTTTTCTCCTTGCAAAGATTTAAATAAACTGCACCTTGACTGTTTCAGGAGCAGCGTGAAAGAAACCCACTCGTAAAAAAACCGTAGTAATTGGTCACTTGGGAAAAAGAATCGATGTGTCCATCACTTGCTAAAAGTTGAATTGCCCTCCTTATTCGTTTTCATACGTCACTCAATCGGCGGGATATGATCTCGGCGCTGACTTTCAAGTTTTCAATCAGGAACTTCTTTTTTCTTTTGATACTTGCTTCCACTCCGGCCACCCCCAGTGCAACCGGACCGCTGTAATTCCTTATCGGAACAGCGATTGCTCCTGTTCCCGGTTGAGCATGTTTTCCAAATGAAGTGCTGTATCCCAGCTTTTTAGCCTTGTTGACATCGCTTATCAACGCTTTTTTGTTTTCCGGGGTGAATTCCAAAAAGGGTTGGTAACCCATGCGGTCGAGCAATGTATTGAGATCCTTGTCACTATACTGTGATAGCATGATCTTGCTTGCGGGCCCGACAAACAGAGGACCTCCCAAACCGGTTTTTGCAAAGAAATTCAACCCGCTCTTGTGCTGCACGGCACAAACGACGAACCGCCTTGCCCCTTGGGGAATCTGGAGCGCAACGGTCTCCTCAACACGTGCGCAAAGATCCTTCATCTCATCAATGGCGCACTGCTCCAGCATCTGGTGAACAGACATCAAATCGACTGTCATATTCTGTAAAAAAGGACCTATATAGTATTTGCGCGTTACCGGGTCCTTGGTGACAAAACCCTTGGTAACAAAGCTGTTCAATATCTTGAAAACAGTGGTCTTATTATGGCCAAGCTTTCTGGAAATTTCAGAAATACCATGGGTTCCGTCCACGATGCAGGCAATAATTTCGCAGGCTTTAATGACAGAATTTATTTCGTTACTCGCTGCCATTTTTTTTAAACTGTTATTTATTAAGAAACATTAATTATCTATTAAGAAACGCTGAGTTTCTCGATAAGTTATCCATGAAGACTGGTTCTGTCAAGCGGATTTTCCCATGACAAGAGAGATAACATGTGGAGGGGGGAGTTGTGGGGCAAGACGATTTGAAATAACCGGTAATAATCCCATTAGAGCAGTTCGGACAACCGGAGGGCAAGATCTATGGATTCGATTGCCCGATTCTGTCCTTCAGGCGGATCAAACCGTCGACTGAATCCGAATCGGATATGATTATGATGATGTACCGGTTTTCAGTTGACAGGTGAATGAAATTATTCCGGTTATCGGTGTAAGCAAAGCTGTCTCCGATATTACGTCTTTTAGCGATGTTTTGTTTTGTGGAGATTCTGTCATTCAAAAGATTCAGGGCATTTTCAGCCATATTTGAAGAGGAGAACCCAAGAAGCATCATCATTTCATTCGAATAGTGACCAATGACTCCTTCGTTGAAATCAAGGAGACCTTTTAAATCGGAGTCCAGATGGTAAAAATCACGTGATCCGATATTGCCTGTGAAATAGACCGGATTTTTAATCAGGCCATTCACATCGATGATGGACATCAGGCCGGGAATCTGACCTTCGGAAGGAATATTCAAACTCACGCTATTCGCCAGTTCGTGGATGCTTTGCCAGGTACGCCTGTTCTGCTCCAATGAATAAATCACACCCAGGAAGCGATCTTTCCAAAAATAGAGCCTGCCATCATCCATGACCGATTTTTGATCTATCTTCCCATTTACTTCCATATTAGACGTCAATACCGTGAAGACGCCGTATGCCGCTTTATCACTTTCCATGCGGTACAATTCCAACTGGATGTCATCTTTGTACCGGTTTTGGTAACCTGCCACCAGCAGTTTGCCGAATCCATATTCCAGGTATAATTCCGCACCCCCGTTCATGAAAGCGAACAGCTCTTCGCCTTGGTAAATGGTGTGGTCAGGATGAACCTGCCAATGAGGTAAATCACGGGAATCGGGAAGGATCGACAGGACATTTGCCTTTGATACTGCGGTGAATGAAAAGAATCCGTGAACTGATAACAGGGTGAACAGGATAATGGCTCGAAGTTTTTTCATTTGTAATGATTGATTGGTTTGTAAAAAGAGTCGGTTCAAAGTCATGTTCATTTTTCACATATCATTTTTTCCGGGTAATCTCTATTCCCACGACTGCCGTTTACGAAAAAATCATGTCATCCGCGAAAATGTTAAAGAAAATGCATTCCGTACAGGTATGATGGAGACGTAATTTGTCCACATGGTCGTTATTACTTTTTGAAAAAACCTGGCAGCAAATCAAATCATCAACTGAAAGAGAGAATATGAGAAATCGATCGTTGACCAATCGCAGGGGGTTCATTAAGAGACTATCAACTTGGTTTATCGGAGTAAGCAGTTTCGCAGTTTGGGGAAACAGGCTGACAACAGCCGAAGCCAAGGAAAGCAGGTCAAAAGTTGTCGTTGTACATAACCCCGGAGCCTCCACTATCACGGAAGTGGAATATGCAAAAACCTATAAGGTTAACGCTTCCACTGTACGGGAAATGCTTGAAAACGGGGTCAGGACCTATACACAAAAATCTGATATCGGAGAAGCCTGGAAGAGCCTGTTTCCGGGTATCAGCCCCGGGAAAACCATCAGTATCAAAATCAATTGTATTGCCAGACAAAACAATCCCAGGGGCTTGACCAGTCATCCGGAGACCGTGTTTGGCGTGATCGATGGACTTCGCCAAATGAGTTTTGGTGGTGCCCCCTTCCCTGAAAACAATATTGTCATCTGGGATCGTTCCGACTTTGAGTTGAAGAAATCGGGATACACGATTAATCGCAGCACGAATGGTGTCAGATGTTTCGGAACCATGTACGAAATATCGAGGGACGGACGAAAAACGAAAGGATACAATACCGACGCTATGTACAGTGTAAACGGAGTTGATCAATATCTCAGCGATATTGTCTTTCAAAGCGATTATATCATTAATATGAGTCTTTTAAAGAGCCATGTCTTCTCAGGCGCGACACTGAGCCTGAAAAACCACTACGGCAGTTGTTCAGCACCCCGTAAGATGCATAGCGGTCAATGTGACCCCTATATTGCTGAGCTTAACAATCTGGAACCGATAAGAGCAAAACAGAAATTGTGTATCTGTGACGGGATCTTTTCAATTATTAGAGACGGACCCATGGGCGGTCCCCAAGTCGCACCCAACTCGCTGGTTTTCAGTCAGGATCCTGTTGCGCTTGATACGGTTGCCACTGACCTGTTGATAGAACACGGGGCCAGCAAATGGATAAAAGATCATGCATCTCATATAAAAACTGCCGGATCCGCGCCTTATCATCTTGGGGTTAGTGATCCGAAAAGAATTGATATCATAAAGATTTAAAACCAAAAAGGAGGAATGATGAAACGAGTAGCGTTATCAATGATTGTTTTGTTCATGGTGTTGATGACGACAACTGTCGCATTGGCTTGCACGACATTTTGTCTTCAAATCGATGATCGAGTGGTTTTTGGAAGAAATTATGATTGGAGCTTTGATGACGGTTTTGTCTCAATCAACAAACGGAACATGAACAAAAAGCTCTACTCCCGCGATGGAAAGCTGCGATTCAGTTGGACCTCTAAATACGGCAGTGTCTCGTTTAACCAGTATGGTAAGGAATCTCCCATGGACGGCATGAACGAACAGGGATTGGTTGTTGCCCAGATGTGGTTAAGCGGCTCAAAGTACCAGGCTGAAGATGAGCGACCCGTGCTCGGACCTCTGCTCTGGATTCAATATCAACTGGACAACTCCGGTTCGGTTGCGGAAGTGCTGGAAAGTGATCAAGAGGTGAGGATTGGCGGTAACAACGTCTCTCCGCTACATTTTCTGGTCTGTGATAAAACAGGAAATGCTGCCACCATCGAGTTTTTAAACGGCAAAAGGGTTGTGCACCAGGGAAAAGCCTTAACAATATCCGCTTTGGCGAATAACGCCTATGCCGAGTCCGTGCAATACTTTCAAAACGACTGGAAAGGCGAGGTTCCGGTGACAGAAGGGATAACGGCTAATTCCCTGGATCGTTTTTCCAAGGCTGCCCAAATGATTTCAGATTTAAAACAGCAATCAACCCCGGATCCCATAGCATATGGAAGAGACATCTTAAACGCTGTGGCTTCCGTCAAACACACCCAATGGAGTATCCTTTACGATGTGACCAATCTGGAAGTGGGATTTAAGACGAAGTCACAACCCGCGATCCGGCAGGTGAAGTTGACTGACCATATTCTAGATTGCAAACAGGGTGCACGGATCAGCGATCTTAACACCGGTAGTGAGAAAACCGTTATCTTTGATCCTTATTCCACGGACTTAAACCATAAATATGTCCGTCTCAGCTTTAAGAAAACAAAGTTTCTAAAGAATGTACCGGATCAGGCGCTCAAAAGCATCGCGAGTTTTCCGGAGAGATTTGAATGCGCCGAGTAAAGAAAGCTAAACAGTTAGCTCTATTTCGGGGGTGAGGCGTTCCAGCTTTTTCTGATGGGTGCGGCTGACAGAAAACCGTTCGTTATCACTATTTGATCCCGGACGCCGGAAATAGGCGTCCAATTTCCTGCCCGGCAGGTGAATAACCTCGGGCTGTGTCTCCCCTGCTGTGCTTTTTTCCGTTTTCCAAATGGACATTTTTTTCGCTGCAGCTATCAGGCAGTTTCCGGTCATGTGCCAAAACCGCACGACTCATAAAGTCTTTGATGCAAGAGAATCGAACACTTGGTTTGGCAAACGCTCTGTTTCCACCAATTATCACCATCCTCACAACGTCAACAAGACACCCATCTCGCCTGTTCCTCTATCATGCCGCAGACAGAGCTTTTTTTTGATAACCCGGAATGCACTTCGGTTCGGATGCTCTGCTTCCGAATCCAGTGCGTCGGTAGATCTTAGAAGCATGCTACACATAGTTATCAGTTTTTGCTTTTAATTTCAATAGCTAAGCTATGTTATCAGTTATTATCTAAAAAGGGGTTGACAATCGTATTTGGATATGTAGTATACTACATGTAACATGACAAAACAAACAGATGCACTCCATGTTCAATCAAGGTTCCAGGAAGCCTGAACAGTGAGCCGACAAGCAACGACGTGATTACTTGCGTCTCCGGTCCCGATGGATTTATGCATTCGGATAACGCCAGGGTGCAATTGACTTGGCATATGAATCGTCATCTCGTTTGAACACGGCTGGAAACAGACTAGGAAGACACGTTGGATCGAGAATCCGAAGGTCCCGCTGAAAAATCGGTTCGCTGATTTGAACCAAAAAGTAATACAGGGTGTAATCTGTTAAGTGGGAAATTGATGCCCGACGGGCATCGGTTTTAAAAAAAGCGATCGACTTTCAACCGGGTTGAAAAAACGATCGATACGTATTCCGCAAATCTTCCGTTGGGGGATTTAAGTTTCTGAGTTGATGAGCAATGAAGATTGACTGGGCATACCCTAAGTAGTATGTTACACACTAATATATTCATTTCTCATCAATGTATCATGGAGTAGAAAATGGTTCAGAAACTGAAACGTCCGGAAACGTTAAAATTCCAGGCGTTGGAGCAGATACGGGAGCTTTTGGTAACCGGGCAATTAAAGCCTGAAGAAGTGTATTCGGCAAATCATTTTGCCAAAGTCCTGGGGATTTCAAGGACTCCTGCCCGGGAAGCCTTGTTGGAATTGACATCGGACGGATATTTCATCTCGTTGTTGGGCAGGGGGTTTCAGATTCGTCAATTCAGTGAGAAAGAGGTGGTTGACTTTTTCGAGACACGAAAGTTGATCGAGAATTACGTGGTTGGGAACATCGCCGATCTCGTATCCGACGAATTTATCGGAACTTTGAATTCCATCTTGGATGAGATGGTTCGCCAAGCGAAAGCGGACGACCCGGCTCGATTTCTGGATGCAGACAAAAAGTTTCACATGAGTTTCATAAACCTGTATTCAAATCAACAGTTCGCATCCATTATGGAAAATATTAGAGACCTGATGACGTTAATCGGGAAACAAGCTCTGATACATACCGGACGGATATATGAAGTCATCGAGGAGCATCGGGCGATTATCGATGCCGTTGCAGACAACGATTTCCCTCAGGCGGTAAAGGCAATGACCGCGCATATAGATTCGACCGAACACAAGGTATTGGTTGAACGGATCAGATACTGAGCGTTAACAAACGCATCTTGTTTTCACACAAACCACTCAACCGACGAGGGTGATATGATTGTTACCAGTTTGCAGTTGGAAATGAACGACAACCTGTTTCAAAGCGGCGTCGATTCTATCGACAGGCTGTTGGACAATGTTCCCGAAAGCGACTTGATCATGCTTCCCGAAATGTGGCCCGTTGGATTTTTCAACTTCAACAGGTACATTGCCCAATGCGAGCCGATAGATGGGCCGTTGGTCAATACCTTCCGAAACAAAGCCATCCAAAGGGACTGCTTCATACATATGGGTAGTTTCGTTGAAAAAGCCGATCTTGGGCTTTTCAATACGAGCCTGTTGTTTGACAACAACGGAAAGATCGTTGCGAGATATCGGAAAATGCACTTGTTTGGATACGAATCGCAAGAGCAGCAGTTGCTAACACCGGGCAGTGATGTGGTTGTCGCTGAAACGCCTTTCGCAAAGATCGGATTATCAACCTGCTACGATCTCCGTTTCCCGGAGCTTTTTCGAAAAATGGTGGATAAAGGAGCATCGGTATTCCTTGTAACGTCTGCCTGGCCCAAAGTCAGAAGTGAGGCATGGAAGCTTTTCAATAAGGCACGGGCTCACGAGAATCTCTCATTTCTGATTTCCTGTAATTGTGCGGGTTCAAACAATGGTAACCGGTATGCCGGGAACAGCATGTTTGTCAGCCCGATGGGGGAAGTTCTCAAGGCAGCCGGAGAAGAGGGTGCAACATTAACCTTTGAAATCGATCCGGAGGAAGCGAATTCAATTCGTAGTTCGTTTCCCGCCTTGGAAGATCGGGTGATTTTCTAGGAGCAAAACCAGAACCTTTGCAACTGTTCAGGCCAAGATCCGCCAACATAGAAACAAGCTGAACAGTTTCGATCTTTTTTCAGAAAATCAAAAGAACCAACCAGGCAAGATATCGGCAACGCCAGTGATTTTGCAGAGGCCGGAGTACGTCCAGCGAATGGTGCATCAACGCATGATGACCGTCCGCTATAAATCATCAATGAACCGTTAATCGATTTGGAGGACTGATCAGCATGAAGAAGGAGCATATCGAGTTTTTAACCCTGGATATCGATCAAGGCTGGGAAATCCCGGAAGGCTATCCGGAAGGGGTGGAACAAAAGATTTTGAACGGAGGTCTCAATGAGACCAACAAGACCGGAACCAGATCCCGTTTGCTAAGATTCAAACCGGGGGCTTTTACGACGGAACCTTTCGAGCACGATTTCTGGGAAGAGGTTTTCCTGGTATCGGGGAACCTGGTAGTCGCCGGAGAAACGTTCGATCCGTTTACTTATGCCTGCAGGCCTCCGCATATCCCACACGGGCCTTTCAGTAGCCCGGACGGATGTATCCTGTATGAGATCCACTACTATGACTGATCGGTGGAACATCCGGCAGTCGTTTGATAGTGCCTGAAAGACGGCCTCCTTCACAATTGCCTGATTTCGATAGTCGTTTCCGGAACAGTTTGCCGGACTCGATCGACAGTTACGCGTTTTCAAACAATAATCCAAAACTCGGGAGAGAAAAATGAGTGAAGAGAAGATTGGTATCAGAGCTGGTGAGATGTCTCAACCATCATCGGTCGTTGGCAGCCAGGGAATTCTGAAAAGAATCAAAACGATGGGACCGGCTGCGATTGTAACGGCTGCCTTTATCGGGCCCGGAACGATAACAACGGCATCTTTCGCTGGCGCAGGATACGGCTATGCCCTGTTATGGGCTATGGTGTTTTCCGTTTTCGCGACGATCATTCTGCAGGAGATGTCGGCGCGGTTGGGCATCGTGACGAGAAAGGGTCTGGGAGACGCCTTGAGAGAACAGTTTGAAAATCCAATCGTTAAATACGGAAGTATGTTTCTGGTGGTTTCGGCGATCGGAATCGGGTGCGCTGCATATGAGACCGGCAACATTCTGGGCGGAGCTTTGGGACTTCAGGCAATTACCGGTATTTCGATGAACATCTGGGGGCCTATCATGGGTGTTGTAGCTCTTCTGATGCTGTTGACCGGAAAATACAAGCTGGTTGAAAAGTTGCTGATCGGGTTGGTGATTTTGATGAGCGCCACTTTTATCACAACGGCGATCGTGATTTCACCGGATTGGTCGGAATTGTTCGCGGGTATGTTGATTCCCAGCATCCCGAAAGGATCCGTCTTCCTTATTCTGGCGCTGATCGGTACCACCGTTGTTCCCTACAATCTTTTTCTGCATTCCTCGGCGGTCCAGGAAAGATGGAAAGACGCAGGGGGATTGAAGGATTCCAGGACCGACATATTGATATCCATCATCCTGGGAGGCATTATTTCAATCGCGGTCATTGTAACGGCAGCAGGAGCGTTCTTCGGAACTTCAATAGCCATCAAAAGCGCCGGTGATATGGCAAAATCCCTGGAACCCTTGATGGGATCGTGGGCAAAATACTTCTTTGCTTTCGGGCTCTTTTCGGCAGGGCTGTCGTCGGCCATCACGGCGCCTCTTGCCGCGGCCTACGCTACTTCCGGGGCACTCGGTTGGAAGCAGGATCTGAAAGACGCCAAATTCAGGTCTATCTGGATGATCGTGCTTGTCATCGGAATTGTTTTCTCCGCGATGGGCTTCAAACCTATTTCCGCCATCATTTTCGCCCAAGCAACCAATGGAATTCTGCTTCCGATTGTCGCCGTTTTTCTGCTGTATGCAATGAACAACAAGAAACGACTGGGAGAATTCGTCAATACACCGATTGTCAATATACTCGGTGTCATTGTGGTGATTGTTGCCTGTGGACTGGGGTTGAGGAGTATTCTCCGGGTCATCGGCGTCATGTAGGATTTCGTACTTAAATCTATCGGCGTACGGCTGCCCTGTTGCATTTGCAGCGAAATACTTCGCAGAAAGGGCGGCTCGTCATTTCAGAAGAAGATAATACAACCCATGCATCCTTCCCCCTCCTGCCTGCCGAAGGGAGTTTGTCAGGAGAGGGAAGATCAACTGTCGGCAATGCTTCTAATTTTTAGGTAGCCGTACCGCCCAAATTATCTTTTTTAATTTGAGAACAATGAATAGTCTTAGTTTAATCCTGGAGCGGGATGAAGACACGGAGCCGCTTCAGTTTTCCGTTAAACGAATCGTGAACGCAGGATATGTAGGAAGGGATAAATCCGTCGTACAAGCCCATATCGATGAACTGGCCCTGGAAGGAGTTCCGGCACCCAAATCAGTTCCGTTGGTCTTTCCGGTTCTTAGTCGATCCATTACCACCGGCAAAAGTCTCGAAGTATTGGGAGAGAAAACCAACGGTGAAGCTGAGTTCGTGGTCCTGATACAAAACGGACGTATTTTTATCGGAGTCGGCAGCGACCATACGGACAGGGAACTGGAAACGGTCAGTATCAGTATGTCAAAACAGATCCATGAAAATGTGATTTCTAAAAAAATCTGGGAACTAACCGAAATAGTCGATCACTGGGATGACCTGGAACTAAGAAGCTGGATGAAGTTCAACGGATCGAGTGAGGAGATCCTCTATCAGGATGCTAAGCTCGGTACTATCATTTCCGCAAAAGACCTGGTTGATCTGGTAGCGTCGAGAATGAAAGACACGTCTTTAGACGGCATGGTAATCTTCTCCGGCACCATTCCGATCGTCACTGAAAAGATGGCTTTCGGCAACTATTTTAGATGTGAACTGACAGACCCGATTAAAGACAGAGTCCTGATCTGCGAGTACAACATCGAACGATTGGAATACCTGCGCGACGAATAGGAAACGTCATTCAAACCAACGGTATAACGCCTCATTAACATGTTCGATCCGAACAGTCCCACCGTTTTGCCAATGGGAAGACGAAACGTCTCGCCCGGCCCCAGAAACGGAGGATCCGACCGGATTCTCTCCGCTTTCCAAATTAGCGACCTCACCTCCCATGGTATGCGCCATACCAACTCTAGCACCTGGTTGTTGTCTTTTTCCTGCTTTGTTTCGAAGCTGCCAT
>JANQGX010000064.1 GCA_028282885.1 SAR324 cluster bacterium
TACTTGACGAACCGCCTCAAAAGCGCCGCAAGAGCGGCAGAAAGCGAAAAAAGAAAAAACGAAAACGTTAACTGCAATTCCCTAACCGGACATTGCTGAATCTAAATACTAGTATCCTGTCTTCATTCAACCGTCTCTTCGATCCCGCGGAAACGTGGGGACAAGTACTCCTTATGTGACCCTTCATTTCCGCTGATCCATAGTTGACACGACATCAAGAAGCAAAAGAAACCTTCCCGGAAACTCCGGCCTCAGCTTTCAGAAGTTTGAGTTCCCCTGCCACCAAGTAAACTCCCATGATCGTCACCAGAACATCTCCCAGCGGGTAGGCAGCCCAAAGACCAATTTCTCCGAATAGACGAGGCAGTAGAAAAACCAGTGGGATAAAGAAGAATATCTGACGACCCAGTGTGGTCAGTGCCGCTTTTTTGGCTTTGCCCAGCGCTGTAAACAGCATGATTGAAACACTGACAAATCCATAAAGCAGAAAACTGCCCTGGAATATTCTGAACCATTTTGTCCCTTCCGCAACAATAGTTTCATCAGTGATAAAGGCTGAGAGAATAAAGGGAGCGAAAATCTGGAACAATACCCAAAGGCAGATAGCTATAATCGTAGCCACTTTGCCGAAATACCAGTATGCTTCGCTGACGCGTGAAAACTGCTTGGCACCATAATTCGCCCCCAGCACTGGCTGTAAACCGTAGGCAATTCCGAAAAGCGGAATGTAGAAGAAACTCATCACTCGAAAACTGGAACTCATGACAATATTACTCGCATCCCCGAAGGAGGAACTCAAAGCCAGTAAAATTCCCAACTGGAGAGCCACTGCCAGTGACATGATCATAGCCGACGATCCGATTTTCATCATGTCCGGTACCAAATGCCAGGAGATCCTGAAACTGCTCAGATTCAGGTTGATGATGCTTCTGCTGGAGCAGAAATGAAAGAAATTGGCAACGACAATCAATCCCTGGCCGATTATGGTCGCCACCGCAGCTCCTTTGATCCCCATCCCCAGAACCTGGATAAAAATCGGATCCAGCAGAATATTGGTAAAAATCCCGAGGGAGACGATTTTCATGGCGCTTTTCATCTGCCCTTCTCCTCGTATCAGAAAATTAAGGGCAGGACCCAGCGCCCCAAAGACAAAACCGAAAGCGAGAATCTGCAAATAATCGATTCCCAACCTCAGTATCTCTCCCGATGCACCGAAGAGTACCAGAATCTCCCTGGCGTAGGTATAGGTGAAAAAGGTCAGGATCAGCGAGCAGATGCCTACAAGCCAGAAGACATTTCCAAAGAGCGCATCCGTTGTCTTGTAGTCCTCGGCTCCCAGCGCCCTTGAAAACATGGACATGGCACCCGATCCGAAGAGGCTCAGAATCGCCTGGTTGACCAAAATCACAGCAAATCCCATGGTCACTGCTGAAACAGCAGCCGGACTGATAAACTGACCAACAAAGATGCTGTCGACCAGGTTGTACAAGCCGACCACCATCATGCCGATCATACCGGGAATGGCCATTTTGAGAAAAAGCTTCCCCATACTTTCCTGTAATAATTCCTCTCTTTTGTTATCCATAATAAGTTTCCTTTAATTCTTAACATCTACCGTATTTCTGATTTTCCAGCTCCCCGCTTTTTGCTGTTTGTCCCACAACATCTGGTATAACCCGCCGGTCCGGATCAGTTCGTCGTGAGTACCACTCTCGGCAATCCTCCCCTGGTCTACCACCAGAATCTGGTCCGCGTTCTGGATCGATTTGAAGCGATGGGCAATCACTACCAGGGTTTTTCCCTGGACCAGGTTTTCCAAGGCTTTCTGGATCTCTGCTTCGTTTTCCGGGTCCAGTGAAGCCGTTGCTTCGTCCAGTAAAATTATCGGGGCGTCTTTCAGGATGGCCCGTGCAATGGATATACGCTGCTTTTCCCCTCCCGAAAGCGATTCCCCGGATTCACTGACCAGCGTGTCATACCCCGCGGGGAAGGCTTCGATAAAATCATGGCAATTGGCAAGCCGGGCAGCCTCTTTAACCTCCTCATCGCTGGCATTGGGGTTACCGATACGAATATTGGCGGCAATGGTGTCGTTGAACAGATAGACATCCTGAAAAACCATGGCCATCTGCGAAAGCAGGTACTCCGGATTCAGCGTATTGATCGGGACACCCCCCAGCAGTATTTTTCCGTTTTGAATTTCCCAGAATCGGGCAATGAGGTTGGTCATGGTTGTTTTGCCGGACCCGGATAAACCTACCAGGGCGGTCATCGACTTTTCAGGGATTGCACAATTGATCCCTTTCAACACCTGTTCCTGATAATATTTGAAATCAACCCTATCAAAAACGATATCGTTTCCTGCCGGAAGCTTCGGTTTTTCTTCATAGGGCAACTCCTCTTCCTCCATAATACTGCGGATGCGTCCGACGGACAGGCCCGCATGTCTTAGCAGAACCAGCTCGATTCCTAATTGCTTTACCGGGGCACAGAAATAGAAACCCAACACGATGAAAGAAAAGAGTTCCGGAATGGCAAGTGAACCTGCAACCGCCATTTTGATCGCAAGGGCAAGCATCACCAGGTAACCGGTATCCATGATGAAAAGGGCAATTTGTACGGGAATCCCGGCGAAAACCTCCGTGCGAAAACTCAGTTTTTTAAGCCGTAACATGCTCTCGTCCAGGGTTTTGAATTCCTTACCTGCCATATCATAGGCTTTCAACAGCTTGATGGACCTGGCATACTCCAAAATCCGCGACGAGGTCTCCGTAATTGTTGTGATGTGGTCCTTTCCCAGGGTCGCAATCACCTTTCTGGCAATAGCGAAGAATACCGAGGACATCAGCACTGTCAGCATTAAAATACCTCCCAGTTCGGGACTCATGAACAAAAGGAAAGCTCCCAGCATGACCGGCAGAAAGATGGCTGCTACGATATCCGGAAGGCTATGAGCAATAATATCCTCGGCTTTGTTGACATCGTGAAGCATGCGGGAGGTGACATCACCCGGGTCGTTCTGCTTGAAAAACCCGAGGGAGAGATTGCGAAGTTTCTCTCCCAGCTTAAGTCTCAAGTCAGTGGAAATGGTATAGGCCTGGCAGAAATTGTTTGTCAGACTCCAGCTCGACATAAGAATGAAGAGGAAAAAACCACCCAGGTACCAGTAGTAGATATTCCACAAATCTCCGAAATTATGAGGAGTATTGTTAATCAGCGGAACCGACAATTGCAGGATAACGAAGTATGTTAATCCCTGGAAAACGCCCCTGGGGATATTGGTCAGCACGTTGCTTCCCAGAATACCACCGATCTGTTTTTTATAATCTCCGAAATAGCTCCATTGGTTTTGTTTTCTCATGCGACTACCTCCTCCCTGTTCAGTTTCCAATGCCTGGCAAAAGTGTGGGCTCCCCACATGCGGCTGTATAATCCACCCTCTGCCAATAGCTGATCATGCGTTCCCTGTTCCTTGACCATCCCTTCATCGATAACCAGAATATTGTCCGCCTGGACAATAGTTGAAAGCCGATGGGCGATTACAACCACGGTTTTCCCAATCATGGCCCTGGAGAAGGCGGTTTGCATTTTTTCTTCATTTTCCGCATCTGCATAAGAGCTGGCCTCATCCAGCAGAATGATGGGAGGATTCTTCAGGATCACACGGGCAAGCGCTATCCGCTGTTGCTCTCCACCACTGAGATGTACTTCCCCTCCATCGCCAATAATGGTTTGGTAGCCGTTGGGGAGGGAAAGGATGAAATCATGACAGGCCGCGGTTTCAGCCGCTTCCATCACCTCTTCATCGGAACACCCGCTTTTCCCCATGCGGATATTATTCGCCACACTGTCAGTCAACATGCGAACGTCCTGAAACACGGTTCCCACCATTTGGTTAACACCGGCGGTTCCCAATTGCTTGAGAGGAATTCCACCTATGCTGATCTCACCGTGGTCTACATCCCACATCCTGGCCATGAGGTGCACCAAGGTCGTTTTTCCGGCGCCGCTGGGTCCTACAATTGCGGTGAAGGAACCCTCCGGAAATTCCGCACTGACATTCTTCAAAACCAGCGGAGCTTCTTTATCATAGCTGAAACTGACATCTTTTAACTCAATCGATTTTAAATCCGGAGTTTGGGGCAGGGTAGGCTCTACCAGGGATGCTTCCCCCATGATCTCTTCAATCCGCTTGGAACCTTCACTGATGATTTCCATATGGCTGATGATTCTGATCAGCTTGATGAATTCGAAAAAACATCCGGTACCCAGCAACATGAACATGATCAGGGTATCAACCGTAATCTCTCCAGCCTGCAGCAGGTAAAAACCCAGGGGCAGGATGAAGATACCACCACCCAGAATAATGCCTGTGAACACCGCCCAATACGGCGATTGCCGCTTGGAGATTAAATAGATAAACTCACGATAAGCCAACACCGAGTTCTTCAATTTTGCATAGGAATCGAGACTGACGTTGAAGGCTTTAACCACGGGCATGCCTTCCACAAACTCGACTGCCCCGGAATGCATGTCCTCCAGGGCATCATGATACTGACGAAACCACTCGGTTCGGCGACTACCGGCGAACATAAAAAACACCACAATCATTCCCAGAAGCAGGGGGGCCACTGCGGACAGACCCATCCTTGGATCGATAGTAAACAGGAAAACAATAGTGGCAACCGGCAGCACCAATCCTGAAACCAGATCCGGGATATGGTGCGCCAGGAAATTCTCCAGGGTTTCCACATCCTCCTGCATCACCTTCCGGACCTTTCCTGAGTTATTTTTTGACCAATAACCCATGGGAAGGGTTCCGAGATGCCTGGCCAATCGTGACCGGATGATATAAAGCAGATCAAAGGCTGCAATATGACTAAATACGAATGACGCGATCACCAACACATAGCGACCGACCAGTGCCAGAAAAGCCCAGCCGATCAACTGCAAAAGATAACCGGTACTTATCACTGAACCTTTTGCCAACACGTGTTGAATGATCAAAAAAATCAGCACATAAGGAACAATGGCCAGCAAAGCTCCCAACGCTGCCAGAATCGTGCAAAACGTAAACTCAAACTTCTTTTCCCCGGCGTACTTAAACAGCAATTTCATCGGATTGTCTCCACTTACAATTTAAATAGATCACTCATAATCCTAAAATGTTTTTCTATTGTGCCGAATTGCCCTTTACCTCTTTCGTTCGGAGCAAAGGACAACCCGACAGCATTCTCACGGTGACGTTCACAGTTTCCGTGTTCACCATCCGGACATTTCCCTTAAGCAACCTCGACCGGACGTGATTGGACACCCGGGGTCGCAAGGTCTTTTTCTCCCCGTCCGAAGGGTCTGGACCATTTAATCAGGTTCGGTGCCAACAGATAGTTCGCCAACAGGGCCGAGGTAAGACCCAGAATCACCAGCGAACCCAGTACCACATAAAATCGCGTAATGGAGGTCAGGTACATGCTGAAGGTGGCGACCAGGATAAAAGACGTCATAAACAGAGCCTTTCCCACCGTTTTGAAGGTGTGAAGTACTCCTTCATGGTAACCCAACCCTTCAATCACCGAGAGCTTGATATGATTGACAAAATGGATGCTGTCATCAACCGCAATGCCCATCAGCATGGGAACAATCGTCATTGACATCATGTCCAGCGGAATCCCCAGGTGACCCATCACTCCGCCAATGAGAACAACCGGAATAAGATTGGGGATCAGGGCAATCAATCCTGCTTTGACACTCCTGAAGACGATGATCATCAGCACTGCGATAACGCTCAGTGCAATCAAAAAAGAGGTGACCTGGCCCTTGGCAACATAGTTCTGGATTACCGCACCTTCGAAGAAGGTACCCACCATCCCGAATCCCGAATCCGGGAAAAGCTCTTTCACGTTTTGCTCAATAAGCGCCATCTCCTCTTCAACTTCAGCGGCAATAAACCGCCTCACCGAAACGTTCAACCTCAGCATTTGATACCCATCCTCCACGTCCAGCCAGGTCTTTGCATCGCTACCTCCGGACATTTCATAGAGGAAGAGCAGTTGATTCACCAGATCACGACTCTCCGGAATCTTATAAAAAGACTCATCCCCGTTGTGCAGAGTTCGATTCATATCCTTGAGAATATCGAGAATAGAAGAGGTGCTTTTGGTAACCTCACGGCTTTTAAGTCGTCTTTCCAACTCTTCGAAAGCCCTCAATCTGGCAGGATCCTTGGCCATACCCTCTTCCGGGAGTTCGATAAGGATATTGTACGAGTACATTGAACCAATTGCACTTTGTGTGATATCCCACATACGCTTGACATACGGGATCTTCAATCCGTACCCCTTAAACACGTCGAAATCCACCTGCACCTTGGTCAGACCATATCCGAAGACAAGGGTCAATACCGTAAAAAAAACCACGATCGCACGTCCCCTGCCCAAAATACGGATACCGAATCGCTCAAAAAACCGGTCTGTCCAGACCGGCTTATCGGATAGTTTTTTGCTGCCTTTCTTTAGATCACCACCGATACTGAGAAGTATAGGGGTCATAATCATGGCATAGAAATAAACAACCAGAATGATGGCTGCGGAGGAGTTTCCAATCCAACGAATTGTGGTGATATCAACAAAATTAAAGGAAAGCATACTGCCAATGGTGGTCAGCGCCGTAAAAAAGAGCGGCCAGCCGGTATTCTCAACTGCATGGAGAATCGATTCCTGTCTTTGTCCACACTCCCGGAACTTCCTTCTAAAGAAATTAAAGATATGAATGGAATAGCCGATAGAGATGGCCAATCCAAGATAGAGTGGTATGGAAACCGCCATGGCGTCAATCTTAATGCCGGTAAATCCCATAAACCCATAAGAGACCAGAATGGAACTGATCATGGTAAATATCGGAACTACCACTCCCGTCACAGACCTCAGGGTGATAATCAGGAGGATCACCGCGGTCACCAGGGCTGCCACCAGTATCCTGAACATTTCACCCATGAAAAAATCAGTTTTATCCACCGCAACAATGGGCATTCCGGTATCTTTCAAATCAAACTTTTGATACTTGTCCCGGGCCATTACATTTTTCAAAGCTTGTCCAATTACATAAAGCGGCTCCTTGCCGCTCTCTTTGGCAAAATCCTCCGGAATCTCCTGAAAAGAGATTGCCATCCAGGTCTGTTTACTGTCCCGGGTAAACAACCTGTCTACCAGGTTCTTCTTGGAGAATGCCAGGCGCCGGATCTCCTCTATCTCTGCAGGATCATCGGGAATTTCATCCGGAACCAGGTTTCCCACCAGCATTCCCGATTCGGTCCCCCTGGAAAACTCAAACTCCGAGAGAGTGGTCACCTTATCCACATAGGGAACCTCCTGCTCTATCTCGGTTCCAAGCTCACGCAGCATTCTCAACACCTCCGGCGCAAAAACATCATCTGCCGTTACCAGGATAGCCGCATCGTTACTATTACCAAAATACTCCTCAAAGCGCTCCGTGTATCGCCTGATAGGATCATCATCCAGAAACCAGGAGTCCCAGGAGGATTGCATCTGGACCTTCTGAATTCCGACGATGGCTACCCCATTCAATGCCACGAGCAGAACCAGCAAGATCCACCTTAGCTTTAAAATCGTGCGGCCCAGTTGCCTGAACCGCATATTTGTTCTTTTCAAATCGAAAACCATAATTGTCTCCTGTTTTCTCTATCTGCTTTTTCCATCTAAAAACTGTATTTCATCTTGAACCAGACTTCATCGTTGTCGTCATATCGTCCGTAGTTGCCCGCTGCATCTCCGTCAAATACGTCAACTCCTCCCGACAGATGCAGCTCATCCGTCAGGGCGTAGTCAAAGGAGATCCGGCTGAAGCTGTCTTCAATATCCGGGTCTGCGTATGCCATGCATGCCAGCTCCAGTTTCTCCCGAAACAAGGATTTACTGATACTGAGAGAAACCACCTCCCTTTGTTCTTTGACCACCAGCCGCTCCTCATAATCCTGAATCACTGTCCACTTGGCCTGGGTTGATATCGACCAATTGCTGCCCGGACTCCAGTCCAGTCCCAACAAGGCTTCAGAATAGTCTTTCATGATAAAGGGATCGCCGC
Organism: SAR324 cluster bacterium; assembly: GCA_028282885.1. Classification (GTDB taxonomy): domain Bacteria; phylum SAR324; class SAR324; order XYD2-FULL-50-16; family XYD2-FULL-50-16; genus JAHJTV01. The sequence continues at coordinate 8,101 of JANQGX010000064.1, forward strand.
TGGTGTCGATTGTTTCAAAGTAACCACCGTGAAATCGAGCTCCCTCGCCCCTTATCACAACATCACCCAATGGGAGCGAAAACTCCACAGCGCCGAACGTTAGTCGGTGATATTCGGGGCTGATCACTGTCCCGCTGCCGGTTGTCATCCTGTGCATGGTTGGCAGGTCAGACCAGGTGTTGAAGAGAGAAAAAGCAATATCGAACCCGGAAAGATAAAAGGAAAGTTTGATACCGATCTCGCTGTTCTGCAGGTTTTTTTCCGGTTTAATGGTTTCGTTATAGGTTATATCAGACGTCGCATCCTCGCTTCCCGAGGAAAGATACCAAGGGCTTTCATCCGTCGGCATGATCGCTTCCTTGAAAACGGGAATCCAGATCAGCTCCAGATCGGTTGATTCTCCCAATAGACGGATTTTCATCGCTTCCACAGCCAGTCTTGTATCATCAAAATCCCTGGCCAGAAACTCGGAATAATCACGTGGAGAAACAATATCCGTTACCTGCAGACCATCACCCTTCCCCCAGATGATAATCTGACGACCTGCCCTGATATCCCAGAACTCTCCTGCATATTCCAGATAGGACTCCAGCAGGTTGATACCATTTTCCGCTGTTACAATGTCATTCTGCACGGCATTAAAAGACACAAAAGCCCCGGCTTCCTCTTCGGAAAACCGGGTCTCCAAACGAATACGGGTGCGTGATCCTAGGTAATCATTCGGTGACTCCATACGAACTGCCCGATAGCTATCGGCAAAACCCTGTATCTCTACTTCACCATTAGCCATCGGCAGGAAGAAGAGAAGACTCGAAAGCAATCCCAAACCAATAACCAGTCCTCTTTTTAGCTCCTTCCTCATTTGATTCTCCCTCTTTCCAGGGTTGAAACCTTGAATAGTCGATCTTTCAATCCCGAATCGTATTTCATTTCATCTATCTCGATGATGGTCTTGTGCTTTTCCTGATAGTTTTCCATCTCCATGCGGAAGACCGTCCAGAATCCTCCGACCTGATTCACATCAGTAATCCTGAGTGTCTTGAGCGGTTTTCCCTGTCGATCAAAAAACTCCGCCTTCAAAACCACGGCCGAGTCTTTGGCAATCCACCGGTTCACTTTCGAATACATATATCCCTTGTCCCGGGGAACCGATTCAACCTTCCAACAGGCAGATCCATCCAGGGGTTCCTCACCCAGCAGGCGATGCGTATCCTCATCCACTGATCGTCCACCCATATCGTCATAGGTGAAATCCGATCCCATAAAATAATCATTCTTGGACGAACCACTGATTCTTCTCACCTTCTTCAGGGCCGGAAGAAACAGCCAGCGATCATCATCCCGTTCAGGTTCGTCGTAATTGAAACTTAAAAATCCAACCCCTTTGACATCAGCCGGTTTTTTGAAAAAGAAAAGGCTGCGTGTCAATCCCTCGTAATCCTTGGCAAAGGTCAGCATGACCCTTTCCCGCGTGCGTCCGCGTTTGTTGACCAGAATCATCCGGGAGACGGATTTTCGATCCTCGCCATCGGGCCTCTCATCCGCCTTCACCATAATGTCCCGGCCCGTCAAAGATTCTGCCGGGACATTTACAACAGGCACCGCCAGAAATATGGAAAAGATCACCGTCATCATTCTTAGGTAATACCAATGCCAGGTTTTTGCTTTGTTTTCGTTTTTCATAACTCCTCTTATTGATTTTCAACCCCACCCTGCGGAATCGCTGTTGTCATGACAAGACTCCGGTAAAGGTTTTTTCAAAAAAGAACGCTGTTCATTTTTGTTCAAAAAAAACCGCTTTTCATCCAATTGCTTAACGAATCGATAATCTCCCATCAACGGGCTGAAACCGTAATGTTGAAAGATAATCAACTCCTCAAAACATGCGGTCATCTCTTTTAACGGCACCGCATGCATCAGCATCTCAGCCACCACATTGACTTTGAAACAGACAAAATTATGCATAAGGAAATCCGACACCGTAATATCTTCATCCGGAAATCTTCTCCTGACCTCGTTGATCAGTTCGAGAAAATATCCGGTGACTTTGTTGATAAAATGCTCCTTGTAGCCTTCCAGCGTAGATCCCTGGGACTTGAAGTAAAGCAGTTCCAGGTTTTTTCTGTTCACTTCGATAAACTCGGCGGTCAGAACGATCATATCCTGATGTCCCTGTAATCCCCAGTGATAACCGGACTTAAAATAGTCGTACTCCGCCAAAAGCTGAAGGTAGTGTTCCAACCTGTCTACCGTTGGCTTGACAACCGATTGAAATAAACCGTCCTTGCTGTCGAAATAGACATAAATATTTCCGATCGAAGAGCCGGATTTATCGGCAACATCCCTGATCCTGGCATCATAAAACCCCTTGCTGAGAAACTCGGCGCGGGCAACCTCCAGAATCTGATTTCTGATGTTGATCTTCTTTTTCTGCACTCTTTAACCTTCAAAATCTGTTATAAATAAAAATTGAACCCATAGTTACTTTGTTAAAGCATAAATATTTTTTAGTCAATATTGTTTTCTTTTTTTGTGTTTACGAAATTTATCTAGCGCGCAGTTTCAGCGCATATTCAATCCATCATCTCCAACTTTACGATCCCGATACGCTTTTTCAGCCTTTGTCCTTGACAAGATCATTATAAAAAATCAATATATGAGCATGCATTCATATATTGACGAGCCGTTATGGAAAAACCCGAAATCTGTCTCGAAAAATGCGTACACAGCGAAGCGGTGGAAAAGGTCAGGGCAAAGCAAGCCCCTTTGGACCGGATGTTTGATCTGGCGGATCTATTCAAAGCCCTGGGTGACAGCACACGGATCAGAATCCTGCTCTCCCTCATGCATGCCGAACTTTGCGTTTGTGACCTGGTACAGCTAATCGGGATGACCCAGTCCGCTATTTCCCATCAGTTGCGGGTTTTGCGAGCAGGCAAAATAGTGAAACACCGTAAGGAAGGGAAAAACGTGTTCTACAGTCTTGATGATGATCATATTCGTCAACTGCTGAGCGACGGCCTGGAACATGTCAACGAACCCGGATAGAGCGTTTCTTTTAGCCACAAGACAACAAACTTTACCTATTACATGAACAATTCATCATATGATCAATTGTTATCTTATGAAACCAATCTTTGATTTTCTTATTCAAGTTCTCTATTCGTCCTGGGATGTTCTGCTGGACTCCTCCCCGTTTATTATTTTCGGGTTTCTGGTGGCAGGACTCCTAAAGGCTTTTGTCCCCAATGATATGATAAGTCGGCATCTGGGGGGAGGTCGTTTCTCCAGCGTGGTTAAATCCTCCCTGGTGGGAATTCCCCTCCCTCTCTGCAGTTGTGGAGTGTTACCGGCGGCAGCCGGTATGAAGGAACAGGGAGCGGGCAAGGGGGCAGTTGCCTCGTTTATGATTTCAACACCGGAGACTGGGGTGGATTCTATCGCTATTACATACGCCCTCCTGGATCCGCTGATGACGGTTATGAGACCTGTCAGTGCCTTTGTCACGTCAATCACAACCGGCTTTTTCGTCAACCTGACGGACAAGAACTCTGCAGCCGGGCCCCCTCCTGAGAGTTGTTGAAGCAAATCTTCCTCCTGCGGGTCAGGAGCTCTTCAACAAAAACCTTCTGCCAAGGATCGGGTGATCAGCGGCATGAAGTTTTCATTCGGGGATCTGCTGCAGGATATCGGCGGCTGGCTACTGATCGGAATCCTCCTGGCAGGGATTATCGATATTTCCCTTTCACCGGGGTTGATCACCGAGTATTTGGGCAATGATTTGCTGTCGATGCTGGTCATGGTGGTTCTGGCTACCCCGCTTTATGTCTGTGCAACCGCATCCACTCCCATCGCAGCCGCACTTGTGTTAAAGGGGCTTTCTCCCGGGGCCGCCCTCGTTTTTCTGATGGCGGGACCGGCTACCAACATAGCCACGATTACTGTTGTCGCCAAGGTAATCGGGAAAAAAGCAGCCACGATTTATGTCTCTTCCATTCTCATCTGCTCGCTGGCCATGGGAGGATTGGCAAACCTGTTTTACAGGTTTTTTGAGCTTGATATTCACACCTGGATTACAAGCAATGAAGGAGAATTAAGGGGAGTCGTAGCTTACGCATCGGCGATTTTGCTGCTTCTGCTGATTGGATACGGGTTTGTGAAGAAACTGGATCCGGCAACCGGTGGATTGCCCGGAAGATCTCATCCTCACTCCCGTTAAGGTCGCGCCATCTGTTATAAACTCCTGGCAGAGCCTTGGAAACCGGGGACCTGATGTTGTTTCAAGCTCCCGGTTTCCGAATCACTGATACATTGTCATTGGTAGTCAATCCTTATCTGCTCAGTGCCACTTTCCATTTTTTCAAGACGGCAGGATATTCGATCACACCTGAGTCCACATATAAGGGCAGGGCAAAAACCGCCATGTTTTTGATCGCTTTGACTTCGGACAGTTGCGGATGAGACTTTCCGTAATCTGCCAAGGCTTTCTGCACTGCAAATGCATCACCGGTGACGATGATCACATCCGGATTCGCTTTTAGCAGCGGATCCAGAACCATGCCTTTTCTGGTCTTTTTAACCGGATAGTGGCCCTTGGCAGGTTTGGCCTTCCCCCTTCTAAAGCTGTCCCCGATATTCGTATATCCCAGGGGTTCCAACAAAAAACGATCCGAATAACCTCCCGGGGCCTCCACTCTCAACATTGCTTTGCCCGTGCTGGGCTGATAGGTGCCGCTAAAAATTACCACCGTTCTACCCGATTTTTCCAGGGGAAGATTCTTACGGGCTCCGGTCAGGGCTTTATTATATTTTTTGATGAGGGCACTTGCCTTAGCCTCCCTGTTGACCAGTTTCGCGGTCTGGCGGATGGCGGACTCGATACCCTGACTGAAATCAACATATTCTATTTTTACATTCAAACCGGTTAACAGATCAGCCACCTTTTCCGGTTTGACCTGAGGCTTGTAAATACAGTATGGGGTACTTTTTTCAATAATAATTGTTTTGATACCAAACTGTTTAATCGCATCCGGCACAATATTCTCATTCTTGATAACACAATTAGGGCAACCCAGTATCTGTGATGAAGTCTTGATCTGTTTTGACATGGGCCACATCGACCCCCTTACAGACATGGCAGCAGGAACCACTCCCAGATGATAGGCGATATCCACTACCCGATCCCCGATGATGATCGCTTTGATTTTCTCGGGGGGTGGGGATTTCATTGCTGCCTCCACCGGACTCGTGCCTGCCGTCAAGAACACACTCACTAAAATCACTGCTATAATTCCGCACGTGAACCACTCCCTTATCTCAACACCTGATTTTCTAATCATTTTTTTCTCCAATAGAAAAGGATCCAACGGGATAAACCCTGGTAAAATCCGTAGAATGCTAAATCTGAATTATCTAATAACATTTTAGGTGCAGAATTTTTATTTCGTCAACATGTCTATATTTTTTCGCTTTTACGAAAATCAGTAATTTTAATTATTGAATAAATTATTAAAGAAGTTACAATTTATTTATGATTGCAAAATAGAGATTGTTTTCGGACGATCTCCTGTTGGTAAATTCGACAAAGAATAATTTAGATTGGATTGACATTTGCCGTTCTTCATGTAATTTGTTATCGTCAATGAAAACCATAACGAATTTCCATTCGTAAAATTCGGATGGTGATAAAGCTAAAATTTGAATTTCGTTTTTAAATTCAGTTTGGGACATATATGAAAGAAAGAGCTTCGGTTGTTGTCGAGGAATATTTACAGGCTATTTTAGCCTTACAGGCTGAAGAAGGCCCCTTGAAAGCAGTCACCCTTACCAAATGGTTGAAAAGCAGCCCGTCAACAGTTCATGCAACATTGTCGCGCCTGCAGCGAGACAAGCTGGTCAAAGTCTCGGACAAAAAAGTAATTCAGCTCACGAAAAAAGGGCAGAACATGGCTGAATCATTGGCGAAACGCCATCGACTGGTGGAATGGTTTCTCTGTGACAAGCTGGGGATTTCCTGGCATGAGGTTCACAAACATGCCCATGTATTGGAACATGGTTTAACACCCGTGGTTGAGGAGAAACTCGCCGAATTCCTGGGGTTTCCCAAATCCTGCCCGCACGGGACACCGCTCCCCGGGGAATCGGGACACCTTCCCAAAAACACCAAAAGCCTGGACCAGTTCAAGAACGGGGACATCATAGAGATCGTCAATATCGGGGAAATTCTTGAAGAGTCTATCGATCTCATGAAATTCTTTCTGGACAAAAACATCAAACCGGGTGTGAGACATGAGGTTCAGGAGAAGACAGACATCACCAAAACCATCATTCTCAAGTCCGAAACCGGCACTGCCACCCTCAATTATGACATCGCGGCAAAAATAGGCGCCGTGAAAGTCTAATTTTAATCAAATGATCCTTCAAACACGGACACTCGGCTGTCCGTGATCTGTCAGAGTCGGGATGCATTGAGATTCGCCTGTTGATTAAACAGGGCGGTTGAAATACTGCTGACACTGGCATTTTGTAGTATCTTGAGCGGCTTTTTGTGTTTCTGACACAGTTTTTTCACTTTGGAACAGGCATTGTGGCTGTTGCAATTGACAGGGCAGATAATGATATCGGACCGACTGACTTTGGCTGCCAGGTTGCTGTTTCCGTTTTTGGAATAGCCGTCATGATACTCAAAGCTGCCACCGTTTGCTTCCACAACATGCTGGTATAGATGCTTGATCTTGGTCATCCCCCCCACAATCAATACCCTTTTTGAATCCAGATCCCGGCTGATTTCGGTGTCTGTAGTTTTTTCCTCTTGGTCGGAAAACTGTTTAAAATGGGAAATCAGCTCTTCGATATCTCCTTGAAGGTGATCATTCAGGGTTTTGTATTCTTCCGTTTGATTCTGCAACTCAGCAATCGTTTTCCGTGCATCCCGCAATTCTTCCATCAAACGTCGGTTTTCCTTCTTTAACTCGGCATTCTCACTAAAGTCGATTGAGGTATCTCTTTCCCGGTTTTGACAGGATACTGCTGCCAGGGCTCCGGAAGCTTCATCGGCGCTCCTTTTCATTCCGGATTCCTTAAGATTTTGCTGTAGCAGGCGATTTTCCTTTTTCAGATCCCGGATACATTGCTTCTGGTTTTTCGAACGCTCTTCCAATATATCTGTCTGTTTTTTCTGTTGGTCCAGATCCCGCTTGAATTGCGCAGCGGAGTTCACCCCGGCATGGGACATCATATGGATTTCACCAAACATATCATCCAGCAGGTCATTTGAAATATCCCTGCGAATACAGGCAATGTAGAATAGTTCCTCGAAACCTCCCCATTCCAATCGCTTGGTCCACTCTCTCTCCAACTCCACCTCGGAAATACAACCATAGCACTCAATCGCCTTTTGATATTTATGCCTCAGGTAACTATCAATCTTCGATGAAACCCTGTTTTTATCATGCAGGTGCTGCATAATCACCCCGTGAACCGTATAAAGCTTCATCCCCTTTATCCGGATTCCGCCTTTCTTTAGGAGTCTTTTATGCTCCTCACCGTTCAGACAGGATCCGATCAAAGGGCATCTGTATCCGCTGGAGACCTCCCATATTGATCGGAACTCAGTTCCAACCTCAATAATTTCAACCTGTTCAGGAAAAAACGAATCCAAATTAATTTGACTCACAATGTCGCTCCTTATTAGTTTCTCATTTACGAAATTTATTTTTACGTATTTGCGAATTTCATGTCAATACCTAATATTTACTAGTTCATCAACACTTTCATCATCAGTTTTTTAGCCTTGAATTTCAGTATTCTAAGAATTGTTATCGGCTAATATGTTAATTTCTTATATACAAATATTATAATTTCACATATGATAGTAGCATCTCCGATGTAATAAAATGATAAATCCACAATCCTCGCGCCTATGAGAATCCGCATCAAATTTCGCATTTTGATCCTTATTTATGGGGCTCTTCCATTGCTAACGGTTGTGGTAGCCAGTCACTATTTTCATTTTTATAATCTGGAGGGATTTCAAACCGGGCTGGCTCTGGGATGGCTCGTGTTTATTCTCATTCTGGTGATTCCTTTGCTGGGATTGGATTGGCTCTTTTTCAAGCAGTTTCGAACCATTACCAGGCACTGCAACGACATCAAAAACGGGGATTACACCTATTTTGAGCTGCCCAATCAGCCAGCGGATGAGATGGAAGAGAACGAGTTGACATTTTTGATGCGCCAGATGAACTGGATGACTAAGAAGATAGCAGACCGAGAGAATGAGCTGGAAAGAAGAGTGGAAAGGCGAACCGCGGAGTTACGCAACGCTAACCGAGAATTGTTAGCCGCCAAGGAGGCAGCGGACGCCTCCGCCAAAACCAAGGGGGAGTTTCTGGCCACCATGAGTCACGAAATCAGAACCCCAATGAATGCCATCATCGGGCTCGGGGACCTGCTAATCAAATCCGGCCTCAACGATAAGCAAAAGGAATATATGGAGATCATTCGCAACTCCTCCCGGTCCCTGATGCGTATTATAGACGACGTTCTGGACTACTCCAAAATCGATGCCGGTAAGATTGAACTGGAGGAAGTTCCGTTCTCTCCCAGGGAGCTCATCAGGGAAGTGGTGGAGTTATTCCAGGTTAAAGCCGGCGAAAAAGGCATTGGTCTGACCATGGAATTAAACCCGGCCGTTCCGGCCAGGGTAAGAGGAGACATCCTGAGAGTTCGGCAGATTCTGCACAACTTTACCTCAAATGCCGTGAAATTCACCTCACAGGGTGAGGTCCGTATATCGGTCAGCACCTTTTCAGAAGGTGAAAATGAAACCGGACTCTCTTTTTGCGTCAGGGATACCGGTATCGGAATGAGCGATGAAACGCAGAAGAAGATTTTCAATGCTTTTATCCAGGCTGACAGTTCAACCACAAGACAATATGGCGGTTCCGGATTGGGGATGTCTATCTGCCGTCAACTGGCCCATTTGATGAACGGCAAGGTCTACGTCAGAAGTAGGGAAGGTACCGGCAGCCAGTTCTTTTTCGACATTGTGCTGCAACGGTGCGGTTGTGATCGACTTAAGGAATCCGCGCAACTGAAGGTTCCGGATTGCCAGACCTGTAATTTGAAAATGAAAGAGATTTTGGTGGTGGATGACAATCTGATTAATCGAAAAGTATCTGCCGAACTGCTCAGGGATCTCGGTTTGACCCCTCATCTTGCCGTCAGTGGGGAAGAGGCCATCAGGATTGTTGGTGAAAGGAGCTTCGATATGGTGTTAATGGATATCCGCATGGAGAATATGGATGGTTTCGAAGCGGCCCGTCGCATTAAAGCCTTGCCCGATATGAAAGAGAGACCCATTGTAGCCCTGACCGGGAATATTACTGTCAGGGAGCAGATAACCACCGGGGAATCCGACATTGATGACTACCTGCTTAAACCCCTGGACTCGAAAAGGCTTCACGCCATGATCCACAAATGGGCAAAATGCGTCGAATACCTGACCCCGCAAGTCACCTCACCCTACTATTCCAAATCCGGAGATCCTGAAATCGAACCTGAACTTCGGGATCTTGAAGGCATTGATATCAAGAAGGGACTTGTCCGCTGGAGGGGGAAAAAGAAGGCGTATTATGATATGATTGTTCATTTCAGCCGGGAGTTCAGATCGGTGATGGATCAGATCGAATCCGCCATCGTAGACGACGACCCGGAACAGGCCGAGTTTCTTGTACACAAAGCCAAAGGAGCTGCCGGTACTATTTCCGCAAACAAACTGTTTTGTGATCTGGAACAGCTGGAAACTTCGATTCTATCGAATCGAAGTGGCGCCAAGTCACTTTCCCTGGAATCCGGACGCCGTTCGCTTGCCATCGTTCTGATGTCTGCCGATAAAGTCAATGACCTCCTATCGCAAAAAAAAACATCCAAAAAGGCTGCCGATCGACTCGCAAATCGCAAACTGGCCCCGACCCTGCAAAAGCTGGATCAGTCCCTCGCACAATGCAACCTCTCGTCTCGCAGGTATTTTGACGAGGCCAGGGAACTGTTGAACGGCAATGAATTGGAAGGAGAACTGAAACAACTGGAGCAACTGACCCGTAATTTTGAATTCGATGAAGCAAGGCAGGTTCTGACCATTATTAAAAAGAAACTAGCGGTTGAAACCAATCGAACAGGTGATATTTGACATGAATAGACAAAGCATCTTGATCGTCGATGACAACCCGATAAATATCGAAGTTCTGGGAAGTGCCCTGGAAGACGAATTTGAGGTAATTGTGGCCACCAGTGGTAAAAAGGCACTGGATATCACAAACTCAACCAACCCACCGGACCTGATTCTGCTTGATATAATGATGCCGGAAATGGACGGTTACGAGGTCTGTAAAAGAATCAAAAGCAACGTCAAAACCCAATCCATTCCGGTGATCTTTGTCTCGGCAAAAGGAGAGGTCGAAGACGAGGCATATGGTCTGGAGATCGGCGGAGTCGATTACCTGAGAAAACCCTTCAACCCTGCCATCGCCCTGGCGCGAATTAAAACCCAGATCGAGTTGAAAGGTTACCAGAATCGACTGGAAAAACGCCTGGCAAAAAGCGAACTTGCCAGGGAAAGGCATCAGAAATACTTCCACAACCTTTTCAACAACTCTCCCCAGGCTATCGCCTTCGTTGATCAGGAAAATAAAATCATCAACATCAATCCCAGGTTTGAGATTCTCTTCGGCTATAAATCCACCGAAGCAATCGCCGACAAGCTGGACGATCTGGTGGTTCCGCAGGAAAACTTTAACGAGAACTCGCATTTTTTCCGCAGTGTGCTGCAGGGAGAACCATTAACTGTCGAAACAACCAGCAGGAATAAAAAAGGTGAACGGATACCGGTTTCCATGATGGGTTATCCGGTGCGGATCGATGAAGACTACCGGGGTGTTTTTGTCATTTTCGAAGACATATCGGAACGCAAGGCCTTTGAAGAACAACTCCGCTACCAGGCATTTCATGACGCACTGACGGGTATCCCCAACCGGGTGCTGCTGATGGAACGGATCGATCGTGCACTGGCACGATCCAAGCGGATCGCCTCCTATCAATTTGCAGTACTGTTGATAGACCTGGACCGGTTTAAAAGCATCAATGACAGTCTCGGGCATCTGGCAGGAGATGAGCTTCTGAAAACGATTTCCAACAGAATCGTCAACAGCATCAGGGATATGGACACAGTTGCCAGGCTTGGTGGTGATGAATTTGCGGTTCTTATCGAAGATCTCAATGATACTGATGAACTCACAGTCATCATCAAGCGGGTCCAGAAGAATATCGAACGCCCGGTACAAATCGGAGAAAACACGGTTCATATCTCCTCCAGCATCGGGGTTGTAATCAAAACCGATCGCTATGATTCCACCGTGGAAGTTCTAAGGGATGCGGATCTGGCTATGTACCATGCCAAGGAACAAGGCAAGGCCAATTTCAAGTTTTTTGATGACCAGCTTTACACCCAGGCACTGGTCTCCCACAGGCTGGAATCGGATCTGAGGACCGCTATTGCAAAAGGTGAACTGTACCTGCTTTACCAACCCATTGTTTCAGTGAGAACAGGAGATCTGGAAGGTTTCGAAGCCCTGGTTCGCTGGCACCATCCCTACTACGGCCTAATCTCTCCGGACCGCTTTATCCCTCTGGCGGAGGAAACAGGGCTCATCGTAACCATTGGCCAGTGGATCTTCAACCAGGCCTGCCGGCAACTCAAGCAGTGGCAAAATGAGTACCCCGGGTTTTCGGACATGAAGATGAATATCAATATCTCTGTCAAACAGTTCCTGAACGACGACTTCGTCTCCGACATCGACAGGATACTTAAAAACCTGGATCTGAGGCCCGAAACCATTAAACTGGAACTCACCGAAAGCCTGCTGATGGAACATTCGGAATTTGCAGCGGAAAAAATCAGCGAGTTGAAGGCACTGGGTATTCAATTCGTTATCGATGATTTCGGGACCGGATACTCTTCGCTTTCCTATATACACCAGTTCCCGGTTGACGTGCTTAAAATCGACCGCTCCTTTATCCACAATATGGAAACAGGAAGCGAAAGCATCGAAATCGTCAAAACCATTCTGGCGCTCTCCACCAGCCTCAACCTCACCGTAGTGGCAGAAGGAGTGGAAAACGACTTTCAGTTAAATTCATTGAAAGCAATGAACTGCCACAAAGCGCAGGGATACCTCTTCTCCAAACCCCTCTCTGTTGACCAGGCGAGCCAGATCCTGCTGAAAGACGTCAATTGAAAAAGCCGGCCTAAATCACCAGCCGTTGATTGCCTGAAACACCTCTACTCAACAGAGAAAGTCCATCCATTTTGAAGTACGTTTTGACAAGGGGAACAGACCAAATCTCCTCTCCTGCTTTGTCCAGCTCTTCTTTGGGTCCTTTCCAGCTAAGTCGCACCAGAAATCGAATCCATCTCAGGTAGATCAGGAATAAAAGATTCTCCATAGTTTATTGAATATATTGGATTAACCACACTGCTTATTAATTCATTCTCCCGGCGAAGAATTGTGCGGGAACATTTTTGAGAGTATCTTTTGCAGGATGTGGGTGATTTCCCCGGAGTGCTCAATGATCTTTGCCAGGTCGGCAGAGTATTGACCTGCCTGATCGATCCGTTTCCGGTATTCCCCGGTATGTTGTTCATTATGATCTAACCAGTGCTGCACGAGCACCCGGAGCTTTTCCTGTGCATCCATTTACGATCTCCTTGTTGAATCCAGTTTTACCCTGCCTTTCAGCAGATCTATACTCTTTATATCCGCTTCCAGTATCGTCGGTGCCTCAAACAGGGTAGCAATTTTAATTGTTTTTTGGATGAACTCGATATGAACGACATTTTCCAGGATAAGTTCATCATCGAGATAAACAGCCGTTTGGCACATAAGATTCCTTTGATTGAGTATCCCCGATCCGGGCTTGCGGGCAGGATTGATTTAGGTTTTACCAACACTGTTTCAAATGTCAGATACGGTTTTCCAAAGGGCAAAATTGAAAACGGGTTCGTTGAAATGCGGCAATCTATTCACCCGGCAAATCAACGAACCAAAGGTTCTTTAAAATTTCAAGTCACTAAGGATTGACTACGGTTTTTCCCCTGATGTTTTGCGGCAGGAAAGACCATTTATGGAAAATGCCATATCCGGGTGAGACCTGGTAGTTGTCATAGCTTTGCCAACGAAATGCCCAGAGACCTTTTGGATACCAAAGCGGAATCCTGTGGGGATAACGGTTCAGATACTCCTGGTACTCCCCGGCCACGTCAAATCTTTTCTCCCTTGTATCAGCATCAAACCAGCGGGCGATGATAGCCTCTCTTTCAGCGTCATGTCTCAGTTCTCTTTTATAATCTCCTTTATAGAGAATAATCAGCATATCCTGGTCTGCTATCCCGTGGGGAGTGATATCGCTGATAGACATATCGAATTCCCCGGTTCGCCACATGGTGCTGGAATGGGTAGCCGGATCCAATACCTTGATGTGAAATTTCAATCCCACCTCTGCCATCTGCTTGATTATCATCTCACCTGCCCTTACATAGAGGGGTTGGTTTGATGAGATGATGATATTCCAGTCTATTTTGCTGCCATCGGGCATTTCCCGATATCCGTCTCCATCGCGGTCTTTGAAGCCAAGGGCCTCCAGCATTGTTTTTGATTTTTCGGCATCATATGGCTGCTGGAGCCCCGGTTTTGTCCAATACGCATCCGGATGCGGCCAGCCGTGGGTGCCTGTCTTCCCCTTGCCCAGCATGATCAGTTCCAACAGGGGATCGGGATTCACGGCATATCCAATAGCTGTTCTGACGTCACGATTGATAAAGGGTTCTCTTCCCAGGTTCAGGTTTGCCCAGACTCCCCAGAGGCTGGGAGATTCCATTACTTTTATGTTGGGATCCTGAATCCATTGATCCAATAGTTCGGGAGAGAGATGTCTGGCAGCTCCGTCAATCTGGCCACTCTTCAGCGCGGTAAACATAACGGACGGATCCTTGATCATCACCAATTCCAACTCATCCACCAGGGGCTTTCCCATGAAATAATCCGGATTGGCTTCAAATCGATAAAATTCGTCGGGTTTAAATTCAACAAGTTTGTACGGTCCCGTTCCAATTGGTAAGTCCATGAACTTGCGTGGTTGCTTAACCCCTTCCCATTGTTTCTTCTGAATAATCGCCAGGTCCGCTGCTGTCACTTTGTCGAAATTGGGCATGGGTTTGGCGGATTTCACACGAACCGTCAGCCGGTCAACAACATCCACCTTCTCCATTCGGGGCACGGCACTGCAGTGGTGAGTCCAGCGATTGGAAGGTCCCTCACGATAATAGATATAGGTGAAAGCAAGATCTTCGGCGGTCAGCGGGGTTCCGTCGTGCCATTTAACCCCGTCGACCAGCTTGATCTCCCATTCGGTATTATCGCTGCTGATCGGTTTAACGTATTCTGCCAGCCAATTTTCCCTTTCATCAACGTAGGGAGAAGGCTCCCTTAACTTGTCATGAACCAGCCAGAGCATCCAATCGTTCCACGAGTTTCCCACCGAATAGGTCGTTACATTGGCCGCCTTGTTATAAATGCCGATGGTCAGCTTTTTTGCCTTTTGAGGTCCTTTGCTGACCTCACCGCCCTCTTCTCCTTGTTTCAGTGAATAGTAGGTCATCCCGAAAATGGCGATGATTACAAGTAGAAACAGAATTCCTTTTTTCATCTCTTCTCCTTAAAATCGGATTAATATTTGGTCGATTCGAATGACCCGGCAATGTGGATCGGAAACCCGAAATCTTGCCCGAACCTCCCGCTATTCGAATCATGAGCAAAAAAGTATACCGGCCGAAACTGATTTATCTCACTCCAATCCTTTCCAGAATACGAGATACCTCCTCCCTGTATTCCGAATCGCTGTCATAGATGGCGATTCCCCCCCTTTCTCCCTCTATGATACTATCCGAATAGGGAAGAGATCCCACCAGATCCAAACCGAGCATCTGTTTTTTAATAAACAGCTCATCTTTCTCACTGCGAACCTTGTTGGCAACAAAACAGATTTTTGAGATCGCCAGGTCTCTGGCAAATCGGTGAAACTGCTTAGCGGCTTTAATACTGCGAGTCCCCGGCTCAACTACGATTAACATGACATCAACAGAGGCGGCGGTTCCCCGCCCCATATGTTCGGTACCGGCCACCATATCCAAAACAACTGTCTCTTTCTCCTTAACTATCAGATATGACATTAAGGCTTTGATCATTGTGTTTTCAGGACAGGCACATCCCTGCCCGGCTTTTTTGGTAGCCCCCATCATCAGGAAATGAATATCTCGATAACGGATCGCATACCGGTCGGGGATATCTTTGACCCTGGGATTGAGCTTAAAAAAGCTGCCATATTCTCCCGGACGGGCCCCGGTTCTTTCGGCAATCAACTCTGTCATTTCGGCAATGGGTGTGATATCAGCCAAAATATGGTCGGGAATCCCCAAGGCCTCGGCCAGGGTTGGGTTGGGGTCTGCGTCAATAGCAAAAACTTCCCGACCTTTCCTGGCAAGTACATATGAGAGAACAGAGGAAAAGGTGGTCTTGCCAACCCCTCCTTTTCCACATACGGCAAGTTTCTTGATCTCCATCTTTAACTCGTCAAAAAGCGTTGAAAACAATGTAGCATCCCAAACCGGTGAGAAACAGTGATGTCAGATAGGGAACAACAGTGGTTATTTTCCCGGCGGCCCGTGAATAAATCGTCAGATTTCCCATTGAGACGACCAAAACTCCTGTCAGCATCAATGCCAGTGACAAACCGACACTGAAAGCAAATACGACCATCAGTCCCGACAGGATCTGAGCCATGCTGACTGCGATCAGCAGGATCGCCAGGGCATCCGGACAGGGTACAACCCCTCCCGCGAATCCCAATGAGAAAAGATGGCGCCAGGTCATCTCGTTACCCGGAAGATTTACAGTCCGCTTTCTGTTGAACCGACCCACGATTTTAACCAACAGTCTTTCTGCTGAATCAGTCTCCATCGGTGGCTGAAAGACTTCACCACCTTTTTTCCTGAGCAGATCCCCGATTTTTTCCCTTCTGGATCGATCCCTACTAACAAACGCATCCACGGCACCGGTTCTGACGGCTTTTTTTAACATCCCCAGTTGTTGATTTTCATCCAGGATACGTAACCAATGCTTATGATGGGTATCACATCCGGTCGAGCAGATGGTGATATCCTCTGCCCCGGCTGCGGCCAGGGAATATAAAACCGATTCGGATTCTGCTGCCAGGCTGAAATACTCCGTGGCTTCGGCAGCATTACCGTCGATCAGAATATTGACATTCCCCTTGCCAAAAACCTGAAAATTGGGAAGCAGATGGGCGTGATCAACCTCCAGCTTTAATCCTCTTCTAATCAAACTGTAGAGCCCAATGGCGATAACCAGCAATCCGGAAGCAACCGTTAATACCGGGATTACCCTGGAAGGCAGGAAGAGATAAGTAGCGGTCAAAGAAAGCCCGCCAAACAAGTAAATGCTGGCCGTATGGGTGAGGGTAACAATCAAACCCAGTTGTACCGCCTGCACAACACTACCCCTGTTGGCAACCAGGTAGGCACCGACCAGCGCCTTACCATGCCCGGGTGTAAAAGCATGCAGAAACCCTGCTGCCGCGGCCAAAACCAGAAGGAGCGCCATCTCTGCCGGACTGAATCGATCCATTTTCAGAATGCGAAGCAGTGACTTCATTCCGGCCAGATCGGATATCCTGTCCCCCAATGAATTGGAAACCGGACTTTGAGAGGACAACAGGTCTGCTTGCCAGACATGACCAACATCTCCGGGTTCGAAACCGTGCTTCACACTGAACCTGATGCTGTCCTGGGTAATTTCATCCCTCTCTTCTTCTGTAATGAATACCTGATTTTCCCGATCACTGCTGATGTGAAGCGAATAAAGCGCAACACCGCTTTCCAGGCTGTTCCGGTACTCGAAATCATAACCGGCATGTTTCGGGATCGGACCATCTATCCTGCAATCCAGATAGATGGTCCCCACCCCGGTGATCAGTTCCGAGATCGCCGGAATCTCTGTAAAACCGCAATCAGGGCTAACTTCGTTATGATTGACGAGCACAACCATATGTCGAATGACATGGTTCAGAAAAGCCGATCTGCCCGATTCTGAAATCTCTTTTGTCTGGCGAGGATCCAGAATTTTCAGAAAGGGTTCTGCAATGAGAACACCCGGGGCGAGTTCCAGCTTGAAATCAATACCTTCCTGTTTTACAAACAGGCGTGTTTTCACAGACAGCTCATCCAGGACATGCGCATTCAGGGCGAGTGTATTAAAGACCAGGCAGATAACCAGGATCCAGATTCTGGTTCCTTTGATCCGGCTGAATTTGGAACAGCTTCGATCCACAACTTCAACCATGGTTGAAGTTTTTGTCGATTCGAACCTGTACCTGCTCCCGATAGTTTCCAAAAAACTGAAAGTCGCAATAATTAACCTCGGTAACATTGGCGAGTAGTTGATTAAAACCCGGAATATTGGCCAGGTGTTGGGAGACCATTCGCTCTTGCTCCGTTGTCAGAATGGTTACCGCTGTCGCCAGGTGTATGCCATAGACCGCAACTTCGTTATACTCCAAATCGGGAGGCACCAGCATATTGTAAAAAACAATGGCGTTGTCATCACCGCTGTAATAACCGTTGATAATACCGTCTTCCGTTTTCAGTCGGGCCGGAATTATCATATGACCCACCAGAAAACTGGCGTTGTCCTTCACCACAAACGGATTGATATTATCTTTGAAATTATTGAAGTGATAACCCGTGCAACTGTATCGTATCGTATCGTTATGGGTGATGATAAAAGCACCCAGGTCATCCTTGGAGTGGGAACAAAAATCTGCCAGCAGATGCAGGGGGGTTCTTTGGGGGTTCCTGTCGGCTATCTCAAGAAAAATCCCGTAATCAATCAATTCCTGATTCTTCACCTGGTGGTAGGCTTTGAAAATGGCAAGCTCTACCTGTTCCTCCACGGGGCATTTGCAGCTCAAAAGGGTATTTAAAATTGTTTCCAGTCCTCTCTTTTCAATCTGTATCTTCATCTTGATATTATTCCTTGAATTCAATCCGGACCGGTCTACCCGGGCGAATTATTAATAATTTGGGGTTTGATCGACCGACCAATCCCTGTTTCAGGCGCTTTTCCTGCCATTTTTGTCGGGATCCAACAAATCCGGCTCTCTTACAGCATCAACCAACGCCCGGGTGTATGGGTGAACGGGATTGTTGATGACGGTGTCCGATTCCCCTTCCTCAACTTGTACACCGTCTTTTAATACCAGCAGACGGTCACAAAAATGTCTGGCCAGTGCCAGATCATGAGTGATAAATAGGAATCCGACCTGGTATTTCGCCCTGATGGATTCCATCAGCCCCAGCATGCCCTGCCTCAGGGAGACATCCAGCATGGAAGTGGGTTCATCGGCAATGATGAATTTTGGTTTGTTGACGATGGCGCGTGCAAAGGATATCCGCTGACGCTGACCACCCGAAAGTTCCGAAGGGTTGCGATTCAGAAAATCATCCCCGGTTGGCAGATTAACCTCGTCCAAGGCTTCTCGAACCCGATTTTTGATGTTAGCAGTATGGGCCATTCCACTGATTTTTAGCGGTTCGCTGATCACATCCAGGATTCTCATACCATTGCGAATGGACTGGTAGGGATCTTGGAATATCAGGTGTAAATCCCGGAGTATGGCTTGTCTTTTAAAACTGCCAAGGGTGTG
Source organism: SAR324 cluster bacterium (assembly GCA_028282885.1). Taxonomy (GTDB): domain Bacteria; phylum SAR324; class SAR324; order XYD2-FULL-50-16; family XYD2-FULL-50-16; genus JAHJTV01. The sequence continues at coordinate 26,938 of JANQGX010000064.1, forward strand.
AAGGTGGGTACTATTAAAAATGATTTCACCTTGATCGGGTTGTTCCAACCCCATCATCAGCTTGGCCAGCGTTGTTTTGCCCGATCCGCTTTTCCCGATGAGTCCGACTATTTCTCCCTTGCGGATTTCGAAACTGACCGCACGGAGTGCCTTCACCTCTCTCTTTTGCCTGCCCGGAAAGCGACGACTCGCTCGGTATGTTTTGGATACATTGATCACCTGCATGAGAGGATCTGTTTTGTTGCCAACCAGCGGTCTCCGCCACCTTTTTTCTTCCTTGAGACGGGGAAAACTCGCCAGGAGTCCTTTTGTGTAAGCATGTCGGGGGGCTTTCAACAGATTTTCCATACGCCCCTGTTCCACCAGGCGACTCCTATACATTACAGCCAGACGATCAGCAAAACTGACTACCAGCGGCAGATCATGCGTGATAAAAACAACAGACAGGCTGAAGCTTTCCTTCAGTTTCACCAGCAAGTTGATGATCTCTTTTTGTATTAACACGTCCAGGCCGGTTGTTGGCTCGTCAGCAATCAACACTTCCGGATCGTTGGCAAGCGCCATGGCCAGGACAATTCGCTGACGCATCCCGCCCGAGATTTCATGACTGTACGAATCAGCCCTTTCCCTGGGGATCTCAACCATGTCCAACAGCTCCAATGCCCGCTCTCCAGCCCTTTCGCTTGTTAAATCCTGATGGGTTTGAATCGCTTCCACAATCTGGTTTTTTATTGAAACCACCGGATTAAGCACACTCATTGCGTTCTGCGGAATAAACGCCAATCGTTTGCCCCTGAGCCGGTAAAATTCATCGGACGGGATCTTCAGCAAATCCTTCTCACCAAGGTAAACCGTCCCACTGGTGATTTCGCTGGGTGCTTTCAACAGGGAAAGGATTGCCATGGCAATCGTGGATTTGCCACAACCCGATTCACCGACAACCCCGATAATCTCATTTCTGTTCAAGGACAGGTTGACATTCTTGGCTGCAGCCAGGTGTTTTCCCTGCGAGTGATAAACCACACTCAGGTTATCAACCACCATGGCCTTGCCCTTGGGGTGTTGTCCGCCTTTTTTCCTCAACTTTCTGATGAATGACCCGTAAGGCTTGTATTCCATTCCCGCTTTCCCGCCCAGGGAGAAGCCGATGAAAGCAAACGAGAGTACTGCCAGTGCGATGCAGAATCCCGGGGGTAACACCCAGTAAAGCCAGGCGCCTGTCAGAAAAGCGGTTCTGGTATTGGCAAAAAAGAGAATGCTGCCCCAGCTTTTGATAATAGGATTTCCCAGACCCAGAAAGCTCAGGGAGGATTCAATCAAAATGGCACTCTGGGCAATGCGAATAAACTGGGGGATCACCAGGGGCATCAATTCGGGAAGGACATGCCTGAAGATTACCGATACCGATGAACTCCCCATGCAGATAGAAGCATCTATGTAATCCGTCTCCCTGATCTTCAACACCTGGGATCTCAACTCCCTGGCAGATGGAGCCCACATCACCAGGGCAATTACAAAAATCTGGGTACCGATCCCCGGTCCGATGAACACTCCCAGGACAATGACCAGGGGCAAAAAGGGCAAAGCCATCACCACGTCCACAATTCGCATCAGAATCGTATCCACCCTACCTCCAATATATCCTGAAAACAGGGCGACAGCAGTGGCCACCAGCGTGGCATAGAAGGCTGCGAACAGACCGACAAAAAGCGATGTCCTGCCCCCATAAAGCAGCTCGCTGAAGAGATCCTGTCCCATGTCATTGCATCCCAGCCAGTGTGCGCTACTCGGCCTGGCAAACGGCGTGCAGGTTTGGGCATAGGGGTCAAACGGGGCTATCAGCGGGGCGAAAGCGCTTGACAGCAGCAACAATCCCAGGATAATCGTTCCGGCGATTAGAAATCGTTTGTCGGAGGTATATCTCTGTAAGAACCTTTTCATTTTTATCCCACAGTCACGCTTCGCCTTACCCGGGGATCAAGCAGGGGATATCCCAGATCGGCTATGAAGTTGGCCAACAGGATACTAATGGAGATGATCAGGAAACACCCCTGCAACAAGCTGTAGTCCCTTGCGATTACACTCTCGTAAATGGTATTTCCGATGCCCGGATAGGAAAAAACAGTCTCGATGATGGCTGCTCCCGCTATTAATTGACCCATTTCCAATACCGTATAGGTGTAAACCGGAAGCAAGGCATTCCGAAAGGCATGCTTAAAAACAACTGCTATCTCTTTGAGTCCCTTGGCGTGGGCCATCATTACATAATCTTCTTCCATGGCCATGATCATGGAAGAGCGGGTGGTTAAAAACATTCTACCTGCATTTACCAATGTCAGGGTTAATACCGGAAGAAACAGGCGATCCAAGACGCTGACAAAAAACTCAAATGATCCGGGTTCCGCTGAAATGGCGTAGGCGCCAAAGGAGGGGAACCACTCCAGGGTTGCCGAAAACAGGGTAATCAGTAGCATGGCTATCCAGAAGGGTGGCAAAGATCCCATGAACATCACCGTTATCAGCGATCCAACGTCCTTGTTTCCTCCTCTTTTCCATGCGGCGACAATCCCGAGCACCATACCGATCAGAACCGTGATGACCAGCGAAACGCCCATCACCAGCAGTGTCCAGGGCAGCCGACTGAGAACCACAGACCAGACAGGAAGTCCGTATATCAGGGACGTTCCCAGGTCTCCGTTAAAAATACCGGCGATGTAATGTTTAAACTGGGTAAGGACCGGCCGATCCAGTTTAAACTCAGCCAAAACATTGTTTCTCTCTTCATCGCTCATATTCTGGATATCCTCGCCCACCAGGTAAATGGCTGGATCACCGGGTGCAATCCTGGGCAGGGCAAAATTAATACAGAGAATAATGAAAAAGATGAAAAGGTATTGTCCTACGGTTTTAAGATAGATCATGCAACCCTGTTTCCTTCAAATCTTCGTAGATAGGTTCTTCAACCAGGAGTCCCGGATTCAAATACTCACTTCGCTTCAGTTTTTCAATCCAGTTTCCGTCTATCAGTGAGAAATCGTGTTTCCAGAACAGCCTGCTGGAAACCGCCACATGGGGAATCGACAGATAATATAACCGTTCGATTTTATTGAAAAAACGCCTGTAAAGAGGATCGCCAAACACGACTTCAAATGAGTTATCCCGAACCAACCTTCGCAGGTCGGACTCGGACTCAAGTCTGACATCCCCATCCTGCATGAAGTCTTCATCCATGGCAAAAAAAGAGGCCACCTTGATATTGGAATAATCGGAATCAAAGTGAAGGGCTTCTCTCATGGAGTTAGCTTGCACCTGCTCCCCCAGGATCAAAATGGATTTGTCGTTTGCGTAGCCGGAAGCCGGTGTTACCGATTTCTTACCCAAAACCCTGCTGATGAATGCGGTGGATTGGCTTTCTCCAGCGGGAAGTCCCACGACATAAGGAATACCATGTTCCTGCTCCATCAGCCTTGCTGCTGCCAGACCGGACCAGGAGACAACTATATTCAAAGAAGCTGACAACGAACCGGAAACCTCCTCCAACCCTGAGCCCATGCCCCAGGTCGAGTTGATCCTGCATCCGTTAACTTCAAGCAGGTCTTTCAGATCTTTCAAAATCCGGCCGTTTCCGAAGTCCAGTGGTGTAGCTCCCAGGATGTTGACTCCGGACCGTTCGCCATCAAGATTCGGAATCAGCAGATTATTGGCAATAGCCAGGTTTGCCATGGAAATTCCGATTTCATAAGTTTCGATTCCGTTTGCATCGAAATAAAGGGTTGGCAGTTCCGTTTTTCGGGCTATTATTCCGGCGACGGCCTTATAGTCTGTCCCAATCACCATGGGTGCCGGACTCCCGATTATGGCAATGAACTTCCGGTTCAGCTTCAGGGCTGCTTCCCTGACACGATTAATAAACTTGTCATCATCACCCAGGATGGCATCCATTTCCCTCAGTTCAGAGCTGAAGACAGCGCTGGAACTTCCGAACCAGCGGGGCTCATCATAGCAGGTAAAATTCCCTGTACATCCTCCTGCATCCTGAATCACGACCAATCCGTCCAGTTCAAACAAGACTGAACAAATACCGGAATAATCCGGTGCAAAGGGTGGCAGAATTTTCAAGAGACCTTTCATCGTTTTCCTATATTACCAGCCCGGAGGCATACATTTTTCCCTTAAGGCAGCTCTTGTCTTCCAGCGCCTTTTCGATTTCTGACATCAGGTACTCGGTGGATTGAAATCCAAAGGGTTGGATTCCCATATCAAGGGGTACCGATTTCGTTCCCGAACAATAGTAAGCCGCATCAAATCCAATGGCCAAATCCGCTTCCAGTCCAATCTCCTGGAAATCGACCATCGAGGTATGGGCATTGGTATAAACCAGCAGGTTTGGTGCATGCTCTTTTAACCAGACGACATGTTTGCGATCGGCATCGATCACCATGTCGGCAAATACATAGGGAACTTCAAAACCGAACTCGGTCAGGGCACGCGCCACCTCAAAACTGCCACCATTAATCGATTGTCCGACTGCAATCCTCAACCGGCCATGCTGCCTGATCACTGCATTCACAGCTTCGAGGGCACTCTCCCGGAAATTGTCAATTGGCAGTTGCATTCCCAGTACGCTTTCCAGCTCCTTGTAAAGGGAGGTTACCGTCTCGATACCATAGGAATGGGGCATGGAATGACAGGGTATTCTCAGGTTCTTTTCCATCTCTGCGGCAGCCAATCTTCCGCCCGGTCTGATCAGCAGGTTCAGCGTCGAACCGGCCATTTCCAGGTATTCTTCGAATGTTCGACAGGTGGTCACATGCTTGACCTCCCCCATCCCGGACTTACGCATAAGCCAATGAAACTCGCTCTCTTTCATGACACCACCATAACTACCGATGATGTTGACAGCCTCACTTTTTTTACTGATGGGAGTCAAAAAACCGTATACCGCCTGTTGCACGGTAAATGGCGGTGGTGCTTTCCCATCCATGGTGATGGGATTCATATGACAGATTTTCACCGGAATCCCTGTTTCGTCTGACAGATCTTCAGCCAGACTCTCATAATCGGATGCCAGTAAAGTGTCGATACAGGTCGCACAAATCAGCAGTGATTTGATTTGGTCTCCACCTTCCCTGAAAATCTCCCTGGCCGCCTCGGGAATCTTGTCCAGATGCTGCCCGTTCACAATCTCCGATTCACTGATACAAAGAAAAAAGAGATTCTCCATGAAACCGTTCAGAATACCGGCAATGGCTCCATGTCTCCCGCAACCGCTGGGTGAAACAAACAGCATGGCGGATTCCGGCACCAGCAATCCAACCCTGATTATCCCCCAGTCTCCTGCACTGGCAGGGCAATAGCGCAGACTATCTTCGGGCATTGTTCTCATTTTCCAACCGATCCCGGAACTCCCCAATTCCCCAATAGGTAATGAATAAGGTTCGTTATGCACTTTTCACTCTCTCTTTTTCGTTGGTTTCTGCCAGAGAGGCTGCCAACATCTTGAAAATATTGGAAATGGAAGAGTCTATGTCACCCTCTATGACAGTCTTATTCTCTGTTTCCCAAGTTTGAATTTGCCCGTCCCGAGGTATATCACCAATCAACTCAACCCCGGCAGTTTCTGTAAAGGAGCGGACCAGTAGTTCCTCGTTCTCTATACCGCGCCGGTTGAGAATAACTCCCCTCAGACCGGCATATCCCCGCTCACGGAAATTGTCGATTGCTGTCATGATGTTGTTGGCCGCAATCAGGGACATCTTCTCGCCGGAGGTAACAATGATCGCCTCATCCGCATACCCACTTCGAAGAGGCATGGCAAAACCGCCGCAAACGACATCACCCAGCACATCAAAAAAAACAAAATCGGGACGATATATTTCGTATGCTTTCAGGTCCTCCAGCAGGTCGAACATGGTAACAATTCCCCTCCCGGCACACCCAAGACCCGGTGTCGGTCCACCAGCTTCGATGCAAACGATACCGTTGTACCCCTCCACTGTGATCTCCTCCAGAGAGGCATGGCCCTTGTTCTCCTGCAATTTGGTCAAAACGGGGGGAACCGGTCTTCCACCGGTTAAATTGATAGTGGAATCGGCTTTGGGATCACATCCGATCTGCATCACCCTGTATCCCATTGTGGAAAGAGCGGCAGAGATCGAACTGGTGATCGTGCTCTTGCCAATCCCTCCCTTCCCGTACACTGCTATTTTTTTCATATCTGACATCCCATCGCTGTCTAATTACAAATCAGCACCCGTCTTTTTGGTACCGATGTCATTTGAATGAAGATAATTTCATATATTGATATTTTTATCTTTTATTATACGAATTTTTAAATCTGTCAATGCCATATAAATAGCAAAAACTTATGCCTTAAATAGAAATGAATTCATTGTACTGTTTTTTATGCCTATTATGTCAAAACACCAGGGTTTGGACATCTCCGAATGTATTGATGGCGAACAATAGAGCACCATTTCAAAATAAGAAGGTTCCGCCACAGGTATTCGGAATATTAAGTATGATATTTCGCATATGGTAAACTACGACTAAGCTAAATCACCCTTTCTACTTCTACATATCTAGGACAAACAGGGCTCAAGGTGCGATTTTGCTCACTGTTTTCCGGAATGGTTACAATCGTCGTTCTTTTTTTACCCTGAATCGTTAGATTTCATTCCCGAACATTACCTCGATATTGATGGCAAGGCTCCAATCAAGGGATATCGGAATTGACAAATATTGAGCAAATAAAAGATAGTGAGTTCAAAAAAGAAAAAACTATCCCCCAAAAAGCTAGTTTATGAATCAAGCTGCTGATTCCGAAAAATCATCTGCCAGTCCCCAATCGCCAACTCCTGACTACCGGCGATACTCCAATCTGGTTCGAGCCTCGCTGCTGGCGATACTGGTCGATCTGGCATTGATTCTTTTTAAATACACCCTGGCGGGTTTTTCGGGTAATGACGTCCTGCTCGCTGATGCCCTGCATTCCGGGGGGGATTTGGCTGTCAGTCTTACCGTTCTTATTTCCGTCATTGTTCATCACAGTTTCCATGACAGTCCGGCTGCGAAACGGTTTGAAGCGGTAGCCGCCCTGATTATCTCAATTGCTCTCATCTTTGGTGCCATTCGAATGTTGAATGAGGTTTGGCAAAACAAAGCCTTCAGCAGTGCTTTTACTGCCGGTCCCAGCCCGACCCTGGTCATCACCCTGGCAGGGGTTTCGGTCATTATGGTGGTCACCTTAATGATGGCAAACTACAAAAAAGAGGTGGGCAGAACCAACGATTCAATTGCGTTCAAAGCGGAGGGATTACATACCTATTCCGATTTCCTGACCTCGCTGGGGGTATGGCTAACCTTGTTTATCGCCTATTTTGATGTGCAGATCGGGCGTTTCACCAGTTTTATAATAGCTCTTGCTGTTCTTCAGATCGGATTAAAACTATTCATCGGGTCTGTCCGGGCTCTGCCGATAGGCTTCAAGGTACCCGGGCGGATTTCGATTCTTGTACCTCCCGGTTTTAAAGCAAATGTCAAAAAACAGTCGGGTCGTGTCGTCGGATCATTAGCCGAAGTAAACCGAATTACCTCCACAACCCTCCAGTACCCGGCAATATGGATTGTCAGAAATAAAGGCAGGATTCTGCCAACCCATGTCATTCTTCTCGCTCTTCTCTACATTGGGACCGGCTTCTACCAGGTAAGGCCATACCAAACCGGGTTGGAGGTTTTTCTTGGCAGGGTAGAGGGTCAACGCACTCCGGGTCTGCATTATCACCTTCCCAGACCGTTTGGCGATGTCGTCCTGGTTGACACGGGTGTGCCTATTCGGCTCGAAAGCGGATTCCGGACACGCGTCACCCCCCTGAGCAAAGAGCCGGCCGTTTATCTTTGGGAATACAGCCATCAACAGGGACGTTACCTGAAGGTTCTGGACGAAGCATTGGCCATAACCGGAGACGAAAACCTGGTAGATGCCAATTTTCTTTGCTATTATCGCATCACCGATCCCCTTCAGTATGCTCTTGGAAACAAAGACTCCCATGAAATCCTGAGAAGCCTTCTTGTGCAACAGGCAAGAATGGTCCTTGCCCGTTACCGTCTGGATGATCTGCTGGCTGCAGATCGCTCTACAGTACAGGAAGAGTTGCTGGGCGAGTTGAAATCAGCCGTAGCCGGATTTCCCCTGGGGGTGGAAATCAAAAATGTCTATATGCAGGAGGCCCACCCTCCCATTGAGGTTATTCCCCAATACAGGGCTGTCGGCTCGGCACGGGAAAAACGCGACTATATTGTCCAGAAAGCGGAAGCCTATGCGAATACCCTGATTCCCCGCACCAAGGGAAAGGCATCGATCATCACCTTGAATGCCGATGCGGCAGCAAAAACAACGCTTTTGAAATCGGAAGGGGAGAGCCGGCGATTTCTCCTGAACCAGTCTCTCTTCGATCGTCATAAAGAAACACATAAACAGAGACTCTGGTGGGACCTGATTGAAAAGACACTGGCGCGACGCCCCCTCTATGTTTTACCGAGCCAGACCAAACGCCGTATTACTATTGACAGATCCGACCCGGGAGAAATCCGTGAATAAAAAAACCATTTCCGTTTCAGCCCTTGCCTTACTGGTCATCATATTTGTGACCACCTGTACATCGATTGTTTATCATGGTGAAATAGGTGTCCTGCTCAATTTTGGGAAGCCGGTCAGGATAATCACCCGGCCCGGGCTGGTGTTTCGGTATCCATACCCTTTCCACAGCATGCAGATTCTTGATGCCCGTATGACGATTCTTGAGCCCAAACCTTCGGAGTTTTTAACCGCCGATAAAAAGAATCTCATTTTGGAGAATAGTCTCTGTTATAAAATCAACGACCCGATCCTGTTTATGAAAACGGTGCGTGACAAGATCGGATTGGAGATCAGGCTTACCGACCTGTTATCGTCGCACACAGGTCTGTTGCTGGGGCAGTTTGAGCTTTCGGATCTGGTGAATGTTGATCCGCAGAAGATCAGATACCGGGAAATCAACCGACAGCTCACGATGCTCATGCAACGGGACACGGACGGATTAGGGATCGAGATAAAGGAGGTTTTTATTCGGAGAATCATGCTACCGGAAATGAATCGTTATTCTGTCTTTCAAAGAATGCGGGCTGAGCGGGATCGAATAGCCAAAAAATATATCGCTGAAGGTAACGAGCAGGGGCAGAAAATCCGGGCGGAGGCGGATAAAACATCACGTGTTATGATCGCTGAAGCGGAAAGCCGGGCACTGGTCATCAAAGGCGAGGCAGAAGCAAAAGCCATGAAACTTTACGGTGACACCTATAGTAAAAACCCGGAGTTTTTTCAGTTCTACCGATCCATGGAAGCCTATCAAAAGGTTTTCGGCGATAAGTCCACGCTGATTCTCGACTCGGATGCTCCGATATTAAAATCCCTGCTCAAGGAACCGCAACCATGAAAAGCAGAGTTGGTTTTGGGATTATAGTGTGCCTGTTGGTGGGTTTAGGCTACCTGTCCAGCGGGATCTACACACTTGAAAGCGGTGAGCATGCCATTGTCTTACGTTTCGGCAGAATTGTGGAAAAAGTGTCGAACCCCGGAATTCATTATCGCTTACCGTTTCCGATTGAGTCAACTCGTAGGGTTCACGTCAGCAAAGTACAAACGGTATCTATCAGAAGCATTTATGAAAGGGGATTGGAGTGCTTTACCGGTGACGAGAATCTGGTCAACATCCAGGCAAACATCAGCTATGATATAAAGGATGCCGGACAATACCTCTATTCCTTCAATGACATTAACCGACTGATCCAGTCAACCGCCCAGATGATCCTCAGCCGGGAGCTGGCCAGGATGAAAGTGGATGAGGTGATGACTTCGGGAAAATCAGTTCTCCGGCTGACCAGCCGCGATCAATTGCAGAAACTGCTGGACCAGCTAGGTGTGGGGATTCGCATTATTACAGTGGAGTTAACCGACATTTCACCCCCGCAACAGGTAAACTCCGCTTTTAAGGATGTTTCCAATGCCAGGGTCAAAAAACAGGAGATCATTCGGGACGCGGAGGGATATGCCAATTCCACTATTCCTGAATCGAGAGGCATAGCTGCAAAAAAGCTGCTGGAAGCAAACGCCTATGCCCGTGAACTGGTCAGCAGGGCTGATGCCGAGACAGCGGCATTTTCAGCCATCCTGGACGAGTACAGGGAGAACCCGGAAATACTGAAAAAACAGAAGTACTATCAGGTTTTGGCCAGCATATCCGAAAAGGCGACAATAGCTGTTCACAGCAGCCCGTCTCAAAACACCTACTACCTGTTTGGGATAGATTCTCCTGTTGAAATCAAACCAACCATCAAACTCCCCTCCGAAGACCAGCCGGAAATCGAGGTCATTGAAGTAGATTAAAAGCCGAATCTGTGCGGGACAGTCCGGATTACCTTGCCCCCGGGATTACTGATTGGAACTCAGAATCGTTTCGGATCTCTTGATAGCCGACCACCTGCATCATTTTCAGTTATCTTCTTTTAGTCCCTGATAGAGGGCCTCCAGATTTTTCCGCATCAGATTGGCGTAATCTTCGGGTTCCGGTTGTGCCTTTTTTCCCGGAATCTGATCAATAGGATTGAGGATGATGAGCCTGGCCCCAGCCTTACGAATAACCTCCATGATACCGTCATCGGGTTGCCAGGTATGGATGACACCCTTGATCTCGTTTTCAACCAGGATTTTCTCCAGTGTCTCCAGATCTATGTCCTGCCAATGAATTTCAGGCTTGAGCAGGTAATCAATGACTTCGATATTGAGGTTCTCGGTAAAATAGACAAACAGATCGGTGAGGGCAACCACCTCGAAAGAGTCCAATTCCGAAAGTCTGGACTCATATTCCGCTTTCAATTTGAACAGTTTTCGTTTCAATGCAGTCAGATTTTCAGCGATTCTGATCGCCGACTCGGGAAACAATCTCTGCAGATCGGAAGCAATAAGATCAGCCGATTTCAGGGCATTGCTCAGGCTGAGCCAGATATAGGGTGAGACACCGCCGCCGTCCTCCTTTGCCATGGGTTTTCTCTGGAGCGCCACACCGGATTGCAGGGGATCAAAGGGTTGTGTGGCATCGATTTCCAATACCCGTATATTGTGCTTTCGCGCAAAGGGATAGATCGGGTCACCGGGCCAGGCATAACGGATGGAGATAACCGCATCGGCTCCGGTGACCAAACTTAATTTCTCTTTCTCATGTTTTTTCAGGAAACTTTCCTGCCGGGTCATGGATATGCGGGAAGGAAAGAGATTAACAACCTCGATGCCTGTTCCCACTGTCAAGGCTTTGGCCAGGGAATAGGTATATTGCAATGAAGTGACGACTCTGTTTTCACCCCGAAGACCGGAATCGCCTGTTGAAACCGTCTCGGCCCGATTCCCTATCAGTGTTGCCAGAACAGCCCCTGCCAGAAAAAATAAGATGGCTATCAAGATTGTGGTTTTGTTGATGAATTTCTTCATTTCAGAGTGTCCCTTCGCTGTAACGTTTGCCGGTGATACGGACGACAGCCGTGATCAGAAAAAAGAAAGATGCTACAAGAATAATCGCACCTCCGGACGGAACAGCGATATTAAATTCCAATGGAATCACCACTCCCAAAAGACAGGCCAGGGTTGAAAACAGGATGCTGAAAGCAGTAAAAGACCTGATTGATTTGCTGATGTTCCTGGCAGCCGCAGCCGGTATAATAAACAGGGCTTCCACAAGAACCGCCCCCACGATTTTCAGGGAGGCAACGGTAATCACAGTGATCATCAAAACAAACATATACTCCATCAGCACGACCTTTACCCCGCGAACATGTGCCAGGCTGGAATTGAAACTTCCCAACAGCAGTCGATTGTAGAAGGGGATGCTGACCATGGTACAAATAACCGCCACAACCAACAAAACATTCATATCGATGTCGCTGACCGTGAGAATGGAACCGAACAGGATGCTTTCCAGAATATGGATATTAACCCCGGCAGTCACATAGAGTAGAATACAGGCTCCCACCGCCAGGGAAATGGAGAGAAAAACTCCGATGACCGTATCCGACGACATCTTGGTACGCCCCCGGGTGAAGTTCATGAGCAGACCAAACAGGATACAAAATCCAAAGAGTGAAGCATATGGAGAGGTATAGGGCTCTCCCAGCAATATTCCCAGGGCAACTCCCGTCATGGCTGCTTGCCCCACGGCTTGCGAGAAAAAAGCCAGGCGTTTGGTAACCACCATGGTTCCAATCCCTCCCAACAGCGGCCCGATCAGGAAAGCACAAAAAAAGGCGTTGGCCACAAAGGCATATTTGAAGGACTCCGGAAGAAATCCGGCTTCGGCCCATTGCAGGAGTAGGTTTCTGAAGAGTTCATAAACTGCTGTCATGGCATCGTCCCTGTATTCTGGTAACTCCTTGCGGAAAAAGCGGAAAGAATCTGTTCATTATTTAACACTTCCACGGGTCGCCCGGAAAAGATCACCCTCCTGTTGATACAGGTGACAAAATCCGCCATTTCGCGAACCTCCTGCAGATCATGGTGAATCCAGAAAATAGTCACACCCTGCGTCTTGAGTTCCCGGAGCAGGTTGCGAAGTATGGTAGCCCCTTTTTCGTCCAATCCGGTCGCGGGCTCATCCAGAACCAGCAGATTCGGAGCGGGAAGCAGGGCCTGGGCCAATAGCAATCGTTGCATCTCCCCTCCCGACAACTGTCCCAGGATACGATATCTTTTTTCAGCTAATCCTACTTTATCCAGAATCCTGCCAATAGGAATCCGGAATTCGGAACCGATCCCAAAGAAGGCCGGTCGGGTTTGACAGGTCATTGCCATGAAGTCATCCACCGTAATCGGGAGTGTTCGATCAAAATCCAACATTTGGGGAACATACCCGATCACTTCTCCATCACTCCAGCCAAGCTTAATGGTCCCTGAATGGGGCATCTGCCCGAGAAGGGATCTAAGCAGGGAGGTTTTGCCCCCGCCATTTGGACCGATCAGGCAATGTATGGAACCAGGCTCCACCACAAAGTCGACCTCATCCAGAATCGAATTACCTCCCAACATCAGACAAACTTTTTCAAACTGAATCCGGGGACCGTTTCCCGCTGATTCAATAAACAAGTTGGTGCTGTTCATGATTTAACTCCTGTCAATTACTTAAGACCGGGTAACCGACTTCACAGCCTGGTGGAGCGAAAGCAGAAACCATGAAGCCGGCCGGAGGGATTTGTGATTATTTTTTGTTTGATCTGTCATGTGCCTCAATAAGGGCGGTCGTCAATGCCTCCATATTGGCTTTCAATCCTTTTTCAAATCCTTCAGCGGAATACTCCCCGGTCGTCAGGTGGGAGAGATAACGGATACGAATTCCGGTCTCCTTTTGAATGGTGTCAATGTACTTATCGGCGAGGTTCATTTCAGTGAAGATTACATCGACATTGAGCTGGAGGATTCTGTCTATGGTTCGTGCCAATTGTGACGCAGTCGGCTTCAACCCATGCGCTGGCTCAATTACGGCAGTCACCTGCAACCCAAACTCCTGCAGCAGATAATCATATCCGCCGTGAATCGTTGCACAACGAAAGTCCAGGTTTTTCAGATCTGACAACCTTTTCATATAACCGGCTTTCATTTTACGCAACCGACGTACGTATGCTGAGGCGTTTTTTCTGTATACCTTTGTATTTGCGGGATCCAGTTGCGACAGTTTTTTGCGGATGTTATAGATCTGCTGAATAGACGCTGTTACAGAGATAAAGGTGTGCGGGTTGACCGTTTTTCTATCCGTGTCGGTACCCGTAACCGGTATCAGGGAGACGCCTTCGTTGGCGTAGATCAGGGGAATTTTGCCCTTCATTTTGGATGCCTCAAGAATCTCGAAAGCAAACTCATCATGTCCGATTCCGTTCAAGACGAGCGCATCCAGTTTTGTAACCTTTTTGATGTCCGCAGGTTGCGGCTTATAAGCATGAGGATTAAATCCCTCTCCAATAAGAGGAACCACCTCTGCCCTGTCACCAACAATATTTTTGACGTAACTAAAGTAGGGATGAAGTGTTATGCCAATTCGTAGTTTTTTTTCCGCGGCAAACGCCTGTTTGCCTTTAACCAGACCGGGTACCCCTGCTAACAGACCAACCATCAGCAGGATCAAACCCGCTTTGCTAATCCTCATTTAAAGATACTCCTTTCCTTTCAGGCGAATCACTTCATCTTCGCCTTTGTAAGCAACAACCTCTTTCCAGCCGCCGGTAATCAGAAGCTGATCACTGAAAAACTGCGGCAGATCAACATCCGTACTCTTATGGTACCAGATCTCGAAAGGTGCGTGTTCCTTCTCCCTGGTTTGGGCACCGGCTTTTCGATGTTCATGGAGGCAAACCAGCAAAAAGGAACCTGTTCCTCCCCGAACGGAAGGTTTTCCCATGTAGAGAACCGTATGCTTGGTTTCGCTGTTCAAGTTCTTTTTGTGCCAGGAAATCCGGCCTCTTTTTTTCCATGCCAGATCATGCACGAAAGGGGAAATGTAATCCGATTCCAACTGTTTGACGGCAATCCACTCATCTTCATCGGTTTCGTGCGCCTCGATAATCTCCAGCGCTGCTGCATATAAATCGTTAAAAACACCCTGGTCAGCTACCCCCAACTCTTCAAACACACTGATCTGGTGCCGCTCAAGGGAAACCTTTTGCTCGGTTCTCAACCTAACTGTAATCATGACACCTGACAGGGAGATCACGACCAGGGCTGTAAGGCAGACGAATAAAAGCTCATTGAGTGCGTTATTGGAAGTAACGGTGGTTGTTTTCACACAGTCTCCAGCGGTTAGTTCGTTCAGGCCAGTTGTCCGGTCAAACGGAGAGCCTACAACACAGTGCCGTGTCAAATGTGGATCAGCGAAAATTTGGGGCCATGTAGTCGTTACATGTCCCTTCATTACCGCTGGATCAAAGCAAAGATTGGGCGTTGACAGGACACCAGGTAAATGCTTCCTTGTCTGACTGACAAGGGGGGGATAATCCATTCTGAAACCGGACAAAACCTTAGCAGACAGGCTTCGCCGGATTCAATTCAATGTGACATAGAGCGTTTGTAGAGGAATTACGGCAATATGAAAAAAAGCGGATTATCCCCCGCCGTTCGAATTACTTCATATCCACAGCCTGAACCCAGATAACGGCGTCTTTCGACAGCTCTTTACCCTTATGAGTGGCTTCCCCACCGGAACCAAGGGCGCAGAAACCCCACCATCCCGCCCTGGGGATGCCATAGGAGAACTCACCATCTTTATCGGCGAGAATTCCCTGGGTCACAAAGGAGTCCTGGGGAGCTTCTGCAATGGCTTTCTTGACAAATGCATTACCCTTGACGGGATGGTTCAAAAATTCAACTTCAATCTCGGCGTTTGGAACCGGGACATATTTATCACCAACGCGTTTCACCACAATGCCCCTGAAGACGTTACCGGTCCAGAGAGCATATGGTTTATCCAGCGGCAGAATCTCGGTTGGAAGGCCAGCCGGTTCATTCCAGTCTGTTGAAGCACCGCCGCGATTGACAATCACCTTGGTGTATTGCTGGATATAGATGTCTTCCGCTCCCTCGTAATAAGGTCCCGGATCCAGGGCGAATACGAAATCACCCATTCCCTTCAGACGAAGGTTTTTCAGTTCATATCCCGTTCCGGAGTTGGTAATACTGGTAAAGGTAATGGCTTTGAGTTTTTTCAACAGATCGACCGATTTTCCCTTGTTAATCATGACAAAGGATTTTGGGGGATAAACCTTACCACCCTTGTCCATTCCCATGCTCATGGTGTGACCTGCTTCGAAAGGATGGGTGAACACCAGTTTAAAGCTGATTTTACTGCTATCATCCGGTGTCAGGATGGTGTTGGGGGTATGGACGACTTGAAAATGACCGAAGGCTGTCGAAACACCTGCGAAAATCATAACCGCCAAAAGCGCAAACACTTTTTTCATTTTTTTTCTCCTCATTTAGTTAAATTTTGGTGCCCTCAACATCGGCGAAGACCTCTTCATCAACCCTGGGCACGTCCAATGTGTCAAGTATGAAGCGTGGGGGATGTCCGGCTTCCCGGGGATCTTCTGCAGATATCCGGTCCATCACCGGCATAAATCTCCCCACGTTCAGCAAACGACATGACACTGCAATAAAAGACTCAACATCCGGTGTGCAGATCCATATCCGTTTTTCAAATCTGACACCACCATTACTGTCTCCAATAGTGGCGACACACATTGAGTCTGAAGCACTAATGACGCCCGGATCGTCCCCTTTCCCATCTCTGGCCAAAGAGGAACATCAGGACGCCGAAAATCAGAAAAATCCCCACAGACATAAAAATCTGTGATCCCACCATCATCTGGTAGGCAGCACCTGCACCCGGTCCAACCTGGACAGGCTGGTATGCAACCGGAGTAGCCTGTACTGACGGCTCAGCCGGAGATGGTGCCGGTGCGTTTACAACCGGAGCCGGAGCTGAACCGGAAACCTCTTCTTCTGTCGGTTCATCTGCGGTCACCTCGTTTCCGGATGAAAATGGCCCTTCCTTTTCCACCATATGGCCTTCTCCGGCATTAAAAACAACGATGTAGGGAGCTTGTGGCATATCCAGTTCCAATGATCCATCTTCCGGAATCTTGGTTTCGCTAAGCAGTTTGCCGGTAGCAACATCTTTCAGCATAATTGTGTGGCCTGCTCCGGAGGATCCGTCGGAAAAGCCTGTTTCGATATAGATCGTTCCGTCCCCGTTATCATCCACCATCAATAACGGTTTATGCGCCAGGACTGCCACAGGTAAAATAAACAACAACAATACAAAGATTCCCAAACCTTTTTTCATTATAAAACCTCTTGTTAAGTGATATGCGTTTTTTAAAACAAATGTATGCCAAACTGGAATACGATAGCTGCAAGAATAAATCCTAGTACAATGGGGTAGGTGGCCGCGAAAATTGCCCACTTATAACTGTTGGATTCCGTTTTAATCATGATCAGCGTCGCCAGACAGGGCGGAAACAAAGCCACCAGAATCAGGATGGATATGGCATGCCAGACGGTCCAACCCGATTCCATGCTTTTCATGGTCTTACCGAGATTATTTCCCTCTTCATTATCAACACTGTAGATCATTCCCAGTGTCCCCACGAGACTCTCTTTAGCAGCAAAAGTACTGATCACGGCCACATTGATTTTCCAGTTGAATCCGGCCCAAAGCGTGACCGGTTCGAGAGATTTACCGACCATGGCAGCATAACTGCTGTCAATAAGCTCCTTCTTTCGTTCCCGTTTCAGTTTCTTCAACTTTTTCTGGAAAACTTTCAATGCGTTTGCCGCTTTCTTGGCATCACCGTATTTGGCACCTTCCGTATCTTTCCCGCCGTTGACGATGAGGAAAAAATCTCTGTTTTCCGCTTCGAAATCTTTTTTCAGTGATGCCAAAGCTTCCTTATCACCTGCATTACGACTTCGCGAGCGCTTAAAGCGGTCGGAAAACTCCATTAACCGAACCAGGCTGTCATTCTCAAAATAAGCCGAAAAACGATTTCCCTGACCGGCGGTCTGTACCATATTCCTGATTTCCGTATTCATCATGGTGTCGTAGACCGCTTCACGCTCAAATCCAATGCCGGGAAAAAGAACAAAGAACCAAACCAGAACCATAACAGCCAGGATAATGGTGATGACCTTTTTGATGAACAACCAGGTCCTCTCTATTGTTCTGCGCAAAACACCACCTACAGTCGGAAGGTGATACGCGGGAAGTTCCATCACAAAAGGGGCACTCTCGCCTTTTACCAGGTACCTGCTAAAAGCTTTGGCGACCAACAATGCCGTAATAAACGTAAATATGGAAATACTGAACAGGATTAATCCCTGGTTGGCTGCGAAAAACATTCCCACGATCAGGATATAGAAGGGGATCTTAGCCAGACAGTTCATCAAGGGCATAATCAGAATGGTGATCAGCCGCGCTTTCTCATCTTTCATCGCCCGGGTAGCCATTACACCGGGAACAGCACAACCACCCACAATTACACCCCCCAGGATGAGAGGCAGGGTGGACTGCCCGTGCAGCCCAAAACCACGCAGCACCCTGTCCATAATAAAAGCGACACGGGTCATGTAGCCCGAATCCTCCAATATGGCTATCAGGGCAAAGAGAACCAGAAAGATGGGAACATAGTAGAGGATGGACAATACCCCGGTGACGACTCCCTGGCTCACCATGGAGTGCAGCAGGTTGTCCCGCAACAAATCGGGAGACGCACCAAACAGCATATCCACCGGCTCTTTGAGGCGACTCAGGAAGGGGAAGAACCAGTCTGCAAGCCGCGTTCCCAGGTTCATGGTCAGTTCATAAAAAGAGAAGAGAACACCCAGCAAAATCAACGGTCCTGCAACCCGGTGTAAAACCAGGGAATCAATCTTATCCGTCAACGTCCTGGAAACCTCCTGTTCTTTGTTCACACTGGCTTCAATCACATCGGCCGCAGCTTGATATCTTTTCGAAGCAATTATTTTGGCAGGCGATTTCTTATGAGTCCTGCGAAAGTTCTCAATCGTCTTGTCAACATAGGAAAGAATCCCCGAATCCTTGGAACTATCCAGCTTCGCAAAGCGTTTTTGGATCTCTTCGTCCTTCTCCAGCAACTTGATCGCGGCCCAACGGGCTGGAACGTCATATCTGCCATTGGTCACAGCGCCAATTTCAGCTTCCAGAGTCTCCAGAATCGGTTCCAGCATTTCTCCGTAATCGATGCGCCTTGTCCTGTTTAGATCCGATCTGCCTTCGACCACATCATCGATCATCTGCTTGAGCTCCTGTGATCCTCTTCCCTTGTTTCCTATCGTCTCCACCACGGGAATCCCCAGCTCCTTCTCCAGCTTATCGGGATCAATCCTGATCCCCCGGTTTCTGGCAACATCCATCATATTGAGGACCAGGCCCGAAGGTCTTTCCATCTCCATGACCTGGAACACCAGGTACAGGTTTCGCTCCAGGTTCGATGCATCGACTGTGGTCAGGATGATATCCGGTTTCTCACGCAGGATAAAATCCCTTGAAACACGTTCCTCAAGCGAGTAGGAAGTCAGACTGTAAGTTCCGGGAAGGTCAACTACCTGAAACCGTTTTCCGTTCAATCCATACCGCCCCTCTTTTTTCTCAACTGTAACCCCCGGAAAATTGGCAATATGCTGACGGGATCCCGTCAGCATGTTAAATATTGTGGATTTTCCCACATTTGGTTGGCCTGCCAGACCGACCGTATAAAAATCCGTTTGCTGTTTCATATCATCTCGACTTCGATGTGTTGCGCTTCGGACCTGCGAATTGCCGCCTTATAGCCCCTGACTTCAATATCCAACGGATCCAGCAGGGGGGCATTGCGAATCATCTTGACAATCGTATTCTCAATGAATCCCATATCCATCAATCGCTGAAGTTCAACTCCTTCCAAGTCCACATCAATTATACGGGCGCTCTGCCCCGGTTTTAAATTGTTTAAGGTGGTCACTTTCCCTCTCTTCCAATTGGTTTTGCTCCGTTGGACGAGCACAATCCGAAAATCGAAAACTTCGCCCAAAAATTCCAGGTTTTCATCCACTCACCAGCTTGAAATCCCTTTTCATCTGCAACTTTCGACTCAATCCACCTCAACCAGAATTTTCTGGGTCATGCCATGCCCCACCATGATTCGTGAACTGCCTATAGCCGTTAACACCGGACCTTTAGCCCGGTTTCCGTTCTTGAGAACCTCTATTTCGCATCCGGGGAAAATCCCCATACTGATAATACGACTCTGAAATTCCTGCCCTCCGCCCAGGGACATAACAATGCCCTTCTGTCCAT
This sequence comes from SAR324 cluster bacterium, assembly GCA_028282885.1. GTDB lineage: Bacteria > SAR324 > SAR324 > XYD2-FULL-50-16 > XYD2-FULL-50-16 > JAHJTV01. The sequence goes on from JANQGX010000064.1 coordinate 46,860, forward strand.
CCTGCATCAGGCTGAGTGGTTTCAACTCGTCTTCCATTTTCATTCCTTGGTTTGATCAAAACATTCGAGATGTTTCACCTCAGGCAGTTTGCCTGTTTTCTGAGAAACCATCTCTCTATATTCTTAATTTATTATATGCGAAAAACGGATTTGTCAATATAGAATTAGTACTTAGCCCCACATTAACTCCCATTCAATTCTTCAGGAACTGAGTGCTTTCTTCTATTTATCTTTAATTTATGACGAATAAATGAAGCTATTCTATCGATAAGGTATTTTTCAATTGATACTTCAGGGCTTGCTTTACATCAATCCGATTCAAAATATTCCAAAAATATGCAAATTGTTTTCATTAGAGTTCCTTTAATAATTGAAGTAGATCAATTTAATTGAAATCTATTTTTCGTATATATTAACTTTATATGTACAATACCAGCAATTTTCAATCAATGTTCAACACTACCCAATACCGGACATCAAATGATCGACCTGAAAAAAAACAGGGTAAAAAGGCGATTACCTACTCAGGATGTTGTAATGAACAAACGAGTTTCACCAGTCATCGAGCAGTATTTACAGACGATATATTCACTGGCATTTCACTCTCCGTTGGAAAAGGTTAAATCCGTTCATCTCAAGGAGAGATTCGGATCCAGCCCTTCCACTGTACATGCTACCCTTTCCCGCATGAAGCGGGACGGATTGATTACCTTTGAGGAGCACAAACAAATCATGCTGACATCGGTTGGGAAAAAGATGGCGGAAGAGATCACCCGACGGCACAGGTTGGTTGAGACCTTTCTCTACAAGACCCTTGGAATACCCTGGCATGAAGTACATCTCCACGCTTCCTCCTGGGCTCATGGGATCAGTCCGTTGGTGGAGGAAAAACTGACCCGGTTTCTGGGATTTCCCAAATCCTGTCCGCACGGCTCACCTTTTCCCGGGTTGGAGCAGGAGTTTCCTCCCGAGGACATGTTTTATCTGAACGAGGCAGCAGTTGGCGATCGTTTGCAGGTAATTGTTATCGGCGAGCAATTGGAAGAACAGATTGATACCTTGGAATTACTGAATCGCAAAAATCTTGTCCCCGGCTCCGTTCACCAAATCAGGGAGAAGTTTTACCAGGGAGATACCGTCAGTTTTCAAACTTCCGAGACTCAGATCACATTAACCCTGCTCATCGCATCACAGATCGGTGTTCGAAAAATTGGTACCAACTCGTAAGACTTCGCGGACCGGTGAGACATTTTCGCTGACATCCCGGATTTTATCAAACCCGGGATGAGTTATCGGTAAACGCTTTCCAGCTATTTGGGGCGTACCGGTAATATTTCCCCGATGTCCTTTCTCGAAAAATACCTCAGTATTAAGTGTCCTCCAACAGATTCTTCATTATTCTCGTACAGGCTAATTTAATACTCTTATGATAGCTGACGATTGACGAAAATCGTTTAGCGACTAATGAATCGGGTTTTAGGGAGATTCAGGAGTCGATTTGCCTATAGGCAGTAAATTCCATGAATCGAGGGTTTAATCTAAACCACCGTTACCCGAAGTTTTTAATTAAATATGGAAGATTTAACTACAGGTACTAGGTTCCCAAGCTCGTGATAGAAGTCGATGTAAAGCCGACGCAGGTGGTTTTTTATACACTAAACTAAATAATATGCATTGACTAAAAATCTGGTTTTATGACAGAAATATTCTAGTTAAACCATTGCCTTTTACAATTAATTTCCCAACCGCGCATTTCGGTCAATCCTGAACAATAATCCACAATGGTCAAGAAAGACGGAGAACCTGCGGATTGGATAAAAAGAAAAGCATTATCTCATGAAATCTTCAACCGATCCGCTAGTATTTTCAGGTAAGTCTAGCATCCGGACATCTCTGTTGTTGATCTGTTTTTTTAGTTGCCTGGTGTTTCTCCATATCACCAATGGGGCCATGGCATTAACCGCTGGCAATGCGAGCAAGGTAATCGAAGGACAAATAGACCATGCGAAGCAGGCACAGAAAACATTTGAAAACTGGGAGGGGGAAAAGGCGGTTTTGCTCTCGGAGATTCGGGATGCAAAAATTCGCTCCCTCTGGCTGGAATTTCAACGCCAGAAGTACCAGAACTACCTCGGCAAGCAACAGAAAGTCATCGAAGAGTTGAAACAGAAAAAAATCGACGCCAAAAAGATCCGGATGGAATTGGAGCCTTTCCTGGAGCAACTCGTAATGACTCTGGAGAAGCGGGTCGCAAACGATCTTCCTTTTTTACTGAAAGAGCGCCGGGAACGAATCGCCTTTCTGAAGGAATCCCTCGCGGATTACCATATCGATTTGAGTGAAAAGCTGAGAAGAATACTTGAAGCCCTGCGAGTCGAAGCCGAATATGGTAAGACCGTGGAGAGTACCGAGGAGATGCTGAAACTTAACGGTGAACCAACCAAGGTAGTGGTAGTTAGAATCGGACGTATCGGACTTTTCTTTCGCTCTTTGGAGGGTAATTACATCGGCAGATGGAATCAGAACAAAAGAGCGTGGGAAATGCTCTCTTCGACATATGCTCCTGTTATTGCAGACGCTTCGGAAATGGCATCGGGAAAGAGGGCTGTCGAGCTTCTGGATTTGCCACTCGGACCGATCAAGCAGCAATAATCTGCTCCATTACTCTTGTTTTTTTATGTTTATCAATATGAACTGCCGCTTCCAAGATTTTTCGCTGTTTCCAAAAGCGGTCGGACTTTTAACCATACAACCCTGTTGGATACGTGAAATCTAAATACAATCCGTGCCGCATTCATCTCCGGAGAAGAATCAGCAGGCTGACGACCTTACCGGTTTTGCTCACTGTTTTCTCTTTCTTATGTCTTTCGGAAACCGTTTGCGCCAGTGATGGGAAAAAGGCATCCAAATCGCCGACAAAAACATGGACAGAAGCGGTTGCCCAGATTGAACGCGAAAACAATGCATTTCGTAAAACCACCAGCCGCACCCTGAGTAAGGTCAGAAAAGAGAAACTGAAACTCGATACCATAAAAAAGGATTTGGCGCTGAAGACAGATCACCAGGAGAAAACGCTGGAACGCCAAAGAGAGACCTTTAACAAGATGTTGAAAACGGAGGAGAAACTGATTGAAGAAATTGCCGCCGAGAATGAGGAGTTGAAAACGCTGGAAGGAACCATCCGGGCTGCGGCAAAAGAAGCTGATGCGTTGATTCGTGAGAATCCCACCTCTTTTGAGGTAAAAGGTCGTGAAGCCTTGGTGGCGACGCTACTGACACCCGATCATTACCCAACTCTGGATGAAATCAGGGCTCTGAGCGAGCTGTTCTTTAAGGAGGCAGATCTGTCAGCCCAGGTTCGAATGAGGCAGGGCGAGTTTATCGGGATTGGTGGAGGAATTGCCAAGGGGGATATCATTAGACTCGGAACTTTCACAACTTATTACCGCCTGGTGAACGAAAAGACCGCACCGGCTGAGGACGCCGAAACAGCACCGGACAAAAGCGGTTATCGCCAATATATTGGCAAAGCCAGGAAGCTTTATGAACAGGGAACACAGGAGGTATTACGTTTTTGGAACCCCGATCTGGTTGAACGCTCAAATACCCTGGGTTTCCTGAAACCCGACACAACTTCAAACTACATGGTGGCTGTCCCTCAACGACCGCCCAGAAAAACAGAAGCCACAATGCTTGCCTGGTTGGAAGGCAAAAGTGAGGATATTCCACTGGATGTCTCAAGGGGTGCAATTTTCAGGCTGCTGAATACTGAAAAAGGATTGGAGGAGACAGTAGCCAAGGGAGGAATCATCGCCTGGATTATTCTCGGTATCGGCCTTCTGGCCACATTAATCGGTTTGGAACGATTGTTTGTCCTGGTCCGTGCTAGAAAAGCCGGGGACAGGCTCTTCACCAGGCTTTTGGAACATGCGAACGCTGATCGTATGGAAGAATGCCAGACCATCCTCCACAAAAAACGACAGGTTCCCACTTACAGGGTTCTGAAACGTATTATGGAATTTTCCAATTCAGACAAGGAAGTGCTGGAAAATGCTGCCGAAGAGGCCGTGATGAAGGAGATGCCTCGCCTCGAACGCTTCCTGCCCACGTTGGGCGTGTTGTACGCCATTGCTCCATTACTGGGCTTATTGGGTACGGTAACAGGAATGATCAACACCTTCCAGGTTATCAGCGCCTTCGGGACAGGAGATCCAAAAATGATGTCCGGTGGTATTTCCGAGGCGTTGATTACGACCCAATTGGGTCTGGCAGTAGCGGTTCCCATCATGCTGTTTCATCACTACCTGGAACGAAAGGTGGACAAGGTGCTGGCAAACATGGAGGAAAAAGCGGCCAGTCTCACAGTTGTCCTGATGGAAAAAAACGAAACCGAAACGGAGTTAACCCATGTGGACCATGCCGCCTGACCTGCTTTCCAAGATGGGTGAACATTTTCAAAAGGGAGGCAACGTCATGCCTCCGCTTTTGTTTATCTCCATCGTCATGTGGCTTTTAATCCTGAGGGTTGGCTGGCAACTACTGTTTGTCAGAAGAACACGTTCGTTGGAACACTGCCTGGTAGCAGCAGAACAAGGCAAATTTAAGGGTGCCGGGTGGCAGAGACAGTTGCTAAAGACTTTTCTCAAAAGACGTAGCCGTTCCAATGCCATCAATCATCGTCTGATTGATGGGCTGATGCTGACATTCCGCGACCGGACGCGGAAGTATATCGATACAGTGCTGGTTCTGGCAGCGGTTGCCCCGCTTCTGGGCCTGCTGGGAACAGTCATGGGGATGGTTGCCACCTTTGATACCATTGGTAAATTCGGAACCGGGAATGCCAGGGCGCTGGCTGCAGGAATTTCAGAGGCTTTGATCACCACCCAGACCGGATTGATCATTTCCATTCCCGGATTACTTATTGGTACTTTGTTAAAACGAAAACTGGATGGATTGGAAGACGCGATCCGACGCTTCGGTCTCGGAATTGTCAATCATTTTAACCGAATTGCTCCGAAGGCGCAGGGGAGCAGTGAACTCAAGGGAAATGACACCGAGGTTAAAACTCCAACGGCAGAGCCGCCAGCACTAATGGATTCAAAAACGGAAGAGGACGAACAACCAGAGGCCGGACCTGAGGGGAATGGCATTGAAACAGAAGCTCAAGAAACGGATCCGCCAGTGGAATTAAAAGCAGAAGCAGACGAACAACCGGATCATGAACTGGAAACCGAACAAGAAAAGGAGACTGAAAGTTGAGAAGTGTTCGACATGGTGCCCGTAAAAACAGGAAGGCACCCGGGCTTGATATGGCCCCGTTGATGGACATGATATTTATTCTATTGATCTTTTTTATTGTCACAACCAGCTTTGTGAAAGAGTCAGGGGTAACCATCAACAGGCCCATTGCACAATCCGCAGTTACCCATGAAAAAACCAATATGGTCATTGGTGTAACCAAAGCCGGACATATTTATATCGAGGGACAAGTGGTTGACGTGAGATCAGTCAGGGCCCGCATGGAACGATTTCTGGCGGAAATTCCCAACGGTTCTGTCGTGATTGCCGCCGACACCCAGAGTTACTCGGGAAAAGTTATTCAAGTGTTGGATGCCTGCCGTCTGGCCGGAATCAAAAACCTTAGCGTAGCTACACGAAAGAAAGATGATTAGACAAGCCTTAAGTTCGACAGCCTGGCTACCGATCCTGGTCATAGCCCTGGCGGTTAATCTGGCTCTTTACGGGGCTATGACCAAGCTTTCGCATCGCCGAGAGGGTGGTCTGCAAAAGCAGTATGAGAAACCGATTCTGTTGACGCTGCCTGAAAAAAAACCACTCCCGGAAAAGAAAAAGCGCAAACCTTTGAAAAAGAAAGCGCTTAAAGTGAAAAAAATGCAAACACTGACCTTGAAGCGCCCCAAAACGCCACCACCCCCCAGTTTCGAATTCAGTAAACCTTCGGGAGGCATGGCTGTGGTGCCTGTTTTTACCACCGAGATAACACAACAGCTTCCTTCGTTTGAAGCACCGCGCACCCTTTTTGATCTTTCGGAACTGGATCAGAAACCCCGCCTGTTGTATCGGGTTAACCCCATCTATCCGTACACGGCAAAGCGGCGTAATATGTCCGGCGAACTGATGCTGCAGTTTATTGTGGATAACGAGGGCAATGTCAAACAGATTGAAGTGATCAAGGCTCAACCCCAGGGAATATTTGATGAGAGTGCTATTAGCGCTGTCCAGAAATGGCGATTCAAACCCGGTTACATCCAGGGTGAAGCAGTATCAACTCGTGTTGTAGTGCCCATTAATTTCAAGATTTAAGGGATAGCGTGACCGTGTTGACTGTTTTAAGGTCCCAAAGGGAATTCAAAGGTTGGCGAAAGCTGGTGATGATTCTGTTGTTGGTCTTTTTCACCGCCACCACAATCCCCTTGTCGGCGGAGCAGAAAAAGATGCCACGCAAACTGCAGAGGGCTCTTTACAATGCTCAGGAAGCCAATAAAAAAGGCGAGCCTGAAGAAGCCATCCGTTTTTTGGAAACCTACCTGGAAAAGTACCCGGAAGAGCCGCCTTTGATCCTTTTTACTTTTGTCGGAAGTCTCTATTTTCAAACCGATCAATATGAAAAAGCATTTGACGCTTTTCTGAGGGCGTTCAACATGGATCCGACTAATGCTTCCATGTGCCGCAATCTAGCCGTTTTATCCTACCAAATGAACAATCTGAATCAAGCGGCTTACTACTTCGAGAAAACCTACGATCTCTCTCCCGAAAAGGATATTGAGTTACTCTATCAGGCAGCAACGACACTATTCTCCGATAAACGATATGACAAGACCATCCGCGTCATTAACCGATATTTGGGAATTGTTGATGAACCGAAACAGCGCTGGCTCAAACTGTTGATCTACTGTCACATGGAGAAAAAATCATGGCCGGAGGCAAAAAAAGAGATCAAGAGCTACCTGGAACGGTTTCCCGACGATGCCGAGTACTGGAATATTCTGGCAAACCTGTATCTCGAAGCGGAAGACTACCATCAGGGCGCGGCAGCGCTTGAAATCTTCTACACTTTGTCGTCACCTGACGACAAGGCCTGGCTGGAATTGGCGGACATTTATCTCTACCTGAATGCCCCCTTGAAAGCCATTGCCTGCTATGAACGTGTCAGGGATCGATTTTTAGAACCCGTTCTGGAAAAAATCGTTTCGGCTTATTTGACCACCTGCCAATATGATAAAGCCGTTGAGATCCTGACAGCAGCTCTGGCCGATCAGGAGACTGCCGAACGATACAAGACAAGAGGCAGGGTTTACTATGACAGCGGGTTCTATCGCGAGTCAATCGCTTCATTGAACAGAAGTCTGGAAATAGAGCCGGTCCAGGATGAAACCTATCTGCTGATCGGATACGCGGCATTGGAACTGGATGAACTGGAAAAAGCAAAAGAGGCATTTTCCAGCATCACGTCTGATCCGTACTGGAGATCCCAGGCCGATGCAGGACTGCAAATAGTCAACACTCTGCTGACAGCCAAGCGGGAAGCAGAGGAAGTGGCGGACGGCATGTAAACCCGGGGAACCGCTTCCCGGGTTTTCCATTGAATGCCGGATCATAAAAGCTATCCGGTTTAGTCGGTTTTCTACTCAGATTTAACAAACAAGGTATTTCGGATTGCAAAGGAAACGGTGATCCCTTTGAATGCTTCAGCTACACGGATTTAAAGTCAAATCCAGATTCCCGCTATGCTGTCAGAGGTGTTGCCAGCCGAGAATGCCTTTGACAGACCTACCTCATCTTCACTAACATTTAAAATTTGTAATATAGAACTCTCCATTTCGTTTGCACGAACTTCATTTGGATTTTCCGGTTGACTTTGAAGATGTTTAGAAAACTGTTCTGCAGCTTTTCTGAAATTATCTGTTTTTACAGGATTTTAAATGTCAAATGTAGATGCATTGAGGAATCAGAATCTTCATCTCAAGGAGATGTACAAAAGGCACCGGTTTAAGAAAAAGCTCTTTGTGATCGTCCTGATTCCGGCTGTCATATCACTAATTGGATCGGCCATCGCATTCGGATCTGCGGATATTTCGTTTGTGGATGTTTATTTGACCATATTCCGGAAGCTGATTCCGGGATTAAACTCTCTTTCCATGGAGAGTCCGGGTCATACCCATATCATCATCTGGAAACTCAGGCTGCCGCGCATACTAATGGGATTGCTGGCGGGTATCGCCCTGGGTTCTACGGGAGCTGTTATGCAGGTTGTACTGCGCAATCCGCTTGCAGATCCTTATATGCTCGGAATTGCGTCCGCAGCCGGGTTTGGTGCATCTCTCGCCATTGTGCTTGGAGTGGGGGTTTTCGCAGGTTCTTACCTGATTATCGGCAACGCGTTTTTGTTTTCACTGATTTCATCTGCTTTGATTCTGGCCTTATCAGGAAGAAAAGGAGCTTCCCCCGAATCCATGATTCTAACCGGGCTGGCGCTGTTGTTTTTCTTTCAGGCCATGACGACAATGGTCCAGTATTTCGGTGATTCTGAAGCAGTTAAAGCCGCTGTTTTTTGGACAGTGGGCGATCTTGGCAAATCCGATTGGAATAAACTGGGAATGACCCTGCCCCTTGTTGTGATCGGCGAAGCGATTCTGATCTGGAAATCGGGGGAACTGAACATTATGAACACGGGAGATGCCAGTGCAAAAAGCCTGGGGATTAATGTCCAGGGAACCCGTATTTTGATGATGGTTGTCTGCTCCATTATGGTGGCCGGTGTGGTTAGTTTTACCGGAACCATCGGTTTTATCGGATTGGTGGCCCCTCACCTGGTACGAATGATTATCGGTGCCGATAACCGAATCCTGGTTCCCGCTTCAGGACTGGTTGGAGCGGTTCTCCTGGTACTGGCAGATACCATTGCCCGTACCATCATCTCACCCGTAATCCTCCCGGTGGGAGCGGTCACCGCTTTTCTCGGGGTGCCATTGTTTATCTATTTGATCATCAAGAAAAAGGGGGGATTTGCATGAAGGTAATCGTGGAAGATCTCTATTACTCCTACCCGGGAAAAGATGTCCTGAAAGGAGTAAACCTCAACCTGAGTGAAACCGAAATCATGTGTATTGTCGGGCCTAACGGAAGCGGTAAAAGTACTTTGGTAAAGTGCGTAGAGGGGCTGCAGAAAGCCAGATCAGGCAAGATTATGTTTGACGGGAAGGATGCTTCGGGATTCAGCCGGCCCGAGATTGCCCGGCTGATTGGTTATGTTCCCCAAAGCAGCAGTCAATTGTTCTCGTCCTCGGTATTCGATACGGTATTAATGGGTAGAAAGCCCTACTATTCCTGGCGTTGCAGTGATGAGGACATCGATATCGTTGCAAATATCCTGCAACTGATGGAACTCGACGATCTGGCCATGGACGATTTCAACAACCTCTCAGGAGGACAGCAACAACGCGTCCTCATTGCCAGGGCGCTTGCCCAGATGCCCAAACTGCTTTTGCTTGATGAACCCACCTCCGCCCTGGATATATCCCACCAGTTGGAAGTCATGGAGATTATCTATGATCTGGTTCACTCCAGGCAGATTGGTGTGATGATGGTTATCCATGATCTCAACCTGGCCTCCCGTTATGCTGACAGTATTGTGATGCTGTATGAAGGTCGCGTCTTCGCGGACGGCTGCGCCAGGGATACATTGACTAAGTCCAACATTGAAGAGGTCTATGGTGTGGAAGCCAGCATACACGACTTGGAAGGAACTTTATCGGTAACGCCTGTCAGGCGGGTGAAGAAAGAATGGAGGCGGAATTAAAAAACGACAACAAAAGCAAGTGACCAGGGAAACACTTACAGTCATCGGTGCTTCTTTCATATAGACTTATCCTTAATATCTGTTCATGCGATTTATACCATTAAACGAACCATGAAAATTTCAGAAAGATATCGCAATTACATTGATGAAACCGCACGAAAACCCTCGGGAAAGCGCGGAATAGGATTGTACAATGACCCAAAATCACATTACCAGGGTTTCGACATAATTGTACGCGACTTGGCATTCCGGGATCGTGATCAGTACGTGGAAATCGGCTGTGGAGGGGGTATTCTTCTGAACATGGCATTGAAAAAAGTAGAATCTGCTGCTGCCCTGGATCACAGCTCGGACATGGTGGCTTTATCCAAAAAAAACAATGCTGAAGCTGTTACCGCAGGCAGGGTTGAAATTCTCCAGGGAGATGCAACCGCCCTCCCATGGCAGGACAATAGTTTTACAACCGCCGCCAACGCCAATATGTTTTTCTTTATCACGCAACCGGAAAAGGTTCTATCCGAGATTCATCGGGTACTCAAACCCGGTGGCAGGTTCTCCATGGTTACCATGAGCAATAACCTCCTGGGAAAAATCGCTTTTGGCCTTCTATATCGCATGCGTACCTATTCCAACCGACGGATGAAAGTCCTTCTCAAAGACGCGGGATTTACAAATATAGAGATCAGGAGTACCTTCCCTTTCTCTCAAATTTGTTACGCGGTCAAACCGGAAAAGCCGTAATCGATTAGGGAAGAGACCTGTGCCTGTAAACATACACAGATCCTTTACCAATGGTGAGTACAGAGGATATTCCGGCGAGATATACAACTCCCACGGCGAATTGGGTGATGCTTTGTAGTTGGTGACAGGCCCGATCCCTGAAACGGTTGGTTGAATCCCGCATCTCCGATTCGTAACAGCCCAGTTGGATCAAGCCCATCAGGTCACTACACTACAGCAAACTGTCCCCTTCAATGGTTTTGGTATGGCCTTCACCGGCATCAAAGATAACAATAAACGGTACCGAAGGCGTCTTGAAAGTAAACTCGCTGATCTCATCCATGGTTCCCTTGACCAGAATGCGACCGGCGGTGTTTTCCACACGTATTTCCACACCTTCCGCGGAAGAGCCGTCGGAAAATCCACCTTCGCAGGTGATAGTTCCGTCTTCATTGTCGAAGCAACTGCACATAGGTGTATGGGCCAAAAGTTGCCCCAGTGGTATCAGTCCCGACAGGAGAAGACCCGTTAGGATTCTTTTCAGTTTTCTCATTGTTCCCCCTTAACTATTTTACAGTAAATGTCAGACTGGCACCGTGATAGACCTGTTCCGCTTTGCCATGAAGGTCCTTGAGAGGCCCATCTGGGGTGACATCATCCTTGTGATCAGTGGTAATTGCCCATTGTCCGGCACTCTGCACCCTGAACTGTGCCTTTCCCTCAATGATATAAGACATCAGCGAGAAACCGTCACTTTGCCCGAAACCATTGCTTCTGGCCGTAATGTACTCTATGCTCTTTGCCGAAGCTGTCAGGGGTTTCCCATAAAACAGGACTGTTACTTCGACCAGATCGCCAACCCGAACATTACTCAGATCGGTTCTGGGGATTATTTCCAGGCCATGGCCGATCGGTTCGGGATTGGTCCACTTCCCAAGCGTCATAAAGGATTTGGCAAAGGCCTGGTATTTAACACTCATCAGTACTTTTTTGATACCCTTGATCTGATCTTTAGGCTTGAGTTTCAGCCGCGTGTTCCCTTTTTTATCAATGTACTGTGTATAAAAGGCCGCCTTGGAAACTGCACTGAACTGGTAAACGCCTTTGGCGCTGTCCTTTTTAAATGCCACTTTCTGAGTAGCGAGATCGCCTGCATATAAATCAAAATTGGCTGTCTCTAGGTGCGGTTTGCTTAGCTTGAAAACCGGTTTGATAAGATCGACTTTTTTTAGATTCGGATCCAGCACCTCTAAACGCTCGATGGCAACCCTTCCGTTGGGTGAGGTCAGAATATCATCCATGGGCAATGAATGGCCCCAGCCCAGTGAAATTATGGCATGAGGCGGTTGGTGTACGTGGGACTCAAAAACATTCAACCACACGGAATGAGCACTCGCTGTTGATGTGAAGGCAAAAAAGGCAAGGGCAATCAGGATTCCTATTTTTTTCATATTCATCTCCGGGAAAAGTTATTTCGCTTTTACGAATTTTATATTTGGTATATAATGATTAAATTGTAAAAACACTAACGCTGAAATGTCAACAGACAAAATTAATGTGAAAGCCGATAATTTCGGGACAAAGTGATTTTACCTGTATTATCGAGTCATCAAAATCGAAGCGACGAGTGAATCACGGATTTTTGGAGAGTTTGGAACAGACGACAACCAAATATTTTTACCATGAATCCATCTTAGAGTTTTTTTGGCTTTTTCTGTAACTCTATTGGCTATGATCCATGGGGATACGTAGACAACCGGTTGTTAGCCTGCACGAGTTAAAATAATATCGCGCTGCAATCGGTAACAACAGGTGTTCTGCTGAACAGGCGATTAAAACAGGTGTGGTGGTTTTTTAAATCATCTAAATTTTCAACTATTTATAATTATTGTATATTGTGGGCTTATCATGGACAGTAACAGACAGCAACGAGAGAGAAAGTTCTGGGATCGATTTGCAGCGAAGTATGACCCCTTTGCGAAGTCGGTAGAAAACACCTACGAAAAGATCATTACCAATATCCGACCACGTTTGGACAAATCCAGCCGAATATTGGAGATAGGAGCCGGAACAGGAATTATATCTTTTCAATTGGCGCCAGATGTAAGTGAAGTACACGGCTGTGATATCTCTCCCGGTATGATTGAAGTGGCCAAGACCAAGCTGAAAGCCTCCGATCTGACCAATGTCGTATTGTCAGTACAGGACGGCTACAACCTTAACTACGATCAGGGATCATTCGATCTGGTGATCATCTCCAATGTTCTCCATGTAATGGAGTCTCCGGAAAAAGCACTTGTTTCGGTCAAAAGGGTCTTGAAAAGCGATGGCTTTCTGATTTGCCCGACGTACTGCCACGGAGCCAGTCTGAAAGCCCGGTGTATCTCGTTCCTCATGTCCCTGACAGGATTCAGGGCCCATCATAAATGGACTGTTGAAGGTTTCCGCCGGTTTTTGGAAGAACATCAGTTCCACCTTGAGCAATACGATGTCATTGCCGACAAGATTCCAGTTGCTTTCGCTGTTGCCAATTGTAAAGGGATTGCTGATAGCTAATGTTGATAATACGTTTCAACATTCTCATGTTAAGAGCAACCTTTAGTGAAACAACATGAAATCATGAATTTTCGTTTTCAACTTTGTATTACCAGAGTACAGAGTCTCGGAGCATAATAATGCCTGAAAAGTTTATTGGAAATCTGTTTTAATAATCTGCTTGGGTGTTTTTCAATCGAAATCATTTAATGGAAGGAGTCATTTATTGCGATGTCCGGTGATTCTCATAATCAATTCTCGTTCCTAACCAATATAAACCAATGGCCTGAAACCAGTCTGTGAGCCCGAAGGTAAATTTTGTATTGACGAATAGATTTTTTTCCGTTAGAAAATTTAATATATAAATTTTAGATATTATTTACTTATTTTATTTATAAATGACATGCAAATTCAAAAGGTGGATTCGGGGATCAAATGAAGGAAGAAAAACTATATAACAATTGGTGGAACATGCCGGATGAGGATGAGCAGACCATGGAAGAGGGGCACCAGCGATTCTGGCGCAAGGTGTTGAAGATGATTGACGAAACAGGACTTGAACAGTCCGTGATTCTGGATTTTGGTTGCAACCAGGGTGGATTTTTAAGGTTCATGTATCATCATCGTCCTTTCAGACTGGGAATTGGAGTTGACCTGGCGAGAGATGCGATACAGGTCGCCAATGAACGCAAAGCCAATCTGCCCCTTCAATACATGGCAACATCAGATTTATCGGATTTGAACCAACAAGTCGATATGGTGGTCAGCACTTCGGTTCTGTACTTAATCGCCGATCTAGCCGACCATGCCTTTCAAATCAAGCAGGTTCTGAAGCCGGGGGGAGTTTACTACGCTTCTTATACCGATTATGCCGACAATCCGAGTCTGCCTGGCATTCGGCAGAGAATCAATGAACATGGCGCTGTTAAAATGCAGGAGTACAAGCTGACGGAGATTGCTTCGGCCTTTGCTTCCCGGGGATTCAAAGTGGGTGTCAGACGGCTGTTGGTGGATGATTTTATCCCGGTAGAGGCAGATGATCCTTTTTTCGCTGCTATCGATGACCGCTTGTTATACGAATATGAACAATCATATCTGTTTCGTTTTTCTTTATAAGGCAAGAGTCGGTGAAGTATCCATCTTAATTTTTTTTGGTTCGATTCAAACAACTGCAATGGAGATCTCATGAAACATTTCAACTATCTCGCCGCAATCCTTATTCTGGCCTGCGGAATTTTTCTGGCTGATAATGTCATGGCCGCAAAACCGTCTTCAAAACCGCTGGTCGTTGCCAGCCCAATGCTGACTCATACCCTGGATCCCGCAGGATTTGAAAGTGCTTCCTTTATGCGTGGGATGGGACTGGCGGAGGGACTGATGCGAATTACCAAGGAAGGGAAAATCGTCCCGGAACTGGCTGAATCCCTCACCAGGATTTCACCAACCCGCTGGGAAATCAAAATCCGACCTCATGTTCGTTTCTGGAGTGGCAAAGCAGTTGATGCAAAAGCCGTTTATAACTCCCTGGAACGAACCCGTGCGCTCAATACCCATGCTACCCCGATAATCCAAAAACTGAGTTTCAGGATCAAGGACAAGATGAGCTTGATCGTTGAAACAGAGGTCCCTAATCCGGCCGTCCCCTTTCTTCTAGCTTATTTTGACCTGGTCATTCACAATGCTGAATCCTACGGTCCGGAGCTTAATCTATTCGATATGAAGGCTATGGATCTGACCGGAATGTTCAAAATGAAGGAGTTCAAAGCAAATGAAACCGCCACGCTGGAAGCAAATCCCGACTATTGGGGCGAAAAACCGTTAACCCGGAAGATTACTTGGATTGAGATCGCTGACAGTCAGGCCAGGGCCATGGCTCTGCAAAGCGGTCAGGTTGATATTGCCACCAAGATTTCTCCCGAATCTGCTATCGGTCTGGAACGACTGCCTCATATCCGGTTGATAAAACGACCACCGGCTAATACCAGGACCATTTACCTCAACCTGAAGCAACCCTATTTTAAGGAACAGAAAGTTCGCCAGGCCCTTGCCTGGGCTGTTGATCGACAGGCAGTTGTCGACCTTGCCTGCGAAGGTCTGACCCGGCCGGCAACCACCTGGCTTTCGTCCAATCCTGCCTACCCTGAAACACAGAGTCACGGTTATACCCATTATGATCCCCGCAAGGCTTCAAGTCTGCTTGATGAAGCAGGATGGCTTCAGAAGAGTGGGGGCGTTCGCAGTAAAAACGGAATACCTCTCCGATTCACATTGATGTCATGGGGCTCCGCAAAACCAGTAGCAGAGGTTCTGCAATCCCAGTGGCGGAAAATAGGGATTGATGCCAGGGTATTGCATGTCGATTACGGCATTATCTCCGCCAAACGAAAAAAAGGGGACTGGGATGCGTCCATGGAAGCCTGGAGTACCTTTGGGGATGCAGCAGCGCTCCTGGCAGGTCAGTTTTCTCCCAATGGGCCCGGTAATTACGGTGGTTACAACAATGTGGAAACCAACAGGCTGTTTGAGCAACTTTCCCAGGAACAAGACCTGCAAAAAAGACGTGAGCTGATCCTTAGACTTGATCGCCAGATAATTGAGCAGACACCCACCATTCCCCTGCATCCGCGTCCATACCTGACTGCTATCAACAGGAAAGTGGTGGGCTTCGAACCTCATTTTCGGCAGTTTGACAGGATTATCACACCGGGATTGTATAAAAAATAGATGATCGTTCTTAAACTGCTGATATACAGACTCATCCGGGCAATGGTACTGCTCTGGATTGTTTCACTTATGATTTTCACCTTGATACGCCTGGCCCCGGGGGACCCGGTCGATTATATCCTTGGGGCAAACGATCTCGCTATCGGGGATACCGGTACGATTGAACTCCAGAAAAAGCAGGTCCGGAAGAACCTGGGATTGGATGTTACAGCAACACAACAATATCTGAACTGGATAAAACGCCTGGCGCTTTTTGATCTCGGCAATTCCTATCGCTCGGGGAAATCAATCGTCTCCGAGCTGGCAGATCGTCTACCCGCAACCCTATACCTGGCCGGAGCTGCATTTCTGGTACAGGTGTCTATTGCCCTGGGTTTCGGTATAATAGCCTCGCTCAATGAAGATCGGTGGGCGGATCACCTGATTCGATTGATAGGCGTTTTATTTGTTGCCTTGCCGAGTTTTTTGCTGGGATTGATTCTATTGGAGATTTTCGCCATACGATACCCGGTTTATGATATGATCGGCCAAGTCAGCTTCAAACGAATGTGGCTGCCGGCCCTGACCCTGGGTGTTTTGACCTCGCCACCGGTAATGCGTTTGATTCGGGTAAACCTGATCCGGGAATACAGCCGGCAATATATTGTATTCGGACGTTCGAAAGGACTTGGAAAAAAGCGGTTGGTTGGAATTCACGCATTAGGTAACGGCTTGCTTCCCATACTTTCCGTATTTGGAGTCAATCTGGCAGGGTTGTTCTCCGGATCGGTAATTATCGAATCCATCTTCGTTTTACCCGGGATTGGCCGCTATGCGGTGGAAAGTATTTTTGCCCGGGACTATCCGGCCATCACCGGCTATGTCCTGCTGATCACCTTTATCGTCATTTTGCTGAACCTGTTTGTCGGCCTAAGCTATGCTTTCATCGATCCCCGGGTCAGAAACACGGGATATATAACCAAATGAAATTGAAGACTCACCTGCCGGACACCGTGCGTTCTCCCATGGTTGTATCCGGCTTTTTATTGCTGTTGGCCATTATACTTTCCATTAGTACCTTCCAGTTCACTTCCGACTATGATCCTGCAATTTTTGATGCCGGGAACCGGTTTAACCCCCCCTCCGTCTCCAATCCTTTAGGAACCGACCGTTACGGACGGGATGTGCTGTCCCAGGTTCTTCTGGGGGGACGTATTACCCTGGCAACCTGTAGTATGGCCATGATTACCGTTATGTTTATCGGGATCACCTTTGGTATCGTCGCCGGATATTCCGGTGGGATTGTCGACAGGATATTGCTTTCCCTGATCGATGTCTTATTATCGTTTCCGTCAACCGTTCTGGCCATCGTCATAGCCGGTTTTTTCGGACCGAGCCTGAAAAACCTCCTCATTGCCGTTACCTGCTTCTGGTGGGTTCGCTTTGCACAGATCACCAGGGGAATGGTGCTGAAAATCATCCATGAACCCGATATTGAAGCGGCTGTAGCCATTGGCGCCAGCAGGTTTACCATTATCTTTCGAGAGTTGCTTCCCCGCGTGACAGGGCCAATAATTATTCTGGCAACCATGGAGCTGGGAAAACTGATTCTCACCATTTCCGGCCTCTCTTTTCTGGGATTAGGAGCTCAGCCACCCACCCCCGAATGGGGGGCACTTTTATCGGATGGCCGGGTCTATCTGACCCGGGCACCGCATTTGATATTTGCGCCGGGCATTGCCATTTTTCTGACCGTTCTCTCCCTGAATCTTTTGGGGGAAGGATTGCTTTCGCTCAACAAGGGGCTGAAAAAAGAAGAGGTCGAATTGCTATGACACAACCAGTTCTCACCATCAGGAAACTGAGTATTGAATATAAGGTTTCCGGGAAGAAGATTAGCGCGGTCAGGGAAGCCAGTTTTGACCTTTGTAAGGGACAAACCACAGCCCTGATCGGTGAAAGCGGCAGTGGAAAAACTACTTTGGGTCGTGCCCTCCTGGGATTACTGGATGGCGCGGGGATAATTTCCGGAGGATCTATCCGTTTTGCGGGTAAATCAGAAAATTATGCTAAAGCTGATGAAAAACTATGGCGGAAAATCAGGGGACGGGAGATCTCCCTTATTCTTCAGGATCCCCAACTGACGCTAAATCCGTTGATGAAGATCTTTGATCAGATGCTGGAAACAATGAGGCTTTTCAGCCAGGTATCACGACGAAAAGCCTGGCACAGAGCCCTGGCATTGCTGGAAACGATGAAACTCGAACAGCCGCAAAAGGTTCTGCAGAGTTACCCGTTTCAACTCAGCGGTGGAATGTGTCAACGGGTCGTGATCGCCATATCCTTGATCAACAAACCAAAAATTCTGATCGCTGATGAGCCGACAACGGCGCTCGATGCAGAGATTCAATCCGGTATCCTGGAAGAATTGAATTCTCTCCGAAAACAGCAAAATCTCAGTCTGCTGCTGATTACCCACGACATTGATGTAGCTGCAAAAGCCGCGGACCGGGTTATTGTCATGAAATCGGGCAAAATCCTGGAAAAAGGCTCCACCCAAAAGGTGATACACCATCCTGACCATCCCTACACAAAATCACTGTTGGATTGTCGTCCATGTAATTGTTGGGGTTGCGGTTTCGATGAGTTATCGATCTCAACATCGCGTCTGATTCCGTCAAAGGCTTATCATGAGTCTCCGGATGACTGTCTGCTGGATGTTGACGGGTTGTCTTATGACTACCAGGTTAAAGGTTTTGTCGATACTCGTTCTGTTTCAGTTCTGAATGAGGTTTCCTTTTATATCCGTAGTGGTGAAGTCGTAGGTATTATCGGAAGCAGCGGGTCGGGAAAAAGTACTTTGGCGAGATGCCTGCTTGGACTTTTAAGGGTGTCCAAAGGCCGGATTCTATTCAAGCAATCCCGGATATCCGGCTTGAAAGGCAGGGCTTTCAGATCGGAATGTCGCTTGATTCAACCGATTTTTCAGCAGGCCAGGGGGGCTCTGAATCCCGGTCGAAGCATCCGCAACATCATTCGCGAACCCCTTGACTATCATGGTATTAACTGCAAGAAAGATAGAAACAGACGTGTGGCACATCTAGCTCGCCAGGTTGGCCTGGATTCGGAAATACTGGATCGTCGACCTTCACAGATCAGTACGGGTCAGTGTCAACGGGTGGCCATTGCCAGGGCACTGGTCATCGAGCCCGAACTGCTGATCTGCGATGAACCGACATCGGCCCTGGATTTGTCCATCCAAGCACAGATCCTTAACCTTCTGCTTTCATTAAAATCCAAACTTGGATTTGGAATGCTTTTCATTTCACATGACCTGGAAGTGGTCAAAGCGATATGCGATCGAATACTTGTCACCCGTAACGGTCGACTATATGAGGTTCCGTCAAATGGCTAAAAAAATAGTCTTTACCACTTGCCTGAAATGGCCCGATCTATTCGAAACGGATTCCCTCGTTGCCAGCGCGTTGGAAAAACGGGGATATAACGTTACAGCCAGCCCCTGGAACGGGGAGTTTGAAGCCTTCAGCAGAGCCGACCTGGTAGTGTTACGCGCCAACTGGGATTATCACCATGATACGGATAACTTCATCCGCTGGCTGGACAAGCTAGAGAGCTGCGGATTGGCTGTACAGAACCCGATTTCGCTGGTTAAAAAAAATGTTACCAAGGATTATCTGTTTGATCTGGAAGCTTCGGGAATCCAGGTGACCAAATCACGGATTTGGACAGCGGACGAATCCCTGCCTGATATTTTTATAGAAGAAGATTGGCAACAGGCCGTTATTAAGCCCCTGGTGGGGGCAAGCGGACACCAGGTGGAAAAAGTTTCCCTTTCCGGGATAGATGAATGGTTGTCAGCAGTTGCCGGGAGCTTCCCTTCGAAAAAATGGCTGATTCAGGAATTCCTGCCCGAGGTTGAGGACAAGGGAGAGATCTCCTTGGTGTTTTTTGAGGGAACCTATTCCCATGCCATATTGAAGCAGACCCGGGAAGGTGAATTTCGTGTAAACTCACAATATCAAGGTGTATTAAAACGGATTAATCCCGAACCAACCATTATCAAACAGGCTGAAAAAGTCCTGCAAACCATTGACTCCCCCCCTATATATGCGCGCATAGATGGTATTATTCGGGACGAAAGCAGGCTGGTGGTCTGTGAAATGGAACTCAACGAACCGGGTTTATACCTGGATCTGGCCCCGGACAGGGTATCCGTGTTTGCCGAAGCAATTCATTCCTTGCTGTAAAACTCCAGAACCTCGTCCCGACACTCTTCCATGATTCTTGTGATCTCGTCGGTCAGGGGCGACCGGGAATCATACCGGGGATAAACCAGGTATTTTTTGAAGGTAATGGCAGGTTTGAATGGCCTGATTTCATGCCCAAGATGACGCTCGTAGTAAGCAACAAAAGGATTCACCAAACCGACTCCCAATCCCCGCGCAACAAAGCTGCATGTGATGGAAGAGAGGGGACATTCTATAATCTCATTGGCAACCGAGTCATGCTGTTTCATGATCATGTCGAAATCACGTCGGGTTTCATGCATAGGGCTGTCGCTGATCATGTCTTCGCCATGCAGATCCCGCGGAACAATAACCTTCTTTTTTGTAAGCCGATGATCTGAAGGCAGGATTAACACGAGAGACGATTCGACAAACAGGTCGGTTTTAAGCTTGGCGGTAAACTCGTGTTCCAGGATAATACCGACTTCATAACTGCCGAAATTCTGGGGGTTTGTAATCTCCGTCGAGGGGATAACATTCAGTTTCAGTTCGATATCCGGGTATTGTTTTTTGAAACGGGCCACCACTTCCGGCATAAAACCATACCCCATGGCCGGAATAGCAGCGATGTGCATGGTCCCCAGTTTATGCTCCCGGATATGCACAGCGGCTGTCTCCAAATCGCTCAATCCGATATACGATGCATCAACGACTTTATAAAACTGGATACCTGCCGAGGTAGGTTCCAGACCCGCTTTTCTTCTGATAAAGAGTTTGAATCCAACCTCCTCCTCCAACTCGCGGATCAGCCTGGTAACTGAAGGCTGGGAAACGTTTAAATGCTCCGCCGCCGCGGTCACCTTCCCTTTGAGCATGGCGGCACGGAACGCTTCAATCTGACTGTGTTTCATTTCCCCGTTGACTTTGGATTTTCGGACGCGGTTGCCAGGATGAAATATAGCGATTAAAACTCCATCATATTCAAACTGGCTAAGGATTCCCAGTGAAAAAAGGAAGCCACGGAAACGCCGGGATAAACAGAAAAGTCAATCCAGTGATCAGAAATCCCGGGCCCGCAGCCGTATAAAATTTAACGTCATGGTCTGCACGCCCGCGTATCATTCGATCCAGCCGACGTGCCTGGTCTACGGAGCAAATTGAGATTAATAGAGCATTTTCTCGATGATTGCAGAGAGAGCTATGACAAACTCCTCTTCATTAAACCGTTCATGATCATAGATGGCATACTGGTCGGCCAGACTCGTTATAGTCTGTAAAACCAGCCAGGCAGTCAGGGAGGGGTTGTCGCTGTGAATCGCGGGACTTCTGACAATCAGGTCGGTAAGCCTGCTTTCGATCTCCTCCTGCATCCCCTGAATCAATATCCGGATTTCTTCGGGATAGTCGATGTTTTCGAGCAGGGCTTCGTTCAACCTTGTCTCATGGCGATGATGATCGATCAGGGCAACAATACAGTTTCGAATCAGATCGGGCTCGGGGCGGTCGGTTCTATCGATTTGATCGACGATGACCTCGACGAGGTGTTTTGATTTCTCCAGGTGCTGCTGGAGCCAGGACGATCTATCCTGCCCACGGAAATCCATTCAATGCATCCGAACTGGACCCGGGCTATTCCACTAGAGGCTAAAATGACCAGCTTATAGCTGTCGGGTTAATCGTCAATCAAATCCGACTTTACCCGGATTGTGTCATCAAAGGCATACTCCAATGAGTCAATCCGGATAGTTAAACACCCCGTTTTGAACGAGATCGGCCCGGAGTTTCAAAAAGCGACTTATGTACTCCCGGTGGATCGCTTCGGGATCCAGGTCGTGAAAAACCCCGGGATGGAACCATTTTGCAAGATAAGCCACTCCTATAAAATTCCTGGGGCTGTCGACCAGATGGTAATGTTGTGCATAGACCCTGTCGCTTGAAACCGCCTTGGTTGAAGAGAGGATTTCCCGGCTCTTGATAGACTCGACCAACCTCATTATACCGGATGGATCACTGACCAGATATCCGCAATCCGTTTTGGGAACATCGGGATATCCGGCATTCGGATAAGCCACCTTGATGATGATCTCCGGATCGGCACCCACCATCCACTCCTTGTCGACTTCAAACATGACCCCGTCAACCGCTTCCGCAATGTTCTTGCCACCTGCCAGATCGATCTGGATCTGGTACATGGAGGCTTTTTTGCTAAAGGTTCGCCAGGACTGGTACATTTCAAAATAGGCTCTCGGTTTTCCAGCCGATTTCAGGAGTTTTGTCTTTTGCTCAATACGGTTTAAAATCCTGTTATGGAACTTCAAAAATTCGGATCCTGCCAATTCCCTGCTGAGAATTTTGCTGAGAATTTCGAAATCGTTTGTGAATGTGTTTAGGTCTATAAAATTGAGGCAGATAACCTTCGTTTCAGGTTCCAAACTGTTGACAATGGATTGAAATACCGGATACCAGGTGATCGAAGTATTGGCCAGGTAAATATCCGGCCTCAGCTCAACGACCTTTTCCAGGTTGACATTCCCGTGTTCCCCGACCATGGGTAGTTTCGACATTTCGGGAAACAAATGAGATTGCTTGGCTGTGAACATATCGACACCGACCACCTTCTCTTCGGCTCCCAGTATCCTAATAATCTCGCTGATATCGGGACTGCCACTGAAGATTCGTTTTATGGGTCTGTTCAGCTCAATCCTCCTTCCCGCACCGTCAACAAATGAGAGGGGTTTAAACGGCTGCTTTTGATCCACACGGGTTTTATTGGCTGCACTTGCAGGAGTTATGAAAAACAATGTCAGTCCCAACACGACCGAGATATAAATCAGCTCGACGGTTTTCATGGGTTTTCCTCCGGTTTCGATTCCATTTTTAATAAGACAAATCTTTTGTTTCAGCTCGGATTGTTTCCCTTACGTTTCAGTTTCCAACCCTGGACCCGTTGTTGTTCTTTCCAGAGTCTTCGATAAAGCCCTTCGATTTTGATCAGTGAGTCATGGGTTCCTCTTTGCACAATTTTTCCCCGGTCCATTACCACAATCTGATCAGCACCGGCAATGGTGTTCAAACGATGAGCAATTACAACTACGGTTTTGGTCTGCAGGAGGTTATCGATTGCCTTCTGGATACAGGCCTCGTTTTCTGGATCCAGGGATGCGGTTGCTTCATCCAGAAGGATAATCGGCGCATCTTTTAAAATGGCACGGGCTATGGAGATTCGCTGTTTTTCTCCCCCGGACAGGCTTTTGCCTCCTTCACCAATTACGGTGTCATATCCCATGGGGAGCTCACTGATAAATTGATGGCATTGTGCCGCTTTGGCTGCACGGACGATCTCCTTGTTTGAAGGATTCGATTTACCAATGGCAATATTGTTGCGTACGGTATCATTGAAGAGGTAAACATCCTGAAACACGATGCTGATATGGGATAACAGGCGTTCCGGTGAAATTGCGGAGATATCCACCCCACCCACCTCAATTGTACCATCCTGGATTTCCCATAATCGGGTAATCAGATTCATAATGGTGGTTTTACCGGAACCGGAGGGACCCACCAATGCCGTCATTTTTCCGTTGGGAATGGTGAGGTTGATATCATCCAGGGTGGACCGTTTGTCGTACCTGAAACCGACACCGGAAAACAGAATATCGAAATTCCGGATAGGATGATTCTCCGGATGGTATGACTGGGGCTCTTCCCGGATCACTTCTTCCACCCTTTCTCCCGCGTTACGCATGTATCTGAGCAGTGAAGAACATTTATATAATTCAAAGATCGGGGCATACAGCCGCAGGGCGATTACCAGGAACAAAAGAAAAACAAGGGGATCAAGCTTGTTTTGAGCAATCAGGTACCCCCCGTAGAAAATCAGGAGGACATATCCGATTTCCATGATGACCGCGAAGCTTATGGCCGAAGCAAAACTAACCCCTTCCAGTTTCAAGCTTTGTTTCAACAGCTCTTTGAACAGAACATGCAGCTTTCGGTTTTTCTTTCCCACCATGTCATGTGATTTCATCACCTGGATTCCCTGAACGTATTCAAGGACAGCCGAATCGGCCCGATCAATGATGTCCAGTCGCATCCCCCCGATTTTTTTAACTGAATTTTGCCCGATAAAAAACAGCGGCAAGGCAAAGGGCACAACCAACAAAAGAGGTAGCAGGAGTTGCCATTCAATCATGATCAGGATAATACTGATCACAATCGTAAAAAAACCGGCGTAAACCGCCCGGACCAGGATATGGGAAAAGGTAAAATCGATCAGTTTTGTATCCTGAAGCAGATAATTGCTGAGCCTGCCAAGATCCCTGCCCGCGAAAAAACTCATTGGCAGTTGACGAAGATGCTCACCCATACGGATTCGAATTCTCCCGGTTACTTCATATGAAGCAGACATCATTCCGCCTTGGCTTTTAAGAGCAAAGCCGTAACGAAAAAACAACATCGCCAGGATTAGTGATATTTTCCAGATAATGTTGTTGAAAGGATTACCCCTGATCAGATCCATGATAACAAAGTAGACAATCCCATAAGGCAGTGCGGCTGCGAAAGCTTCCAGCCCGGTAAATAGAGAGGAGATATAGATTTTGCTCAATCTGTCTCCGGATATCTTTTGAATACTGTTAAACATGGTTTCCCCTCCTTCCGGCCAGTAACCAGGAATTTGCCTTGGTATGCTCCTGCCACATTCTCCCGTATAACGAGTTTTCTTCCAGCAGGCAGGCGTGGGATCCCTGACCGGTAATCGCCCCCTTCTCAAAGACCAGAATCTTATCCGCTTCCATGATGGTATGAAGCTTATGGGCAATGACAATCACCGTTCTACCCACCAACAGTCTGTTCAGTGCCTCTTGTATTTTGATTTCGTTCTCCGGATCGGTAAATGCGGTAGCTTCGTCGAGAATGACAATGGGTGAATTCTTGGCAATGGCACGTGCTATAGCGATTCTTTGTTTTTCACCACCGCTGAGAAAGGTTCCCTTTTCACCTATGGTGGTATGGTATCCATGCTCCAGGCGAGATATAAAATCGTCAGCCATGGCTTGTTTGGCAGCCAGGATGGCATCATCTTCGGATATCTCGGTATTGCCCATGCAAATGTTTTCCAGGATGGTTCCGTTGATCAAAAAAACATCCTGGAAAACGAAGGAGACCATCTCCATCAATTTCTGTTGGGGAATATCCCTGATATCAACACCCCCGATGGTTATCTCTCCCTGCTCCACGTCCCAAAATCGAGAAGCCAGCAGGGTTGCGGTTGTCTTTCCGGCACCGGAAGGTCCCACCAGAGCACATAGGTCTCCCTCCTTAACCGAGAAGGAGATATTCCGCAATACCCGGTTATCGCCAAACGAAAAACTGACCTTTTTGAACTCGATATCCGCGCTGCCCGGAATGCGGGGTTGTGTCGACTCCTTTAATCCGGGTGTCTCAAGGTGGTGGGAAATTCGCCTGGCACCTTCGGTGATATTTTCCAACAGGGCTGTTGTCATGCTGATTTCATGAAAAGGTCCGGCAAAGGAGTTACCGATCAGTATAAAGAGAACCAGGGTAGGGAAGGAGATCTCATCGATCAGGAACAGCCAGGAGCCGGCTGCAACAATAAAAAGAAGCCCGGAATCGATTCCCGTTCGGAAAAACGCCTGGAAGGGGGTCACCTTTTTCACAATCTCCGCAGCCAGCCTGATATGGGTTTCTACCGCTTCAATAAAACGGTGAAAGCTTCTGACATTGAGATTAAAGGTTTTTATAATTGGCATTCCCTTTATGTATTCCACGATAATGGAGTTCATCTTCTCCTGATTATCATGATAATCTCCTGCATTATCCATGTATTCCCTCTTGGCGAGGGATTGCATATAGATACTGAATGGGAGCGATAAAAAAGCGGCAATGGCCAGCCTTATATCCACAATTAACAGGGTGATGAAAACAATGGCCGATATGGAAACAGCTACCATGGTATCCGGCAGATGGTGGGCGATAAAAAGCTCAAGATTGTCTATATCCTCTCCCAGGCTTTTCTTGATGGCACCTGATGTTTTTTTATCGAAATAGCCCAGATTCAATTCCCCCATATGCGTTACGATATCTGACTTCAGCTCGCAGTTAAGGGTAAAGGCTGCCAAGTGAGCGAGCATGGTGGAAATATAAAAAAGCCCGTATCGAGCCACAACGGCGATCAGCGTAAACAGCGCCAGTTGAAAAAAGATCTCCTTCCCAATTGTCCCGGATTCGATATGACCGGCCATCCGATAGACAATCAGAAAGGGAATCAAAGAGACGAAACCGCTAGTAACGGCAAACAGCAACGAAGCCAGAAGCTTGCCGCGATGCCCCTGTAACAGGGATAGTATGGTTTCATATCTGCTGAAAACACGATTGAACATATGCAAAACCGGATTAAGTGAGCCCACTCCGAAAAACCGCAGAAGAGTTCAAGCGCAATTTAAATACCTGACTTTGAAGTCTTCCGGAGCAGAGTTTTTGTTTGGATTTGTGAATTAAAGATCCACCGATAGTTTTGCGGTAAGGGTCTGCCCGGCGTAGATAGTATCTGAACCTTCCAATTCCGCATCCAGCAGGTTATCGGCCTGGAGGGTTACTTTGCCGCGGTTGAAAACGCGGAACCAGAGATTGAGTCCGACGGTGCTGAAAGATTCTGTCTCCTCCGACATGGAAGGATCATAAACCATATTCCTCTGGCTTCCCGTAAACAGATATGAAGCAAAGCCTCCGTATTTCTGCTCACCGTCAGTGTATCTCAGGTTGGCCCCATAGGTGATTTCAGGGGTGTCAACCAGTTCTTCCCCGGTATCATTATCTTCACTTTTGGTAAGAGTATAGTTCAGGTCGAGATCCAATCCCTCTGTGAGGTTGATTCCAATCATGGATTCGATTCCGCTGATTTCAGCCTTGTTTAGATTTTTCCAGATCATCACCGGGACATCATCGATAAAATCCCCCCTGGCTTCCTGGGTTATCATATTTTCAACCGTCATTTGGTAATAGGTCAGGGAGATCATAATCTTTTGATTCATCAGCCATTGATCGATGCTGGCTTGCCAACTCGTCGATTTTTCAGGTTCCAGATCGGGGTTGGCAAATATCCACATATAGACATGGTTAAAGGGAACCCCATAATTCTGGGTTGCGGAGGGAGGTTTAAAAGATTTTCCTGCTGAAGTCCTGATGGTGGTCCCTTCGACAGGTTTTATCATAACACTGAGTTTCGGATTGGTTTCATTTCCCCAGGCTTCACTATCGTCAGCCCTGACACCCGGCACAATGGTCAGCATTTTATCAAACAGGGTGAACTCGTCCTGAATATAAACACTTCTGGTTGTAAACCTTTTGTCATCAACCATGGAGCTGTCGAAATACTCCTCAAGAAGCTCATAACCAACGGTGAGGATATTATTATCGAATGACCTGTTGGTATATTGGAACTCATAATCGGTATACATTACGGTGGATTCCGTATCACCATAAACCGGGTCTTTAAAATCCTGATCCAGCCCCTGTTGATAGATCTGCAGACGAACATTGTTTTTTGGATGAAACTCATAGTCGATAACCGAGTAGTAGCGGTTGGAGGTTTCAGTTTTATCATCTCCCAGGTCATCGTTTTTTTCACCCCAATTCGCCGATTCAGTCCCCAAGCGCAGTTTCAGTTCGTCTGTCACCTTGAAGTCGAAAATTCCGTGCAGATAGGTTTGGGTGATATCGTACTTCTCCGGATGAATTCCTTCGTTTTGCTCCCGGGTAAGATTTAATGAAAATCCGAACGATTCATTAAGTTCCTGTGAAACAGTTGCAAAGATCTTTTGTGTGCTGCGATTCACGTCCGTTGGTTCATTTCCCAGGTAATCAGCTCCCTTAACTTCATAAGATCCGTATTCGATTCCTACAGTCCGATCGGGTTCCCTGGCGGGTTGCTTGGTAATGATATTGACCACACCGACAACCGCATCGCTGCCATAAAGCGCTGAACCGGGACCTTTCACAATCTCAATCTGCTCGATCATTTCAATAGGAACCACATTGATATTACGGGCAAGTCCACCACCGGTCATGCCTCCGCTGCGATAACCCGGAAAAACACGTTGCCCGTTCACCAGGATCAGGAGATAAGACGATTCAACATTCAATCCGCGGGCGGTATTTTTGTACCCCATGGCGGAAGTAATTCCTGTTTGTTGGGAAAAATTAAAGCCTGGTATGTTGGCGATGATTTCCGATACATTCTGGGCATTGGATTGTTCAATTTCATGCCTCGGTATTAAAACGCTGTCCACCGGTACATCCTCCGGTCGATGTTTGGTTTTTGTACCTGTGACGATAATTTCCTCCAATTCCAACCTGTTTTTCACCGCTTCATCTGCGAAGACACCCGTCAGCCAAAACAGGCACAGAATGGCACTGAAAACTGATAATATTCTGTTTTTCATAAGTCTTGATCTCCGAAATTCGTTGTTTTGCTATTATCGCTTCAACTGTATGAATTCAATTATTAGCAGAATGCAAAAAAAATTATTTGTCTCGTGGAACATATTTTTTGTCTTAGCGAATTATGGCAATAGATGAAATGGTGGATTCAGACGCAAACAGAAGAAATAAATAACAGATTGGCAGACGGCTTTTCGGGTGAGATGAATCCCTATACTCTTTTTTTTCGGGAAAACTCCGAGCAGATCGGACGAGGCGAGAAGTAATCCGTTTGACGACAGTGGATAAACGGACAGAGTTCAAGAACAGGATTGGATCGACCCCCGGATTATATCAGGACTAATTGAAAGTCCCTGTTTTGGAATAAAACCCGGGATTGACCCCGTATTTACGATGGAAAGCGCGATGAAAAGAGCTGAGGCTGGAGTAACCAACCTCCCAGGCAGCCTCACATGCTCTTTTTTCCTGGGTCTCCATCAGCATTCTGGCTTTTGCCAGCCTCTCTTCTCTTAACAGGCCAAAGACCGAGTTTTTATAAAGCTGGCGAAAACCCTTGTTGAGTTTGGTCGCACACAAGCCTGCTTTTTTTGCTAATTCGTTTAACGATAACGGCGATTCCATGTTTTCCAACAGGATTTCCCTGGCCTGTCTTATTCTCTCTTCATCCGCCCGGGAGAGAGATTTTTTCCTCTTTCCTGCTTCAGCATCAATCAGACAGACGAGAAGTTCAAAAACCTTGGATTCCAGGTAAAGTTTTTTTAAAACCCCCTGGTAAGGGCAGGATTTTATCTGGTCTACCAGGGTGAAGACATTTGAGGTGATGGACTTGATTTTGTTGTAGTAGGTTATATCACCACTGACCAGGTCCCTTTGAAAGCGGGAGGTATCTGTTTCTTCCATGGCCGGTAGGTATTCCCGTAACACGGTGTATTCAATCTGGAAAACAAATGCCCGGATCGGTTTGTCGGCAAAATACTCTATGGAATTGTCCGACCAGGGATAGTAAGATAGCCAGGATTGCCCCTGGGCGCATTCGAACGCTGCATTTTTTCGATCACCACTCCTGCTGGAGCCCTTCACAAAACCTGAAAACAGACAACCGAATTCCAGGGGAGAATTCCCGGATTCCTCCCGGATGTAAACATTTCGATCAAGTTGCAGATCCATCTGAATCATCCTGATACCCGGTCGCAGATTGGTAATAACGATATTTTTGTCTTCGATTGAAGCAAGAGTCTTCGGCCAGATACGATCCGGTAATGCCTGCCGTTGATCTAACATGATTGCGATACCCTGTTGTGTTTGTGTTGCCTGTGGCAAATCAGAAAACCAAAAGGAGATATTGGATAACCCGTTTCACAGGCACCTCCCGGCTGTAACATCCGAAATACCAGGCAAAACGGAGTGAAACCCGGTTGATTTTTTTTCAAAGCCTCTCTTTAATTCATCCGCTATAGCATACCTATTCTCATTTCTAAATAAATATGTTAATACGAATAAAAATATTTGTATATAAGAAATTCTAAAATTCTTTTGTTAGTGCTTTGAGGCAAAACGGATCAGGAAGCGGAAAACATTGGTGGTTGCTAATCTGCTTCATTAAACCTGGAATTTCCTGAGAGAATTGGCGGCGACAAGTATAGTGGTGGCATTGTGCATAAACGCGGATATGATTGGCGGGATGGCGCCCATGATTCCAAGACCGATAAGCATGGAGTTGACACCGACGATATAAAAATAATTTGATTTGATTCTTCCCAATGTTTGTCGGGATAGCTGTCTGACATACATGATATTGGACAGGTCCTCCCTCAATAGCAGAATATCACAGACCTCTTTTGCCAGATCAGCTCCCTGTTTCATCGAGATTCCGACATCAGCTTCTGTGAGAGCAGGAGTGTCATTCAAACCGTCCCCTACCATCGCCACAACGTGACCGGATTGTTTCAGCTCTCTGATAATTCTTGTTTTATCTTCCGGAAAAACCTGGCTGTAAGTATGTTCAATACTCAAACTTTCAGCCACTTTTTCTGCCGCAGCCTGGTTGTCTCCGGTCAGCATGACGATTTTTCCGATTTCGGATGATTTCAGACTATTGACAAACTTTATGGCATCAGGACGAATTGGATCCTCTATCACAATAATTCCTGCCAGTTTCCGCGCAATTGCCACATATAATAACGAACGACCCTCATCCAGATATCGCTTGACCCCTTTTTTCGAAACCTCAATCGGTACCCCTCTGTCTTCATGAATGAAGTGTCGGCTTCCCACCAGGATCTCCTTACCTTCGATTTCCGAAGCGATACCATGGGCCACTATGTGTTTCACTTCCGAATGCTGCTCTTCGTGATCCAGGTTTTCTTCAAGTGCCTTTCGGACAACAGCGGAGGCAACAGGATGGGGAAAATGCTCCTCGACGCAGGCAACATTTCTCAGCAGGAAGTCCCTCTCGAAACCGTTAAATGGAATAACATCGATAACTTCAGGTTTGGCCTCCGTCAGGGTGCCGGTTTTATCCAACACAAAGGTATTAACATTAGCCATTTGTTCGATATGCTTCCCGCCCTTGATCAGTACCCCGTTCTTTGAAGCTGCAATCATTGAAGACATCAATGTCAAAGGAGTGGACAGTTTGATGGCACAGGAATAGTCCACCAGCAGGGCAGAAGCCGCTTTTCGGATATCGCCGGTGAATAGCAGGGTCAATGCGCTGAGAAGGAATGAATATGGGACAATATTGTCTGCCAACTGCTCGGCTTTGCTTTGTACAGAGGCTTTCAGATCTTCGGATTCCTCAATGATTTTTATCATCTGGGAAACCCGAGTGTTGCCAGCCGTTCGCTCTGCTTTGATCAGGAGTTCTCCTTCTGTCAGGACTGTTCCGGCATAAACGCTGACACTTTTGTATTTCCGAATCGGCATCGATTCACCGGTCATGCAGGCCTGGTTTATCAGTGCTTCTCCTTTGACAACCCTGCCATCCACAGGAAGAATTTGACCTTCCCTGGCTACAACCAAGTCACCGGGAACTATCTTTTCCACCGGTTTTCGAACTTCGACTTTGTCATCTAAAACCCAAGCCCATTTGGATTCGATCCTGAAGAGATCATTTAACCTCTCCTTGGATTTCTGGCGTGTCCATTCTTCCAGATAATCACCAAGCTGAAGGAGAAACGAGATGGTCTCAACTGTTTTATACTCGTTCAAAGCCAATGCAGATGCCACCGCTGCTGCGTCCAGCAAGTTCGAGTTCAGTTTGCCGCGCAACAGCGATGTTAAGCCTTTACTCAATAAACCGGCTGAATGCTTGGCAAGCATTAAAGCCCTCAACGGTGGCGGAAGAAGCGGCCTGATCAGCCTCATTCCAACACGCCTTGTTAAAGCCCGCTTCTTTTTTTCAAGCTTCTCTCCAGCGGTTAACTCTCTTTCTGCTTTTCTGGTTTGGTGTCGCCTTTCAAAATCAACGATATCAAGAGATTGAAGATATTCTAAAGCCGCTGATCTGCAATCGCAGTCAGGATCATGAACAATCAACAGGGATTGAGTTAACCCCTTGTATTTGATTCCAATAATACCGGGTATTTCAGACAATGACTTTTTCAATCGACTTTCATTCGCAGTCAGTCCGGTTGCGGTGCTGAATCTCAGCCGCAATCGTCCGGGCAATTCATGCACAATGGAAAACTGCATTATCTCTTCTTGCTTTTTGGCTTCTGTTCCTTCGCCATTTGATCAACAATTTTCTCCAGTCTTTCAAGTCTGGCATCTATTGCCTGTTTCTCGCCAAGCCTTGATGCAATGTAAGAACTGCCGATGGTAGTCGCCGCACCCAACGCCAATTGTGCCAAAGGATAGCCCACCAGCTTTCCAATTTCGTAACCCATTATTTACCTCCTGATTTTGTTTTCTTTTTTCCTTTTGCCGACTTTGCTGTCGAAGGCTGTTTTTTGATCACATCATCTATCTTGTCCAACAACTGCTTTTCTCTTTTGACTGTCTGTTCATTCAATAAAACCTCTTCATCATAGGCGAACCTGGCTTCAGCTAACAGATCTTCGAGATCCTCTTTGGAAACTTCAAGTTTACCTGCCAACCAGTCTTTAAACAAAAGACCTTCCTTCAATCCGCTGACAAGGGCGGGTTTGACAGGCGACATAACCCGGTTGAGGTTCAAGCCGGCTGCCGCAAGTGCGGCACCACCTACCGAAAACAGAAATCCCGGTTTTAAAAAAAATGCTGTCATCTTTAGCCTCCTTTATGACTGTTGTTAAGTTATGTGAGTACTCCCCAGGTATCCGAAATCCCTAACCTTTGAACAGGGTTGGATGTCAGGAGGTTTGAGGGGATTATTGAGAGAAATCTCAATCAGGGGTAATTTTTGCTATTTTCTCCAAATCCGATTTCTAAAATCGAAAACATGTCTTCCCGCCAGAGTTACAAACAAATATCCGGCTCGGATATGTAACTTTTTATTGTCAAACACAATGCCTGATAGACTGGTCAACAGGGAGGCGAGCAAGAGATTATAGGTCTTTGCTCCTGCCCTTTTTCTTCCGGCTGGTTTACCAGTGGACTTGACTTTAAAATCGGAGACAGGGCCAAGCGAGATTTCAACATTCCGGTTGATGATCCTCTCGATCCGATCCACAGTTGTCCGGACAGCATCGAATTCAATTAACACACTCCCGGATCTGGGATTTACTTTGGCCGACAGTATTCCGGTTTCATTTATCAACTTGTTCTCAAGACCTGGGGTTATTCTCCAGTTCTCATTTACCGGAACTCTTAGTCGCACTCGACCGGGTAATAAGCTGGTTATCATTTTGCAGATTCTAAAATTTTCATTGTCTATTGAATATTACTTATTTTGTATATGCGAACTATTTTTGACTATTCTAATTTCTCTGTCAAATCCAATTATTCAGAAACTGTCAAAAAATTGGTTTTCGATTTGATCATCGAAAAGTGCGGGATAGTTTTCTTCCAAATCAAATCCAGGAAGATCGAAATCCGAAAAATCTGCTTTGCGATTATTTAGGATGGATCAGTTTGGAGCATTGAAATCGAAAGCTTTTTCATTAACATTATAAATTCGGCAACTATCATTGAAATGCATCTGGTGTCTGTCAACGCTCAAACCATCGCTTCGATCCCCGCGGAAATACGGGGACGTAACGAGTACATGTCCCCTCATTTCCGCTGATCCACAGTTGACAACATTTTACTTGAAAGAATGCAAGAACCAACCAGGACAAAAATACCCTGGATTTGATTTAAAATCAGTTGGTCCTTGAGGATGTAAGCCATTGATTTATATTAAATTTTTTATGTTTTTCGACAAAGCGAAAGAATTATATTGACATAGGGATGTTTATGTCAATATTATATATTTTCGTATACACGAACTTTACTTTACCTTATATAGCAGATCGCAAATTAGTTGGTGGACAGATCAAAACCGGAGCTGACATTCAATATAGATAAACTCTGCGAAACTGCTGAGCCGCAGTTTAAGTTAAATGGCAATATCTAGAAATAGGAATCATCAGGATTAATTTCTTACAGAGGGATAAAAGTGGCAATTATTAATATGAGACAGATGAAAACAAACCAATCGGGAACAATCGTTTCGGTAAATGTGACGGGAGAACTGGGAAGACGTATTCGGGATATGGGGCTAACACAGGGAACTCCTGTAACCGTTCAAGGGAGAGCCCCTCTCCGAGATCCTGTGGCTCTCAGGGTAAGGGGATTTACTTTGAGCCTTAGAAACAGCGAAGCAGATTATATTGACGTGGAGGTTGAATAGCATGGGAAAACAACTGGAACAAATATCAATTGCCCTTGGTGGTAATCCGAATTCAGGGAAAACCACCCTGTTTAATTCCTTAACCGGAGCCCGGCAGCATGTTGGGAATTATCCCGGGGTTACTGTGGAAAAAAAGGAGGGATTTGCCTCCCAAAACGGTACCAACGTGCATATCGTCGATCTCCCGGGAACCTATTCCTTGACGGCTTATTCCCAGGACGAAGTCGTGGCTCGCGATTTCCTGACCGAATCGAAAAACGAAGCAGTCGTCAATATAGTAGATGCATCAAACCTGGAGCGTAACCTTTATCTCACCGTACAGCTTCTGGAACTGGGAGTTCCGGTCTGCCTGGCGCTTAACATGGTGGATGTAGCAGAGAGTCGCGGAATTACCATCGACGACAAGAAGCTATCGAATCTGATGGAAATACCGGTGATCCCGACAATTGCCCGTACGGGT
Source organism: SAR324 cluster bacterium (assembly GCA_028282885.1). GTDB lineage: Bacteria > SAR324 > SAR324 > XYD2-FULL-50-16 > XYD2-FULL-50-16 > JAHJTV01. The sequence goes on from JANQGX010000064.1 coordinate 81,617, forward strand.
AAAGGTAAGGAGGAATTGTTGAATAAAGCCATTGAAATGGCCGGTGACGCCAAACCATCCAGGAATTTCAGCATTTCTTATGGAGACGATCTGGATGAAGCTTTAAATGAGATGGAAACAATCATCCTCAAGAGCAATTTCCTTATCGGATCGTATCCTGCACGCTGGGTTGGCATAAAATACCTGGAAAAAGATGAGCTGGTCATCGAAAAGGGTGATAAAATCAATAAAGCCGTTTCATCCGATTTAATAAAAATCGTCGAGTCGGTGTCCAAACACTTGAAAAACACCCTTAATACCTACCCCGAGGCCTTGATTTCCGATTATCGTTACGGGTATATCAGTTCCATCCTTAAACAAGGTGTTGTCAAGCGGAGCCATGAAGAAAACCGCCTGGAGCTGTCCGATAAAATTGATAAAGTGGTTACCAATCGTTTCCTTGGACCGTTGATCATGGCCGCTATTATCTATGGTCTGTATCAGTTCGTTTTTACCTATAGTGAAGCTCCTGTGGTCTGGTTTGAAAACTTTTTCGGATGGCTGAATGGTCTGGCATCGGACAATATGTCTGATGGATTGTTAAAATCTCTTGTCGTTTCCGGCATTATCGACGGAGTCGGTGGGGTACTCGGGTTTGTTCCCCTCATCATGTTCATGTTTTTTGGAATTTCGATTCTTGAGGACAGCGGTTACCTGGCAAGAGTAGCTTTTATGCTGGACAAGGTCTTTGCGGCGTTCGGACTTCACGGAAATTCCGTTATGGCTTTCATCGTTTCCGGAGGAATTGCGGGTGGTTGTGCAGTACCGGGAGTAATGGCATCAAGAACCCTGAAATCACCCCGGGAAAAACTGGCTACACTTCTGACTGTGCCCTTCATGAATTGTGGCGCCAAATTGCCTGTCATGGCACTGCTGGTCGGTGCATTTTTCGGAAAAAACGAAGCCCTGATGATGTTACTGATCACTGTAATCGCCTGGGGCGGGGCTCTGCTGGTGGCTAAACTGCTGAGGATGACGGTGATATCAGGTCCTCCCACACCTTTTGTTATGGAACTACCGCCATACAGACTGCCAACCATGAGAGGCCTGTTAACCCATACCTGGGAAAGAACCTGGCAGTATATCAAAAAAGCGGGGACAGTCATACTCGGGATTTCCATTATTCTCTGGGCCATGATGACCTTCCCCGGACTCCCGGAATCGGATCTGGCTGTTTTCGAGAATCAGAGAAATGAAGTGATGGAAGCAGCATCCGCGGAAGCTGTCCAGGAACTGGAAGCTGCTGCCGATAATGATGAAGCCGAACTGTCCGAAGCAGCCGCTGCCGTTCAGGATCAATTATTTCAGATAGATGGACGTGAAGCTGAGAAAGCGCTTCGTCATTCCGTTGCCGGTTCCATCGGAACTGCACTGGAACCGGTGTCCAAAGCCGCCGGGTTTGATTGGAGGACCAATATCGCACTAGTCGGTGGATTTGCCGCCAAGGAAGTCGTTGTCTCCACACTGGGGACGGCCTACTCAATGGGGGAAGTTGACCCGGAAGAAACAGGATCCCTGGGAGAAGCACTGCAGAAGTCACCGGGCTGGAACCCACTGGTTGCCCTTAGTTTGATTCTCTTTACCATTTTCTACGCACCTTGTTTTGTGACGGTCGTGGCAATTGCAAGGGAAGCTGGATCCTGGAAATGGGCAGGATTCTCCATGGTATTCAATACCGCCTTGGCGTTCGGCGTGGCTGCCACAGTTTATCAAATCGGTTCTGCAACAGGATTTTTAATAGGATAGAGATGGAAACAATTATCGTTTTTGTTATCGTTGCCCTGGCCTGCCTCTACGTTGGCAGGAATCTTTACCGTCAATTCAAGGGAAAGGGAAGCTGCTCTGCCGGTTGCTCCTGCGCAACCGAAGTCAAGCATCAATGCAATAGTATGCCCCCTCAGCAAACAGAACAATAGGTTCAGTGGAGGATGATCAGTGAAAGGTGTTGAATAGAAGATTCGTTCTTGCAACAGATCTTTCCCGACACTAGAATAGGCTAAAAGTTCAACCTTGAACTTTTAGCCTATCTGGAATCCTATTCAATACGTGAAAAAATGAATGATCAATCTCTGTTTGCTTTCCCTAGTTTAGATGATATCGAGACAGCATCCCGGCGTATCTCCCCCTATGCTCACCAAACCCCGATTATGACCTGCGGCACTCTCAACCGTATGGTCGAAGCAGAGCTCTTCTTCAAATGTGAAAACCTGCAGAAGGTCGGCGCATTCAAATTCCGCGGGGCTGCTAATGCCGTGTTCTCATTAAGCGAAGAACAGGCAGAAAAGGGGGTTTGCACTCACTCTTCGGGTAATCACGCCCAGGCACTGGCACTAGCGGCCGCTTTGAAGGGGATCAAGTCATATATCATTATGCCCGAAGTCGCTCCCACGGTTAAGGTTGATGGGGTTCGGGGCTACGGAGGCGAAGTGATATTCTGCAAACCCACGCTTGAGGCGAGGGAGACAACCCTGAAAGAGGTGCAGGAGAAAACCGGTGCAGAATTTATCCATCCCTATGATAATCTTCAGGTGATTACGGGTCAGGCAACGGCTTCATACGAACTGGTCCGGGAGATTTCCGATCTGGATTTTGTGATGACGCCAGTGGGTGGAGGCGGCCTTTTAAGCGGCACCGCCCTAACCACCCACTATCTCTCCCCTCAAACAAAAGTTATTGCAGGTGAACCCAAAAACGCCGATGACGCCTTCCGATCACTGGAGGAAGGCAGAATCATACCTTCAATCGATCCCGATACCATAGCCGACGGTTTGTTAACATCACTGGGCGACCTGACCTTCCCCATCATTCAAAAACATGTCAGCGCCATTAAAACAGTCAGCGAAGAGAATATCATTCTGGCAATGAAGACCATCTGGGAACGAATGAAGATCGTGGTGGAACCCTCCGGTGCCGTTCCCTTTGGAACTCTGTTGGAGCATAAGGACTCCTTCCGGGGTAAACGAATTGGCATCATCATTTCGGGAGGAAATGTTGATCTCGCCAGGTTACCATGGCAGTAGACAAGTCCCATGGTTGTTCAGGAAAGGTATCCTGACAAGCAATCATCAACTCCTTTGCCATTTCCGGGTCAATCCGACCAGCCAAAATCTCCGTTCCCTGGCCACCATAGAGCGCCCCGTTTTTCGGAACTTCCCGTTGCGGATTCCCGGCAAAGACAGCTTCAAGTATCCCTCTTTACCCAGGTTCATAATTATAGACCGGGTTGCAGTCAAAACCCCACAGGGACGGTAAATTTGTACGCCGGTGTCCGAATGTCCGGCTGGTATCAGCCTCCTGGTTATCATGGCTTATTGGTCATAATACCCGAATCCAAAGGATTGAAATCAGTTCCGCGTTAAGGATTCATTCAGGCTATGCCGGCCGTTTTCAGATTATTCGATGGAAAAACGGTGAATCCAAGACGGCACCGATCTGATGAAGAATTTGTGTCTTGATGAACCATTTAGCATTGTTGCCATTTCTCATTTACAGTATCTTATAGAGAACATCAGATTTGAAATATTTCGGAAACATCACGTTAGAGGAGCTGGAATGGGACTTGCGGGAGATATTATTCTGATTGTGATTGCTGCCCTGCTGGGGGCATTGCTGGCAGAAAAGTTGAAACAGCCATTGATTCTCGGTTATATTTTCGCCGGAATTCTGATTGGACCTTATACCGGTGGCATCGCGATTTCAGACGTTCATGAGATTGAGATGCTGGCCGAAATCGGAGTCGCCCTGCTTTTGTTTGCCCTGGGTCTTGAGTTTTCGTTCAAAGAGCTAAAACCGGTCTGGAAAGTTGCCTTACTGGGCACACCCATTCAGATTCTGCTCATCGTGGTCTATGGTTATCTGATCGGAACCTGGATGGAATGGGACACCCTATCTTCCCTCTGGTTCGGCGCGCTGATCTCCTTTTCCAGTACCATGGTGCTTCTCAAAACACTGATGAACCAGGGTTGGATGGGCACCCTTTCCAGCCGGGTCATGATCGGCATGCTGATAATCCAGGACCTGTTGATCGTACCTTTTCTGATCATCATGCCCCAGCTTTCCGATCCTTCAGCCGGTTTGTCGGTATTGGGTCTGGCAGGATTGAAATCAGTGGTATTCCTTGGTTCCATGATTCTGCTGGGAACCAAACTATTGCCATGGATGCTGGGTTATATCGCCCAACGGGAGTCGCGTGAATTATTCCTGTTAACAATCACAGCCATTGGACTGGGGATTGGTTATGTTACCTACCTGGTGGGGCTATCCTTCGCCTTCGGTGCCTTCGTCGCCGGAATGGTGATCAACGAATCGGAGTACAGCCACAAAGCGTTGTCAGATATTCTCTCGCTGCGCGATATTTTCGTTCTGCTTTTTTTCACCTCGGTTGGTATGCTGCTTGATCCGGCATTTCTCATGAAGAACTGGAAAGTCATCCTGATCGTTCTTCTACTGGTCGGATTCGGGAAAGGATTGGTTTTTGCCCTGCTTACCCGTCTTTTCGGTTACGGTAATATTGTACCGCTGGCGGTCGGTTTGGGGCTCTTCCAGGTTGGAGAATTCTCTTTTGTTCTGGCCAGGTTGGGGATCGCCACCCAATCCATCGATCATGAAATTTACTCTTTCGTGCTTTCCATCGCCATCCTGAGCATGATCTTAACCCCCCTCGTCTCAAACCTAGCAGCACCGCTCTATTCCTTTAAAAAAAGAATCTTCGGACACGATACCTCGCAGACCGTCAATCTGCCCCCGTCCGGATTGAAAGAGCATGTTATCATAGCCGGTGGTGGAAGGGTAGGTCAGCATGTGGCACAGATGCTCTCCTTATTGAATATTGAATTTGTCATCATTGAACTGACTTTCCGACGATTCGAGCAGTGCAAACAGGCTGGATATCCCGTTATTTTCGGTGATATCTGCCAGGACATAGTGCTGGAAAAAGCGGAAATCCGCAAATCCGAGCTGCTTTTGCTTTCCACTCCGCAGATTTCAACCACCCTTTCCGCTGTGTCCCGAATCAAGGGATTGAACAAAGACATTGATATCATCGCAATGGCAGAAGGGCAGGAGCAGATGGAGTGTCTTTATGAAAAAGGAGCCTATCTGGTGGTCATGCCGGAGTTGGAAGCCGGGCTGGAGGTAGCCAGGCAGACAATGATCCATCTCGACCTACCGGCAGCAGTGATACAGAATTACGTCAACAAGGCACGACGAAGCCAGTATTCCACTTATTTCAACAACCATCGGTCCGACGAGACCATCACCCGCCTAAAAAATGCAAACAACCTGATCGAAATCACCTGGGTCAATCTGCAGTCTACCAGCGCACTTATCGGCAAAACCCTGGGCGATCTTAACATCAGGAAGGAACTTGGCGCGTCAATTGTGGGTGTGGTGAGACACGGTCGGTTTTTCCCCAATCCCAATGCCGATTATCGTATCGAGGCCGAAGACCTGGTAGCTGTGATGGGGAATCCCGAAGAACGACAGGCATTCCAGGAGTTGGCTTCTGTTTAGATGAGTCTTTGGGAAGCCTCTCGCAATAAGCACTTCGTCCCCCCGGTGTCTCCTCCATCATGATACCAGTGCGTCCTCTGATCCACCTTCAGTTCGACCGTCGGGTTTTATCCATAGGAAATAAACAGAAACTATTAAAACAGAAAGCTCTTAATCGCCTCATCACGATTGAATACTCAACGGATTGGCGGCACTGAATCTTCACCCCATGATTGCTCTGTTTTAGGGAAATGTGTCCCGCTATTACCGTATCGAGTTGTTTTCTATTCTGTATTGTGCTAAATGGTGTTGGGATTTAAATCTGCTTGTTTTTTAATGCAAATCCATCAGTGACAAAACCGCTATGTTAATGAGAACCTTCCGAAAACAGGCAAATCAACACTATCTTTACAAGCCAGATGAGATTTAAAAACTCTTTGTCCAATCAGTTGTCTGTCGTTTTGAGTCTTTTGGTTGTTGTTGTCTCATCCCTGTTCGTCACCCACAGTTTCTTTACCTATCGAAAGCAGGGCTTGATTGAACTGCAGCATCGTGCTGATGAGTATTTCCAAACCCTGGAAAAAAGTCTCTCGCTTCCTCTCTGGAATGTAGACAAAACAGCCATCGCCAATATCGGAAACGCTTATGCACTGAACGAACAGATTGTCCTTCTCATGGTCCAGGACGACAAGAAATCCGATCTGGTTTACATCGAGAAAGAGAACAAAAATGAATATATTGAACGTTCCGGAACCGTTTTTTTTAATAGTGAGGCGGTGGGCAGCGTCACCATCAGACTGAGTCTTAAATCCTACAATGCTGCCAATCAGCACATGCTCAGATCACATATTTACATTATTATTGTCATTGCAGTTTTTCTGTTGGTGGTCACCAGCCATATTTTGCATCTCTTCCTGAAAAAACCTATTCTTCAGCTCGACAATCTTGCCGAAGCTTATTATTCCGGACAATACGACTTCAAACCTTCGTTCAATACTTATAACGAGTTTTATCGCTCAACCTCCATTATGCACAAAATGGGGAGACGGATCCAGGAGCAGATGCAGACCATCATTGAATCCGAGAGCCGTTTCAAGAATTTTTTTAGTGGTACCCTGGAAGGATTGTTCCAGATTTCTTCGGATCTGAAGGAGATCAGCGTAAACCCGGCGTTGATTAAAATGCTGGGATTCGAATCGGAAAGAGAGCTGTTTGATCTGCTTGAAGATCGTGGATTCCGATGGATAGAGGAATGGGGTGACTTCAGCGAGGAGATAAAATCACTAAAAGCCAGGCAACCCATCATCGAGCAGGAAAAGCAGATCATTCGTAGCGACAAGCAGCTCCTTTGGGTCATTATATCTGCCAGGGCTGTTTGCAGTGATTCAGGAGCCATTCTCTATTTCGAAGGATCCCTTATCGACATTACCAAACGAAAAAAGGCGGAAATGGAGCTGTCTTCCCTGAAGAGGTACCTGGGCGCAATCGTCGATTCCATGCCATCATCCCTGATCGGTATAAACGAAGAATCCGATGTGATGTTTTGGAACAAACAGGCTGAAACCTGTTTTGAAATCCCCCAGGAAGAAGCCTTGGGAAAGTCGATCCTGGAGTTGGTCCCGAACCTCTCCGGAGAATTGTCGGAGTTTACTAAAACCATCGAGCAGGATAGGCCGAAATCATTTGAGAAAATTCGCACCGTCAGCAACGGTGAATCAACCTACTTGGATATTCTGATTTATCCACTGAAGCTTGAAAGAAGAAAAGGGGCGGTGATCAGGGTGGACAATGTCACCCAGAAAATCCAGATGGAGCAGATGATGATCCAAACCGAGAAAATCATCTCCGTTGGCGGTATGGCTGCGGGTATGGCTCATGAGATCAATAATCCCCTGGGAGCTATCATGCTGGCGATACAAAATATTAATCGCAGGTTTGCTTCCGACATGCAGAAAAACAGGGAGATTGCCGCCCAATGCGACTTGAATCTGGAAAGCTTACAGAACTATCTGGTAAAGCGACAAATCAAAAAACTGCTTGATGGCATGAAAAAATCCATCTTTCGGGCCTCAAGTATTATCTCGAACATGCTCCACTACAGCCGACGCAGCGATTCGAAACTGGCGCCCAAAGACCTCAATAAATTGTGCAACCATGCAATTCTCTTGGCTGAAAATGATTATGATCTGAAAAAGAAATTCGATTTTCGAAATATCACCATCACCCGCAAATTCGACTGGGGAATGCCATTGGTCTGCTGCACGGGAACAGAAATTGAGCAGGTTGTGCTGAACCTGCTGAGAAATTCAGCCCAGGCTATGTCGGAGAGAAAGGAACCCAGGGAAAACACCATTTGCATCAGCACCTATGTCAAAGGCAAAATGGCCTGCATTGAAGTTGCAGACAACGGCCCCGGCATTGATGAAAAAACCCGCAAAAGAATCTTCGAGCCTTTTTTCACCACCAAACCACCGGGTATCGGAACAGGGCTAGGCCTTTCCGTTTCCCATATGATTGTGGTGACCAACCATGACGGAAATTTCGAGGTCGAATCCAGCCCGCAAGAGGGTACCCGTTTTACGATTCGACTACCCGTCGAGAGACCGGGTTAGTCACAATGTCATTCGATCATCTCGTGCAGGCAGGCACCCGGGCTTACCATGGGAAGCACACTCTCATCCGGATCGATGATACACTCCACCAGAGCAGGCCGGTCGGTTACCGCAAAAGCTCTCTCCAGCGCGGAATCCAGCTCTTTGGCCCTGAAAACTCTGAAGGATGCGGCACCATAGCTGTCAGCCAGCTTTAGAAAATCAGGATTGGAGTCAAAAAGATCCGTATGCGAATAACGCTCTTCAAAATAGAGACCCTGCCATTGCCGTACCATTCCCAAGCAGCCGTTGTTGAAGACTATTATTTTCAACGGAATCTTGTAGCGCACCGCAGTCGCTAATTCCGCAGAGGTCATGCGAAAACCTCCGTCACCGCAGATACTGATCACATCATGCTCCGGACTGGCCAAAGCGGCACCGATGGATGCTGGCAAACCGAAGCCCATGGTTCCCAGACCTCCCGAGGTCACCATCTGCCTCGGTCTGGTGAAACCGTAATACTGTGCGGCCCACATCTGGTGCTGACCGACATCCGTGACAACAATCGCCTCCCCGTTCGTTATTTCCGATAGTCTATTGATGACCGACTGGGGCTTTAGCATGGTCTTATCTTCCAGATAGCTTAAGGGATGCTCGGCCTTCCATCGGTCTATGGTTTGTAACCAATCCCCCTTCTCTTCCCGATGAACGAGTCGCAGCAATACCTCCAAGCCCCGATAGGCTGAATCAACGATGGGAATTTCCACTTCAACATTTCTGCCCATGACCTCGGGATCGACATCTATATGAATCTTCACAGAACCGGGAGAAAAACCATCCACGTTGCCGGTCACCCGATCATCGAACCGGGCACCGACAGCGATAAGCAGATCGCATTCCTGGACAGCCATATTAGCGTACCAGGTACCGTGCATCCCCAACATGCCAAGAGACAACGGATTATTGGCAGGAAAAGCTCCCAGTCCCATCAATGTCGTGGTTACAGGAATCCGGTTTTTTTCCGCAAATTCCCCGAGCAGATTGGAAGCCTCGGCGGATATCACACCTCCACCGACATAGAGAACCGGCCGTTTTGCCCGGTTTATGGCTTCGGCCGCTTTCAGATAAAGATTCTCAGGGGACGGGAAAACACCATCCCTGAGCTGAACCTGGGGATAGTCCTTTCCCCTATACAGGGTTTCCGAGGTTAGAACATCCTTCGGGATATCCACCAGGACGGGCCCCGGCTTTCCTTCCGTTGCCAGGAAAAAAGCTTTTTTGATCGTCTCTTCCAGACCTTCAACCGAATTAACCTGGCAGTTCCATTTGGTAATCGCTCGGGTGATTTCGACGATATTGGACTCCTGAAAAGCGTTTTTACCGATCAGTGGGTTTTCCACCTGTCCGCAAAAAACCACCAGCGGAATGGAATCCATAAAGGCGTCGGCAATTCCCGTTACCGTGTTGGTCGCTCCCGGTCCTGAGGTGGTGATAACTACACCGGGTTTGCCCGTTACCCTGGCATACCCCTCGGCGGCGTGGGTCCCACCCTGTTCATGATTGACCAATATATGCCTGAGATCAGGATAGTCCAGCATCCGATCGTAAAGACTCAATACCTTTCCCCCGGGATAGCCGAACAAAGTATCAACACCACAATCCTGCAACGATTTAAAGAACAGATCGGCCCCGGTACAGACGCAGCCGACAGTCAAGCCCGTGCTCATAGCCGTTTCCGAAGATTTACTATCACTATCGAAGGTAGATTCCGCTACCAAAGCTGTTTTCATAAGCCCCCTGTTGGTTAGTGAAGTGCATCCCACCCGCCAGGGGCTGAATCCGATTCGAATGTCGATGATGTCCGGAAGGTCCCCTGGTCGCAGATCAGTCGCTGATAATCAGGCTGATAATAATGATACCAATCCCAATAATCACAATAATACCGTTGACGACCAGGCGGATCATACCAGAGTCCCTTCCTGCAAAAGCAGAAGAGAAGTTGATGGATGATGTGAGATGCGGTTGATTCATGAACAATATCAAGTAAACTTGTAAATTCTTACAAGTGCTCGCAGCCAAAATAAACACAAAAATATCTTACCCCGGGGAACAACCCCGAATTTCATGATATGAATGAATCTGTCCGGAATTGTTCCCTGGCTCTCTAGCCGATAATAATAATCAGGCTGACAATACTAATAATAATGCCGGAAATAATCCCGTTAATGCGGAGACTATTGAGAGGACTGGTGGTAAGACTCTTGACAGGTTGCACGACACAATTGCCCGACAAACCGGCCATGCCGATTTCACTATTCCGATTCAAATGTCCGGACAATGGGTTCATGTCAACCTGGTTGAAACTGTTAAGATTTTTTGGTTTCTTCGTTTAACATAAAAATGTCCCAAGAGCTTTGTCAAGGGTATCGATTTGTAGGCTGCACAAAACATGTGATAACAAAAAGCGGTAAGAGCTTTTTTATTCAAGAAATTCAAAAGCCGTACCATCACACAGTCCAGTTTTCGCTAGCTCTTATCAGCTACCCGTCTATTTTGTTCGTTTAAAGCTTGTAATCAGCACCGGGTTTCTGTGATAATAAGAAATATTAAACAATAATTTCTTATTAAGCACCTGTAAATTATTGCTTTTTGCAAAAACGGACGTTCGTTCGTTTTTTGATTTATTATCGATTTGAGGGTGATTCGGGATCTTGTTTGGGAGGTTTCGATGTTCATCAAGAAGAGGATTTTCGGATAAAGTCAAAGAATCATTTAGGGAGGATATTATGTCAAAGAGGATTGAAAAAGTCGCAGTTATCGGCTCGGGTATTATGGGCGGTGGAATCGCTGCATTATGTGCCAGTGCCGGTATTCCGACATTGCTATTGGATATAGTGCCTTTTGATCTGAAGGATGAGGAGAAGGATGATCCCAAGGCCAGGAACCGCATTGTGGAAACCGGGTTGCAGAATACTGTCAAAGCCAAGCCTGCAGCTTTTATGGACAAAAAAGCCGATCCGGCCCTGGTCGAGACCGGAAACCTGGATGATGACTTTGACAGGCTCAAGGATTGCGACCTGATTGTCGAAGTGGTGGTTGAAAACCTGAAGATCAAGCAGGATCTTTTCTCCAGGATTGAAAAGATCATGAAGCCGGATACCATCATCGCTTCCAATACTTCTGGTCTGCCCCTCGTCAATATGGCGGAAGGTAGAAGCCAGCAGTTCAAGGAGAATTTTCTCATTACCCATTTCTTCAACCCGGTACGCTATATGAAACTGCTGGAAGTAGTCCCCGGCGTTGATACCAAGCAAGAGATTATCGATATGATCTCGGCCTGGGGAGAGAAAATCCTGGGTAAGGGAATTGTCATCGGTAAGGATACACCCAATTTTATCGGAAACAGGATCGGTGTTCACAGTATTGCCGTTCTGCTTAACACCATCAAGGATTCGGGTGTGACCCTGGAAGAGGTTGATGCTGTGATGGGACCCCCGATGGGGCGACCCAGAACTGGTGTTTTCGGACTGGCAGATCTGGTTGGACTGGATACCCTCCACCATCTATTAATCAACTCGCATGAACTCCTTCCCAATGATGAATCCCGTGACGTCTACAGCGTGCCGGACTGGTTCCAGAAAATGATCGATGCCGGGATTTTTGGGAATAAAACCAAGCAGGGTTTCTTCAAGAAGGAGCTGACTCCGGACTGGAAAAAGAAAAAGATGAAATACGACCTGGAGACAGGCGAGTATGTTGACGCCATCAAAAAACCGGATCTGGAAATTCTGAAGACCGCCAAGGCCGCCAAAACCCTGGCAGATAAAGTCAACCTCATTCTCTACGGCGATGACAAAGTTTGCCAGTACGCCTGGAAAGTAACCGCGGCTTCCTTCATCTACTCGGCCAACAGGATTCCCGAAATTGCCGATACGGTGGTGGACATCGATAACGCCATGAAGTGGGGTTATAACTATGAGACCGGTCCCTTCGAAATGTGGGACATGATCGGTGTAAAAAAAGCTGCCGAAAAGATGGAAGCCGATGGCATGCAGGTTCCGGAAAATGTGAAAAAGATGCTGGATGGCGGCAACGAAAGCTTCTACAGAATCGAAAACGGCAAAAAGCAGTATTATGATTTTGCCTCCGGTTCCTACAAGAATATCGAACTGAGCGACAATATCATCTTCCTGGCTGACCTGAAGGCAGATAACAAGGTGATCAAGGAGAACGATTCCGCTTCCCTGGTCGACCTTGGCGACGGCGTCTTCAACCTGGAATTCCATACCAAGATGAATGCCCTCAACTTCGAAATTGTGGAGTTCCTGGCGGAAAGCCTGGAATACGTTCATCAGAATGGGGCCGGTCTCGTTATCGGTAACCAGGCCGGTGGAATGCCGGGTGCGTGGTCTGCAGGAGCTGACCTGCTGCAGATGCTGACCGCAGCTAAAGAAGGACAATTTGAAGATATCGGAAAAGGTGCCAAAACCCTTCAGGATTCCAACCAGAGAATTCGCTACGCTCCGTTCCCGGTTGTAGCTGCTCCTTACGGAATGGTTCTTGGCGGCGGTTGTGAAATCTGCCTGGCCGTTGACAGATTGGTGGCTCATACCGATCTATACATGGGACTTGTGGAAATCGGTGCCGGTCTGCTGCCTGGTGGTGGCGGACATATGATGTACTGGAGAAAGGTCATCGCCGACATTCCGACCGATGTCAAAGTCACCGATCTTTCACCCTATTTTATCGCGCTGCTGACTAACATCGGACAGGCGAAGACCTCGACTTCTGCTGCTGAAGCAAGGAGAATGGGTCTGCTGGGACCGAAAGACCGTATCGTCTTCAACAAGGACTACCTTATCGGTGAAGCCAAGAAAGAGGTTCTCAAAATGGTAGACGAGGGATACGTACCCCCGGTCAAGAAGAATCTCCCGGTGATGGGCAGGGAAGGCAAGGCCATGGCGCTCGCCAACCTCTTTAATATGGATAAAGGCGGTTATGTTCCTCCTCATATGGGATACATCACCAAGCAAATTGCAGGCGTTCTCTCCGGTGGTGACGTTCTGAGCGGTTTAGAAGTACCGGAAGAACATATGCTCAAAACCGAACGCGATGCCTTTGTCGAGCTCTGGAAAACAGAAAACTCGCAAAAAATGGCTGAGCATATGCTGAAAAACGGAAAGCCGCTGTTTATGTAAGGAACGATCCAGGAACTAATATACAGGAGAAATCACAATGAGAGATGCATATATCGTAAGTGCCGTCAGAACCCCGGGCTGCAGAAGAAAGAAAGGAGCTTTGGCACAAACCAGGCCCGAGCAGCTCATTTCACACGTTGTTAAAGCCGCCGCGGAGCAGATCGATCTGGATAAAGGTGCTGTAGACGACTTCATGCTGGGATGTTCCTTCCCCGAAGCTGAACAGGGAATTAACATCGGTAGGATCGCCGTACAGATGGCCGGTTTTCCCGATGAAGTATCCGGTGCCACCATCAACCGATTCTGTTCATCCGGACTCGAATCCATTGCCCAGTCCGCTATGCGGGTTATGGCAGGTTGGTCTGAAGTGACTATGGCCGGTGGTGTGGAAAGTATGAGTATCGTGCCCATGGGTGGAAATCTACCACGACCGGAACCCGAATTTGTCGCTGACTATCCGGAAGGATATATTTCCATGGGTATGACGGCAGAGAATGTCGCCAATCGATATGAAGTAACCCGTGAGCAACAGGATGAATTCGCTTATCATTCCCATATGAAAGCCTCCGAAGCGCAGAAGAACGGTCTGTTTACTGAAATCGTTCCGACGCCGGCGGTAAGGTATATCGTTGACGATAAAGAGGGTACCGTCACCAAGGAAGAGTTTGTGCAGGATTTTGACGATGGGGTAAGACCGACCACAACACTTGAAGGCCTTGCCAAACTGAGACCGGTTTTCTCGGCAACCGGAAGCGTAACCGCCGGTAACTCTTCGCAAACAACGGATGGCGCTGCCGCTTCCGTCATCATGAGTGAAGATGCAGTCAAGAAGTACGGCGTCAAGCCACTGGCCAAGCTCAAGTACTACACCACAGTTGGCTGTAAGTCCGATGAGATGGGTGTCGGACCTGCAGTTGCAGTACCTAAGCTGCTGAACATGGCAGGGTTGCAGGCTTCTGATATCGGACTCTGGGAGTTGAATGAGGCTTTTGCTTCCCAATGTATCTACAGCGCCAGGGTAATCGGAATTGGCGACAAGAAGTACTGGGCTTGCGACAGTCCGGACAAGATCATCAATATCCACGGCGGTGCTATTGCCCTAGGCCATCCGCTGGGATGTACCGGATCAAAACTCGCTGCCACCCTGATCGCCAACATGCAACGACTCGGCGTCAAGTACGGTGTCGAATCCATGTGTATCGGCGGTGGAATGGGTGCCGCCGCTCTCTTCGAGTTGTGTGATTAAATCTTTCTTTAAGGCCCCCGCCTTCGAGTCGGGGGCTTCTTCGGTTCCATATCGTTTACCCTGCAGTTCTGCTTCCTCCCAATATCCATGCTATTCAAGTCGATAGCATATCTCGCAGAGAATTGTGTTACGTTGACACTCTCTCATTAGGTGTGTATTTTATAGATTACGCAAATCAACATAACGTAAAATAACGCAACGTAAAACCGCGTAAAACATCAAAAATAAGGAGATGAATCCATTCAAATACGGGCAGATTGTCAAGGGGGAAGACTTCTGCAGGAGAGAAACCCTGGAAAAACAACTAATCTCTGAAATTCGACGGGCTCAAAATCTTTATATTCAAGGTGAGCGTCGAACAGGCAAATCATCGCTCATCTATGAGACGGTGAGTCGCCTGAAGAAGCATCGCTTAATTTATATCGACCTCCTGGAAGTTAAGACGGCAACAGATTTGCTGAAACGGATGATTTATGCTTTATGGACCTATGAACAGGGAGTTGGCGGATTGGGCCAGGTATTCAAAAAGCTGGTACATCTTCGCCCGGTAATATCGGTTGATCCCGTTTCCACATTACCTACTTTGACCCTGGATGCTTCTGTACCCTTGAAGCCGGACTCATTACCCGGGATACTGGACTTGATTACTGCAAATCATCTAAAAACCAGACCATTGGTAGTCGTGTTTGACGAGTTTCAGGATATCTTGAATCTTTCGCAAGCAGCCGAAACCTTGGCTATGTTGCGGGGAAAGATCCAGTTTCTAACCGAGATACCGTTTATCTTTGCGGGGAGTGTTCGCAACAGAATGGACCATATTTTTTCGAACCCTGACAGCGCTTTTTTCAAATCAGCGTTACCAATTCAGGTCGGAGCCCTGGATCGAACATCATTTCAGTCGTTTATCTCGGATAAATTTGAAAATGGCCAACGCTTCATCACACAGGAGGTGTTGAATGAGATCTTTGATATCTGTTGTGGCATACCCGGGGATATTCAGCAGATGTGCAGTGCCTTATGGGAGGTGACGTCACATAGAAACACCATCGAGCATGAGCATGTTTCCGTTGCCTTGGAACGCATATTCGCACATGAATCCAAAGGCTATGAAACGATTCTCAAAGTGGTTTCCGGACAGCAGTTGCAGCTTATGTCAGGTCTGGCTCGTTTCGGCGGAAAAGCACCAACCTCGTCAGTTTTCCTTCAACAGTCAGGGATTCGCCAGGCTTCATCTGTCCGAACTGCGCTCAATCGATTGATTGATCTGAAAATCGTATTTCATTATGAGGACGAATATCGATTTGTCAATCCTTTTTTCAGAGCTTGGCTATTGGCAAAGGGAATCTGACAGAACCGGGGAATTTTCATCAGAGTAGATTCATCCCGGCTTTCCCTTTAAGACAAGCCACCGAGATGCTCTCCAAAGGAGCATGATTCATTAGCATAGCTGACACCAGGCCAAATTATAGCGTGATGCTATTGCGGTTTGTAGTTCACCCAGGCAGGAGGACGACGGGTTTTCCACGTTTTCCCGTACACGAGATTGTCCAAATGGGGGAGGAGTTTTCTCGCCAGGGGGGATCTCTTCAACAACCATTTGACCAGCCTGTGAAGAGACCGGTTGGGACGGCTATAGGGGCAGATTATCATACAGACACCGCAATCGGAACCAACCCGTCCCCAGTAATCATAACATGATTGGTCATCCAGCATCCAACGCAGCAATCCGTTTTTAACAGTTTTGTCTCCCATGGGAATGGAACGCGATGGGCAGGATTCCGCGCATTTTTTACAGGCCTGGCAGAACTCATCCACCCCGAGGTCAACCGGTTTATCAGCCACCAGCGGCATATTTGTCAGAACTGCCGCCAATCGAACCCTTGCTCCAAACTTTTCCGTAACCAGGTAACCCATACGGGAGAATTGGCCGATACCGGCATCGATGGCTAGCGGCACCATCAATGATTCATAGTACTTGAAACTGTTCGCCACTGCTTCATATCCTGATTGGGTAAACCAATTGGCAATAACGGAAGAGATGAAAGCCCCTTTGGAGTAATTGCGCATGGATTCCGTCAGCACCGGCGTATGGGGAGCTGCGTACATAACATCATGGTCCATCTCAGTTGCTATCACTACTGCATGGGTAAAATTTCTCTTAATCTCCTGTCCCCAGTTGTCCATCGAGTGTGAAGCATGGATGTGTCCCTTTCGGGAATAGATCCAACGTTCGTCAATCCTGGCAACTCCTACCAGATCCGCTCCCAGGTGGATAGCCCACCGTTTGATTGCCTCGGTTGCCTGCAGCGGTTCCATCTCAATGGGTTCCTGTCTTTCGGGAATTTGTGGCAACGAATTGGCTACCAGGGTATGAGCGGCAGAAGCGTTTCCAGCGACCATATTAACAAGCATTGGCGGGCATTTATCAATTGATCCCACCTTTCCGGCATGTCCGCCCTTTGCGCGGCGTTTATCGTCCCTTTCTTTGCGTTCCGGGTATTTCTCATAGTATTGGCTGTACTGCTCACTTCCGGATACCAGGTTTTCGTTTCTGGCAAATACGATGTCTCTTTCATCAAATCTCAAGACTTCCCCGACAACATAACCCGCTGTCCCTTTCAACACAGCGCTGTTTTTTCTTCCGGGTATCACAAGAATAGCGACAAACAACACACAAACCAGCATATAAAAAATCAAAAAGAGCTGAAAAACATGGCTGTAGAATAGTAAAAAAACAAAAAAGTTATGCGCTGCTATTCCCAACAACCCGATTTTGATTGCTCTTGATTCCTGTTCTCTCCAGGACTCGTAAACAAACAATCCGGCAGCTCCAATCATAGCCAGGTTGAAGACGAGTACAACAACAAATGTTGCCTGATGATTAAGAATGAGATTGAATGTCATGGGGTGGGGGATGTTTCTGGAGTTGTCTTTGGTCTTGATGTTGAGGTTGGATGTTTTCTTTGTATCCAACCCCAAACCACCGATCAATATGTCACTATGCAACACAAATAACGAGGAGACATCAAGGTGCGAAGAGTGCCGATCTTTTCTGTTGATCCATTTTCTCAACGAGGTCGTTGATTTTACCAAAACTCATGCAAAAGGACTGACAGTGCTTGACACACGCCGGCAATTCGCCCTGGTTGTATCGTTTCATGCACAGATCACATAGTTCGGTTGGAAAAGGAATATAATCAACCGCGACCGGTTTTTTCTCTGCAGCATAAACATGCTCGGTTACCCTGATTCCGCATTTTCCAACATCAAAAGAGTGTTCCTGCTGGCAGGCAACCTCACAGGTATGACAACCCGTACAGTATTCATAGTTAATCAGTAATCCGAATTTAGACATGGTAGGCCCTCCTAATCGTTTATTTTTGCTAGTCGACAAAGGGTGGTTTTGTATTGACCACCACCGAAACCCGAATCGCTATCCTGTGGTCCGGGAACAATCTGGTTGATCTGGTAATCCCAGACACCAAACAGATCGGGTTCACTGCCTTTCAGTTCGGGTTTCCACCAACTGTGAAGGGTGTGTACCATCTTGGGATGCACTCTCAGTGATATTCGCACCTTACGTTTGACCTTCCCCATGTCGTTCTCCAGGTGAATCCATTCTCCATCGTAAACGCCAAACTCTTTAGCCGTTTCCGGATGAACCTCGACGTAAGGTTCCGGATTCTTCTCACGTAACCAGGGAATCCCCCTGTGTTCCGAATGAAAAAACAGGTGGGACCTGGCACCGGTGATCATAATCAGGGGATATTTTTCAAAAAGCTCTGGGGTTGAGACCGGTCCCTGTGCAGGTTCTCTGAAAAAAGGCAGTGGATCAACACCCCAGCTTTCATAAGCCTTGCAGTACAGCTCCACTTTACCTGTTTCTGTGGTAAATCCGGGCTTGCCGTCAGCTCTTAGAAGACCTTTTTCATGGCGTCGATAAGGTCTGCTGGGATCGCCTTCAGGAGGCATCATCTGGGAGCCGTTCTTGACTACATCGTCAAAAGTGACATTGGCAACAGAAAGCCGGTCGTTAATCAGTTCTCTCGGGTTCTTATACTTACAGTTAGGGTTGAGCCGGTTTGCCATCTCGATGTTGATCTCCCAATCGGATTTACAATCACCAACCTGAACCGTCTTCTGCATAACACCGAGTGGAACCCACCAGGAGCGAAAGCTCTCTTTTTCCGCAAAGGTCGCCGCGGGCAGCACAATATCAGCTAACGCCATGGATGTAGGATTATGGAACAGGTCCACGACCACAACAAAATCAAGCTTTTTCAAAGCCTCGTAATGTAATCTGGCCCGAGCGGCCTGCCCTCCCAGAATATTGGCGGTTTGAATCCATGCTCCTTTTATCGGGTAAGGCTTTCCGTTGTTGATCTGGTCTATCACCATATCCGGTTGCGCCCAGCCCCGGAATCCCTTAACCATGGGATAGTCGTTACAACCGATTCGGACCTTGTTCAGCTTATCGACCAATTCCTGGCCGTACAACCCCACCAGCTCTTCCGTAGAGTATGGATACGTGGTGACGCCATGAGAAGGCCGTGCAATAACATTTCCTCCGGGAACGTCAATATTGCCGGTTATAGACCACAATTGTGTGATCGCTTGCGCTACGGTAGTTCCTTCAGGATTCATACAAATAGGAACACCCCACTGAATGGCCGCCGGTTTTGCTGTTGCATACAGCCGTGCTGCTTCAATAATCAACTCTTCCGGAATCCAGGTGATTTTGGAAACCTTATCCACCGGATATTGTTGAACCCTTTCCGCGAGTTCATCAAAACCGTAACACCACTTTTCAACAAATTCCTTATCGTACAGTTTCTCGTTGATAATGACGTTTAACATGCCCAAAGCCAGGGCACCGTCTGTTCCCGGCCTGATCTGCAGATGATATTCTGCCCTGGAAGACATCCAGGTATGACGGGGGTCTACAGAAATAATCTTGCTACCGCGTTGCATACAATCGACGATCCAGTGCCCGAAAAAACCATCGGGGCAGGTGGGCGGGGGATTCTGCCCCCAAACGATAATAACCTTGGGAACCTCCCATTCAGGGTCTTCATATCGCTTCTCAGAGAATTGTGAGGCATCAAGGACACAGAAATCGCCAATGGTTGCCTTCATCGCGCCCAGTCTGGGAGTGTAACAGGATTGACCGGAGAGACCCAGTTGCACCCAGTTTGGACTGCCATAATTGTAGCACAGGAAGGAGATGGGTCCTCCCACATCGCGTCCTGTTCCCTGGGCAAAGACCACGGATTCAGCACCATGTTTTTCACGGATATCCTTCAGTTTTGCCTCACAGGTATCAAACGCTTCATCCCAGGAGATGGGCTCAAACTTACCTTCACCACGGTTCCCAACCCGTTTCAAGGGTTGGGTCAGGCGATCCGGATGATAAACGTATTGCGTCATAGCCAGCACCCTGGGGCAGGCACGCCCTTGGTTCCAGGAAGCATTTTCGTCCCCTTCGACCTTAATCAGTTTTCCATCCTTGACATACAGCTTTTGTCCGCAGGCTCCGTGACAACCCGCTCCTGCAGACCAGGTAGTGGTTGGATATACCTGGATTCCATTATCTCCGTTCATGTTTTCTCCGTTGAAATATTAATGGAACTACTCATCGTCATCCGAAACAATACACAATTGTGCAGCCGATTCATAAGCGTCACCGATTTCCAGCTCGATAACGTTCTGCGGCGGGGCTTCCGTTACTCCCGGAACCCTGAATTTTGTTCGATCCAGTTTGGGAATAGCTGTTTCCTTCGGTTTATCCAGTTGTGGAATATAGTCGTATGGATACCGATAACTGCGGTATACCATATTGGTGTCATATTGTGTGTTAAAATATGGGCTGATGTATTCCCAGACAAGTTCGTGCTGTGGAGTAACTTCAAACAATCTCCCGTCAGCGCCCTCGGTAATCAGGGTGTTCCCATTGGGCAGCCTTTGTGCGGCGCTGATATAACCGCTGTAAAACTTGTAGTTGTCTGCCAGCGGTGTAAAACCGGCTTCTTCCGGTGTGTATTTCCACACCACATCCAGCGTGATGGGGTCGATTTCAAGCACCCTGGAACAATCACGTTGCGCATAGTGCATTCCTCTTGGAGCGCCGGGATTCGGAGCACCGTAACCAGCCCAGCCCCCGTTGTCAAAAACGAGAATGTTGCCTTCACCAGGAAGTCCCTTGGGAATTATGTGCGCATGGTGCATACCGATAATCCAGCCCATTTTGATCAATTCCGGAGATGTATCGTAGTCCGGTCCAATCTGCCAGACGACCTTTCCGGTCTTTTTATCGGTGATCGCCATGATATTGGCAATTCTGCTGTCCCAGATAATGTTATCCGGATGAAATCGCTGGTCGCCGGCATCATACCATTTGTTAGGCCCGACCAGGGACATGCTGTTAATATGCATCCAGTCGGCAACCCCTCCGCTTACCTGGGCCCGAAGATTGGGATTTCGGTACAGGGTGTTTTTCGACTCTTCCGAGAAATTGAATTCGGAAAAATGCTCGCTGCATATCCATTCCCAGGTTATGTTGCCTTCCCAGTCGACTTCGAGAAACACATCATCACAGAGTTTTTTGTCCGTGATATTCGGATTACTTGTGTACTTGTGCACCAGAATCATTGTATTTCCACTATCGGTCTGTGGTTCCATTCCGGGTACATAGTATCCGACAGGATTTCCTTCCCGCTGGTAATCATGGTGTTGTAATGCCATCCAACCGGCATCTTCACCGGGATCTTCCGTGTATTCCCATTGATCGAACTTCCAGGTAATATTGCCTTCCCAGTCCACCTGAATCAGATCTTTCTGGTCCTGATAGCCATATTTCCCGTTTCTTCGACCCCGGTTTCCCATCAGTATCCCTCCGGGCAGCAACTTGTTGGGAAAACCATGCATTTTTTGTATTTGGCGCACAACGTTACCATTCATATCTATAATGGTTGCCCCGACCTGGTTGGCTTGAAAGACCGTGTAACCGTTCCAGCATTTGTCGGGGTCGTAGACTGTGGCCCCGGTTGGATAAATAGTTGGATAACCCACTTCAACCTCCTGAAAATCTGGTTATGCTATTCTAATTGTATCTATTCAGAATCATGGACTTTAATGCCGAAGGTGTTGGTTTTCGGGAACCTGAGATGCGAGATACGCGGCATCGAGCAGCAAGGGACGGATTCAAGGAGTTCCCGGAATGGATTTATTGGTTTCCCAAAAACCAACACCTTCGGCACAACACCAACTGAATAGTTACTTTTGATAAATTAATTCATGATTCCTTGAAACCCAAATTCAAAATCCTGAATTTAAAACTGATAGCGTGTCGATGACTCGCCAAAACCTTTTAAAACAGCCATGGCTGATGCCAGAAAACATGCAGAATCTTATCGTAAAAACCATAAAGAACCAGCCAACTGCAAGCAGCGTATACGATGCTAAACTTCCAGCTATACTTACCCCATGTTTTTAAGTAGATTCCTATAAACAAGGGGACAGTGATGAGCTGGCCGATAAGTAAAGAGACCGTTATCATCAGCAAAACCCAACTGAAAAATTTCAGGGAATTGCCGAGATCAATGGTTTGGGTGCATCTTTCTAAATATGACCGCAAGTCCGGAAACTCTTTCCTTTCGCCGAAATACTCGCGCGTGTCTTTGTAAAATGCAAAAAGTAAAAGCAGAATTGCGGGAAAAGAGATAACAAACGGGAACTCCCAAGCAAACTTGGGCCACTTGAGCGATGCGATTGCTGCGTAGATGAAAGCCACCAAAAGGAGAACCGTAAATGGCAGGGAAACCGCCGGATTCTTCTGCGATCCTTCTCCCTGGGATGGTCCCGATTTGGATTTTTTTGTCTTAACGATTCCTTTTGCCGAAAGAAAAAGGACAATACCAATCAGTGCAATTATGACCATGACAACCGGCCTTATAAGCCACGTAAAATTATCATAGGTCTGAATACTGAGTTGAAAGGAGTTTTCCAATAGAGGACCCAGCACCATTGCCAGCAATAAAGGCGGTCGAGGCCAGCCTCCGTTTTTCATAATATAACCGATTGCTCCCATTGACAGGCAGACAACCCAGTCTCCAATGGATGCACTGCTCATCCATGCTCCCATCAAAACAAAAAGCATGGAAGCCGGCACAATCAGATGTCCCCTGATGTAGGCAACTTTCACTACTTGCTTGCACCAGAACAACAACAGAAATCCTGCAAGAACATTGGCGATCACAATGGTCCAAACAATACTGAACGTAATATGAACCTTTTCAAGCAGCATTTCCGGTCCGGGACGTATTCCCTGGATGGTTAATGCACCCAGTAGAATAGCCGAACCAATATTGCCGGGAATACCAAACCCTAAAGTCGGAATAAGAGCACCGCCTTTCATGGCATTGTTGGCAGCTTCGGGAGCTATAACCCCGCGAATATCCCCTTCTCCAAACTGTGATTTGTCCTTTGCGCTTTGGACAGCATGACCATATGCGGCCCAACCGACGATTTCTCCCCCAAGACCCGGCAGCATGCCGACATAAGTGCCAATTGCACTGGATTTTAAAGCGAGCCACCAGTTTTTTATGACATCCTTGGTGCCGTCAAATATGCCACCTCCCTTTGTTCCTTCTTTGGGAACACGGGATATGGAGACATCTTTTGTCGCCAATTCCAATAATTCGGGGAGCGCAAAAAGTCCAAGGGCAACAGGTACGATTGAAATACCATCCAGCAGGTAATCCAGATCAAACCAATAACGAGGGATGGACACAGCATCGGAATAGCCGATCATTGTGATAAGGAGTCCGATTAGTGCCGAGATGAGACCTTTGATAATAGACCTTCCGCTGATCGAACTGACCATCGTTAATCCCAAAATACCCAGCATAAACAGCTCCGGGGACCCAAAAGCCAGGATTATCGGTTTGACCAACGGCAAGGAAAGTCCCAGCATTAAGGCACCAAAGACGCCTCCAAACATGGAAACGGTTAAAGCCGCTCCCAGCGCACGCCCGGCATGACCCTTTTTGGCCAAGGGGTATCCATCCAGTATCGTTGCAGCAGATGCACCGGTTCCGGGAACGCCTAACATGACGGATGGAATCGTGTCTGAAGTCGTTACCACCGCAAACATCCCCAGCAGCAACGCAATCGCGGAAACAGAATCCATACCAAAGGTAAAAGGCAGTAAAATAATAAGTCCCAGGATTCCTCCCAACCCGGGAACCGCCCCCAACCAAATGCCAATAAAAACCCCGAGCACCAGAAAACCAATGGCCGGCCATTGTAAGACCATCGTCAGGGCAGTCAACATGCTATCAATCATGATATGCCAGCTCTTCAAAGTTTATATTTAGCCACTTGAGAAACCTCCGGAAGATAAAATCATAATGCCGTCAAAGAGTCTTTGTTTCCTGAAAGGACTACTCTTTGAATCACAAATGTCATCAAGTTTCTGACTTTCAGATGTTCCCCAAGTTTAAGCTGTCGATATTACCAATAACGGGGGCTTGGTAACGACAATGATCGCCTTCAGCTCCCCGGTGAAACCGTGTTCCTATTTGGTGGCGTCAGCGATAAACTTCTTAAGATACGCAATCGTATCCGGATCGATATCATCAAGCCCATCGACCATCATCTGAACGTTTTTGGTTGAAGCCGGCTTGAAAACAAAACCTGCGATCTTCTTCGATTCAGCTATCAGCTCAGGATCCTGCATCATTTTTTGGAATCCTTCCTGTAGCTCTTTTGTGGCTTCTTTATTCATATTGGGAGGTCCCCAGAAGAACCAACTGGCGGTTGAATATAAACCCCTTAGCACACTGAATGCATTCCAGAGATCGCCGGAAGGAGTTCCACCTTTTACCTCTTCGTATACCTCCATGAAGGTAGGCATGTCATTAATGTCTTTGCTTTTAAAATAGTTACCCTGCTCATCCTTATTCTGGAAATACCAGACCGGTGTAACTGTCCCGTCTTTTGCCATGGCAGGTTCAACACCTGATCGGTAACCGTTGAGGGCATGCGTCGTGATGTTGGCTTCTCCCTGTTTGATAGCGGCACGAACTTTGGCGGCTCCCCTGTATCCGGTCACATACCGATACTCAAGTCCCAGCAGATTAAGACTTAACCGTCCAAAAATATCCAGCGGTATTGAGGGTCGCAAACCGGCATAGACAAGTTTATCGGCATTTTTGATGTCAGCCGGTTTCTTTATACCGCCTGGAACTGCGTCAGTTCTTGCGAAAAGCATAAATGGAGGACCCTGGGCACCACCAACAATCGTAAGATCGCTATAGTCAAAACGCACTCCGGGCTCCTTTATCAACTGGGAAACAGGTACCCAATTCTGGAAAATCAGCGTATAACCATCAGGTCTGGTTTTTTCGGCAATCAGGTTCAATGCTTTGACACCGCCTGCACCGGGAAGGTTTTTAACAATTACTGAAGGACTTCCGGGGATGTACTTTCCGAAATACTTGGTAAAAATACGGGCTGTGGTGTCGGTACCGCCACCGGCATTAAATCCGACAAGAACCGTTATGTTTTTTCCCTTGTAGTAAGGGGCGGCCTCAATGCTCGGTAATAGCATCAGGCTTGTTATCATCAATGCTGCAAAAATAGTGATGGTTTGCTTTTTTATTCTTCTGATCTTCATGAGTTTCCTCCAAGGTAATTACTTACATAACCACTAAGAACCAAAAAGTATGGACCAAATCATTCAGACTCCTGACGCTTCTGATAATACGCATCTGTTCCTCTTCCAAAAACACCTGAAATCATTCTGGCATACGGTGACAACAGCTTACTTCTACAAACTCTGAATTCCGGTTATTGTTGATATTTTTTCAGATATAATGGCAGCACTTTTCAGCATCTCCTCCAATATATCCGCCCTGTTTACTATCATTCTCGTTTCAGGACCAACAATAACCAGGGCTACAGGACATGAATAGTTGCGAACCGGAACCGCAATCCCAGCCCCTCCTTCAATCGTTTCCCCAATTGAACTTGCATACCCCTGGGACCTGATTGTCTCAAGATCTGCAATCAACTTGTTCTTCCCGATTGTCGTATTAGGACCGATTTTGGTAAATTCAAGCCGATCCAGCAATCTCATCAATTCAGGCTGTTCCATTTCTGCTAACAATACCTTTGCTCCGGCACCTGCATAAACAGGCGTTGTCTCAACACTGTCCGGGAAGTAACGAATACTCTGACTTCCAACCACCTTCTCCAGAATAATCCTCTGACCGCCCCGGCGGATTTGTAAAACCACCGTCTCTCCAAAACAATCGCTCAACCGCTCCATTTCCGGAAGTGAAAGTTGGGAGACTATTTTGTGAACCATCAAAGGATTTTCTGCCAGTGACTGGATACGAGGACCCAGGTAGTATCTTCGTGTCGCCGGATCCTGAGAGACAAGCCCTTTTGCCTCCAAAGTCTTCATTATCCTGTGAACTGTGGCCTTGTTCACTTCGAGGCGTCGTGAAAGATCCGTCAGTTTATCAACCCCTAAAGATAAAAACTTTAAAATCTCGGCTGCCCGGGAAATTGAATTTATTTCGTATGAATTTGCCACAGTGCTAATCGTTTTTGTTTGCAATAATGAAACTGATGTTACGTTAAAGAAAACAGAATCCAATGTCAAGTAAAATCCTTCACATATATTTGCAGTCAAATAGCCATCATATCACAAAAATGTACAAAGTATTGAAAAACTGGCGGAAAAAAGATTTCTGTTGGTTTTACGAGGGATTTTATGAAGCGAGGATTACTTCCGGTTACCCAACTCATCATCGGACAGTCAAATCTTGAATTTTTGATGAATCAATCCGAAATCAAAATCAGCATTAATACAGATATAAGCAGGGAAGGCATTACTGAAAAGCGGCTAATAGAGCGGAACTGACCCGCATTACGCCTGCATAGCGTGACACGTTAACAAAAACCGGTATATGTGGGAAATAAACGGCTATAATATCAATCGGATCAGTGTTAAGAGGACTCCTTCACGGTTTACTGACAGAACCTAAAATTGATCTGTGCTAAGAAGCCAAGGTCGGGTGATAATGCAGTTGTCTGACTCAAACACCGGAATTTTTCAATACCGGCTATTTACCGCCAAACTGCGGTTTCCTGCCTTCCAGAAAAGCGTTAACGCCCTCTTTGGCGTCGTCGGTGAAGATATTTTCCAAAAAGGCATTGCATTCCTTTTTCATTCCGGCATTTATCCCGGAGGCGATTCCCGTGTTAACGCACTGTTTGATTCTGGCAATGGCTCCGGTTGCCTGACGTGCCAACCGCACACAATAATCGAAAGCTTCCTCATAAAGCTTATCAGGGGCGATCACCCGGTTGATCAAACCTGCTTCCAACGCTTCCTCAGGCAAAATCTGCAAGCCTTTTATCATCATTTCCAGCGCCCTGCCTTTGCCCACCAGCGGCCACAAACGCTGGGTACCACCAAAAGCCGGGATCATCCCCAGCCTGACTTCCGGCAGACCAATCCTGCTTTCTCCCGCAGCCATAAATCTAAAATCACAGAGCAGGGCCAGCTCCAATCCTCCTCCCAGGCAGTGTCCGTTGATTGCGGCAAGAGTGGGCAAGGGCAGAGCTTCAAAGGCATTAAATAGCTGATGGACCTCCGGCTGGCGTTTAACCAGATCCTCGTCGATCTCTTTAAGCGAATTCAGATCATCCCCCACAGAAAAAAAACCGGGGCAATCGCTCGTCAGCAAAGCTGCCCGCGCTTCCTTGTTTCTCTGTAAATCTTCAACTATTGTTTTCAATTCAGTAAAACAGGGCAGGTCCAGGGCATTCACCGGAGAATTATTCAACGCAATAATGGCAACCTGATCCTTGATTTCATAACGAATTACCTTTGAATCCATTTGTACTCTCCCTTGGGTAAAAAATTCTCATATCCTGGCGACAGATAAACACGATATTTTGTATCCGACATTGTCACCCTATCCGCAAAATCAGAAAGATGTCAATTGAGAATCGACTATTTTCATATCAGCGTCCTGCTATTTTCGATTAAATTATAAATACTATTTAGATTTTTTCGTAAAATAACTTTTACTTATAAGATTTTGATTGACAATACCGAATAACAAACCTATATTTTGCTCATACAACACAATGCGATTATGAAAACAGGATGGAATGAAGCAGATAGAGAACCCCAAAAAAACCAGGGCGAGCAGTAAACAGCGCAACAAATTGAAAAAGATCGCGATTCTTGAAGGAGCGCTTCAGGTCTTTGGTGAGAAAGGTTTTGAGGCAACAACCATCGCCGCTATCTGCAAATCGGCAAAAATTGCGGACGCAACCCTGTATGAGTATTTTCAATCCAAGGAAGATGTTCTCTTTTCCATAGCAGAACATTACACGCGACAGCATTTTGAAAATATGCAACAGGTCGGACACTATATTCATGATACCCGTGAAAAAATGAGACTGGTGATCCAGTCTTACCTGGAGTTTTATGAGGATCACCCCCTCTACTCCTCGGTTGCGCTTCTCAATCTCAAGGGCAGCCGCAGTTTTTTAAAATCACCGGCATATCAGGTTGTCCGGGACGCTGCCAGATCAATTGTTGATGCGGTTCAGGAAGGGATTGAGAAAGGGATCTACAGGGAGGGTCTGGACCCTTACCTGGTAAGAAACATGGTATTGGGCTTTATTGAGCATCTTACCATTCAATGGCTGTTGGTAAAAAGACCTGAAAAGATATCCGTTTATCGAGACACCATTTTCGAGATGGTGATGAAATCCATTACTAAGGAGTCGACGGATTAAGTGATCCATCGCTCCTGTATAGCAAAGGAGAGAGGTGATGGAAAAAGAGAGAGGTTTGGTATTGGTCACTGGTGCTTCGGGATTTACCGGGCACCACATGGTCATGGAAGCGGTCAGGGCTGGCTTCAAGGTTCGCGCTACGGATGTTTCCAGCCGCTATTACAGCGCCATGTACGAAGCGATGGATGTGGAATTCATTCCCTCGAATCTAACCAGGAGAGAGGGTCTTGATCGATTGCTGGAAGGTGTTGAGGGCGTTTTCCATGTGGCCGGGATTCACAACTACTCAACCCCCGATAAAGTGATCTTCGCCATCAATGTAGGCGGGGTCGAGAATGTTTGCAGTGCCGCGGTTAAAGCGGGAGTAAAGCGATTCATTCACTGGTCGTCAGTCGGGGTCTATGGCTACGACTGGAAATCCGGGCAAGCTGTCACCGAAGAAGCTGAAAAACTGACACCACCCCTGAACAACTACAATGTCAGCAAATGGGAAGGGGAAAAAGTAGTTCAGCGCTATGCCGGCGAAGAGGGTCTGCAGGCAACCATTCTCAGGCCGGCGGCCATTTACGGCAAGCGTAGCGAGTACGGTTTGTTTAATGCCTTTAAAGCCATTTGGCAGGCCAGGGATAAAAAGAAAATCCAGATTATCGGCAAGGGAGATAAAACAGAAGCGTTCCTGCACGTGGAGGACATGTGCAGATCAGCGCTTCATGTATACGATCTCCCGGAAACCGTTGGTGAAGCTTACAACGTTGCCGACGATTCCAGAATTACCTCTGCGCAATTCTTCAAATTTCTATCCAAAGAGATCCTGGGCGAAGAGAGAGAGCTCCAACACCTACCCATGGGACTTGTGCTGACTATAGCCGCGCTGTCCCAGTTTTCATCTAAATTTACAGGAAAGAAGCCGGTTGTAGAGAAAGCGACGGCCCGCTACATGGATTATGATCGCATCTGGGATAATACCAAACTGAAGCAGACCGGCTTCCGGTTCAAATACCCCAAGGCGGAGGACGGTTTAAGGGAAACCCTGGAGTGGTATAAGGATCACGGCTGGCTGGAGATGTAGCTTCAATCAAATTCAGAGATAAAGG
Source organism: SAR324 cluster bacterium (assembly GCA_028282885.1). Taxonomy (GTDB): domain Bacteria; phylum SAR324; class SAR324; order XYD2-FULL-50-16; family XYD2-FULL-50-16; genus JAHJTV01. The sequence goes on from JANQGX010000064.1 coordinate 111,099, forward strand.
AGATGCAATGGAACTTCCCATTAAAACAACAGTTGCCGTGGCGCAACGCAATGCTGAGGTTTTCCCCGATATTCCCTTTCTTCTTTTTTATGACGAGCAGATCACCTACAGGGAGTTTGATGAACGAACCAATGCGGTTGCCAATTTCCTGCACGAAAAAGGAATCGGCAAGGGGGATATCGTTTCATTTATGCTGGGAAACGGCCCCGGGTTTTTTGACGCTTTGCTGGGAATCCAGAAGACAGGAGCGGCTGCAGGCCCGATAAGCTGCTGGTGGCAGGCTCCCGAGGTTGAATTCCTGGTTAATGATTCCAAGCCTAAGGCTTTGATCATTGATCCTGAATATCTCGACATTATCCGGGAGATCAGGGATAAAATCCCATCGGTTGAGACAATCATCGTTAATACGCCCGAATCCATGAACACTGATCTTCCCCACGACGCCCTGGGATCGATTATTAAATCTTACCCGGTGCGGCTGGGAAATATCTCACCACCCGGTGAAGAAGATACAGCCGCCTTGATGTATACCTCCGGGACGACCGGAAAACCGAAAGGCGTGATGCTTTCGCACAAAGGGGTGGTATTCGGTGCGGAGATCAAAATAAACCTCGTTCCGGCGGTGGCCGGTGATAAGACTCTCTGCGTTCTGCCCCTGTTTCATTCGGGTGGTTTGAATGATCTGGCAATTCCCAGCATGGTGATGGGAGCCAGCATTGTTCTGCGACGAAATTTCTCCGCAAACGAGTTTTGGGAGTGCATAGAGAAATATCAGGTTAACGGATTCTATATCGTCCCTACCATGTGGAACATCCTGTTGCGGATTCCGGAAGCCTCAACCATCGATACCAGCTCCCTCAAGTTCGGTCTGTCCGGTGCCGCGCCCATTCCTCCCGAACAATTGGATGAATGTGAAAAAAGATTCCATGTTCCCATTCTGGAAGCCTACGGATCTACCGAAAACAGCGGCGGTATTACCTCCAATCGCCTGGATGACCGAAAATACGGCTCCATTGGCAAGGAAATCCAGGGAATCGAAGTGCGGATATTTGATCCTGAAGGTCAGGAACTGCCGGACGGAGAGATCGGCGAAATCGTCACCCGCGGGGATACGGTGATGAAGGGTTATTTCAAAAACAGGGAAGCAACCGAAGACACCGTCAGGAATGGCTGGCTCTATACCGGTGATCTCGGTTTCCGCGACAAGGATGGATTCTTTTTTATCGTGGATCGAAAAAAGGATATGATCATCCGGGGAGGCGTCAACGTCTATCCCAAGGAGTTGGAGAACATTATCGGCACTCATGCCAAGGTCGCCGGTGTTGCCGTCATTCCCGAACCGGATGATAAATACGGCCAGGTGGCTAAAGCCTGTATTGTGCTGAAACGGGGCGAAACAGCAACACCCGAGGAGATGAAGGAGTTCTGCCTGCAGAAAATGGCTGAATACAAGGTTCCCAAGAACTTCCTCTTCAGGGAATCGCTCCCCACCAACCCGGTTGGCAAAGTGATTAAGAAAGATCTCATTGCCGAGTTGAAAGAGGAGATGAACGCCGAACCGGTGCCGGTCGCACATCTGTTTGAGGGGATGCCGGATCGGTTTATTCCGGAAAAAGCGGAAGGTGTTGAAGCCACCGTCAGTTACAATATCACCGGAAAAGGAGGTGGAAAGTGGACGGTGACTATCAAAGACCAAGCCATGAGTCTCACTGAAGAGATTCTCAAGGAACCGCGAGTCTATGTGGTTGCCAGGGACAGCGACTATCATGATATCGCCACCGGTAAAATCGACGGAATTACGGCCGTGATGACCGGGAAACTGAAAATTGAGGGAGATGTAAACTTCATGGCGGAACTGAAGGAGATGATGAGACCGCTTTAAAACAATCACATCTTTTTAACGTATTCACCTTGGCTCTGATTTTAAAAGATCTGTAACCTAATTATTTATCTCAGAATAAAGGCAACTTATGGCACTACGAACAGAAGAAGAATATAAGGAAGGATTAAAGGATGGCAGAAAGGTCTACATGTTGGGAAATTCTGTGGAAGATGTGACTGAAGATCCCTATATCAAGGTAGGGGTTGAAACCGCCGCCTTTGATTTTAAAATGGGGCACGATCCGGAAATGAAGGCATTGGCAGTTATGAAAGATCGGGAAACCGGGGAGGAGATCAGCAGTTACTTTGATATTCCCGATCGGCCGGAAGCGGTGAAAGAAAGATTTAACCTGGTGAACACAGCCTGCAGCTATGCAGGTGGCGCCATACCTTTTGTCAAAGATGTAGGTACGGATCTGCTCAATGCCCTGTTGGCGCTATCCGGTATGTTGGATGACAAAACGTATAGGGACCGGATTATTTCCTATCGTGATTACTGCGCCCGCAAAGACCTTTCCATGGCCGGAGCTGTCACCGATACCAAGGGGGACCGCAGTAAAAGTCCCAGCGAGCAGGAGAGCCCGGATTACTACCTGCGTATTGTCGATGAGAGCGATGACGAGATTGTTGTATCCGGCACCAAGGCCCATATTACAGCTTCTGCATATTGTGATGAGGTGATTGTCATTCCCACCCGCAATCTCACGGAGAATGAAAAAGAGTATGCCGTGGCCTTCGCCATTCCGTTGAACACGCCAGGAATACTGCAGGTTTGCCGACCTAACTTCAGGTATGAGAATAAATACCTGTTTCCGAGACCGGAACCTCACAAAGCCCACGTTGAATCGCTATTGGTCTTCGATAATGTCCGTATCCCCAAGGAGCGGGTTTTCATGAATGGGGAATGGCAATTTGCCCAGGCCCTGGCATATGCCTTCACAGCGTTTCACAGGTTCACCGCCGTCAGCTACAAAATACCGATTATCGAGCGAATGGCCGGGATGGGAATGTTGATAGCCGATGCCAACGGAATCGAGAAGGCATCCCACGTCAAAGAGATCTTTGTAAACATGATCAAGTATGTTGAAACAACCAAAGCCCTGGCCCAGGCAGCCATCGCCAAGCCCGAGAATTTCTTTAATACGGGATATTACGTCGCGGACCGCTTAACCGCCAATATCGCCAAACTTTACTTCGCCTCGAACTTTCATGAATACGTGCGGAATATTCAGGATCTCTGTGGCGGACTCCTGGTGACGCAACCTACCTACCAGGATTGGCAGAATCCCGAATTAAGACCCTACCTGGAGAAAAGCCTAGGGGGCGCTAACGGATATACGGCAGAGGAGCGTCTGAAACTGATGAGTTACGCTCACCATATTATCGCAAGTGATTTTCATGGTTACCATGAAACCCTGACCATCCATGCAGAAGGATCTTTTGCCGCTCAGAAGATGATGATGGGTCTTGAAGCGTCCATTGATATGTACAAAGATCTGGCAAGAAAAAGTATTGGAAGCAACGTTAAATAAGGAGTGACAGATGTTTAAAACGGAAGTATGTGACCTGTTGGGAATTCAATACCCCATTCTCCTGGGAGGTATGGTCTGGGTGGGCAAAAGCAAGTTGACGGCAGCGGTCTCGGAGGCTGGCGGCCTTGGATTGCTGGGAGCCGGTGGTATGTCAACTGAGGAAATTGTCTCCGAATTAGCCGAGGTCAGGCAGCAGACCAGTAAACCCTTCGGCGTCAATATTCCCCTCGCCAGACCCGATGCCGAGGAGATGATAGATTGTTCAATCAAAAACGGCGCCACCGTAATCGCCACTTCGGCGGGTAGTCCCAAACGATACACCGCCATGATCAAGGACAGGGGCTGTCAGGTTTTGCACGTGGTCTCGTCAGTCAAGTTTGCAGTCAAGTGCCAGGAGGCCGGGGTGGATATCGTTATTGCCGAAGGTTTTGAGGCAGGCGGACACAACGGATTTGATGAGTTAACAACACTGGCTCTTGTACCCCAGGTTGTAAAGGCTGTAGACATCCCGGTTGTCTCGGCAGGGGGGATTTCGGACGGCAAAGGCCTCATCGCTGCACTGGCTCTTGGAGCCCGGGGGGTGCAAATGGGAACGCGATTCGCCACCACGGTGGAATCGGCCGCTCACCCCAATGTCAAAAACGCCATTATCAATAGCCAGGCAGGAGACACTTGTATTACCGGCCGTACTAGCATCGGACCGACCAGATCTCTTAAAAACCAACTGACTTCAAGAATTGTACAGGCGGAAAACGAGGGAATGGCTCCGGAAAAGCTAATGGAGATGATTGGCGGGGGAAGATCCGTCATGGCCTGTGTGGAAGGAGATTGCGAAGAGGGTACGGTATACTGCGGGCAGATCGGGGGATTGGTCGATGAAGTGATCAGTGTGCGGGAAGCTGTCGATTCCATGATCGCTGAAGCCAAAACAATTATGGGAAGACTATCTGCCTTGGCTGAGTAATGCCTGTCGAAAAAACAGAATAAGTTCATGCAATTCCAACAAACGCCAAAAAGGTGATATTTTGGCGCTGACTGGGCAATTGGGGCTAAATGATAATCTAAAATTCATCATTCGACATGAAAAACTTGGAAGGGAAGACGGTCTTGTTGACCGGTGGTTCAATGGGGTTGGGACCGTATATAGCTGAAAGCCTGGTACACGAGGGGGTCAATATAATTCTTTCCGCACGGTCTCTGGAAAAGCTGGAAAAAGTTGCTGACCAACTGAAAAAGGCTTCTGTTGAAGTTTCTGTTTTTCCGGCGGATATCAACGATGGTGAAGCCCGGAAAAACCTGGTTGAGTTTGTAATTAAAAAACATCAGCGTATCGATCTGTTGATTAATAATGCGGGTGTGGAGTGGGTCAGCTCTTTTGTCGACCTGGGACATGCGGATATCGATCAATTGATTCAAACCAACCTGCTTTCGCCGTTGCAACTCACACGGATGGTGCTTCCGGAAATGATCAGGCAAGGAAGCGGGCATGTTGTCACCATCTCTTCCCTGGGCGGGAAGAAGGGACAACCCTATTCCGCTTCCTATGCGGCAACCAAAGCCGGTTTGATCGCCTGGAACAGCAGCATTAGGGCTGAACTTCGCGATACCGGGGTCAGTGCTTCCGTTGTCTGTCCCGGATTTATCTCTGAAGCCGGGATGTTTGCCGTTTACAATAAAAAAGCTCCGAAAATTTCGGGTGAAAGTAAACCGGAAGAGGTGGGAAAAGCGGTGATCAAAGCGATCAGGAATGACCTGCAGGAGGTGATTGTAAATCCCAATTCTATCCTGCCCATGATGCTCCTGGATGCCATTCATCCCCCGATAATGACATCCATCTTTCGCAAGACCGGTCTTCACGAGTTTTACCGTCAACAGGCGGAAGATAATCTGAAACAGAGGCAACTGGAACCAAAGCAGAAATGAAAACAGCATTCGTTACCGGAGGAGCCGGATTCCTGGGTCTGAATCTGCTTGAGATTTTGATGGAGAGTAATTGGAGAATCACGGTCTTCGATTTGGCTCCGCTACCTGGAGCCTTCGCCGGCTATCAATACCTGACACAGGTTCCCGGGGATATTACGAATTCCGCATCCTGCGAGGACGCCATGCCAAACGAAACCGATGCGGTTTTCCATCTGGCCGGGGATACCAACCATTGGCAATTGGCAAATCAGCGTCAAACAGAGATAAATGTTATAGGAACCTGCAACCTGGTAAATGCTTCACTGGCAAAGAGGGCAGGGCGCTTCATCTACACCTCAAGTATATCTGCCTTCGGTTTTCAGCCCGGGGGAAGACAGATAACCGAAGATACCGAGTCAACGGCCGAGGGTTACTGGATTAACTATTTCCATACCAAAAGACTGGCGGAGTTGGAAGTCAGGAAAGGCATCGAAAACGGGCTTGATGCTGTCATTCTCAATCCGGCCAATATCATAGGTCCTTATGACTTTTCCGGCTTTTCCCGATTTTTCCCCATGATCAAAAACAACAAGCTGGCGGGTGTTCCACCGGGAAGCGCCACGTTCTGCGATGTCCGGGAGGTGGCAAAAGCGCATCTTTCGGCCTTTGAGCGAGGCAGAAAGAGTCACAGCTATCTTCTGGGCGGGGCCGATGCTACTTGGTTGGAGTTTGTAAATGAAATCGGCCGGTTGCTGGGAAAAAAGACCCCTGCTAAAGCTACCCCCGCATTTGTGCTGAAGTTTTTGGGCAGGATTTCGTTCTGGGTTTCCATGCTGACCCGCAGAGATCCGGATGTTACACCGGAGAAAGCGTTGCTGGTGAGTTCCGATTTGATTTGCAGCTCGGCCAAAGCGATCGGTGAGCTTAATTATCAACCCGTCGCGCTCAGTAAAATGCTTCAGGATTGCTACCAATGGCTGATGAAGGAGAACCGCCTTTAGAACAATTTTGATTGCAGAGCCTGCGAGCATAGGCTTATTTGACTATTTATCGCTATATCCAACCTATTGGAGGTAAAGATGAATCTTCAGGATCCAGTGCCGGAAAACAATTATATTGAATCCAGGAATCCTGTGACCGGCGAAATTCTGGGCAGGGTACGGCAAAGCAGTGCTGATGACGTTAAAGAAGCGGCTGTCAAAGCCCGAATAGCTCAGAAAGAATGGCAGGACATGGGTGTGGAAAAGCGAAACCGTATTCTCAACAATCTCATTGGCATTTTGCTGGATCAGGCAGACGAAATCGCTTCCATCGTATCCGATGAAAACGGGAAACCAAGAAGTGAAGCCATGGGAATGATTCTCCCCATTTCCGGCAATATAAAACTTCATACCAAGACGGCGACCAAATTTGGCAAAGGTGTCAGGGTCAGCCCCACCTTTTTTGTGGGATCAAAAGCCAACATCGTTTATGAGCCCTTGGGAGTTGTAGGATTCATCCTCCCCTGGAATTTCCCTTTTGAATCCGGAATCAAACATATGCTGCCCGCCCTGGCCTCAGGTAACGCAGTCCTGCAAAAGCCCTCTCCCTTCCAACCCATGATTGGGGAAATGATTAAAAGGCTGTTCCATGAAGCTGGTGTCCCTGATGGCCTGGTGCAAATGGTCCATGGCTACGGAGAAACCGGACAGGCAGTGATTGACCACTCGGACGCCGTCTGTTTCATCGGATCGACCCGTATCGGCAGGGAAGTAGCCCTCAGGGCAGCCAAACGCCTGATTCCGTATGTTCTGGAGCTGGGAGGGAATGATCCGGCCATTGTCCGACACGATGCAGATCCGGAACACACGGCAAGGGGACTGGTCAACGGTACCTGTTTTAACTCGGGGCAGGTTTGCAATGGAACTGAGAGAATCTACGCGCATAAAAGCATTGCCAGGTCGCTTACAGAGCACATTCTCAAGTGGGTTGATCAACTGAAATTAAGCGACGGCACTGCAACCGTTTATGATATTGGGCCTATGACCTGGCCGCAACAAGAGGAAATTTATAAAAGACATACGGAAGACGCCATTTCCAAGGGGGCTGTTCTGGAGGCAGGAGGTAAAGCCGTAGAAGTCGGTAAAGGCCGTGTCTGGTTGCCTACGGTTCTCAGCGGTATGAATCACGAAATGCTGATGATGCGGGAAGAGACCTTTGGTCCCTTTCTCCCCATCATGGAGTATGAAAATGATGAAGAAGCGATCCAACTCGCCAATGATTCCCAATACGGACTGGCCGCCAGCGTTTGGAGTCGCGATACCGAAAAAGCCAAGGCAATGTGCCGGCAATTGAAAGGTGGTCATGTAATGATCAACAATGCTGTTCAATCCGGCGGATGTGCCACCCTGCCCTTCGGGGGTGAAGGGGACTCAGGAGTGGGCAGGCTTTCGGGAGAACAGGCTTTTTTCAACTGGGTTGCTCCCAAAAGCATCATGCAATCGCCAAAAGCCAGTAAAGATCTCTGGATGCCCTATCCTTCCGGTGCCGAGATTATGGTGATGGGCCTGGCAAAAGGATTCTTCGGTCGCTCACCGACTGAAAAGATATCCGGTTGGTTGAAATTTCTGTTCAGGCCAAAAAACTGAACCTTCCGACAATACAACCCTTTATCATCCTTATCGAGTGGCAGTAGTCATTTACCGGACCGGCTAAATAATAGAGTGATTGAAATGACTGAGATGACAAACTCAAATGGTTACCTGCATTCCAAACGATATTCTCACTATGTTTTCCTGCTACTTTTTCTTCTCTTCATGTTCGATTACATCGACCGCCTGGTTATTGTCTCCCTTTTCCCCTATCTAAAACAGGAATGGGGCTTGACGGACACTCAATGCGGCATGTTCGTATCGGCTGTTTATTGGGCGCAGTTTGCCTTCGCCTTTCCTATCTCGATTTTGATCGACAGGTGGAGCCGTAAAAAGAGCATCGGGCTGATGGCTGTCTTCTGGAGCCTGGCTACCATGGGTTGTGCCTTCACCAGAAATTTTGCCCAGCTTTTCAGTATGAGGGTCGCCATCGGTATTGGCGAGGCAGCCTATGCCCCGGGTGGGGCAGCCATTATTTCCGCACTCTACCCGGAGAAAAAAAGGGCCGTCATGATGGGTATCTGGAATTCTGCAATTCCACTGGGAAGTGCTGTCGGAATCACGCTCGGCGGACTAATTGCTACTCATTTCGGATGGCGGAATGCTTTCGGGATTGTCGCGTTGCCGGGGCTTTTTATTGCTATTCTCTTCTTTTTCGTTAAAGACTACCAGACCGTCGATCTTAGCCAGAAAAAAAGTTCAACAGGTGATCAGAAAACGGATTATAAAGCCATCGGGCTCAGGTTTATAAAAACCCCGTCTTTGATCCTGACCTATCTCGGTTTTGCCGGGAATGTTTTTGTGACAACTTCCCTGCTAAGCTGGCTTCCCACCTATTTTTACCGGCTTTACGAGCTTCCCATGGATAAAGCCAGCCTCAAAGCCAGCAGCATTATGCTAATGGCTATCATCGGCGCACCCCTGGGGGGATTTCTGACGGACCTCTGGTTCAAACGAAGAGGAAATGCCAGGCTTCTCTTTCCGGCAATTTCATCGTTGACCACAGCCCTGCTTATGTTTATAGCGTTGGGATTCCTGAGGGACTCGATACAGTTTGTGGTCCTGCTCCTGGGCGGAATGACGGCGATTATGTTTGTTCCGGCGGCACAGGCTGTTACACAGGACGTGATTCACCCGGGCTTGAGGGCCACCTCCTACAGTCTCTGCGTTGTGGTTCAGACCCTGTTGGGCAGTTCACTGGGGCCGATCTTCGTTGGACAATTGTCAGACAGGACCAATATTCAGACTGCCATGACCTTTTTACCGGTATTTGCTGTTATCGCCGCAGGATTGTTTTTCGCAGGCTCCTTCTTCTACCAGAGGGATATTGAACGGGTTGAAAAGGTGACATTGAGCCTCGCCGGTTAATTTTCCTCGATCTCGATCGAACGCATTACCATCTCGAAAATGGTATCCCGATATGGGGAGATTTTTTCAGGTCTCCCCACAAGCAGCCACTGGATGACCAGATGCTCGATAAATCCCAGGATCATATTGCGCACCAGGTATTTGTCCAGGTCGGATCGGAAAATGCCTTTGTCCACACCCTCCTGGTAAACATCGACAAAGGCCCGGGCAGACTCTTTGACCACCTTGTAAGCATCGGACTGTACAAAACGGCGATTTCCTTTCAATGTTAACAGGGCCACGGAGGAATAGAGGGGATTGTTTTCATAAAACTCCAGATGTGCCTGGATCAGCATTCTCATTCGCTCCCTGGTATTGTGGATGTAGTGGTTAATCTCTTTCAGTTTCCCGATCTCGGCCCCGGTATAGTATTCGGCAATTGAAAAGAGAACATCTTCTTTTGAGTTGAAATATTCATAGAGAGTGGCATCGGATATTTTTGCCTTTTTACAGATCTCGGAAATTGTCGTCGCTTCATATCCTTTCTCACCAAACACCTGCAGGGCACCCTCGATGATCTGTACCTGTTTCTGGTAACTCTTCTCCTGTTTCTTGGCGATTTTAAGCTGTAGCTTGTCTTGTTTTGTTGGACTCATATCCGATTCTCAGTTGTTTCATCTCTTTTTGAATTAAAACAATCAGTGCCATTCTTTCCTGCCGGTGCTTTATAAAGTATAAAATCGGGTGTAATCTGTCTATCCGGGACCAGCAATGGTTAAGCAACTTATTGAAGACAATACCCGGAAACTGCAAAACACCTTATATCGATAACATATTGAAAACAATCTTAAGCCTCTATGGTCATTTTCATTACACAAATCCGGAATTGTCTGCATATTTGATATGAGGTTTCGGATTCCGGGTAATTCATAATTGTTGTTTCATTTCGTTCGGTATTCCTGGTAATTCCAAAAAGATTTCTGATTGTGTGTTTTTCCTTGTTTGATACATTCAATGTAAAAACCGGCATAATGGACGAGTACAAAATCAACATTTTAAACCGATAGGCCATAGTATAAAAAATCATAAATGAATGCCTCCATGTTACCCAGTTGTGCTTGCATTTTGCATATCAAAATGAACGGATTAAGTTTCGGCTGAAAACGTTAAAAAACGAGAGAGTTAACTGATCACCCGGGTTTTGAAAAAGGGTGCAAAGCTGGGTAAGGTCATCAATGAATTCCAACTATTCATATTCAAATCTGGTAGGAAAAATCGGTTGGAGGGTCTTCTATCTCCTGTTTTCGATCTTTCTTGTCGGTTGTGGAGCCTCCGACAGCGAGAATGTCAAAATTGAATCGTCTGTAATAGCTGTTTCCGATGTGACGGTGATTGAGACCAATGCTCTTGATAAATACTATGTCTATTCAGGGGCGGACGAGTCAGGCGACGGGCTGACCATTGACACAGCCTGGAAAACCATATCCGAAGCCATGGCCAGCAGCACTCTTCAGGCAGGTGCCCTGGTGTTGGTTTACCCGGGGACATATAATGAAGCGCCGAGTCTCAATGTTTCCGGTGATGAGATCGTCTCGATTCAATACGATGTTTCCGTCTCCGATACCAACACCCTGACCTTCAACAATACTTCTGTTGATCTTTCCTCCATCGATCTCAGCAATGACATTGATGAGTATTACTTATACGTCTTCAGAAGTATGGAGGGAAATAACGGTGTCTATAAAATTACCGGCGTCACAACCGCCAGTCGTCAGGTGACAGTGGAAGGGGCCCCCTTCGTGGACGAAAGCAGCTCTGCAGGAAATGCCTATGACCTCTCGGCCAGTATCGGCCAACCCATCGTCTTCATCAACGCATCCCAAACACCGGATGATCAGAGGGTCATCGTTAATGCATCCGGCGAATCCGATATTGAAGGTGTTTTATATGTCGGGGTCTATTCCGATCCCCGCACAGCCAGCCCGATTCAGTATACCATTGTCGATAGTATTGAATTCAGGTCCTCCAAGTACAGTCCCGGCGTCTTAATCCAGAACTCCAGCTACAATACCATTCGCAACTGCAAAATATACAATATGGGGACTACCGGTCGGGAGAATGCACCCGGCGTTCAACTGGCAGGAAGTGAAAACCAACCGGCACGCTATAACACCATCGACGCAAATACCATCTACAATACTCCAAGTGACGGAGTTCAAATTGGCTATGCCGGGTATCCTCAGCCCAGTAATCAGGTTTACTTCACCCATGTCACGGACAATACCATATACACTAGCGGTTCAAAAGGTTATGCAAAACTCGACAATGCAGTCGATATCAATTCCTATAATGTCGGGACCGTCATTGAAGGGAACACATTTCAAGAGTTTGACCTGGAAAGTCCGGAGAACGGTGTGGTCAACATAGGCTCTTCGGCAACCTACACTATGGTATACAATAACACCTTCAAAAATATCGGGAGGGATAATCTGTTAACCAACTACCTCATCAACATCAGCGGTACCAATAGTTATGTATATGTTTTCAACAATCTTCTCTACAATGAATCGGTGTCCGATAACGATATCTATGCCATACGGGTGGCCGGATCCGACCTCTACCATACCCTGATCGCCCATAATACGATTTACCAGGTGGACAATGGATTGCTGCTGGAGGACTATGGCGGTGATGTGCAGGTTTATATCTACAACAATATCGTGGATGTCAGCGGAGATCATATCACCAGTTGGGGATCCACGGGGAATTTCAGCCTGGCTAACAATTTATATTCGGCAGATCCCGAAGCATATGCCTCAGAATCCGGCAGGCAAACCGGAGATCCGGGGTATTCCAGTGAGGCCACTTCGGATTTTAACCTAACCTCAACAAGCATCGCGGTCGACGCCGGCATTGCCACCTCTCCTTCCATAACCATCGATTTCAATCGTAATACCCGGTCCGACACCGTTGATATCGGCGCTTTTGAGTACACAGAATAATCACACAGGATCATTCCTTCCGTTATAAAACGGTGCAATGAGCCAGGCACAAAACCTCACTTATATCGGATTTCCCTCTTTTTCGTTCTCCTCTTTTATTAAGCTCCTGGTTAATGACCTGCAATTCGCCCGGACATCGGGATTACTTGTTATATAACCCGGATTATTCAAGATGGGGAGAGTCCCATTTTTAATGTGGTTTGATGGAATAATGATTTGGAACAGCTAATTGAACTATTAAAATCATAAGAGTGATCTTTCCTGGCGATATCTGCTATGCTGTCTTTTTGAGTGTTAAAACTCGATCATTTGATTGGCTCCTGTTGGGCTGATCTTAATCTGATTGAAAGTACCATTTGTAACATAAGTGGATGCTGGCAGTTAGGTAAAATAATAAAAATGGAGTATCCACAATGGTAGAAGGTACAGTTAAATGGTTTAACGACAGCAAAGGCTTCGGTTTTATTGAACAAGACGGTGGTGACGACGTATTCGTTCATCATACAGCCATCAACGGCAGCGGTTTCAAATCCCTGCAGGAAGGCGATCGTGTAACCTTTGAAATCGAACAGGGTCCGAAAGGCCCCGCTGCGACAGACGTATCTGTCAAGTAGAAATAGACGAGATATCACCGAATCAGTTTTCATCAGCCAATTCGGTATATAGAGCCTCCCTTTGGGAGGCTTTTTTTTTGCTGAAAACCTTTACCACATCTCAGCGATTAATAGGTTTAAAACAGCAGGCAATTGGTATGATATTACTCAAGCTGCACCTAATCGACATTTAGTGGTTTTCACCTATCAATCCCCTCTTCCAGACAGGTTCGTTACGTTTATTACCGGAAATGCAATCCCGAGATATATCGATCGTCATGTTCCGAACCGTAAACGGTAAAACCCATGAGGATGATCTGTGAATATTTGAGAGAAAAAACGGTGTTTTCGATGCAATTCAAAGCTAATTAACCCATTCAAGGAAAAGATCATGAATTTTGAAGATACCGGTCTCAAACCAGAAATTATCAAAGGCGTCAGGAAATTGGGATTTGAAGCGCCTATGCCCATCCAGGAAAAAGTGATTGCAGCCATGCTGAATCATCGTTCCGACCTAGTGGGGATTGCCCAGACAGGAACCGGAAAAACCGCTGCATATGGCCTGCCGTTGGTTCATTTGATCGAATCAGGCCAAAAGAAAGTTCAGGCCCTCATCCTCACACCAACCAGAGAACTCTGCATTCAGGTGGCAGATGATATAACCAAATATGCCCGATACTCAAATGCGATAGAGGTGTTGGCTCTGTACGGCGGAGCCAGTATAGAAAACCAGATCCGGGGACTGAAGAAAGGTGTCCATCTTGTTGTCGGGACTCCCGGGCGCCTGCGGGATTTGATTAAACGAAAAAAACTCACTATTAAGTCGATTAATACCATCGTGCTGGACGAAGCTGATGAGATGCTCAGCATGGGATTCAAGGAAGATTTGAATGCCATACTGGCAGAAGCACCGGATTCCCGCCAAACCCTTCTCTTTTCGGCAACAATGCCCAGGGAAATAGCCGAAATCGCCGATAACTATATGAACGATCCCATTGAGATCGCCGTGGGAAGGCGGAATGTAGGGGCCGAGACGGTTGACCATGTCTACTATATGGTCAATGCAAGTGATCGATACAATGCCCTGAAGCGAATCGCTGACGTCAATCCCGATATCTATGGTATTGTTTTCTGCAGGACCCGAAAGGAGACCCAGGAAGTGGCGGATAAGTTGATTGGTGACGGATACAACGCCGATGCTCTACACGGAGATCTTTCTCAATCTCAGCGGGATCACGTCATGAATCGATTTCGCATTAAAAACCTGCAGATGCTGGTGGCCACTGATGTTGCAGCCAGAGGTCTGGATGTGGACGATCTTACCCATATCATTAATTACAATTTGCCGGACGGAAGCGAAACCTATATTCATCGCAGTGGCAGAACCGGAAGGGCCGGGAAGAAAGGCGTTTGCATTACCATTATTCACAGCCGGGAAAAAGGAAAGATCAAGATGATTGAAAAAAAGATCCGCAAGACGTTTGAGCAGAAGCTGATTCCTTCCGGAACTGAAATCTGTGAAAAGCAGCTTTTTCGGCTGATCGATAAGATGGAAACGGTAGCTGTTGATGAAAAGCAGATTGAGCCATTCCTGCCGGTTATTTACAAAAAGCTGTCCTGGTTATCCCGCGAGGAGTTGATAAAGCACTTTGTCTCTCTGGAATTCAACCACTTCCTCGATTTTTACAAAGACGCTCCGGATTTGAACATCCTGCAAAAAGCTAAAAAAAGTAAAAAGAAGAAAAAGTCGAAAACAACGCACAACCAGGAATTCTCCCGTTTCTTTATCAACTCCGGATCGCAGGACGGACTTGAACCAGCCTACCTGATTGGCCTGATTAATGAGAATACCAAAAAGCGGGATATCGAAATCGGCAAAATTGAAATTATGAAGAAATTTGCGTTCTTTGAGGTCGATTCCGATTATGCTGATCGCATCATCAAGGGATTTGAAAATGCGGAATATGCCGGTAGAAGGGTGGTGGTTGAACTGGCTCAGCAAAAGAAAGAGTTTGGTGTCATTAAACGAAACCCAAAGAAAAAGAAGCCGGGGAAGAAAAATAAAAAATCGAAGAAGAAATAGATTGATCTTTTGATAAGGCTATTTCTGCCCCTGTTACCTAATCGGTTCGTCTGGATTCACTCAGGATTGTCCCCTGTGCATCTGCATGCCTGAATCAACTAAACTCTCGCTAAACCGACCCAACTATTTCATCAGAATTTTATCAATAGCTTGCAACTCATCCCCGGAGAAATCGAGTTTGTCGATTGCAGACACACAATCTTCAATCTGGCTGACACGACTGGCCCCAATCAGGGCGGAGGTAATGTTGGGTTGACGGAGCACCCATGCAATCGCCAATTGGGCCATCGACTGTTCACGCCCCCTGGCGATCACATTCAATTTTTGCACTTTTGCCACCCTTTCGGGTGTCACTTCATCACCCCAGTGGAGTTTATGCTCTAATTTAGCTGAACGCGAATCCTCGGGTGTTCCGGTCAGGTATTTATTGGTCAGGATGCCCTGGTCCAATGGACTAAAGCAGATACAGCCGATACCCTCTTCTTCCAACACAGTAAGCAACTCATCTTCGATCCAGCGGTCAAACATATTATACCGTGGCTGATGAATAAGGCAGGGGGTTCCCATTTCCTTCAAAACCCGTGCTGCCCTGCGGGTTTGTTCCGGGCTATAGGTGGATATTCCCGCATACAAGGCCCGGCCGCTTCGGACGATATAATCCAGGGTTCCCATGGTTTCTTCAACAGGCGTATCCGGATCGGGTCGGTGGCTGTAAAAAATATCAAAATAGTCCAGACCTGTCCGTTTCAGACTCTGGTCACAACTGGCAACCAGGTATTTACGTGATCCCCAATCGCCATATGGGCCCGGCCACATTTCATATCCGGCCTTATTTGAAATGATCAGTTCGTCCCGGAAGGGAGCAAAATCCTGTTTAAACAGTTGACCAAAGGTTGTTTCCGCGGATCCTGGCGGTGGTCCGTAATTATTAGCCAGATCAAAATGAGTGATACCCAGATCAAAGGCTCGTCGCAACATGGCCCGGCAGTTTTCAAGCGGGTCAATCCCTCCAAAATTGTACCACAAACCTAGTGAAATGGCCGGCAGCTTTAAACCACTACGACCACAACAATTATAGAGCATGGTATTATATCGCGATTCCGCTGGTGAATAGTTCATGGTTTCCAAACCTTGAAATCAGGTTGAAAAAACTCCCGATGGCTTTTATTTTCCGACTTTCAACACCATCGCATCAGTAAAATCTTAATGGAAGAACAAGCGTATTATAGAGGCTTTTTCATCGATAATGTATAGCTATCTTCACTTTTTTCAGAAGAACCCGCAAATGATTCGGTTGGACATAAGATTTTAAAGCAGTAAATGGGAAGGAAAACACGCAACCGGGATGACTAAAGATCGGAATTGAGCCAACTTCCCTGTCAGCCTTTCGGGATCAATTCTATTCTCTTAAGGAAGCTTTGAATCGACGATGAATTCGGTATTCCGCTTTCCAGCCCCTACAAACTTGGCCTGGAGATTTGGACCACCAGGTTCGGAAAATGAGTGACTTGATGAAAGGAGGACTCTTTGTTGATCAGAAACCAGTCCGCACCTAATGATTGATTGGCCGGTTTTCCTGTATTTCCAGGTCAGACCGTCATCATAAAAAAACCTGGTTTTTATATCCGTGCTTCCCGTTGGGGAGTACACCGTTAACTGGAGAGTTTTGGCATCATGGGGCGAGTTTGTTTCCCATGATGCAGCCTGGGGCAATACCGCTCCGCCTTGAATTATCAGCGGCAGACGAGCCAATTCTGCTTCCAACTCGACTGTCCGACCTCCTTCGTACCATAATTCCGAATGATAATCATACCAGCCGTGGATGTTTTCAGGCAGATAGACTGGCACCTTTTCCATCCCGGGATGTACAATCGGCGCGACAATGACATCCTTTCCAAGCAGAAAACACTCTGATTGCTGATAACACTGCGCGTCGTCATAATCGTAAAACAGGGGCCTGATTATGGGATCTCCCATGACATGGGCTTCGTAAGCCAGTGAATAGAGGTAGGGAAGAAACCGATAACGAAGGTTCAGAGTATCGCGAATAAACCCGGTAACTTTCGGGTGCATCCAAGGTAAGTTGGTAGGCTCCTTAAGATCGGGTTTCCAGGAATTCATGATACAACGGGGATGCAGAGCCATCATTTGAAACCAGCGGACCAGCAATTCGGCGTCGGGTTTGGGTCCGGCAAATCCGCCAATATCGTGGCCTATGAAAGGAATTCCGGAAAGTCCCAGGGAAAGCCCGTTGTACAAGTTCCATTTCAGTGTGTGCCAACTGGTTTGGTTATCACCGGTCCAGGTTTCCGCGTAGCGATGGATACCCAGGGGACCGGACCGTGTAACGGTAAATGGTCTTAAATCGGGATTCCTGTCAACACTGGCTTCAAAACTGGCCCTTGTCATTAACAAGGATTGAAGCGGTCTGCTGTCACAAGCAGCAATTGGCGATCCGAATCCTTTAATTGTGGCTGTTTCATCCCAGATTTCGGTTTCATTATTATCGTTCCAGACGGCGTCAAACCCTTCATCCAGAACGTTATCCCTTATTCGCTGCTGCCACCAATTGACGCATTCCGAATTGCTAAAATCAAGATACGATCCCTCCGCATCCCAGAAACGACCAACAGCCGGGGAATTGTCACCGTTTTGTATAAAATATCCGTTTGCTGCCGCATCTGCATAGTCCGGATGGTCCAGTAACAACACGGGTTTGATGTTGGCGACTGTGTGCAGGCCCGATTTTCTTAATCCGGAAAACATGGAAGACGTATCGGGGAACTTGCTGCGATTCCAGGTAAAAACATAACGCAACCCTTTCCGCGTCGTGTAGCCGGAACCGAAATGAATGGTGCTGATCGGGATCTCTTCTTTTCGACAACGATCGGCAAAATCCTCTATAACCTTTTGTGCACGGGGTGCGTCGGCGTGGTGCATGGAAGTGAAGGCGAACCCCATGGACCAGCGAGGAGGCAGATGGGGCCTTCCAATGACCTTTCTCAATCGACGAAGCACGTATGCAATCCGGGGGCCGGCGATAACATAGTAAACCAGACCTCTTTCAGCAACTTCCACATTTCGATAACGCCGGTGGTAGTTTGAGTGCTCACAACCCAGGTCAAACACCATTTCCGACATGCTGTCGTATAGCAGTCCTACAGCACTGTTATCGGAGCTGTTTTGGACAACGAGGAAAGGGATATGTTTATACAGGGGATCACTGGTTTCAGCATTGAAACCCAATGCGTCAAGCTGCAGAAGTCGAAAGCGACGCCCGGTACGATCAAGGGGACCTGTTTTATCTCCAAGCCCAAAGTGCCTGGCGCCATTTGAAATGTCCTGATAGTGGCGAACTGCTTTACCACGATTCGTCAGGTAGTAGGAACCGGTCTCACGGTCGTTCAACACCTCTGAATAACTATCATTTTGTCTTTGATGAATCAAAAGGCCCAATGAATCCGGATTCAATTCAATGCGTAGCAGCTTCGTTTCCAGTTCTACCCGGTCATTCCGGTTCTTGTAACTAAACTCGGGTAAAGAGAATCCTTTGGTCACCAGCCTGGGGTTTCCTTCCCAGGGAGTATCACCTTCGGGAGCGATCATCCAAGTGCGATCAACGGCTAATCCTTCGTCCGGAGACAAGCTTACCCGGATCAGCCAGTGTTCAAGCACATCCACCCGGAACCTCCATTCCGGTTCCAATGAGCCCTCAATCCCGATATCCGTCTTCTGTGGGGAAAGTTTAGCTTTGAACTGCCGCATCTTTTCACTATTCCTGCGATTTCAAGCCTGCCAGCCCTGTTTTGGAGTGAAAGACATGCGTTTGTTTTTCATCGGTTTTAATGCCGATAGTATCATTCCGACTGATCTCCGTCTGACCCTGCATATGGATAGTCACTTGCTCGGATTCAGACAGGTTGCAGTAAAGGTAGGATTCTCCGCCCAACTGCTCAACAGCGGTTACGGAAGCTTTGAAATCACCATTTTCGGGAGATGTGATAGAGATATGCTCGGGTCGGAATCCAAAATCGACCTTGTCCCCAATTTGAAAACCATCGGGCGAGGCTGAAACGGATACGGGTTGTCCTTCTTTGAGTTGAATAACCAGATGATCCGGCTGAATCTCCTTAATGACTCCCGGCAGAAAATTCATTCGCGGTGAACCGATAAATCCGGCTACAAAGCGGTTAACGGGTCTGTTATAAATATCCAGCGGTCTGCCAAATTGCTCCATCCGACCGTCGTTCAAGACTGCGATCTTGTCGGCCATGGTCATGGCTTCAATCTGGTCATGGGTCACGTAGATCATGGTATTGCTGATGCGCTGATGGAGGGATGCAATTTCAACCCGCATTTTAACCCTCAGTTCGGCATCGAGATTTGAGAGGGGTTCGTCAAAAAGAAAAATCTTTGGTTCCCTGACAACTGCCCTTCCAATCGCAACCCGTTGACGTTGTCCGCCGGAAAGGGCGCCCGGACGTCTTTCCAGCAATTGTTCAATCTGTAACATGCGGGCAGCCCGACTCACCCGTTGTTTGATCTCATCTTTCGGCATACGCAGATTTTCCAGTCCGAAGGAGAGATTTTGCTGAACGGACATGTGGGGATAAAGGGCATAGGACTGAAACACCATGGCCAAGCCCCTTTGTGCGGCGGGAATTTCGTTAATCCTGTCACCATCGATCCTGATCTCGCCACCGGTAATATTTTCCAATCCCGCGATCATGCGCAAAAGAGTTGATTTTCCGCATCCCGAAGGTCCTACAAAGACAACGAATTCACCATGATCCACGGACATGTCGATTCCGTGTATGACTTCCACGTCACCGTATGATTTATAGACATCCAATAGTTCGAGAGTAGCCATAAGCGATTATTTCATGCCTGTACCGGCAATACCTGTTGTAATGTATTTCTGTAGAAAAGCAAAAACAGCCGTCACCGGCAAAAGGGTCAGCACGGTCATAGCCAGGAGATAGTGAGTGTTATCATTTAGCTCACCCTTGAATGTTGAAAGCCCGATCTGCAGGGTAAATACCTCGCTTTCGGTCAGTACGATCAAGGGCCAGAGGAAATCGTTCCAACGCCAGATAACCGATAATATTGCCAGAACTGCTATAGCTGGCAATGCGAGGGGAAAAACAATTCGCCAGAAAATCTTCCACTCCGATGCGGCGTCCATCCGGGCAGCTTCCAGAAGCTCGTCCGGCAAGGTTAACATGTACTGTCTAAGCAGGAACACGCCTGTGGGTGTGGCAGCGCCCGGAATGATGACTCCCCAGAGAGAATTGAACATGCCGAAATACTTCACCACGATAAAAAGCGGGACCAGAATAACCGTCGGAGGAATGAGCAGCGTGGCAATGATAATCAGGATAGCGGCCTTTTGACCCCGGAATCGATATTTAGACAAGGCAAATGCGGCCATGGCATTGATCAGCAATGTCAATGCGGTGGCGATGGACGTCACAAACACCGAATTAAAGAAATAGCGGGGGAAATTAAAAATTGAAAGCGAGGTGCCCAGTGTCGGATCCGTGTAGTTTTCCCAATGCGGATTAACGGTTTCCTTTGGCGTCAACAAGCTTCTTTTAACCTCAAATGGTTCCGATGGCTTGTCAGGCTTTACAACGACCGCATTCAAACCCTTGGCCCGAACAAAGGCGACCTCCTCTTTGGTACCATCGTCCTTCGTCAGGAAAAAAAGGCTGAGAGGTTTTCGGAATCCCTCCAGTTCCACCTTCATGTGGTCATAAGGCAACAAACGCGGATCACTGGCCAGGAGAGCTCCTTCCGATTTCAGGGATGACATGAACATCCAGAAAACCGGCGTGAGAATAATTAACACGCCAACAAGAAGATACCCGTAGGATAGAATATCCGCCCAGTCCAGCCGGTTTCTGCCCCTGGTTCTGCTTAGAAAAGTCCAAATAGTGCTAAACCCGCTCATAATCACCCATCCGATCTGCGTTTGGTCAGCCAGAGCTGAATCATGGTAAATACCAGAATGATAGCCGCCAGCAATATCGATGACGCAGCGGCAATGCCATATTGTTTGGTTTCCCCTGTAAAGGCAATTTCATAAATATGCTGGATGACCATCTTGGTAGCCTGTCCCGGTCCGCCTCCCGTCAGGACGTAGATTTCATCAAATACCTGAAAGGCCTTGATCAGGGATAGAATCAAAACCACCAGCATCGTCGGCATCAGCAGGGGCAGTGTTATCCGTGAAAACACGCGCCATTTGGGGGTGCCATCCATCTCAGCGGCTTCATAGATATCTTTTGGAATGGCCTGCAAACCCGCCAGAAGGATCAACATGTAAAATCCCAGATGAGCCCAGGAATAGACAAAGATCACCCAGAAAAACGGCCACGAGGTTCGTCGATCAATCAGCCAGTTAACGGATCGATACCGTCCGGCTTCAATCATCGTTGCCCAATCCAGGGAGACAACCAGCACGGCTAAAGCACAACAGGCAACGATCCCGGCCATTCGAAAAGTACTGTTTTTTGAATTCCAGAACCGGCGTATTACCAAAAACAGGATGAGCAGGAGTAATCCCGCTACTATCCAGCGAATACCGGGAATGGTCGAGATGCTGTTTCGGAATTCGGCCAGATCCTTCAGCAGAATATTCAATATTCCCCGTCGCTTCAGTATCCAGGTCCAGATTATCCCGACGACAACGGGTGACAGCATAACAGGATAAAAATAGATCGCCCGCCAGAATCCCCTCGCCTTTATTTTGCGGTTTAAGACGATAGCGGTCATCAACGCAAAAACAATCATCATCGGCACCTGGATCACCGAAAAAGCAAGGGTATTCCAGAGACCGGTCCAGAAACTGTAACCTGCCACATTACAGGTTTTGGGAACCCAGTAGGAAGGGCAATCCAACAACAGGCTGTAATTCTCCAGGCCGACCCAGGGACGTTCCGCTATTTTCGTGGTTTCGCTGGAAGTGAACGAGATGTAGATGTTCAGCAGCATCGGCCAGAAGGAAAAGAGGCCGAAGATCAGCAAATTGGGCAGTAAAAACAGATAGGCCATGCGATTAATGCCCACCTGGCGCTGGATAAACTTAAAGGGAATGTCGATGAGCTCCATGACAATCCGGATCAACATCGAAATCGGATTTAGTTGTCGGATAAAAGACAGGGGTGAATTACTCGTTTTCCTCAGGGACATGTCTGGCCTTTGCGGATCATCTCACTAAGCGGCCCTTCTCATGGAAAAGAACCGCTTGAGGAGAGTTAACTCTTAGTTCTTAAGCGCGGCTGCGATCTCTTCTTCGATTTTCTGATAGGCTTCATCTTCGGTCAAGTCGCCTGTAATCGCTTGAGATACGTAATTCACAGTTGAATTATAAATAGCAAAACCTTTCGAGTATCCTTGAAGTGCATGGGCTTGCGGCAGGATCTTTCCAAAGTTCTTGGTGTAGGCTGCCAATGCTGCAGCAGCGGCCGGAGAAACATCCTTGCCATAATTCAATCCTTTGGCAGCAAGACCCTTGTGTGCCGGAATCTGCAGGGTTCGCTCGTAGTATTCGCGCAGCACGGGTTCGGATGTCAGATATTCCATCACAGTAGCAACCTGTTTGGGATACTTGGTCTGCTTAAAGGAAACCATCGCAGCTCCACCAGGCATTCCGGAGCATCCGCCAGGACCACATGGTTGCGGTATGGCAAGCCATTCGAATTTGTCACCGATGGTGGAAGCGTATTTCCCGATCATCCAGGAACCGGACATGTGAAAAACAACATCTTCGTTGATAAACATGTCACCACCGTTCTTCCATTTGGCTCCGGAAGCAGCAGGCCAGACATCCTGGGGCATCAGACCATCGGCATGCCATTTGATCATGCGTTGCACCATGGCCTTGAATCCCTTGTCGATGACAGCCGGATTTCCGGCGGCATCAAAATACTTGGCGCCCATGGACATGGCTGGTCCGGCCAGACGATGCCCCGAGCGATCCATGACCATACCCGCATAGAGATTCAATTTATCCTGAACCATGGCGACAGCCTTTGCCCAGTCATCCCAGGTTGCACCTTTCTTTGGAACCGCAACGCCAGCCTGATCAAACATGGTCTTGTTGATATAAGGACCGGTTACCGTCAACTGGGTCAACCAGCCGTAGATTCCCTTGTCGCTCTTGTTTGCGCGCATCCAGGGCAGTGTCGCAGAGAAGTTTTCTTCCCAGTATCCCTTGTTAATATATGGGCGAAGGTCAAGATAGTATTTGTTGAGACCGCCAAGATTTGTCACTCTTGCCATATCGGGGCCTTCTCCCGCTTCCAGGCGGGTTTCCAGTTGTTCTCGAATGACGCTGTAACCTACCTTGTCAATAGCAACCTTGATTCCTTTATTCTTGGCTTCGAATTGATCCAACAACTCTCGAAAGACTTCGCATTCACTGCCGTCCCCATAACAGAGATAGCGTAGGGTCACGTCTGCAAACAATGGTTGCGATGAGATCAGAAAAAAGGTCAACAACGCAGAAAGTGCAATGAAAAATCTTTTAATTCCCATGGTTCTCCTCCTGAATGGTATGTGTTTACGAATCACACTCTTCACAATCGAGCTTGCCTGCAAACAAATCAGACTTTTATTAGCTGTTTGTTTAAAACCGCTTGTAGTGAATCACTGTTTGGGTTAAAAAACCATAGATGTTATTGCCCAAACGCATGTAATATTTTGCCAGGATTGATATATTACCGGACAACTTTACCAGCAACCCGTAAACCCGTCAATCAACTTGAAAATCTGAAATGTCAATCAATATTGAAAAGTCAATGCAGAGAATCAGGACCTTCTACAGGGAGAACTCTGCCTTTTTCGATTATGAGCATGAGATATATAAACCACCCGTACGCATAACGGAGGTCGGTACCAGTCATTGGGGTCCCGGAGATTACTATTCAATCAAAAACCGACGAAACTTCGGCATCAACCTGGTCACCAGGGGCAATTTCTTCTTTCAGCAACGCGGTTTCAAAGGGCCAGTGAATCCCGGCCAAGTGTTTTTATGCCAATTAAATCATGAACAGTCCTTTATCACGGGAGAACGCGGATTTGCCACCAAGCGGTTCATTCTCTTTGGTGGTGAACTCCTGCATGCGCATCTTTCCGCGACTCGATTGTCGGATCACGATGTCATCACACCTGTTTCCCCTCAAAAAATGCGTTACCTGTTTCGCAAGGCTTATAAGTTGATTCGCGAGAAATTACCGGGTTTCGTGGAGGAATTGATGCTGGTGACCCAACAAATCTTCATGGAACTTGGTAAGAGCATTATGAACGAATACCCCAAGGAGCTCAGCCAGGGAATATCATTTGTCCAGAGGAATCTGCACCGCTCCCTGAAACTTGAGGAGATAAGTGAAAATATGCATGTCAGTGTCAGGCAGTGTGTTCGCTTGTTCAACACCCATCTCAAAGTCCCGCCTGTACGATTTGTCCATCAGGAAAAACACAAATGGGCAGAAAGCCTTCTCCTGAGATCGAATCTTTCCATCAAGGAAGTTGGGATCGTACTCGGTTATGATGATCCCTTCTACTTTTCAAATCGTTTCAAAAAGTTTGCCGGATTATCACCCTCCGAATTTCGCGAACAAAATCAATGGTGAAACCAACAGATGTTTCGGTTTTCGAAAAGAATTAAACCTTGCCTGCAAATAAGCCTTATCCACAGACCAATGTGAGAATCAAATCTGAGATGCCAAACCAGGACAGCTATGCGAGAATCAGCATGAAAAATGAAGGTTTGTAATAATCGAGTGAGGATACCGCCTTGCTTTGCCGGGAAAGTGTTAAGAAACAAAAAACAAGTCTAAGGTCTACCGGCTTTTCCTGGTTTTTGCTGCAGACACAGCCGAAGCGACTTCACCTTTTTTTCGATCGGCAATATTGATGGCAAAAACAGAGACACCGATCAACCTCTTTTCGGCGTCAAAAATGGGATTATAGTAGGATTCATACCAGATTTTACTCCCCGGCTCACCAAAGCTCTCCACAGCAGAAAATTGTTCCCCTTGGAATACCCTGTCATAGTTGGCTTTCGCTGCTGCCACTCCCTCTTCATCGGATAAATTGGCAAACACGCTCATCCCGATCTCAATTTCTGCACCGGAAATGGATTTGATTTCATTAAAATGAGCTTTGTTGAAGTAGGTATAACAGTAATCCTTGTCAAGAGAGTAAACTATGACCTCGGGAGGGCTGTTAATCAAAGAGGTTAACAAGGCGTTTTTCCTGTTCAGATCTTCCCTGGTCTCCTTTATTGCCTCGTCGGCCCGTTTTTGTTCGGTAATATCTTTATCCATTCCCCAAATGGAAATCGGATGACCATCCTTATCCCTTAAGATCTGGTAATTCGCCTGGATGTATTTGATTATCCCGTTTTTTGTCAGAATTCTATAGGTTTGCGAGCAGTTTATCTCTTTAGACGCCAGGTGTTCTTTGAAAAGACTGTCGTGTTTTTCTCTATCCTCAGGGTGTATACACTGCAGATGCAAGTCGTAAGTCGGATTTATTATGTCATCCCGGTTAAGGCCATGTATCCGATATTCCCCCATCGACCACTGCTCCTGTTGCGTTTGTAAGTCTTGTGACCAACACCCTGCCTTACCGACGTCTTCTGCTATCTGTAACAGGTTGAGGCTTTTCCTCTGTGCCTCTTCAATCTCTTTTTGTTTGGTGATATCCTGAATCGTCCCTTTGACGCGAACGGGATTGTAGTCGGGATCACGTATGGTTTCCTGACAAATATGAATCCATTTGATATTCCCGGTTTTTTGATCAATTATCCTGCTCTCTGTTTCAAAAACCGGTGTCTCCGGGCTTTGTTTATGCAACTCCTCTCCTGCCAGTTTCTCGAC
Organism: SAR324 cluster bacterium; assembly: GCA_028282885.1. Taxonomy (GTDB): domain Bacteria; phylum SAR324; class SAR324; order XYD2-FULL-50-16; family XYD2-FULL-50-16; genus JAHJTV01. Next base: position 136,958 of record JANQGX010000064.1, read on the forward strand.
ATCATCCGGGTGGAACAGTTTTGTAACACTTTCATATGTAGGATGAAAGCTCTCTTTATCAACGCCATGTATCTGGTACATTTCATCGGACCAGGTTATCTCCTCAGTTTCCAAATCCCAATCCCAATCACCGATTTGGGCCAGTCGCTGGGAATTTTTCAGACGTTTCTCACTTTCAATTAAGGCATTTTCGGTGTTTTTTCTTTCGACATCTGCTTTTGCCACATATAAAGCCATCTCCAGTGTCACTTTCAGATCTCTTTCCTGAATCGGCTTCAACACATAGCCAAATGGCATTGTGATTTTGGCCCTTTCGATTCTCTCTTCATCCAGGTATGCAGTTGAGAACACGACAGGAATACCAAATTGATTACGGACGATCTCGGCAGTGTCAATCCCGTCTTTGTCACCCTGAATCCGAATATCCATCAAAATAAGGTCCGGTCTATCCTTTTTCACACTTTTGATGACATCATCACCCGAGTTGACAACCGATGAAACTTCATATCCGAGATTTTGAAGACTGCTCTCGATTTCCATAGCAATGATCGCTTCATCTTCCACGACAAGAATTCTCGCCTTGCTCATCACTTATCACTTGATTCAAAAATCGATTTGGAGTGTCGGGCTAAATTGTACTATCAAGCTACTGTTCGAGGATATTTTTTACATGTCTCATTTAACGCTCCACGATAGTACCCTAATCGAAATCTGTTGGCAATCCACTGCCCACCACCTGTGACAAAATGCTCAACATCTCCATATGCTCTTGCATCGCGAAAACAACCTTCAGTATATTGGGTTTTCTACGCGCCTTTAATACACAAAGTGCAGAACGTAACAATGCGGGCACAAAGCTAAACCCGCAATTTTCAATAATAGACAGCCCAGAATGAGCAAAATCGACTCCTGTTCAAATGTCAATATTTCAACTACGTCCCCTGGTTGGACCACCCTTCACGATGCCAGATGAATGAAACGATAACGGTTCCAATGGTGTAAGCGATGAAAAAGCCGAGAACAAATCCCAGCAGACCGAAATCAAAATAGATCCCCAAGAGCCATTGCAGAGGTAGCATAAGACACCATTGTATGACCAACGTCAAAATCAAAGATGTCTTGGCAGCTCCTGCGCCTACCAGCGCGGAACCAATAATGGTTACATATCCGATGACCAGGATATTCAATGCTGACAGCCGTAAAGGGAACATTGTAATTGACAGGGTGGCAGGATCGATGATGAAAAGCGACAGTATTTCCTGGGGAAACAATGCTACCAAAATAGAGAAGACCGAAAGTATAACGGTTCCGACCTTTGCGGCATCCCAACCCCATCTTTTGGCATCCCCGATATCTTTTCTCCCCAGGGCCTGCCCGACAAAGGTGATGGTAACAAATCCCATGGCATCGGCAATCAGAACGATGGTCACCATGATGTTGTTCATTACATTTAAAGCCGCTGTTTCCTTCGTGCCCAGAAATCCCACCATATAAAACAGGATTGATATTGAGATGGTGACGAGGAACCTACTGATACCTAGGGGAATTGACAGCCTAATCAGGGTGTGAATTCTTGACTTATCGGGTAAACCGCGGAGAAATCCGTTTATTCGAAGATCTTTAATCCCGATAACCATATAAAGGATGAATGTGCAAATCGTGGCCAGGGTTGTCGATAAGCCAGCGCCGGCCGCTCCCATTTCAGGAAAACCAAATTTACCGAAAATAAGCAGGTAATTGAAAATGACATTGCCACCTATGGCTATAATCATCTCCAACAAGGTGATCTGTGGTTTTCCAATCCCATTCCAATAGGACCTGAAAGCAAAACAAAGAGCGAAGAACAGTAGTTGGGGCATTCTGGCATTCAAATAAGCAACAGCCTGTTCAACGACTTCCCGGTCTTGATTCATATAGGTGACGAGAAACGGGAAAGCAATGTATCCAACAATCATCAAAAACAGGCCCAGCACAATGCCGAGTATGAGTCCGGCATTGAGGTCTTTTCCGGAAAGATGAAGATTTCCTTCTCCAACTCTCATCGCCGTCATAGTTTGAATCCCGGTACCCAGGCCAATAGTTACAACGAATAGTAAGAAAAACAGGGAATTTGCCAGGCCGATCGCAGCCAAGGCCTCATCTCCCAGTCGACCGACCATGGCTATGTCGATCAATCCAACTGAAGCAAAACCGATGATAGCAACCGCAATCGGCAAGGAGAGTTTCAGGATCTGTTTTAGACGCGATATTTCAAGAAATGGTGTGGAACGAGTTTCTCCAGTCTGTTTGTAAGAGGTTTCCATGTTTATCTCCGAATAAGTTTATGACTTGAATCCTGCAAATCTGTGATGATCTTTCAACGCCTTGAACGTCATTGCTAGTCTGGTTCTGCGCGGGTTGGGACTTGAGAAATCTCACCAATGAGATGGGATCAGTGACTGCTCCTTGATCAGCGACAGATAGCTATGGGCATTTGCAGAATACAGATTTACAAAAATTACCCGACTCCTCCGTTATGGATCAAAATATTGGTTTTCCGGATTCAGTCTCATTTCCGGTATTCGCCAATTTCCGGGAAAAAAGATTCAGGGCGGGTATCTTCAACAATCAAGATCAGAATATGTCTTGGCGACTTAGCAAAAACTAAAATCAAACTTCCGATTTAAATTTCAATAAATTAGACTGAAAATGTGAGCGCCGACATGATTTTTTGTGCAATGGCTCATTTGGAAATTCAAAAACCAGCGCCTTGGGAGGAGGGATTTAATATCTTAAGCGCTGAATTGTATACGGATTTAAACAAGGCAGGGTTATCCTGACGCCTAAACCAGGTATTGTGCGGCAATTTTTTGATATAGTTGTTCCGTTTTCCGACTTACCGGGCTGTCCAGCCCTTCTTCAATTCGTTTCCTGCATCTTTCGAAAATCAGTTTTGCCTGTTCCGGTCGATCGATGTTCAGTTGATAAACCATCAATCGACGGTAGATCTCCTCTTCGTATGGATGATAGGTAAGATATTTCTCCGCATAACGGATACAAGTGTTAAAATCACCGGATTTTTCAAAGTAGTCCATTAACCAAACCAGGATATCAGAGTATTCCTTGCTAAGCTTTTCCCTTTCCTGGCTGCACCACTCATCATAAATATCCTCTTCCAAAAACTCTCCCTGGTAAATTGATTCGGCTTTTTTATAGTAATCCAAAGCGGCAGCCGGATTCTGCTCATTTTGCCCCTTTTCCAACATCCTGTGAAACTCTGCGACATCTGTGTCTCCCTTATCACCCAGAAACACACGATACCCTTCCCCCTCTCTCAAAATATAAGAAGAGGGGACGCCTTTGCGAATTTCCGATTCCAATGTTTTTCGCAAAATGGCCAGCACCACATGGAATCTTTTTGAAGCTGCTTGAGAGCTTTCATTCGGCCATAGCAGTTCCATCAGCATTTCTTTATTTGTATACCCTCTGGTACTTCTCGCAGCCAGAAATTTAAAAAGCGTTTTGGCCTGTCGGCTTTTCCAATGCTCGTTTGTCAGTGGTTTTCCCCCAATAAAAACCTCGAATCTACCAAAGAAAGAGACTTTTATGTCAGCAGTTGCTGTTTTCGGCAGAAAATCCATCAAGGCAATGGCTGTCTTTTTTATACCTGGTTCTTTCGATTTTAAGACGGACAACAATGCTTGCTTTCGCCAATCACCCGCCGGCTGGCCCAAAGACTGTTTTGTATACGTTGCCAGTTTTCGCTGTGTATAGATTTCGGTCAACAGATGAGCAAACCACGGTCTTGCTGATATCAAACCGAGATAGATACTCCGTTCTTCCATTATTAACAGCGCTTCCTGGAATCGCCGCAAAGCCATGGCTCGTTTGCCAATCTTTGAATAGTAGTGAGCTTGCAGCAGAAAAAATTCAAACCTGTCGTGAACCGACAACCTCCCAATTTTAGTGGTCTTGATGAAGATGTTAACCTCATCTTTGTTTCCCAGTTCAAGGTTCATGTGATGCAGGTAAATCTCATAAAACAGCTTCTTAGGGTGCTGTGGCGGGTTTACTTTGACGGTTTTGACAATATGTTCTTTGGCCAATTTCAAATCATCTTTCAAATAATATGCTTCGGATAGTATCCAGTGGAGTCTTGCTTGATAAATATAGAACTCCTTTTCGGTAAAATACCGCAATCCTTTTTCTGCGAGACGAATCCCTTCCTCAATATTGCCCAGCCCGATGGAGTTCGCGGAAATACAGTGATAAAACACTTCTTCCAGAGAGATCTCCTTGATACCGGCTTCATCAATCCATCTCAGTCCCTCTTTCGCTACTTCCAATCCCTCAGTGAACCTGCCCAGGTGGAAAAGAGAGAAAGAGACAAATACGTAACAATTTCTTACACCGTCTTTTTCCTCAAGCTTCAATTCCCGGCCACGATCGATTACCTCCTCACCGTAAACCACGGCTTTCGCATATTCATCAGCTATGAAATACCTGCGACATTGAACATAGGAGATCAGCGTTTCTCTCTTTACCGGGTTCATATCCTGATGATTTATTAGCCGCTGATATTCTGCAAAATAGAAGTCTGCATCCTTTGATTTTTTTAAGGAAACAGCGACCAAGGTTTGAAACCTCTTTAATTCATATTGTATAGGCCCCGTTAGATCATGGCTTTCGCTCAGGCTTTTCAATTCTATTTCTGCTTGTTGATAATCACCCAGCTCAAAACACAAAACCGCCAGAAAAAACCGGGTATGTTGTATATTCTCATCAGAAGAGTACGAAGTTTGCTCAATATAGCTCTTTAGTTTTTTTTGTGCTTCTACATTGTTGAATACCGAAGCCGCCAAATAGCCCTGAATGCGGAGATACCATGGATATTTCTCCAACTGGCCTTTTGGTATCTTGTCTGAGAAGTAGCCGATTAAATGATAGCGGCCATGTTGAAGCCAGTCGTTGATACACTCTTCAAAAAGCGTGCAAGCACGATCATATTCACCTGCAGAAATGAACAGCTCCAGTGCGTCTTCAACATTACCGCGATTTCTCATCAATTCAGCAGCCTGTAATTGAAGCTGGTTGGTTCGTTCACCACGGGATTCTCGTTCCAGTTTCCTGTATAAAAACTCCCTGAAAAGATCGTGATAGCAATAAAAGTCTCCATCTTCATCCAAAACGGATGTAAACAGTTGATTACTTGCCAACTCGGATAAGATCTCTCGTGAATCCTCTCTCTGTAGAAATTCATTGCAAAAATCCACCTCTTGAAAAGGCAGTATTGAGGTTTTAAGCAGAAACTCCTTTCGGGCCTCAGATAATTGATCGAACACATTTTCTTGCAAATAAGTGGCTATGAATTTTGATGAACCATTGAAAGTTGATATCTGCTGTTCAATTTCAGTTCGATTCTTGCCATTAACCATATGATTAAACAAAATCAGTCCGGCTATCCAACCCCCGGTTTTCTGTTGAAGCGTGGTCAACGCAGAGCTATCCAATGAGATTTTAAATTGATCACGAATTAAAAGTTCAGTCTCCTCTTTGGTAAATGCCAAATCATCGGTTTTAATCTCAATCAGCTCCCTGTTGGACCTCAATCTTGAAAGTAGAATATCCGGTTCATGACGGCTGATGAGTATAATATGAAAATTAGGCGGAAGGTTTTCGAGCAGGAAATCCAGGGTTTGATTGATCTCCCTGTTTTTCTGAACTCGGTGATAATCCTCCAATACGAAATAGCAATCATCAGCAATGCCGGACTCAAGATCCTTAATGAGCATTGTGGTCGCTTCCTGCCACTCCTTATTTGAGTCCCGGATAAGATCGACTCTCTCCTGGGCCGTTTCACCAAATGATGGGATCGTTTTTCTTACACCTGCAATCAAATAGCTTAAAAACGCCGGAAGGATTTGATCCGATTCTCCCAATCTGTACCATATCGAATTTAAGTTCTTTCGCCGAACCACTTGCGCTGCAAAAACAGTCTTTCCGTAACCGGCAGGAGCGACAATTGTGGTGAGTTTTTTTTGCGGAAGTTCTCCCAATAAGTTATATAAACGCTCTCTGAAAATCGTTCCGGAGACCTTCGGTATCAGTAACTTGGATTTAAGAATCATAACGGTAGAAACAACCTGGAGTCACATTGCTTTACGAATTGAATCAAATAGATAGCTCGATGCTATGTCTCACAATATCCTAAAATGATGATGGTTTGGAGAGCAAAAAACGAGATGGTTGTTATGGATCATGAAGTCCCGGGAGTTCTGCAACCAATTTTCAACTCAATCAACCAACAGCTCCTACAAAAAAGGGGGACGTAGTTGACATTTTGCGATTTGAACAAATCGAAATATTTCAACTACGTCCCCCTTTTTGAGGTTCGAAAGTACCTCGGATGGAATCATCACATGCTGATTAGCATGCTGTCCCACTAGGCAACTCATCTCCCGGAATACTATAACTATCGTTGTAGGACTAAAAAGATTTTAAGAAGGATTAGTCATCAGCAAGCGAACCGTTTGGAACAAAAATCAGCATTGACCATCTGATCCTTGCCACTTGATTTTTCAGTTCACCAAATGGTTTTGTTTTAGTCTGGAAAAATCACGAATGTTGCCGCTACTTCAGTTCCAACTATTTTGGATCAAAATCACCACTGTTATGGCGTTCAGGCACTTGATCCGCGGGATCACCCCATACACGGTTTACTTTCCGACCGCGTGTAACGGCAGGTCGTTGAGCAATGATTTCAGCCCAACGCACAACATTTTCATAACTTTTTACATCAAGAAATTCTGCTGCGTTGTACAACTCACCGCGAACCAGACCGCCATACCATGGCCAGATAGCAATATCTGCTATGGTATATTCATCACCTGCGATAAAGGGTCTGCTTGCCAAGAGCTTATCCAAAACATCCAACTGTCGTTTTGCTTCCATGGCATAACGATTGATGGGATATTCAAGTTTTTCGGGAGCATAAGCATAGAAATGGCCAAAACCGCCTCCCAGGAATGGAGCACTACCCATCTGCCACATTAGCCAGGAGATACACTCTGCACGTTTAGCCGGTACGGTCGGCAAAAACACACTGAATTTCTCCGACAGATAAATCAAAATTGAACCCGATTCGAATACGCGAATAGGCTTTTCACCGCTTTTATCGACCAATGCCGGAATCTTTGAGTTGGGATTGATTTCCACAAAGCCGCTCCCAAATTGTTCTCCTTCTCCAATATTGATTATAAATGCGTCGTATTCCGCCTCAGTTACTCCCAGTTCCAAAAGCTCTTCAAACATGATCGTTACCTTCATACCGTTTGGTGTAGCCAAAGAGTATAGCTGGAAAGGGTGATTTCCACTCGGCAATGCTTTTTCGCTTGTTGCCCCGGAAATTGGACGGTTGATATTGGCAAACTGCCCTCCACTATCTCTGTCCCAAGTCCACACCGCAGGTGGTTGATAAGGTTCGTTAGACATTATTTCTCCCTAATAAAATTAACTGCCGATCGTATTCATCAAATCAATACGGTTTTAATCCAAACATTTTTCCGTGATTTTGAATCACGAAACTCCGGTACCCGGTTTTATACGGCTACCGCTACTGCTGGCTGAAGCACAGCAGGATGACCCTGAGCCGGGCTTTTGGTTGAGATCCCGGAAAAACGGATTAGCTATCACTTTCGCTGAATCTCAACATTTCAATCAGTAGATCCGGGTTAAGCTACTGTACGGGTGCTCTTAAAACCGCACTTGCAGCGGTTTAGCGGAATGCCTCATAAACAGAGATTTTTTCCGCTTTTACCTCAATTTCCATCTCACTTGCGGATATCTTCAGGGCCGGTAGCTGAAAGTTGAGCCATCTTTAATACCCCATCTCCCATGCATTCACGAAGCCCTTTTGCCCACTCGATTGCTTCCTGCTTGGAGTTCACATTAATCACTGTAAAGCCGGGAATCAAATCTTTTCCCTCTATGAAAGGGCCATCAGTAACAGAAAACTGGTCCTTGTCGAGCTTGATATGGATCGTTTCACGAGGGAGCTGTCCGGTTGCCACGATTTTGCCCGATTTAAAAGATTCTTCCATCAGATTTCCCATTTTTGCCATCCCTTCCGGAGAAGGCGGGTTCATGGGCTCACCATCCTTTCGAGTAAAATAAACAAAAAACTGCATGATCAGTTCTCCTGTTTGATATGGTTAATAAAAATAAAAGACTGGAACCTTTGAATAGCTTGGAATCAGGTAGGCCCGGGCGATTTCTTCGGTTCTCATTCCGCAAACCTCTTTCAGGGAGAGGGCAATTTGCGAATCCAAAAGCAAGATGGGGTGACAACAGTAATAAATCGATCGAAGATGATCATCCTCGACCAGGTTGTTGTGGAACTCCTGAGGCTGGGTATTATTATCGATAGACCAATTTTCGAATGTGAGCTCTCTACCGCGACTCGGCCTTCTTATCGAGCCGATAGCTTTAAATTTACCTGTTGACACCAGCCACGAATACTGATTTTCAGGAGTTCCTTCCCTTGGCCATTTGTTCAAAGCCTCAATAATCGCTTCCTGCAAAGCTTCCTCTGCCAGATCGAGATCTCCCAGGATTCGAACCAGACTTGCTAAAACCCTGCCCGATTCCGATTTATAGATTTGCGCAACATCGCTTTTAATAGATTCATTCATACCAAGGTAATTTGAAGCCCGGTCGAACTCATTCTAATGTTGTTTAATGGTCCACTGCTTAAATTTCGGATCTGTAGATGCGCAGGAAACCAGCTGCAGATCGCGAGACATAAATGGGCCGGCAGACCGACTCGAAGCACCAACTGCCAGACAAAGACTGGTATTCTCCCCAGGCCTGAATTCAAGGGTATCCGCATGGTAATTGAACAATTGTCCTGAAGATGCGGTGGAACAATCCATCAAGCCGAGGGATACTCCGACAGCAGCAGATGAAGAGAGTGTCGCACATTTACCTGAATAGGTGACAGATTCAATCTTTCGCTTCGATTCATTATAACGGAATTGCACATCTCCACCACGAGGCTTACAGGAATGAGCATGCAGGCGATCAGAGAAACCCCTTCCAACCGTGTCAATACACCAACCCAAACGATCTTTTTCATCCAGATTGTCAGCCAGGTAGATTACCGGTGCCGGCGTTTTCAGCCATGGAGGAGCTGCCTGGATCGACAAGGAAAAAAGAAACCCAAGGAGAAAGGCGACGAGTAGTACAGACTTTCCGAGGATTTTCCCGAGATTCGATACCCCGTCTAAATCACCTGCTTTTGTTTTCATATCTAATCCCCTATATCGAGTTGGAAAAAAGCAAAACCTTAAATCTAATTATAAATACTAACCAGAACTAAGGAAAACACTTATTTCACTCCCCACCTCGGTTTTTTATCTCAAATTAGGAGACGAAAGAGGGGACGTAGTTGAAATATTGACATTTGAACAAATCGAAATATTTCAACTACGTCCCCTATTTTTTTGAAGCTGAAATCGATAACTGTCCCCTGCCCTTACCGAATCATTGAGTTAAACAAAGAACAGGAGGCCGGGTCAGTCGGTTGGGAAAGAATCGAATCAAGCCGTCTGGGTACACACGGTTCATCTGATTGGCGAAGAGGCAGACCCCGGTCTAACCATAAATTAAGAATCTGTTGGAATTTTGGGGTTGCTTCAATGTTTTCTCGCAGATCGATCTGATTGATGGCGGATACACCGACCTGCCAACAAATGACAATCAACTTGTGATCGATATGTAATAAACATAAAAACCCGTTTTTTTAATCCGACACACGATTTCATAAAGGAGAATCTTATGCAGACTTTTTTGAAAATGTGGCTGGTTTTGGCATTAATCGTATCAATGGCTATAACAACATCCTGTACTAGCAGCGGTGATGGTGGTGACGGCGATAGTAATGCCGATGCATCCGGAGGAGGAACGACTGATACCGGGACAAATGCAGATGGCTCAACCAATATTGTGATTCCATCCCGGATTTCAATTGTAGATAACTCCGGAAACAGTGCCTCGAAAGCGATCAGGAGATTTTCGAATCTGATGCAGTCTTATAACAATCCGATGGACTATAATGACAGCGATACTGATTATACCAAAGATCCTGTCGAGGTCTACTCACTCGATCCGATGGTTAGCGAATTGGAGGTTTTTGATCGACTTTTTCAAATGCTGGATCTTACCGGTTATAAATACATCGTTGGCAAAGGGGCTGCCAAAGTCAAATTTGATGAACCTGAAATGAATCAGGGAGATGGCTCAACATCCGGATCGGACTCGTATCAGAGCAGTAAAACGGAATGGATAATACAAGCAGACTATACTGACGGAAGTCTTCCGCTTGTTGTAAAAATCTGGGGTACCATGGAATCGGGAGATGTTGACGGGATCAAGTTTAACAATCAAATCAAACTCTCGATCTTCGAAGGTGTATCTGAGTTAAATCCAATTGGAAAATTCGAATTATTGATGTCTTGTTATGACGATTTCGGGATTTACAGCGGCTTCACAAAGATTCATGGCAAATACATTGACGGAAAAAATGATCTGAAAATATATAGCGCCGATACAGTAGACTTCTCCCAGTTTGGAGGAGGTGAATGGGCATCCGATTCGGGGACTGAAACTTACTCGCGTGAAGCGCATATCAGACAGGATAGGGATAATGACTCCGGTGATGCCTGGTACAAATATTCAGACTCTTATGGCGGGGACAGTATCGCAAAAATGGCATGGAACAGCGAGTATGCCTATTCGGAAGTCCCCTGGTATGAATGTACAATGGATAGCTGTGGCGAAAGCACCAAAAGTTTTGCCGTCAGCCTGACAGGCACCGAGGATGTTGTGTATCGATACGGACTGTACAACTATGCGGACGGTTCGCGTAAATACCTGAAAACAGGTTTTCCAATTGAGAGTGCCGAAGGCCACAGTGGCTGGGCAAGTCGCTGGGGAGTATACGTATGGGACCAGTCTACCGGCCAGGATGTGACACTAACCAATGGTACCATAGTTACAGAAGTGAATTATGACGGAACCACCGGAGATCAATACACTATAAATCTCATTCCGGGAAGATTGATCAGACAAGCAGAAGTTGTCATGAATCTTAGTGATCTGGATGGTGTTCTTCTGGATTACTGGGATTATGACATGACCACTTACGAAAGCATTAATTTGAAAGTGGCCTGGGATAACACAAACAGCAAATGGGTGATCCGGAAAGAGTGCAGCGATATTGCGACCTCGGGAATGTATGAGTGTACAGATAGAAACGAGGACCTCGATATATCCGAATCCGAGTTTTACAGTTTTTATCTTACAGGTCAGGGACAGGATGGAAAATCACTAAGCTGGATGAAAGGTGATGATTTTGTCACGGCTCATGAATATCAGGAAATTGACAGCCTCACAAATAATCTCACCCTGTATGAATACGACTTTAGCGAATGCTATACTGCTCTCTGGGGGGGTGGAACTTATTCTCCAACGACATATACCGTGTCAGCAAGCGACCTGACGCTTAAATCTGGCGGTACCGCCGTAACCGACGACAAATGGACTTTGTTGGAAACCCCTTTAACACTCAACAGTGCCGATGATTGTTTTAACTCCTGGGATGCCGACGTCTCATATTCCTGGTGGTCAGCAACTGAAGGCCAATCCTGGACATACAAAACTCGACTGATTACAGCAGATGGCACTCCCTTCGTATTTGACGCACCTCTCTCATTTACTTATCAGAATGATGACGGTGTATTTGAGATTGAGTACTATGGATTTGGCGAACTCTATGTTCCCTGGGTGCCATCTGATGAAGCAGACGATTTTATGGGTTATCAACCTGCTACTAACCTCGCTACAGGGACATTGCTGCCCAGCTCTACGTCACCGGAATATGTTGTCAAGCAATTGGATATTGCCAGAAAATTCAATCCGACAACAGACGATGTCTCAGACCTGGAAACGATCGTTGCTGGCCAATCCACAAACCTGGCTGGTTCATTCAAGGAAGTTCCCACGGATCCCAGCATCAATGGCACACAACCAACAGCTACCATGACCTGCGTAGTGGATGGAAAACTGGTTGATGCCGATGGAAACCCGGTAACCGATCCTTCTTTAGCTCTTTGTCAATAACAACGATTGATCCTGCACCCAGGCAGGGCGCAGGATCAAACAAATAACAGCCCCGTTACATCCACATATACGCTTTCCAGATTCAAACTCCGCTCAGAAATCTTTCCTCTCTCGTAATTATCCAATCATAGTATCTTTTTGATACCAATCATTACAGATTACAAATACTGATCGATCATTTAAACTTCTGGGTAAACTCAAATGTCAATTCTCAACTACCTAAGACATGGTAGATAAAAATAGTTGACTGGCGGTAAGGGCAGATCAGGATTTGAAATACGTCAAATGTCAATATTTCAACTACGTCCCCTGTTTCAAAAGTCTTATATTCTTTTGGTATTGTAAGGGCGTTGACTCGGCAATGATTTTGAAGTGATGAAAAAACGAGGAAGCACTCATACCTACGATCCGGCAACGTCAGCTACCGACAGGGCTTCGCTGTATTTGGAGCGCATGAGTGAAATAGCTTTTGAGATTTCACTGGTATGACTATTTTGCCAAAGTATATTCCTCAGCATCCCATACATCGGCTTCACCGATCATAGTCCCTACAAAGCCCACCTCAAGATGCTGGAAGAGCTTAAAAAGGGTGGGGTATAAAAATGACCTCCTCGCAGATGCCAATCAAAGCGGCCGATCCCCACCATGATAGTTTTATCACCCATGTGGTACCAAAATGTGTGAAGGCAGGCATTGGTGTATTGGCAATGAAGACATTGGCCGATGGACGTTTCTTCGGAGGGAACAGGGGTTGGGGGCGTACACATGTCTCTGTCGATCCGATCATACCGGCGATTCTTTCTGTAGAGGATGTTCTCGGCTTTGTATGATCGCTACCCGTCACCACCCTTGTCAGTGGTATGGAAAGCGTTCAACGGGTTTCCCGGAATGCTGCCTTGGCTCGCAAAACCTGGAATTGGAACCAGGCGGAACAGCAAAAACGCATCGACGCTGTGGCCTCTATTGCCGGCCGGGATCTCGAATTCTACAAGAACTGACAGGAGTAATTTTCAATTTTTGGTTTTTTAAGGATAGCCACCGGGTAAGTATTGACCTGCACTGATTAACGGTTAATGGGATATAAACGATAATGATTTATACATATTCAGAAGGCTTAAATTTTGGTAGAAATCCTCAGGTAAAAGTTCAGTGCGGTACCGACGCACTTTTCCTGAAAATTAACAACTCAGTTCACTGTCTATGAAAGGAGATGGAATAATGAAACAGTCAACAACCCTGGGACACAGCACACTCAAGATTAACCGAATCGGCCTTGGTTGTATGGGCATGTCGGAATTTTATGGATCCTTTGATGAGACGGAATCCATAAAAACATTGCACAAAGCCATCGACCTGGGAGTCAATTTTTTCGATACTGCCGATATGTATGGTAGCGGAGCTAATGAGCAACTATTAGGCAAGGCCTTTCAAGACCGCTGGGATGAGGTTGTTTTGGCAACCAAATTTGCCGTTATGAGGGGAGCCAACGGGGAATTTCTCGGACTTAACGGAAAGCCGGAATACATCAGGGAGGCTTGCGACCAAAGTCTGCAGAATCTGGGGATTGAAGCCATTGATTTGTATTACATGCATCGACAGGATCCCGATGTGGAGATTGAAGAAATTGTCGGCACCATGGCCGATCTGGTCAAGCAGGGCAAGGTAAAAACCATCGGCCTTTCTGAAGTTGAACCGGAGACGCTTCGTCGTGCTCATGCTGTTCATCCCATTTCAGCCCTTCAAACAGAGTATTCCTTATGGAGCCGAGAGCCTGAAAAAGAAATATTTGACGTGTGCAAAGAACTCGGTATTACTTTCGTGCCATACAGTCCTTTGGGACGAGGGTTCCTGACCGGAGCGATTAAAAGCCGAGCTGATTTGGAAGAGGGTGACTGGCGCCTCGATAATCCTCGTTTTACCGATGAAGCGATCAAAGATAATCTTAGATTTGTCGAGGTTGTCGATGAGATTGCCCGAAGCAAAGGCGTATCCAAAGCACAGATTGCCCTTGCTTGGGTTTTGAGTCAAAACGATGAAATAACACCTATCCCCGGGACAAGAAAAATTCATCGTCTGGAAGAGAATTTGGGCGCATTTGAGGTGGAACTAACTCAAACCGATCTAGATGTTATTGAAAGAAACATGCCCAAAGCAACCGTTGGAGATAGATACTGATCGGAGAAAAGGGGATGTATTTCAAATGTCAATATTTCAACTACGTCCCCTTTTTTTCAGTATTTTCCGTAATCAACGTCATCTAGAGTAATCGTACTTTGATTTTGATGATTCATTACAGGTAGTATTTCGTCGTTTATTTCACCAAAAGTCTTATTTGCCGAATCTCCTGTCAATTCTAAATCCCGGACCGGTTTTGAGTAGTCACCGGTTGAAACCTTAAACTCATTCATCAGTCGAGCCATCTCTGTTGACTGACTTGAAAGCTCTTCGGCTGCGGAAGCCGTTTCTTCGGAAACTGATGAATTTTGCTGAACAACATTGCTTACCTGGTTAAGCGCAAGGTTTATTTCAGATATCCCTTTGGCTTGTTGATTCGAACCAATGACGATTTCCTTAACCAGATCATTTACTTTATTGACATTCTCATCGATTTCACCCAGCACTTCAGCCGTTGTCTCTACATTTTTGACACCGTTTTCCACTTCTTTCAAAGAATCTTCAATTAGGTTTGTGGTGTCCTTTGCCGCTTCAGCACTTCGACTGGCCAGATTTCTGACCTCCTCAGCTACCACGGCGAACCCTTTTCCGTATGTCCCGGCCCGGGCAGCCTCAACGGCTGCATTCAGTGCCAACAGGTTCGTTTGAAATGCGATTTCGTCGATAACCTTGATAACTTTGGACACCTTTGCACTTGTTTCGTTAATTTTCGACATTGATTTAATCATGGTGTCCATCTGTGCAGTTCCTTTTTTAACAGTCTTTATCGATTTTGTTGAAAGCTCTTGTGCCTGATTGGCATTTTGATCATTGCGTTTGGTCTGTCCCTCAACCTCTGTCATTGATGAGCTTACCTCCTCCAGACTGGCGGCTTGCTGAGTTGTACCGCTGGCAAGAGTCTGTGCAGACTCTTGCAATTGATCGGCACCAACATTCAGCTCGTTGGCAGTCGCTTTCAACTGACTGATTGTACTACTTAGATTCTGTGTCATCAGGCTAAGTGATTGCCCCATTAGATCATTCTCTGAAGCAAGCTTGACTTTTGCGGTTAAATCGCCGCTCGCGATGGTTTTGGTTATATTGACCTGAGACTTCAGGTTTTCAACCATTCTATTAAACGAGATACCTAATTCTGCTATTTCATCAGTTCCTTTGACATCGATAGTTCTTTCCACTACGCCTTTGGACATCAGATTCAGAATAGCAACCAATTCTTCCATTGGATTGGAGATTTTCCTTGCAACGATAAACGCAGTAAGTATTCCAAATACCGATGCCAGAATAGCTCCCGCGACAATCACCAACTTTGTCACAAGTGCACTGGTTTCAGCCGCACTTTGCCTGTTTTCCATCAAACCTTGTTCCACCTCGATAAATCTGGCTATATCAGCTCTAATACCGTCCATGAACTGCTTTCCCGCAGCTTTCTCCAACAACTCAACCTGATCATGCATGGTGGCGGGAATCTCATTTACTTCATATCTGGCTTTTATTTCCGGGTCAGCCGCCTTTTGAATCCACTCATTCAATAGGCTTTGAATTTTATAAACATCTTCCTGGTTGACATCTGTGCCATTTGAACTTTTCACAAACGTCTGTAACTCATCCAGATGATTACGAAATGCTGACTGGCCCCCCTCAAACGGTTCCAGGGATTCCTCTTTGCCGGTCAATAAAAATCCCCTTTGTCCGGTTTCCATATTCACCAAATCCAATGTCACTGCCTGAATTATATATCTCCCCTGTAGATTGGATTCTTTGGCAAACTTGTCGTCTACTGTTTTCAACGCTTCCCTCATCCTGTCAAAAATCTCTTTCCCTACAACCCTGGCCTGGATTTCTTCAAAAGCCAAAGCAGTGTCGTAACCCTCATTAATCTTCCTTCTCAATGCAATCTGAGGCTCCGCGGCTTTAGCCAGCCATTGGTTGGCATTGGCTTCAATTTCCTTTAAAAGCTCAACTTGGGCCGGGTTATCACTAACCGTTTGTTGGGCTGAAGCCATTAATTTGAAAAAGTTCTCTTTACCTTGATGATAAGGCTCCAGGAATACCTCTTTCCCGGCAGCCAGAAAACCACGCATTCCTGTTTCCATATTAACCATTTCAGCAACAAGCTTATTCCCGTCTTCGATCACATTGTGGGTGTGATCGACCCACCCGGCAGTGCTTTGGAGATTGTTGACACTTATTAAGACAGATATTGAAATTACAAACATCAATATCAACACAATGCCAACGTTGAAAAATATCTTTGATCTGATTTTAAAGTTATCCAGATTCATATTTAATCCTTGTATAAGTTGCAAATAGCGAAATATTTAACGCTGTTTGAATACTCAGCATAGTGAGCATTACTGTCCAGTCCCGCTTTAGGTCAAGCAGACGTTGTCTGCTCCAATACTTCCTCTAGCATTACGGGTTTATCATAAAGCGGAACTACAATTTGATTTTTCGATTCAGCTCAAACAGATAATCACATTGATGGAATCCTGAATGTGTTCTTGTAGGACGCAGGTCTTACCTGAACGGAAATCGATCAACTCCTCCGCCACACCCACAATCAAATCGATTGCTATTTGTTTATCCAAATGATGCGGGTTTGTTTAAACAATCTCCTCTCTTCACGCCAATCACCTAAATTACTACACCCGGCAGATTATTAACCGCCCTTTATCACATAACTGTTGCCGTTTTTCAATCGAAATGCTGTCTAACAAAAACACTTGCAGCATTTAATGTGCCACAAAATATTTCATCAACTGCTCTAAGTCAATGGCCGTCTGTTTCTATGAGATGTCAGTTTGTGACAAAGATAAAATCCGGGACATATCAAATGCATACATATTGGGGTGATTGAACCTCCGAGAATGATGTCAAAGGGGGCTATTGGATAAATTCTAAACTTGGTTGGGAAAATACCAGATTCGTCAGTATTTTCGTTTGAACTGCGACATTTTATTCGATACAGAAGTGTTTCTAGCCTTCATTTGCATTTGAGACATATTTATACCTTGTAATAGTCCTTCTGGGTACATTCAATCTGTCCGGCACAAGATAGTCTATTACACTTAAGGACTAGTGGTACCTCTGGCTCCCCTAGTATTTTCCAAAACTGTCATCGTCCAGGGTAATCATCTTCGCCGGTGTGACTCTCTCAGGTTCTTTGTGTGATACCGGTTTCACCTCCGGTTGCGAAATAGAAACAGATTGCTGTTGTCTTTCCGATTGATCCACCTTGAACTGGTTCATCAATGCCTGCAGTTCCATCGCCTGACCACTCAATTCTTCAGATGCTGAAGCAGCTTCTTCAGAAATAGAAGAGTTTTGTTGAACCACATTATTCACTTGGGTTAGTGATGTATTAATCTCTGCAGTGCTATTACTTTGTTCCAGTGAAGCAGCTGCAATCTCACTCACGAGATCATTTACTTTTATTACAGCCTCCTTTATTTCTTTCAACACATCTGCTGTTTTTCCCGCATTAGTAACACCTGAGTTAACCTCTTTCACAGAGTTCTCGATCAACTCTGTGGTATTTTTTGCGGCCTCGGCACTTCTCGCGGCCAGAGTTCGAACTTCATCCGCCACCACGGCAAATCCCTTCCCATATTTTCCCGCACGGGCGGCTTCAACAGCCGCGTTTAAAGCCAGCAAATTGGTTTGGAACGCGATTTCATCAATCACTTTTATGATTTTTGAGACATCTAAACTGGATTTGTTGATTCTATCCATCGCAGCGAGCATATCTTTCATCTGATCATTTCCCTGATTAGCAATCTCCATAGTCTGGCTTGTCAGTTGGACCGCCTGATTGGCATTATCGTTGCTCGCCTTGGCACGACTGTCAACTTCTGACATGGTAGAACCAATTTCCTCTAAACTAGCTGCCTGTTCAGTCGTTCCGCTGGCCAGCGACTGGGATACGTTGGAAATCTCGCTTGCGCCGGAATTGACCTGATCGGTAACGATCATGACCTGTGTGACAGCCTGACTCAACATTTTGATAGCTTCATTGATACTGTCTGTATCAAGTTTACTTTCTTCCTCGGTCTTTACCTGGGAAGTCAGGTCTCCATTTTTGACTGCGCCCATTACCCGGTTGATTTCCCGGAAACCTGAATTGAGTATTTTTAGCAGTCTATTGAAACCCGCGCCCAACTGACCGGTTTCGTCCTTTTGATCCAGTTCGATTTGTTTTGAAAAATCTCCTGACTTCATAATTTCGGAAATGGCAGTGGTGATGTATTTCAGTGGACCGCCGACAGATCGAATAATGATGAATCCAAATAGAACTGCCAGTATTAATATGACAAAAGCGATCATGAGAAAAACTGATGAAAGAGAGTTGATATCATTAATCACAGTACTTAGCATGCTATCCGCTTCCTGAATTTGCTCTTTTACAAAGGGTTCAAGAGCAGTCGCCAGTGCTTCCGCTTGCTCGTCAAAAGTTCCCATGGTTTCATTTCCACTCTCCGGCCCACCGTCAATATAGGCTTGAGCCATTTTCTTTCCAACGGCATAATAGTTATCAACTTTTTCTTTCAACAAAGTCATATCGTTTACTTTGTCAACATTACCTTCTTCCTGGAACATCGTCTTAAATCGCTGCAAACCTATTAGGAACGACTGGTAATGTTTTTCAGCCTCATCAAAACCGTCGTCGAAACCCTCGTAAGCTCGTGTTGCTGATATATCCGATAACCACTGTTGGATTTGAACAACGTCCTTGTCCATTTGAAGCGCGACCAGGGCGAAAACAAATCTTTCGTTTTTTGCACGATTGATTACCTGCTCTACATCATTGCTCAGTACAGCATGATAAACACTCATAAACATAATCAGGATGACCGGAACTGCAAATGCGATTGCAATTTTGATTGATATCTTAAGATTCTTCCACATGTTCACCACCTTTTTCTCAGTTGTACCCATTGTTGTATGGATTTTTGCTTTTTTTGGAATTTGATCGATAATCGGCCTAATCTATTGATAAATAGGCATCAATCAAAGATCCATCAATGGTCGCGAGTTGTCCCAAACTGGAAAACTCTTTTGGTAATGCGAGAGCGGCTTTGGCATAAAGTTCTTCAAAGACTGCTGTCAGTTGTTCAAGCCCTCTTGAACCGATGGTTTCAAAAAAGGTTGTTTTCTTGATTCCATCTTAAGAGGCAACCCGTTGAGCATTTTTGTCATGTGTCAGGGTGTGAATCAGATCACAGCCAGACATGGAGCCACTCAAATGGTAATAAACCGGTGTTTTCAACTGGTGTTCAAAAGTAAACTCAAAAGGTCTGTTGTATCCCGATTTAAGTTCGGATCCTTTACGGCAATCTCCAGACCCGGTTCAATAAATTTTGAAAATGAGAATAAACTAACTTTCTTCTTTCCCACTATCCAGTAGCTCACATGTTTCATTTCCTTGGAGAATTTTGCTTTTCAAAATGCGGCGCCACCGAAAAAGAAGATGGATGTCAAGTAAACAGTTGGTTTATTTTCATATTTTTTACTTGCAAAGTCCGAACCGGACAACACTGAGTTGTACCAGAGCATTCAGATATACCTTTGGTAGAATATCATCCCAGAGTACACATTATGACAGCTTTTCAAAGATAATCTCAAGTTATTTATTCATTAGTTAAAGCTAATTAAGGATCAGGCTTGCGTTTTTCAAAGCTTCTATCTCTTGTCGATAATGATTACTAGCCTCAACTTTCTTTTTTAAATTAGTAAGTTATCTGCTCAAAGTCGATACATCTTTACCAAAGTACTCGGCCGCTTCACTTATACTACCGGCCTGACCAGAGAACAGAAATGTCACTAACCATCGGATTTTCGAAGCCAGATGGGATCGGTTGAATAGGGGGTCGAATAGGCTGAGGGGGAAGTTCCCTCGGCCTACTCGACTCAGAATAGAATCATTTTGCCATTGTCCACATAAACGTGTACGCTGTAAATCATGAAACGGAACAAACTTGAGAATGAGTTAAGAAAGCTTGGTTGGTGGTTTCTAAGGCATGGAGGGGACCAAGATACTTGAACTGATGGAGACAGGCAAGAACCGGTTCCTCGGCACAATGAAATTAATGAAAAGCTAGCTCGTTCTATAATATGCAAGGCAAAAAGAGGAGTTCGATCATGAGGTTTTCAGGTTCAATATATAAAGACGGGAAGCTCTGGCTGGCAGAGATTCCGATTCTAGACTTAATGACTCAAGGAAAGACAAAGAAAGAAACATACGAAATGGTTGCCGATATGTTGGAATCGCTAATCAACAAAGTTAATTTCAAAGTTGAGATTTTCAAAGGGAAAAAAGGCTCATTTGAAGTTGGTTTTTCAGAACCAAAGCATATGGTGAGCCTTCTTTTGCAGCGTAAACGTGAACTTAGCGGGCTTTCACTGGCTCAAGTTGCCAATAAGCTCGGCATGAAATCACGTAATACGTATGCCCGCTATGAGCAGGGACGTTCTGTTCCCAGTGTGGAGAAACTTAATGAACTACTCAAGGCAGTGTGCCCACAAAGAGATATAGTCATAACTGAAAGCACAATTCCCCTAACAAAAAATGCTTCCAGTTAAGTGGCCTCACGGCCACCAACTGAAGCTGGTGTTATAAGCCCTAAATGACTAAAGTTACCATGTTAAATCTAAAGAAGAATCCAACATTATCCGATTTTCAGAAGTACGTTGAAGAACTGGAAGTTAAGAGAGGCTTTCGTGATCAATCCGCACGAGATAAATGCTTACTTTTAGGTGAAGAAATTGGGGAGCTGTTCAAAGCGATCCGAAAAGCAGAAGGTCTCAAGATCGATAAAGACTCAACTTTCGGGAATATATCCCATGAGCTCGCGGATATTTTAATCTATCTCTGTTCAATTGCTAACAGGTTCAACATTGATTTGGAAAAATCTTTCAGAGAGAAAGAGGAAGTAAACAAAAAACGAACATGGGATACAAGCTGATCATTCATTATTTTACACTGCAAATCGTTAATGATTTGTAATTATATAACAAATATCTAATAACACATATGAGCCTTCCTTAAGTCAATAGATAAATCTATATCGGGTCAATTTCTTCTTCTGGTCGAATTGACAGGCTATCACCAAGTTTGACAATCCA
>JANQGX010000091.1 GCA_028282885.1 SAR324 cluster bacterium
TTTCTCAGGCGACACAAATTATTGTGAAAGTCTTATTGAACATAGCCGGGATGTCGACATCCTCTTTTGCAATGTCTCGGGTGGCAGGGAAAATATCACCATTCACTCGGAAAGGGACAAAAGCATCATGAAACTCCACCTGATGCCTGAAGACGCAGGCAGGATTTTTGATAAGGCAAACGTCAGACTGGCTGTTTACATCCATATGGTTCAACATTCGGATATTATCGATATCATCGATCGCACCCGCCAAACCTATACAGGACCGCTGAAAATAGGAGAAGATTTGATGAAATTTAACTTGGCAGAGTGACTTTCAGACGATTAAGGATCAGGAGATATTCGGATCCGGCTATCCGATGTCTTGTCAATATTGCCTGGCAGTACGTATGCAAGTATTATGGTGAACTTGGCAATGCGGTACATCCTCAAAAACAGTTCCGTTTGCAACGGAACTGTGATTTAACACGACGCCGGTTATCATCCTGGTAAAATCAGGGAACTCCTGTAAATTTAACAGTTCCAACTCACAATCAGCCAGTTTGATCCTGTTTACTGCTGCTATCTGATAGTTTAACGCGATCGGCTTAAGATAATCATCCAGCGCAACAGCTTTCCAACAAGTGCCAATAAAAACTTCTGCCAAAAAGGGTGCCTTGACTGTCAGGCAGCAGTTCCCTATTATCAGTCTTTCTCCATTCAGCAGTGAATCCAGCCTGGAATCAGCTGATTTATAATTGCTTGAAACTGCCGTCGACTTGAAAAAGGAGAAAAGTCGAACACATGGATTTTCAGGCAATTGGTCGTCCAGGCTGCTTCCGAGAGGAACAAATGCATATCCGTCAACTGGAAGCTTTCCACGCAACAATGATTACCGGAACCATTACCAAGGCAGCAAAAATGCTGTATGTCTCGCAACCATCCGTCAGTAGATTGATTTCAAATTTGGAGGAAGAGCTTGGTTTTTCTCTTTTTGAACGTAAAAAGAGACGATTGTACCCAACCGCAGAAGGGGTCAAGTTCTACTCAGAACTAAAAAAGGTTTATGACAGCATCGACTCATTGAAAAACTACGCTGTCACAATCAAAGATAAAAAGGAGAGTTTTCTTCGGATATCGGCAACACCTGCCATCGCTATATCTTTGCTCCCAAAAGCCATCAAAATATTCAAACAAAGTCATCCTCATACGTATATCACTCTGAATTCCAGGGGGCCGACTCGGATAATGACGGACCTGATGGAAAATCGATGTGATATTGCCTTTTGTAATACCAGGGCCTATATGCCCGAAATTGTTCAGGAAAAACTGATTGATGCGGAATGTGTGTGTGCCTTGCCGCCCGAACACCGACTTGGAGATAAAGAAATCATTCGACCCGAAGATTTAAATGGTGAGACCCTGGTAGAGTTGGACTCATCACGAGAGTTTTTTTGGGAACATCACACCAAACTGTTTGAAATGAATGGGATCAGCATTAACAGGGGGTATTCGACTCAACGTTCCTTTGCAGCATATAGTCTGGTTCTCGAAGGACTGGGACTAGCCATTATCGAGCCTTTCTCTGCCGGTCTTTGGGAAAAATTAGGAGTGGTTGTCAAGCCGTTTCATCCACCTATAAGATATCCGTACTCAGTCAGTTTTCCCTCTGAAAAAGCAAAATCCGGGCAGGCCCTGGTTTTTGTAAATACTGTTAAGGAGTATTTGAAAAACAACCCGCCCGGATCTCATCCACCTGGTAGCTGACAACTGATAAATACCTGCCCCACCAAAACCAGGTCACCTCAATATCAAAACGTCTGTCGCCTGAATCCGAATCAGGCAGCCTCTCTCTTTGAATCCAATCGCGCCCACATTCATTTGGCCATTGGGTAGATGCGGATCTCTCTTGACCGCCTCAATTGATAGCATTCATGAATAATACTGATGAAAAAATAATATTATCTTTTGGGATTCGGCATTGGTATTAATATCTCAAAAACCATTTACTCACCCGTAAAAACAAAATCATTTGATATGTATTTCCTGTCATGACCGGGAATCAGAAATTGCCCTTGATAATTGAGATACTGGAAAAACTGGTATCCATAAACACTGTTTCAGACAACAGTAATTTGCCATTTATCGATTTTGTACGATCATATCTGGAGAAAAACAATATTCAGAGCAAGATATACTACAATAGGGAAGGAGATAAGGCCAATCTCCTGGCATCCGTTGGTCCTGCAACCGGCAGAGGAATCATCCTTAGTGCCCATACAGATGTTGTACCCGTAAAGGATCAATCCTGGAGTTCAGATCCATTCAAACTGTCACAAAGAGAAGACCGGTTTTATGCAAGAGGGACAGCGGATATGAAATGTTTCATAGCCGTCGCACTCGCATACCTACCCATTCTATCGGCATCCCCTTTGCTGCGACCGGTTCACCTTGCGCTGACATTTGATGAGGAATTGGGTTGTCTGGGTGTGCCACTGTTGATCGATGAGATGAAAAAACAGCTGGATCCTGGACAGACAGTTATAGTCGGAGAGCCCACAAACATGAAAGTGGCCGATGTCCACAACGGAGCCCAAAGTTTTGAAACAGTCATTCAAGGCCTGGAAGCCCACTCCAGCAAGCCCCATCTCGGCTGCAGTGCGATTTTCGTTGCCGCAAAACTCGTCAACTTTCTGAACTCCCTGGCCGGTGATTTAAAACAGGATGTCAGCCTATGCAAAGAGCTGTATCCCCCTTTCAGTAGTATTAATGTGGGTTCAATTGAAGGAGGAACTGCTTCCAATATAATCCCGGGAAAATGTCGATTTTCCTGGGGAGTAAGATCCATTCCGGAATCTGATGAATCTGCGGTACCAAGTTCCTTTGGCAAGCTCGCCTCAGGCTTGGAGCGGGAAATGAAGAAGATAGATGAACACTGTTCCATCAAAACCGAACGGCTTGGCCGAATACCGGCCCTGAACCGTCAAAAAAACAATAATTCCAGAGATCTCTGTTTAGAGCTGTTGGATGATAATAGTTTCATCGCAATCCCATTTGGTACCGAAGGAGGATATTTTCAAAAAGCCGGATACTCAACAGTTATATGCGGCCCCGGGTCTATTGAGCAGGCGCATAAACCAAATGAATTTATCTCCCTTTCACAAGTGATCAAGTGTTCCGAGTTTTTTATGCGTCTTGTGAACAAAGTGCTCAATTGAAAAGCTGTTTTTAAAAACTATGTATCCTCGAAAACATACCTTTAGTCGAAACGCTGAAATCGAATAACGGGATTATACCGTGAAACTCAAATCTAATAAAACAAAAGAGATTGCCATCTGTCTCTCGTTGATACTGTTCAGCTTGTTTGTCATCTTTTACCTGAGCCCGTTCCACATAGAAGCCGAGAAGGCCGAGATCCTGGCTCTCTCCCCCCGGCTATTCCCGGAACTTGCATCCTGGCTGATAGCATTTCTGTCTACTGTTTTGATTCTGATCACAATTCTGGAAGATGAAAGGAATCGACACCCAAAAAAGACTTTCAATACCTTTGCCGAAGAAATGACCGTGTTGGCAGCTTCCGCAATTTCGATATTTTTCATAGTTTCTTTTATTTTATTGGGCTTTATTCCAGCAACTTTTGTTTCTCTGGTCTTACTTAACCTCACACAAGGAAAACTAGGGATCATCAAAAACCTAGGTATATCCATGATCACCACTTTGTCAGTTTACCTGTTTTTTCACTATGTCATGGAAGTCTTTTTTCCGGTGGGAGAACTTCTCAAATGAATACTTATATCGATAAATGATTATGTTGGAAAATCTGATAGGCGGACTCTCGCTAATCCTGACCTGGCAAAATCTCCTGGCGATTACCGCCGGTTCAACGTTGGGGTTGATTGTTGGAACCATTCCCGGTTTGAGCGCTACCATGGCAGTCGCACTACTGCTTCCCCTGACATTTGATATGGAATTTGTGACCGGAATTATGCTGATGGTGGGTGCCTATAAGGGCGGTATTTTCGGTGGTTCCATCCTGGCCATCCTCCTGAAAACCCCCGGATCACCCGCTTCCGCATGTACCGTGTTTGACGGCTACCCCCTGACCCGACAGGGAAAGGCGGTCAAGGCTCTTAAAATGGCAAAGTACTCCTCTGTAACTGCTGATATTTTTTCGGATATTGTGCTGATTTCCTGCGCCGCTCCCCTCGCAGCCATAGCCCTTCGCTTCGGCCCTCCGGAAATCGCCATGCTGATCTTTTTTTCTTTGACCATTGTCGCCGGAGTCGCTGGGGATTCCATAATCAAGGGACTTATATCCGGTGTACTGGGGATACTTTTGGCTACCATTGGCCTGGATCCTATTATTGCAGTTCGTCGATTCACTTTCGATGTTCCCAATCTTGATAGCGGCCTTAGTTTGGTACCCCTGCTCATAGGATTGTTCGTTCTCTCCGAAGTATTTGTGCAGTTGGGGAATAAGAAAAACGGTGCAGATGAATTCACGATTCCCAAAGCCCGAAAACCGGAAGATAACCGGGTAAGCTGGCAGGAGTTCAAGCCGACTTTGAAGACCATATTCAGAGGATCCTTTATTGGAACCGCTATTGGTATTATTCCGGGGATCGGCACCGGTATCGCATCATTTATGAGTTACGGACAGGCTAAAAGATCATCCAGGGAGCCAGACAAATTCGGTAAGGGTTCGTTGGAAGGAATCGCCGCCTCCGAAGCAGGTAACAGTTCAGTTGTAGGCGCAACATTTATTCCTTTGCTAGCCTTGGGCATACCCGGCGATATCATTACGGCCATTATCATGGGAGCTTTTATGATTCAGGGGTTGATCCCCGGCCCCATGCTTTTTGCAGAACATGCTTCCCTTATCTACGCCATATTCATCGGATTTTTTATCTGCGATATTGTCTATTTTATTCTTGGCGCCATCTTCATGAAATATGCCGGTTTGCTAAGCCATGTTCCACGTTCCGTTATGTTTCCGATCGTCTGGATTTTCTGTGTCATTGGAACATTTTCCCTGCGTACGTCATTCTTTGATATTGGTGTTATGTTTGCCTTTGGCATTGTGGGATATTACCTGCAAAAGCTTGGATTCGCCCTTGCTCCCCTGCTGATTGCATTCATCCTGACACCTATCGGCGAAAGTGCATTTCGCCAAACACTGCTGATGTCAGACGGAAACCTTTGGATCTTTCTCTCCCGTCCAATCTCAGTAGTTTTTTTATTGATGACCTTCATCACGGTTATCGGTATTGTTCGGTCTTATCGCAAGACCAGACTTCGTTAATCTGAAACAAGGAGGAAAGATGAAATATTTCAAAACATTGCTGTGCTCGTTGCTTGCGTTTGCCTTTTTTATCCCCACCTCTGTCTTAGCCGAATATCCTGAAAAACCGATCAGTATGTATATTGCGTTTGGTGCAGGCGGGTCGACTGATTCCATGGCCAGGATTATCAGCAAAGAGATTAAAAAAATACTGAAGCAACAGGTTGTTCCGATTAATCTGCCCGGTGGAGGAGGTACGGTTTGTATGACACGCCTGGCAGGCGAAAAAGCTGATGGTTATGTAATAGCTGCTGCTCTGACGGCCCAGCTAAACCGGATTCCTATCCAACGAAAAACGGCATATAAACCCCTTGCCAGTTTCACCCCGATATATGCATACGCTGCCGCACCTGCCGGCATCGTTACCTACAAAGATTCCAGATTCAACACCCTTAAAGAAATGATTGACTTCGGGAAAAAAAACCCGGGTAAATTGAAATACGGTGTTGGCGGTGCCGGGACGACACCGGATGTTTCCATGCGATTGATAGAAATGCAGGCAGGTTTCAATTGGATCAGTATTCCGTTCAAGGGATCAATGGAAGCTCTTACTGCGCTTATGGGAAAACATGTAGATGTAGTTGCTTCAGGACCCAAATTCGTCAGCATGCATCTGTCGGGTCAGGTTCGCACGTTGGCCGTATTAAACGATGAAAGATTATCCAGCCTGCCTGATGTACCAACTACCGGAGAACAAGGTTTTAACGTCCCCTTGAAAACCTATTTCGCTTTCTACGCGCCCGCAGGGCTCCCTGCAGATCGATTGGCAATACTGGAAAACGCCTTTGCTGAGGCTGTCAAATCTCAAAAGGTAAAGGAGGCTATTGATAAATTTGCAATGGCACCGGTCGACATGAATAGCTCCCGGTTGAGTCAATATCTTGAAAAAGCGTGGCCTGAAGAGGAACAGATTCTCAAGGATCTTGGCATAATCAAAAAAGCAGCCACTTCGCCACGATAACAACTCCGAGGGACGACTTGTGGTAACGTCCCTCAAATCACATCTCTTATCCCTGAAATCTCCCCGAGTTAAGCCGAACGGAACTTATCGAAGATTCTTATAATGCTTTGAAAGCGGTATTCTCCCGGCAGGTTGTAAATCCATGTTCCGAATTTTAATCTGAAGTAATAACAGGAACCGGGGATGTAACTTAGGGGGGATAACAAATTGCCTGACACCTGGCAAAAGACTTGATAAAGCGGCTTATTGAAATATTTAACGATCCGATCCTTGGGAACCCGATAGCCCAGTGGGCTATCGGGATATTATTCAGTAGGTGCCCTTACAATCGGATCCTAACCCACCATCACGCTCCAGAGTACACCGGCTGCGATGGCAGAACCGATTACTCCGGCAACGTTGGGTGCCATGGCATGCATCAGCAGAAAATTGGTCGGATCTTCTTTCTGTCCCACCATCTGCACCACACGAGCTGAATCCGGCACGGCGGAAACGCCTGCAGCTCCGACCAGCGGATTGATTTTGTTTTCCAGCGAACCAAATAGCTTTTTCATTTGAAGTCTCCTTGTGTACCCTGATGTAGCATCAGATCTTGAAGTAGCCTATTATAATCCAGTGAGATTGATTATCAATCGACCATAATAGATTGGATTTCTTCAGCGAACAGAACTAAGATAGGAATTCGAATTTCAAAAACACTAGTAACTATTCAGCAGGGCCAGCAGTTATTTCGAAAAAAACGTAAAAAAATGCGAAAAAGTCCATTTTTTACTTGACAAGGGTTTCAAGCGAATGTCGCT
>JANQGX010000045.1 GCA_028282885.1 SAR324 cluster bacterium
TTGGGTGGTAAGAGACTTCCGGTTTCAGTGGTAAGACAAAACCGGTTTTGCTGGTCAGTGTGTACCGGTTTTGGTGGTAATTACCAGCCGGTATATGCAAATATTTTAGATGTTCTTTAAATCCCAATGACACAATATCCAATACTTCGAATTGAATTTTATTAATCAAAACGTCCTCTCCACCTTTGTTTTTTTTCTCTAAAATCTACCAGACATTTGTTTTTTCTGATACTTGATCCTGATCGGCAATCGTTGCTTGATGGACCTGAACATCGGTTATGACCAATTCTCGATCCCAACGACTGCTTGTGGATAATAGCTTGATAGATAATCAGGCTTCAATTACAGAGCTTTATCAGCTACCTGATTTCTTCAAGTGCATTGGATCACCCACATCCGCCAAAGTTGCCTACTTCATTGACATGGGTGTTCCGAGTGCCGAAGA
The DNA here is from genome assembly GCA_028282885.1 of SAR324 cluster bacterium. GTDB lineage: Bacteria > SAR324 > SAR324 > XYD2-FULL-50-16 > XYD2-FULL-50-16 > JAHJTV01. Next base: position 446 of record JANQGX010000045.1, read on the forward strand.
GTTCAAGTTTTTCGAAACCGTTTGCAGGAATAAGGGATACTACATAAATCTGTTCCAATCCTTTGCACAAGCATTAATCTGACTCATCGAAGATAAGCTGTGACATTTCAATTTATCGCATTTATCCTTAAATGCAGCTTAAAGGACTTCAAATGTCATACAATTGGTGTTTAAACTTAAACTTTTAAGAACTGGAGCGGAAGACGGGTTTCGAACCCGCGACCCTCAGCTTGGGAAGCTGATGCTCTACCAACTGAGCTACTCCCGCTTTTGGACAATATTGAGGTGTAAAATGGGAAAAGGGCATCGGAGAACTCTCGGATGCCCTTTCATTGGTCGAGGCGACTGGATTTGAACCAGCGACCACATGTCCCCCAGACATGTGCGCTACCGGACTGCGCTACGCCTCGCTGTCATACATTTTAGGCTAAGATATTGGCAAAACCTTGTCAAATCAATAATGATTCGTCTCTTCTGCTTTAATATCCCAATTTGAAAACCGGCCGGTTCTCAGTTCCAAATTCAGTTTCATAAAACTATAGTGATGCGTAATGGCGCGCATATCACTGTATTTATGTTGAATCAAAGGGTGTGTGCAAAATCATTCCTCCAAATGGGGTGTTACGTAACGATGTACGTGTCACCGTATTCAGAGGAACTTCTGCCAAGTTTCCTTTTTGTACTGGCTTTGGAAATGAGTTATAAGCGATGATTTTGGTGACGCATGCTTATTGTCACCATCAGGGAATTCGATTACACTGCCAGGGACAAGTAAATCAATAGAATTCCTTAAACACTCAAGTTGATATGCTATCCGACCTGCCATCCCTGGACGCAATTCGTTACTTTGAGGCTTCTGCCCGACTCCTCAGCTTTACCAAAGCAGGTGAAGAGCTTTTCGTCTCCCAAAGTGCGATCAGCCAGCAGGTCATCTCTTTGGAATCCTATCTTGGTTTCAAGCTGTTTAACAGGGGATCCAGGCAGCTAACCCTGACCAGGGAAGGGAAGAAGCTCTACGAAGCGTCACAGAAGGCGCTGGGATTGATATCAGGTGCCCTCAACTCGATTCAGACTCAGACATTGGCAGGTACGCTAACACTGGTTGCTGCGCCTTCCATCGTCAGCAAATGGTTGCTGCCCAGACTGCCTCGGTTTTATCTGGAACACCCGGAAGTGGAGCTGAACATCGCTGTGAAAATCGAAATGGCCAATCCTTCGGTCTGGATTCCTCATTTTCGGTCTTATAATGCTGATATCGCCATCTGCTTCGAGAACGTCCCATCGAAAGAACTGTCCTACATCTACCTGTTTGATGATTCACTTTATCCGGTGTGTAGCCCGGATTTTCAAAAGAAAAACAAGGTTCGTCATCCTTCGGATCTTAGCAATCTGCCCATTCTTAAAGATTCAAATCAACAGGATTTTTTTACCTGCAACTGGAATGAATGGTTGGAAAAATCGGGGCACCAGGGAACTGAGATCGGACAGGGCTACTCCTTCAACCACCTGGATTTGATGATTCAGGCAGCCATAAACGGGCAGGGTGTTGCTCTGGCGAGAAGATCGCTAGTGGAAGATGATATCAAAGAAGGTCGGCTGGTGAAACTATTTGAGGAGACACCTTCTGGAGCATTCTACCTGGCAGTGCTTAAAGATCATGAGGAGAATTCCAGGGTGAAAGTTTTCGTGAAATGGCTAAAATCAGAGTTGAATGAAGCCTCCGATAATGGGGAGATGTAACATGGAATTGGTCGGTTGTTTTGAAATACGAAAACACATAGCCAGTACATGCCTCCGTATTTCTAAATCTTAATACGCCAAAGCAAAAGCAACTCTTCGTTTGGAAGGTTTGCCGGTTACCACGCATTTACCTTCCTCTTCACTACCATTTGAGGGAATAACCCGAATACTGGCCTTGGTTTCTTCCTGGATTTTCTCTGCCGTCTCATTGGTTCCGTCCCAATGTGCCAGGATAAAACCGCCTTTATCAGACAACACCTTTTTGAACTCGTCATAGGTATCAACAGAGTGGGTGTTTTCTTTTTGGAATGTCTTTGCTTTCTCGTATAGATCGGTCTGCATTGATTCCAGTAGTGAATCCACCTTTTCGATCATTTCGCTGATGTGGCAAGACTGCTTCTCGCGATTATCCCGTCTTACAATCATTCCGGCTTCTTTCTCAACATCTTTGGGACCCACTTCGATTCTGAGTGGAACTCCTTTCTGAATCCAGGTGAAAAACTTGTCCCCGGGACGCATGTTCTCGCGGTCATCAACCTTGATTTTAAATCTGCCGAATTTCTCCCTGAGGGTATCAGCAATTCTGTCAACATGGTCAAAGACAGCTTTCTTCTGCTCATCATTCTTGAAAATCGGTACGATAACTACCTGTATGGGCGCCAGCCTGGGTGGAATGATAATGCCGTCATCATCACCATGGGTCATGATCAGGCCGCCAATAGCACGGGTGGAAACCCCCCAACTGGTGGTCCAGGCATAATCCATCTCGTTTTCGCGATTGAGATACTGAATCTCGCAAGCCTTGGCGAAATTCTGGCCCAGGTTGTGGGAAGTACCGGACTGCAGGGCCTTTTTATCCTGCATCATTGCTTCAAGCGTATAGGTGGTGATGGCCCCGGGAAACTTCTCATGTTCCGGCTTCTCACCGGTGATAACGGGTATCGCACAGACATCCTCCAGGAATTTCCTGTACACTTCCAGCATCAACAGGGTCTCCTCCTGGGCCTCGTCTGCAGTTTCATGAGCTGTATGTCCCTCCTGCCAGAGAAACTCCGAAGTTCTGAGGAACAGGCGGGTTCGCTTCTCCCAGCGCATGACGCTGCACCACTGGTTTATCAGAATCGGCAGATCCCGATAGCTCTGGATCCACTTGGCATACATGTGACCAATCACGGTCTCGGAAGTCGGCCTGACCACAAGTCGTTCTTCCAGCTCTTTTCCCCCGGCCTGGGTAACAACGGCGAGTTCCGGTGCAAAACCTTCCACATGTTCGGCTTCCTTGGTGATAAAACTCTCGGGAATCAGCATCGGGAAATAGGCATTTACATGCCCGGTCTCCTTGAACATGGAATCAAGACTTTGCTGCATCGCTTCCCAGATTGCATAACCGTCGGGCCTGACTACCATACACCCCTTGACGGGAGCATGATCAGCCAATTGGCCGGCGACGATAACATCCTGGTACCACTGTGGAAAATTCTCACTTCTTGGTACGATATTCTTCGCCATTGTTTAGCTCTTCATTTTCAGATTCATTAGGGATGATTTTTTCAGAAACAGCCTTGATTGTGCCATCACTCAGTCTGATGTTCAACCGCGACTTTTCCCGAACCTGCTTGACAGTTGATATTAACCTGCCAGCGGAACCGGTCAACACACTATAACCTCTTGTCATAGTAGACAAAGGGCTGACCGTATCCAGGACATGAACAAGCTCTGTTAGCCTGTTCTTCCTGGATGTAAGATTATGCAGCAAGGCGTTTTTCATGCGGAGCTGCAGTTCATTGAGCTGATTACCGTATTTATCGATGCGAATAGCGGGAGACTCTCCAACCAGACGCTGCATCAAGTTGTCCAGTCTGTTCCCGTGAAGCAGTACTTTTTTTTCAAGGTTCCGCTTCAACCGCATGACATACTCGTCAGCCTTCATCATGTAGGTTTGAATTACCGTGTCAGGCGACCTCAATCTTTTGGCAAAATACGCCACACGCTCCTTCTCCTGGTCCAGCTTTCGGGTTACCAGGGAGATCAGTTCAGATCTGGCATCCTCCAGACGATATTCCAGATCCTCCCTGAGAGGAACCACCAGTTCGGCTGCTGCCGAAGGCGTAGGGGCTCTTAGATCCGCAACAAAATCGGAAATGCAAAAATCCGTTTCATGTCCGACAGCGCTGATAACAGGGATCCTGGAATTGTATATAGCCCTGGCCACAGGTTCTTCGTTAAAAGCCCAGAGATCCTCCAACGAACCACCACCCCTGCCCACAATCATCACATCAACATTTTTGAGCCGATTGAATTGCTTTATTGCCTGGGCAATCTCTCTTGAGGCTGTCTCCCCTTGCACCGATACTGGGTTGATAACCACCGGAATTTCAGCAAATCGCCTTTCCAGTATATTCAGAATATCCTGAATGGCTGCTCCGGTGGGAGAGGTGACAATGCCGATAGCTGACGGGAGATAAGGAATCGGTTGCTTGTGCTCTTCATCGAACAGTCCCTCCTCTTCAAGTCGTTCTTTCAACTGTTCGAAGGCCAGTTGAAGGGCTCCCAGACCGAAAGGTTCCACCCGATCGACGATAATCTGATAAGTTCCCCGGGGTTCGTAGACCGAAAGTCTGCCATAGAGAAACACCTCCAGCCCGTTTTCCAGTTCAAATTTGCATCGTTGGGCCGAAGAACGGAACATGACACCGGAAACCTGCGAGGATTCATCCTTCAGGTTGAAATAGAGATGTCCCGAGGAGGGTCTGGCCAGACTGGAGATCTCCCCGAGAACACAGATCCTGCTGAAGTTGGATTCCAACAGGTATTTCACACTTTTTGTCAGTTCCGTTACGGTTAGCGCTTCCGCCTGCATTATTTCTTCCAGGAGAACATTTCCCGGAGTTCCACACCAACTTTCTCAATAGGATGGTTTTCCGATTGTCTTCGAAGTCCGTTAAAACTGGGTTGCCCCACTTTGTTTTCCAAAAGCCAGTTCTTAGCGAAGGTACCATTTTGCACCTCTTCCAGGGTTTTCTTCATGGCTTCCCTGGACTCCTTGCCGATGATTTCCGGCCCTTTAACCAAACCGCCGTATTCAGCCGTCTCGGATACCGAGTAATTCATATAATTAATCCCGCCTTCGTAGAACAGATCCACAATTAATTTAAGTTCGTGAAGGCATTCGAAATAAGCAATTTCAGGGGGATACCCCGCATCCGTCAAGGTTTCAAAACCGGCCCTGACGAGTTCCGAAACACCGCCGCAGAGAACGGCCTGTTCGCCAAAAAGATCGGTTTCCGTTTCATCGCGAAAATTGGTCAGAATTACACCTGCCCTTGCGCCGCCGATGCCCTTGGCCCATGCCAGGGCGTAATCCTGGGCCTTACCCGAAGCGTCCTGATAAACGGCTATCAGACAAGGGGTACCATTACCTTCCGTATAGGTCCTGCGGACCATGTGCCCGGGGCTTTTGGGAGCAATCATAATGACATCGACATCTTCCGGCGGAACGATCTGTTGGTAGAGAATATTGAATCCGTGACCGAAGGCCAGAACATTGCCAGCTTCAAGATGGGGAGCAATATCATTGGCATAGAGTTCTCCCTGAAGCTGATCGGGGGCCAGAATCATAATCACATCGCCCGCTTTTGCTGCTTCGGCTGTTGTCATTACAGTGAGGCCTTCTGCTTCAGCTTTTTTCCATGATTTGGACTCTTTCCTCAAACCAATAACAACGTCCAGACCCGAATCTTTAAGGTTTAGTGAATGGGCGTGTCCCTGGCTTCCATAACCGATTACTGCAAGTTTTTTTCCTTCCAGAAGACTCATGTTCGCATCTTTGTCATAAAAAATAGGTAAAGCCATAATTCTTTCCTGATTACGAAGTTTGACGGGTGTGGGGATTATTGTATTTGCCACTTCGTCTCACACCCTGAACAGACCTGCCCGTATCAGGCAGGTGATATTACAATCATTGGAGCGGGATTTTCCGGAAACCAAGCTGCCGTGCTTTCGACACAATTTCACTTGCTTCCGATCCGGGGTCAATTCAAAACTATTTGTGGATGGCCGCCTCCCCGGTTCTTGCCATTTCGATAATTTTGAATTCTCGGAACGTTTGTGTTACCCCGTCCAGTTTTGATGCCCTCCCCAGGACTCTAAAGCTGACCGTATCGGGATTCATCTCGATAACGATGCCGCCATAAGCTTCGATTAATTGAAGTACCTGCCCGCGAATCTTAGGATTGATCTTTATCTTCATCAACATCAGCTCCTGACTGATGCTCTCTGTCGGATCCAGGTGGGTTACTTCAATAACGTAGACAATATTATTCAACAGTCGAATGATGTGTTTGATTTTGCGATCATCTCCCTCTGTTACCAGGGTCAGACGGTGGATTCCTGCTTCTTCTGCTTCCCCGGAGCAGATGGATTCCAGGTTATACCCCCTGGAGGTGAACAGTTCTACAATGCGGGCCAGCGCTCCTGATTGATCCTCTACGACGATCGAGATTACGTGTCTCATGCGTCACCTCCTTCTATGATATTTCGAATATCCTCATTAGGAGGTATCATGGGATAGACATAGGCATCCGGATCGATGACAAACTCCAGAAGAATCGGTTTTTTCGATTTCAATGCCTTGTCCACCAAATCAGGCAACTCCTCTTTGTTACCACACCGATAGGCTTCAATGCCGTATGCTTCCGCCACTTTCACAAAATCGGGATTGTTCTCAAAAATAGTGGAGGAGTTCCTCTTCTTCCAGAAAAAATCCTGCCACTGTTTTACCATTCCCAGGTTGCTGTTGTTGAGCACTACAATCACTATGGGTAGGTTGTACCTTTTAACCGTTGCCAGTTCCTGAACATTCATCTGAAATCCGCCGTCACCGGAAAAGGCTATTACCGGTTTTCTAGGTCGATGAAAGGAGGCGCCAATGGCTGCGGGCAGACAAAATCCCATCGTTCCCAAGCCCCCGGAAGTTAACAGGGATCGTGGATTCCTGAATTGATAATACAGGGCGACAAACATCTGGTGCTGCCCAACATCGGTTACCACAACAGCATCGCCTTTCGTTTTCTCGGAAAACAGCTTGATGATATATTCGGGCCGCAGGGCATTTTCAGCCATTTTTTTACCCGAGTAATCAACCAGGGGATGCTCCTGTTGAGTCAATTCCAGCTCCTGCTGCCAGGGCGCTATGTCGAGGCGTTTGGCGATTTTGTTGAACTTGTTCAAGGCATCCCTGACGCTTCCGACAATCCCAAGATGTGCATCTTTGACCTTACTGATAACACTTGGATCGATATCGACATGAATGATCTTGGATTGGGCCAGAAAGGTCTCAACTTTGCCGGTTACCCTGTCGTCGAATCTTGCCCCAAGGGTGATTACCAGATCGGTCCTTGCCATGGCCGTGTTCGCCACGTAGTGTCCATGCATTCCCAGCATGCCCAGTGAAAGAGGGTGATCACCCGGTATGCATCCCAGCCCCAGAAGTGTTGTCGCCACAGGAATACCAGTGGTTTCTGCAAATTGGATAAGTTCCTTGGAGCTGTTGGCCAGCACCACACCTCCGCCAGCATATATCAGGGGACGGGTAGCGTGGCGAATCATGGCCCAGGCCTGTTTGATATCCTTCTCACGGATTTTGCTGACCGGTTTATAGCCGTGCCTAATCGTTTCAGTATCCAGAACCTCGCTGGTAAACGATGTCTGAACGTCAACCGGAATATCGATTAAGACAGGTCCGGGGCGACCGGACTGTGCGATGAAAAAAGCCTCTTTGATTATCCGAGGGATGTTTTCTATCTTCCTGACCAGGTAATTATGTTTGGTCACCGGTCGGCTGATACCGATCGTATTCACTTCCTGAAAGGCATTGGTCCCAATCACGGATTGCCGGACCTGTCCGGTGATAATCACCATTGGAATGGAATCAAGCGCGGCTGTGGCAATTCCGGTAATGACGTTGGTAGCACCCGGACCTGAAGTAGCCACAACAACTGCCGCTTTTCCCGACACCCTTGCATAACCATCTGCGGCATGAGCTGCTGCCTGTTCATGCCTGACCCGGACTACCTCAATTTCCTTGTGATTCAAAAACTCGTCAAACAGGGGAATCACGCAACCACCCGGATAACCGAATACCCTTTTGACACCCTCAGCTTTGAGGGCATCCAAAATCAATTGTGTTCCTGTTTTCTTCATATCATCGTCTGTCTTTTCCAATGCTTTAATTGGATCTACATCTCTTCATCAATTGCAGCCAACCACTCCCCTATGTGGTGCTTGTCATATTGCGACATCAGGTAGCGGTCTTCCGTTACAAAATCCACCAAGGTCGGTTTGATCATAAGATAGTAACTGTTTTTCCAATCGACATCCTCTTTCAGTCGTATGTCAAAGTTATAACTCCCAATTCCCAGGGAACGATGGAATTGCTGATTCAAAACCATATGTCTTTTGGAATAGAAAGTTAATTCAAGGGTTACGGTATCAGCATCAAAAGAAGCCGAGAATTTGCCTTCGTCGTCCGGGTACACAACTGAAGCCGTAGCCCGACTTAAATACCCCCCGGAGGTTTCTATCAGGGTGCGATGATAATTAACCACCAAAATAAAGGTTTCAGCTTCCGGATGCTGCAGTGACGGGAGTACAATGCCCTCAACCGATTTGGTGTAAAGACCGGTTTTGTATTCCAATGAAGAAGAACATCCCCCCAGGAAAACCAGTATTATTATCGGGATAATCTTTGCATTAATGGACAAACTTTTCATACAGGGTCGACAGATGAGGAGCGATCAGAATCAAAATTTACGGTATCACAAAGAATACGTTATCTATTTCAATAAATCGATACCTTCCTTGCGATTGAACAGTCGGTCGTCAACTTCATTCCGGATTAACGGGTGTTTATGCAAACCGGATTTTCTATCCGGATCGAAGAAAAACACTGATTTACAACGTAATGGCTTATTATTTTTAGCTATTTTTCATTGGCATAGCAATTGAATTCCTTTTACTAAAGCTCGTATACGGGCATCAACTATCACAGAAACGTACCGATAATTCTGTCAATGACATGACAGACCCCATTAACCTCAGTTAGTTAGCGACAGAAAGGGGCAGGGGCAAAAAACTACAGAGATTATGCAAAAAGTCGATCATCTATTTAAATCATCCTTTGATCAACTGGTAGAAAACATCTTCAAACATCCTGTCGATGAGGAGATCTCTCAACAGGATCTGCCGTTTTCGAATGTTGGTGATTATATTGAGCTATATAAAGAAAAGAAGGGGCTTGAGGCAAAAATTGCTGACCTGGAAGAACAGGTGTATCTGCATCTTTCCAGTAACCATCAGTTGACGGAGAAGATAAACTCCCTGGCAAAGAGGGAGAAAGCCCTGTTAAAACAGAATAAGCGGCTTCAACTGACCAGTAAAAACAAGAACCTGTTTCTTGCCAGCATGAGTCATGAAATCAGAACCCCAATGAATGGCATCGTTGGGGCGATTGAAATTCTGGAGGGAACCGAACTACAGGCAGATCAGGCAAAATTTCTCGGAATCATAGAGACGTGTTCCAATGCTTTGTTATCAGTGATAGACGATATCCTGGATTATTCAAAAATCGAGGCCAACGAACTGAAAATAGAGACCGTTGATTTTAACTTAAAAGATATTGTTTCCCAGGTCCGGGATATTCTGATTTTCAAGGCACAGGAAAAAAACATTGAGTTCACAACCCATATCGTTCACAACGTACCGATTTGGCTGAAGGGGGATCCGTTGCGAGTTCGCCAGATCCTGCTAAATCTGGCGAATAACGCTGTCAAGTTCACCGAATCAGGAGCCGTCTCAATAGAAGTTTCTTTGGCTTCCCAAACTGACAATGATGCAGTTATAGAATTCAAGGTGAAAGACACCGGAATAGGTATCCCTTCTGATCAGCAAAAACATCTGTTCAAGAATTTCTCCCAGGTAAGCTCTGAAATTACACGGCAGTATGGAGGAACAGGACTGGGACTGGCCATCTCCAGAAAACTCACCGAAATGATGAATGGTGAGATTGGAGCGGAAAGTGAGCCGGGTACCGGTTCTACTTTTCGATTTACCATACCTTTGACCAAGCAGCAGGGCACCCGTAAAAGCCGTAATGATTTAATTCATCTTGGCCGGCAAAAAAGAGCAAATTCCAAAGAATCGAAAAAAGAGCTATCGGTGCTTCTGGTGGAGGATGATACCATCAACCAGAAGATTACAAGTATTCTCCTGGAGAAAGAGGGATTTAAGATTACCATTGCTGAGACCGGGGTTCAGGCGATTGAGACCATGCGGGAAAACACCTTTGACCTGATTCTTATGGATGTTGAAATGCCGGAGAAGAACGGTTATGACACAACCCGCGAAATCAGGGCTTCAACAGCAAAAACAGACAGCCACCAGATTCCGATTATCGCCATGACGGCTCATGCAATGTCTGGAATCAGGGAGAAATGTCTGGCTGCCGGCATGAATGATTACATATCAAAACCTATCAACATGCCTTTGCTCAACGAAATCATTCAGCGATTCGATTTTTCACCAAAAGCTGAAAGATTGGTAGCTATTGATTATAAACCTGAAATTTCAGACGATGTAGTAATCGACGTGAAGAAGCTGCAAGGATTGAAAAAAGAGGTCGATTCCAGATTTGAGCAGGTGGTGAGTATATTTCTCAATAGTTTGCCTCAAAAGATGCAGAATATCCGTAACTGTCTTGATAATGGAAATTTCGACGATTTGCAGATTTATGCTCATCAGTTAAAAGGGAGCTCCGCTACATTCTACGCACGACAGATGGTTGCCCTCTGTCAGCAGATAGAGAACCTGGCTGAGGAATCTGATCCGGATCAGGGGACAATTATCAAGCTCCTGCAACAATTGGAGATAGAAATCCAGAGAGTTGAGGAGTTTCTTCTTAAAAACACTCTATAGAAGCCTACATCAGATAAAATTAACTCTTCACAGCTTCGCTCGAAAGAGACAGGCCATAACATTCGGGCGAAACAACTCCTCCCGCAGTTAATACTCTTCTTGACTGATTCCATTTGTCATTTCCTTGCTAATCCATGGAGCACACTGATTTCCCAGTTAATTCTTGTGGAACTCCCTAAAAACCTTCAGACTGGATTGAGGAGCAGGATCGAAAGGGTTGTTTGACTTGAGCAGTTCCTTTTGTTTTGTCCCCGGATTAATCCATAAAAGCCTACTGTGCTGTTTGCGTACCAAGAAATCATAGTATCGATACCCAGATGAATAAGATTCAAATACTTCCGGAATCGTTGATCAATAAGATAGCTGCCGGAGAGGTGGTGGAAAGGCCGGCGTCGGTGGTCAAAGAACTGGTCGAAAATGCCATAGACGCGGGTAGCAACCAGATTTTTGTCACAATTAACAACGGTGGCAAGGATTACATTTCAGTCCTGGATAACGGACACGGTATGTCTGCTGAAGACGCCGGGCTTGCCATAGAACGGCATGCAACGAGCAAAATCCGGAAAAATGAAGATCTGGACAACATTTCCACCATGGGTTTTCGCGGGGAAGCGCTGGCGGCGATATCCGCTGTATCCAGGTTTGAACTTACATCCTGCGGTGATGAAGAAAGCGGCGGCTACCAGATTCGGGTGGAGGGGGGAAAAATCGTCCACACCGCTCGCATGGGTTTTCCCAAGGGAACGCGGATTGTGGTTGAGAATCTCTTTTTTAATACCCCTGCCAGACAGAAGTTCATGAAATCCAACAACACGGAATATTCTCACATTTATGACCTGATTATTCGTCTGGCACTGGGAAATCCACGAGTTCAATTTCGACTGACGCACAATAAGAATCTTGTACTGAATATTCCGGGAACCAATGATTTTATTGAGAGGGTTCATCACTGTTTTGGAACCGAGATTTCCGATGGTCTTATCGAATGCGGACACGAAGAATCCTATCTTAAGTTTCACGGGCTTATCTCTCAACCGACGACAGTGAAAACATCCAAACGCTGGCAACATACCTTTGTTAACGGCAGGTACGTTAAATGCTCCACGATAAACCACGGAATTTACGAAGGCTACAAAACCCTTTTGATGAAACATACCCATCCCATTTTTTTCATCAACCTTGAGTTGTCGCCTGGAGAGATAGATGTGAATGTCCACCCGGCAAAAACAGAAATCAGGCTGAAGAACGCCAATCTCGTGCATACAATCCTCTCCTCTCAGGTTTCCCTTCAGCTAAAGCAACACGAACGATCTTATTTTGTGCCTGAAGAGAAACGTGATAGAGAACCAGTAGATCTAGCACCCCCACCTCTTCAAAATCAGCAATTCGAACCCGGGGAAACTCCGAGGAACGATATATTGTCCCAGTCGGAGGATCTTGCTGAGGCTTCTGTTCAGAAACCGGTCATTTATGAGGAAACAGACAACCAATTAGGCTTTCTGGCTCCGGAAACACCGAACATAGAAAACAAGAATAAAAAAGTAGATTTAACAACAAAAGATCATGAAGATCCTTTTACCTTCCCGGAAAAATCCGAAGCCAAAGCCGAACTGTCCTCATCCGAATCATCAATAGCTGACGAAGGTTTTTCAATAATCGGCCAATTGTCCAACAAGTACCTTTTAATCCAGGGAGAAAAAAAACTGATCCTGGTTGACCAGCATGCAGCTCATGAAAGAATACGGTTTGAAGAGATCAAACGACAGTATTTTAGTAATTCATTGCAAACGCAGCCGTTACTGGTTCCGATCATGATTGAACTTCCGCCCCAGGACGGGATACTTTTGGAACAATATAAAGAGTCATGGGAAAAACTCGGATTTATTATTGATCACTTCGGAGGCAATGATTACTCCGTAAAAGAGATTCCCATGATTCTGAAAGACAGCAATATAACGGGGATCATCAAGGATGTGTTGGATGAGATGGCGCAATTCGGCAAATCGGGAAAACTGGAAGATTTCTTCAATGAAGTATTTGAAAAGATGGCTTGTCATTCTGCCATTCGCGCTTCTCAGCAACTCAGTCGGGAAGAGATGGATGCGCTAATTGATCAGCTTATAAAATATGATATCATGTTGCATTGCCCCCACGGCCGGCCTGTATGGATTGAGTTCAGTCTGGACGAACTGGATCGGCGTTTCAAACGGTGAGTTTCCGATCGGGGATTGCCCTATTTCTTTTGACACCATAGAATAAATGCAACCATCCGGAGTTCTAAAGCATGAACCGACGCCGGTGATGACGCCGTGAAGTCCATATTCCCGAGATGGCGGCTCGTATAATCAGATTATTGCCAAGTCTCCCGGTTCGTATTCTACTGTATCGATCCTAACCCTGAATCCTAACAACAACCTTGAAATGAAAGTTTTTGCTCTGGTTGGAAAACCAAATGTTGGCAAATCAACATTTTTTAACCGCCTCGCCGGTAAAAGGCTTGCCATCGTCAACGAACAACCGGGCGTCACAAGGGATCGTAATACAGCTATTATCGAATATAAAGGATTCTCCTTTATACTAATCGACACAGGCGGATTTGAGCCGGATTCAAAGGAGATCATCCCCAGGAAGATGAAAGAACAGTCCCAACTGGCTGTGGAGGAGGCAGACGGGATTATCTTCCTGTTAGACAAAAACACCGGTTGGACTCCCCAGGATCAATCCATTTACGACTTCCTGAGACGATCCAGGAAACCTGTCTACTTTGCCGTGAATAAGATAGACAGCTCCAAGCATGAGCAGGATGTGGCCGAATTCTACGAGTCCGGTTCTTCCGAGATTATTTCACTGTCGGCCGAGCACGGCCATGGTGTAATGACTCTTTTAGAGAGACTGGCTGATGATTTCCCGGAAATCGTAAAAACTGACCAGGAGCCGGATGAAGATCCGATGATCTCCATCGCCATCGTTGGTCGCCCCAATGCGGGGAAATCTTCTCTCGTCAACCAATTCCTGGGCAAGAACAAGCAAATTGTACATGATGAGCCGGGTACAACCCGCGATCCTGTTGATAATTGTATTCGCCATTTCGGGAAAACCTATCGTCTGATCGATACCGCGGGAATCCGAAAAAAAAGCAGGGTCAGTTACATCATCGACAAATACAGCATGGTTGCAGCATTAAAGAGCATAGAGAGATCGGATGTTGTTCTTCTGCTTATCGATGCGACCGAAGGAGTTGTGGAACAGGATGCCCGTATCGCCAGCTATGTTCTGGACAGGGGAAAAGGTATAATCCTGCTGATCAACAAATGGGATCTCATCAAAAAAGATGATAAAACCATGGAAAAGATGAAGGATGAGATCCGGGACAAACTGAGATTTCTGGATTTTGCTCCGATGATTTTCATCAGTGCCAAGACGGGTCAGCGTACCGGGAAAATCATGGAAACGGTGCAGGAAGTCTTTCAGGAATGCACCAAACGGGTACAAACCTCTGATCTCAACAAGATCATGGAATCGATCACGGCACGGCATACTCCCCCGACAAAAAAAGGAAGAATTACCAAGATATTTTATGCTACCCAGGTTTCTACACGTCCCCCAAGTTTTATAATATCAACCAATAACCCCAAAGCTATCAATCTATCCTACCGCAGGTATATGGCAGGACAGTTCCGATACTTCTTTGGATTCCAGGGAACCCCCATCAGAATTCTCTGGAGAGAAAAAACCAAGAAAGGTAAAAAGGAGGAAAATTAGGCAATGACACTGATTGAACAGGTGGATTTGATTTCCAAAGGCGGTCCTCTCATGATCGTCCTGTTGTTATGTTCCGTTCTTTCCCTGGCTATTATTCTGGAACGACTATATTTTTTAAGGCGAGGCAGGGTTATTAAGATCGAGACCTTAAGAGAAATAGAGGTCGCTATCAAAAAAGGCGATTTGAAAGCGGCTTTGCAATGGACCGAAAAGGCAAAGTCACCCATGTTGAAAATAGCCAAGGTGGCCCTCATTCATGCGGACAAGCCCAAGGAAGATTTAAAAAACTATATTGAGGAGGCGGGGAGGATGCAAGCCCCGGTGGTAGAGAGATTTCTGACGATTCTGCACACCATTGCGGTGGTTTCCCCTTTACTGGGATTGCTCGGTACCGTCACCGGGATGATCAAGGTGTTTGATACCATTGTCACCCACGGGACCGGAAACGCGTCTGTCCTGGCCGGAGGAATTTCCGAAGCGCTGATCACCACAGCTTCCGGTCTGTCAATTGCGATACCGGCCCTGATATTTTTCAATCTGTTTGCAAAAAAAGCAGAAAATATCATCACAGAAATGGAGCATCATTCGGTAACCATGATTGAACTGCTCACTGCATAACGAACCGAATTCCATTCCGCTAACCGCTTTTCTTGCTGATAATGCTATGGAGTTTAAAAAAAGAAACAATAATAAAAAGCTGGGGCTGGATATGACCCCCTTGATCGATGTGATATTTCTGCTGTTGATATTTTTCATGGTATCAACAACTTTTATCACTTCACCGGGAATTCACGTCAATCTGCCAGAGGCATCAGTTAAATCCAAAACGGACAAACCGGAATCTCTAGAAGTAATCATAACAGACAAGAATCGCATCTTCCTGAATGGGAAGGCTGTCAGCAGAAACAAGTTGAAAACGAGCCTGGCCGCAGCCGGTAAAAAAACCGGGTTTAAAAAACTGATTATCCGTGCCGATGGCAAAGTTCAGCATGAGAATGTTGTTTTTGTCATGGACACGGCCAAACAGGTCGGTCTTCATAAACTGTCCATAGCCACCAAACTAAAAGACCGAAAAAAGTGATGCCAATTAACAACATCTACATCTCTGCTGCAATCATCACCCTGAATGAAGAGAACAATATCAGCGACTGCCTGACAAGCCTGGGTTGGGTTGATGAATTGGTGGTTGTTGACTCGTTAAGCACTGATAAAACAAAGGAATTGGCTGAAGCTGCCGGGGCAAGGGTGATCGACCAGGCATTTTTGGGGCATGTCAAACAGAAGCAATTGGCGGTAGACTCTTGTACTCACGACTGGATTATCAGTCTGGATGCTGACGAGAGGGTTACTCCAGCTCTTGAACAGGAGATCCGACAGCTTTTCTCAACTGCTCCGGAAAAGCAACTGCTTCCCGGCTACAGCGTACCTCGAAAGAGTCATCACCTGGGTCGTTGGATCATGCACGGTGGGTGGTATCCCGATCGTAACATACGTCTATTCAACCGAAAACACGGACGCTGGACCGGTACAAATCCGCACGACGTGATCGCTGTGGAGGGGAATCCCGGTCGTCTCAAGTCACCGTTGGAACATTATGTCTTCAAAGACCTTGCTCATAATATCAACACCAATAACTCCTATTCCAGCATCAGCGCCAAGATTCTGTATGAAAACGGAAAGCCTCCGTCCCTGGGAAAACTGCTATTCAAACCCATGGGCAAGTTTATTGAAACCTACCTGGTAAAAAGGGGATTCCTGGATGGCTTGCCCGGATTCATTATCAGCATTGGAGCTGCCTATTCCATGTTCCTTAAATATGCAAAACTTTGGGAACACCATCGGATAAAAAAAAAGCAACCAATGAGATACGACTGATATGACAATTGCCAAAAACAATGTCCGATCTCGATCATACCAAAAAATCATTCTTTGCCTCCTTATTGTGTTTGCAACAACGAGTCTTGTCTTGGCCCAGGGAAGTGATGATTCGAAAGACTTTATCCAGGAATTCTACGGCAGAAAATCTATTCAGAACTGCGACAACAAACAGACCAAAGGGTGTCTGAAATTTCTCCTTGAAAACGGAAATTGCGCCGGATGTAACCTCCAGCTTACCGATTTGTCCAAAAAAAAACTTGAGAATGCTGCTCTTCAAAAAGTGAATCTCAAAGGAGCCAGCCTGGACAGTGTGATATTGAACGACAGCAAATTGGAAGGATCCCTTTTAGATTTAGCCGATTTCACGGACGCCAGCTTGAAAAGAGCAAACCTGGGAAAGATCAGGGCCAGAAGAACCAATTTTTCACAAACCATGATGGACGAAGCCATACTCAGCGGCGCTGATCTGGCTGAAGCCAACATGACCGATGCCAGCCTGAAGAAAGCGGATCTGAGTTTCTCGGTTGCAGAAGACGCCTCACTCACCAATGCCGACTTATCGGGCGCAAATCTCGAAAGTGCAACTTTTTTGGAAGCAGATCTGTCCAATGCCATATTGAATCAGGCCTTTGCCTTCAAGTCCGATTTTTCCGAAGCCATTTTGAAAGATGCCAGGCTGCAATCAACCAATCTGATTGGTGCTAAATTTGTCTTATCTAATCTTGAAAGTGCTGATCTAAATGGTGCCAAACTGATCAGAGCGGATTTTACCCGGGCCAATTTAACCAATGCTGATTTTTCAAATGCCGAGTTGGAAAGAGTCATTTTCAGAGATACAATCCTGCATGGGGCCAATCTGGAAAAAGCTGAGCTTGCAGAAGCCGATTTTAGTTTTGCCAATCTTACGGAAGTAAACCTGACCGGTGCCAACCTGCAAAATGCGGTTTTTGAAGGAGCCAACCTTCGAGGAGCGATATTGGTGGGAGCAAACCTTGAAGGCGCCGATTTTGAAAGGGGGAAGTTGAGCGGTGCCAATCTTGAAGGGGCCAATCTGAAAAACGTCAGTTTTCAAAAAGCCAAAATCATTGGAGTCAATTTTAGGAAAGCTGACATGGAAGATAGCGACCTGTCTTTCTCCGATCCTCGCCAAGCCAGTTTTGTCGGTGCCACATTGATCGGTGCTGATTTTAAAAAAGCCCGGTTAGGTGGCGTAAACTTCTCCTTCGCCGACCTGACAAATGCCAGCCTTTACTCTGCTTATATTGAAAAAGCGATTTTCAATCAGACTGTCTTGAAAAATACAATCTGGGTTGACGGGTTGACCTGCAAAGAAAACTCGGTCGGTATCTGTATTCCCGCCGCCGATTAACATCCAGGCTTTTTTCTGCAACCATTCAGAAATGGTGTAATCACCTCAATTAGTCGGTTAAATCAAGCCTGAAAAAACAACCACCTATTCCCGCCTGCTTCAAACACATTCTCCCTGGTGGATTCAATTATTTGTTTTTATTATATTAAAATTAGCCAAAACAAAGACCTGCTGATATCAGTGAATATCCATTTGTTATTAACTATAATATTTGATAAAAACCAGCAGTCTCTCTATTTTGGGTTAAATGCCTACTTCTCATTCGAAAATTCAATTAGAGGATTCCTGTTCGATGATTACATTAAATCCATTGGTAAAAAAACCAGGGATCCGATTTTTCAGGAGGGAGCGCCCCATCATACTTATCAGCGGCGACCGCGCTCGATATATCTCCAAAAAGCACGTTGAAAATCCATTGCCACTTGATCAAGCACTTCAAAAAATCAATACATCCGTTCCCTGCGTTTGCCTTTTGTTGGCACCCTATGTCTATTCCCTGATTCAACAAACCATTGAACTGAAACGAAAGGAGCTCCATTTGGCAGACAGGCAGGTACTGGGGTTTAGCAGATTTGATGTGGAGAACAGAATCGTTGAGTCATTCAGCCTGGATAATCAAAAGGCGATAACTGTCTTCTCCCATCTTTCAGATGAGGGAGCCCACCTACTTGCCAGGCTAAAAAGAGAAAAAAGAAGAATCATTTGGAAACCAGCTATCTCAGCAATCATAGGCAATCTTCTGGATTATCCTCAATCAGATCTTCGACAGACGGATGAATTCGAACTGAATCTGGAACAGGAACTTCTCAGTTTCAAATGGAATTCCGAATTTCCACTCATAAAACATTGCACATTTTGGAATACATCCCAGGATGTTGAAACCAGTCTGCAGCAAGCAAAAAACCTTATGGCAGACGAAGATAATCGATTTGTGCACCAACTTCACCCATTTGCTGCAACAGACGACCAGACAAATTCAACAGCATCCTTGCACCAACTGTTTTTTCCGTCAGGCAGAGAATTGGGATTCAAAAAGATTCATCGGCGTCTTGGATCAGGCAAACTGAAAAGACTGAAGCTGATCTCTTCTAATCAGATTCTGGTATTCATCACCGGTGTATTGCTGATCTGGGCTGTTGCTAAGCAAATGGAACTGAATAAACTAAAATCACAACGAAGTAGTCTTCAACAGAGTATTGCCGATCTGAACGACAGAACTGAAAGTTTTACCAGTTTATCCAATCCTGAACGCTCAGTAGTGAAAATCAAATCACTGGCTGAAGCAGTCAACCAGTATCAACTCAAGCCTCAGGAAATCATTGAGAGGATTGAATCCCTGATTCCGGAATCATCGTGGATCAAGATGGTGAAAATCACTCAATTCCGAATAACCCTGGAGTTGTTGGACTACCAAAGAACGGACAGCTCGAAGCTGATGGAAATCTTGGCCAAGGAATTCGGTAAGATCGAACTGGGAGAAAACACAACAATTCAAATTGAGGATACAAATTTGAGGCTATACAAGATAACCATCAATCGTTGAATTACCAATGCTTGATATTCAAACCTGGCTGAGAAACAAAAAAAACCTGACCATCCTGATCTGCGCACTGGCATCGGTTTATCTGGGTTTTGGGGTTCTGTTACCGCTGCATGAGAACATTCCCTATTACCAGAGGAAAATAGAAACACTTGAACAGGATCTCGACAGGCTAAAAACATTAGCACTTCACGTAGATTATTATGAGAATCGAAAAGATAGTACGAAGATGCTTCTGACGAGACATCTTGCCGAGATCGAGCAAGTTCGCAACCCCTCAATACTACAAAACAGCCTGAGCAAGCTTCAACGGCAGCATCAGTTGGATTTGATGTTTCAAAAGATCCACACGCCGGAGAACCATCCTGATTACTCCAAAATTGTCCTTAATCAATCCCTGTCGGGCTTGTACCCCAATCTCTCGGGCTATCTTGGAAGTATTGCCGAGCAATCGCCGTACATACTGATCTCCGTGTGCGAGTTGATTAACGATTCACCTTTGCAGCCCAATCCCGTGGTTGTTATGAATTTGGAGCTGGTGTTTTATTTGCCAAATTTACAATGAAATTAATGATATTCATATTGACAGTACTTTTGCTGATTCTATCTGATCAGGGTTACTCCAATCCGTTTCAATGCAAAATTCCTCAAAAGAAACCGGAGGAAATTCAAAAAGAACCTGTGTCTAACAAGTTGAAACTGATTGGTTTCGCAGTTATCGACAAAAAACACATTGCCATTATCAGAATTGGTGATGACAGTTACGAAGTGATATCGGGAGATATTGTCAAAGACTACCACATCATAAATATAAACAGCTCGGGAATCTCGTATACTTTCAGCAGTAAGGAGTTTTATTTACCACTTGATATCCCCTGATCCCTTATCTCTATTATCTTGAATTGCCGGTTGAAATTCTGTAAACTTCACTTTGTACCGGTTACCTATCCCTATTTGTTAAAACAAAGGCTAATAAAGGCTTGTAAGTACATCTTGACATCAACAATCAGGTAAAGTTTAATCGGAAGTGAACTTAGAACGGGGATCACCGGAAGTGCGGTGACTGGTATATTGGTATTGTGGTCGCCATATCCATATCGAAATGGAGTATAACTGATATCAAGGGAGATTTATGCCGGAACTTACACGGGAAAGTGTTCTTAAGTCTATGCAGGATGCAGCAGAAAGAATGGGATTGGATCTGGAAGATTTGCAGGAGATGATTGATGATGTAATAAAAGACAGCCAGGAAAAAGCGGTTCGCCTTAAAGAAGCTATCGTTTCAGGTGATTATGCAACAGTCAAAACCGTAGCTCACGACATTAAGGGATCAACCGCTAATTATGGTTTAACATCGATCAGTGACATTGCCTTTGATCTGGAAAAAAACAACGAAACTGCCTCTGTGGATCAGGTAGAAGAGATTAAAAGTCAGTTGTTGACCTTGTCCCAACTTGGACTTGCGGAATCCTGAAAAGAAGGAATTGTTGTATCATCGATCCCTATTCTTCAACCTCACCAGCCTGACAGCTTCCGCAAAAATCTTATCTTCAGGAGAGTATCTTTTGGCGGAAAGGGAATCATTGACTTTCACATCAGGTTCGATTCCAATTCCATCAAAGCTGATTTTGGATGGTGTGTAATACTTAGCCGTCGTGATTTTAACAAACAAATCATCTCCTACCGGAAAGACGGATTGAACTACACCTTTTCCATAGCTCTTTTCGCCAACCAGGATCCCTGCTTTTCTGTCCCGTATGGCACCAGCAAGAATTTCTGCCGCACTGGCCGAGTATTTATTAATTAAAATTATCAGCAGAGGTGGTTTCTCGGATACCGGAGCCCTGGCTATGTATCTTTCAATAATCCGGTTTTCACGATCCCTGACCTGTACGATATCACCTAATCCCACAAATAAATCTGCCGCTTCAACAGCAGAAATAAGTAATCCCCCGGGATTGTTTCTTAAATCAACAATTAGAGACTGGTTATTGTGTCTGGTTTTACAATCGGCGATTTCACGTGCTGTATGTTTTAAAAACTGGTGTATTGAAACAAGTGTGATTTCAGACTCATGCACTCGGCACTCAGTGGAATTTGCCTTGATAAGCTCCCGCTTCAATTTCACCTTGATGAGGTTATCGGGTTCCTCCGGATGTGCAAATCCGAGTCCAACAAGAGTCCCTTCAGCACCGCTCAAAAGGGAGCTTATCTCTTCATCTTTCTTCTCGGCGAGTAGATTGCCTTCAATGCTTATAATGATATCCCCCGGTTTAATGCCCGCTTTTTGGGCCGGGGAATTTTCAAATACCTGGGTGACAACGATCTGGTCTCCACTCTTTTGCGCCATTACTCCAATTCCCACGTATTGGCCTACGGACTGTAATTCGAGTTTTTCCAGCTCCTTGCGGGAGAGGATACTTGAATAAGGATCCAGTTCATTTACCATACCTGCGATGGCAGAGTAGATCAGTTGTTTGGATTCGAACTTGGTAACATATTTGGATTTGATCAGGTTATAGACATCACTGAAATTTTCCAGATATCCAAATTCACTTTCCAGGCTGTCCGCGTATGATCTGTTTCCGAAAGATGACAATACAACTATAAGCAGAAGAAATAACGCTGAAACATTTCGCCTGATCATACGGGAAAAGTCCATTACCCGATCCTCATCAGTTTTTTTCAATAGTATCAAGGCAAAGTCGACGGAAGTATGGGGTTAAGAATGCCAAGCCAATGGTGTCAGTTAAAAAGCCAGGAATGATCAACAGGAAGGTACCTGTCAGAACTAACGACTCTTCCCATAACTCACGAATGATCCTGGTTCCTTTCTTAAGTTCGGTATCTAAATAGAAATACAGGCCGAAATCCAAGCTTTTGATTTTGAACCAACCGAGCAAACCTGTGCAGATCTGGAATATGGCAACAATCAGAACGCCTACTCCTTTCGAAGCGGTAACAAGAACAAACAGGTCAAAAAGACTAAGTGCAGATAAGGCAAGGATTGCAATCCAAGAAAACATGAAATCACCTACTCATCTTCTGATTCCGATTTGCGGGGCTTTGCAAAGGGTTCGGGTAGTTTTTCCAATCCATCCACATATCGCTCCATATTCAATCCGCTCTCTCCAACCAACTCTTCAGCGACTTCCATGCTTACCAGGTGACCAATCAAAGAATAGGACTCTTCCTGTGAAAAGCCCTCGGTCTGCAATCTTTCAAGCGTTTCAATGGTTTCCGGTGGTTTGTTTTCAGCGATTTGCTGATCAATCACCGCTTTTATGGCTGTCATTAATCGGCGATCAATCTCCTCTTTGATCTCTTTTCTCATTTCAGGATTATTCAACAATTCAGGCGCTCCGTGTTCTACGAAAAGCAGCTTATAATCTAATTTGCCATCAGAAATCCGTTTACTCGTCCCGGGGGATTTGGATAAAACTCCATTTTGGATTTAAATGCCTTAACATCAGATATCAAAGCATCCGATTCTTTTTTAATTGGGTGGTTTTTCCCGAAACCATGAATTGCCAGTTTCCTTTCAGTTTCGGGGTTAATAAAAACCTGATAATACATCTGCTTTATATCAGCCAGTGTTAGTTTTTTCAACGCGTTGATTTCTTTATTTAAACGATCAAACTCATAGCTTTCCGAGGTGATTTCATTCCAGTAGCGCAAGGTCTCTTCGCCCAAATTTTTAGGAGATTCCATCCGTTTGGCAATTAATGACTCCCTGAACTGATCAAACTCCGTAGGTGTTAATTCCTGGATTTCCTTGTAAAAGGAGTGAATAAAAAGTTCGATTCTCTCCTGCAAATAAACGGGATCTTTTACCGAAGATTGTATGATCAGATAAAAAGCCTCAACTTTGTTAATCTGCTGAAACCCCGACCATACCAGATAACCAAGCTGTTCGATAGTTCTCAATTGGTGATAAAACGGTTTTTCCAGAATTTGCTGGATCACGTCAAGTGTCACTGACTGTTTAAGAGATTTGGGACCAACCTGATAATAAAGCTCAATTGCAGAATTCACATCTTCTACTTGTAACTGGTATACATATTCCGGAGTAACAGGAACGATCAGTGTTTTCTCTTCCACCCCTGAAACAGGAGGGATAGTTTTATCAACAAATTGACTTTCCAACAGACCGGCCAGTTTTTTAGCCTCCGCCACACTGAAGTTGCCGTGAAACAGAATATCGAATTTAAGCTGTTTCAAAAGATCGGGAATGAAGTTTTCCAACTCTTCCAGCGTGATTTGATCTATGATTTCCAGGTACTCATCCGTGTGCCAGAGAGTTTCCGATAACAGGTGAAAGGATTCATAAGTTATTCTCTGGAAGGCCTGCGAAAGCTTTTGATTCAGCCGACGTTCCTTCATCTGCTGTCTGAAAATCCGAAATCTATCCTGTTCCGGCTTAAACTCTTTCATTTTCGTAACGATCTGGGACAACAACGGATATACATTCTCCGAATACCCACTTATGCTGATATTGAGACCGTCTATAGAATTTGAAAGAGAGTAGTTCAATCCGGCCAGGCTTGCAGGGTAAGAGAACTCGTTTAGCTGATCTTTCAGTATCAAGGCAAACAACTTGGTAAGAGCTGCATTCCGGGGAGATGAATAGGCTTTTTTTGAGGACATTTTCACCTGAATATTCCCCTTTGGTATCCTAAAGCGATCATCCTGTTTATACCAGACCCTGATATAATCGTTGTTTGTCAGCAACTGCGGATATTTATTATTTGCTGTCAATGGCTTCAGAGCAATATTTTCAGGAATAAAAGGATTGGGACCGGGCAACTCCAGGACTGCCGATTTGAGGGGTTTGCTCCAGATCGCGATTTTTTCCTGTGAAATGGCTTCAAAAGCATATTCTGCTCCGTACCAGCGTTCTATCTTGTCAGTTTTCACATCCGGTGCAACCAGAACTACCTGGACATTTTTCACGGTCAGGTGCCCCAAAAGCTCTCTGACCAAATCAGGACGATAGGTTTCGTAAAGCCACCGGGAAGCAACAACATCCGATCCCGGCACATCCTGCATAATTGCGGAAAGGTATCGCGCGTAGTCAATGGCATTCTCTTTTTCCTTGAACTGAAAACCTATCGAGGCAATGTCTCTCATTTCCTCGAAATAGCGAATCAGGTTTTTTGATTTATGGATCTGACGAATATATTGAAATATTACACCAACTATCTCATCAACATGTGCCAAACCTTCGGGAGTCAAGGTGATTTCAATACCAAAAAACGCAAATTCTCTTGTCCCATAGCCCGATCCTGCAGAAAGCGATGTGGCCCATCCCTTTTGTTTTAAAAAAGACAGTACACTTCCGGCACCCTCATCACCCAACAGGTGTGAAATCACCGCACCAGGCTTGCTACGGTACTCCTTTCGATAAGAAGGAATAGGAAATGAGAGTCGAAGTTGTCGAATCGACTTGATAGGCTTGATATATACCATTCGAGGTAGAAGCCCCTCCATTATCGGAGTATCTTTGAATGAACTGGGGGCCAGATTCTTATTCTTTATCAACGAGAAATGCTTCCTGGCCAGGCTCTCCAATTTTTCGACAGGATCTTTCCCGACAATCACAAGCTTCATCAGGTTTGATGAGTAATAATCCTGGAAATATCGAAGAAGCTGTTTCCTCAGTTCTGTATAATCCGAATCATCCCCTTTCAGAGTTTCCAGATTACCCGTAGCAAACTGCTGATAAGGATGGGCCGGGTTGGAAATCTCTTTCAACACCCGGTAGATTCTGCGTCGATCATCCTTGATATTCTTATTGTGTTCCGAATTCACCGCATTGATTTCCCGCTCTACAAACTCCTCATTAAAGCTCGGTGAAATAAAAAACTGTGCAAATCTATCCAGTGCCCCTTCCAGATAGTCATTTTGAATAGAGAAATAAAAATTGGTGTCCTCGAAAGCGGTATATGCGTTGCTTTGACCGCCATGGGAGGACAAATATTCACCGAAAGCTTCCGGCTCCGGGTATTTATCATTTCCCAGAAACAGCATATGCTCCAGAAAATGGGCCAGACCCTGTCGATCTTTCGGATCATTAATCTGCCCGGTCAGAATATCGAGGGCAGCGGCAGCGTGATCACTGGAAGGATCTGAAATTAATAAAACCTCCATTTGATTCGGCAGGACAAAGGTTTTATAATCTCTTTGATCGTTCGGGCTCTTTATGA
The DNA here is from genome assembly GCA_028282885.1 of SAR324 cluster bacterium. Taxonomy (GTDB): domain Bacteria; phylum SAR324; class SAR324; order XYD2-FULL-50-16; family XYD2-FULL-50-16; genus JAHJTV01. Next base: position 25,911 of record JANQGX010000045.1, read on the forward strand.
CCTGGTTTTCAGTAGCAGGTACAGTCATGGGAGTTAATGTCATCAAAAGGGTAATCATCAATAAACCGCCTAGCCGAGGCGATATAAACCATCTTCCAAGTTTTTTGCAACAACACATAACAAGTTTTTTTAATCTCCGTATCGGACAGGTTTAGTAATGTTCCAGAAGATTGTCATAAAAAATCCGGGATGCCAGTATTGTAGGTATTATATACCACAATTCAACCATAATGGTAAACTGACAAAGGAGGCCTGCTCGAAAAATGCCCGCCTGATGTTTCAGATCCAACCCGAAGCAGGCGAGAAAAGAAAATGGAAATGGAGTGATTGTGATTATGCCGCGGAAAAAAACAAAAACAGACTATGTAAAGATTTTCAAATTCAATCACTTACCCATAAGATCAGGATCAAGTTATCCCTTATAGTAAAAAACGCCGGTATTCAGTATCCACCCACCTTTAGCGGAGAAATCTGGTGGGAGCCTTAATCCGTTTTATATCCCATCGTTAATCGTATCGGTTTCGTGTAGTGATGGTCGGGTTTAAAATCGAATACCACTTTTCCATTGAACACGGCAGATCGATAGATGGTCCAGCGTAGCATCGTTCCATCTTTCACTACCAAAAAAGACTCATCATGCTGCTGCAATTCTTCTGATGTAAGCTGATCCATTTTCGCCCTTAACAAGGGAAACAGACTTCTGCATTCGATAAAGGCTGTTCGTTGCTGAATCACTCTTTCTGAAAGAAAGGATTGCAGAATAACCTGTCGATACCAGACACCCAATCCGGTCATGATAATCAGGGAGATGACAACGACAAGCGGCAAAACAAAACCTTTATGCGGAATCTTTGAATATCTTCTCATTGCAGATTCAACTATCGATATTGATTCGATCACCTATCAAGGGTTTTTACCATTGATCATGAGCATTGACAGCAGTAGCCACTTCGGTATTTTCTGAAATTAATGCTGTAACAAAGCAAGAAACGTCTATTAATACTCGTTTAAACCGATTCTCTGAGAAAGTCAAAAAAACCAAGGAATAAGATGGCGAGGACTGATGGTCGATCCCCAAAACAGGCCAGGGACATTGAAATCACAACCAATTTTACCATGCACGCAGAAGGTTCAGTCCTGATTAAAACAGGAAATACCCAGGTAATCTGCACTGCCTCGATAGAGGATGCCGTGCCGTCATTTCTCAAAGGAAAAGGCAGCGGCTGGATCAGTGCCGAATACAGCATGTTGCCACGATCAACATCAACAAGGGTTAGAAGGGAGCGAAACAGGGTTGGCGGAAGAACCCAGGAGATTCAGAGACTCATCGGCAGATCCCTGAGATCCGTCGCAGATCTCGCAAGATTGGGTGAAAGAACTGTCTGGATCGATTGTGATGTGATCCAGGCAGACGGAGGAACCCGCACCGCTTCCATCACCGGTGCCTATGTGGCGCTGGTATTGGCATTAAAAAAACTGCAAAACCAAACCGGCTGTTTTGAGAAACTACCTGCTGTGCAACAAGTTGCCGCTATCAGTCTTGGACAATTCGCAGGGCAAATTCTGCTCGACCTGGACTATTCAGAAGACAGTACCGCTGATGTGGATATGAACATCATTATGACCAGGGATAAACAGATAATTGAGATTCAGGGGACAGCCGAAAAGAAAACCTTCTCCCGCGAAGAACTGAATCAAATGCTGGATTTGGCAGAAGAAGGATTGAAGAAACACTTTGAAGCACAGAGCAATGCCCTGGGCGGTGGTTAGGACTTCTGAAAATGGTTCCGGTTTTTTACTGTTGACAAAACCCTCGAAAAGGGGGCAACATTATTTTTGTGCTTCGGGGTGTGGCGCAGTCTGGCTAGCGCACCTGCTTTGGGAGCAGGGAGTCGGAGGTTCAAATCCTCTCACCCCGACCAAAGCCAACAAAGCATCGCTGAATGGCTGTCTGTCGCGCCCGTAGCTCAGCTGGATAGAGCAACTGACTTCTAATCAGTAGGTCAGAGGTTCGAATCCTCTCGGGCGTGCCATAAAATTGACAGGGCGGATGTAGCTCAGCTGGAAGAGCACCGGATTGTGGCTCCGGTTGTCGCGAGTTCGATCCTCGTCATTCGCCCCAGTATGACATAAAGAACATGCGCTTGTAGCTCAGCTGGATAGAGCAGTGGACTTCGAATCCAAAGGTCGTAGGTTCGAATCCTACCAGGCGCGCCATTTCTCACGATGCTCTCAGACGCGAGAGTGGCGGAATTGGCAGACGCGCCAGATTTAGGATCTGGTATCATTATGATGTGGGAGTTCAAGTCTCCCCTCTCGTACCAAAATAAAGAGCGAGAATAGCTCAGCTGGTAGAGCACAACCTTGCCAAGGTTGGGGTCGCGGGTTCGAATCCCGTTTCTCGCTCCACAATCCGTGGGTTATTTCCTGAGGCAGAATGCTCCTTTTTCCTTCTGGAACTCAAGCCGCTGTTGTCGTAATACCCTCCTTTATCAAATCAATCAATTTCAACTCAATTCAAATTAACTGATTGTTATTCATTAACCTTTTTTAACTTATAGTCATCAATGGAATCACTAGACGTAGCGATCGAGGATCTGGGCAACCTGAAACGTAAAATGACGGTTACTGTCCCTCAGGATAAGGTCAAAGAGACTTACAACAAAGTATATAAGTCGCTGAAAAACAAGGTAAATATTAATGGATTCAGAAAAGGAAAGGTGCCACAGTCATTCCTGGAGAAGAGATTTCAAAAGGTAATGAGGGATGAAGCCATTGAGACCTTGATTCCCGAGTATTTTGACAAAGCGCTCAAGAAAGAGAACCTGAAACCAGCCGTCCGACCGCAATTCGGAGATCTGGAGATAGATAAGAAGAAACCACTGGTTTTCTCCGCTACGTTTGAGATTTATCCTGAATTTGAACGACCTGAATACGACCAGTTTACGTTGGAGAAGAAAGAAGTTGAAATAACCGATGATGAGATAAAGGATCAAAGACAAAGACATCTCGATGGAGCCGCTGCTTATGAGGAAAAAGACGGAGCAGCCGAGATTGGAGACCAGCTTCAGATAGAGTTTGTCGGTAAAGTTGATGATGAGGTGATCGCTGAAACCAGCAGTCAGTTTTATGAATTGGGTTCCAAACAGTTCCTGCCTGAGTTCGAAACGGCGCTGACCGGCATGAAACCCGGAGAAGAAAAAGACTTCGATCTGACCTTTCCCTCTGATTACAATGAAGAGAAGCTGCAAGATAAAACAGCCGCTTTTCATGTTAAAGTAAAAAAAGTACAATTAAAGAAAGAGACCGAGATCAACGAGGAGTTCTTCAAACGATATGGAGATCGGGTTAAATCTGAAGACGATTTCGACACCCTTATTAAAGATGAAGTCAAGTTCAGCAAAGAGAACGAAATAAAAAGGGACCAGCGCAATTCCGTTCGAGAGAGACTCAATGAGCTTCTCGAATTCGAGGTTCCGGAGCAACTTCTTCAGGAAGAGATCAATATCAGGGTAGGGCAGGAAAAGAGAAAGAACGAAAAAGATGAAAGATCTGATGACGAGATAAAAAAAGCCGTTGAAGAAGATGCAATAAAAGACCTGCGATTTTCGATTTTCGTTCAAAAAATCCTGGACGAAGAGGAGCTAAAGCCGGATGAAAGAGAAGTATATCAAAGATTTGAAATCAATTGTTCCATGATGGGCATCCGACCCGAAGAATTGATGCAGCAGGATTATGGTCGCCAAATTTATCAACAGATCTTCGGAATTGTAGCCGAAGAGACCGTTTTAGATTTCTTAATCGATAATATCCTAGAGAAATGAGCATTCCTTACGTCGTTGAGCAAACCAATCGAGGTGAAAGAACCTACGACATTTATTCAAGATTGCTGAAAGACCGCATCGTGTTTTTAGGCGATGTGGTTAATTCATACACGGCAAATGTTGTCATCGCCCAGTTGTTGTTTCTGGAAGCTGATAAACCCGATTCCGATATCAGTTTTTACATCAACTCTCCCGGTGGCGAAGTCAACGCCGGATTGGCGATTTATGATACAATTCAATATATAAGACCGGATGTTCAAACCATTTGTATCGGCCAGGCAAAAAACATCGCCGCACTTCTGCTTGCCGCCGGTGCAACTGGAAAGAGAATTGCATTACCTAATTCAAACATTCTTCTGCGACAACCCATAGGAGGTATTGGAGGTCAAGCTGCCGACATAGAAATTCAAACCCGCGAAATCGTCCGCATCAAGCAAAACCTGATCGAGATCCTGGCCAAGCACACCGGACAAAACAAAAAAAGAATTGCGGAAGACTCCGAACGGGATTGTTATCTCACCAGCAAGGAAGCTGAAGAATACGGCATTATTGACAAAACGATGGAGCGCAGGGATATCGGCTAAACATCCAACTTCATATGATTGATGGCTAAAGAGACAACCTTAAGATGCTCGTTTTGCGGAAAATCGCAAGATGAAGTGGAAAAAATAATCGCAGGTCCTACCGTATACATCTGCAATGAATGCGTTGAGCTTTGTAACGACATTATTGAAGAAGAAAGAGCCAAAGAGACCAGCGAAGATGGCGACACTGTATTGCTCAAGCCCAAACAGATCAAAACGATACTGGACGAATATGTGATCGGGCAGGAACATGCTAAAAAGGTTCTTTCAGTCGCAGTCTATAATCACTACAAAAAAATATACACCCCGCAAAAAGCGGGTGAGGTTGAATTCCAGAAGTCTAACGTTTTGTTGATCGGACCGACGGGAGTTGGCAAAACCTTGCTGGCACAAACCCTGGCCAAGATCCTGAAGGTTCCCTTTGCCATGGCCGATGCCACAACTCTGACCGAAGCAGGTTATGTCGGAGAGGATGTTGAGAATATCATCCTGAAACTCCTGCAAGCCGCTGATTACGATATTGAAAAAGCCGAAAAGGGAATCATCTATATTGATGAAATAGATAAAATCACCCGGAAAGGGGAAAACGTTTCCATTACCCGTGATGTCAGTGGCGAAGGAGTTCAGCAGGCCCTTCTCAAGATTATTGAAGGAACCACTGCCAATATCCCTCCCCAGGGTGGACGAAAACATCCCCAGCAGGAGTTTCTGCAGGTTGACACAACCAATGTGCTATTTATTGTAGGCGGTGCCTTTGTAGGTTTGGAGGATATCATCAACGAGCGCATCGGCAAGAAAGTCCTGGGCTTTGGCGCAAAAATAACCTCGGAGAAAGAAAAGAACATTGGAGAAATATTCAGTCAGGTCGAAAATGAAGATCTCTTAAAATATGGTCTGATTCCGGAATTTGTAGGACGATTGCCGGTGATTTCATCTCTGGATGATCTTTCTGAGGATGACCTGATTAGGATTCTCCAGGAGCCTAAGAACGCGATTATCAAGCAATATAAAAGCCTGATGGAACTCGATGGTGTTAACGTTGTATTTAACGACGACGCTGTCAGAGCCATCGCTCATAAGGCAATTGAACGTAAAACCGGTGCCAGAGGCTTACGCGCCATTCTTGAAGCCAGTATGCTGAATATCATGTATGAAGTCCCTTCTCTTGAAAACATAGAAGAGATCATCATGAATAAGGAAGTGATCGAGAAGAGCATCGATCCCCTGATCGTATACAAAAACGGTACTGCGAATAAAGCCAGTTAAAGCAATATAATATCAGGAAGAGCAAAATTGTCGTTGACAGGGCAGGACAAGGCGGCTAAAATTTCCAGATATGGTTGTACACAAGGGCGCTTAGCTCAGCTGGGAGAGCAACGGCCTTACAAGCCGTAGGTCACAAGTTCAAGCCTTGTAGCGCCCACCATTTGCGGGGTTGTAGTTAAGTTTGGTTATAACGCCGGCCTGTCAAGCCGGAGGCCGCGGGTTCAAGTCCCGTCAACCCCGCCACACACCTGAAAGACCTTCCTCAGAATTTTCTCCTTCAATAGCTAATTAAAAACCCTTCTTAATGGTTCGTTTTAGCTTTAGCGATACGACATCAGGATTTTGAATCTTCATCAAGCTTTTTGAATGCTTCCTTGATGCCTGAGTGTATTTCACGCAGTCGTGGTTTTTCGATTTTGCCTGTGGCGTTCCGGGGAATATTGTCAAAGATGACACGCCTGGGTCTTTTGTAGCGAGGCAGGCTTCCGCAAAATTCCAGCACCTCTTTTTTGGTCATCTGCACATCTTTTTTAACCTGGACAATTGCGGTTGCAATCTCCCCCAGTCTGGAACTGGGCAGCCCAATAACCGCCACATCCTGAATTTTCTCGTGCCCCTGGAGGAACTCCTCAATTTCCACCGGATAGATATTTTCCCCGCCCGTGTTGATCACATCCTTCTTCCGATCTACCAACCAGATAAATCCATCCGCATCTTCCCTGGCAATATCGCCGGTCAATAGCCAACCTTTTGTTAGTACCTCGCTCGTGGCTTCATCATTATTAAAATAAGCCTTCATGACACCAGGTCCCCTGACAGCTAATTCTCCGGGATTTCCCTTATCAACTGGCTTCAACTGGTCATCCAGGATTTGAGTTTCCCAATCAAATCCGGGTTTTCCAATTGCCCCGACCTTGTGACTGTTCTCAAGACCCAGGTGGACGCAACCCGGGCCTGTCGTTTCTGTTAAGCCGTAGTTGGTATCGTATTCATGATTCGGGAAGATTCGCTTCCACTCCCTGATCAAACTGGAAGGAACAGGTTGAGCACCGATATGCATAAGTCGCCACTGATCCAATTGATAGTCATGAAGCTTCAGCTCCCCGGTTTCAATGGAAAACAGGATATCCAAAGCCCAGGGTACCAACAGCCAGACGATGGTGACCTGTTCTTCTGAAACAGCTTCAAGAATCCACTGTGGATCGACGCCTTTTAAGATGACCGATTTTGCGCCCACTATGAAATTGCCAAACCAGTGCATTTTTGCTCCGGTATGATACAGAGGCGGGATGCAGAGAAAGCAATCCTCATGAGTTTGACGGTGATGATGGTTTTCAATATAACATGAAAACTCCAGATTTCTGTGAGTCAACAGCACAGCTTTGGGTATTCCTGTAGTTCCGGATGTAAAGTAAAGTGCAGCATCATCTGACAAAGACAGATCAGGCCCATGGCTGAAACCCTTGCCCAATCCCTCGATCTGCCGGTAGGAAATTGCATAATCGGGCTGTATTGAATCTTCTCCCTGAAAAACATACTGTTCAATCAGCGGATCCAGTCGATCTTTTACCTGGGAAACTCGTTCAATAAATTCCTTTCCGAAGAAAATAACCCGTGGTTCTGCTAGTTCCACACAAGCTGCAATAGTCGATGCTTCGAATCTGAAATTCAGAGGAACGGCTATCGCCCCGGCTTTAAGGATTCCAAAATAGATCGGCAGCCATTCGATGCAGTTCATCATCAGGTGGGCTACCTTGTCGCCTTTCTCAATCCCGTTTTGCATGAGGAAATAGGCAACTCTATTCGCCTGTTCGTCAAACTCCTGCCAGGTGATGGAAACTCTTTTGTTTATTTCAGGCTCTCGTTCAATCAGGGCTGTCTCGTCCCGATACATTCTGGCGTTTCGTTCCAGTATTTCAGTTATCAGCATATCGATGCAATTGCGGTGTCATGGTAGGCAAGGATCAACTGAGATCATTCTCAGCTATTGTCCACGCTCTGACAAGAGATCATTTTATCTTCTTGTTTTTTCATTTGCTGTCCATTATAAACAACACAACAGACAGGTTTTGACTGTATCGGCCTTGACCAACTGAAAGCGAGCTAACTACCTAACCGGAGCTTATATGGCTGCAAAGAAAAAAGGAAAAGAGGTGTCCATTGGTGCAAAAATAAAAAAGGCGAGAACTTCAAAAAAAATCAGCCTGGATATTCTGGCTAACGAAACGGGTTTCTCTACGGAGTACATCAAAGAGATAGAGGGGGGAAATGAAATTCCGTCCGTTGGCACCCTGCTCCAATTTGCCAAAGCCCTTCAGATCGATTCGGGATTTCTGTTTAAGGACCAGGAAAAGTTCATGGAAAAGAGAATTGATGCCTATTCCAAGCGCACTGATAACTATGCCTATGACAATCTTACACCGGGAGCCGAAAACAAACATTTGAAAGCCTTCAAGGTATCCATCGATCCCATGCAGGAACACAAGGGTGTCGGATATTGTCATGAAGGAGAGGAGTTTGTATATGTCTTAAAAGGCAGAGTCACCGTTACCGTCGGGGATCATACCAACACCCTCAAAGCCCACGAATCCCTGCACTTTAACGCCGGTATCAAACACCAGATGACAAACATCGGTAAGACCAAAGCGGAACTAATTGTCGTCATTTATGTACCGTAGAATCAACTTAACTGTCTATCAATCTCATTAGAAAAACCGAGGTCGGCAATTTGGAGGAAGGTCATGTTTTATCAGCTTACAAATGAACAAATAATGATTCGTTCAATGGTGAGAGAATTTGCCCGGAAGGTTATCGCTGTCACCGCAGCGGAAAGGGATCGCACCAAGGAGTTTCCGGCTGATAACTTCAAAAAAATGGGGGAACTGGGACTGATGGGAATGCTGATTCCGCCAGAATATAATGGTGAAGGAGCCGATACGATCAGCTATGTTCTTGCTCTTTCCGAGATAGCCTACTCATGTGCTTCCACTGCGGTAGTCATGTCGGTACACAATTCGATAGTATGTGAGAGCATTCTCAAGTTCGGTTCGGAGGAGCAGAAAAAAAAGTACCTGCCTCAGTTGGCTGATGCGGAGATCATAGGAGCATTCGCACTAACCGAGCCCCATGCCGGCTCCGATCCTGTAGCGCAGTCAACGACCGCTGTAAGAGACGGGGATGACTTCATTCTCAATGGAACGAAATGTTTTATAACATCAGGAAAGAACTCCGGACTGGTGATCGTAACGGCTAAGACGGATGAAACTCAAAAACATAAGGGCATCAGTGCTTTTATCATAGGCAAGGGCACGCCAGGACTAATTGCGGGAGAACCGGAAGATAAAATGGGACTTCGGGCGTCAGATACGACTGACATAATCCTGGAAAACTGCAGGGTGCCCGCCAGCAATATGCTGGGGAATGAAGGTGAGGGGTTTATGATTGCCATGTCCGGCCTGGATTGCGGTCGAATTGGGATTGCTGCCCAATCCGTGGGAGTGGCCCGGGCAGCTTTCGATGCCGCTGTAGATTATGCAAAAAAAAGAGAGCAGTTTGGACAGAAAATATCCAAATTCCAAGGATTACGCTGGATAATCGCGGATATGGCAACCGAAATTGAAGCAGCAAGCCAGCTTATGTTCACGGCAGCCGCCACGAAAGATCGCGGTGAAAATTTCACCTTACAGGCTTCCATGGCAAAGTTGTTTGCATCTGAAATGGTTAACCGGATTACGGCAAAAGCTGTCCAGATGCACGGGGGATACGGATTTATCAAGGATTATCCGGTTGAGCGGTTATACAGGGATGCTCGGGTTTTTACAATCTACGAAGGAACATCGGAGATTCAGAGGGTGGTAATTTCAAATCACATTCTCAATGATCGCAGAAGAAGCTGATATGAGATTAATTGACTAATCTGACATAAGATCTGATGCACAAATCACCTCGGAGAAAACGATTTTGTTGTCACCCGCTTCCAGTTCATTGTCGTCGAAGTTCTTAAACACCTCCAAAGTGTTCTTAATTTCCGTTGTGGAATCTGACCAGTAGGAGATGTAGTTTGAGGAACCATTGACCTTGAAGAGAACCTTGACACCCAGCTCCTCAACTGAATAGGTGCTTGAAAGATCATTCGAATCGAATGAAGCATCTGCCCCGTATTCCTGGAGACGAGAAGCGGAAAGCCTGTTCACGTCTGAATAGTCGGTGATTGCGGTTTCCTGAAGACTGGAGGCAAAGTATTGAACCAACAAAATGGATGGATTGTCCTCAAGTTCGCCGCAGACTCCGCCGTTGTCCAGATCCAACCTGAAATTCTCGACCTGTTCAACCACATCTTCTGATGCATCTACATTCAAGGCTTCGATAGCTGCCTGAATTTTCAGGATATATTGCAGAATATCATCAGCAAACGCATTGACAGAAGAGATGTTCAGATCATCGCTACTGGAAAATGGGTCACTAAGACTATCCATCTGAGTAACCTGATTTAACTCGGCAATCCCGGGATCGGACATTGATGACACCACCCCGATAGCTTCGGTATCACTAATCTTTTCATCTCCGGACCCGTCCCCATCGTTATCCAGGTAGATATTATAGGGAGGTCCGGATGTGAGAGATGCACTGTCAATCACATAATATTGGGTTCCATCCACGATGCGAATCTGGTAATTATCAGTCGGGGTTAACTCCGAGGTTTGGGATCCGGATGATGAGTCCAAATCCGATCCGGTAAATCGTGTCTGCTCAACCTCTTCAATATCCCCATCGAATGCGGTTGCACTGCCGGCTCCATTGTCAAGATTGCCTGAGACATGGGTAAACAATCCCAGATAGGATGCAAGAAGATAAATGGTTTTTTGCGTACCGGTAGCCATGTTCTCAACCAGGCTAATAGCCGCATCAAAGTAACCTTTTTTTGTTTCCCAATTGCTTTCGTTTAGGCCTAGAATTTCAATCAGGTCTGGATCGTCGTCTCCGATGAATTTGAAATAGTTAAATCCTCCCAACGCCAAATATGCTTCTGCCCTTTCAGTATTTGAGCAGTTTTCATTGTCGACTATATCCCCCCAATCGCCGTTAATCCGGTCGGTCTCACAGGTATTTTCCTGCCTTGCATTACAAGCGGATAAAATGAAAACAGATAAAATCAAGAAAACAGTAAATCGAAACATAACATCCATCACTATATCTCAATAGATAATAAAAACATATACCTGGTATCGGTGATTTCGGTTTCCTCCGTCCCGTAGTTTTCGACCCAACCGACCGTGTTGAACTTCAGCGCACCCACCCTGACCATGAAACCAAAAGAGGGATATTTAAGTTCTTTTAATCCCAATTGTACGGCTGCAAAATGGGAACTGTCAGTAGTTTTTCCATAAGCAGCTTCAAAACCAAGTGCTATGCGCCTCGTCATGCTATTGTTTGGAAAATAGCTGAATGTATAGTCGTGGTAATCGAGACTGCCTGTAAAGTCAATTTCTCCCGTCTCTTTGGTGAAGGCAAAACCGATCGAGTCGAGCTGGTTGACTTCACCGGCACTACCATAGTCGATCCCGCCGTATGTTATTTCGCTTTCACCACCTAAACCAACGCTGATCATATCCAGCGAAGACAATCCTATTCTAAAATTCCAGGGATGATCAAAACGATATAACAGACCCAAATCCAGAACCAGTTTCGGTGGCGGTTGGTCACTGGCATATTCATCAATCAAACCTTGAATGTCATCATCTGCGAGATAAGAGGAAATACTGATAAGATCAAGATCCGCTACTATTCCAGTGCGTTGGATATATTTCAGGTTTGCTCCCACGTTTAAACCCAGGATATCAAATGCCATTGCAAAATCGTATTGGCCTTGTGCAACCGCTTCCACGGTGACAGTGGGGATAGTTGGTTGAGGTGGAAATATGACTTCTATCCAGATATCCGAATCGAATCCTGCATATAGTCCTGTCTCAGGTAAAAAAAGTGAATGTGAGATAAGCCCTACCTGGGTTTCAAAATAAACCCGCTGTCCGGGAAGATCTTCCAGGGTGCCCTGGTCACTCCAGTCCCGATCATCATTGTTCCAATCCTTGACAATTTCATTAAATCCCACTCCAAAAATCGGAATATTCAGAGACCATTCCGCATTCTTTTGCAATAAACCTGCAGGATTATGTGAAATTGTTTCCTCCGAATCCGCGACGGCCGTAAAAGCGTCACCCATCGCTATGGTTCTGATAAAGCGATGGGTCCTTTTGACTTCGGCAGCCATGGCTGCGTTGAGGGTCAGGACTGTCAGAATTACACAAACCGATAATCGTAACAGATTCATGAGTGTAGAGTTAACGTTTTTGATTTCAATTTAATGGTATTTCAGGCGTCATGCAATATTGATCCCATTCCTTATACATTTGAAAGATTACAGTACATTAAGGCCAGGGGTAGGTGTTTCAATAAGGTTAAAGATCAAATGCTAGTAAAGCAAAGATCAATTCTGCCTGAGTTCCGGGAGTAAATCGACAAAACAGTCTGATTTACCTTTTTACACAATCCATCTCGTCCCTTGAATTCTGATTATTACCAGATTTAGGTTTGGGGTCGACAAATCAGTTTGACCCTATTAAACTTGAGTTATGACAGAATACGATATTTCAATTCAGAGTTTTCGGACAGATTTATCTGCTTTGCACGCAAAACCGATTAAAACACCTGCAAACAACAGGAGTCGTTATCCCCTGGATTAACCACCGCAGGCCATTGTCAAAAAAACCGGAATTATGGAAAAAGTCACTGGTGAAACATTCTCCTCTGTTCTGATTCAAAAACCTAACTTGATGTTCCTCACTAGAGATTTGTGGTTCCATTTTAACGGTTCCCTACAAAAATAAGGTTCCGAAGCCTTAATCGTTTTCAGCCTTGATATTCTGTCTCAACTAAACTAACCAGCTATCAGACAGGATTTTAATGATCATATATCGGCTATGTCGACAGTTTGGTTGTCATTATGTTTTTTGAACAGCTTGGATCAAAATCAAGATGACATAATAGAATAGCGATTCTTGAACTCAGTTTTTAAACTGAGTTTCATGTCAGAAGCTTTGCTCTTCATCCATCAATGAGAAGTTAATCCGACTCAAAACAAAAAAAGATGCCAGAAAAAAGAACAAAAAAGCCGGATTTTTACCGCACCTTTATGACTAAAGGATTTTTTCCCAGTTCCAACAAAATTGTAAAGTTTCAGGAATCGGAAAACTACTGGATTTTCAAAACCGGGAACCGTTTATACAAGGTTAAAAAGAAAGAGGAAAGCCAAAGTACCATTCCTTTGGAGGAGATCTTTTGTACAGAGATCGTAAAGCAACTCCATCAATACTCTCCCACCCTGGAGGCGGAAAACCTAACCATCAAATCGCAGGACAATCAATTCGTCATCGATTGGAACAGTGATATATCCTCTGCGCCACTCTACTATCTAATCGCAATGAAGCAATTAAGCGACAGGGGATTTTTGTCCAATATTATCGCAAAGAAAAAGCTCAATGAAAAAACCTTGAAGAAAATCGCTATCCAGATTTTCGAATTGCACCAGAAAGCTAAGCAAAGTACTTCAAAAGTCGATGGATCTCCGGATGCCATTCAAGGAAACCTGGAAAATCTAATCTATCAATCGAAAAAGTTCCTGAACGTAACCATTACTCAAGCCATTATTGACATGAGTTTGCGGCCCTTGCTGAAATATCTTTCTGATAACAGAAAAGTATTCCTGAGGCGAATGAAACAAGGCCACATCCGAATGGTTCATGGTTGTTTAATTCCAAGAAAGATACACGTCTCCCCGGAAGGAATTCAATTGCTTGGTAAAACGAAGGATCCGATTAAAAACCTTTATAACGATATTGCATCGGATATTGCTGATCTAAGTGTGGCGTTACTTCATGCGGGTTTGGGTGATTTGTCGGATCATTTTATCAACACCTATTCAGAACAGGCGAATGATCCGGAACTCAAACTTGTGATTCCAGTTTACCAGGCAATGAAATGTCTGAGCCAGGGATTGAAAAACAGTATTGAAGCAAATGCGGTCGAAGGAGAGCAATCCGATATATTGAAGAAACTGGCTGTCAGCTATTATGAGCAGACTATTGATGTCGTACGAGGTTTGTGATTAAATAGGTGGTAAAGATCAAAATGTACTTATAGATTTATCATGTTGATTTTTATGACTGATTCACAGCCGGTTTGTTTTATCGACTAATTCGAGAATCCATTATCATCCTAATTATATGAGACTTTTAATATCCATAATCGCATTTCTCCTTTTGCTGCCTCAAGGACTGAGTGCTGAACGATTCATTCCAAAATCAGACTTGATTTTCAGAGTTCTGGATATTGTAAATCACCTTTATGTGGATCATGATCGAGTTCAGCCCGAAAAGATGCTTGAAGGATCAATGGAAAGGCTATCCGCAAACATTGCTCCTGTTCTAACCCAGATGGAGGTGCAGGATAATAAGGTTATTATCAACGTCAGCGTTGATCAGTTTTCAAGAGGTTTTAAATACGACACACCAACCAATGTCAGGGATCTGAATTATATTCTGCAGCAGGTCGTCGGGTTTGTTAAACAGTACCTGGATAAAAATGAAAAGCCCGAAAATGTCGATTATGCAGTCATCAACGGGTTGCTTCGTCAGCTAGATCCGCACTCATCCCTTATGATACCGGAGATATATAAGGATTTCAGCACGCAGACGTCCGGCAATTTCGGCGGAGTTGGAATGATGATCAGCATCAGGGACGGTGCCTTAACCATCATCTCGCCGATTGATAACACGCCCGCTTCCAGAGCCGGACTCAAGGCAAATGACATCATCGTTCAAATCAATGAAGAGTCCACCGTGAACATGCCGTTGTCGGACGCCGTGGAAAAGCTCCGCGGAAAGGCCGGCACTGAAGTGGACATTTTTGTCATGCGGAAAGAGTTCTCATCTCCAAAAAAAATAACCATCATTAGGGACATCATTGAGATCAATAGTGTAAAATCGTTCACTTTCAAGAAAGAAGGAAAGAGGGTCGGGCTAATAAAAATCAATACCTTTCAGCAGCAAAACACGATTGATGAGATCAACCACCATTTAGAAGACCTTGATTACGACCTGAAGGATTTCTACGGTTTGATAGTTGACGTCAGGAACAATCCCGGTGGTCTTTTAGATCAAGCAATTCGAGTCAGTGACAGGTTTCTTAGTGACGGTGTAATTGTCTCAACTGCGGGGCTGAGAAAAGGATCTCTGAAGAGTTATAAGGCACATTGGTTCAGGAGCCTGACAAATGTCCCTGTATTAGTCTTGATTAACAACGGATCGGCTTCCGCATCAGAAATTTTCACTGCCGCTCTGAAGAAAAACAAAAGAGGGGTTGTACTGGGTATTCAAACATTCGGCAAAGGATCCGTTCAACAGGTTATCGGTTTTCCGGATGGCTCAGGACTTCGCTTAACCACTTCGCAATATCTTACCCCCGGAAATATATCTATCCAATCGGTCGGCGTATCTCCTCACATCGTGGTTAATCCATACTATGTGACTGATGATCTCTTGTATGTTACAACTCCCAAACTGGACAAGGGAGAGAACAGCCTGGCTCAGAACTTTTCCGAGTGGGCTGATAAAGCTGAACCTCCGCTTCAATCCATCTACTATCTGTACGAATCCCCGGACAAGGATGAAGATGAGGAGAATAACGATTTGCTTTATAGCGAATTGGAATTCAAAAGACTACAGGAAGATTTTTTGGTGCAATCGGCAGTTGATATTCTTATCAAAAACGAAAGAAAGAACTTTGATAATCTCCTGGAAAGCGCCCAGACCTACATGAAGGAAACCCAGCAGATCCAGGAGCAGAAGTTGATCGATCGTTTTGCCTCTTTCTCAACATCGGTTGATTGGAACTTATACCCGACCGAGCCTGATGGTAAGATCTCAACCACTCATTGGATCGAAATCAAAAAGCAGACCGGTGATAAAGAAGAGTGGCAACGTTACGAGGGGACCATCCCTGCAGAAAGCGAAGCACGTCTGTATATTGAAGCCAAAAACATCGGCAGCAAGCGATTGTCTCGCTTAATGGCGATTTCAGAAAGCGAAAATCGATTATATGATGATCGACAATTTGCCTTCGGAAAGCTCGAACCGGGTGAATCGAAACAGTGGTTTGTGCCTCTCAAGATCTCCAAATCCTCAGCGTCTCGAAATGATATCATTTTCATTCGGTTCACCGACGGAGACTCTACCGAGCTGTATGAACAGACCATTACGTTGCAGACCCTGCAAAAAGAGAGACCGGCTTTCGACTACACCATTCGAATTTTGGATAACGGAGAACAGAAATCCCAAGGTAATGGCAATCAGAAAATAGATCTGGGCGAAAAGATCGTTGCTGAAGTGACCATCATCAACCGTGGTAAGGGCGAATCGGGAGCATTGACCGCTTTATTGAAAAACGGAGAGGGAGAAAATGTTTTTCTCAACATCGGGAGACAGTCGCTGGATAGCCTGAAACCCGGTTCAAAAGTCACCACCTATTTTCAATTCGACGTTAAGAAAAAGCCTGTAGATGGTGAACTGGATTTTTCACTGGATATCATAGATAGTGTTTTCACCCTGTCTTCTTTGAACCAGAAGCTTAAGCTGCCATTTGAAGCATCGGTTCAACCTATCACCAACATGCCTCCCAGGATTGAACTAATATCAGACAGCTTGCTCAGTGATGACAGCGATTATGATCTGGAAGGAAAGATTTTTGATAAAAAGGGAGTTAAAGACGTCTACGTTTTTATAAACAGGAAGAAAGTGTTTTATAAAAACTTCCTGTCTGTTGATGGCCGGGAAGCTGTAAACTTCAGCTTGAAACTGGACCTGGATAAAGAGAATAATAAGATTATCATAATCAGCCGAGATGACGACAACGTCGCGTCACAGAAAAATTTGTTTGTGCGTCGGGCCCGCATTTAATTAGTTGCAATTAAATCACTCTCTTGGTAAGTTTTAGACGGTCTTCATCATTTTATCAGTTTAAAGCACTGCATTAATTATTGAAATATCAAGATTATCCGATACGGATGGCAGAAATCCAGACCATCAAAGAGTATTGACTTATACGAAAAGTACATAACGATAGACAATTACCAAACTGAAATTAATTAATACCGACACCTTTTAAGATACAGCTTTACTATTCGAATCGTAATTTACAATAACGGAGTGTAGAATGGCTCGAGAGACAATTGTGAAAGGACCCAATTACGTTCATCCGGAAAAACCAAGCGCCGTAGGTTCAAGAAATAGTCTCAACAGACATGACCGAGATGAGTATCAGGAATCCAGAAGCATCATTGATGAAGAAGTCGATAAGATTCTAAATCACATACATGCAAAGCTTCCTCCTGAAGTTCTTGAAAAACTGGATATTATGGGGTCGATTAAATCCAAACTCCATAACTACTTCAATCAGGATTTCCAGAACATGCTTAATCGTTACCTGGTAACGATGGAAGACGAGATGTCCAAAAAGGTTCGGGATCTCGTAGACAAAGAAGAGAACCGAACGCTTAATCGATATTCGGCCAGGGAAATTACCGAGATTCTCGATCGTATCGGCGGTACCGGAACCTTTAATACTGGCGAGATAGAAAAGTCGGTCGTCAATATGTACAGCCATCTGCAGATGCATATTGAACGTGGAATGTCCGAACTGGAAACTGATACCAACGCGCTTCTCAGGGAAAAATCAGACGTTGGAGCATTCGTTAGGGGTCAAAACTCCTACGCAATCGTTAAATGCTCTTTTAAAGATAATGCAAGACGACCCAAAACAGTAATGGATGTCAAACTGTCTATCGGTATCCTGGATTCGGAACTGGTCAGCCGCATTTATCACTATCAAGTCCCGGTGACAGCCATTATTAAAGATATAGTCGCCAAAAACATCCATCAACTCATTGACAAGGAGATCGAGGAAATCAACCATCTCGCATTGGATGAAGGAAGAGAAGAGATGAATGATTCGGAAAAGATCTTCGAGAAACTGAGAATCATGGACAAGTATATTTCCGACGATGATTCGGCGGATTCAAAACGATATCAGTTCGTTGCCAAAAGATTTCTGGATTCTGTCGATGGTATTCAAGCGGAAATCGACTCCAAGGATTATGATGCCCTGAACATAAGGGAGAACATCAAAAAGATCATCGACAAGGAAAACATCCGCAACAGGGGATTTAATACGGCAGTTAACGCTATCACCTCGATTCTGGATACCAGCAAAATGGGTTATCAATATATCGAGAACTTCAAAAATGCCAGGGACTGCATCATTCGCGAATATGAAGAGGAAGATGTCACCCGACTCCCGGACGAGAGATACAGCATCAGATTAACCTACTATGACCAGGGGCAGCTAAAGCTATTGAGGAAAGCCTATTCCGATCAGATCGACGAGCTTGATCGCGAAGTCATGCACCTTTGGAATGTCTGTGATGGCGTCTATCTGCTGGATAGAGATGAAAAGGGATATGACGACTGGGAAACCCTGTCAGAAAGAATGCTGAATCCGAAAACCAAAAAGGGATTTTTCGGCAAGAAGAAAGAACAGGAAGAGGTTGAAGAAGAATTCGACAAGGGATGGAATGAAATCAGCTTCATTTCCCCGAAGGAAACCACCGTCGAAAGTGAGAATCCAACCGATGAGATCAGGCTGGAAGAGATCGGAAAGCGTTTCCCAATTATGCTCCAGAAACTGGAAGATGTTTATCAGGATGTAAAAGACGAACGTAGGCGGGTTTTGGAGTCAAGGATCAGCTTTTTGAAAGAGCAGTATGATAAATTCACCGGCAAGATTAATCCATATCACGTGCAACCCGGATTGCTGTTAGATATCGACATCACCAGCATTAAAAAGAAGAAGACCACGATGATGAACATGGCAAATGTCATCAACGAATTCCTTTTTTCGGTATCCAAAGGCTTCTCTGATGCTGCTTTTGTAAGTCTTTCCCGAACAAGATCTACTGAACGGGCAGACATTGAACAAGAATTTGAAAGTGTTGTCGAATAGGAAAATGATCCCCGGATGACAGGTGACTTTCTACCAGTTTTGCCTGTCATCGGATAAGTTGATTCCCCGGGAATGGCTTATTAATCTAATTCTCAACTCCACCCGAAGGATGCGTCATCTCAATAACTCCAATATTGCATTATTAAAGCGACGCAAGGTCAATTCAGTATAATAGATGCAATCCATCGATACCTATCTCACCCGATACCACATATCACTGTATTCCTCCGAACTAGCTATTGATACCACAATAGCACTGGATGAAGACCGTCATAAGGACCCCCTTAGGCAGCTGTTTCAAACGATTGGTGAGTTGGACCTGCCCAGAAACATCAGTTTGAATCTGATTCTGGATCAGGCCTATATTGGTTATTTTAATTTTCATCTGCCTGCGGTGAGCCGTAGAAAACTGGGCAGGATTTTGCGATTTGAACTGGGGGATTATCTGATTGATGACATTGACGAATTCTTCTATGACTATCGATTCAGCGGAAAACGGGGAGTGACCACCCAGGTCGGAATTTACCTAATCAGAAAAGATGTGGTTAATCGGATTTTACAGTTCTCCAAGTCCCATAATCTGGAAATCAGAAGCATACTCCCACTCAGCAATCTGATCGACCTGCGCCTTCAGGAGAAGTATCAACCACAGAACGAAATTATCGCTGTTGCCGACTCTTTTCAGTCCGGCATCTATATTTATCAGGACGGATTTCTGGTCACCGGCACCACCCAATCAAATCGAAAATGGGAACCTATGCTGGTTGATCGGGATAATAATGATAAAGGACCTTACAAGCTCAAAGATTTGAATCGTCGCATTCGAGCGGTCAACTTGGAAAGAGATGACATTACCGGTCTCAGGATTGATGAATCAAGTCTCTCTCTTATCCGGCTTGACGAGGAAAATGAGTTATCAGCAGTAAATAATCCCGGAAAGAACGACGAAAAGGTTTTATACTCAACCCTGCTTCAACCTCAGTTGGTAAGAAGATCCAATCGAATCAATCTCCTGAAATCTAATTTCTTTCTTATACAGGAGATCAGGAAACATACTACGAAAATTGCGGTATCAGGACTGCTTTTGATTCTCTTTTTCCTGGTTTTTGTCTCCTCCCTGTTTTATGAAAACCACCTAGAAAAAGAACGATTAAAGGACATTGAAAAAGCATATACCGCTACCATTGAAAAGTACTTGCCTAAGGGTACATCTAAATCGAATGCTTTGCAGAACTTAAGATCGCAGGTTCAACAACTTAAAGAGGAACAGGCATTAAAACAGAAATTCAATAGAAGAGAATACAAAGTATCATCCCAGTTGGCTGCCTTATCCAAAATCAGACAAACGCTGCCAACATTGGTTCTTCATCGATTTTATCAAACTGATCAGTCTATACGAATTCAAGGCGAAATCGACTCTTTTACCCAATATGAGAAACTGAAGAATAACCTGCAAAAGATCTACAGTACCAAAGAATTCGAGCTCAAGTACAATCAGAAGAGCAGCGGTGAATCCAGGGTGCAGTTCTCGATTATCATCAGGTCGCTGAACTAATTTTGTCCACGTAATTGCTGCCAAAACTAATCACCAAACCCATTATTAAATGGAACTAAGTCAGAGAGAAAAAACACTTATTGTCATAGCGCTGTTGATTTTCATCCCCTTGTTGCTTTTCAGGTTCGTGATCTTACCGGTTTCGCAAGAGGAGAAAAATATCGGACAACAGATAGAATCACTATTGTCCAAGACCGAACAGATAGATCTATTGGGTCAGGAGTTGTTGTATCTGAAAAGAGGGAATCGCTCAAAATCCGTTTCCCTGATTAAGAAAACCGATTCTCTGCTTAGAATGTACAGTCTTAAGGCACGCTCAAAGATTGTGCTGGAAGACCAGCCAAGAGGTGGCCAGCGATTGATATTGAAGCTGGATGAAATCAATCTGACCGAGTTGTCAAGGCTGATTTACAAAATTGAAGACTCAAAGCCAGTTGTGATCATAGACAACATAGATCTGAATCGATCCTATAAAAATAAAAAGCTCTTTCGAGTTTCAATGGCTTTGACCAGCGGTTAATTCGATACTCTGAACATAATGCTAAAACGATTGTTGCTCCTCATTTTGGTCAGCGTTTGCGTGTTGTTGATAATCCTGACCTCTTTTTGGCTAAATTTGAACAGCAACACTATAACGCCATGGCTGGAAAACCAACTGAACAGCCAACTACCACGGCCATATTCCACAAAGATACGGAATGTGGAAACCCGATTGAGCGGATTGATAATCGACCGGTTGGATCTTCACGATTCAACTACAAACCAGATATTATTAACTATTAATGCCGCAGCTCTAAAAATCAATCCATTTGACCTGATTGCTTTCCAGCAAATTGGATATTATGCCGAATTATATGAAGGCATGATCGAAGGTGATCTCGATATATTTCCGGATAAATCGATCAATATGAAAATCAGTGATATACAGATTAATCGCAATCCCTACATCAGAAAAACAAATCTGATCGTTTCAAATCCGCAGTTGAACGGAGAGGGATCTTACCTGTTCGCAGAAAAACCAATAGGACAGCTTACCCTTTCGCTGGACCGGTTAAAACTGTCGGGAAAATCGGATCATACCGGTTTACCTTTTGAATTTCCTACCACCAATATAGAATGGGTTAAGAGCGGGCTCTCCATAGACGATGACACTTTAGAACTGCGGGTCAGTTCTTTAGGTGATTTTTCAGCCAATCTGGAAGGAAAACTGGGGCTTAATTGGAAGGCGCTCAGTAAATCCACACTGGATTTGGCCTTGAAGGGAAAGCTGGATTCCAAATATGAATCTGGGCTTGGTTTTTTTAAGGAGATTTTAGTAAACTACAAGAACACGGCAGGTCAGATTTCTGTTAAAATAAAAGGAAATCTGAATCGACCCCAAGTCGTTCGCAATTAACAGAATAAACCAGGCTCAATGCAGTTCTCACGTTTTTTAAGCAAACGGACCATCATCATTTGCTTTTTTATCTCAGTCTTCGGCTGTGCAGCTCTTTTCTTCAGCTCCTATCTTCCCTATCAAAGCGATACTCCCGGATCCAAATCGTTATTCATCCGAAATGGAGATGGATTAAATGTTATTGCTGCCAAACTGAAACGGCAGGATCTGATTCGATCCAAACACTATTTTAAATGGTTTTCAGTCCTCATGGGAAAGAGGAGAAGTTACAAAAGAGGCGAATACGTTATCCCGGAAAATGTGTCGGTAATGGATCTAGTAAGGATTTTGTCAGAAGGCAAAACCATTCTGATTCCAGTTACTTTTCCGGAAGGACAGCGCATGTCCGAGATGTTCTCTCTCTTAAAAAGCAAAGGGTATCAAAACGAAGGCAAATATGATCAGCTATCGCGAAGCATTTCCTTTATTAATTCGCTGAAACGACCCATTGACGCAGTTACTCTGGAAGGACTTCTATTTCCGGATACCTATAAGTTCTCAAAAGATTCATCGGAGAAAATGATTCTGTTGACAATGGTGAATACTTTCTTTAAGAAACTGCCCGATAATTACAATGAAATGGCGGCGAACGTGGGACTCTCCTTTTATGAAGCAGTTATTCTTGCATCAATAATCGAAAAAGAAACCGGCGTTGCCAGTGAAAGAAACCTGATCTCTTCTGTTTTTCATAACAGAATCAAACAGCGGATGCGCCTGCAAACAGATCCTACGGTAATATATGGAATCAAGAATTTCGATGGTAATCTGACCCGAAAACAGTTGAGAACGGATACACCTTATAACACTTATATTAACTTTGGACTGCCACCCACCCCTATCGCCAATCCGGGCATGGCAGCTCTCATGGCCGCTGTCAATCCGGCCAAAACAAATTACATATTTTTCGTGGCCAAAGGTGACGGAACCCACGAATTCTCGATAGACTATAAAAGTCACAAAATAGCAGTCACCAAGTATCAGAAACGGAGAAACAAGCAATATCGGTCCTATTAGCTTTAACCAAAATCGGTTCGGTTTCGCAGAACTAGGGATGTTATGCCAATGTTATTGATTGGCTAGATTCTTGACATAACCCCTTGAATCCAAGAAGATTGTACTCTCAAAGCAGTAAATAAAAGGCCCTTGAGAATTCAGTGGCTAAAACCAGTTTAACGGAGTGTAAACATGCCCGATAATCCTAACCCCTGGGGGAACAAAGGAAGAAAACCCAGCGAACTCGATGAATTAATCCAGCAGGGATTAAAGAAACTGTTCGGTATGAAACAAAACAGGTCTCGGCCTTCAGATGACCAGGAAAACAGGCCCAAGACACCGGGAGGAAAAAATTTCGGATTGATTCTGGTGATTCTTGCGGTACTGTTTCTCGGTTTCCAATCCTTTTATCAGGTAAATCCGTCTGAAAAAGGCGTGGTGTTGAGATTCGGAAAGTTTCACAATGTCACCGAACCCGGACTTCAATTTTTGATTCCCTTTGTAGAAAAAGTTATCAAAGTCGATGTCGATACCATCCGGAAGGAGGGATTCGGATTCCGTCAAAACATCTCGCGTAGCTACAGTCAAACGTCAAGCGCTCTGGATCTGGAATCCTTAATGATAACAGCCGACAAAAACGTTATTCAGTTAAACTGGGTGGTTCAATACAGAATCCGTGACCCTGAGTATTTTGTTTTCAATATCAAGGACCCAAAAGCTGCTGTAAGAGATATATCCGAGTCCGTCATCAGGCGTCTCGTAGGAAATCGTGACTTCGACTATGTTCTCAATAACCGCGCCGAGCTGGCCAATTCCACTATGACGGAAATGCAAGAATTGCTTGACAAATATCTATCCGGAATACAGCTCGTCGTCGTCCAATTGCAGGATCTCAATCCGCCAGATCCGGTTCGCCCCTCGTTTAACGAGGTAAACCAGGCAGATCAGGACAAAATCAGGCTGGGTAACGAAGCCCAGAAAGAGGCCAACACAAAGATTCCAAAGGCTAGGGGTACGGCCAAGAAAATGATTGAAGAAGCCCAGGGTTACTCCATTGAGCGGATTAACCGTGCGGAAGGTGATGTAGCACGCTTCAATGCCATCTACAAAGAGTACCGAAGCGCAAAGCAAGTTACCCGTACGCGGATGTATGTGGAGACTTTGAAAACTGCTCTGCCAAATGTTAGTGAAGTTATTGTTTATGACCAGGGACAGAAAGGAATGATTCCTTTGTTGAATCTGGGTAGCGCGATCAGTGGCAATCTTCAACCATCCGGAAAAAACTAAAGACAATTGAAAAGAATAACAAGGAGAACTACCCATGAAACGGTTACTGGCCATCATCATTGTGATTCTCGTTTTTGTCGGCTTTAACGCCTTTTATATCGTCGACGAGGGAGAACAGACCGTCATTACTCAATTTGGAGAACCCATTGGAACCGCCAAAAAGGAAGCCGGACTATATCTGAAAATCCCGTTTATCCAAAAGGTTCACTACTTTGATAAACGAATTCTGAAATGGGACGGAGAGCCAAATGAGATTCCAACTCAGGACAAAATGTATATCTGGGTCGACACAACAGCTCGCTGGAAAATCGAAGATCCACTGCTTTTCCTGCAGAGAATGAACAACTCAGCAAGAGCAACTGCCAGGCTTGATGATCTGATTAACGGAGCGGTTAGG
Organism: SAR324 cluster bacterium; assembly: GCA_028282885.1. Classification (GTDB taxonomy): domain Bacteria; phylum SAR324; class SAR324; order XYD2-FULL-50-16; family XYD2-FULL-50-16; genus JAHJTV01. The sequence goes on from JANQGX010000045.1 coordinate 50,362, forward strand.
GATTTTGTCACCAAGAACAACCTGGTGGAAATTATCCGGAGCTCCGACTGGAAAGCCAGTTACAAACTGACAACCGAAACAACACAACAGAAAAAACGTGAGACGGTAAATGTTGGTAGGGATAGGATGAGTCAGATCGTCCTCGACAAGGTGTCCGTAACAGCCAAGAGTTTTGGAATTAATATCCTGGATGTTCTTATCAAACGGATTAACTACACTTCCGAAGTACGGGAGACAGTTTACCAGAGAATGATTTCAGAACGTCAGAGAATCGCCGAACAGAAAAGATCAGAAGGTGAGGCTGAGAAAGCGAGGATTCTCGGAAATATGGAAAGGGAGCTTAAGGATATAGAATCCACAGCTTATCGTGAAGCAGAGGAGATCAGGGGTAACGCTGATGGAAAAGTTACCGCAATATACGGTAAAGCCTATGGCAAGGATCCGGATTTCTATGCCTTTCTCATGTCCCTGGAGAGTTATCGACAGATCCTGGGAGAAAACACTCGATTGGTTATCCAGGCTGATTCGCCCCTGTATAAATACCTGAAGGAGTAGCTTATAGATTTTGAAGGCTGAAATAAAGCAGGAGACATATTCATGGATCCTGCTTTGTTATTCCTCAAGACTTAAAAAACCTCGACTGTATCACTTCCTGAAATCTTCAATATTTTAAGTTTTTTATTCAATTCTCCTTTTTTATCTGTGCTTACGGATCCTGTGAGCAACTTGAAATCATTTAATCCGCTGATATGATTTCTCAATGCTTCTCGATTATGCAACTTTGCATCACCAAGAAGTTTCGCCAGCAGTTCCAGAGATTCATATCCGTATATGGTATAATCAGAAGGAGGATCGTAGTTACTCCTGTAGTTGTAGAATTGCCAGTGTTTTTCAAAAAACGGCCTCAAGTAGGTTTTGTCGCTGCTGACAGAGTGTGTTCCCACAAAACGCAGTCTGCTGGTGCTTTTCATGAGTTGATTCTGTCGATCATTGATCTCCCTACCGGATAAAAACCAGGTTTTACGCGCATCAAATAACCTTGCGAAATCAATCACTATTTTCAGAGTTCTGATATCTACCGGAAGGAACATTGCGTCAAAATCCACAAAAGGAGCAGGCCTTTCCCTTGTTCTTTTCAACTCCTCCAACTCTTCTTCGGACTTAAAACTGAATCCACCCGTAATACTTTTAAAAGCATCGGTAAAGTCCTGTTGTTTTCGACCGATTCTGGCAATACCGACCACTTCAGCACCCTTGCTTCGAGCTTCTTCAGCAAATGCTTGCATGACTTCAAAACTTTTACTGTTTGACTGGTAGAAAAGCACAAAACGCCGGGCATTCAGATAGTCAACCGCATAATTGGCCAGAATCCGGGCTTCCTGAAATTCACTTCTCTGAAAGCGAAAAAGAGAAGGAGAATCCGCACCGATATTCTCTGTCAATGAAAATGAGATTACCGGAACCTTGTAAGCCTTGGCAGCTTCTCCTGCTGCTTGTGAGGTGCTGCGTGCCAGCGGACCCAGGATGGCTATTACACCATGATTTTCCACAAGGTTCTTAACATGTTGTTTAACCAGCTCCTGTTTCGCCAGCATTTTATATTTGGGACTTAGCTTTTTATATTCAGGCGAATTGTCTTTTTGTGCAGAATCCTTAATAACAAGTTCTATTGATCTACCCATGATGCGGTACTGGTTAATTGCGAGTTCCAGTCCATCCAGAACCTCGCGAGCATAGACCTTGTGCCGGGAGTGAGTCACAGGCAGGATTACACCGATGCGATAAGGCTGGGTGTTTTGCGCCAGGTCTATCGTATCGTAAATTCTGGCGAGTTGCGAATATTGATCGATACCCAGATCCGAATTTAATACCAGATCCGAATAACGTCTTTCGGCTTCGCCAAGCATACCATCTCTGATTGACAACTCTATTTTGCGTAAGACTATTTGCAGATAGATATCCTGGTATTCGAAACGCTCCAGAATCTGATCAATATCTTCCTGATCGTTAATATTATCAATAATCTCGTCTATCCACTTTTCATACCCTTCAGCCAGCCTGCCTTCTTCATCTTCCAGGAAGTAAATCGCAGACAGGTATTCCTTGTTACGAACCGCATTTTCTATCAATGCTTTTCTTAAACTCTGTCTTTCCCGTTCGGATAGATTGGAGAGCAGATCTTCAGTAACCAGATACACCATCCGTAAAGGTTTCTTTTGGGAATAAAGAACCGAGGACAGATAATAGAAGACCCAGTGTGAATATTGTCCATTGTTGAACAACAGGAAATATGAGTCAGATAGTCTCTCGACATCCGCAAAAGATCCCAGGTGGAAATGGGCCTTTATTGTCAGGAAATACCGGTATTCGTTCCCCACGAAATCATCAGAGGCCAATTCCAGCTCGTTAAGTACGGCCAGAGCCTGATTAAATTCCCCTTTATCGATCAAATCGGATATTTCGACCAGGCTCAATTGAGATTCTCCCTCAACCTCATCGTCTACTATTCCAAACGCCTGATCCGATTGAAAAACATCCGCAGTGGAATCTCCGGATTCATCAATCCAGATCGACCCAAAATGGTCGGTGGTAGGATCTGAAATCTCATCAATAAAAATCGATTCCAGATGATCCGGTGTGGCATCATGTGATTCGTCTGGTTTTTCCTCAGTTAACGACTGGTTGGAAATTGTGAATGTCGTATCAGCCGCTTGTTGGTCTAACTCTTCTTCCTCGGAAACAACATCTTCAACAGATCGTGGAATCAAATACTCTTTCTCATCGCTCAGGAATGACTGGGCTGATAAATTGTTCCCCACCTGAATGAACAGAAAAGCAAGGAGTGCTGTTTCGATTATCGAAAATCGCTTTTTTCCTATGTTCAGGTTAAAAATGAAGTCAAATCTTTTCATTTTATTGTAATTTTAGCCTTTTTTCGTAAGTCTGCAAGATACTTGGTATACTTATCCTGGTATTCTTTTTGATACTTTTGCTGCATCAACTTGTTTTTCACTGATTCAAAAGAGGCCTTTGTCTCTTTTTTAGATTCCAAGACTTCAATGAGGTGAAAACCGAATGTAGTCCTCACCGGCATGCTGATAACACCAGGCTCCAGTGAAAAAGCCGCCTTTGAAAAAGCTTCCACCATATCCGACTTCTTGAAGAATCCAAGATCACCCTTGTTGCTTTTTGCAGAAGGATCTTCGGAGAACTTCATGGCAATCTCATCAAAGGACTCCCCTGAGACGATTCTTTCCCGAAGTTGAAGTGCTCTTTTTCTCGTTTCTTCCACTTTTTCAGCGCTAGCGCTTTTATCCAGTAACAAAAGAACATGTCTGGCCCTGATCAGAATTTCCGCAGAAGAATCCTTTTCATATTGTGCTTTCAGACTGGCTTCATCGACCTGGATCTTGGAGCGGATTTCCATCAACAGAACCTTGTTCCTTCGAATCTGATTTCGATAGGTCTTTCTAAAATCAGCCAAGTTGACTTTCTGTCTTTCCAACAGCTCTTCAAATTCCAACTGAGATATTTTCCGTTGCTTTATAAACCGTTCTAATTCAGCGTCCAGTTCGTCGTCGCCCACGATAATGCCGAGTTCATCAGCCCTGATATCCAGCAATGCTTCTTCTATCAACTGATTTGTCGCCTGCTCCCTAAAATTTGCCATGGCTTCTGCGGGGGCTAATTTTGACCTGTGCGCTCTCGCCAGTTCGAAAGATCGAATATCTATCCCGTTGTTAGTAATAACCTTATTGTTGATTGTTACTTTTACAAAATCGTATTTAACCTTCGCAAAAAGAGTTGTAGCACACAAAAAGGCGGAGATAAGTAAGATAGTGAAATGATACTTCATGATATTTTACTTGAATGATAGGTTTGGGAAAATCTTGAACAGTTCCCGTGTTGGTTACTGACCCCAGTTGGTTGATGCTGAAAAAGGATAGTCTGCTTTCAGCAGATACTTGTACTTTTTCAGGATCGCATTCCTTTGTGTGGAAATCCCCCTGAATCGGATCTTTTCTATACTGATTTCCTTAAACAATCTCGATTTAACATAAAACCGTGTAGTCAAAGGTATCGCTTGTCTTTTCTCATCCCAATCAGAAAAAACGATTGTCATGGGATAGTAGCGACCGTCGATTTGAATTTGTCGGTTAATCCCCAGGGCCTTGAAGGAATTGGTGTCAACTCGTAAATGATTCTCTTCATTTCCGATCAGGTAATGAATCAGATACTTTTGATGACTAATCTGCAACTGTGTGTGATCGATGCCCATTTCCTCCAAACTAATACTTAAAAGAGAGAGATGCTTGGTGAATAGTATGATTGCGGGAAACTGAACATCTTCTGAAGAGAAAAAACGCTGGGAACTCAGACTCTTACTTAGGGTTGCTCCACCTATCTCATGGATATAAATATGCATGGGATTGCCCGAATCATCCATCGTTTGAATCGAGACAAACTCATCACGGATAAACACAACCTGTTGAAAATATGATTTTTCTTTAATTTCATAGGGTTGTAAATTGAGATTGCTTTCCTCATCCAAAGGTGCAAATGCCTCCGGATCGTATACGCTAACCCTGACTTCTGCAAAAAACACAGTTAGCGGCTTATTGCCCTCCAACACTTGCAATAAAACGCTTTCAGGTTTGATAAAAGCAGCCCTGGCCTGTGATTGGGGATGATAAGAGATGATGAATACTATGACGGCTGTGAAAACACTTATTCTAAGCAGATTCATGAAGTAGATTTTTGATAAGTTCCCTATGACTGGTACAGCCTGTAATTGCTTAAAAACTAACCTCATGTTTATCAAACTAACCAAAAGATGTCTTCCCCTTTTCTGACCGGCCATCTGCTCGTTTATGCGGACTATTGATCTTGGCCTCCGTTAGACCGACCTTGTTAATTAAGGCATCAAACCCTCAACTCTTTTCGGCAAAAACTGACTTTTGCCGATCCATCTGGCATCGGAATCCCGACAAAGAAGGGTCATTAATATTTTTTAAAACAGTAGCTTATAACTCGTGAATTGAAAATCTTACATGTCTATTTAGTTGCAATGCACATGTAAAACAGATATAATTCACATTGCTTTTGTGAAAGACCATACATTGCCTTTCACTAGACCAGACTATTGGGTAATGTACTCAAACACTTGTTCTTTCCGTAAGCATTGAAAACACAGTTTGTCGTATAATGAAGTCATTAAAAACCAGAATTAATAGTAGAAAACACCCACAACCGGTGCGGCATCTCTAATTCAAAAACATCAATATTCCGGATTAAAATCACTTATTAGATCAATATATTAAACAAGCGCATATTTGGCATTCACCAAAAACAGAAAATAACCATAGAAAGTGTAGAATTATTCAAAATTGTACATCACTCAATTGTGAATTTAGCATGAAGTAAACACTTGAAATAAATAACCTCTGTAGTTTTATACATGCCAGATACGGGCTTAATCGTAAGGAAAATATTCAGCCCCGGGTCAGGAACTCACAGTGTGCAACCATTCGGGAGGATATTCTCCGGGTCATCTGATGATAATGAGTGTATAAAGGAATCAATTTAATCATAGACAAGTTTGAAATAGAAATTGCCAAATGCTGGTTCGTGAATAAAACGGAAATCCAGCAATGGGAAAAAAGATAATAATCAACCACACTCGGCATGAAATCCGAGTAGCCCTGATAGAAAATGGTGTCATCAGCGAAATATTCTATGAGAGAGTAAAAAATAAAAGTGTCGTTGGCGATATATTCAAGGGCAAGGTCCTCAAAGTCTTACCAGGTATGGAGTCTGCCTTTATCGATATTGGGCTCGAAAAGGCTGCCTTTCTCTACGTCGATGATATCAGAACCGATGCCGATTCCGACGATGACAATGGAATCAACAACATCCAATCCGATATCAGGCCTGAAAAACAGAATATCTCATCTCTAATCAAGGAAGGTCAGGATATAATGGTGCAGGTCTCCAAAGGTCCCATAGGAAGCAAAGGAGCCCGAATTACCTGTAATGTCACCCTTCCGGGAAGAAATCTGGTGTTTATGCCCCATGTCAACAATGTTGGTGTGTCCAGGCAGATTCGGGATGAGAAGGAGAGAAACCGTTTGAGAAAAATAGTCTCTTCAGTAAAACCGGACAACACCGGTTTCATCGTAAGAACAGTTGCCGCAGGGCGTTCAGAGGAGGAATTCAGACATGATGTTGAGTATCTCTTGAATACCTGGAATGAAACAGAAAAGAAGTTCAAAACCTATCGCTCTCCTGCTATTCTGTTTGAGGATCTCAACCTCACTTTCAGAACCATCAGGGATATGCTTGCCCCTGACGTCGACGAACTGGTTATAGACGACAACTATGAGTACGAAAAGATTAGGAAATACCTGAACACCTATCTTCCGCGTTATAGTTCCATTCTGAAGCTTTTCAAAAACAAGCAACCGATCTTCGACTACTACGGAATTAGTCTTGAAATCGACAGAGCGATGTCTCGCAAAGTCTATCTGAAGTCAGGCGGACACTTGGTTATTGATCAGTCGGAAGCACTCACCGCGATTGATGTCAATACAGGCAGATTTACCGGGTCGGACAGTCACGAAGATACGATTCTGACAACCAATCTGGAATCCGTGAAGGAGATCGTTCATCAACTGAAACTTCGTGATATCGGTGGCATTATCATCATCGATTTTATCGATATGGAGTCTCTTGAGAATCGGCAAAAAGTCTACTCCGCATTGAAAAGCGAGCTCAAGAAAGACAAGGCCAGAACAAAGGCGCTGCCTATTTCGGATATCGGTTTGGTGGAGATGACCAGAAAGCGGAATCGGGAGAATCTGAATCGGTTTTTGAGAGAGCCCTGCCCTTATTGTAATGGAAGAGCGCGAATCCTTTCTCCGGAGAGTATTATTTATGAGATCTACCGGGAAATACATCGCCTGGCCAAGGATGACAAACCACCTCAGAATCTGCTAATCGGGTTACATCCTGATGTTGCTGAATATCTCGAACAGGAAGAGATCGAAACCTTCCGTTCCATGGAGAGACTCATCAAGGGCAATATTTCTCTGCAGGTATCTGAAAGATATCACTACGAACAGTACGAGCTATTGGAGCTCTGATGGAAGTGCTTCGGGTTGGAGACGATTTTCATGAAAAAAGGCTGGACGTAACACTGGCAAATCATGAAAAAGTGTCTTCACGTGCCGAAGCACAGAGAATAATCAAACAGGGGAACCTGCTGCTCAACAATTCCAAAAAGAAAATCCATTCCAATCGCAAGGTAAAATCCGGCGATCTCATCGAATTTGAACTCCTGCCCAGACCAGCCACTGATTTGATCCCCATGCCAGGCAATCTAGATATTGTCTATGAGGATCATCACATCATAGTGATCAATAAGCCACGCAATATGGTTGTCCATCCCGCGGCAGGTCATTACGATGATACCCTGGTTAATCACCTGATTCATCACACTACACTGCCGGACAACGATCCGGTCCGCCCGGGAATCGTGCATCGGATTGATAAAGATACGTCCGGCCTGATCGTCGTTGCTAAAAGCCTCAAAGCGCATGACAAATTGGCAAAACAGTTCTTTCACCACACCATATCAAGAAAATACATCGCTATTGTCTGGGGAGTGCCGTCGAATAGGACTGGGACAATTGATAAATCCCTGAGAAGACACCCCTCTGACAGAAAAAAGTTTGCGGTCCGACCTGAAGGAAAACCGGCTATTACTCATTGGAAGATGGTTGAGGAACTGCAATATCTCAGTTTAATGATGTGTCAGCTTGAGACGGGTAGAACTCATCAAATCAGAGTGCATATGAGCTCTGTTGGGCATCCTTTGCTTGGGGATGAAACCTACGGGAAATACAGGAATTACGGCAACAAACTTCCCCCCTCCACTATAAAGCTTCTGCGAAACTATAAGGGGCAAGCATTACACGCACAGCATCTGGGGTTTTATCATCCTGAAAGTGATGACTGGGTTGAGTTTAACGCAGATATTCCGCCGGAGATGAGTGCGGTAGTTGACGCTTTGAGATGATCAGAGCTGAAATTACGCAATCTCCTGTTCCACAGAATCTGATGCAACACCCTCATCGGTGGAAACAGGTGATTCAACTTTTCTAATGACCACCTTGTTCAATCCGGCATCCACTTTGTCGATCGTCACTTGAAAGATTTCATCCTCCGGGAGGTTTACCAGGGGAGTTTCAATAATCAGTTGAAGCCTGAGAAGATTGACCTGAGCTTTGCCATTTCTTAAAATACGGATTAACTGTGCATCGTATGAATCGTCGGCATTTTGCTCAAGATATTTGAACTTCCAATGATCAGACAGTTTGCGCTCAATCTGATTAAACTCCTTTTGAATCTCCTCCCCTCTTCTCGCCCATTCCAATAAACGCTCTTCTTCGAAAGCAACGGATTGTCCTCCCAGGTGTGACATCAGAAGATGCTGATTCACCAGATCTGTAAATCGACGAATTGGTGAGGAAACCTGGAGGTAGCAATCAACTCCAAGTGCGGAATGACCTTCAGGCGTTAGTGATATTCGGGCGGGCTGAATGTTGATATCTTTCAGAGTCGGTTTTTCATCTTCAGCGAGTTCTTTCGATATTGAATAAGGAGGCTGGTTTCTGAAAAGACAGGGAAGATGATACTCACTTGCATATCTGGCAGCATGATGATTGGTCAAAATAGCCAACTCCTGGATCATCAGGCTGGCAGGGGTGTTTTCCCTCACTGAATCGATTTGAATTCTGTCCGGATTAGAGATATCGAGTTTGATCTCATGTCGATCGATTTCTAAAGAGCCGTTTTCTCTTCTCTTTTTTTGATGAAGAAGACAAAGCTCCCAAAGCTCAAACCAAAATGAATTTTTTTTCTCAATAGCTTCATCTATCTCATCGTAGGTGTAATTGCGATTTACATTGATAATAGAGCGATAGATCTTCGAATCCTTGATTGCTCCATTGTCATCTATAATGAACTCAAAAGTTAAAGCTCCCCTCTCTGTTTCCTCAACCAGGGAAAATTTGTCTTCTGAAAGCAGCGACGGAAACATGGGGATAATTTCTTTGATCGTGTAAAGGGAGGAAAAACGATCGGAAGCAGAATCGAAAAGAGTGGAATCTTTGCTGACAAAGGAAGCGACATCAGTAATGTGCACCAGAATTGCTCTGCTTTCATCATCTACTTTCCAACTTAAGGCATCATCAAAATCCCTGGTCTCGGTATTATCGACTGTATAGGTCATCAGATCCCGTTGATCAACCAGTTCGCAACCGTAAGGGTTATCCCAAATTGATTTCGAAAGCATCTCCTCCGCAGATTCGACCACTTCAGGAGAAAACTCGAGAATGGCTGAAGACCTCTCCAAAATAAGCCTACCCCAGGAGATTTTCTGATCCGTGAGAGAAAGATAATCTAGAAGTTTTCTTTCAGTCTTCTCATAGTCCTTAAGCTGACATTGAAACAGGGTACAAAAATAGGCTTTTTCCTGGGACTTTTCGAGATGAACAACGAAGTTTTTGAAACGGTGGATAAAATGTTTCCAATACTCTTCATGCTCTGGTTCAATGGTGGGTAATTGTTTTTTAACCAGTTGATCGGCCCATTCCTGTTCAATGGCCTGTTTCTTTTCAGCCTCCGCCTTTTTAGCCAGTTGATCGTCCAGAACCTGAATCTCTCCTGACGATCTGGCAAAAAACTGACTCTTTTTCTGCTGAAACAGCCTTCCATCCGATTTCAGCTTAAGCAACAGGGCTGTGCGCAACCAACCGTTATCCGGCTCCTCCAGGAAATCCTGAGCCAGATCGTCCAACAGGTAAGGTATTCCAGGCTCACAAAGCTCGTGAATAACATCAAGCTCGATCTTTTCGGATTCATCGATACTCCACTTTGACTGATCCGCCAGATACAACAAGGCCTCTTTTTCATTCTCAATTATCCTGCCTTTCCAAATATATTCAACCCTGGCAGGCGCACAATCAAACTCCTTCCCCTGCTCCGGAACTACTGTAATTCTATTCTTTTTTAGTGCCTTTATCCAACCGAATTGGAGACGGTCATTCTTATAAAAGAGGCAGTATTGAAATTCCATAGACTCCATCAACCGGCAATCTTCTTCTGTAGGAATTGATACCAGTTGGGTCTGGCAAACAGAGCTTTGTCTATTCCATACATGGTGGCTTTGTCTATCGCCAAAACCTCTTTCAGGACCTGGGTGGATTTGATGTTACCTTCAACAATGATGGATTTATCCGTATATTTCGATACCCATTCCAAAAGCGTCTCCTCACTGTCGAAAAACTTATTCATGACATGAATGGTGATGGGATGAAAAATGTCAACACCGGCATCTTCCAGGATTTTGATCATGGTTTTCAGATTTTTGGCATTGAATCCGTCCTCAAGCTTGTCATGGATGGAAAAGAAATAGCCTACCATCAACCTGGATTTTACCCTTTCTTTCATGGCTTTAACGATTTCACACGCCAGGCGAAGCCGATTCTCAAGTTTGCCGCCAAACTCATCTTCCCGATTATTGTATCGGGGATGTAAGCACTGATCCAGTAATTGCTGCTGAGCCCCGTTCAACTCCACAAAATCGAAACCTGCCTCTTCGGCTCTTTCTATGGCATGAGAGTAGAAAAGACAAAGCTCCTCTACGTCGTCGTCATCAAAGGGTCTGCTTAGATCGTAATCTTTCCCGAAATTGACTGCTGAAGGTCCTATTGGCTGCTCCCCGCAGATTCTTTCTGAGGTCTTCGCGCCGGCATGGGACAGTCTGATTCCTGTAATCACCCCCTCGGCTTTGATATGCGAAACAAGATTCTTCAAACCGGGAAGATGTATCTCCTCTGCTACCCCTAATTGCATGGGATGAGCCTTGCCCTGTTGTGTAATATATGCGGTATTAAAGATAACGATTCCTGCTCCTTGTCTCACCAATCTCATCAAATGCTCATATATGGCATGGGAAACCCTTCCATCCTTCTGTGCAATTCCGTCGTTATAAGGCGGAACAAGTATTCTGTTTTTTGCCCTGATGTTACCCAACTTAAAAGAATCAAATAGTGACATAATACTTCCTTTTGTTAAACAATCTCTAGTTAAAGGAACAGGTTACCTGTTATGGTAATCATGACAAAAGACGCATTGTTTGATACATGCTCTTATGGTTTAATAATATCATAAACCTAAGCTTAAGCAGATTTCCCGATATTTTTGATGAAACCAACAGAAAAACCGAGATGTGCCATTTGTAAATTTTACTATATAACCTGGGAAAAGGCTCATCCCTACGGATGTAAGAAATGGGGTTTTAAATCGAAAATTATTCCTTCTTTATCTGTTTTCCGGGCATCAGGGAAAGACTGTCAGCTTTTTGAAAAAAAAACTCCCAAGTGAGTCTAACAGCAACTTACTTTTCCAAAATCCAGTTTCTTAGCTGCTTGACAGCCAGGGCGCGGTGACTGATGGCATTTTTCTCTGATGGATTCATTTCGCCATAAGATTTTGTAAAACCATTGGGAAGAAATATCCTGTCCCAACCGAACCCACCTTCTCCCTTCGGAGATACCAATTGACCCTCTACCTCACCCTTGAAATGAAGTATCTGACCGCTGCTTATCAAGCCCAGGGACAACTGGCAAACAGCAGTCACTGCCGGATTTCTGTTTTGGGTAAGCTCATGTAATCCACCTGCTCCCAATCTGTCCAGAAACCATTTGATGAACGGGCCCGGCAGACCGTTTAAGGCTTCGCAAAACAAACCGGTATCGTCAGTCATCACTGCATCAATATCCGTATCCTTACCTATAAAGGAAAGCGCTTCACGAATCTTAAATTCTCCAATTGTTTCAATCTTATAGCTTTGAATTTCTGCCAAGTCCAAAGCCTGATTTGAAAAATCAAGATCCTCAATATCTATCAGCTTCTGGAACTCTTCCAGCTTTCCTGCATTACCCGTTATCAGCACCAGTTTATGAATCTTCAATCTCAGCCTTTCGCATGTTTTTAGTCTCAAAACTTGTTATGCTAACAAATATCCAGCTTTTGGAAAATCAAAAATCCTGCTGGTTTTGATGCAAGTGAATGACGGCAGACCTTTAGAATAGTAGTCATTTTTTCACTGTTAAATGGTACTGAACTGATGAACCATCTTTTTTGCCTGTCTCCAAATACAAAATTTCATCGCATCTTTCCTCCAGAACCGGGAAAAGATCCACCCACTCAATAAACACAAGAGCCGAACCTGCTTCAAAAGAGTCAAAAATCCCGGTCTCATAAAGGTCATCCTCAGACTCAATCCGATAGAGATCGTAATGGTGAATTTGGAGGTTTTTGACCTGATAGATGTTACAAATATTATAGGTAGGGCTGTTAACCTGATCCGCAGCCTCGGGTAGCATCGATGCAACAACACTTTTGACAAATTGTGTCTTTCCCACTCCCAAAACTCCAACCAATCCGATAACCTTGCCCTGCAGGTATGCAGGATTGAGATCAGAAAAATACTGAACAGCTTGCTCTCTTTTCAAATTTTCCATCATTGAACTTCGATCCAAGCATAAGACCAAGTGTTTATGACAAAGGATTGACTCCGTCCAGCCCGTTTATTTTATTTTTCAATAGGATTACCCGGTTGTTTATCTTTTTTTAAATTACTCACTTAACTTCTCAGCTCGTTTGCGTTAGGCTTAGATTGGTTTACGAACGACTTATAGATTACTGTATTATCTAATTGTTTTATATAAACTTTACAACATGCAAACCACTGAACAGATAACCAAATCCTGGAATAACTTTATTGCCTCTTTAAAAGCCAACCTTGAGCAAGAAGAGATTGAAGCCTGGGTCAATCGTCTCATTCTGATAAAATACCAAACTGATTTGATCATTATTGGCGGGATCAATCAATTCTTTTGTAATTGGATTAAGGACCAGCATTATCAACTCATTAAAAAATATCTGATTGAAAACTTCAATGAGTTGCATCTGGAAAATGACTTTGAGTTGATCATCCAAGTCTGGAAACAGAACCAGGATGCCAGACCAGTAAAGGAAGAAAAAATTGACGAGAATAAGGTCTCAAAGGATGGCTTGAATCCCCAGTTCAGATTCAAAAACTTTGTTAATGGAAGTAATAGCGATATAGCATATGCGGCCGCCGTTGCCGTCGGCGATAATGTATTTGAAAATAAATACAACCCCTTGTTCATTTGCGGTGATGTTGGATTAGGAAAGACTCACCTGATTCAAGCTATCGGTATCAGGGCCAAAAGCCTCAGTAGTAATCTCAAAGTGCAGTACACCAATTCCGAGCGGTTTACCAATGAAGTCATTAATGGAATACGTTTCAGGAATATTCAGACCGTCAGGAATAAATATCGCAACATTGATCTTTTACTGATAGACGATATTCAGTTTCTGGAGAAAAAGGAGAGCACCCAGGAGGAGTTTTTTCATATTTTTAATGAGTTGATTCAAGGGAAAAAGCAGATCATTATAACCGCCGATCGCTACCCAAGGGAAATCAAAGATTTACAGGAAAGGCTGGTTAACCGTTTTAATTCCGGAATGGTGGCGCGTATCGGTCGTCCCGATTTCGAAACGAGGGTGGCAATTATCCGTAACCGTGTGGAACAGATGCAGGTTCCACTAAATGAAGAGATCATCAATTTTATTGCCAGTTCCGTTAAATCAAATGTTCGTGACATACTTGGTATCCTCATTCACTTGGAAGCAAGTTGGTCACTATTGGGTCAGGATATCTCTATCGATGCTACCAAACGAGTTCTCAAGGAGGTCCTGAATCTAGAAGACAGTCCGCTTACCATCGATAACATCATCAAATTTATCTGCAATCGATTTGAAGTCAAGATTTCCGACATCATGTCTGACAAAAGGGATAAAGAGATTTCCAAAACCAGACAAATCGCCATGTATGTCTCCAGAGAATTAACAGGTCTCTCATTTCCAGTGATAGGCAAACATTTTGGAGGAAAAAACCATACAACCGTGCTCCAGGCATGCAAAAAGACCAAAGAATGGCTTGAAAAAGATCCGGAAATAAATCAAACTGTTACAACCATAATCAGGGAGTTGTCAGTTTAATCTCTACCCTTGTTGTTAGATTTGTGTTTGGGATTTCGGACTGATTCCTTTCTCAACAGGTAGACCGGTTAATTAATCAACAGATGTTGGTAAGTAAAGGTCAAGAATCGAGTTAGTGACAGGATAATAATTATAATAAGCTCATAAATACAATAAAATAGAACCTAGCAATACCTTTTAAACAGGCCCTACTATTACTATGAAATTAAATATAAATAGAATTACTTTATTAGAAGCTTTACAGTTGGCTGTAAACATCTCTCCCAGAACAACCAGTGATCCTATAATCAATAACATTCTGATTGAAACCCTTAGCAATAACGGTATTTCAATCAAAGCTACCAATCATGAGAATTCGGTATATGGAGAGTTCGATGCCGAAATAAGCGAGACAGGAAGTATCTGCGTTGGAACAGCAAAGTTTTTTAATCTGGTCAGGGAATTGCGAGAAGACAATGTACAAATAAGTTCAACGCCACAAAATTGGGTTTACATCTCCTGTGGCAATTCGAAAATCAAACTACCCGGAGTGGAACCGGATAAATTCCCGGCTGTAGAGTTCAAGCAGCAAGAGAGAGAATTCTCCCTTCCTCAGATAATATTAAAGAATGCCATCGATCGTACCTTCTTCTCGATTGGTGAAAATGAATCAAGAAAAAATCTGATGGGACTTAATCTGCAGATTATCTCTCAAAATTCCATCAGGTGGACCGGGGCAGATTCTTTCAGGATCTGTCAATTTAATACGGAGCTAGGAGAATCCCTATCTCCGGATGGCAACATTATCATACCTAAGAAAAGCCTGCCAGAAATAAAAAAAGTGCTTGAATACGGTGAGGAAGAGGTGAAGGTCTCTTTTGATGATAATATCTTCCAGATTTTTTCAAACCAGATTAAGTACAAAACCAGATTAATTGAAGCAGAGTTCCCGAATCTGGACCGGTTGGTGAACACTCCCAGCAAACACGAAATCCTGGTTCCAAAAAGAGAACTGCACAACTCTGTAAAGATTCTCAACACCATATCTGAAGGAGATCAAAAATCAGTTGTCAAACTGATGTTTCAGGAAGGCAGGGTGTCGTTGGAAAGTCAAAAGCTCGAATTCGGTGAAGGAAATGATGTGATTTTTTGCGACTATTCGGGAGAAGAAATGAGCATCGGTCTTAATATCCGATTCTTACTTGAAGCAATCCAAGCCTTTGAGTCTGCCGAAAACGAAAACATAATGCTATGCATAACCAAACCGGAAGCTCCCTTTATTATTCAAAGTGATGAATGGGATAACTATAAAACCGTTTTAATGCCTGTTCGTATTCAATGGTAATTAAATCACTGGAGCTGTCTTTTTTCAGAAACTATAGAACCTTCTTCACAAATTTCTCGCCAGGTATCAATTTTATTCACGGAAGGAATGGTCAAGGTAAGACAAATCTGATAGAATCCCTGTATGTTGTAACCCATCTGAAATCCTTTCGAACATCTCACATAAATGAGTTGAATACCTATACGAAGGATGTTTCTTCCATCCGAGCAACTCTGTCCAAACAGAAAGTTTCACATGAGATCGATATCGAATTAAAAAAAAACCGGAAAAAGGTTTATCTTGACCAGAAAATAGTAAGTTATACTTCTGATTATATAAAAGATTTTTTCTCTATACTCTTTTCTCCGGATCAACTAATCTTTTTCAAGGAATATCCCCTCGAAAGACGTAATTTTTTCGATAGAGTTTTAGTTTTAATAGATCGAAATTACTTCAATCTCATTAAGGATTTCAACAAAATCAAAAGGCAAAAAGGAGTATTGCTCCGTCAGGGAAGAATCAAGGAAGTTCCCGTATGGAATCAACTTTTGGCCGAGAGTATACCCGGGATAGTTGAAGCCAGAAACCTGCTGGTAGCTGAGATCAACAGTGCTTTGACTGATGTTTTTGCCGAGCTGACCGGAAGAGACGATGAGTTAAAACTGTACTACAAAGGTCATTTGGAGGGCAAAACCGATATTGACGAGATAAGCATTAATAGGTTTCTTGAGGAAAAGTTGGATTACGAACAGAAAAAGGGATTTCCATGTTACGGACCTCACAAAGACCAGTTTTGGATGACATTGGATGAAAAAAAAGACAAACAGACTTTTTCACAGGGAGAACACAGGATTACCTTTTTGGCTTTACAGTTTACTTTGAACGCAATTATTGCCAGTCAGTTGGGATTTTATCCGATTATTCTCCTGGATGACATATTTTCTGAGCTGGATAAAGGTGTCTTTGAAAGAACAATTGATTATATATATCAGAAAAATAACCAGGTTTTTGTGACTTCGACAGCAATTCCTCCTGAGTTCGAAGAAAAAGGGGATGTCTACATGATTGAAGATGGTGCAATCGTCAATTGAAGTAATTTTAAACGGTTTTAGGGATTACAGGTCAAAATGACAGAAGAAAAAAATTCATACAGGGCGAATAATATTGAACAGTTGGAAGGATTGGAAGCGGTTCGAATGCGCCCTGGAATGTATATCGGTGGAGTTGATGCGGCGGCATTACACCATTTGGTATTTGAAATTGTGGACAACAGTGTGGATGAGGCCATGGGTGGTTTCTGCAACGAAATTGATATCACCATACTGGTCGACAACTCGATAAAAATTAAAGATAACGGTCGGGGGATACCTGTTGGCATGCACGAAAAAGCCGGTATACCAGCAGCACAGCTTGTCATGACATCCCTTCACGCGGGTGGAAAGTTCGATCAGAACAGTTACAAGTTTTCCGGTGGATTGAATGGTGTCGGCGCATCAGTAGTAAACGCTTTGAGCGAAGAGTTGGATCTTCAGATTCATCGTAATGGTGAGATTCATCGCCAAACTTACTCGAAGGGTATTCCGACATCAGGCTTCGATGTGATTGGAGATACGGTAAACACCGGAACAACGACGATATTCCGACCCGATTCAACAATTTTTGATTCTGTAGACTTCAGCTTTGATATCCTCTCCAACCGATTAAGGGAATTAGCTTTCCTCAATCCCGGGTTATCGATCCGACTTAAAGACCGACGACATGACAAACAGCACCTTTTCAAGTATGACGGCGGTATTGTCACATTTATCGAACACCTGAACAAAAACAAGGTTTGTCTGATCCCCACTCCTGTTTATGTTTCGGGCGAGATGGAAGGTATAAATGTGGATATCTGTTTTCAATACAACGACTCCTACAATTGTCAGATCCACACCTTTGTAAACAATATTAATACGATAGATGGTGGTACCCATGAACAAGGCTTTCGTGGTGCTTTGCTAAAAGCAATCAATAAGTATGGATTAGATAACAAGTTGTTCAAAACAGCCGATGACAAAGTAAGTCAGGATGATGTCAAGGAAGGTCTTACAGCCATTGTCAGCGTCAAGATTGCAGGTCCTCAGTTTGAATCACAAAAGAAGATTAAACTGACTAACGCCAATGTCAGAGGAGTGGTAGACCGAATTCTTTTTGGCAGTTTTTCCGAATACATGGAGGAAAATCCCCAGATTTCTAAACGGATTATTGAAAAATCCCTGGATGCACAACGTGCCCGGGTTGCCGCTAAAAAAGCAAGGGATTTAACAAGAAGAAAGAACGCACTGGAAATAAGTTCTCTGCCTGGAAAATTGGCTGACTGTCAGGAAAAAGATCCGGCTTTGAGTGAGTTGTTTATTGTGGAGGGGGATTCGGCCGGTGGATCTGCAAAACAAGGAAGGGATAGAAAAAATCAGGCCATTCTCCCTTTGAAAGGAAAGATCCTGAATGTAGAGAAAGCCCGCTTCGACAAGATGCTCAGCAGTGACGAAATCAGGGTACTGATCACAGCCATGGGAACCGGCATCGGTAAAGATGATTTTGATATCTCGAAATTACGTTATCACAAGATTATCATAATGACTGATGCTGATGTCGATGGTAGCCATATCATGACATTACTTCTGACCTTCTTCTTCAGGCAAATGCCTGAGATAATTGAAAGGGGATATCTGTATGTGGCCCAACCGCCTTTGTTTAAGCTTAAAAGAGGAAAATCCGAGCAGTACATCCAAAATGAAGAAGACCTGATTGAAACCCTTTTTGATCTGTCAATTGGCAAGTACAAACTGATAACCGATGAGGAGACAAACCTCAAAGAGTTTTCCCAGTCCGTAGTACGTCTCTACGACACCGTGGAAAGACTGACCCATGATCAAACACTAAAAACGGTTTATGATCTTCTTTTTAATAATAAAATTGAACTGGAAGATGCCGAACTCAGAACGATTTATTCAAAACTGAAGAGCATTGCCAACGAAAAAGAAGATGAAAGTATGCATGTCAGTTTGGATGAGGCCAGGTCTGTTATATATCTTCATTTGGTTGACAAGCGCTACATCATTACGGAATCACAGCTCAGTATCATAGACTCTCACAATTATAACAGGGTATTATCCCGTTTCATTAACCTGGATCGGTTGAGGGAAAACGGATGCTTTGTGTTGGAAGATGATGCCCGGAATCGTTTGACGTTTGACACCCCTTTGGAAGTGGTTGAGTATCTGCAGGAAGATGGACGGAAAGGCATTTATGTCCAGAGATATAAGGGTTTGGGTGAGATGAATCCCGAACAACTCTGGGAGACGACGATGGATCCGGATAAGAGAACGATGCTCCAGGTCAGCATCGAGGATGCAATAGCATCGGATGAGATTTTCACAATCTTAATGGGTGATCAGGTCGATATCAGGCGAAGCTTTATTGAAAACAACGCTCTGAAGGTTAAGAACCTGGACTTTTAATACCTCTTTATTCGATAACGTTGGGCACTTTAAAAAAGCTGTTTTCCGTATAATCAGAAAATTGATCAGGGGCGACTTCAGATCTTGCGCGTTTGTCTTCTCTGTAAATGACTTGGTTGGATTCATCCTTCTCCTTCATTTCCGAGTCAATTTCCACCTCGGAGAGAAGCCCGACGTACTCGATAATCTCCTTGAACTGACTTTCGTAATAGCGTTCTTCATCTCCGCTAAGTTTAAGCCTTGCCAGTTTCGCTACTTTTTTGACATCTATCTCTTCTGCCATCGTTTTCCTGTGTTATATTCGGGTGTGCTATCAAATGATGTAGTCGCTCACGAGTGATCGAAAATCACCGTCATAGCGGGGACCAAGCTGGCTGACGATTGTAGCCGAACAGCGGGATGCAAGTAAACCCGCTTGCTCAGGAGTATAACCCCTGGTAGTGCCAAATAGATAGCCGGCTGCGTAACTATCCCCTGCTCCGGTTGTATCTATTGCATCAACAATGAAAGGCTTGATATCGGATATTTCTCCATTAAGGTAGATTTTCGAGCCTTTTTTCCCCATGGTCAAAACAATATGATCAACACTGTTTGAGAGTATTTCGATCTGCCGGTTGATTTCCGAGCTGTCTGTCATGATTTCTGCTTCGGTCTCGTTGCAAAACACCAGGTCGACATAGTTGTCCAGGAGTTTCTGAAAATCCTGCTTGTGCCTCTCAACGCAAAAAGAATCGGATAAAGACAGTGATATTTTACACCCGGCAGATTTGGCGATTTCCAGTGCCGCAGTCACAGCTTTTTTTTGGGTGGGGGTGTCCCACAAGTATCCTTCCACGTAGACATATTGGGAGTTCTCTATCCCTTTTTTGTCCAGATCGGTTTCGGCAAAATTGACACACATGCCGAGATGAGTATTCATCGTCCTTTCCGCATCAGGTGTTACCAGGATGATTGTGCTGCCGGTAGCACCGGACTGCTTTTTTAAAAATGAGGTAACACCAAGATTTCTTAGTTGATTTTCGTAATCAGTTCCCAGTTCATCTTCTCCCAGTTTGCCACCATATGCGGATTTGCCTCCAAGTTGGGAAATCATGGCCATGGTATTGGCGCAGGAGCCCCCCAGGGCAGTGGTTTTCTTTAGATGAGCACTTTTGATCAGTATTTCGTTCTGTCGGTTAACATCAACCAGGTTCATGCTGCCTTTTTCCAGTTTCAGATCCTCCATAAAAGAATCGTCGACATTAAAAAAAACATCTATAAGAGGATTTCCTAGACCTAAAACATCAAATTTCATCGTTAGTTTTTGTATTGAAGTACGGTTTTTTCGGCAAACTCTGCGTTAGATAGCATTTTTTGTTCAAAGGTGCTGCGTGTTTCTTCGAACTGTTTGGTGTCCAGTTTCGAATTCACATAAAAGGGATCTCCAATGCTGATAACGACGGTGGAAAAGGGCTTGGGAAATTTATGTTTGTCCCAGCTCTTATAAAATATCCACTGTCGGGTTGACTCAACATGAAAAGGGACCAAAGGCACATTTGATTTCTGTGAAATGGAAATAGCCCCGTTTTGCAGGATACATCTCGGACCCCGGGGACCATCAGGAGTGATTGCTCCGTTTGCACCCGATCTGATGCTTTTAATCATTGCAAGCAAAGCTTTAGCGCCTCCCCTGGAACTGGACCCCCGGACTGTTTGATTGCCGAACAGTTCAATGACGCCGGCAGCAAATCTGCCATCATCGCTTGAACTGACCATAGAGACCAGATTCTGATTTCGCAGCAGAAATGCGGCGTAAGAAATATTGTTGTGCCAGAGGGAATAGATCCAGTTTTGATGGTTTTGCCTCAGTGACTCTAGCTTTTCCTTGCCCAACCATTTTTTTCTACAGGTTATGAAAATAAGAACCAATGACCATCTTAACACATGTGGTGCTAATGATTGAGCAAGTTTTTTCTTTATAGACCTTTTCCCAGACATTGAACCAGATGATTAGAATACCAGTTTCAGTTTGGTTAATCTGGATTTCATCTCATCAATTACTTTCTTCTCCTCTTCAAGGCCTTCCGCATTAAACGTCACGGAGAATCTGAGAAAGGCGCCGGCGTCATCCCAGGGAACGGTCGATATCTGGGCTTCTTTGATCAGGTATGTTGAAGCATTTTCCGCCTTTTCAAAACGTTCTCCCGATTCTGTTCCCTTGGGGGCATTGACGTAACAATAAAAAGTTCCTTTGGGTTTTGTTACATCAAATCCGAGATCTGATAGAGCAGCTACCAGAAGATCAAATCGTCTTGAATACTTATCGCATGTCACATCAGTAATATCCAGACTGTTCAAGGCACGAATTCCGGCTTTCTGAATGGCACGAAACTGCCCTGAATCCGTGTTATCCTTAACCGTCGCATAGGCATTTACCATTTTCGGATTACCGACCACAAAAGCCAGTCTCCATCCGGTCATGTTAAATGCTTTGGAAAGCGAATGTACCTCGATACCCACATCCATTGCACCATCAACAGAGAGGAAGCTGAGGGGTTTATACCCGTCAAATGTGATAGCGGCGTAGGCAGCATCGTGAACCACTGCAATCTCATTTGCTTTTGCAAATGCTACAACTTTCTCAAAGAAGGCTTTGCTGGCCACCTGTCCAGTTGGATTATTCGGATAATTGATGTACAGCAGTTTGGATCTACTGAGAATATCCGCGGGTATAGTGTTGAAATCCGGGAAAAAATCATTCTCCTTCAGTAGTGGTAACTCGTATACTTCACCTCCCAAGTATCGGGTATAGGTTGAAGTGACGCCATAGCCCGGGGATGTGGCAAGAGTGATATCACCGGGATTGATCAGACAGATGGGAATTTGTGCCAAAACAGGTTTGGAACCAATACCGTGGACAATATGTAGATCAGAGTCGATTCCATCCAGGTCATAAACCTTTTTCAAGTATTTTGCGGCAGCATTTTGAAATTCGGGAATACCGTTATCTGCATACCACCTGTTTTCCGCTTTTCCTGCTTCTTCAGAAAGGATTTGCACAACTTTCGGATCCGCGGGAATATCAGGTTCTCCGACCCCCATGTCGATGATGGGTATATCCGGATGGTTTTTCTTTGCCTCTGCTTTTGCTCTTTTTATCTTTTCAAATTTGTAAATCTCGGTAGATTTTCCAAAACTTCTTCCACCAAGTCTCTCAGAAATTAGATTTTCAAAAAAATCCACGATGGCTCCATTAATTAGAGATTCAAGACATTATTATGATTTACCTACGGTCAGGCACAGGTAACCTGACGGTTTACCGAATTCTCCACTATTTTGACTATTGTCGTGTCAACCGTGGATCAGCGGAAATACGGAGACATGTGCTGGTTACGTGTCCCCGTATTTCGGGATCGAAGTGACGGTTGAGCGTTAACATGACACTTGTTGTATCCGGCCTGGACAGGGAGTTGTCATTCAGGGAGTGTCCGCACGGACGAAAGACACAACTGAGTGCAACCGGCTTGACACTGTTACCGATTATGAATCCAAATTAACACTGTTTTTTTCGTGATTCAAGTAGGATAAAGGCAAGATAACCGTATTCATCAGAAATATGGATATCCCCTTATAGTGTTATTCACATCGATATTGTGGATTAGAAGTCGATGAGTTGAGCCCCCGCATTTCTATTGACAAGGCCAATAACAATCTTCTAAAATTTTTTATTAAACTGCCGAGATGGTGAAATTGGTAGACACGCTGGATTCAAAATCCAGTGGCCTCGCGGCCGTGCCGGTTCGATTCCGGCTCTCGGTACCAGTTAAGATTAGGATAATCTGACAAAACAATGAGAGTGTTTTGATACTGATAAGGACAGATGCTTTGCAGACTGTCCTTTTTTTTTGGAATAAACTCTATGGAAGGCAAAGAAAATATTCATCATATCACTGTATTGGGTGCTGGCCGGTGGGGAACCGCCATGGCCATTTATCTAAGCAGAAAGGACTTTGCAGTCACACTGCAGTGCCATTTGCAGTCGGAATATGACCAGTTGGTTGATACCGATATAGCGCCCAATCTTCCAGGTTTTAGTTGTGAGGGCAGAATCAAATTTGAACTGGATCTCAACAAGGCCATATCCGGAGCAGATCTGATTGTGGTTGCCATACCTGTTGCATTTATGAGGAGTGTCCTGACAAGGATCGAGGATTTGCCCAAAAATGTTGTTATTGTCAGCATCAATAAGGGTATTGAAAGAGAATCCTTGCAGACGGTGCCGGAGATTATCAGAGAATACTTCCCGCAAAATATCCTGGCTCATCTTGGTGGTCCCTGTTTTCCGGAGGGGCTGTTATCCGAGATTACACCTGCTGCGGAAACCCTTGCATGTGAAGATGATGATTTGGGATCTGAGTTACAGGAGTTGTTCAGCAGTTCCTCGTTCAGGGTGTATCGCAGTCTGGATCTCAGGGGTGTGGCGTTGCTGGGTGCTTTAAAAAACATATATGCAATTATTGCAGGTATTGCAGAGGGAATCGGGCTTTACGAAGAGGTCATCTCGGTGATTGTTACCCGGGGATTAGCTGAGATGAAGAGGTTCTGTCTCCACCAGGGGATTTCGCTTGAAACCCTGTATGGACTAAGCGGTCTTGGAGATCTGGCATTGACCTGCTACTCACCAAAAAGCAGTCACAACAAGAATTTTGGCAAACGTATAGGCAAAGGGGAAACGGTTGAGGAGATTCTCAATTCCATGGGAAATACGATAGCAGAAGGCTATTTTACCACGAAGGCTGTTTGGGAGATCTCCAATCGGGAGAATATCGATTTGCCACTCTGCCAGGGAATATACCAGGTCATTTATGAAGGCAGGCCGTTGATGGAGAGCATGGTGGAACTGATGAATCGCCCCTTAAAAGTTGAGGATTAATTTGAATCCCGAATATGAGCAGTTTCTCCTAAACCTTGGTTTCTTCAACATAAAACTGGGATTGGATACTATCGGGGAGATGCTCCGACGACTTGGCAATCCACATCATCATCCGCGCATTATTCATATTGCCGGTACTAATGGAAAAGGGTCGACCCTGGCCACACTGGAACAATTGCTTCTGGATAGCGGATTTAGCACCGGTAGTACCATTTCCCCTCATTTGATCAGCTATAACGAGAGGTTTAGAATCTCGGGTCAGCCGGTTTCAGATGATCGACTTAATGCCGCATTTGAAAAGGTGTGTCAAGCCTGTGATATCTCACTGGATTTAAAAAATGCAACATCATCGGATGGCACAATCAGCCCAACCTTTTTTGAATTCTCCATCGCTATCGCATTCGAATTGTTCAGGGATTCGAAAGTCGACTATATTCTGTTGGAAACCGGTATGGGGGGACGGCTTGATGCCACCAATATCGTCGAAAACCCTCTCGCCTGTATAATTACCAAAATTGCTTTTGATCATCAGCAGTACCTGGGTGACACCATTGAAGCTATTGCGAGCGAGAAATTGGGAATTCTGAAGAGAGATGCCCTTGTTTTTATTGCCAAACAGGATGAAACCATTCATCCTTTGATTAGAGAGTTCTGCTGTGATTTAAACCTTGATCCATATATTTGTCCCAGAGATTTCGGATATCGTTTCATGGGCGATTTCGGCATTACCTATTACACTTCTGCTAATTCTGGTACATCAACACCAGACATGAGACAATCAACCGATATCATAAAAACCCAATCACTGGTCGGGCATCATCAATATCAGAATACGGCTACAGCATTAGCAGTCTACAAAACGATCATTCCTCTTGATCAGCAGATGGACAACGCAGGGATCGACAGATCACTGGGTTCTGTTAAATGGCCTGCTCGTCTTGAGTTTATTGATTCGAAGGGCAGAGTACTGATTGATGCAGCCCATAATCCATCCGGAATAGAAAGTCTTCTCAATTACCTGGTCTCGGAATATAAAGACAAAAGAATCCTTTTTGCAATCGGATGGAAAAATGATAAAAATCTATCAGGGCAGTTGGGAATAGAAGGAATAGACTCCTTGGAATTCATACCTATTGATTCCGCTTTGGAAGCTGCAACCAAGGCTGAAGACGTCTATTCTCAATTGGAAGGAAGGGGATTCAGGATTCATCATCCCATCACCACTCGCGATTTGGTGAATCGTATCAAAGACTCATCACTACCTGCTCACGACCTCCTGGTCGTCGCTGGTTCCATCTATCTATTGGGTGAATTTTTGAGTGATTGGGAGGAATCGAATACATCAACCCAATAATAGAGGAATAGTGTGACGAAAGTCGGATACTACGGAAAATATGGGGGAATGTTTATCCCTGAAATACTCCACTCGACCTTTGATCAATTAATCAGGGTATTTGACAAAGCAAAGAACGATCCCGAGTTCTGGAAGAGCTACGTCAACCTTATGTCCAGTTACTCCTGCAGACCAACACCCCTTACCTTTGCGGAGAATCTTACCAAGCAATTGGGCGGAGCCAGGATCTACATTAAAAGAGAAGATCTCAACCACACTGGAGCCCACAAAGCCAATAACGTTATGGGGCAGGGATTGCTTGTTAAAAGAATGGGCAAATCCAGGGTTATTGCGGAGACCGGTGCGGGGCAACATGGGGTGGCCACGGCAACCATGGCTGCAAAATTCGGGTTCGAATGTACCATTTATATGGGGGCGGAGGATGTTGAGCGGCAAAGGCCTAATGTATTCTGGATGGAAAAACTGGGAGCCGAGGTAATCTCGGTACAGGATGGTAGCCAGACCCTCAAGGATGCAATAAATGCGGCATTTCGCGATTGGGCGACGAATATGGACTCGACCCATTACGTTATGGGAACGGTTTGCGGACCTCATCCTTTTCCTGAAATGGTTTCATGGCTACAGTCTATCATTGGTATCGAAGCCAGAAAGCAGATGATAGCCATAAACGGAGATCTACCCAGGAAGGTCTATGCCTGTGTGGGTGGTGGATCAAATGCCATGGGGATTTTTAACGGTTTTCTTGACGACCCGGATGTTGAGCTTGTGGGGGTTGAAGCAGGGGGGCTTGGATTAAAGACAGGGAAGCATGCATCCAGATTGGCATCGGATGATGGTTATCTTGGAGTCTGCCAGGGATATAAAAGCATGTTTCTTCAGGATTCGGACGGACAAATGAAAGATACCCATTCAGTGTCTGCCGGCCTGGATTATGTAGGGGTTTCTCCAATTCTTTGTCATCTGTTCGATAAAGGCAGAGTCCGTTTTGAGTCTGCTAGCGATGAAGAGGTCATGGAAGCGGAAAATATGACAATCCAATCGGAAGGAATTATCCCGGCCCTGGAATCTGCCCATGGCTTTGTTCAGGCATTCAAGGAAGCTCCCACATTGAAAAAAAGCGAGGCTGTTCTCATCAATATGTCCGGAAGAGGTGACAAGGACATTTTCACCATTGCCGAGGCATTTAAGGATAAAAAATGGAAGGATTTCATCCGCAACAAGGGGGAACAGTACAATGCTTGAAGAAACAATCAGAAAGGCTAAAACCGAAAATGATATTCTTTTGATGACGCATCTGGTGTTGGGTTACCCCTCTTTTGAAGAAAACAGAAAGGTAATCAAAGAGATGGCAAATGCGGGAGTCGAATTGATCGAACTACAGATCCCTTTTTCCGAACCCACTGCCGACGGACCTGTTATTCTCAAAGCAAACAGCCAATCCCTGGAGAATGGGACAAAAGTAGCCGAGTGTCTTGAATTTGCCGAAGAGATCTGCCGGACACATCCTGAAGTCTCTTTTCTATTCATGACCTATTACAATATCATATTTGTTTATGGTGAAAGGGAGTTTGCAGCCAGGTCAAAGCAGATCGGGATTAGAGGCTTTATTATACCGGATTTGCCGCCGGATGAGGCAGAGAGCTGGCTGTCGGAATGCAGGGAACAGGAGCTCGAATCCATCTTCATTTTTACCCCTACCCATTCTTCCCAACGTCTCAAGGAACTGGCAGAGGTATCACACGGATTTGTCTATTGTGTCGGGCGTCGGGGTGTGACAGGCAACAGAACGGAGTTCGACGCGTCAATGACTGAACAGATTCAGAAGTACCGATCTGCAACTGACCTGCCCTTGGCATTGGGATTCGGTGTTCAGGAAAAAGCTGACATCGATTTTCTGATGGGCAAGATCGATATTGCAGTGATAGGCTCTAAGCTCATAGTATTGCACGAGGCTTCAGGAGCAGAAAAAGTAGGGGATTTTCTCCGATCACTTCGGAACCGGAATTAAGCGAGGAGATGACAGGTGTCTCTTTATTCAAGACTGACGGAAAGCATTAAAAAAGAGGTCTTTGAGAAGAAACAGACCGCTGAGCTGTCGAAAGCCATTGAAGACGGGTATTCGTTTTTTACCCAGTTCAATCGAAATCGGATGGAATTGGCTTTTTCGATTTTTTCAGAAGATATGAGAAAAGCCCTTTTCGAAGTTATCTTCTTTTTGCATGTCAACGAGCCGGATTTTGAAGAGCACACCTTTCTTTGTACCAAGATCGAAAAGGTTCATGGAGTTAAAAAAGAGGTTGAGGTGGAAGAGACAGCCTCCCTCTATGTAGAAAATGCACCCTCCGGAGTTGTGGGAATCAGTGAACTGTCTCCCATTTTCAAGGATGAGTTCAACAAATACACCCAGGAAGAGCTTGGTGTTACGATCGTTGAAGACAAAAATGCCTTTCTTCCCATATACAGCATCGCTTCCCTGGGATCCATCGGCACGGTCGGCCACAAACAGACGGCTTCCGACCTCGATCTACAGGTTCAATATGAACTGGAGCCGTTTCTCCTGAACCGGGAGGGTATGTCTGATGAGTTGTTGAAACATCGGGCGAACGGTTTGATCAGTTATTTCTCCAAGAAATTCCAGGCTATAAAGAAAATAAAGAATAAAGAACTGAAAAACCAATCTTTACGACAAAAAGTAATCACGGTAGGTCACCACAATTTTAAGAAGCGCTATCCCTCGCTGTACGACTATCTCATTCAAAAAAAGTCCGGTGTTGTCAACACCATGGGCAGCAGTCGTGAGAAGAGAGAGGCACTGTTGGGTGAACTCCTTCAAATGCAGAAGCAGTATTCAAAATTCTGTCTGAAAAAGGAGCGCGTTGAAAAAGAGACCCTGCTAAAAGACAAGATCAGGAAAATTCAGAGCTATGTTCAACGGAAATTCCCCAAGGCTGAAGTATACCTGTTTGCCTATTCCAATGACGACTATCGGGACGGTTTGCACGGTACAACCCTGGAATCCAAGGAAGCATCCGGATCTGCCTATGAGTTGATTTTGAACTATGAAGTATTGATGCCGGGTATCCAGTTCACACCGATGATTCCAATTCATTTTCTGATGCCGGGATCGGTAAATTCAGACCGCTCCTACTATGAATCCATCGTTGATAAGATCAGGTTCAATTTTTCCGATCTATACGACACACACCGTGAAAAACTTGTCGACCTGGGATCCACACCGCCATTGACCAAGGAATACATGGTGGCCCATTCGGGGGCTGTCTATTGGGAGTCTTTCAAAGCCTCTTCTGGTAACCTGCCGAAAGCCATGTTGAATTTGCTTAGATTCGAGATGTTGTTTGACGAAAAGTTCAATACGTCTGTCATAGAGCTGATTAAAAATCCAAGACGGCTGGATAAGTATGCCGGAGAGACGGTTGTTCCGGAAGATGAGATAGAAGAGGAATATCAGGATTATGATTTTGACGATCTTGATGGTGATATCGTCGATGATTTCTACGATGACTACGGTGTTGTCGAGGTCGAAGAGGATCAACACGATGATAACATGCTGGGAGAAGAAGACAATCCGGAAGGGATGTCCATCCAGCAGATCTTCAAAATGGAAGAGAGATTCCCTAGTTTAAGGCAGGATCCCTGGTGGTTGAGATACAAGGCACTTAAAATCGGATTCGGTCCTGAAAACCATACCGTGGAGGATGAAGACGAGAAAATGTTGATTTCCAGGGTTATCGATCTGGGATTCGCCCTCCATATCCGGGTAGCGGACATCTTCGTCAGTATTAGGGAAAACAAAAAGCCCAAAACCTACAGGGAAAAATTTCTTGATACTTTTCTAAAAAAAGCCTTCACAGCATCCAAACGCAGGGTACTTGAGCACATTGCCTTCGGTGAAGTGGATGCTGTGATAAAGTTTGAAAAAGATCTGAAGTTTCTCTTTCAGCGTTCCATGGAAAGGGTGCAGAAATACGTTGAGGAATATGGTGGCGAGGACAAGACTAACCAGGATGAGAACAGGATCTGGTTCCACTATTATCAAAAGAACTTTGATCCTCCGAAAAACGTTGTTCGCAGGGATATTCTCAATCACCTGAAAGTGCCCCGCGGAAGGCTGCAAATCGGATTTAGCAAGGATCAAAACTGGTTCTTTCGTTCAATTCAGAAAAGCGGCCTTGCCGGCAGCCGATATGACACCCTTGGGCAATTGGACCATTTGCCGGATGAAGTTGAACTATATGAGCATAATTCCTTTCTGCACGGAATCGCACACTGTATTCTCAATGGATATTACGGTGTCATCAACAAAGGCACTCTGATGGAAAGCCGGACAGTAGTGGAGTTGGCAGTGGCTCATACCGAAATCGGAAAACTCTCCGCAGACCGCTTTGCTTTTGTCCGACCCGATATTGTCGACAGGCTGGTTGATAGCATTGACCGAGCTTTCCCTCCACAGGAGTATGATTTCAGGGATTGTATTTTTAAGGAAAAAGAGATTACAGAAGTGTTTATCTGTCTGAATCTGCTTGAGTATGGACGGGTCTCATTCATGTACAGGGACAATCTGAAGAACTGGTATGTTGATGAAGTTGATCATCCCAAGGTTGAAAAAGATGCGCAGATCCTGTTTCAAAAGGAGGACCTGGTTCTGTATTCAAACCATATTCAAAACACCATCAGAGAGTTTTTCTCTAAGCAGGGCATAGAATTCGACAAGCTGTCAAAAGCGGGGGGAGTATCCTATTGGGTTAATCCCAACAGCGTCTCAACGTTCCATTCCGCTGACAAGTTTGCGCAAAAAGAGATCCATCTGGCTAAAAAATTCAAGAAGGCTGTAACTGAAGCCAACAGCAATGATGTCTTATCGGAGGATGAGGAAGCAGAAGACGAACTCACTGTGGTATAGCTTTCCTGGCCAGTTCGTCACACCTTTCATTCTCCGGGTGTCCCGCATGGCCCTTCACCCAAACCCAGGTTATTTCACGTTTTTGAGATTCCAGGTCCAGCTCAACCCATAGTTCCTTATTCAATACTGGCTTACCGTCTGCCTTTTTCCAGTCCTTTGCTTTCCAGGATTTAATCCAGCTTGTCATGCCTTTAACAAGGTACTGACTATCTGAAGTCAAAGTTATGACAGACCCGGCAGGGGTTTTTTTGATACCCTCAAGGGCTCCTGTCATCTCCATGATATTATTTGTTGTTTTCCGGGACATTCCCGACAACTCAGTTCGCTGATTACCAATCTCCACAATGGTTCCCCATCCACCCGGTCCGGGATTTCCTGTACACGCACCATCACTCCAGATTTGAATGGGTCCTGGCCCTGCTTCGTTTATTTCAGGAGCAGGAGAATCCAATTTCAGGAGCATCTGGTTCAGTTCTGCGTCTAACTCCCGGGTCAGGGTTTCATTTAAAGCAGGGTGTTGACGGATTAGTGATTCAAGTTTTTTTAATTTCTTAAGTAACTGAGAAGACATAAGATCGGTTATCTGTCAGATTTAATGTGTTTTTCTGTGTTGTTTGCTGCCATTATACATGCTCGGAATCTTTTCGATTGCGATCTTTTACCTCGCACAGCTTCATAGGGTGGCACGTCATAAGTACACGTAACTGTGAACCGGGTGAGACTTCCTGTATGGCTTTGAGCAGGCCATTTTGCCAAGTTGATTTATCAGTCCAACGGCAGGACTTGATGCAGAAAAGACATGGCCTGGTCTCCGGAGAAGCTTCCTTTTAAATGACCATTTCCCCTTAGCAGGTATTTGTAGATGATCATGCCGTCCAACCCAACCGGTCCTCTGGAATGGGTTTTATTGGTACTTATACCTACTTCTGCTCCCAATCCAAAAACATATCCATCAGAGAAGCGTGTGGAGCTGTTGTGGAAAACACAGGCTGAGTCTACCTGAGTAAGGAAATACTCAGCCGCCTGATGGTTCACCGTGATGATCGAATCTGTGTGATGAGATCCGAAAGTGTTGATATGATCCACAGCCTCTTCCATGGTATCCACGATTTTGATGGATAGAATCAGATCTGTGTACTCGGTTTCCCAATCCAATTCGACGGCCTTTTTGATATCCAGTTGATTGGATTTGGCAAGATCCAAGGTTCTTGTACATCCCTTGCACTCTACACCTCTGTTTTGGAGTTCAGCGATTAAATCCGGCAATAGTTCTTCAGCGACTTTTTCATGAACCAGCAGTGTTTCCAATGCATTGCATGCTGAAGGATAGTCCAGTTTGGCATCGAGAATCACCGGAATAGTGGTTTTCTTATCTTGCTCCCGGTCCACGTATATATGACAAATTCCCGAGGAATGTCCCAAAACCGGAATTCTACTGTTATCTTGAATGTATTTTACGAACTGATTGCTTCCCCTGGGAATTATGAGATCGATGAACTCGTCCTGTTTTAACAGCTCTGCAACATCTTCTCTTGTCTCAACCAGGTTCACAGTGCTTTGGAGTTCAAACTCATTCAGCACATCGTCTATAATCTCAAATAACACCCGATTAGTGTTCTTAGCCTCTGTTCCCCCTTTGAGAATGACACCGTTCCCCGATTTCAAGCTCAAGGCGGTAACCTGAACCACTACTTCCGGTCGACTTTCAAAAATAATGGCGATCAAACCGATGGGACAGGTAACCCTTTCAAGATCCAACCCTTCTGCGAGCTTCATTGCATACTGCTTTTTTCCTACGGGATCCTCCAAAGCGGCTACCTCCTCCAAATAAGTAGACAACTGTTCGATCTTGGCGTCTGAAAGTTTCAGCCTTTCCAATAAGGGTTTGCTGAGTTTGCCTGCCGCAACCATTTCTTCGGCCAGCAAAACATCTTTTCGGTTTTCCTCGGCTATTTTTTGGGAGTTCTTTTTGATCCTGCTGCTTATGGTCTGTAATAGTGTATTCTTTTTATCAGTACTAGCAGTAGAAATTCGCAGACTGGCCCTTTTGGCTTCTCCGGCCATAGTTTCAATATCCATGGTTTTCCTTAAGCTTGGTTTCCAGTTTCAGAATTCAAGTTGTCTTTTGATTATAACACAGTAGATGATGCCATCAGGATTGAGAATGAATAGCTGTACAACAAACAGAACGGGTTCTCGGTCCATCGAATTCACCGAAAAAAATTCCCTGCCATGTACCCAGTACAAGGCTACCATTTTGAACAGGTACCGAGACCGAAGATCCCAGGAGAGAACTCTTCAAATGTGCGGCCGAGTTTCCTTCCATATGCCTGTCTTTGCTATCTTTCCAGGGGGCAAGGGAATCCAGTCGATGGAGGAGGTCGTGAATGACGTCCGGATCCGCGTTTTCATTGATAGTTAATCCACAAGTTGTGTGGAGAACAAAGACATGAATAATCCCGTTTTTCAACCCAGTCTCTTTAACAATTCTCGACACCTCAGGTGTGATTGAAATCATTTGACTATGACTGGTTGTTCGCAACGAAAAAGTACTTTCTGTTTTCATCAGACATTACCCGAAATTGATTGGAGGAATAGCTGTAATAGCTATTGATAGTATATACAGACAGGTCTATCAACCGGATTTGGGAGAGCTAAAAAGAGCAAATAGAAAAGAGAAGGGGAGTTTGGGGAGGGAAAATCGCGTGAAGTTCCCTCCTCGGCAGAGACCGTTAGTTCGGCTCTGAACCTTGATTACTGCGCTGCATTTTGTCTGGTCACGGCCATTTGAATCTGCTGTTGGAGCTCCAGGGCTTGATCCAGCTTGTCTGTTGATTTGTAGACTTCGGCCAATTCTGATTCGGCTTTTTGCTGATCAGTTTTGGCTCCTTCAACATCTATCTCTTCAGCCAGTTCAGCGGTGCTGGCCAGAATGGTAATCTTGTCCTGGCAGACCTCAGCATACCCAAAATGTACAGCAACCTTTTTCTCTTCACTACTATTCTTATAGCTTAAGACCCCGCTGCTAAGATTGGTCAAAAGAGGGATGTGGCCCGGGAGGATTCCCAATTCTCCTAGTTCGCTGGGAATCGTCACGTAATCCACCTCCTTGGACAAGAGCTTACTTTGTGGGGTTACAATTTCTAACGTAAGGTTATTGCTCATGAATATGTATGGGATTAGAGAGTTTTTGCCTTTTCCAGAGCCTGTTCAATAGTTCCTACCATAAAAAATGCCTGCTCGGGAACGTCATCAAGTTCACCGGAGAGGATCATGTTAAATCCCTTGATGGTATCCTTGATGGATACGTATTCTCCGTCCATACCCGTAAAGGCGCTTGCCACGGAAAAGGGCTGGGACAGAAAACGTTGAATCTTCCTGGCTCTCTCAACGGTTTTCTTCTGTTCATCGGAGAGTTCGTCCATACCGAGAATAGCGATAATATCCTGGAGATCCTTATACTCCTGGAGAACCTCCTGAACGTTCCTGGAGCACTCATAGTGCTCTTTACCTACAATATTAGGATCCAGAATTCTTGATGTTGAATCAAGGGGATCAACTGCAGGATAGATACCCATTTCAGAGATAGCTCTGGAAAGCACGCAGGTAGCATCCAAATGCGAGAAGGTTGTGGCAGGAGCAGGGTCAGTCAAGTCATCCGCAGGAACGTAAACAGCCTGGATTGATGTAATGGAGCCCTTGGAGGTTGATGTAATCCTTTCCTGCATGGCACCCATCTCAGTCGACAGCGTCGGTTGGTAGCCTACAGCGGAGGGAATCCGTCCAAGCAGAGCGGAAACCTCGGAACCGGCCTGGGTAAACCGGAAGATGTTATCGATGAACATCAAAACGTCCTTACCTTCTTCATCCCGGAAGTATTCAGCAACGGTAATACCGCTCAGGGCAACTCGAAGACGGGCTCCCGGGGGTTCGTTCATCTGTCCGAAAACCAGAGCAACTTTGTCGAGTACTCCCGCTTCTTCCATTTCCACCCAAAGGTCGTTTCCTTCACGGGTTCGCTCACCTACACCTGCAAATACAGAGTAACCACCGTGATGGAGGGCAATATTGTTGATCATTTCCTGGATTACTACCGTCTTTCCTACACCGGCACCACCGAACAGACCGATCTTTCCACCTTTAAGGAACGGGCAGATCAGATCGAGTACCTTTACACCTGTTTCCAGCATGGAAGCGGATGTGTCCTGGTCGTTAAATGACGGTGGTGTACGATGGATCGGCCATCTTTCTTTTTCGCCGATGGGACCTTGTTCATCGATGGGGTCACCGGTAACATTCATGATCCGGCCCAGTGCCTTGTCGCCAACCGGAACGGTAATTGGACCGCCTGTAGCTGTTGCTTCCATTCCACGAACCAGACCGTCTGTAGCTGTCATAGCTACGGTTCTGACGGAGTTTTCTCCCAAATGTTGCTGTACTTCAAGAATCAGATCTTTCTTTTCGCCTTGATATTCAAATTCAACTGTCAATGCCTCAAGTATTTCCGGTAAGTCTCCCTCGTCAAACCTGACATCGACTACCACACCGATGACCTGGATAATCTTTCCTTTTACCATTATTTAGCCTCAAATTTTAATTGTGACAGGATAATAGATTCATAAAAACTTTCTAAACTTTATCAATAAATGCTGTTAA
Source organism: SAR324 cluster bacterium (assembly GCA_028282885.1). Classification (GTDB taxonomy): domain Bacteria; phylum SAR324; class SAR324; order XYD2-FULL-50-16; family XYD2-FULL-50-16; genus JAHJTV01. Next base: position 85,165 of record JANQGX010000045.1, read on the forward strand.
ACAGCTTCAGCTCCGGAAATAATCTCAATCAATTCGGAGGTAATCGCTGCCTGTCTTGCCCTGTTAAATTGAATCTGCAGTTTAGCAAGCATGTCGGATGCGTTATTGGTCGCAGCATCCATTGCCGTCATACGGGCGGCATGTTCACTGGCATTGTTATCCAGTAGGCCCGTAAAAGCTTGGTTTTCAACGTATTGCGGTAATATCGCATTCAAAATGGCCATGCCGGACGGTTCAAATATGAACTGAGTGCCGGCATCCGCATCCGAGTCTTCCGTTGCAGGAGGCTCAATGGGCAAGACCTGCTTGATGATGGGCGTCTGACTCACAACGTTGTTAAAACGATTATAAGCCAGGTAAAGATGGTTGAATTCTCCATCGATGTATTGCTGAATAAGATCGCGAACCTTGCTTTGCAGAGCATCTGCCATTTCGGCTTCTTTCAGATCCCGAAAGGATTCAGCGATGTTACCAGCACGGTTCTTAAAAAATTCAGTACCTTTTTTGCCAAAGGTAACGAGTTCAACCACATCAAATCCATTGGACTGATCAGGCATGAAACTGTTCAGTTTCTTGCAAAGATTGACGTTGAGACCGCCGCACAGCCCGCGGTCTGTCGAAATCAGCAGAACAACTGCTTTTCCACCTTCGCGCTTTTTCAGCAATGGATGTGCAGATTGATCAACACCGTCGCTCAGATTGGAAATGATGGCTTTCAGCTTCTCGGAGTAGGGGCGGGAATTGGTTATAGCCTCTTCCGCTCTCCTCATCTTCGATGCAGCCACCATTTTCATGGCTTTGGTAATCTGCATTGTGTTCTTAATGCTGCTCATTCGCAGCTGGATATCTTTTAAGGTAGCCATAGATTATGTATCCTGTTTATGAGCATGAGAAGTGGGTTGAGTTAACCTGCGAATTCCTTTCTGTATTCATCAATGGCGCTTTCCATTTTGGCCTTGATCTCATCACTGATTACTTCTTCTTCTGCGATGGTAGACAAAATCTCAGGTTTGTTTGATGCTACAAACTTCTGTAATCCAGCTTCAAATTCAGGAATCTGGCTGACCTCCATATCATCGCAGTAGCCATTGGTTACGGCGAAAATACTGACGACCTGCTCTTCCATTTTCATTGGTACATATTGATCCTGGTTCAGGATAGCTACCAGTCTTTCTCCCCTTGAGAGCTGCTTCTGGGTGGCCTCATCAAGGTCAGAACCGAACTGGGCAAATGCCTGTTTCTCACGATACTGGGCAAGATCCAGTTTCAAGGTACCGGCCACCTGTTTCATGGCCTTGGCCTGGGCAGCACCCCCAACCCTGGATACCGATATACCCACATTGATAGCGGGGCGAACACCAGAGTTGAACAATTCCGTTTCCAGAAAGATCTGACCGTCTGTAATCGAAATTACGTTAGTCGGAATATAAGCGGATACGTCACTGGCCTGTGTTTCAATAACCGGTAGTGCGGTGATCGATCCGGCACCAAGCTTGTCACTGAGCTTACAGGCCCTTTCAAGGAGGCGACTGTGTACGTTGAAGATATCTCCAGGGAAAGCTTCACGTCCGGGAGGTCTTCTGAGAAGCAGTGATAACTGGCGATAAGCAACAGCCTGTTTGGAAAGATCATCATAGATAATCAAGACATGCTTGCCTTTGGCTGCCAGATATTCCGCCATGGCGACACCTGCATAAGGAGCGATAAACTGGAGAGGTGCAGGCTCACTTGCGGTAGCGGATACGATGGTTGTGTATTCCATGGCGCCGAACTCCTCCAATTTCTGTGCCACCTGGGCAACCGTGGAGTTCTTTTGCCCGATGGCAACATAGACGCAGTAAACATCTCCACCTTTCTGGCTGATGATGGTATCCACTGCAATGGCTGTTTTACCTGTCTGGCGGTCACCAATGATCAGTTCACGCTGTCCTCTGCCGATGGGAACGAGTGAGTCGATTGCTTTCAGACCTGTGAGCATGGACTGATGAACAGATTTCCGCTGCACAATACCGGGGGCGATGACTTCCAGTCTGTTAAATTCCTTGGTATTGAGAGCACCCTTTCCATCCAGTGGATCTCCGATGGGTGAAATAACCCTGCCCAGGATCTCTTCGCCAACCGGAACTTCCATAATTTTTTCAGTTCTTTTTACGGTATCTCCTTCCTTGATCTCTTCGCCGGAACCAAAAAGGGCCACACCGACGTTGTCTTCTTCAAGGTTGAGGATCATTCCCCGGGTACCATCAGGGAAATCAACAAGTTCGCCAGCCATAGCCTTGTCAAGACCGTAGACGCGAGCGATTCCGTCACCGACGCTCAGTACGGTTCCGACTTCTTTCACTTCAACATCTGAATCAAATTCCTGGATTTGACTCTGAATTATTGCACTGATCTCATCTGCTCTAATTTTCATGATTTAATTTCCCTTGGATATGGTTTCTCGGATCAGGTTAAGCCTATTTTTGATGCTGCCATCAAGAACCAGACTGTCAATTGAAGTTATAGCGCCTCCTAAAATGGATTCGTCTACTTTAACGGAAAGTGTTACTTTTTTCCCGGTATAGTCGGAAAGCTGCTTCTGAAGAGCTTCTTCCTCCTTTTTTGCCAACTTATGGGAAACCACAACTTCAGCCGTGGCCGTTCCCAGTTTTTCGCTAGACAATTTGTTATAAGCCATTGAAATATCGCCTATAATATCAAATCGGTTTCTGGATACCAGGTATCGGCAATACTTGCTGAGCAGAGCATCACATTTCATTTTCTTGGTGATCTTATCAATGAACAGCATTTTCTGGTTTCTACCGAGTTTGGGTTCCAGAATCACATCGCGGACAGTTTTTTCCTCGGCATAGACCTCGGCGATTTCGCCCAGACTCTTTCCGATCTTCTCGATATTGGAGTCACTGCCTGCCAAGTTGATCAACGCTTTTGCGTAACGTCTCCCTATACCACCATTCATATTTCCCCTTTTCGATTACGCAGTTTCTTTTAAAAATTTGGTGTAATTATCAAGCAGTGCCTTTTGCTCCTTGCCTCCAACCTCTTTGGCAATTGTTTCCTCCGCAAGCTTCACGGATTCTTCAAGCAGATACTGCCGTATCTCTTCCTTGGCATTGGTGATATCTTGCTCGATTCGGGCTTGAGTTTGCTCTTCGAGTCGTTTGACTTGCAGTTCTGCATCAGTGATGAGCTGTTGTTTTTCAGCCTCAATCGAGGACAAAGCTGTGGTCCGTCTCTCTTCCAACTCCTTTTCCATGTTGGAGAGTTTGGCCTGGTACTCTTCCAGCTTCTTCTTGGTCTCCGCCAATTCGGTTTTGGATTCTTCGACAGTCTTCTTGATGCTTTCAGCCGAAGAGGAAAGCATATTGGCGATCGGCTTTTTAGCAAATCGATTCAGCAGATATAATAGCAGTAGAAAATTAATTGCCTTAAAGAGCATATCCCAACTCAGCAGCGAACCGGCCTCTCCTCCGCCGGCAGCCAATGCCATGCTGGATACACCACTCAAAAGAGCCGTTAATACTAATGTTTTAAACATAGATCCAGACCTTAATTAGTGTTATTAAAAATACCAACTATGCAAGCACTTTGGATTTGATCAACTGAGACAGTTCTTGTGTAAGAGAAGAAGCGTCTTTCAGAGCATTTGACCGCTCGACTTCCAGCTCTTTACTGGCGTCGGTTATTTTAGATGCAACGGATTCTTTGGCGCTGTCTACCAACTGGTTAGCTTTATTGAGGGCTTCGTCCATTGCTTCCTGGTGAGACTTTTGGATGGTTTCTCTCAAGCTGGCGAGTTTTTCCTGGTAATCCTTTTCGGATTTCTCCAAGGTGTCGGCAAGTCTGCCGGATTCTGCCTTGTCCTTATCTATCTGGGCTTGTCTGCTTTCGAGAGTCCTGAGAATGGGCTTGAAAAGCAGAGAATTTAATACAATCATAGTAAGAACAAATAGTACAAAAACAAACAGGGCTGTCGGCCACTCCAAATGCAACATCCCAAAATTAAATACTTCACCTATTCGAGCGCTTCCGTGTTCCATAATATCTTGTATTTATAATAACAAAGGTTAAAGGAGGAATAGTGAACGCAATTACATTGAGAAGAAGTTAATCATACCATGAACCGGTGTCAACTAAAAATCGTCAAGGGGTTGCGATAGATCAAACCGTATTTTGCGGTTTTTTTTATAGGTTGAGAGCCATAAAGAATTTGATGAAAATCTTAAAAATTATTGATCGTGGATCAAACATTGATGTATATCAGAAGGAAGGACCTTGCTCGACAAGTTGAAGACGTAGCTCTTTTCAACATTTTGGAATCGCTTCGTTTATAAATTCCGACGACAAAAATTGGTGGTAAATGGCATATAAAGGAATAAAGGTAACAGCCATCATAATGGCTGCCGGAAAAGGAACCAGAATGAGATCCGGTCTGAATAAAATATTTCTCAAGATCAACGAATTACCAATTGTTTTAAGGACGTTGCTGGCTTTTCAAAGGGTGGAGGTCGTTGACGATATAATTTTGGTTTGTAGAGGTGAAGAGAGAAAAAAGCTAAACGATTTGATAGCGAATTGCGGCGGAATATCCAAACTACTAGAAGTGGTGGATGGAGGTGTTGAAAGAGCCGATAGTGTGATGAATGGTCTGGCATACTATCAGGCGGAAAGTAGAGAAGGAATTATCATGATCCATGATGCAGCCAGGCCCTTTTGCAATCAAAGTTTGATACATAGAATACTGGAGAAAACCTCTGTTGAGAGTATTGTCATTCCTGCGCTTGGTATGAATGATACAATCAGGAAAATTGAAGGTAAAACCACGATAACGCTGCCGAGACACCGGATATTTGCTGTACAGACACCACAGGCCTTTTTCAGTTCTAAAATCGACGAGTGCTTTTTGCAATACCGAAAGAGTGACAGGAAATTCACTGACGAAGCTTCTTATTTCGAATATGCGGGGTTCGGCGTTGAAATGGTCGATGGCGAAATCTGGAATATCAAAATAACCTCTCCGGAAGATATAAATTGGGCTTCTTGTTTGCTAACCCACTATCCCGAACTTGAGGTGACAAGTCATCAGTGAGAATGTTTCGTGCTTTGCCAACAACAGAGGTTAAATGAAGAGCTTTTATATTGAAACCTTGGGTTGCCCAAAAAACAGGGTGGATTCTGAAATCATGCTGGCTAGACTACTGGGACAGGATTACACATATGAAGGTGAACCTGCCAAAGCAGCAATTATTATCGTCAACACTTGTGGATTTTTAGCGTCAGCAGTAAGTGAATCCATAGAGAGAATTCTGGATCTCTCCGAATTCAAAAAGTCCGGGAACTGTGAACTCCTGATTGCAGCCGGATGCATGGTTGAGCGATATAAAAGCAATCTGCTTAAAGAGATACCCGAAATCGATGGCGTTATCGGGACCAGTGACTATGCTGCCATCTCCGATTGCATCAGAACATCAATGAAACCGGAGATGGATCAGGACAAATCGTGGAGCAGGCCTTATTACTCACCCGGGAATTTTGAGTTGAGCAGGCAGATCTCAACCCGGGCCTATGCCTATCTTAAAATTGGAGAAGGGTGTTCAAACGGGTGCTCATTTTGCAATATTCCGAAACTCAGAGGCAAACAGGTAAGCCGCGAAAGCGATAGCATCAAGAGAGAATTCAGTGAGCTGCTGGAACGGGGGGTAAAGGAGATTAACCTGATCTCACAGGACAGTAGTTCGTATGGCAGAGATCTTGAGAATAATGGACAATTGGCTGATCTTGTTCAGGAGATTTTGAAAGAGAACAGGCAGGATTTCTGGTTGAGGATTCTCTATACCTACCCTAACCGTTACCCGGTGGAGCTTTTTCAACTCATGGAAGAGGATTCCAGATTGGTCCCCTATGCCGATATCCCGTTTCAACACATCTCGGACAAGGTGCTGAAGGATATGAACAGAAAAATCCAAAGAGTTCAACTGGAAGAATTATTGGATAACGCCAGGAATACATGCCGGGAAACTGCTTTGCGAACGACCTTCATTGTCGGATTCCCAACAGAGACAGAAAACGATTTTGCTGAGCTGCTTGCTTTTATCGAAAAGGGCCATTTCGACCACATTGGTGTTTTTACTTATTCACATGAAGACAATATTAGATCTTATCAATTGGGTGATAGGATTTCCGAAGAGGAGAAAAACGAGCGCCGTAATATTCTGATGAAGGCTCAGCAGGCTGTCTCACTGGAAAAAAACAGAGCCAGGATTGGTCAAATTCAAAAAGTTCTGATAGAAGGTGAATATGAAGAAACGGCTCTGCTGCTGAAGGGAAGAACAAGATTCCAGGGAGCAGAAATCGATGGAAATGTGCTGATTAATGACGGTATTGGCGAAATTGGCCAGTTTTGTAATGTCAAAATAACCGAGGCCCATCCTTATGATTTGGTGGGTGGAATTGTCTAAAAGAATAGAAGGAAGTTGAGAGATGTCAGGACATAATAAATGGAGCAGCATCAAACATAAAAAAGGTGCCGCAGATGCAAAGAGAAGCAAAGTATTTACCAAGGTAATTAAGGAAATCACAGTAGCGGCCAGATTGGGCGGGGATGATCCAAATGCCAATCCGAGATTACGTTCGGCCATATCCCTGGCAAAATCTGTCAATATGCCCAATGACAACATAACCAAAGCGATCAAGAAAGGTGTTGGTGGTGGTAAAGGAGAGGACTGGTCAACGATCGTCTACGAAGGATACGGACCTCATAACGTGGCAGTAATCGTTGAATGCCTGACCGATAACAAGAACAGAACCATCTCATCCGTTCGGGCGATCTTTAGTAAAAATAACGGAAATATCGGAGCAACCAATTCAGTAATGTACATGTTTGATCGTAAAGGAATTATCGAGGTAGAAAAAGAAAAAATCGGTGAGGAAGAGCTTACTGAACATGTATTGGAATCAGGGGCAGACGATATTGATGATTTGCAGGATGATGTCTTTATTGTTGAAACATCGCCCAACGCGCTGGGCGATGTGCACAAGTATCTGGAAGAGCAAGGCGTGGATATTAAGACATCCAGTATAGATCTGATCCCGCAGAATCGTGTCGAAATATCCGAAACTAGCAAAGCTCAGCAGGTCATCAAGTTCATCGAAGCATTAGAAGATGATGACGATGTGCAAAAGGTCTATAGCAATTTTGATATCAGTGATGAAGTCCTTGCCAGTCTTGGATGAACCCAACGAAGGAGTTAAGATACAAAATGAAAAAGGACGTTGTTTTTGTATTGCGATTGAAAGCCCGGGGGCAGTGACAAGCGCAAATGAAATCTAACGCTACGAGGATTATTGGTATCGACCCGGGAACGCGATTCACAGGTTTGGGCATTATCGACCGGTACGGCAACAAACTGAAACACGTTCATAGTGAGACTATCAAAACGGTAAACGAAAAAAATCTGGAAACTAAACTAACCTGTATTTTTGACCATCTATCCGAGGTGATAAAAGAATACAAACCAAACACAGCATCAATCGAAAGGGTATTTCACTCCGTAAATCCGAGGTCATCACTGTTACTGGGACATGCCAGGGGAGTGGCGTTGCTGACTCTGAGCAAATTCGGATTGGAGGTAAACGAATATGCACCAAATGAAATTAAGGCCGCAGTTACCGGTGTAGGCAGAGCCGATAAGGACCAGGTAGCATCAATGGTCAAAGTTCTGTTGAATCTAAACCGCAACGAGAAGCTTGGAGAAGATGAATCCGATGCCCTTGCCATTGCAATCTGTCATGCCAATACCCACCTGTATGATTTGGTCGATAAGAAATAGTACAAAGGATTTGTAAATGATTGCCTGGTTAAGGGGAAGGGTGTTGAATATTGAGGGAAATGAAGTTACGATCAACACCGGAAACATCGGATACAGTGTTTTTTTGGGCCCAAATCAGATAGGCAGACTGGGGATTAGAAAAAACGAAGAAGTTGAATTGGTAGTATATACTCTGGTGAGGGAAGATGAGATTCGCCTGTTTGGTTTTGAAACCTTCTATGAAAGGAGCGTGTTCACTGTCCTCTTGGGAGTAAGTGGTGTCGGACCTAAAGCCGCTGTTAACATCATGGACAAATTGACCCCGGAGCAGGTTATTACTGCCATCCAGACCGGCGATCATACTCCGTTTCAGAGTGTGACAGGGATTGGAAAAAAAACAGCGCAAAGAATTATATTGGATTTGCAGGGCAAAATCGAAGAGTCATTGCTGAAAAACGGTTACAAACCGAAGCCGGTAGAGTCCAACCGGGAAACATCGGTCGCGAATCAGTTTCAAATTGTAAAAGATGCGGTTTCAGCACTATCAAACCTGGGCTTTGCTGAGAAAGAAGCTGAAACGATGGTGAGAAAACATTTGAGCCCTGAATCAAACCTTGACGAGCTGCTCCGCAAAGTACTTGTCGAATTGCAACAATAAACAGAAAAACGATAGCAAAAATACATTTCGCATCAATTACCTAAAAATCAAATTCCAAGAGGATAAATATGGCAACGCTGAATAAAGTTCTGCTGATAGGTCGAATTGGACAGGAACCGGAAAAAAGAATCACACCCAATGGTCACTCCGTAATGAACGTCAGTCTGGCAACAAGTGAGTTTTATAAAGATCAATCCGGATCACGACAGGAACGTACCGAATGGCACAGACTGGTCTTTTGGAACCGGCTTGCCGAGATTGTTGAACAGTATTGCAGAAAAGGATCTCAAATCTTTGTGGAAGGAAGCTTGCAAACAAGGGATTGGCAGGATAAGGATGGAAACAAGAGATACACAACCGAGATCGTTGTCAGAAATATGCAGATGCTGGATTCAAAACAGGGAGGATCCGGACCATACCAGGGGAACAACCAACAAGGACAGCAGGGTCAGCAAAACAACGCTTTCAACACTCCGCCTCCATCATTTCAGAGCCATCAGGAACCGGGTTCGGGAAATGCCAATGTCGGGCAGGATGATTTTATCGAAGATGATATTCCATTCTAAAATACGTATTAAAGTGAATATCAAGAGCCGGGGAAGACAGCTTTTTATAGTCTTGAGTTCACTCCCTGGAAAGCCAATTAAGGACATCGCCCTCAAATGAAGCATAATCCTCAACAGGATGCAAATGATGACCCGATTTCTGCAGATAGCGGATAAAGGTCATCTGACGTTTGGCAAACCTGGAGATCTCCGTCCGGAGCTTCGATAACATCTCATCATACCCCATAAGATCCCGAAGATAAAAGGAGACGTGCTTATATTCCAAACCATAACGTTCCAGACGCTGGTGGGAAAGACCAGCGGCAAGTAAGGATCTAACCTCTTCTATCATCCCTTCCTCCATTCTCTGCAAAAGTCGGTCATGGATCTTCTGCTTGATTATCTCCCTGGGCAGAGAACGAAAATAGAGTCGGGATTCAAACTGCGAGCTAAAATCTGGTGATCTAACAGATTTCTTAATCTGAAGTTGCTTTTTCTCGATGGCCCGCACCATTCTCCTCTTGCTGTCATTCTCCCAATCCTGAAGATGCCAGAGATCAAGCTGCTTGAGTTTTTTATATAAGGCTTCACGATCTTGTCTTTCCAGTTCGATGGTCATGCGTAAATCAGTTTTGGGATAGAGGAACTGGTAACCCTCAAGTAACGCTTTAATATAGTGACCCGTTCCTCCGCAGATAATAGGGATATGACTCCTGGAAGAGATTACCCGCAACGCCGACAGAGCCTTCTTCTGGAAATCCGATACTGAGAATTCGGATCCCGCCCTAGCAATATCTATGAGATGATAAGGGATCGTATCATACTCCTTGAGATCTTTGCCGGTGCCAATATCCATGCCGATAAACACTTGTCGGCTGTCGGCCGAAACAATTTCACCCTGGATTTTTTTTGCCAGTTTTACTGCAAATGCTGTTTTTCCTGATGCTGTCGGTCCTGTGAGGACGATCACCTTGGTTTTATTCACAGAAAGGCTTTCGTAAGACGGTTAAGGATAATCAAGATATGTTCCGGAACTTTGGAGTTGAAGGAATAGGATAGATATTCTATCTGGGCTAAGACTTAAGATCGATGAAGATACTTATTTGTCAGTGTGAAAGATACGTTCGCTGATTGCTGTTGATGAGTTTTGAGAATTGTTTCACGTGAAACAATTCTCATTTGGGTTGAAGAAAATCTCACTAATTCAGGTTGCTCTTTAAATCGTTAAACCGCTTTGACCACTCTTTTTCTTTTTTAAGATGTTCCGGGTTGATTCTTTCAAAGTAAGACTTCGCCTCTTTTTTGCGATGATTAGCCAGCAATAACTCACTAATTTTAATCAGGCTGATCTGCTTTTCAACATCAGGGACGTTCGGCATATAGTAGATTCTGAAAAGCGCGCGAACAGAGCTATCGACGTCCCCTTTAGCGCTATTGATTGATGCATGCAGTTCCAGCGCTTTATCATAGTAAGGGGTTTGACGATAATGGTTTACATCCCCCAGTTCGGCTTCCGCTTTTTTGAACTGTTTGAGCTTGATGAGGCTTTCAGAGAGCAGCAGTTGCCTTTTATTTGCCGCGTCGCTGTCGAGATCCGCTTTCTTCAGTTTTTGGTTCAATGCGACGGCGTTCTTGTACTGCCCTATATTGAAGTTGGCTTGAGCAAGAATATAGCTTAACTCGTTGATGCGGTAATCTTTATTGGAAGCATCAAGTTCCCCTTTGATTTGCTTTATGACTAATTTAGATTGACCGATTTGATTGCCGCAATAGCCAAATAAAACCAATCTGTCCCGCTTCTGAAAAAAGTTCTCTTTGGGATCAGGCTTTCTGGCGTGCCGGTAACACTTGTCATAAGATCCGTTTTGATAAAGAAGCTGCTCACGTTTAAGCTTCGCCTTCACTCTTTGAAATTCATTACTTTTTATGTAGTCGGCCAATATCTGATCGGCTTTTTCGGGCTGGTTGTTTTGCTGATGATAATCGACCAGAAGTTGGGTGAGGTTGTAACGAATATCAGGCGTCAATTGATCGTTTTGCAGCATGAGATTCGTCTCTTTCAAAAAAGAGGGGTAATCCTCTGTATAGTATGTGACCAAGGCAATATTATACTGGATGAGGCTCCGTCGTACAGGATCTTTTGTCAGTCCCAATGCTTTATAAAACTGGTTTTTGCTATCGGTGTATTGCTTCAGGTTGAAATAAGCATCCCCCAGACCGAAGTAATAGTGAATTCGAGTATCAGGTTTCAGAGTCTGTTGCAGATACTTGGGAATTTGATTTATGATGGTTTGATATTGCCGGTTTGCCATCCAGACTTCCAGTTGCAACTCGTTGAATGCCTCACTCTGATATCGGGAGTTTTCTATTGCCTTAAGTGCTTCAGATGCTTTTTTAATACCCAATAGGGACTTTACTCGATAAATAAAAAAGATCTCTGAGTTGATATCAGGATTCTTCAGATGAAGTTCTAAAATCCGGTCAAACTGCTTCTCTTTATACAAAGCTCTGACAGCGGACTCCAAAGCACTAACGTTTCGCTCCTGCTCCCACAGCATCAAAAAGTTCTTTGCAGCATCTTTGTTCATATTGTTTGCCAGCAAAATACTGGCTCTCATGTAGTCTAGTTCCCACTTCTGATCCGGTTTGAGGCCATCCGGATCAGAGGAGTCAAAGAGGTCCAAATACTGGCTTCTGTTTTCCAATTGATACAGGGTATACAGGCGGTGATAGGTCAACCGCGCCAGAACATCTGCTGGGCAGATCGGGACAAGATTCTGGTGACCAATCTTTGCTTTGGCATATTCCTTTTGCTTGAGGTGTGTTAGTGAGAGATTATACTGAGCCAGAAAGTACTTTTCCGTTTCAACATCGGTCGCTAATGCCCTCAGGTAGTGAGTTTCAGCTTCTTTAAGTAATCCAGTCCGAAAGGCCTGGTTTCCGTTATATAGCGATGTTTCGAAGGCCATATTGGGGAAATCGTACCGGACCCCCTTTATCTTCTCTTCCAAACCGGCATCTATTGAGGATGAGACAGACTGCGATTGAATTTTAAAAGCAGCATGGTTGTAGAAGACAGATTTCTCCGGGATGGTGTCAAATAACTTGGCGACTGCCTGCCAATTATTCTGGTGAGTTTGGCAAGCCAGCTTCAAATACTTGACTTCATCGTCATATTCTATCATGTCCAGAGATCTGGAGCGGTCAATCAGGTTGATAGCATCCTTGTATCTTTTTAGATAGTAAAAGTTCCAGGCAATGGCCCGGACAATTGATGGCTGGTACGATATAACCTTATTGTGAGATCTTGCTTGTTCGAAATGGGTCAGGCTTTTGGTAAAAATGCCGTTATGGAAATATACAATGCCTGCAATTTCATGAAGCTTGTAAGCTGGTTTGGTGTGGGCAAGAGCGCGGAACCGGGTTTCATCCAGGTAGCGAACAGCGTGGTCCCATTTCTCCTCAAATATCAAAGCAAATAGATACATCAGGGAAAAACGGCTATGCCTGGCTTCAGGAGGGAACAAATGTTGATGGTTCTGATAAAGTGTGATGATTTTCGTCCAATCCTGGCTTTGATATAATATAAGGGCACCGAGAAACAAAGAATCATCCCTGATGGGGACATATCCCGCAGTAAAGCCGGATTTGGCGTAGGAATAGGCAGCTTCGAACTGACCTCTTTTAAACTTGGTCCAGGCTAGCAGCAACCTTACTTTTTCACCTATGGGCTCGTTTGTTGGTAGCAGGGATACGAGTTTATCTTCAGCCTCCTTGTAATACCCGGTCAGGTAATAGACATAAGCATTTTCCAGAACACCTCTTTCCTTCAGAAAAAATTCCGAAAACTCACCAAACGTCTTGGTAAGCCCACTGAATTTGATGCTAAGAGCGTAGTCCTCCGAAAAGGGGTAAGCTTTGACGGGTAAGGGAGGAACATATGACTCATGGAATTGCACTGACTCAAGCAAATGATAAGAGTGTCTTTCAAAGGGCTGAAGAGTGCTCTCTTTTTGAAAAGAGGATCGGATGATCACGTTGTGAGGCTTCAGATTCTGTGCTGTTGGATTGGGGATTTCGATTAATAAAATCGCAACCAGGGTGGCCAGAGTCAGTCTGAGATAGTTACAAGTCATAGCAGGTGTATTTCGCAGTTCACAGGGGATACTGTCTATCTTTCATTGGTTGTCATTCACGATTACTATGTTTTTGCTGATATTACAAATGATCCAGGTTACATGAATTGGTAGATTCCGGATCTATAAAACTATTAAGTAGGGGGCATTGAGTCGGTTATCATTTCTTGTCAGTTGAAAGAAAATAGTGGTAACCTATAACCGCATCGAAAATATGTTGGCTTGCGGAATAGAGACCAAATTTGGTTTTTCTCCGCCCGAATCAAATGTGCCAGAGTCCATAGCTGCTTGATGCAGATCATAGAGTGTTTTTTTTGAGAGGTTTTTTAAAACTGAAAACGAATATAATATTCCGAGGTTTTCCTTATGAACTACAAATTACCCATTCCAGTCACTTTGGAAACTGAGTCTGATCAGTTCTCATCCCCCAAAAAATTTATTTTCTCGAGACTTGACTAGGTAATCGATCAATGTGCTACATCTATTTAACGTAGCCGGAAACCAATAACTAAAAACAGCAATGAAGATAACCGATAAAATAGAGGTCAATGGATCAGGTCAATTACTGATGGCTGGTAATTGCGTTTTGGAAAACAAGGCAATTGCTTTTAAGACAATCGATTTCCTGAAACAACTTGCGGAAACGATAGGGGTTGATTTTATATTTAAGGCCAGTTACAAAAAGGACAATCGCACTTCTGAAAAGTACTTCTCTGGTTTGCCATTACCCGAGGCTTTAAGAATTTTTGAAGAGGCCAAAAAGGAATTTGATGTTCCCATTGTATCCGATGTTCACTATCCATGGGAACTGGATGAAGGTGTTACGGAAGTTGTGGATGTTTTGCAGGTTCCCGCCTATTTGGCGATGCAGACCGAATTGGTAACTAGCATTGCTAAAACAGGTAAGCCCGTAAATTTGAAAAAAGCCCAATTCCTCCATCCGGAAGAAATGGAGAGGGTTTGTAAGAAAGTTGAATCCACCGGGAATCAATCGATAATCCTTACCGAAAGAGGTGCCTGTTTTGGATATCGTGATCTGGTCGTTGATCTACGTTCACTTCAGATAATGAAGTCCATGGGCTACCCTGTTTTGTTTGATGCGGGACACTCTATCCGCAGGTATGGTATACCAAGTGCGGATCCAGCCGGGGGATCAAAACAATTTCTTCAGACCATGATGTCTGCGTGTGCTGCGACGGATATTGCAGGATTATTTATCGAAGTCCATCCGGATCCGAAAAATGCCTTGTGCGATGCCGCAAGTCAACTTAGTTTTGATGAGGCGAATCGTTTGATCACACGCTACTTTAAAATCGCATCCTTTGTCAGGGAACTTCAGGTCTAACGTAGAATTCACTTTTATGTAGATTATCAGTATTCAGATTCGGGGGATAATTTTGTTGATTGATAAGATCGGAATTATCGGTGGTTCGGGGCAGATGGGTCAGATGTTTGGCAAATCCTTTGAATTGCTGGGAAAAAAGGTACTCTATTCCGATAAGTCAACAATTTCCTTCGAAAAGGAACTGGTGCAAAGCAGTGATTTGGTTATCGTCTGTGTCCCTCTTGGAGAGGGTGCAGTCGTGATTAACCGAATAGCTCCTTACCTGACTCAAAACCACCTGTTGTCAGATTTTGCTTCCGTCAAAACAGTCATCGTTCCAGAGATGCTCAAGACGGATGCCCAAGTTATCTCCAGTCATCCAATGTTTGGTCGTCTAAAAAGCATGGCCAATCAGAACATTATCCTCCTTCCTGTCCGCCCCGGTCAATTTCAGCCCGAATTGAAAAAGCTTTACAAGAGTATGGAATTAAATGTAGTCATAATCGACGAATGGGAACGTCATGACAACCTGATGAGCTATATCCAGGGATTGATGCACTTTTTTCACATCGTTTTTACACAAACAATGCGATCTGGGGATATTGATCTCTCAACTCTGCTTTCCATGTGCAGTCCGGTTTATCGGGCAAATTTTGCTTTTACCTGCAGGATTTTGCAGCGGGATCCTCATCTCTACACTCATATTCTTATGGACAATCCGGAAAATCTTAGTGTCTTGAAAAGATTTGTCGATGAAGCCCAAAAGAGTATTGCACTCATCGAATGCAAGGATGAAGAGACATTTATCGGTGATTTTCTTAAGAGCCGGAGTTTCTTGGAAGATCATGGAGAGGATTTCAGCAAGCAAAGCGATTATCTAATTGAACAGCTAAAAACCTACTCCGACTAATCCCAACCTGTCTCTCTTCCATTGTTCCGAATTTACCCTTTCTGCCTTCGGTCAGGAATCATTTTTCGATTTTTTCGCAATTCAACTTATATCCTGTTCGGTTAATCAACAGAAACTGTCTGGTTTAAACCTATTGGCACTTTTTCCGAATGTGATCATCAAGTTGAACAATCATAGGTTGAAAAACGGGTAGCCAGGCTCCACACAAGTTTTCACCGGCTCTGCGGAGGGGGATAAAACAAGCTCTTGTTATTTTGACCGAAGCATGCGAAACACTTTTTGATTCTCTATTCTTTTGAATTGATGCTGCAAACGTTATCTGAATTTTGAAACAGTCATGAAAGAAATAAGCAAAGGGCTTAGTTTAATGGAGGTTATGGTTGCTTTGGTGATAGTTGCGGTTATCGCCGGAATTGCGTATCCCAGATACCAAAAAATGGTTCTTCGTTCAAAGCAAACTGAAGCCAAAACAGTTTTACGATCGATCCATATGGGGCAGGATCTTTACTTAACTGCCAACCAGAGTTTTGCTCAAAATCTGGATGATCTGGATATCCAGATACCCACAAATGCCAAATACTCATACTCTGTAGCATTGGGAGGAGACGGGCAAACTTTTATAGCCACTGCCACTGCCAATATCGATGGAGATCCTGCCCTGGACGAGTGGCAGATAGACCATGACAACAATTTGGTAAACACCATCAACGATGTGCTGGAGCAGTGAGCCAATAGGAGAAGAAACATATGTTTGGGCAGGGACGGTTTCTATATATGCAGACGGGAATAGAATTTGTTTGTTGTGATTACTGATTGACAGAAACTGTTTTTCCAGGCTATTTTGCATTGACTGATGAACAACGGGACCTGTGACGATTGTTATCGACTGACTGGGAGTTGATGGGCAGGTAGTGGGTGTTCATTGAAGTGGCAGGCTTACCAAGTTCGACTAATACTGTAGAAAGGAGAGTTAGAAAACTATAGTATCAGCTATGGCAGGCCTGCCTTTTTCTTTTCACGTGTCAGACCGCATTGGTTCCTCGGAAGTTTCACTTTCCTCAAGTTTTCCCCCTTTGGTCTTTTTCCTCTAATTTTACAATGGATATTTTAAAAACACAACAGGGATTCATTATTCTTGCTTGTTAAAAATCAAGATGTATGGTTCATCGCGCTAAATCTGCTCCATTACCAGATTTGTTTATTTTTGGTTAGCACCTGCACGAGAGCTTTTGATGATCCTCGATGAGTAATTCCTTCCACCACACTTCTCTTTTACTTCTCCTTTTTCTCAAAATAATCCTGGCGTTTTTTTTTTATCCGGTCAAATAACGATTTCAAAGTCGATTGGATAATTGCAAAGCCATACCATTAAAATGCTGTTGGTTTTTGAAGCTGGCATAGCTATTGCTTTCACAAAATCCAAAAATAGAATCCCGGAGTTGGCACGACTCTAGCCCGCCCGGAATGGTTTAAATACGGTTCAACCAAACAGCCGGCAAAAATTCGATTCAGGCACCTGCAATGAAAGATACACTAGGAACATTATTTGGATTTATCTTGGGCGCATCGCTGTTGATCTTTGGTATCATGTTTCCTGATAAGTATTCAAACTACTATGTGCACCAGATAACGAATTACGATCAAATGATCACCAGTATGGAAAGAGCCAGGCGCCCTGTTGCAGAGATCAACCAGGTCAAACAGGAAATGGCCGCGTTCAAGGATTCATTGATCGGCTCAATTTCACGTTTTTTGGATGCAAAATCATTTGGAATTGTTGTTGGTGGCGCATTTGCTGCCCTTCTGATCGCTTTTCCGGTCTCCAAAGCGGGAAGTACAATCAAATTTATCCTGCTGGCATTTGCCAGAAGAAGACTCCAGGAAGATTTCCTGGAGGTATATGAAACCGTGTTACGATTAGCAGCCAAGCGAAATGCCGGAGACATCATTACCGATGCTGATATTGAAAACATAAACAATGAATACCTCAGGGAATGGGTTCAGGACTTCATTGCCGTCGATGTTGTATCCGAAGATATGATCAGGGAGATAATCGAATCAGAAATTGAGATGTACAACTACAGGGCATTTGAGGAAATTGATGTACTGAAATTTCTGGGTGCAGCCGCCCCTGCCTTTGGAATGGTGGGAACGGTGGTTGGATTGATTTTGATGCTGGGAGCTGCTGCAGGCGAGAACACGAGCATATCCGATGTGATGGGATCGATGTCGGTAGCTTTGATTACAACACTTTATGGTGTACTGGCAGCACAGTTGATATTTATCCCTGTTGCTTCGAAACGATTTCAGTTGAAAGAATCTAATGCAAAACTGTTGGAAATGATTCAGGAAGGAATTCTCTATCTAAAACGAAGAGAGCTTGTTGAGGTTGCCAGTCAGGATTTGATTATCTATCTGCCACCAAAACTTAGAATGAGGGTCGAAGAAGAGCGCAGGTTGGCTATGGAGTCAGGAGATCTTGGTCTATGAGTCAGAAGAAAGAACTGGGTGGCGGTGTACCCGAATGGATTGTCACTTTTGCAGATTTAATGACGCTGCTGTTTTGCTTTTTTGTGCTACTGACGACTTTGTCAACACAGCCCAAGAACTGCAGCGGTATTGAAAATTACTTGAGTTCGAACCGTACCAAGTTTAAAAATTTCGAATTAAGATCCAGCAAGTTGCAATGTATTTTGTCGCTGCCGTCAGATTATCTGTTCACTTCAGGAAGTGATGCGGTGCAAAGGGGAGCCTTAAATTCTCTTGCCCCTCTTTTTCGTGCAATCCGGCAGATGGATGAACATGCGAATGACTTGCTGGTTGTTGAAGGCCATACTGATGATGTGCCTATCAAGACGAAGAAGTTCCCCAGCAACTGGGAACTAAGTTCGGCAAGGGCGACCAATATCGCCACCTATCTGGTTAATCAGGTGGGATATCCCGGCACAACAGTTTCCGTCAGTGCTTACGCCGACAGCAGACCCAAAGAGAGATACGAAGATATCTACGGTGCCAGAAAAACCGGCGCCGAATTAAGAGCAGCCCGGAAAACCAATCGTCGCGTGGAAATAATATTGGCTAACCAGCCAAAGGCGAGGGAAGAGACGCAGATGCTGTTTGATGGACGGTAAGATGGAGGTTACACGGCTTTGAGATAGAGAATGATAAAAATTGCATTACCCTCTGACTTAAGCTAGCATCGAACCATGTAATTGAAAACTATGATTTTATGGGTTTTCTTTTTAATTTGTAATTAAACTTTAGCCAATTGATAAAAATGAAACAGGTAATCCTATTTCTATTGTGTCTGCTTTGTGCGGCATCCCTGGCTTTGGCCCAGACAGAACAGGGACTTACAGATCAAGGAGACGAGATTATTGCCGAAGAGGATCAACTGGAACTGATTCCGGAAGAGCAGGAAGAAATTGACGCATATAATATGTGGAGTGATCCTCTCTACTACCAGTTTGAAAAGATGATGCCTGAGCTGGCCAAATCAATTGGCAGACTTGACAGCAGGATTTCAACCCTTGCAGTCACGGATCTGGATTTTAGTCCCAGCCTGAATGAGGAGTTTCGCAAAGTAGCCAGCGCAAAGCTTTATGGGCAGTTGTTAATTGAGAACCCGAAACTGAAACTGATTAAGTGTAACGAATGCAATATGATTCGCAGCAATATCGAAAACGGTATTTTGACAGTTAGCAGGGGGCTGGCCACCAAGGAAGATAGACAGGAGCTTGCAAAAAAGGTTGGAGTACAAGGATTTTTGACAGCAATGGTAATAGAAGATGCGCGGCAGTTGACTATCGTCGTAAATGTCTACGACGCGGACGAGGGAAGGATCATCCTTTCAGATGTGATTACAGGTATCCCGGTTGCCGAAACCACGTATTGGAATTTTTATGCAGGTCAAATGACTATACCCATGGATGTCTACAATGGAAGCAGCACTATAAGCGGTGTGGATCACACCGCCATTCTGGCAGGTGCGGAATACTCCAAACGGTTTTCAGAATCCTGGCTCATTGCCACGAATTTCGGATTCTACATGGATAACAACTCAAAACTGGAAGAGAATGAGCATGAAACCCTGACAGCAGGAATGATGTTTGACGGCTCGATCGGCTGGGAGGCACTCTCCTTTATGAATAACGATGCCTCTTTCATCCTGATGACAGGGATCGGACAGTTTCTCTCTACCCAGTTTAATTTCTCAATTTACGGTAAGTTTGGACTGAAGATCATTGTTAATAAATTACTGACGTTTAATATGTTCTATCTAGGATTCAGCCCGACAAATATTGAGGCACCTGAAAATGGTGAAGCATCCCAGTTAACAGGTTCCGCATCATACATTACATTCGGACTGCAGTTCTAATGAGTTGAGTAGAACCGATTCGGAATATGCTGGTAACCGGAGGTTTTGATACCTTCCTGTTTATAACTGAAAATTCATTCAAGCCGGTAAAGAGATGAAAACCAAGAAAGCTTTAAAGAAATTTTTTATACCGATTATCCTGGGCTTTGGTCTGTTGACCCTATCCAATTGTTCTTCTTCGGAGCCAGAAGTGGAAGATGACAGTTTTAGCCAATTGGTAGCCCAACATGCCGAGGAGACCGGGGAAGGCAATATCATCACCAAGGTTTTCGAAGAGCGAAAAAACGGGATCTATATTATTAAAGTCCAAGTGATCAAAGAGGGGCAGATAAGCGAAACGGTCCACTATTTTGACAATAGCAATTTTACTATCTCTATTCCGGTAAGTGCGCGTATAATGGTTCAGTCCCCAGAGCAAGCGGAAAAATCGCCCGATACGGGTATCCTGGTTTTTTCTCAGAGACTGGAAGTTGCCAGGGAAGCCATGATGAAAACCGATTACGTGGCAGCTTTGGAAGCCCTGAACGAGGCACTCAAGATAGACAGTTACAACCCACAGGCTCATATGATGAAAGGATCAATTTTCTATGCCATGGGTAAATACGACCTGGCAAAGAAAGAGTTCGACTTTGTTCTGAAAGTGGATCCGGAAAATATTGAGGTCAAACGTTTCAAAGAGTTTATGGAATCCCAGTCCGAAGCAGGGAAAGTAAAAATTGAAGGGATCGAGGATCAATAATGAAAACAGCAGGCACAAGACTTAAATGGGCGGTACTCTTTATCGGGTTTCTGATTTTTGGTTCCCTATCTTTATCTGCACAGGAAGAGGAAGCCAAAGTTGAAAATCTTGCTTTTAAGATATTACAAAAACAAGCAGCCGAGTATGAACTGGCACTGTCGAACCTGATAACGGAAAACCTGGGCAAATATGTTCCTGAAAACCGGTTTCACCTCTCCGTCAGGATTTACTGGAATCCCCATAAGATCGACCAGTTAAAGATGAAGAGCCAGGAATTAAAGCAGAAATCGACCAAGCTTCCGGGATTTCCCGTATTTATCAGAGAGGAAGAAAAAGGGCTGGACTACTATCTTGGTGCCGGATCCGTAATGAAGCTGAAGGTGGAGGTCCTGATCGATGAGAAACTCCCTGCAAGATATACCGATTTCATCTATCAAATGGTTCCCATCCAGGCCAGGTTTGTGCCGGAAAGAGGTGATACGGTTTCCGTAACACCGATTCCTTTTCCCGAAACACCGGATTCTCAGAAGGCAGTTGCGGTGGCTTTGGATAAAGATATTCCGTTGGCAGGTGACGACGCATCTGCAGCCCTGTTGCGATCGATAGCTGACGGGAAAAAGCAACTGGAAGAGATGGAGCCCGTCATCCTGCATCCTGTGCTTCAGAGATATATTACTGATTACGAAAAATTTATCACGGCCAAACTGAAAGAGCTTGTTGGCGAGTATGTGGAGGAGAAACATTTTCTGCTCTCTACCAAGTTTTACTGGAATCCGGAGGAGATCAACAAACTCAAAAGCCTGGTGACCAAAACAGATGTTGAAGGAAAGGTTAAACTCCCGGGATTCTCTATCTATGTCGAAGAAAGAGAATCTCTCTATGAGATGATGGCAAATTCCACCACTCTCCTCAAAATGGAGATTTCAATCATGTTGGACGAATCTGTCAGTCCGGAAGTGGAGCCCTTTCTGAATAAGTTAATCCCCATGTCCATCAAAATCATCCCTTCAAGGGGAGACAAACTGGTGATCTTTAGAGGCCATTTCCCCAAATTGGGAGCAGACCTGGAAAGAGAACTGGCCAGGAAAGGTGATAAGGCGCTTAAGACGGACATGGAATATGAAAATGAAATCAATCAAGCTTTCTATAACGGTGACTACAGACGGGGTGTGGTCTTGGTGGATCTGCTCCTGGCCAAGAAGACCGATCCGTATGAAAGGCTGCCTCTTTTGAAAAAGAAAGGAAGCTTGCATCTGCTGCTACAGGAAAAAGAACTGGCGAGAGCGGCATGGGAAGAGGTAAAACGAATCAACCCGGAATCCGAAAATACGGTAGAGTTTCTGAAACAACTTGATTAAAAAAGGATCCAGCAATGAATGTACGACAGTTTTTTATATCACTATCGACACTCTTACTCGTATTGGTCAACGGTGTCTGCTTTGCTGTTGATGTGGAGCCATCGGCGGTGGAAGTCAGACGGGAAGAATTCCTGTTAAAACAGCGATTGAACCTTGTTTTGATGAATACGCTTAAGGATCAGTATCTTGGATTGGCTGTCAACGTAAAGTACGTATTGCTCCATGACCCTATCATATCGGAGAAGGCTGAAGTCTCTTCACTCAAGCTTCCGGGCTTCGGAACCCAGATTACCATAACCGGGGATCCGGACGGGATTACCGGCTATATAGATAAATATGTGCGCTATCGGACCCTGACAGTTATCACCAAAAACAGGGTGCCTCAGGCAATTCAGGAGAGTGTGGCCAGGATGATGAAGCAGGAGGGGGATCTGGATATCGGTGTCAAGGATTCGTTAACTTTCCTTGATATTGCCGGCGATGCCCTGGGTGAAGGCATGGAAATGGCCGCAAAAAAAGCGGACAAAAAGGCACAGCAGGACAATGCTGAGGCTAAAAAAGAAAAAGTTGATGAACTTGTTAAAAGACTGGATCAGGATCGTAGGGAAAAACAGGAACGAATCGCCCAACTGTTTCCCGAACTGGAACAACCCCTAAAACCGGTGGATCCAAGACAAGAGGCCGAAAGCTCAAAACATCTGATATTGTCTAAAAAAGCGTATTATAACAACGACCTTAATAAAGCCCTCAACGAGGTTATAGAGGCGATCAATATTAATCCGTATGCATCCAAGAGTTATGAAATGCTGGGTTCAATCTATTATCGATTGAAATGGTATAATCTGGCTCTAAATAACTGGGAAAAGGCGTTAGCTCTTGATCCAGACAATAAGAAACTCAACAAGTACATCGAAAAAGCAAAAAGAGAATTATGAAAAAGCATCTCTTGATACCTGTATTGATTCTGGCCCTACTTGTGCCAGGACTCTACGCACAGGATAAGATTTACTCACTGGCTCTGAAGGAGCACGAGATCGAAAAATCGATCCGGGACAGCCTTTCGCCTTACCTGGAGAAAAAGGACTATGTTGTCAAAGTTCGGCTGACTGGAACGAAAAAGATCGATGCGGTGCCCTCCCAACCTGCGGGGGTTGCTCAGCAAACAGGAGAAGCTTTGCCCGGCTTTGAATTTGAGGATGAAATAGCCACAGCCAAGATTACCGATGTTGTTGGTAACCAGTACTGGCAGATTAGTAAAATGAGGATAGACTTGGTAATGCACAAAGAGATATCCCCATCGGTTGATACCTTTATTCGTGAGACAATCCCGGTTATCAGTGATCTGAACCCGGGAAGGGGCGATATCTTCAATTTTGTCCCGATTCTGCCCAAGCCTCTGGAAGAGGAGAAGCTGGAAGAGCAGGTTGTGGCCGAAGGAGTGCCGGTGCCTGAAAAAGACTACTATGGTCTGACTCTTCGTGAGTGGATCTATGTCGCTGTCGGTGTTATTTTGCTTCTGATCGTCTTGTTCCTGATATGGAGATTGAGCCGGATGCGTCGGAATCTGTTAGCTCTCGAGGAAGCAATTGAGGAAGGACATGTATTTGAGAGGGAAGTTGACCAGCAGATAGATCCGGAAGCTGCGGAAAAAGAGAAACAGGAAAGGATGGAGCAGCAGGAATCCATAATCAAAGCATCCATTCTTAAGGAGAAAAACGACAAACTGATTGAAGAGGTGATCACAAAACTACTAGGCAGGGCGGATTGGTCAGATCAGCTTTATCATGAGTTCAGTGCAAACAAACAGAGTGTGGATAAACTGGCCCGTTTTTTCCATATCCTGGGCCCCTCCACATCTCGAAAGCTTTTCTCCGATGTGATGGGTGAAGATAAATACCTCGAAATGGAAAAAATGGCTGAAGAGATCAAGGAGGATGCTGAAAAAGACAACGAACTGCTGCAGGAAGTCCAGAAAATCCTCTTTACCAAAACCCTGACATCGCCTGAGAAAAACATTTTTGATCCTTTTTCTTTTCTCAAGGACTTGTCGACAGGTCAAATCGGTTTCCTGGTAAAGGACGAGCCGGTTAAGATCAAAGCGATTGTTCTCAGCCAATTGGACAGTTTGGCGTCTGCGGAAATCCTGGCAAAGATACCCAAAGAGGATCGGGGAAAGGTGATTCAGCAACTTGGAAATATGGGTAATCTACCGTTGGAACTAGCGGAAAAAGTGGCCTATAATCTGGCAGACAAAGCCAAAGATGTTCCGGGTGACAGTACCGTCGGTTTCGATGGTGTCGACATGGTAGTTGAGGTGATCAGTGATTCGGATGCTAAAAACAGAAATGATATGATCAACAGCCTGCGAGTTTCAGACAGGGAACTGAGCGAGAAGGTGGAAAGCCGTTTCTTTCTGTTTGATTCGATTCCGGTTATTCCTGCAGAAACGCTTACAGACATTGTCAGAAGACTTCCTCCGGAAGATGTAATTATCGCTATCGCCGGTAGTTCCAAGCAGTTACAAGAAAAGGTGATTATGTGCTTTCCGGAAAAGAACCGGCGCACCCTGGTATCCTCATTGAAGGCCCAGACACCTTCTCCTGAGGCAATACGTGAGAAGCAGAAGCTGATCGTCCGTGCAATGCAGCGATTGGCCAGGGAAAACAAGGTCGATCTGAGAAAGATTCAGGCCGCTTGGACGAAAGCGACTGCAAAGAAACCAAAGGCCAAAAGCGCTTAAGGAGCGCCCAAACGATTCATCACAGGAATTTCAGGTGCATTGGGTGCCATGTATGGCACCCGGTTGCTGGAAGTTCTCAAGAACAAAAAATCCATAGAAAACCCACCTGATCCTCTCCCGGTCGCCCGAAACAACAAATCAACTCGAAACTGATTATTCCCTTGATCACATCACGGAACTGTCATCTGTTTGCCATGATCCGACGAATATGCCGGCTTCTGCTTCCACCTTTTCCCGCTTTCTGTGCTTCTCCCAAATCAATTGACGATGTCGTCAATCACACGGTTGGCAAGACTCACGATCAATTCTCTCTCATTCATTCTTTAAACGGTGGCAATAGCCTATAATCCTGTTCATTGTTGCCTGCTTTGGTCGCTAATCCCTTTTCGGCTCTATCCGGTGGTGCCTCGCTATACCAGTCTAAATCCCGTTCAGTAATAATTCTGCAATCCGAATCCGGGGATTTATCTGGTTCATGAGCTAGCTCATTTCGGGTTTTCACCGATATATGGTCATAATTACGCTTACATTCAAGTTAAACCAAGCCTGAGGCTCATCGGATCAAACCTTCCAGTTCGGAACAGTTCATGTTTTCAGAATCAGCACTAAAACAGCAGGTTGAAAGAAGGCGCACCTTTGCCATCATCAGCCATCCGGATGCCGGTAAAACCACAATCACGGAAAAAATTCTCCTCTATGGGGGTGCCATACAAATGGCAGGGACAGTAAAAGCCAGAAAATCAAAAAAGTTTGCCACCTCCGACTGGATGGAAATCGAAAAGCAGAGAGGGATCAGTGTTACTTCATCCGTGATGAAGTTCAGCTACAATGATTTCGAGATTAATTTACTGGATACCCCGGGTCATCAGGATTTCTCGGAGGATACCTATCGGGTGTTGACAGCCGTTGATAGCGCGTTGATGTTGATTGACGGGGCGAAAGGGGTTGAAGCGCAAACAAAAAAACTGCTGGAAGTTTGCCGGATGAGGAATACACCGGTCATAACTTTTATGAACAAATTTGACCGTGAATGCATCAATCCTTTCGACCTGCTGGATGAGGTGGAAAGCGTTCTTAAAATCAAGTGTAGTCCCCTGACCTGGCCGATTGGAATGGGAAGAGATTTTAAAGGCGTTTATGACTTGAGTGAAAAATGTATCAGGATCTATCACGATAATGAAAAACGTCACGAGTTTGATACCATTGCCCTGGAAGACTTGAATGATGTGAAGCTGGATGATTTGGTGGGAAACGATTATGCAGATCAGTTAAGAGAGGATATGGAGTTGCTTGAAGGTGCAGGAACCCCGTTTACTGTCGAGGACTATATCAGCGGCGAGGTGACCCCCGTGTTTTTCGGCTCTGCGCTAAGGAATTTCGGTGTTTATGAATTTCTGCATCGCTTTCTGGAGTTTGCGCCCAAGCCTCAGTCAAGGCAGGCGCAAGAGAGAATAGTGGCACCTGATGAATCAAAACTGACCGGTTTTATCTTTAAAATCCAGGCCAATATGGATCCCTCCCACAGGGATAGAATTGCCTTCATGCGGATCTGCTCCGGCAAGTTCTCCAGAGGGATGAAAATGTACCATTGCAGGTTGGATCGCATGATCAAGATGAACAGCACAGTCACCTTCATGGCCAAAGAACGTGAAACACTGGACGAGGGCTATGCCGGTGACATCCTGGGATTATACGATCCAGGCCTCTACAAGATCGGGGACAGCTTCAGCCAGGGAGAGCAACTCAATTTCAAAGGAATTCCCAATTTTTCACCTGAAAATTTCATGAAGGTGAGACTGGCGGATCCGCTAAAAGGCAAGCAGTTGGAGAAAGGTCTCATTCAATTAACCGAAGAGGGAGCAACCCAGGTGTTCAGGTTGGTGGCCAGCAACGATCATGTTCTGGGTGTTGTCGGTGTCCTGCAGTTCGAGGTTATAAAATTTCGTTTACTGCACGAATACAGCGTTGAAGGCGTATTTGAAGCCGTGCCTTATACAACTGCCAGATGGTATCATTGCCAGGATGAAGGGACCGTTAAAAAATTTGAAGAGCGTTATATTGCCCAGGTTGCCACCGATGTAAAAGAAAAGAAGATCTTTCTCTGCAATTCCACCTGGGATCTCGATTACGCAAAGAAAAAATTTGAGGGATTGGAATTTTACCAGAACTCAGATCATATCCCGGTTTAAACCCCCTCCATATCGCTGAAAAAGTCCCGGGTAAAACAGGAAACGCGGAATTTTCCCTCCCTGTTTTCACTATTCGTTCTTATCAAATCATATCATGATCAAGATCGTATAAAATTTTTGAGTGACTGAGATGTTTTCTTTTAGCTAATTTTATTAATTGTACGAATATTCACCATTAATCATTCAAATGAATTAGGTCAGGTTCCCCAGAACCGTTTATTAACTGATTTCCCTCAAGGAGCATAATGTTTAAAGTTTTGACGATGAATCAGATATCTCCCAAAGGTCTGGAGAGGTTTTCCAGGGAGAAATATGAGGTAGCAAGCGACATCAACACACCGGATGCCATTATGGTGAGAAGTACTCCCATTAAAAAGGAGAACCTTCCTTCATCGCTGCAGGCGATAGCAAGGGCAGGTGCTGGTGTGGACAAGATTTGCGTTGACGACTGTACCCAACTCGGCATTCCTGTTTTCAATACACCGGGTGCAAATGCAAATTCAGTTAAGGAACTGGTGATGTTGTCATTGTTGCTCGCTTCAAGGGGGGTCATACGGGGAATTCGTTTTCTGGATCAACTGGCAAAAGATTCTGATGATCCGGTTGAAATTACAAAAATTGTTGAGAAAGAGAAGAAACAATTTGCCGGCAGTGAAATCATCAACAATACCCTGGGTATTGTAGGATTGGGCGCTATCGGATCCAAAGTTGCCGAAATGGCCATGGGAATGGGACTGAATGTACTGGGTTATGATCCCAGTATTTCTGTGGAATCTGCCTGGAGACTTCCCAATTCCGTCGAGCGTATCGAAAACCTGCCAACCCTGCTGGGTAAATCAGATTTTATCACGCTGCATATACCTATGCTGGAGTCAACCAAGTATATGATTAACGAGGAGTCGTTGCAGTTTGTGAAAAAAGGTGCAAGGCTGCTGAACTTCTCCAGAGAAGGGATTGTTGATCCACAGGCTGTGGTTAAGGCACTTGATGCCGGTGCTCTCTCAAGATTTATCACCGATTTTCCACACCCTGTATTGATGGGCAGGGAGGATATTATCCTCATGCCTCATATTGGGGCCAGCACAAAGGAGGCGGAAGAAAATTGTGCAACCATGGCAGCAGATCAATTAATGGATTATCTGGAGAACGGAAATATCATCAACTCAGTTAACTTCCCGAGAGTCGCCTTGGAAAGATCCGGTACTCACAGGATCACCTTCTCAAACAAGAATGTGCCAAATATGCTGGGTCAGGTTTTACCAATACTTGCCGCAAGTGAAATCAATGTGCTGGATATGATGAACAAGAGCCGGGGAGAGGTGGCCTACAGTATTCTCGAAATCGACAAGCCCATTACTGAAGAGATAATCTCTCAAATCAAATCAATCGAAGGGATCTTTTCGGTTCGAGCCTTCTAGAGATTCATCATACCGGACACAAAGACATTTCCATCACTCCGGATTCCCGATGAAGGCATGAGCTGAACGGCATGATTCGATGACCGGAGAACAACAAACAGACAATAAAATGAGTGAACTGGGGGATCAAGCTGAAGACGATCCCTTTGCATGCGGTTCTCCCATATAAAATCAAAAAAATACCATGAAAGAAAAGGTTTACAATTTCGGAGCCGGGCCAGCTAAACTTCCTTTTCAGGTGATACAGCAGATTCAGGAGGATTTTCTCGATTTCAAAAACATGGGTTCTTCCATCATTGAAATCAGTCACCGCTCCAAAGAGTTTGATCAGCTGCTCTGCGAGACGGATGAGTTTTTCAGGGAACTGGTTTCTCTGCCGGCCAACTATAAGATTCTTTATTGCCATGGCGGTGCCCAGATGCAGTTTTCTGCTGTCCCCATGAACATCATCGGTCGCAAACCAGCTCGTAAGGCGCTTTACTATGAATCCGGTAATTTTGCGGGTGTAGCGATCAAGGAAGCACAGAAATTTGGAAATATCATTACTGTAGGTAGCAGCTCTGAAACCAATTTCGATCGCATACCCGAATTCAACAAAGCGGATCTTGATGAAGATGCCTCTTATGTCCATATCACCAGCAACAACACCGTTTTTGGTACCCGCTGGCACGAATTCCCCGATACCGGCGACCTTCCCCTGGTTGTGGATGCCACTTCGGAGATTCTTTCCAGGGTAATGGACTATTCGAAATTCGGTATCATTTTCGCAGGAGCTCAAAAGAACCTGGGACCCTCGGGAATGGCGATGGTAATTATCAGGGAAGACCTGTTGGAACACACTCCTGATAACACACCCAAACTGCTGGATTACAGGATCTATGACAAAAAGCACTCTCTGGCCAATACCAACAGCACCTTTGCCATTTATGTTATTAACCTGGTGTTGAAGTGGTTGAAATCCGCAGGAGGAGTGGAAGCCATCGAAAAGGTCAATGATCAGAAAGCTGCCCGGCTCTACCAGGTGCTGGACGGGACACAATTCTACACCGGTCATGCTCATTCGGATTATCGATCGACGATGAATGTTACCTTCAACCTGCCTGATCAGGAACTGCTTGCCAAATTTCTGGAAGAGGCGGCGGCTGAAAACATGACCGCATTGAAAGGATATCGCCTGGTCGGTGGTGTACGAGCTTCTATCTACAATGCCATGCCGTTGGAAGGTGTTGAGAAGCTGGCTTCTTTCATGGAAGAGTTCGAACGAATCAACGGATAACCTTAAAACGAAAAGAGTTGAATGGCTAAACCTGTATTGATCGGATGTGGAAACATGGGATCTGTGCTGGCAGATGCGATTATTAAAAAAGGGATCTGCTCGGCCGGAGAACTGACGGTAATTGAGAAATTTGCCAATCCATATACCAAACGCTTGGCAAAAAATGGGACTAAAGTGTTGAAAAGTTTCAAAAAACTTCCCGCCAAACAGGACTTGGTAATTCTGGCTGTCAAACCGCAGGATTCTGCCGAAGTTTTAGCAGAGGTTGCCAGGAAAATCGATGAGAAAACCCTGGTCATTTCCATAATGGCCGGGGTGACGCTATCCGTTCTCAGGGATAAATTGTCAGATGCCCAAATTATCAGGTGCATGCCCAATACACCGTGTTCGATTCAACAAGGTATGGCGGTATATTGCGGAAACGGAAAGGTAACAGACCATTCCTATGTGATTGCCCACTCGATTCTGTCGACTATGGGAAAGGCGTTCAAGGTCGATGATGAAATCATGATCGATGCTGCAACGGCAATTTCCGGAAGCGGCCCAGCTTACCTCTTTTATCTGGCAGAAGCTTTGAAAGAAGGAGCCGCAGAATTGGGATTCAGCGATCAGCAAGCGGAAATATTGGCGACTCAGACGCTTCTGGGCGCTTCTATCCTGCTGAATAGTTCGGATGATGATCCTGAAGAATTGAGAAGAAAGGTCTCCTCCCCCGGTGGAACAACTCTTGAAGCTACCAAGGTTTTCGATTCACATAACTTGAAATCCACGCTTATTGAAGGATTCAAGGCTGCTTACAATCGTTCCATCGAACTGGGAAAGCAGCAGGAAAGATAAATCTCGCTTGAACAACAAAAGGCGGTTATATAGTACCGCCTTGCTCTGTCTTCGTTCTCAACCTGAAATTCGATAGTTCCCGCTAATCCCACAGGTAATCCGCAAGATTATGCTCACTGGAAGGTGCAAACCAGAAGATAAGCGCTCCAGGTATTGTCACTGCTGAGATAGGAGCTCCCTGTGTTACCACCTGATTGATCGGCGTTGTTGCTGTCTTCGGTATCTATTTTTAACATTCCGGCCAAACTGCCATCCGGGCAATCACCGTTTCTGAAGATGGTGAAACTGGATACTTTCAGATTACCCAGGTCGGTGTCATTGCTGGAATCACAGGTATATATGGTCGCAAAATCGCTGTCAGTGTAAGAATCTCCCGGGTCACCGGAGTGGCTGTTGGCATTGTTATCATTTTCCGTATCGAATCCGATTAGCCCCCTGTTGTAGTCCGCAGGGCAAGATCCGTTGCTTCTGAGTACCAGAAATCCGCGGGATTCCATTTCAGTCAAATTGGAGGTCGCCGGAGTGGTTGTCGAACAAAACCTTAAGGTGACGGTATTGTTCGTTTCTTCGGTATCTCCGATTGCCCCGTTGATAGTTGTTCGGTTATTGGTATCTTCCGCATCCAATTGCATGTAGCCATCTTCAAAACCGGACGGGCAGCTTCCTCCTGTTCTCAAAACAGTAAAATTCGCTGCTGCCAAAGCATCCAGCGGTGTTTCATCATCCGTATTGGATACGGTTAGAGTATCACTCACTTCCAGATTATTATAGATCGGGTCATCACTGGAAAATGAGGGGAAACTGATCTGGTAATCACTGGTTGGATCATAAATCTCATCATCCGCACCAGTAACTGTTATGGTTTGCTTTGTATCCCAGTTTTGCGAGGTAAAGGTAACGGTCGCCGGGCTTACAACCCCTTCACTGGTATCTGAGCTTTGTATGGAAATAGAAACATCAGAATCGGGTTGAAGGGTCAAGCTGAGGTTAAAAGTAGCCGTGCCACCTGTTTCGGAAGTTGAGCCGCTGATTGAGCTGACTTGAATAAAAGATCGGCTGCTAAAATCATCCATCGGCTCGTCCAGATCCTCTGTAAGGTTGGCTTCGCAGGAGACCAGAAAAAACATCAATCCTCCTGTAATAAAGTGACCAACCCAAGAAAAAAGAACCGGTAGGCGCAATCGTTGTCTGAAAACTAATGTTGTGTTATTTAACATTGCCTTAAACAAGTTTGAGTTAGGAACTAGAACTTCCATGACATTCTAAGTGTGGTCCCCTGTGATTGAAGCCCTGGCAATATCTCGACTCTGGGAATGAAATCACTTCCATTTTCCTCTTCAAGTGATGCAGTTCCCTGTCCGCCGGGATCGCTGAGTAATAGGTAGAGTTCCCATACAAGGGCAGCGGCTGTTATTCTATAAAACAGTAGCATATTAGCCTTGTACTGTTCCATTTGCTCCAGGTTATCATCATGTTCTTCTTCTATTCGTCTTAACTCCTGTGTGGTGGTTGCATTCTGGTACTCCTGATCGAGCTCTTTGTCTTCAGATACTAGGTTATTGTAGTTTTGTTTCTGTGTTTGTGCCGCACTAAAGGAGATGGCACCAATTGTGAGAGCTGAGACGTGCCAAACAATTCTGGGAGCGGCAAATGTGTTGAACGGAGTTAATAAAGAGGTACTTAAAAAGAGGACAAGGATAATTGAAACTTTAATTCTAAGATTTTGGTAGTTGACCGAGCTTTTACGAGTGTCCATATTTACATCCTTTATTACCAATATGAAGAGCTTATTCAGGATCAGTTTCAAGTTGATTGACCCCATGCGATCCTTGTTTCAGGCCTAATGATATCTCATATCTTATGCACACCCAATATTCAGGTAGACTGAAATTACAATCATTCTCCTATTGCCAAATGCGATTGTCAAACAAGGGCTCAGCTATCTTTTTCCTTTTTCTCAACATAGGTAACGATCCCCTTAATATTCATCTTGATATCTTCCTCAAGAATTGTCAGATTTGGATCATTTTTGGGGACGCCTAGCCTGTAAAGCCCCGAGAAAAGATCATCTCTAATTCGTTCAAACAGTTCTGCGGTCGAGCGATGATGTAAGAACTGTTCAACACAGTCTTTGCCAAGATACGCTGTTCGTTTTCTGGCTTGCCGGAGTAGTTCCTCGGCATGTTCAGACATGCCGAAATGGGTAAAGTAGAGCCTTTGGGGATTGAGGTCCGACAGACGCAAAAGAGATCGGTCCATTATTTCCGGTTCAAATTGGGGAGGAGCAGCAACCGGCAACAGAAATTTAATTCCGAAGGTGTCATATAATCTTTTATAGTAAATTCCCGCACTGTCTCCGGTGAAAACTCCCCTGCTCTTGGTATCGAATATGGCTAAATGATGGAAAGCATGCCCAGGGGTATCGATGAATTTTAGCTTACGATTAATGCCGATTTCAAATTCTTCCCTGTCTTCCATAACCCTGATACGTTCAGCCGGAATGGGTAACACCGGATTGAAAAACGTATCGAACATCGTCCCATAAACCTGCTTTGCGCTAGCGATTAGCTTTCCGGGATCTACCAGATGCTTTTTGCCTTTTTCGTGAACCAGGAGTTCCGCATTGGAACAGTGGTCCATTAGCAGACCGGCTCCACCCGCATGATCCAGATGGATGTGTGTCACGGCGATAGCATCAATCTTTCCGGGATCCAAATCTATTACTTCCAAAGCCTCCAAAATGGAAGGGATAGCACTTGCGGCACCGGTTTCGATGAGAATATTTTTTTCTGCGCGGATAAGGTAACCGGTAGCCCGATAGGGTGTCTTATGATCTGCTAGCTGGATTTGCCGTATTCCGAATCCCAGGTCCTCGATATTCCTCATTCAGTCTCCTATTGAACAGAACATTCATTTCTTGTAGTTGCATATCAGGCGGCGGCTGATTATGATTTAAAAAGAGAATAATAATGACTGTCTATTCATGCCTGGCCTTACTGTCCGGTTGAATCTCAAGGATCAGGCTATTGCTTCTTATAGCCGGAGGCAGTTTCAATGAAAGCCGGTTTTTCAAAGTAAGTAAAACCGATTGTGCCCGATTTTCCTTCAATCACAGGTATCGTCGAATACTCATATCATTTTAACTGCCGATTCCCATGGAAGATTTCCCAGCCGAATATTGGCATCTATTACCGGATGGTAAAGTAGAATGCGATCTTTGTCCAAGAGCCTGCAAGTTGAAAGAAGGGCAAAGAGGAAAGTGTTTTGTCAGACAAAGAAGCGGAAACAACATGGTTTTAACCACTTATGGTCGAAGCAGTGGTTTCTGTATCGATCCGGTTGAGAAAAAACCGCTTAATCATTACTACCCCGGCACTCCCACCCTGTCCTTTGGTACCGCTGGTTGCAACCTGTCCTGCAAGTTTTGTCAAAACTGGGATATCAGTCGTTCCAGGGAGTTTGACAGGTTGACAGATCAGGCATCACCGGAATCCATTGCATGTGCGGCCAGGATTAACAATTGTCGAAGTGTCGCTTTAACCTATAATGATCCGGTTATTTTTCTGGAGTATGGACGAGATGTTGCTGCAGCCTGTCATGAAGCAGGAATAGAAGTTGTCGCTGTGACCAGCGGTTATATCTGGAAACAGGCCAGGAAGGATTTTTTTTCCTTTATTGATGCAGCCAACATAGACCTGAAAGCTTTTTCAAATGAGTTTTACAAAACTCTGACTGGTGGTGATCTGAAGACGGTTCTTGAAACCCTGATCTATCTGCGAACCCAGACAAAGGTTTGGATTGAACTGACCACTTTGATTATCCCGGGCGAGAATGATAGTCCTTCCGAGATCAAAGAGTTATCAAAATGGGTATTGAAAGAGCTGGGAGCTGATACGCCAGTTCATTTTTCCGCCTTTCATCCCGATTTCAAAATGAGAGACAGATCCTCCACTCCTTTGGAAACGCTGGTGATGGCAAGGGATATTGCCTTGGAAGCCGGATTGCACTATGTCTACACGGGGAATGTTCATTACTCTCCCGGAGATACGACATATTGCAAAAACTGCGGACAACCTGTCATTGAAAGGGATTGGTATAACTTGTCCGATTACAAGCTCGATAAAAACGGAGCCTGCCTCTATTGCGGGACCACGATTGCCGGTTGTTTTGATTTGACTCATGGTCATTGGGGATCAAAACGCAAACCGCTTCATCTCTAGGATATATTGTTCACTTACTGCTGAACCCGGTTGTTATCAGGTAGAATAAAACCGGATCTTTGTTTGAATTCGGCACTGATAAAACGAATCACGTACTTCTGCTCTGCTAAGGGTAAAAAACCTTGAAGAAATCTCAAAAAAGGAATTCGGAATGAGTCAATTTATTGTAAAAGGGGGGAATCAATTAAAAGGCAGAATCAGGCCGTCCGGCAACAAAAACGAAGCTCTTCCGGTATTGGCCGCTTTGCTGATGTGTGAGGAACCTGTCACCATCCATAATCTTCCCGGAATCGGAGATATCAACAGCATGAAATCCATTTTGGAAGGACTGGGGGTGACGATCAGCTACAAGGGTGAAAACTCCTACCGGTTTGACGCGTCCCAACTGATCTCCTCAACACCGGATCAACACCTCTCCGAATCCATTCGAGGCTCATTTCTCTTAATCGCACCGCTGCTGCATAGATTCAAAAAAGCTAAAGTCTATATCCCGGGTGGTGATTCCATTGGACGTCGCCGTCTGGATACGCATGTCGTCGCTCTACAGAACCTGGGAGCGGAAATCGAAAGGGAAGATGATTGCTTTCTGGCTACATCAGATCGTCTGAAAGGTGCGGATATTCTCCTGGATGAAGCGAGTGTTATGGCAACGGAGAATATTGTCATGGCGGCAGTCTTGGCAGAGGGCAAAACTACAGTTTACAACGCAGCCTGCGAACCCCATGTTCAGGGTTTATGCAATATGCTGATTGCAATGGGGGCTGACATAAAGGGGATCGGTAGCAATCGTCTGGAAATCACCGGGGTTGAAGGCCTGAACGGTTGTGAACATACGGTAATGCCTGATCACACCGAAGTCGGATCACTGATTGGTCTGGCTGCCGTTACCGGAAGTGAAATAGTTATAGAAAACGCCGGAGTCGATAACCTGGGATTAATCCTGGGTTATTTTGACAGGCTGGGTGTCCGGACCCAAGTCGAGGGACAGGATCTCCTTGTTCCCTCAGATCAGGACATGGTGGTTCAGAATGATATCGACCAGTCCATTCCCAAGATCGATGATGCTCCATGGCCGGGTTTTCCTGCTGACCTGACGAGTATTATGACCGTGGTTGCGACCCAGGCCCGGGGAACCGTGTTGATTTTCGAAAAGATGTTCGAAAGCAGACTATTCTGGATCGATGGTCTGATTCGGATGGGTGCAAAAATAGTCCTATGTGATCCCCACAGGGCGGTTGTTGTGGGACCGTCAAGATTAATCGGGACGACGCTCACCAGTCCTGATATCAGGGCCGGGATGGCTCTCCTGATTGCAGCATTGTGCGCGGAAGGAACAAGTGAAATCCAGAATATTCAGCAGATCGACCGTGGCTATGCGCGCATCGACGAGCGCCTGAATGCTTTGGGGGCGGATATTCAAAGGATCTGATACATTTGACGCCGGATTTTTAGAGCAGAACCTGAATCCTGCACCGAGGTCGAGATCGGACAATCATTAGTCCAATTATTGGGAAACATCAAAGAGTGGCCGTAACGGCTCTGAAACACATAAAATGCCATAGTCATGTTAATAACATTCGAAGGAATCGATGCCAGCGGGAAAACGACCCAGATGGAGTTGCTGTCTCGGACTCTAGAGGAAAAGGGATACCAAGTTGTCAATACCCGTCAGCCCGGCGGCACTTCAATCGGTCGACGGATTCGCCAGATACTGCTCAATCCAGAGAACGTGGAAATGGTGCCGGAGACGGAAGTGCTTTTATATATGGCGGATCGGATTCAGCATATCAAGGAGATTATCGAACCCGCACTTTCCAGGGGACAGATCGTTCTCTGCGATCGATATCATGATGCAACCATGGCTTACCAGGGGGCCGGACGTCAGCTTGATCTTGGCTGGTTAACACCTCTGCAGAGTAACCTGATCCGTGAACCGGATTTGACACTCTGGTTTGATCTTTCTGTTGAGGCGTCGCAGGATCGGCTGCAGAAAAGAAATGAAAACCAAAATGTTGAGAATTGCAGATTGGAAAGTGAAGATATAGTCTTTTTCAATCGTGTTCGCAAAGCGTATGCCGGTTTTGCCGCTAATGAGCCTGGCAGGTTCATTAGACTTGATGCCATAGGGGAGATTCCGGAAATCCAAAGAAGGGTTGAATCCATTGTCTTACCAAAACTAGGAAAATAGTTATGGTTTTCGAACAAATTCTCGGGCACGAAACAGTAAAGCAACATCTGCTGACTGCTTATCAAAGAGATCGCATTCCTTCAGCTTATCTGTTCTCCGGTGAAAGCGGGATCGGAAAAAGCATGCTGGTACGGGAGTTTGCCAAATTAATTAATTGTGAAGCGGAAATCCCATGTAACACATGCACAAACTGTAAGTTGTATAACTTAAGCGGTCACCCCGATTTTCAGGTCATTGAACCGGATGGGCAATTTATAAAAATCTCACAGATTCATCAACTCATTGAAAACTTAAGCCTTAAGCCTGCTTACGCCACAAAGAGAGTGGTCCTCGTAAAAGACGCCCACAGGCTTAATCTGGAATCGGCAAACAGTTTTTTGAAAATTCTTGAAGAGCCGCCCCTCGATACCTTAATCGTTCTGGTCACTTCAGATGAAAACCTGCTTCTGGAAACCATTCTCTCCCGCTGCCAGAAAATATCATTCTCCCCTCTCTCAACTGAGCATCTAAGAGAGATAATTCTCTCCAATTTTGAGGTAACTGAGGATGATATCAATTTCGTGTTAAGCTACTCGAGCGGACATATTCGCAAGGAGTTTATCTCGAGAGTAGCTACCCTTATCACCATGCGCAGACAGGTATTCAACATCCTCTGTAATCTCGAAATTGAACACATGTCAACCCACTTTAACCTGTTGGATCAGTGGATAAAAAAAGGACTGCACGAGTACTTTTTTGAATTCTGCTGTCACTGGATCAAGGATTTTATCTATGCCAAGGATGGGCAGCAGCATCAGTTAACCAATAGCGACATGGTTGAGGAGATCGAGCATTGCGGATTGAATGCTTCCGGGGAACAGTTGCAATGGGCATTTGATCTGGTTGTGGAAACCGAATTGGCGATACGTGCGAATGCCGGAAAACCCCTGGCTCTGGAAAGTCTGTTAATCCAATTGAAACAGATATTTGAAGGCACACCAGTTGTCTGAGTCAGGAACCGATTCTGTCTTGATGAATCGCTTCCAACTGAATTCCCACCTGATAAGGCAGATATTCCTCGTCCGCTTCTGAGAAGTGTCTTACTTTGCCCTTGGCTCTATAGATTGTCTTTCCACTACTAAACCCCAGCGTAACCTCTTCACCGGTATCCAGCTTTTCGTTCAATCGTATTTTCACTCCCTGGTCACTGATGTCGAGCAGTAGAATCTCGGTAACCATGCGTTTTGTTTTTTCTGAGGCAAGGTACAGTCTTGATACGATAGAATATCGTTTCATTCGTCTGTTACCATCTGATCCTTGGCTGGCGGAATTCTCCCGGGAATCACATTGCAGCGTTACCGGAAAAACCGATAATAGGCATTTTGGACAGATAATGTTGGGATTGGTTTTCAGGAGATTGCTGATATCCCGGAGTTCAGCATCAGCACCGCACCAGATACAAGACTTTTTCTCCATTCTGCCTCCTTGAATTCCCTTCTCCGCATTTGGATATCTTTGCGGATTATCCGGATATGTGAGCTCAAGTCTGCCTGTATTAGTGTCTTCTTCTTAAAGCATGTCGCGTTTTTATAAAACCGTCACCTGAATTTAAAAAGCTAAAACAATTCAGCCGGAATTTATGAATTTAAATCATACCCGGTATGAAAAAAAACAATTATACTTCGATTTGGATTTTTGCTATACCTATGCAAATTGTTGAATGTCACCAAAGGGTTGGTTATTCGCTCCTAATTGTTAAACCATTCTAAAAGGAGACAGATTATGTCACTTGGAATATACAAAGTTCCGGAACCGGTGAACGAAGTCGCCAGGTTATACACTCCCGGTTCAGTAGAAAAAAAGTCATTGAAAGCTGAACTGGAGAAGCAGAAAAACAATCCGGTGGAAATCCCGCTGATTATTGGCGGTAAAGAGGTAAAAACCGGCAATGTTATTGAAATCAAAGCCCCTCATGATCTGTCCGTTACCCTTGGGAAGTTTCATCAGGCTGGTGAAGAGGAGATAAACCAGGCGATTGAATGTGCACTGGAAGCCAGGGAAAGCTGGAGCAAAACCCCGATGGAAGACAGGGCAGCCGTTTTTCTCAAGGCTGCGGATCTATTGACAGGTCCCTACCGGGATGTACTCAATGCTTCGACGATGTTGGGACAGAGCAAGAATGTCTGGCAATCAGAGATTGAAGCTGCCTGCGAGTTGGCGGATTTCTGGCGATTCAATGTTGCTTTTATGATGGAGATTTATCAACAGCAACCCCCGATCAGTCCTCCCGGAATGTGGAATCGATCGACCTGGCGTCCTCTTGAAGGGTTCATCTTTGCCGTAACACCTTTTAATTTCACGGCTATCGGCGGTAACCTCCCAACAGCCCCTGCCATGATGGGTAATGTCGCTCTCTGGAAGCCTTCCAGTACTGCTGTCTTGAGCAATTATTATCTGAT
Organism: SAR324 cluster bacterium; assembly: GCA_028282885.1. Taxonomy (GTDB): domain Bacteria; phylum SAR324; class SAR324; order XYD2-FULL-50-16; family XYD2-FULL-50-16; genus JAHJTV01. Next base: position 124,327 of record JANQGX010000045.1, read on the forward strand.
GAAATTGCTTAAAGAAGCCGGCCTGCCGGACGGTGTTGTTAATTTCATTCCCGGCAAAGGCAGAACCGTTGGTGATCCGGTTCTGGCCAGTCCTCATTTCTCCGGAATACATTTCACGGGATCCACCAGCACCTTTAATGCCATGTGGAAGACCATTGGGGAGAATCTTAGTAAAGGAATTTACAAAACCTATCCTCGTATCGTAGGTGAAACAGGGGGTAAGGACTTCGTTTTTGCTCATCCTGATACCGATGCCAGGGAGCTTGGTGTTGCCTTGATCAGAGGGGCTTATGAATACCAGGGGCAGAAGTGTTCCGCTGCCAGCAGGGCTTATATTCCCGAAAGTCTTTGGCCGGCTTTGCTTTCTGAGCTGAAGGAGATGATTGCAGAGATCAAGGTAGGAGATATCTGTGATTTCAGAAACTTCATGGGAGCTGTAATCGATAAAGCCTCTTTTGAGAATATTGTTCATTATATCGAATATGCCAAGAAGGCGGAAGATGCTGAGATTGTCGCCGGTGGTGGATACGATGAAAGCAAGGGATACTTTATTGACCCGACGCTGATCCTGACGACCAATCCAAACTTCAAGTCCATGGAAGAGGAAATCTTCGGGCCGGTACTGACAATATTTGTGTATCCTGATGACCGAATTGATGAGACCCTTGATCTGCTGGACAAGACGAGCCCATACGCCCTCACAGGTTCAATCTTCGGTAAAGACAGGGCATTTCTCAACAAGGCTTCTGCGGCATTGGAAAATGCAGCAGGAAATTTCTATATCAACGATAAACCAACTGCTGCGGTGGTAGGTCAGCAACCCTTTGGCGGCGCCAGGGCCAGCGGAACCAATGATAAAGCCGGAAGTGTTATCAATTTGTTGCGTTGGGTTAGTGCCCGCTCCATCAAAGAAACCTTTGTGCCACCCACCGATTATACCTATCCGCACATGTCAGAAGAGTAATCTTGCTCAGCATCAGCTCCCGTCCTCTTTGATGGGGGCTTTCCCCTATCCGGGCTCTTCACCATCTCCAACAGTTTCGGTTCTTTAAACCGGATTTGATCCATTTGCTATAGAGTCATTTATCGATCTTAAATTTTGATCACTGAATTTATTGGATTTTTATTTGAATTTGCAGATCTAATCTGTAGAATCGGTTTATACCATAACTTCAAATCACGACTTAAACCGGAAGATATATCGGGTGGATAGAATCTCATGAAAAGGATCAGTTTCAGCAGAATGGAATTTGCGGGTTCACTAGGCGATTTCGGTACCTTGCTTCCTATCTCTATAGGGATGATTATGATCAATGGCCTGGATCCCATTGGGTTGTTCCTCTCCATAGGCCTGTTCTATATTTTTTCCGGACTTTTTTTTGGAGTCACAACACCGGTACAACCCATGAAGGTGATAGGCGCTTACGCCATTGCGACCTCCATGTCCTCCGCCCAGGTCTTGTCTTCAGGTTTGCTGATGGGAGTTTTCTTGCTGATACTCGGGGCAACCAATCTGATGACCGTCATCGGCAAACTGGTTCCCAAGCCCGTTGTCAGGGGAATTCAGTTTACAGCCGGTATTCTCCTTATGATCGAGGGGCTTAAACTCATCCTGGGCAGGTCGGAATTCCAGTTGATGAGAGAGCTGGCCGAACCCTATCTTGAATTTCAACAACTTGGTGTTGTGCCGATCGGTATAGTTCTGGGAATTCTGGGCATCATCGTTACGGCACTGTTCCTGGAAAACCGGAAACTTCCGGCCGGGCTGCTGGTGGTGTTGGGAGGAGTGATATTTGGTTTGGTGTTTGGCACCGGTGAAGGGCTGGAGGATTTGGAATTGGGGCTTCATCTTCCAGATTTTTTGCCTTTCGGATTACCGCAGCCGATCGATCTTAATTTTGCCCTGTTTGCCTTGGTTTTGCCTCAACTTCCCATGACAATGGGTAATGCGGTAATCGCTAATGCGGACTTATCAAGACAGTATTTTGGAGAGTTATCCAACCGGGTGACCTATCGCTCATTGACTATCAGTATGGCTCTTGCAAATTTTCTTAGCTTCTCGATAGGAGGAATGCCATTATGCCATGGTGCGGGAGGATTGGCCGCCCACTATCGATTTGGGGCAAGGACCAGCGGTTCCAATTTAATGATTGGCGGATTGTTTACTGTTCTGGTTTTGCTTGTCGGATCGTCGCTTCTTTCTATTTTGTATCTGATTCCGATGGCGGTTTTGGGGGTGTTGCTGTTCTTTGCAGGTGTTCAACTGGCATTAACAATCAGTGACGTTAGAGAGAAAAAAGGTATCTTTGTAATCCTGGTGATTTTCGCTGTTACCTTTCTTTCAAACCTGGCTTTTGGTTTTGTACTCGGTTTGCTTGTCGCCTATCTTTATCGGTCTGAAAGAATGAAATTATAACATCTAAAATCCGTCGGTTTATCCGTCTTATCCCAGGTCTTTTGCCTGTATCTGGAAATGTAGCCTTATCCTTTGTATTGTCTGATGCTCATTCAGTTTCTTCTTCGCATACCAACCTGAAATCGGCCGTGCACACCCTGAGGATTTTTCGATAGTTTTTCCAGTGATCGGTATTTATCAGCGTTAATCTTATGTCGAACAAACCGCGATAAAGGACTGATTTTTCTTTGCAGCGATGGTTCGTTGAACTGAAGGACGGATTCCTGCCAGATCTGCTTTTAACTGCTTGAGGAGTTACTGCTTGAACTGATATAGTGGCGTTAAGAACGTTTTCGTCCAACTTCGCTATGACAGAAGCTTTCATATTTTTATTTCGGATCTGAAGGGAGAGCTTGGGATGAGCATTTTACCGAAATCGCCCCGTGAGTATCTGCAAACCTTGCTCCTGAAAACATTATTTATCGGGTGTCCGATTTTAATCAGAATCTGATACTCTGAATGGTTGGAAAAAGTCGGGTTTGAATGCCTTGGACAGAGAAAGGCAAAACAATGAAAACCAGAAATCTGATCATCAGCCTCTGCTTATCCTTTGGGATATTGTCCCCGCTTTTTGCAGAGATTTCCGGCAAATCTGTGTCAGCAGTTTATACATTGTGGTTTCCATATAATTACCAGGGAGAGGATGGTACGGCGTCAGGATTTGAAAATGATATTTTTCGTGCTGTTATGAAGAGCATGGGATACCAGGTGAAATTTACCATGCTTCCCTGGAAACGATGTTTGCACAGTCTTCGTTACGGAGATGCAGATGCCTTGGTGTCCATGCTGAAGGTGGATGATAGAAAAGAGTATACCCTGTATACATCTGAACCAATCAGCATTTCAAGAACTCTTCTTTTTGTCCAAAAGACTCGAATCATCACCTTCAACGGTTCTTTTGAAGATTTGAAACACTATTCAATCGGTGTCACCAGGGGCTTCAGCTACGGAAAACAATTTGACGATGCAGAATATCTCCAAAAGGAAGAGGTTATCGATCAGAAAGCGATCATTAACAAAGTAATACATGGTCGGAATGACATAGGGATCGGGAATCAGCTTGTCATCATGGGACTTGCAGCTAAAATGGGATTCGAATCAGAAATAAGATTCCTTGAACCTGCGGTCCATATGCAGAAACTCTATGTTGGATTCTCGAAAACAAAGCGTCTTGAAAAACTGGCTGAAGAGTTCTCAAAATCACTGGTCGATTTCAAGGAAACCGAGTCATACCTCACCATTCTCGAACGATACGGACTCAAACCCAATGATTTGATAGCGAACTGAAAACATAAATCGTCCAACAACCGGCAATGAACGAAAACGAACTGATTCGCTACAGACAGAACAATGCTCTCTCCTATCGGCTTTTGTTTCTGATTTTACTGTGTAGTTCAGTTTTTACTCTGTTTGGTACTGCCTTCCAGCTTTATATGGATTATCGCAAAGATGTTCAGTCCATTGAAAATGCATTCATTCAGATCAGGGACAGTTTTCTTCAACCGCTGGCTGTCAGCTTATGGAATTTTGATCGGGAGCAGTTGAAGATTCAAAGTAAGGGGATGATTACCCTGCCGGACATGCAGCATATTCAGCTCAAGGAGATCAGGGGAGATAGGGAAGTGGTGATACTGGAGATGGGGGAGTTGCAAGCCGGAGAAACCCTGACAAGGGAGTTTAAACTTGAGTATCGGAAGGATGCAACGTCTATTCAAATTGGTACGGTCCGGGTGACAGCCAGCTTGTCCAACGTTTATCAAAGGATCAGGGCCAAAGTTCTGTTAGTTCTGGCGACACAGGCCGTTAAAACGTTTTTCGTCTCCATCTTTATCCTTCTGATTTTTCAGTTTCTTATCATGAAGCATCTCAATACCATTGCCCTGCACATGAAGGAAATCAGGCCCGGCAGGCTCAAAACCCCGCTTCGTTTAAAACGGAGAGCCTATTTGAGAAAGGAGCCCGATTTACTGGATGGGGTGGTGAGTTCTATTAATGGCATGCAGACACGACTGTTTAACGACTATGAAGCCAGGGAGGCAGCGGAGCGCGCACTTCGTATCAGCCAGGGAAAATATCGAAGACTTTTTGAATTCAGTCCGGTTTCCATTTGGCAGCTTGATCTGTCAAGAATCAAGAGCAAACTTGAAAATCTGAAGCAGACAGGCCTGAAAAACCTGGATGATTATTTTGTCGATCATCCAGGTTATCTGGATCACCTGTTGTCACTGGTTAGTGCTATCAATGTCAACGGAACCTCACTTGGCTTATTTGAGACTGAATCAAGACAGCATCTTATCCGGGAGTTTCCTGAAATCTTCAGAGATGCTCTAAACACGGTCTATTATCAATTGGCTCAAGCACTTTGGCAGGATAAGGACTATTTCGAGACGGATTTCCAGGGAAAGACGGTAACAGGGAGGCCAATCTATATATTTCTTCAATGGTACATCTCCTCGGCTTATGAACAAGACAATCCTTCCGAATCGATTTTGGCCATAACGGACATGACAGAAAGAAGAAAAATAGAGGATATTCTGATCCAATCGGAAAAAATGGCCTCGCTCGGTGGTCTGGCTGCCGGGATGGCACATGAACTGAACAATCCCCTGGGTATCATGCTGCAAGCTTCTCAGAACATCGAGAGACGGACCTCTCCCGATCTAAGGCGAAACCTGGAAACGGCGGCAGATTTGAATCTGGGGATGGCTCAGCTTCAGGAGTATATGGAGCGCAGGGGAATTCTTCGATACATCGAGGAGATCAGGGATTCCGGAATTCGCGCTGCTCGTATCATAAAGAACATGCTGCATTTCAGTCGAAACAGCGAATCGAATTTCACGAGGGTTGATATCAACCAGGTTCTTGAAAAGTCCATTGAACTGGCGAATAACGATTATGATCTTAAAAAGAAATATGATTTCAAAAATATCAGAATAGTTCGCCGGTATGGATCTGATCTGGTAAAGGTTGATGTGGTGGAGACTGAAATTGAGCAGGTATTTCTCAATTTATTGAAAAACGCAGCCCAGTCGTTTCACGGACAGAAAACAGCGGAATCTCCCGAAATTATCATCAAGACATCGAAGGAAGAGAGGGAACTCCTGATCGAGATTAGGGATAACGGCCCCGGAATGGATGAAGAGACACGAAAGCGGGTTTTTGAACCTTTCTTTTCCACCAAACCGGTGGGACAGGGAACCGGTTTGGGATTGTCCATTTCCTATATGATTATCACCAACAATCATGGTGGAACCATGTCAGTGGATTCAGCACCCGGATTGGGATCTCGATTTCTGATCAGGTTGCCTGTTCAGAAAACCTGATATAGGGCTTTTCTCATCTTATCAATCCGGCCTGTTCCCCAGAACCTAAAACTGCTCAAGATGATCGGGGTTTTTGGTCTTTTCAGTATTGTAGTGGAAAATCAGGTTCTCCAGCGGGATAATCTCCTCCATTTCATCGATGAAATCTTCATCGGCAAGAATTTTCTCCTCTAAATCTATGTTCACCTTGCATTGATTGTCCGTTTCCAGAGTCATGGAAATTGAACACTCCCCGGGATGATTATGAATAAGGCCTTTAATATAATTCAGCTTTTCCAATGCATCATTGTCGGGGAGTCTGATCTCAATTCTGGATGATAATTCCGCCCGGATTTTGGGTATGGATCTAATCGATTGGGCGACTAATCTGCGAGATTCATCATCGTTTTTGATATAACCCGAAATCAGGACGGGGTCATCGAAGGCTTCGGCTTCAAGAATATCAGCCGATTTTTTGAAGATTTTGGCAAACGCCAGCACTTCGATGGATCCCCATAGATCCTCAACGGTCAGCATCGCCCATTTCTCGTTGTTTTTCTTGGAAAGACGAATAACCTTGGAAGTGATAACACCCGCAATATTGATCACTTCCTTGAAATTGAATCTGCGGTCCGGACTCTTCAGGTCCATTGATTTATCGATTTTTGAGTATGTATTAATTTCATTAATAAATGGATTCAGCGGGTGTCCGGAGATGTAAAAACCCAATGCCTCTTTCTCAAACTTCAACCGGGTCTTCATTTTCCAGTCATGGATATCCGGCAGGTCGATTTTTGTTCGGCTTTTTTCCGATTCCTGTTCAGGTAATAAATCGAAAAATGAGACCTGGTTTTCCATGTTTAGCGATTTTTCTGCATTTGCCAGCGAGAGAATATTGTCCATTCCTTCCAGAATCTTTTTACGGTTGGATTCAAGGGAATCGAATACTCCGCTTTTGATCAACGCTTCCAGGACACGGGTATTGACTTTTGAGGTGTCAATTTGGCTGAAGACTTCAAGCAGATTTCCAAATCGACCGGCTTCATCTCTTGCATTGAGGATGCTCTCAAGAGCTGTCTCACCGACATTTTTGATGGCATTGAGACCGAACCTGATCTTACCGTTGCTGGCTTTGAAGATCATATCGCTGTCATTTATATCAGGTGGCAGTACCGGGATATTCATCTCCTGACATTCACTGATCAGTTTGACAATGCTGTCCGGTTTACTACGCTCAATGGTGAGCAGGGCAGCCATGAAGTCCACGGGGTAGTTGGCTTTCAACCAGGCGGTTTGATAGCTGATCAGGGCGTAGGCGGCGGAATGTGATTTGTTGAATCCGTATCCGGCAAACTTATCAATCAAATCAAAGATTCTGTTGGCTAAATCTTCCTTGATATCATTTTCAGCGCAGCCTCTAATGAAGTCGTTACGTTGCTCCTGAAGAACTTCCGGGATTTTCTTTCCTATGGCACGTCTTAGTATGTCTGCTCCACCCAGGGAGAAATTGGCCAGAACCTGAACGGTTCTCATCACCTGTTCCTGATAAACCATAACGCCGTAGGTTTCCTTGAGAACGTTCTCCATTAGGGGGTGAGGGTATGTCGTCTGCTGTCTGCCGTGTTTTCGCTCGACATAGTCGTCAACCATTCCCGAACCCAAGGGGCCGGGACGATAAAGCGCTACCAGCGCTATGATGTCTTCAAAACAGTCCGGTTTCAACTTTCGAATCAAGGCTTTCATGCCTTCGGATTCAAGTTGGAAAACACCTGTTGTATCTCCACGGCAGAGTAACTGAAAGGTTTTGGAATCATCCATGGGAATCAGGGAGATATCCAGAGTTTCATCTGTTTGTCTTCGATTGATGAGATCTACTGTCTTATCAATGATGGAGAGGTTTCTCAGTCCCAGAAAATCGAATTTTACCGCACCCTGGTCCTCGGCGTATTTCATGGTGAACTGGGATTGTATTCCTTCTCCTTTTGTAGGGGTGCAAACCGGCATGACATCGGTTATATCCGAATCCATAATAATGACACCGGCGGCATGGGTGGAGAGATTATTGTTCATACCTTCCAGGTCGAGAGCTGTTTTAATGAGTTTTCTCTCGACATCTGTTCCATCGGCAGCCATTTCCTTCAGTCGGGGTTCGGATTCCATAACCTTGGTCAGCGTGATTCCGAGATCGTCGGGAATCAGTTTGGCGATTTTATCGGCATCAGCGAAAGGTATATCCAAAACCCGGGCAACACCCCGGATTGCTCCTTTTGCTTTGAGAGAACCGATTGCCGATATCTGGCAGACGTTTTTTTCACCATATTTCTGTTTAACATATTCAATCACCCGTTCCCTGCCCTCAACTTCGAAGTCAATATCAAAGTCAGGCATGCTAACTCGCTCCGGATTCAGAAACCTCTCAAACAACAGGTCATATTTGATGGGGTCAAGGTCTGTAATTTCAAGACAATAAGCGACAAGCGATCCCGCTCCCGAGCCCCTGCCGGGACCAACAGGTATTTTTTCCTCTTTTGCCCATTTGATGAAGTCGGACACGATCAGGAAATAACCGGGGTAATCCATTTTGTTAATGACATTGCATTCAAAATCGAGCCTTTCCCGATAAATCAGAAGATACTGTTTTTCCTCTTCATCGGACCAGCCATTGATTTTTTTAAGGTACTTAAATCTTTTATCGAGCCCTGCGAATGCCTGATCGATCAATTCTTGAGCGAGTGATTTCCCTTTTTCGACAGGGTATTCAGGTAGATAGAGTTCTTTGTTATTTAGATCCAGTTCACAACGATCAGCTATAACCTGTGAGTTGGTTATACACTCCTCCGGAAGGTGTTGAAAGGATTCAGCAATCTCGTCCGGATTTTTAATATACAACTGATTCGTGTCGAGTGTTTTTACATCGGGATCGGTTACCTTTTGCTGCCATCCCATCAACTGGAGAAGATGCTGACTTTCGGCGCCCTCCCGGGTCTTGTAGTGGCAATCACAGGTCCCGATCAAGGGTATGTCCAGGTCCGAGGCAATATCGATCAGCATAGGATTCACTTTGTCCTGATCTGCCAGACCGTTTGCCTGAAGCTCAATGTAGTATCTTCCCGGAAACACATCAGCGTACCATGCTGCAGCTTTCCTGGCGCCTTCCCGGTCTCCTTCCAACAGTCGCCTTGCAACCTCACCCTGTAGGCAAGCGGATAAAACAATCAGGCCTTCATTGTGTTTTTCCAAGACTTCCCGATCAATTCTGGGTTTTCCATAATACTTGCCGTCGCAATACCCGATACTGGATAGTTTGATCAGGTTCTGATATCCCTGCTTGTTTTCACATAGCAATACCGTGTGATAAGCATTCGGACCCGGTTTCGCATATGAGCGATGATGGCGGTTGATTTTGGCAATGTAAGATTCCATGCCGATGATGGGTTTTACCCCTTCTTTTTTCAGGTCTTTTTCAAATTCGACGACCCCATGAAGGTTTCCGTGATCGGTTATGGCACAGCTTTCGTAACCGATTTCCTTGAGGTATTTGCCAAGGCCTTTGACCTTGATGGCACCGTCCAAAAGGGAGTAATGAGTATGAAAATGTAAATGTGTAAAGGAATGCGTCATGGTCGGTTTTCGTCTGGTGGATCGGTCTGTTATGGTGGCAGATGCCAATGATGGATCCCGGCGCTGTCCGCCTGGATATCGCTCTATCTTAGGCGAATTCAGGGTTGAATAAAAGGCCTAAATACCTGGCTTATTGGTTGTAGGATAAAAGCATTGTCTGCCAACACCGTGGAGTAGAGCAAAGCAAACGGAACAGACTGCTCATTTTTGTATAATTCGGATTTTGCTGACGGCAAAGATAAAAGAGAAGCAGCCGGTCTTGTTCCGAACAGTTAGAAATGTTATCCAGTGTTTGAGATCAGCAGATCCTTATTGTCTCTGATTTGCGAATGTACTTACTTGGATTTGGGGGGTGACTGATCAATCCTTTGGATAATGGAGTCAAATGAAGTGCTTGAGTAAAAACCTGTTGAACAAGATCAGCCTGTTTTTAGGAATCACCTTGGTTCTGGTTGACTGGTGTGGTCATCCCCGGGCGTTGGAAGGCGAAGAGGCCCACCAGGCACTTTTTCGCAAGGCGCAGGAAACTTATAACAAGGCGCAAAGCCTGAACGGAGATGAAAGACAATTGGCAATGTTGAAAGCTGCTGCTCAGTTTGAACTACTTGTTGATAAATATGGAATTGAAAACGGGTATCTCTTCTATAACACTGGCAACGCTTATTACGAAGCCGGAAAACCAGGCAGGGCAATCCTCAATTATCGCAGGGCTGAAAGACTGATTCCCGGGTTTCGCGATTTGCAGTACAATTTGAATCTGGTCAGGGGGGAAGTGACAGGCCCGGAAGAGGTGTCTGATTGGTGGGATGAAATCGTTAAAAACCTTGTTTTTTGGCACTATATGCTCGATTTCTCAACTCGCCGATGGATAACAATTATCTCTTTTGTCCTGATTTGGGGATTTCTAATCGCAGCAATTTTCTTCCAATCCGCAATTATCAAGACCGGGATCGTTCTCTCAACACTGGTGATGGTTGGTGTTGGTGGCTCTTTTCTCCATTCATTGTATCAATTGAATGCAGTATCTGCAGGTGTCACCATTGAAGAGCAGACCACCGCCAGGAAAGGTCCTGGCTTCACCTATGAAACAATATATCAACAGTCTTTGCCGGAGGGTACAGAATTCGAGGTGATAGAAGAACAGGGAGAATGGTGGAAAATCAGACTGGTAAATGACGATGAAGCCTGGATACCAGCAAAACGGGCAGAGACCATCTGAATCCCGGATTCATCTCAAGCGATATTTTGCTCCTTTTTTAATGCCCTTGCCAGAAGGTAAACTCCCAGCAGGATTACCGGAATACTGAGCCATTGACCCATTGACAGCATCCATGTTTCATCAAAAGAGGTTTGGCTCTCCTTGACAAATTCGATCACGAATCTGGCTGTAAATCCAATACTCAGAAACACTCCCAGAAGCAGTCCCTGCCTTTTTTCTGTTTCAAAAATCCTGTACAGGATTAATAAAATCACAAACAGGGACAAATAGGTGAAAGATTCATAGAGCTGCGCCGGATGCCTGGGAAGATTGTCAACTCTTTTAAAGATGATCCCCCAGTCCCCCAACGTCGGTCGGCCGAGAATTTCAGAATTTATGAAGTTTCCAATTCGAATCAAACCCCCACCCAAGGCTACAATTATCGCAATGCGGTCAAGCACCCAAAGGTATGGTTGACCGGGAGTCTTTTTTGAATAGAAATAAACGGCAACCAGTATTCCTACAACTGCTCCGTGGCTGGCAAGTCCTCCTTTCCAGGTCATTAGTATTTCCAGGGGATGCCTGAGAAAGTATCCGGGATTATAAAACAGAACTTCACCCAGCCTGGCGCCGATGACGACAGCAGCCAACATGTAGATTAACAGGCGATCAATGGATTCAACCGATTTACCTTCGTTCTTGAAGAATCGTGTTATCAGAAGGGTTCCGAAAAGAAAGGCAAACGCAAACAATAATCCATACCAACGGATGGAAAAACCACCCAGGCGGAAGATCTCCGGATTAATATCCCAGGTTATTATCAGGCCCATGAGGCGATTTGAATAATTAATTCATATGTTTGAGACGTCATGCATCCTCACAATGAGATGTCATGTCTAGTATTTCAGGTCGATCCTGTTTTGCAACCCGATTTTCATGCGGTTAATAACCGGATGGTTGCAGGTTCAGCCTGGATTTTAAATATTCTGAATGGGATCAAAACTACCGAACAACTTGAAGCCAATGTTCTGTTTTGTCAGTTCATTCAGGCAGGTTTCAACACGATGATTGTTGATCAGATCAATAAAAAACCGATAATTCCATGGGGTTCGTTTCATTGGTCTGGACTCAAGGCGGCAGAGGTTGATTCCGAAAACATGAAACTCCCTGAGTAATTCAAATAGAAGCGAGTGCCGGTCCTCTCTAAACTCAATACAAATGGAAGTCTTCTTTCGGTTAAAGTCTGGCTTATAGCTATCGGCTTTTTTGACGATGACCACAAACCGGGTCATATTCTGCTCATAGTCCTGAATATTACTGGCGAGCATCTTCTCCTTGAAATTCGGATTGATTTCGGCATGAATCAAAGGAACGATCGCGGCAACCGGTTCATCCGGTCGTTCAAGAAACAGCTCGCCTGAATGTATATTTGAGTTGGAAAAGATCACGCTGGCATCCGGCATCTGCTTGGCAGTAAATATCATGGTCTGATTAAACGCCTCAGTGTGGCTGAAGAACTGTTTTACTTCATTAAGCGGGACATGGGAGACCAGGCTGAAACGTATTTCCAGCATCAGCTCATTAACGATGACGATATTGGATTGAATCAGTGCATCCTGTGCCTGCCCAACCATTCCTCCAATGGAATTCTCAATAGGCATTACGCCCAGAACATGTTCACTTTTTTCAACTGCATCCGCAATTTGAGGAATGGTTGTAGTGTAGTGAATGTCCTCAATCGTCGTCCCCCCCACCAGACTTGCAGCTTGATTACTAAAAGTTCCCTTGGGGCCGAGGGTGAATATTTTGTCGAATTTAGTCAGATCTAAAGGTCTGTTTGTCTCTTCCATTACCACCTGTCTGGATCATCTGCCGGATTAGTCAAGATCTATCAAAACGAAGTTCTTTTTGTATTCTAAGGTTATAGAATTGATCAGCGAATACCGTCAATCAATCATTGTTATTCGGTATCAACAATCAGGAGATTTCACAACGCTTCCGGTGCTTTCAAAGAAGGCGAAATCAGGACCATTACTGCAGTTCAATATCCAAAGTTCTCTGACATTACCTGTCCACCGGAATTTCAGGAGTTGGATTTCTTCAAATAGATATAATTGATGAATACACTGCTCAAGCATCTAGTTTGATTTACCAGAGGCAGATATTGCTTGTTTTCAGGGTTGCCTATCCGGATTCATCATGCAAAAAATAATTCAGGTACCACATCACAGGGAGGGATAAAATGAGTGGGATATTGTCCGGTTTTTCCGAAGTTCATTCTCATGAGATTCTTTGGTTACTAAAAAAGAGTGAGCCGGAGAAAAGTAAAAACACACTAATAGATATTGAAGATGATACTGAAAAAAAAGAGGAAAAGTATCTTCTCTGCAAGCAATGTGAGAACAAAATCACCCTTCCCAATCAACGCATCGAGGTGGCTGGTGAGTTTGAACACACCTTTTTAAACCCCGGAGGTTATGTTTTTCGTATCGGCTGTTTTCAATCTGCAGATGGATGTATATCCATGGGGGTCCCGACCAGCGAATGGACCTGGTTTGAAGGATTTGAATGGCAGGTGGCTATCTGCCGTCAATGCAATATTCACCTGGGATGGTTCTATCGGTCTCAACAAGATCAGAACTTTTTCGGTCTCATTCAAGATTTGTTGGTGTAGCAAACCTTCCAAAATGTTATCAGCGGAGACCAAAAAGTGAAAAATCCGGTTTTCAGGAATAGAAAACTGTTGTAGTTTATGCTTTTTGATCAGATTTCTATGCTAGCCCATCGAACAGGCATTCGGTGCAGGTCCATATAAAACTCCAAATCGGGAATTGTTTTAATGTTAAATTTAATTCGGGATAACGTTCAATCATTTGGTGTAAAATTTGTTGTCGGGATTGTCGTACTGGTAATGGCGTTTTTCGGAATTTCGACATATCGAAGTCAAAGCTCTAACACATTGGTGACCATTGATGGTTACGAGGTTAAGCTGGACCGCTATCAAAGAGCTTATGAAAATGCGAGGGAAGAGATCAGGGCCAAGTATGGCGCGAACGCATCCCAATATCTGGAGATGATCAACCTCGAGTCCCAGATCATCAAGCAGCTAACCAGCAACGCCCTGCTGCTTAAAAGTGCTTCGAAAAACGGACTGGCAGTTTCAAACAAAGAGCTCGCCCACGAGATATACACCACACCGGCTTTTTTGACCGATGAACGTTTTGATCCCTCCAAATACCAAAGCAGGTTGAATAATCTTCGAATCGACAAACTGAAATATGAAAAAGATCTGAAAGAAAGCCTGCTGACCCAAAAGTACTTCAAGTTTGTGGGAGCAGGTGCACTGTTTAGTCGCCAGTCCCTGGAGGAAGAATACATGCGGTATGAGTCGCAGATGAAAGTAAAGGTGATCGATTTCGATCCATCACTCTTCTCCAAGGAGGTCAAAATCACCGACAAGGAGATCAATTCCTACTACGAGCTTCACAAATCGGATTTCCAACAGAAAAGTCAGTATGCTCTGAATTACTTTGTATTAGGGGTCGACGATGTCGACGACAAGGTAACCGTTCGGGATAAGGAGGTAACTCGCTATTATGAGAACAATCGGCAGGACGAATTCACGGAAAAGGCGCAGTTTCTCAGCAGGCACATCCTGATTTCCGTTCCCCAGGCAATGTCCGGGGATGAGGCTGAAAAAGCCAAAAAGAAAGCAGATGCCCTATACAAAAGATTGCTTAAAAACAGGAAGCTATTTGTCGAACTCGCCAAGGTTCATTCGCAGGATCCTGGATCGGCTAAAAAAGGAGGTGATCTGGGTTGGGTAGAAAAGGGTACCTTTGTCAGCGAATTTGAAACGGTTGTTGAGGGGATGAAGAAAAATGATATCTCAGAACCGTTTAAAAGTGGATTTGGCTATCACATTGTGGAATTGCTGGACAAAAAAGAAGAGAGGATAAAGCCGTTTGAAGAGGTTAAGGAGGAGATCGTCAAAACGATTCGTCTTAATAAATCCAAACGACGCCTGACGAATTCGGTCGATAAACTTGTCAAGGGCGAAATCCAGTCCATCACCGAAATTGCCAAATCCGTTGAGAAAACCCTTACGAAAACGGAGTTGTTTGATGATTCAAAAGAGTTGGATGTAATCGGATTTGCATATCAGATCTACCAGGGATTGAAAGAGAAACAAAAGGGTCAGTTGGGCCAGTATACTCTTCCCGGAGGAGAAGGCATCGTTGTTTACGAGATTGCCGAGATAAAGGATCCTTTTATCAAACCGCTTGCTGATGTGAAAGAGCAGGTCAGGTACTATGCACAGGAAGAGCAAAAGAAAAACCTGGCAAGGGAGAAACTGCTTGCTTTTGCCAAAGAGACCAAGACCGAAAAAGATTTCGATAATTTGGCAAAAACATTGAAGACAATAATTACTCCTGCCTCTTTCAAGTTTTCCGATCGGCAGATCGATAAGCTTCGGGTTAGCAACCAGTTTAAAACTGAAGTTTTCAAGATGAGAGAGGGGCAGATCGCGTCTATTGAGGATTCCTCAAGAGGTTACCTTGTTTACCTGGTTGAGAAGAAAAAAGGTGTTCTGAACGAACAGAGTTTGCAGACCCTGACAATGCTCGAAGGGATGATGCAGAGACAGAAAGCGGAAATAGTACTAAGCGGCCTAATAAACCAATTGCGAAAAGAGATCGAGATTGATTACAATATGCCAATATTAAACGCCTTGAACGTTCGATTGGACTCCTAAGGATCGATCGGGAAAGGATATTGACAGGATTGTTGAGTACGTCGCTCAGGGTTAGCAGTTTTACGTTTTATTGAGAAAAGGACAGCCGATTCGGATTGGTTGTCTATTGCTTACGAATCCAGTTACGGAAGGAGAATTATGGAGATATTAGATCAACTGCAGGAAAAGGTCAGAAACGCCGTTCAGAAAATTGAAGAACTCCAGGCCAGGGTGACGGAACTTGAAGAAATAAAACGGCAGTATGAAGAGAAAATGCAGAGCCTGGTGCAGGAGATTGGTAATGTCGATTCAAGTTCTCAAGAACAGGGTGGTGGCGAAACCGACCAGACAAGTGAATCTCAATCTCAGGAAAGTTTGTACAGGCATCAGTTTTAATCTGATTCAAGATGGGCTTTGCTCTCAAGTTGTTAAGATCACTTCCGGTGCTCTTTTCGATAATATGTGTCCTACCGGCTTCCCTGCAAAGCAAAGAGCTGGTTGCTGTACTTCCGTTTGACAACCAGCGCCCCCATCAACCAGACAACTGGTTGGGTTTTTACTTCCAAGCAAGGGCAGAGTCTTTCCTCCGCCGTTTTGACTGTGATTTCCAATCATTAAATACTGTCAGGCTCTGGCAGTACAAATCCGATAAAAAGGCCCCGATTTCAAGCCGCCAATCGATTCAAATCTCGGGATCATTTCAGATCGTCCTTGATTACGGGACGGTGGAAATCATGGTCAGGCGACTGGGTGATGTGGAAAAGCAAAAGCGGTTTATCACATCCTTCAACACTACCAACCTGGAAGTTGAATTCGATAAAATCCTTGGGGAGACAGCAGCCTGGATTCGGCCGGAATATCAAAGCAAAGAGGTATTTAAGTTCCCGCAACACAGTGCCAAAGGCATTCGTCAGATGTTTTATTTTCGACAAATACTCTACCAACCTTCGGTTATTCCGGAAATCCGGTTGATGCTTCATATACAGGATTTAACAGGGCCAAATACTCATCCGGCCTTGGTGGCAGATTTGGCCGAGGGAATGTTGATTATTGCGGGAGATTTGACCAAAGTGGAGCGGGAGCAATTACTTTCGGCTGCGGAAGAGCTGTTGCGCGCTCAAGCAGCCAAGCATGTCAGTAACGCAAGAATTTTGGCGTTACTTGCTGAAATATATCATCTGAACGCCAGGCCAGCCTCATGGGTTGAAAAGTCAGCACGTGATGCCCTGAAATCTGAACCGAAAAATGATCTGGCTCTGTTAATGTTGGCTCTGTCGATTGTTGATGATGAAGAAACAAGGAAGAATGTTCTGAACAGATTGAATGAGATAAATCCCTGGATTTGGCCGGACGGCACGGAAGATGAGATTCGATTTCAAAAAGGGATATTCAATATCGAGCTGCAGGAGCTTAAAGCGTTGGGTGAATGGTAGGGCTTTTTCCAATCTTAGCGACTTTCATTATCTAATGGAAGCAAGGTATATCAAATCGAACCAATTGAAATGAATGAATAAAAAATATCATTACCGATTTGGAACCATCTGTGTTGCAGGATTGATAATTCTTCTGCTGCAGGCTTGTAATTACAACTACTATAGAGGGGTGGAACTAGAGAAACAGGGGCGTTATGAAGAGGCAAACATCGAGTTTCACCGCGCATACACCGGTTCTCCCGGAAACACCGATTACCGGGAAGCTTACCAGAGGACTGCTCTAAAAACCACCGAAGACCTGCTGGAACGTTATGATAAGTATGTTAAAGAAAAAAAATACCTCATGGCCTTTCGCAGACTTGAAAGGGCAAATTCACTCACACCGGATCATAAAAGGGTTAAAGAGGAACTGACAAAATGGTACAGGGTATTACTGGCAGGCAAATTGGACCTGACAGAGATCCGTTCGATGAGTAATCAAATCCCCTTGACGGATCAAATTGTGCTGGAAATTCGATTCAACACCCCCAATATCACCCGCAGGTTGGAAGCGCCTGTTGATTATGCGTCGAAGATCTTCAGTGTTGAAGATGTTCTCTATGATCCTCCACAAAACCTTCTGATGCTCTACTCCATTAACTCTATCGGGGTGAAGCTGGTCAATAAAACGACAAGGAGAGCACAGTTCAAGAAGTTTGTTGATTTTAAAACACCGGTCCTGGTCGATGTCCAGGGGAAACTTACCGAAGGAAATAACGGGCTTACTCCAGT
Organism: SAR324 cluster bacterium; assembly: GCA_028282885.1. Classification (GTDB taxonomy): domain Bacteria; phylum SAR324; class SAR324; order XYD2-FULL-50-16; family XYD2-FULL-50-16; genus JAHJTV01. Next base: position 141,842 of record JANQGX010000045.1, read on the forward strand.
CGCTCGTTTCTATCCTCCGGAGCTGGTTAAGAGCTATGCGAATAACCCATTCTGGTACCCTACAACCGGAGTGCGTTATACGTTATCGTTAGACGGCAATAAAATACATGTTAACAGCTCCAACAACCATATCGAATTCCTGCCAAAAATTCTCTATATCAACAAGGAAGATAAACGGTTCTTTCTGGACTTCGGCCACCTGGAACTTGCTCAAAAGAAAATGGGTGGTCTTTGGACATTTCGTCGTGTTGTAACAAAGGAAAGGGAGTATCTGCAGCAGTTAGAGAAAAACCTGATCCTGAATCCGTTTTTTTACTTCAGAGAGGGGGGGTATCCGTTTTTAAAACGGGATGAAGGTTCTTGATTCGCGGATACTCCGGCTCTGATCCAAATCTCCTGCCGGCAGGGCAGGAGATTTATTTTTCGGTGGCAAGATGGGTTAACATAGCTTCAATCACCGGATTGATCTGACCATTTAAAATGCCACCCGTATCGGAGGATTCATAACCTGAACGGTGGTCTTTCACCATTTGGTATGGATGCAGAACATAACTTCTTACCTGGCTTCCCCAGGAGATATCTTTCTTGGTTTTGTTCATCGCATCTTTTTCTGCTTGTAACTTCTCCTCTTCAAGTTTGAAAAGCGCACCCTTCAGCATTTTCATAGCTGTAGATTTATTTTTGTGCTGAGATCGTTCGTTTTGACACTGCACAACAATCCCAGTGGGAATGTGGGTTATCCTGACAGCGGAATCGGTGACATTGACATGCTGCCCACCAGCACCGCTGGATCTGTAGGTATCAATTCTCAAATCGCCTTCATTGATACTTACCTCGATCTCATCTTCAATATCAGGATAAACGAATACAGACGCAAAAGAGGTATGTCTTCTTTTGTTAGTGTCAAACGGTGATAATCGGACCAATCTGTGAATGCCAACTTCCGTCTTCAGTTTTCCGTAGATGTAGTCCCCTTCGATTCCTATCGTAACGGACTTGACCCCTGCTTCATCCCCTGCCTGAAAATCCATTATGGTGACTTTGTCCGCATTTTCTTCTCCCCAGCGCTTATACATCCTGAGAAGCATTGAAGCCCAATCCATCGATTCCGTGCCACCGGCGCCGGGATTAATCGTTAGAATGGCACTACAATAATCCTGCGGTCCCCCCAATAGATGATTCAACTCGAAATGACGAATTAGTTTGCCAATGGCGGATAGGTGTTGCACAACTTCCTGTGTGAGCTCTTGGTCTTCCTCAAGGTCGAGAAGTTCCAGCGCGGACTCTATGTCCTGGCGTAAGAGTTGGAGCTTATCCCATCTTTCCTGGACGGAATTGATATTTGAGATTTTCCTCAAAGTCGAAGTTCTTTCGTCACTCGGTTTTTGCCAGAAAGAGTCCTGGGAGGCGATGAACTCCAGTTCTTCCAGTTCCTGAGATAGTTTCTCTAATTCAAAGATACCCTTCGATTATGTCGATTCTGTCATGAGCGTAATCAAAGTCTTTTTTTAACTCGTCGATTCTCATCTTATTCTCTTCTCGTGATTTAATCTCAGCCGTTATTAGCTGAATTCTGGATGGTGAGTTTCTGTTTAACAGTTCTGTCGTTCTTTGTCAGCCTAAACCCGCTGTGTTGTGTCGATGGGGAGAGCAGTTCCAAAATCTCTTCCATCTTTTAAAGACAGCGGAAACGGTCTCATTCATCTTTCGCTTTCTTTATTGTGTTTTATTATGTTAATATCGGCAGCAAATAATTGTATTTAGATCCTGCAATCTCGATCAAAATTGAGAAATTGGCAGATGTGCATAAGATTGTTTGAGGACAGGATTGCAAAGAATAAAATTACCTTTATTTGGCTGAAGCTCGATCAAATCTATATATTATGAAGGTCAATATTGCCAAAATAGGTGAAATGGCTCTATAGTTAATACAATTTTTTTTATATTTTTGTTCAATTTTTTTTATTCAAAAGCAGATCTATATTCCTTTACTACAAAAAATCAAAATTCCAAGTGAAGTATAGACATAGGATTGATTGAAAGATGATCACTATCAAGAAAGGATTGGATATTCCCATTAGCGGAACTCCTGAACAGATTATTGAAGAAGGTAAGAAAATCAGTTCGGTCGCTGTGGTGGGGGACGATTTCAATGGCATGAAACCAACGATGAAGGTCAATGTTGGTGACACCGTTAGTCTTGGCCAAGTCTTGTTTGAAGACAAAAAAAACCCGGGCGTGGTTTTTACCTCCCCCGGCTCTGGTAAGGTTTCGGCAGTTAACCGGGGCGAAAAAAGGGTTTTACAGTCTGTTGTCATTGATCTCGAAGGTGATGATGAAGTGGTTTTTACGGCCTGTTCGGAGTCAGAGTTGACAACGTTGAATCGGGAACAGGTGGTAAAAAACCTGATCGATTCCGGACTTTGGGTATCATTTCGCACACGACCTTACAGTAAAACACCTGTTCCGGGGAGTGAGCCAAGATCGATCTTTGTAACAGCTATTGATACAAATCCTCTTGCGGCAAATCCGGAGCTTTTTATCGATGAACAGAGAGGAGCTTTTGTCAATGGTCTGAAGGTGATTTCACGACTGACCGATGGCAAGGTGTTCCTCTGCAAGGCACCCGGGGCGAAAATACCTGGTGAGGATCTTCCCGAAGTGACTATTGAGGAGTTTGCAGGACAACATCCCGCGGGCCTGGTGGGAACTCATATACACTTTCTGGATCCCGTCAGCACCAACAAAATGGTCTGGCACATCAATTACCAGGACGTGATTGCTGTCGGCAAACTTTTCACAACCGGAAAGCTGTTTGTCGAACGGGTCATCTCTCTGGCCGGGCCTGAAGTTAACAAACCAAGATTGCTGAGGACAAGGCTGGGTGCCAATCTAAAAGACCTTACCAACGGCGAGGTAAGCAATAAAGACAACAGAATTATTTCAGGTCCTGTTCTTTCAGGTCGAAAAACAGATGATGCTTACGGTTATCTGGGGCGTTACCACATGCAAGTTGCCGTTCTGGAGGAAGGAACCAAACGGGAATTTTTGGGTTGGATGGCACCAGGATTAAACAAATTCTCGGTTAAAAATGTCTTTCTGTCCAAATTACTACCCGGAAAGAAGTTTGCGTATACAACGTCCCAGGAGGGTAACAAGCGGACAATGGTACCGATAGGTATGTATGAGAAGATTATGCCATTGGATATCCAACCCACGTTTCTTTTGCGATCGATAATCGTTGAAGATACGGATAAGGCCCAGCAGTTGGGTTGCCTGGAATTGGATGAAGAAGATCTCGGATTGTGCACTTTTGTCTGTCCGGGGAAATATGATTATGGTCCGATTTTAAGAAAAAATCTGGAACGAATTGAAAGGGATGGTTAAATGAAATTTTTAAGAAACTTCCTGGATAGTCAACAGGATCGATTTGAGAAGGGCGGCAGGTTCGAGAAGCTGTATGCGCTTTACGAGATGATCGATACTTTTCTCTATTCTCCGGGAGAAGTCACCAAAGAGTCATCACACGTCAGAGACAGTCTTGATCTGAAACGACTGATGATAACCGTTGTGATTGCCCTGGTCCCCTGTATACTCTTCTCAATGTACAATACCGGTCTTCAGGCAAACGTGGCTTTGAATGAAATGGGTGTCTCGGCATCGGGTTGGCGATCGGTGATCATAGATTTTTTAGGTAGCGGCTATGATGCTCAGAGTATCTGGTCAAATGTGGTTCACGGTGCTCTCTATTTCCTGCCATTGCTTATTCTGACTTATGTAGTCGGCGGATTCTGGGAGAGTCTGTTTGCTATCGTCAGGGGACATGAAATCAACGAGGGATTTCTGGTAACAGGCATACTGTTTCCCCTCATTCTTCCTCCAAACATTCCGTTCTGGCAGGCGGCCTTGGGAATCACTTTCGGGATTGTAGTCGGCAAGGAGTTGTTTGGCGGTGTGGGCAAGAACTTCTTAAATCCCGCATTAACCGGAAGAGCTTTTCTCTTTTTCGCCTACCCGGCTCAGATCTCCGGAGATGCTGTTTGGGTAGCGGCAGATGGTTTCAGCGGGGCAACCCCTCTCAGTCTGGCAGCGTCCAGTGGTGTCGAAGCCATGGAGAGTTCGTTTTCCTGGATGGATGCCTTTCTTGGTTTTATACCCGGTTCAATAGGTGAAACATCTGCACTGGCCTGTCTGATCGGCGCTGTTATTCTGATCGCAAGCGGTATCGCTTCTTGGCGCATCATGATCAGTGTCTTGATAGGGGCCTTCGGTTTGGCCTTCATATTCAACTCAATCGGAAGTACCACCAATTATATGTTTGCCATGACACCGGCATGGCATCTGGTTCTGGGTGGTTTTGCCTTTGGTCTTGTTTTTATGGCGACTGATCCGGTATCCGCCGCAATGACTCAAACAGGCCAATGGATCTACGGAATCTTGATCGGCTTCATGGTTATTCTGGTCAGGGTGGTCAATCCCGCCTTTCCCGAGGGAATGATGCTCGCAATCCTGTTCGGGAATGTCTGGGCTCCTGTCATAGACTATTATGTAGTGAAAGCGAATATCAAACGGAGGGAGCAACGCAATGGCGAATGAAACAATAGGAAAAACGATCACTGTAGCGGTACTGTTATGCTTTGTCTGTTCCGTTCTGGTTTCAACAGCCGCAGTGAAACTGAGACCTCGCCAGGAAAGAAACAAGGCTCTGTTCACAAAAACCAACATCCTGAAAGCGGGAGGTTTGCTGGAGGAAGGTAAGAGTATCGATGCGTTGTTTGAGAATATCGAGGTCAAATATGTTAATCTCGAAACAGGAGAATATGATGATTCCGTTGACCCGGCAACCTATGACGCCAGAGAGGCGGTTACCAAACCCGACCTCAGCAGGGCGATCCCTGCTGAAGATGATATAGCAAATATCAAAAGGATGGTTAAAACCGCAGAGGTCTACCTGGTTAACAAAGACGGCGAACTGGAAACGATTATCATTCCCGTATACGGCAAAGGACTCTGGTCCACCATGTATGCATTTCTCGCTATTGAGAAAGACGGAAACACAGTAAAAGGCTACAGCTTTTATGATCATGGTGAAACACCCGGTCTTGGCGGAGAGATCGATAATCCGGTCTGGCAGGCCAAATGGGAGGGGAAGAAACTATTTAATCAGGAGGGAGCGTTGTCGATTACCGTGCTGAAAGGCGAGGTCAATAAGGATAGACCTGAAGCAATACATCAGGTCGACGGATTGGCCGGAGCCACCCTCACAAACAATGGCGTCAGGAATCTCATGCATTTCTGGCTGGGAGACAACGGATTCGGTAAGTATTTGAGGAAATTCAGAAATCAAGGAGTGGACAATGGCTAAGGTAACCGAGGTTCTATTCGAACCGATATTTAAGAATAATCCGATTGCTTTACAGATCCTTGGAATCTGTTCGGCCCTGGCAGTAACCGGGAAAATGGACACCGTTATCGCAATGTCGCTGGCACTGGTGTTTGTCAACAGCCTGTCCAACCTGTCAGTGAGCCTGATACGGAAACATGTACCAACCAATATCAGAATCATCGTTCAGATGACCATCATCGCATCGCTTGTCATTATTGTAGATCAGGCGCTGAAGGCATATGCCTATGATATCAGTAGGCGATTATCCGTGTATGTCGGATTGATTATCACCAACTGTATTGTCATGGGAAGAGCCGAAGCCTTTGCCATGAAAAACGGACCCGTTTTGAGTTTCTTTGACGGGTTGGGAAACGCCCTGGGGTATGCACTGATCCTGGTGAGCGTGGGAACCTTTAGAGAGATCCTGGGGACAGGCAAGTTTCTTGGATACAACATATTGACCCCAACAACCGAAGGGGGATGGTACGTAACCAATGGATTACTGGTATTGCCCCCGAGTGCGTTTTTCTTAATCGGGTTTTTCATCTGGGCACTACGAACATGGAAAAAAGATCAGATAGAAGAGGATAACTAAAATGTTGGAAGCCTATTTAAGTCTGTTTGTAAAAGCGATTTTCGTTGAAAACATGGCGTTGGCGTTTTTCCTGGGAATGTGTACCTTTCTGGCGGTTTCAAAAAAGGTTGACACCGCCCTGGGATTGGGGATCGCCGTTGTCGTTGTGCAGACCATCACCGTGCCTGTTAATTATCTGATATATAACTATATTTTGAAAAAGGGAGCTTTGGCCTGGGCCGGTTTGGCTGGGGTTGATTTGAGTTTTGTAGGTTTAATCAGCTATATCGGTGTTATAGCGGCGATGGTTCAGATTCTGGAAATGTTTTTGGATAAGTACGTTCCCAAACTCTATAATGCCCTGGGAGTATTTCTGCCTTTAATCACCGTTAACTGTGCTATCCTGGCCGGTTCGTTGTTTATGGTTGAACGCAACTTTAATTTTGGAGAAAGTGTTGTGTTTGGATTGGGAAGCGGTGTCGGTTGGGCTTTGGCTATAGTTGCATTGGCAGGGATCAGGGAAAAACTGGCATTCAGCGACGTTCCCGCCGGTTTGCGGGGATTGGGAATCACATTTATTACTGTCGGGTTGATGGCGATGGCGTTTATGTCATTTTCCGGAATTCAACTATAGGATTTCGCTATTTTGAATTGAACAGTTCAATCCACAATCAAATCAATATCTCTGTACGAAGGTAGAAGAAAATGATTGAAATTTACTTGGGTGTCGGAATGTTCACGGGCATCGTACTTAGCCTTGTCATCGTAATCCTTTTTGCCAGATCAAAGCTGGTTGTTTCGGGGGATGTTTCCATTCTGATCAACGACGATCCGGACAACTCCATTAAGGTACCTGCAGGCGGAAAACTTCTGACTACTCTTGCATCGAGTAATATTTTTCTTCCCTCCGCCTGCGGTGGCGGGGGAACTTGTGCCCAGTGCAAGTGCACCATTTCAGAAGGTGGTGGTGATATTCTTCCCACGGAGACTGTCCATATCAAGAGCAGGGAAGCCGGGGAAGGAGTGAGGCTTTCCTGTCAGGTAGCTGTAAAAAGGGATATGAAAATCGAAATTCCGCCCGAAGTCTTTTCCGTTAAAAAATGGGAGTGCGAGGTGGAATCCAATCCTAATGTAGCGACCTTTATCAAGGAACTTACCCTGAAGTTGCCGGAAGGAGAAAACGTCGATTTCAGGGCAGGTGGGTATATTCAGATCGAATGCCCCCCACACAAGCTGAGCTATAAGGATTTCGATATTGAAAAGGAGTATCATCCTGATTGGGACCGGTTCAATATCTGGCGTTATGAATCGATTGTCAAGGAAGAGGCCATGAGAGCATACTCCATGGCGAACTATCCTGAAGAAAAAGGAATTATCAAATTAAACGTCAGGATAGCTACGCCTCCCCCGGGAGCTCCTGATTCCATCCCCCCGGGAGTTATGTCCTCGTATATTTTTAACCTCAAACCCGGCGATAAAGTTATAATTTCAGGACCTTTTGGTGAGTTTTTCGCCAAGGAGACCGATGCTGAAATGGTCTTCATCGGGGGTGGAGCCGGCATGGCGCCGATGAGGTCGCACATCTTCGATCAGTTGAAACGGTTGAGCAGCACGCGGAAAATCAGCTACTGGTATGGTGCCAGGAGTCTGCGCGAAATGTTTTATGTAGAGGAATTCGACAAGCTCCAGGAAGAAAACGAAAATTTCAGTTGGCACGTGGCTCTCTCCGAACCTATGCCGGAGGATAATTGGACCGGGCTAACCGGATTTATCCACCAGGTACTCTTCGATGAATACCTGAAAGATCATCCTGCACCGGAAGATTGTGAATATTATATGTGTGGTCCCCCTCTAATGAGTTCCGCTGTAATTAATCTCTTGGAGAACCTGGGCGTTGAGCCTGAAAATATTCTGCTGGATGACTTCGGCGGATAAATGCGCAGGATCCAAGATTTGAGTAAGAAAGCACTGTATTGGGCACTGGTAATATCGCTGATTTTATTGATCTCTTGTGAAAAGCCGGAGCCCGAACCTATCGAGTTTTCCGGGTTTGCCCTGGGTACTACCTATTCCATAAAGATAGCCCAACCCTTTCCCGGGATAGACCGGGATAATCTGCTTTCCGGGATCGTAAGCCTGCTAACGGATGTGGAAAATTCCATGTCCGTTTTTCATCCCGAATCAGAGATTACCAGGTTTAATCAATCTGAAAGTACGAAACCGCAAGCGATCTCACCGGAGTTATTTGAGGTATTGTCAGAAGCTATGGAGATCAGCGAAAGTTCCTCGGGAGCATTTGATATCACCCTGGGAGGCTTGATCGAACTATGGGGATTCGGCAAAAAAGAACGCCCGACTGAAGTCCCTTCTGAAAATGATATTCAACAGGCATTGGCAGATACAGGCTTTACAAACCTGCAATTGGATGCAAAATCGCGATCGCTGCGAAAAGCCCTTCCTTCTCTGAAACTGAATCTCTCTGCTATTGCCAAGGGATTTGCCGTAGATCGTGTCGCTCAATTCCTGGAAGAGTACGAGGTAGCGAACTATCTGGTTGAGATTGGTGGTGAAATAAGGACTCGTGGGGTGAAAAAGAAGCAGATGCCCTGGCGGGTGGCTATTGAGAAGCCTGAAATCAGCAAACGGAGTTTATTCAAGATACTTGAGTTTGAAAATGCCAGTATGGCGACTTCAGGGGACTATCGAAATTTCTATGAAATCAACGGAGTTCGTTATTCTCACACGATAAATCCTTTTGACGGCAGACCGAGTTCAAACAATATCGCTTCCGTCAGTGTTGTACATCGCGCCTGTATGACAGCCGACGCTTTGGCAACAGCCCTCGTCGTTATGGGGTACGAAAAGGGATATCGATTTGCCATGAATCAGCGGATTGCTGTATTATGGATATTAAGAACCGAGGATGGTTTGGTCGAAAAATCCACACCAGACTTTAAAAGTAACTTTAACTTCTAATTAAAATGGAAACGTATCTGGCAACCGTAGTTCTCTTTGCCCTTGCGATGACCGGTCTGTCACTGGGGATGATTTTCAGGGGAAAACAAATCAAGGGACATTGTGGTGGCGCTGTAACTGAGCAGAAATGCGTTCGCGATAGTCAGGGAAACCGTATCGAAGCTTGTCCCAACTGCGATTGTGAAACCGAGCGGATCTAACCCTTTTTTCTAAAGAGCTTGAGTTTGGATCCTTTGGATTTCTTTGTTTCTACCTCTGTTACTCCTGCAAGAATCTGTTTCTCATTGCTGTCAACCGCCTCCCACAGATCAATCTGACCCAGACGATTGGATTGGGCCTCAAGACCTGCCTGTTCTTTTGGATCAGCACCTTCGACTATCTGTGAAACCGCATTTTTAAATTCAATCTCCTTAGCCCTGTTGTCGGCAGTCGGAGTGTGTTCTTTGACCAGGGAATGATTACAGGCAGTTTCAACTGTTCTAATGATATCACCGAGATCGTCATTCAGATCAAGATTGGCGAATAAGCCTTTGATATTTTCTGCGAAATCAAGTTGCTTGTAATTTTCAGTGATGAAAATGATAGGAATATTGATATGGAGATTGAAAACCTTAAGCAGATCCCTCGCCAGAGCACTTTCATTTTCCTTGAAAAGCCAGACAATGGCATCAATGTGAACGTTTTCCAGGGTTTCCCTTGTCTTTAACACTCCCCTGGAGTAGTAACAGGAGTCGCTTGATTTCTCCAGTTGGCGGGTCAGCGGGCTGGGAAAATCATCTGATGAGACTATAAGGATACTGGCGTTCATGTTTTTAAATGATAGTTAATCTGAAGCAGGATTCACACTGAACCGTTATTACGATATAGCATAAACCCTGCGATAGCAAGTGCATCCATAGCTTGGCTTCCTCCGGAGACAATCATCCATGAAAGTGATGCGGGTTCTATTCCGATCCTGTTACAGATTGTATAGTGGTAGCGGAATGAGTTTAGGATTAATCGTTTTATAATCTCCGGGAGACCATGCAGACATTCTGTTATACACGACACAAGGAAAACGAAAAGCTGATCGACTTTCTGGTCAAAAGATTCCCGTATCAGGACAGGGAAAACTGGCTGAAGTCAATTCGTTCGGGTGCGATCAAACTGAACGGTAAGAAAACCTCTCCGGGCAAAACCCTGAAGAGTAAGGATGTTATCAGTTATGAAAGACCCCGGTCCCTGGAGCCGGAGGTTGATGACCGCTATTTGATTATGTACCTGGACCGATATATTCTTGTTGTGCAGAAAAGCGGCAATATTCCCATTGCTGAGTCGGGTCGATACTATCGAAACACGCTGATTAATATCCTCAAAGAAAAGGAAGGGTATCCCGAGCTGTATGCGGTTCACCGACTGGATAAGGAGACATCTGGTGTGTTGCTGATAGCCAGGACGAAAGAGATTGCAACCAAACTGGGCACTCAGTTTGTTAATGGAATCCCCAAAAAGATTTATCACGCTGTTTTACGGGGTGAAATGCCCGACGATGAAGTATTGGTTGAACGTCCTATAAAGAAGTGCGGACCGGAACAGAGTAATATCAGAATCCGACAAGTGGTTGATGATTCGGGAAAACCATCAAAAACCATATTTAAAAAACTGGCATGTGGCAATGGATTAACCCTGGCTGAAATTCGGACTTTTACCGGTAGAACCCACCAGATCAGATGTCATGCCGAACACATAGGATTTCCAATTCTGGGAGACAAACTTTATGGACAGTCAGATGATGATTTCCTGGAGTTCCTGAACAATGTAAGGGAACCAATATTTGGAGAGTACGGAAAGCTGGATCATCAGCTTCTTCATGCATCTTCCCTCAGTTTTGCCCACCCTGAAAGTGGCCGGGAGATGCAGTTTAGTACTGACTTCAGGGAGGAGTTTTCACAATTCGAAACGATCAGGCGCTGGCTGGATCGGTTTCATATCCCAGGGATTCTCCCATCCTGACAACCTGATTCTGCCGAATGGGCGCAGGTTTGAAACGATCTTTTTCGAACAGAAGGATCACCGTACTTCCCAGTTGAAACTGCCCGATCTCCTGGCCTTTCTGATAGATTTTGGGAGGAAATACGGGGAGATGAACCTGGGATCTTTTGCCACTATTGGAGGTGAGGTCGCTATAGTCCAGTTTTATCCTGCCGACGACGGTCGCCCCAACTTTGATAATGGCTAATTTACCAAAACTTCCTTCCAGTTGAGTGACAATCCTCTCATTCAGGGAGAACAATCCGCCAACGTTGGTCACACCTACTGCATTTACGGGCCAAAGATTCCCGTTAAAATAGCTGAACTCATGCACAGTTCCCGCTGCGGGCGAATGAATTCGGTGATAATCCGAAGGACTCAGATAGAATGTGACAAAATATCCGTTCTCAAATATTTCTGCCTGTTTTTCTCCTACAAGATCCGTTAGAGAGTAGTAGATACCTTTGGTCTGGATCAGAAGACGGTTTTCTATGGTTCCGAATTCTGCAATTCTGCCGTCCACCGGACTGACAATTGAACCTGTTTTCTGGTCGATTGGCCTCGATCCGGGATTTAATTCCCGGGTGAAGAACTCATTGAATGATTTGAATCGACTCAACGGGTGACGGATCTCACTTAGGTTAACCTTATAGTACCGGCTGTACATCCGAATAAAGGAAAGCAACAGAGGGGAAGGAACCTGGAGATCGGCCAGCTTTCCCATGAGTTTGCTGGTCAGATTTTTGGGAAGCAATTTTAGAAACAGATATTTCATCGCACCGGTATAGAAGGACTTGGTTTAAGTGTATGAGAAGCCAGTCGTCAGTCATTTTGAATGTTAGGATCCACGATGGCCAGCTATCATTTTACAGAAATGTCAGATCAATTGGATTAAAACCAATTAATCAGTAGCGAGCGCTGGCCCCTCAAACAGCTCTTTGACTTGATCCAAGCTGATGGTTTCCTTTTCCAACAGGAGATTAGCCAATTTCTCAAGCTGTTCCGCATGCTCGGACAGAATTCTTCTGGCACTACTGTAACTTTTCTCAATCAGATGCAGAACTTCGTGTTCCACCTTTTGCATGGTTTCCTCAGAGGCCGGATCCTCCGCGTTATAGTCCATAGCCAGATAATTCCCGCTATCGCCTTGGGGGATGGACAAGGCACCAAGATTCTCACTCATACCCCATTTACAAACCATCTGGTAAGCGATATTGGTGGCGCTTTTCAGATCCCCTTCCACCCCGGTGGAGAAGTCCTTCAACACGAGCTCTTCTGCTGCACGACCTCCCATGGCTACCGCCATTTTGGCGATCAAAGCCTCTTTTTCCATGCTCAGTTTATCAGTTTCCGGGAGGAAAGATGTCAATCCCAAGGCTTGACCTCGGGGGATTATGGTTATTTTATGGATGGGATCGGCTTTATCCAGATAATAGGCGACAAGGGCGTGGCCTGCTTCATGGAATGCTGTGGCTCTTTTCTCATCTTCCTGCATGATCATGGATTTGCGTTCAGAGCCCATCATGACTTTATCCCTTGCCCATTCCATATCTTCCAGCATAACAGCCGGTTTGTTCAATCGGGCAGCCCTCAAAGCACTTTCATTGACAAGATTAGCCAGATCCGCCCCGCTGAATCCCGGGGTTCCCCTTGCAATAACTGTCAGGTCAGTGTCGGGTGAGAGCTGGATCTTTTTTGAGTGCACTTCCAGAATTTTTTTCCGACCGTTGATGTCTGGCAATCCTACATGGACTTGCCTGTCAAACCGACCGGGTCTCAGCAGGGCCGGATCCAAAATATCGACACGATTGGTGGCGGCGATGGTGATAATTCCTTCAGATCCGTCAAACCCGTCCATTTCAACCAGGAGTGCATTAAGGGTTTGCTCCCGTTCATCGTGCCCGCTGCCGAGGCCCGCTCCCCTGTGTCGACCGACAGCATCAATTTCGTCGATAAAAATAATACAGGGAGAGTTTTTATGTCCCTCTTCAAACAGATCTCTCACGCGGCTGGCACCAACGCCAACAAACATCTCAACAAAATCGGATCCCGAAATACTGAAAAACTGCACACCGGCCTCGCCGGCCACGGCTTTTGCCAAGAGAGTCTTTCCGGTTCCCGGGGGGCCCACCATTAACACACCCCTGGGAATCTTACCGCCCAGTTTCTGGAATTTTCCGGGATCTCTTAAAAAATCAACTATTTCAGCCAACTCTTCTTTTGCCTCTTCAACACCTGCCACATCGCTGAAGGTTATTTTGCTTCCCAGGTCTTCATATTTTCTGGCTTTTGATTTACCTATCGACATAATCTTTCCCGATCCCGGCATTTTTCTCATCATGAAGATCCAGACTCCGATCAGCAGGAGCAGAGGGCCCCATTGCAGTAATAAAATCCAGTACCAGGGGGTATCCTCCTCATCTTCGATTTTTATCCGAACTCGTTTACTGCGGAGATTGTCAATTAAGGCGGGGTCGTATGTACCGGTTGTTTTGAACTCCTTGCCGGAGGTGGTAACACCTTTAATGTTGTTTCCGCTGATGACGACGCTGGCTATCTGCCCCCTGTCGAGATTCTGGAGAAAGTCACTATAGCCGATCTCAATGGCAGGGGCCGTCTCCCATTTGAAATTATTAATTAAGGTGAAAAACAGAACCAGCAGCACAAGACCGGTTAATAAGGATCGACTGTTCACGGATTATCTCCCTGAGGTGGTTATTTAGGCTTTTGGGTTGATCTGGTCGACTTTAAAAAACTGAGGATGTCATCATATTCGGTTATATCGATCTGATTTGTCTCTCTCATTCTCTCCAGTATCTCAAAAATAGAGATAATTGAAAACAGTCGATATCCTACTGCCTGCAGACGCTCCCTGCCACCCTGTTCCCTGTCGATCAGGACTACGGTATCGGTAATATCTAATCCGCTTTGTTCAAAGAGTTCGAACGTTTCCAGCTTTGAGCCACCATCTGTGATTAAATCATCAATGATCAGCACCTTTTCTCCGGATTGCCAAACTCCCTCAATTCTTTTGGCTGTTCCGTAGTCTTTTATCTCTTTTCGGCAGTAGATCATCGGTTTTTTTGAAATCAGGCTGAAAGCTGTGGCGATCGGCAGTGCCGTGTAGGGTATCCCGGCAACTCGATCGAAACTCAGTTCCTTGCAGATATCAACAAGTACGGCAGCGATTTGTGAAAGGAGCTCGGGATAGCTGATAATCAGGCGGAGATCCAGATATATCGGCGACTTGATTCCCGATTTGAGGGTGAATTCCCCGAATTTGACCGCACCGATGGAAACCAGGGAATCGATAATTGTTGTTTTTGATTTACTCATCTGTTCAGGAGCTCAGTTTTTGATAGACCTCTTCGTATTTGGCGAGAGTATTTCTGATAATCTCTTCCGGGAGTTGTGGTCCGGGCGGGGTTTTATCCCAGTCGAGTGTGGACAGGTAGTTGCGAATGATCTGCTTGTCATAACTCTGTTGCGACTGTCCAGGCATATATTCATCAGCAGGCCAGAATCGTGATGAATCGGGAGTAAGGACCTCATCAATAAGAATGATCTCGCCATTGAGAAGTCCAAATTCGAACTTGGTGTCCGCAATGATGATCCCTTTGCTTAAAGCATAATCGGCCGCAGTTTTGTACAATTGAAGCGATTTCTCCTTGATTGTATCGACAATGGCCCCGTCAATGACCTTTCTCAGCTCCTGCTCATCAATATTCATGTCATGCCCGGTCTCCGCCTTGGTTGAGGGAGTGAAGAGTGGTTCCTCCAACTTGGCCGACTCTTTTAATCCGGGTGGCAGTTTGATTCCGCAAATGGCGCCGCTTTTCAGGTAGTCCTTATACCCGGAACCGGATAGATAGCCCCTGACAATAGCTTCCATTTCCACCATTTCGGTTTTCCAAACCAATACCGATCGATCTTTAAGTATTTCGTTGTATTTTGCACATTCCCCGGGGAAATCGGCGATTTCTGCAGAAATGATGTGATTCTTAATCATGTCCTTGGAGAAATCGAACCAAAAATTGGAGATTTTATTCAGGAGGCCTCCCTTTCCCGGAATCAGACTGGGGAGCACCACGTCAAATGCGGAGATACTGTCTGTTGCAACAATCAACAATTTGTCATCAAAATCGTAAACTTCCCTGACCTTCCCTTTTTTGTAGAGCTTCAATTCGGGACAAAGCAATGATTTTTGATCTGTTTGCATAATATTAGATGGTTGAAGTTTTTTTGAAGTTGGCGTGCAAAACCACGAGAAGAATTTGGACTGAAGGAGCCTCAATCAGCTCCGGTTTGAATCTCATTACTACACTGGGTGGCAGATGTCTTCAAGTGATAATTTTACTATGGCTGGGCTCAAGGGCAAGTCTTTTTGGTATTTGTCCGTTGAAGATCTGACACGAATCAATTACTTTGGAGGGACCGAAGAACATAATGACCGCCTTTGATATAGCATAAACAATTGTGCTCGTAAAACTGTCAGCATTTGTCATATAATGTATAGGCATTCTGCGGATATTTCAAAGAAGCCCGCACCCACTTCGATATTTAAGGATTAGCGACCCAATGGACTACTTACCGGTCTTTCTCGATATCAAAAATCAACCCTGCCTTGTGGTTGGTGGCGATGATGATGCTGAAAGCAAAGTAAACCTACTGCTCAAAGCCGGAGCAAAAATCAAGCTCGTTTCTCCCGAATTGAAACTTGGCCTGGCCAGGCTTGCCGAAACAGGGAAGATCAAGCATTGTGACAGAGCTTTCAACGATGAGGATATCGAGGGATGTAAACTGGTAATTGTTGCCAGTGACGATAACATCCTAAGGGAAAAAGTTGCTCGGCTGGCACGTGACAGGAATATACCGGTGAATGTGGTGGATTATCCCAGGCTCTGCACCTTTACCATGCCATCCATTATTGATCGAAGTCCTGTTTTGATTGCTGTTTCCACAGGAGGCACCTCGCCCACTCTGGCCAGGATCATCAGATCGAAACTGGAGGCTATGCTGCCTCAGGCCTATGGGAGATTAGCAAGTCTGGTCAATGAGTTCAGGGAAAAATCGAAGTCTCTGAACTCGGACAGGGATGAAAATAGGCGATTCTGGAATAGGATATTCGCCAGCCCCATTATCGAACTGTTTTTATCAGGCAATGAAAAGGCCGCAAAAGATCAGATCAATAAGGAATTTGAGAATCGGCAGGACATGAAGGGCAGTGTCGGCCAGGTCTGTCTTGTCGGGGCAGGTCCGGGAGACCCTGATCTCCTCACTCTCAGGGCACTTCGTCTCATCCAGAATGCCGACACCATTGTTTACGACCGTTTGGTATTTCCATCCATTCTTGATTATGCCAGGAGAGATGCCGAGTTGATTTATGTGGGGAAAAAAAGTGCCCAACACACCGTGCCACAGGACGGGATCAACCAAACCCTGGTAAATCTTGCCAAAGAGGGCAAAATGGTTGTGCGTCTCAAGGGAGGTGATCCGTTTATATTTGGCAGAGGCGGTGAGGAAGTAGAAATGCTGATCAAAGAGGGCATTTCCTACCAGGTGGTTCCGGGAGTAACGGCAGCATCCGGCTGCAGCACCTATGCCGGAATTCCGTTAACCCATCGGGATTACGCTCAATCCTGCACCTTGGTAACCGGCCACCTAAAAGATGGCAGTATCGATCTGAACTGGAACTGCCTGGTGAATCCCAACCAGACCATTGTTTTCTATATGGGAGTTGCCAATATTGAAAAAGTCTGCCAGGGGCTGATTAATCACGGCATGAGATCCGATATGCCGGCAGCAGTGGTGCAGAAAGGGACCACCAGAAATCAGAAGGTCATCACAGGAAATCTTTCCAATTTGCCGGAAATTGTCCGCTCAAATGATGTCAAGCCACCCAGCCTGATCATTATCGGTGAGGTTGTCAAACTACACGAGAAACTGGGAGGAAGCAATCTGGACAGGATTGTGACTTGACTTTAAGGTTCGGCATCACGGATCAGTTCTGGTTTAAGTATTTGATGATCTCCTTGCGCGACTTAGGCATGACGACTTCATTGATCCAGCTTTCATCTGCTACCACGGTGTCCGAAGTCAGCACTTTGACCATCATGCCATCTTCCAGTATTTTCCCTCTCGGGTAACGAACATTATCGATAACACCCCCAATACTCTTAAGACCAAGTTCTGTGTGCACCATAAAGGCAAAATCCAGAATGGTCGCCCCATATCTGAGCTCAATAATATCACCCGCGGGAGTCAGGGTTTGTATGGTCTTTGATTTGCTGTAGCGAAAAACATCATCGATCCGGATATTGTCTGAAGCCACTTCGAGATAGAGATTCAGGAACTCCTTGTAGTTTTCGGATTGATACACCCCTTCATTCAACAGGGTTAGAATTCCCTTGCGGTTTTCTTCCTGAAAATCCCTGGTGACAATAAATATCTGAATTCGTTCCCCATTGATGATTACTTTGGTGGTCAACCCTCGCCATCCGTTTGCTCTGGGGTTGGAAATATAGTCATAAATCGATTGGGGAATCGATCTAAAGCTGGTATGAATACAACCCAGCACATTGTAACAGTCGATGGTGCTGTGGGTTTCAACAATAATCCCGTTCAAGACTCTATCTATTTCCCTGCGATTGAAGAGGTATTCCTGAGGTTGCTTGTATTGAGGGGAGATTGAGATAATCAGACCGGCTGGCGTGTTGTTTTCTATTCGTTTGATAATGCCCAGAATGGCTCGTTTACGTTCTTTGTAGAATGAGACAAGCTTGTTGGATGTGGCTTTATACGAATGGGGATAGAGTGTTTTAAAGACCCGATCTCGCAGCTCCTCTTCGATGTCTATCAATCCAAGCCCCTGAGCCACTTCGGCGTAGATGGCGATGGTTTCCTGACAAATCCGACGCTGTTTGTCCCTGGGCAGAAAACTTAAATCAGATAAATTGTCAAGTCGATCCAGTAGCTTAACCAGGATAACCCGAAAATCAATGTTTCCGAGCTGGAAGATCTTGTACAGGGTGAGGTTCTGGTTCTCCCGAACCTTGGTCAGAGCATTGACCAGGGCTGAGACTGTCTCTCCGAACAGCTTGGTGATCTGCCTCTGAATCTTTTTTTTCTCTTTTTCCCCCTCGGTATCTTCAACTGAGTCATGCAGTAATGAAGATATAATTGTGTTGGTATCCAGGTTGTATTCTATGGCACTAAGAGCAACCCGGAGGGGGTGCACAAAATAGGGATCACCTGTTTTTCGGTATTGCCCTTCATGGGCATTTTCTCCAAATTTAATGGCTTTTTCGACGCTTTGTGCATCAACGGATTCGTTCTCCTTGAGTTTTTGTCGAAGCAGACTTTTGTATTTTTCCAGGTTTTGACTTGGATCGGTTAAGTTCATCTGAGACAGAAAGCTTGGTGTCGTTTCTTGAAAAATATATAGTTAACGGCAGGAAGAGCCAGAATCGTTTAAAAAATGTCTAGATTGCAACAGAAAAGATTTTTTTTGAAGCATATCATAGTATTGACAGGCATGTAATCTTTTTTGGTCGACGAGGTTATAGAACTTTGTTGTCCGCGACAACTGATTCTGGGTATCAGCCAGACGTCTGATAGATTTCATACAGAATTGTGCAGAGAGTTTGAGATACGAGACCTCATTGGTCATCTGATAACTTTGGAAATAGGTTTCACTCCATTCCAGATCCTTTTTGGCTCTGCTCATCTGGCGGGTGAATTCGATATCAGCAGGTGTTTTGCTTTTCGGTACCGCTGGCGCCGCTTCCTGTGCCTTTATCCAATTCAGGTTTTGACTTGCAAACAGCGTAACGACAAAGCAAATTAAGACAAACAGTCTAACACGCATAGTTGTGCCGGATCTGGTGAGATAAGGTTGAATTGGATGATTATAAGATGTGGCTCAGTTCTTAGATGAAGTTTCTTTGGAGTTATTTCCAGTCGGTGTCGCATCACTTTCCGGTTTGCCGCCTTCATCCCAGCGATAGGAATCTGCCAGTTCTGCGCCTACAAATTTGGCCCCCGACATGTTGCAGGATCTGAAATCTACCCTGTTAAATTTTGCTCCTGTAAAGTCTGCGCCCGTGAAATTCGCGCTGTCAAAGGTAATGGCCGTCAGATCGGCATTGACAAAGCTGGCTTCTGTAAAGTCTGCTTGTTTACATTTGGTTTCGCTTAACTTGGAGTTGATAAATACAGTCCCTTTCAAATCCGCGTTGTTGAGAAACATGCCAGAGAGATCAGCCCCTTTGAGATTGGCGCCTTTTAACGATTGCCCCTTTTCCAGTTTTTTCTTCAGCAACTCCTTCATCTGGGCACTGGTGTTGCGATCTCCCATTGTTGCGGCCTGGAACTTCTCATTGGTTTCACGCAGACGCTCGGCCAGCATTTTGGCAAAATTGCGATACAGTTTAAAAGCCAGCAGCATGTTATGCTGTGATAAAAGGCTTTCCTTGATGACCAGCAGAATCGCATCCCCCCCATCAACGATGGCGCTGGCGGATCTTGGGGATTGATTTATTACTCCCATTTCCCCGAAGCAGGCCCCTGGTTGTAAGATCGTCAGGGTCTCCTCCTTTTTGTTACCAACATACTTGGTAATTTTGACATTACCGGAGAGGATGATATACATCTCCTCTCCTTTTGAGTTTTCTTTAAAGATAATATCGCCATCCGAATACTTTTCGCTAACTGCCAGCCTCAGCAGAGCCAGTAATTCGCCATCGGTGAATGACGAGAAAAAGGAAACGCTCTCTTTCAGCTTTAAAAAGATCTCTTTAGATAGTTGCATTCAATCCCCAGGAGTAAAACCCTTCTCTTTGATCTGAACAGTAAAGCGAATCAGGTGGAATCGACACAGATTACATCGGTCTGCGAAGTCAGCAACTCCAATTCCGCTTCAGTGACGAGCACTTTTCGATTGTACTTCAATGTCGGATTAAAAAGCTTGATCTCAACCAACCCCTCTTTGCGGGCTATTTCGATTTTGTTACCGGTAATCTTCGCTGTTCGGTTAAGATCTTCAAGTAACGATATTAATAGTTTTGCTCTTTTAAACCTGTTGAATTCCTTGTTTTTAGCCAGTGTGAAGTAGTTTTTGTTTCTGGAGATTTTCCCTTCCTGGATATCCTTCATCAGGGTACTGATGTCTTCAATGTCTTCTTTGGAGCTATACAATGTTTCTCCTCAGGGTGAAGATTAATCGGGTGTTAAAACAAAACCATGTCTGAAATACCGGCAGACGAAACCCGCATATCACGACCGTTTGGCAGAGTTGCCAAACCTACTCGGCTGGTTGGCTCAATATCCTTTTGTTGGAAAACCTTACGGGATGTCCGCAATTTCGTCGAATGAGTTCTACGATCACCTTTTATGAGAGCTTAAAAAAAAAAAAGTAAAGTTTCAAGTAAAGAGTAATTTGTTAATTCAGCAATACGGCTTAATCTAAATTGGAATCCTTCACCCGATACTTGCGATATTCCTGTTTCAGGTTTACGGATTCCAAAATTCCTCTACTGGCTTCGAAAAACTAAAAAGCCCAAAGTGATAATCTGCTGTAAAGGTTGCTGACCTAGTTGTTGCCGTTCAACAGCATTAAAATCAGGGCCATCCTGATCCAAACTCCGTTTTGAGCCTGTTCGAAATAGATCATTCTGGGGTCCTCGTCAATCTCGGGATTGATCTCTTTTAATCTGGGCAGGGGGTGCATTATGATGGCGTTTTTATTAATCAGGGGGAGGGAGTCCTTATTAATCTGGTATTTGTTGGCGGCTTTCTCATAGTTTTCCATATGGAGAAATCTCTCTTTCTGGACCCTGGTCATGTAAATACAATCGGAGAGGCTCAGTGCTTCCTCAAACTCAAGTTCTTCCCAGGTGCAACTCTGTTTATCCAGATATCCCTTGATATCGTCTGCCATTCTACAGATCGGCGGAGCAACAAAGATAATCTTAACTTTGAAAAACCGGCCGAGCAGATAGCAGAGACTCCTGGTGGTTCTGCCATAACGCAAGTCTCCAACCATAGCGACTGTAAGGCCGTCAACCTGGGGAAAGTAACTTTGAATTGTGTAGAGGTCCAACAGTGCCTGGGTAGGGTGCTGCCCGGCACCGTCACCCGCATTGACGACCGGGATGTTGGAGACGGAGGCAGCTCTTTTGGCGGCCCCGATTTCAAAATGTCTCAAAGCGATAATATCGGCATAACCCGAAATAACCTTAATCGAATCCTCCAGGGACTCTCCCTTGGAAAATGAAGAGAATTCCTTTGCATTCTCAGTAGAGATGACACTGCCACCGAGTCTTAACATGGCGGATTCGAAAGAAAGCCTTGTTCTGGTAGAGGGTTCGTAGAATAATGAAGCCATGATTTTGCCCGGGGTTGAGTATCGGGTGGGATTGTTCTTCACTTCATCAGCTAAGTCGAACAGTTCTTTTAGTGTATCTTCATTGAACTGTTGAGATTCTATGACATGATCAAATTTGCTCACGATTCTCCATAAGGATCAGGTTATTGTGATAATATTGGCCGGATAGCATTCCAGCTTGGGTGATTGCATGCTTTGAGGATAGATCACCAGAAATCGTGGTCTTTTACCTTGATTTCATATTGCATCCTACTCTTTGCAGTTTTACTCCCATTGGCTGAGGCAGGCAAATTTTTTGTTGGATTGTCCTGATTTGCCAGGTTTAACATCTTGATTTATATAGGCTATGAGGTGTGTTCCTGGAGGCTGGATATTAAATTGCGTTAGCTGGTTTTTTGTATGTAAGTTCGCCGGCAGCAAACGGTTATCAGAACTAAGGATATTATGACATCACAACCTTCAACATCGGCACAGGACGGATTTTATTGGGAAGTTCTCTTTGATTGTCCGGAAGATTTCCTGGATCTTTTTTCACTGAAATTGTTTGAAAACGGCTCATCCGGATTTGAAGAGATTTCACGAGGCGCCGGGAAGGTTCGACTTAAGGCTTTTTTTCAGAATGAAGAGGTTTCCGACGATGAGCGTATCCGTAATCTGATCGATGAAGTATTGCAGGGGGCAGAGCCTGTGTCACTGGTCTCTATCGAGAAAAAAACAGTGGAAAACTGGCAGTCAAACTGGAAAAAACACTTTTTGCCTATTGAGATCGGCTCCCGATTTCTGGTTGTGCCACCTTGGGCCGAGGTGACATCCCAACGGCTGAAGATTGTGATCCGGCCCGGAATGGGATTTGGAACCGGATATCATGAGTCGACCAATATCGCTTTATGTCTGTTGGAGTGGGTTGCAGAAAATCAGACTATAAAAAGAGCGATTGATATAGGCGCAGGCTCCGGAATTCTCTCCATAGGGGCTTTAAAGCTTGGGGTAGAACATGTTACAGCCATCGACATCGACGAGAAGACTGAAAAGGAAATCAAAACCAACCTTGAGCTTTCCGGGGTTGATCCTTCGCGATGCTACGTTAGAATTGCCGATCCCTCTGCTCTTGACTTAAAAAAACCGGATCTGGTGATGGCGAACATCGAAGGCCATATTCTGGCCGGGATGAAAAATGATCTAATCAGGCTCACAGGACCGGGAGGATTGTTGCTGATGAGCGGAATACTCAAAGAAAGAAATCCGGAACTGCTGCAATGCTTTGAAGAGCAATTTGAAACGATAAAAGAGATCTGTTTGAAGGAGTGGTACGGTGTGGTCCTGCGGAATATAGAATCACCCTAGTCTTTATCACTTGACCGATTTTCCAAAAAGTCTGTAAAACCAAGACTACGACCTGGATTCGAATAATGATGCGGAAGGGATATTCCGAATAGTAAATTTATCAGACATTCAATCCCAGTTTGTGGTGCCCGGAAATCGTCCAGACAAGTGTCATCTGTTATTTACTGGTTATCCAAAATAAAGAAAGATTGAGTTTAGGAGAGATTGTGGAAGAGAAAAAGAATCAGATTGTAGTCTTCGCTATAGATATCCAGGAGTACCCAAACGAGTATTCAGAGAAGTTTAAAACGATCGGTATGTACAAGGAATCCATTAAAATCGATCCCCTGACTTGTGTTTACCGGAGATGGGAAAGCACTCAATACTCGCTCGACAGCATGCCGACAGCTCATATCTTCGAATAGATCTCGTTCCAGCGATCATGTGATAAAACCGCTTCTATCAGTTGCCCGGCTACTTCGGTTTTGGATAAAAGCGGTAATTCCCGCGTTCCGTTCTTATCGATCAGCAATACACGATTGGTATTCGCGCCAAATCCGGCATCTTCTTCCAGGATATTATTGGCCACCATTAAGTCCAGATTTTTCTCCTTGTATTTCTTCCTGGCAAAGTTCTCGACGTTCTGGCTTTCTGCTGCAAATCCGACAAGAAACTGATCCGCTCTTTTGGATCTTCCCAAGTCTTTCAGAATGTCTTTGGTTTTGGCCAGTTTAAGCTCCAGATGTTCCTTTTTCTTTATCTTCTGTTTTTTAGGTCTGGTTACTCTGTAATCCCCAACAGCCGCGGCTTTAATGATTAGGTTCGCTTTATCCGCATTCGCCATCACGGCTTCATACATCTCATCTGCAGAATCCACCTTTACCAGGTTGATGTTTTCCGGTGGTGCGATAGTCGTCGGGCCACTCACGAGAGTTACTTTTGCCCCTTTCTTACGACAGATTTCAGCAATGGCATAACCCATTTTGCCCGAAGAGTAATTGGTAATATATCTCACTGCATCAATCTTCTCGCGGGTCGGACCTGCAGTGATCAAAACATGGATACCCGATAACGGGTATTGATCGGAAGCGGCATCTGTCTTGCCCGCATGGATGACACGGTGCAGTTCTCTGATGATTGTCTCCGGCTCTGCCATGCGTCCGGTTGCATGGGTACCGCAGGCGAGAAAACCGGATTCGGGCGGAACGATAACTGCGCCCCTGCTCTTCAAGTTCTCTATATTCTTTTGAACGGCTGTGTGCTCCCACATCTTATGATTCATGGCCGGTGCAATTATCAGAGGCGCATCACATGCCAGATGGATTGTTGATAAGTAATCATCAGCTATTCCGTTTGCGGCTTTGCCGATGATATTTGCTGTGGCGGGAGCTATCACCATGGCATCCGCATTTTCCCCGATTTTGATATGTCCGATCTTGCTCTCTTCCCGCAATGAGAAAAGGGATGTGGCCACAACCCTTTCAGACAGGGTTTGAAAGGACAGCGGTGTTACAAATTCCATTGCGGCTTTGGTCATCACTACGGATACATTTCCCCCCCCCTCCTTAATTCTACGTACAATTTCCAAGGATTTGTAACAGGCAATACCTCCCGACACTCCCAGAACAATCTCTTTTCCTTCAAGACTCATAAACCTCCCAAGGTAATCATTTTGCGGTTCTGCTGTTTCCTTTCTAATCTTTTGGCTGGGAACCGTAAACAGAACAGAAGACTGTTTGCTGTTCCACAAGCCCGATTCCCACATGCTGCTGACAACAACAAAACGGCTTCAAAATCGTTGATTGATTTGCCTAATCTTATAATATCACAATATATGAACTGATCTGCTTTGGGAAACTTAGAGGGACTTAGAGATCAAGTTTGACGGTTTGTCATATTGTTGATAGTATCGATAATTTGTAGAATTTTCTGATTTCTTTTTGGCCGAAGAATCAAGTCCCGCAGCCAAAACTCCTTTGAAATTAGGAGTTTGGTGCGGATCGACCAAATCGTTTCAACTCAGTAATTGAAATCGTAACCAATAGGTAAAAGATGAATTTTACGGTCCAATTGCGTGAAAAAACCGGCAAGGAGTTTAACAAGAAGCTCAGACAGAGTGGATTGACGCCGGGTGTGATTTACGGAATCAAGGATCCCCTTCCGGTGAAGATGAATGCGGATCATGCTCTGCGATTCATTCGATCCATGCAGGGGGCGAAAAAGGTTTTCAATCTGGCTGTGGAGTCGGAAGGAAAGACCGATGAGAGAAAGGTAATCCTTCAGGATTATCAAATGAGCAACTGGGGTAAAAAGCTGCTGCATGCAGATTTTCTTGAAGTAACGGATGATACGGTAGTGAGTCTGGAAGTTCCGATTGTCCTGAAGAATGAAGAGATCTGTCCGGCAATAAAAGAGGGTGGCGTAATTCAGGTAATTCGACGTTCAATCCCAGTTAAATGCGCGGTCAAGAATATCCAGGAATTTATAGAGATCGATCTTAAGGATCTCCTGTTTGGTGAGAGTATTCACGTTCTGGATCTTGATTATGATGAAGGTGTAAAACCCGTTGTTTATGGAAGGAACTTCACGATTGTAACAGTTGCCGGACGTCAGGAAGAGGAAGTTGAAGAGGTTGAAGAAGAACTGGAAGATGGTGTTGTTGCTGAGGGTGAAGCTGAAGGTGAAGCTAAACCTGAATCTGAAGAGGGTGGTGAGTAGTCATACTCACAATTGGTTGATTTAACGAATCTTTCTTTGGTATGAAACTTATCGTCGGTTTGGGAAATCCCGGAGGTCAATACAGCGGTACCCTTCACAATGTCGGATTCCGAGTGATTGATCTGCTGGCCGAAATGATGGGAAACACCCGATGGACCCAAAAGTTCAAGGGAGATTTTACCCAAGGAAGGATTGAGGATAATGCATATGGTCTTCTGAAACCGATGACCTTCATGAATGTCAGCGGAGAAGCTGTTCTGGATTGCAAGCAGTTTTTCAAGCTGGAGTTGGAGGAGATACTTGTGGTTTCGGATGATATCGACCGTCCGCTTGGTTCCTTGCGGTACAGAACATCGGGGGGACATGGCGGCCATAACGGTCTGAGAAGCATTATCCAGCTATGTGGTGGAACCGATTTTCATCGGATCAAAGTCGGCATTGGCCGTCCATCAGACAGCAGGGCGGTTTCCAATTACGTGCTGAGCCAGCCGACCAAAGAGATGGTGGATGTGATTCAACCGGCAGTTGAGGACACAACAAGGCATCTGATTGATTTTATAAAAGGAATCACAGTTCAGATCACTCAATAGCGTTCGATCGGTTTTTTCGGACGGGCGTTGTCGTTAGGTTGATTCGGAACCATCGATACCGGGAAACCGGAAATTTAAATTCAATGGAATTGAGATATTTCATAATCCTTGCCTGTTAGGGCAGGCTATAACTCGAAAGGACAAAAAGCTATGGCAGTAAGAAATAATTTCGAAATTATAATGGTAGCTGACGCCAAGCTGACGGATGAAGAATGTCAACCGGTTTTTGAGAAGTTCAAGGAACTGATCAAAGAAGGTGGCGGTGAAGTCAAGTTTGAAAACAGTTGGGGCAGGCGGAAACTGGCCTATGAGATTGATAAAAAGCAGCATGGAATTTATCATCTGCTCTACATTGAGGGCGATGGTGAGTTAATTGATCATCTCAGACGTCAGTTTGGTTACGATGAAAACATCATCAAGTATTTTGTTATTGCAGTGGACGATCTCAAAAAGGCGCATGATGACTTTGAGTCGCTTAAGGCAGATCCGTTCAAAAACGCAAACTTGGTAAAAGAATCAATGGGAGCATAACATGGCCAAAAAGAAACGAAAGCACTTTTCAAGAGAACGCATCCCAACCCGCCCTTGCCCGATCACTCATGCCGGTGTTGAAGAAGTCAACTACAAGGATATTGAGCTGCTGAAAATGTTCATTACGGAGAAAGGCAAGATCATTCCCAAGAGAATATCCGGGTTGAGTGCCAAGTCGCAGAAAAAACTGACCCAGGCAATCAAGCAAGCCCGTAATGCTGCGCTTTTATCATTTTCAGAAGGCTTTGTTGCTCAGGATGAAATCCAGGAATAGTCTTTCAACTTATAATCGAAACAAGGGAACAACATGAAGGTAATCTTAAAAGAAGACGTTTATAAGCTTGGATCATTGGGGGATGAAGTTGAAGTGAAACCTGGATTTGCCAGAAACTACCTGATACCCCAGGGAAAAGCCGTACCTTTTACAAGGTCTAACGCCAAGCAGGTTACTCATATGAAAAACCTGCTTGCCAAGCAGAGAGCTGATGCTATTGATAAGGCTAAAGATCTGGCCGCCAAGTTGGAGAATACCGAAATCGTATTTACCATGAAAGCCGGTGAGAGTGGTAAATTGTTTGGCTCGGTTACACCCAAGCATATTTATGATGCATTGCAGGATCAGGAAATTGCGCTGGATCGCCGAAGACTGAACCTCTCGGTTCCGATCAAATCTCTTGGCAGTCATGTGATACCTGTCAAATTGCACACCGAGGTCAGTGCCAAACTGGAAATCAAGGTTGTGGCTGATGGCGAAACGGTGAAAGAAGAGAAGCCGGAAGACGTGGAAACCACGGACGCAGAAGCCGCTGAAGGTGCCGAATCCACTGAAACTGCTAAACCCGCAGAAGAAACAGCGGAAGAGAAATCGGAGTAACCCTCCCAAGCAATCAGAGCCGGTCGTCAGACCGGTTCTTCTCCCCACAAGTACCGTTTTTCAGTTCCAGATCAATAAAACCCCAAACTCATTTCCGATTTCAGTATCGAGGCTTCGGTATTTCATTCCTCGAAATGATAAACTATTGATATCAGCCAATTGCCTGTTTAAGGAATGAGGATAGGGGATGACATCCCCGGCATTTCGTGTCATCGTTAACATAACTAACCGGAAAGACTGCCAACGACGTAATTTACAAAAAATTCGGTTTCTAAAGGAAGGCTCCTGGATGAACGTTTTGCATCCTGGTGAGAAGGGACACCTTTTTTGGATGTGAAGGTAAGTTAGTGCCAGATACATCTCAAAAAGGTACCGATCTAAGGAAATTACGCCAGTAGCAGACAAGAGGATTGCTTCGGCGTTTCGAGGCAAACCTAGAGAACAAACAACATAACAGGAATTGCAATGGCTGAATTCAAATATCAGGAGATGTTCGAAATTGGTAAGGACAGCACCGAATACCGACTGTTGTCAAAAGATTATGTTTCCGAAACGGAGGTTAATGGTAAATCAATATTAAAGGTGGATCCGGAAGGATTAACTCTCCTGGCTCAAGAAGCAATGCGGGATGTATCTCATCTGCTTCGGCCGAGTCATCTGGAAGGTCTGAAGAAGATCATTACCGATCCCGAGGCTTCTCCGAACGATGTTTATGTGGCAACCGTGCTTTTAGAGAACGCTGTCATTGCAGCAGAAATGGTCTACCCGAGCTGTCAGGATACAGGCACCGCTATTGTCATGGGTAAAAAGGGTGAACAGGTCTGGACAGGATCCGATGATGGTGAGGCCTTGAGCAAAGGTGTGTACAATACCTATACCGGAACCAACTTGCGCTATTCCCAGACAGCCCCTTTGTCCATGTATGAAGAGGTGAATACGGGGAACAATTTACCTGCCCAGATTGATCTTTATGCGACCAAGGGAAATGAATACAAATTCCTCTTCATGGCCAAAGGCGGGGGTTCTGCCAATAAGACGTACCTTTTCCAGGAAACCAAAGCGTTGTTAACGCCCGAAAAACTGGTGAGTTTTCTAGAGGAAAAGGTTGCCAGCTTGGGAACATCGGCTTGTCCGCCTTACCATCTGGCGGTGGTCATCGGGGGAACATCCGCGGAAATGAACCTGAAAACCGTGAAACTTGCATCCGCTAAGTATTACGATGATATTCCGACAAGTGGAAACAATGAAGGCCGGGCTTTCCGGGATCTGGAAATGGAAGAGGAAGTATTGAAACTGAGCCAGAAACTGGGGCTCGGTTCCCAATTCGGGGGCAAATATTTCTGTCATGACGTTCGTGTCATTCGTTTGCCCCGACATGGAGCTTCATGCCCTGTTGGTATCGGGGTAAGTTGCAGTGCGGATCGCAATATCAAGGGTAAAATTACCAAAGAGGGCATTTTCCTGGAACAGATGGAAAACAATCCGGCAGCATACCTGCCCAAAGACTCTCCGCTGTCCACAGAGAACGTGGTGACGCTTGATCTGGAAATGGGAATGGACAAGCTGAGGGAAACCCTTTCCCAATATCCCATTAAAACCAGGGTGATGTTGAATGGTAAGATCATCGTGGGCAGGGACATAGCCCATGCAAAACTGAAGGAGAGACTTGATGCAGGCGAAGGGCTTCCGGATTACTTCAAGGAGCATATCGTCTATTATGCCGGACCGGCAAAAACTCCCGAAGGAAGAGCATCCGGATCTTTTGGGCCGACGACGGCCGGTCGAATGGATTCATACGTTCCCATTTTCCAAAAAGAGGGGGCATCTCTTGTCATGCTGGCTAAAGGCAATCGAACTCGGCAGGTTACGGATTCATGCAAAGAGCACGGTGGTTTCTATCTCGGATCTATTGGAGGCGCAGCCGCACTTCTCGGGCAGGAATGTATTACCGATGTTCAGCTCCTGGAGTATCCCGAGCTGGGAATGGAAGCTATTTACATGATTACGGTCAAAGATTTTCCCGCCTTTATAATCGTTGATGATAAGGGCAACGATTTTTTCAAAGCTCTGTAACAAGGCTGCTTTATTTGACGGCAACTCACCAGGTGATACTGAGGGTTGCCGTAAGTTACTTGAAGAAATCTCCTTCCCTACTGGCAAGGTACCGGGCAAATCAAAAGAAATCGATGTCTTTACCGGGTTGAGGCTTTTTGGCGTGGATTGTGCTTTAATACTTTCAACCAAACCTGCGGATTATAAATGGGTTAAGCGACCTTAATATCCCGGGTTGAAGGGTGATATATTAGCAGGTATGATTTTAGCATTCGAAAAGATCACGTCATGAGATTAATCTGTTTTGTTTTGCTGGGATTTACTCTGAGCTTCGCTGTTTTCAATACGGTTGAAGCGCAGACCCAAGGGAAAATCAAAATTCCCAAGGAGTGCCGCACGTCCAATTTTACCTGTGTTTTAAAAAAGAATAATGGCATACCTTTCTTTTGTGTGCGAACAGCGAAGCAAAGGCAGCAGAATGCCAGGAAGAAAGTAAGAATTGTAACCCGTCGGATATGCATTCGCAGGTATCCTGTCGAGTACGTAACCCAAGGCCAAGATCAACAAACGGATGACTGACCATGGCAGAAGAAACTGATCCTTTTGAAGCGGCAATGGCTGCAATGAACGGAGATTCCAAATCCGAAGGCGGGGATGAACTCGAATTGGATGATTTGGAAGCGGCTCTGAAGGAAGATCAACCGGCTGCTTCGAGTGATGCCGACCCAACCGCTGGCATTGATGGTGGATTAGACTTGGGTGACGGAGATCAGGCCGCGGATAGTGCTTCAGAGGGGGATGCCCCCAGCTCCGGTGATCCGTTTGAAGCTGCGATGGCGGCAATGGATGCGGTTGCCACGGATGAGCCAAGCGCGGATGCCGCATCTGCGGACCCTTTTGAGGCAGCTTTGCAGGTAACGCAAAAGGAGGAAACTCAACCGGTTCCCAAAGACCTCAGCGAAAAGCGATTCGAAGGACAAAAGATCGATATCGATTTTCTGATGGACATCAAGTTGAACATTACGTTCGAAGTCGGGAGAACCAAGATGTTTATCAGCGATTTGTTGTCACTCGGCCAGGGGTCCGTAATCGAGTTACATCGTCTGGTCGGTGAAGAATTGGATCTGTTTATCAATGGTGAACTGCTGGCAACCGGTGAGGTGGTAGTTGTTAATGAGAAGTTTGGCGCGAGAATAGTACAGATACTCAATCCGGAAGATCGAATCAATCGTTTGGCTCCCACACTGAAAAAGTAAATCCCGTTCAGTACGCTGCAATCCTTTAAAAATATCTTCCTTTCATCTTTTATGAACGAGTATCGGCTCGTTCCCTTCTATCGGTCTCTACTCATACTGTGTTCCAAAGATACAGCCGGGACTTGTGATCTCTTTTGAAAAAAGAACACTTTTATGGTAATTTGTGAACAAGATTTGCATAACAAGCCTGTATCTATTTAAGCGAATACATGAAACTCCTATTAATTCAAACGGTAAATGATTTTTGTAATTGACATCGGAAACACCAATATCGTGCTTGGTGTCTACAAGGAAGAACAATTACTCCATTTGTGGCGGTTAAGTACCGATATTAAAAAAACCAGTGATGAGTACCTCGTAGTTGTTCAAAACCTGTTTAAAATTTATAACATAGATCCGGGGAAAGTCGAATGCACTGTTATGGGAAGCGTGGTTTCTCCCTTGGATGCCGTTTTCCAGGGGGTGGTGAAATCCCTGACAGGTAAAGAGGCATCTCTCGTCGATATGAACTGCTTTCCCGATATGCCCATTAAAATGGACTATCCGGAAGAGGTTGGAGCTGATCGTCTGTTAAACGCATCAGCGGGTTTCCATCGTTATGGTGGTCCGCTTGTCATCATAGATTTCGGAACAGCCACAACCTTTGATGTCATATCAGAAAAAGGTGAATACTTGGGCGGTGTCATCGCTACGGGATTGGTTCTCTCTCTGGAAGCGTTGACGGCCAAAGCATTCAAGCTTCCCAAAATCGATCTGGTTCGACCCAAAAGTGTGATTGGAAAGAACACAGCACATTGCATGCAATCCGGTGCGGTTTATGGGTATGCCGGGATGGTTGATTCCATGGTTGCCAAAATCGGAAAGGAGTTGGGCAAGGAACCACGAGTTGTTGCAACGGGCGGGCTTGCGACGCTTATCCAACCGGTATCTTCGTCAATCGAAGCGGTTGCGGATGATTTAACGTTGAAGGGGCTTTTCATGATCTCCCGGAGATTGGTCCGGGGAAAGTGACAGAGCTTACCGGGATAGGGATCCGGAGCGGAGTCGTTGCACAATTGTAAATATGCTGGTAAAAATGAAGAACATAAAATAAATCAACTAGAACAGGGCGAAAATGGCAGAAGAAGATTTAGATCTTGAAGATGATGATTTGGATCTGGGCGGCGATGATTTTGCCGGAGAGCTGGATGAGATGATGGGCGATGACGAACTGGGTGACGATTCGTCAGGGGGAGACGAAAGCGATAGTGAGCTGGACTCCTTCTTTGAAGACCTTTCCTCCATTGAAGATATGGATGAGGGAGATTCCGAGCCATCAGAGGATGTTGCCGAGGAAATCGAAGCTGATGTAGAGGTTCAAAAAGAGCCGGCGAAGACCAAACAAAAAGCTGCCCCCACCGGCGAGAAAAAAGGCGGGAAACTGAAACTTATTCTGCCCCTTCTCCTGATTTTGCTGGGAGGAACGGGAGGTGGATTATGGTTTTTTGGGTTTTTTGATGATTCGGCTCCGTTGCAGGAAGAGGAGATCACCATGGCCGAGGTACCGTCTCTGCAAACTATTCCGGTCGAACAGCAGATGGTTCCCCAACAGCCTGTAAAACCCATAATTGCCGTGGAACCTCCGCCTCCGCCTGTAAAACCGATGGTACCAAGGACGAGGTATCTGGTTCAGGTTGCAACCTGTACCTATCAGGTTTGTAAAAATGATTATATGGATTCGTTGCGAAGGGTTGGTGAGCCTGTCTTCCAACGTTCAAGCGGGGAGAAGTATGATTTTATCGAATTGATCTCCAAGGATGTCTATAATTATCGTGATGCCAGCGAGTTGGCACACGAGATTAACGTGAAGAATACAATGGCCGGTAAGGCTTCCGTGAAATCGCAAAGCAATGGTTATCGTATCACTATGGGCTCTTTTCCGGCACTGGATCGGGCTAAAGAGGTTAAATTCAATATAGAATCCATATTTCCCGGAAAGAATGTAACGTTTAGTATGGAACATATCCGCAAAGACTACACGACGACTAAGATCTTTGCAGGACCTTATGATTCCAAGTCTGAGGCCAAAAAAG
Source organism: SAR324 cluster bacterium (assembly GCA_028282885.1). Taxonomy (GTDB): domain Bacteria; phylum SAR324; class SAR324; order XYD2-FULL-50-16; family XYD2-FULL-50-16; genus JAHJTV01. The sequence continues at coordinate 174,588 of JANQGX010000045.1, forward strand.
TCCTGGCTGATTTGAGATCCAAGGATAAATTCAAAGGGGCGTTTATTGTCCTCTTTTAGCAGTTTACGATCTTTCGGCCGGACAGTCTTTCTAATCTGTCTGGTCTTCCTCTCGTCAAGCACTCTTGTTCGCGGTGAAGTCAATATCCTGAAAAACCTGCCCAAAGATCGAACTTTTCTTACGGAGAGTCGTCGTACAACAAAGTTACTCAAAGCTTTACTTCTTGAAGAGCGTCGATCTTACCAGTCCGCCTATCGCCTTTGGAGAGAACTACCTCAGCAGCTGACCATGGTCCGGGATCATGTATTTCAGTCGGGACTGTTCAGGTCATCCTGGGTCAAACGAGGAAAAACGCCAAATTCGGAAAGCTCATCGCTGTTGATGTCGCGTTATTTAAGCTGGCAGCGAAGATGGAATGAAGCCTTGCAGGTCCTGGAGGAATCCCGGGACCTTCATGTTTATTCGGATGATACCCGCCTGGAAATGATTCGTCTAAATCTCTCTCTGGGGAATTATGAGAGTGCCAAGTCTATGATAGAGCACCTCGGGAAAAAATCGCGCAGAGTGCAACTACAGCGAAAGATCCTTGAAGCATGGTATCATATTTTAAAAGGAGAATCCGATCAAGCGACCAAATTAATCAGGAACCTGGAAGAGGATTTCCTCTACCTGCCAATCGCAACGATGTTTCCGCTGGATTTACTGGGAGATCCCTCTCAGAAAAGTAAGATCCTGGGTAAGTCACTGGTCCGTTATCCAGCGGAGGATGCATTATTGGAAAATGCGGTGAGATTATATCAAGATACGGAGGAATGGCAGAAAATCGATTTGTTAATTAGGTCACAGGTTTTCCTCAATCCTGATGTATTTACCTGGCTTCTCAAGGCAGAGACCTATCTGAAGACTGGAGATCATGAGCAACTGAACCAGGTAATGCAATCGCCCTTAAACAAAGACCACCTTCCGGAGTATTTTGACTTACTAGCCAGAAAAGCCATAAAAGAACAGAATTGGGAACTATTGAATCGAGTTGCCGCCATCTATCAAAACAGATTTCCTTATCTGGAAGACGGGAAAATTTACTACTCCATCTATCTCAGGGAAACCGGACAAACCCGGGATTGAAGGTAATTCAGATTATGGAACAGGGGTAAAAGACCAAAACGCGGAAACAGGAATCAGTAAGTCAAAGGTGTATACAGTTTGAATGCTGTAACTCCCTTATTATCATCTAATATTTCAAAATGCCCTCCCGCCTTTCTGATGCGGTCCCGAGCTTTCAAAAGGTTAAATCCTGAATTCAAAAGTCTTTCATGGTTAGCCTTGATGGATTCCAGCCAAGACGACTCCCATTTGATTGATATTGATGGATCGGTTTCAACAGTTACTGAAAGATCTTCGATTTCAATGCCGTACTTTTGCTCCTTTTTCTCCGAGCTGATACGAATGGTGATTTTTGCGGCTTCACCAAAGTTCCTGAGTTCGTCGATTATGCAATTCAGGCAGCTTTTGATGGTTTCGCAATGCAGGGCGGAGCTTTCCGGAACCTGCTTGTCAACAAGGAGCCTGAAGGACATGGATTCCTGATCGACACCGGATTGAAAGTCTGAGATCAGGTTCCGGAAAAATAGTCTGGTATCGACAGCTTCCTGGCTAGGAAACTCATTACTGCTTACGTTAACACAAAAATCCTCAACTTCGTTAAAAGCATCCAGTACATTGGATGCCGTGTGCATGCACTCTTGAAGAGTAGCCTTTGTTTCACCGTCGTCAATTTCCGCGATTACCCCCGACAGATTGTCGACCACGCTGGTAACCGGTGATTTCAGGTTATTCATCACTCCGGCAATAACCTGGAAATTCTCACGATTGATATTGATCTCTTCCTGATAACCCAATAGTGCTTCATTGGCCAGATTTTCCTGGAACGACAGTTTTTCCACCAGAATACGATTCTGTTCCTGTTCCTGCTCAATGGTGCTCATCCTGGACTTGAGGTTGATCAACTCCGTTTTTAGGTCGTTGAGTACCTGATCGGATTCTGTTAAAATCTTTGGTTTGCCTGTCTTATTGATTGTAACCAAATCAATGCTCCTGAATGGGTCGGCTTGTCAGCTTACGTCCGCATCTTCAACGGGTGATTCTTCGGGAGTTTCCAAACCTAAATAGCGCCTGACCCCTTGTGGATTAAACTGGTACAGCAAGCCCAGAAAAAGGAAAGCGAGAAACAAAGACTTGACCGGCCTGAATAGAACGTGGATTCCAATTCGGCTCCATTTAAAACCCGGTTTGTTAAAACTGTTCACAAGTTCAACCAGTTTTTGGCTGATCAAAGCATTGTTGTCCGGCTCATTGAGATAAACCTCCTCAAAAGCTGCAAATTCCGGTTGACCGGTCATATACCACATCGAAAAAAACAGGAAGGGAAGTACGATAATCAACGTGATAACAAGATACTGCATAAAAATAACGAGAAACCTGGTTCTTACCAGTCGGATACTGTTTATTACATTCATCCGAACAGAGAACACTTTGGGGGCATTTTCCATAATCAGGAAAAATCCTGCAAAAATCAGGTATATGTAAGGGATCATTCCGATCAGAATAATACCGGGGCTGATCTGGGAGAAGATCAGGGTAAACAGCAGCAGGGTTCCCAGTTGAATGAAGCTGATGGCAACGGCTGAGGCAAAAAAACGTTGCAAAAACAGTTGAATTGTCGCCAGGGAGAATACCCGATTCTGCATGAAAAGAGTGGGCAGTGTCAGAAAAACAATAATATCAAGGAAATTTCCATGAAAGAATTCAATTATATCGATGGTATACGACGATATAAGCAGATCAAAAAGCAGAAACGGGAGATACGAAATAAAGGAAAGAAAGAGATACTGGGTAAACGAGTGCTTGAAAAACCGAAAGCTCTTTCCCAGGATTCTCCAGAAGGAGACAGGAAATTCAGTGGTTATTATGGATTCATTTTGCATTACTAATTGGCCAATAGACGATTATGATAAGCGGTAGCGCACCCCAATTTGCCGGTGTGTATTTGATCGCTATTTTCAGATAGCTTTACGGGAGTATTTCGGGACAGTTAAAAACACGTGCCTGTCATAACCCACGGATAACATTTAAGCGGAATTTCAGTCAATTTGATATCTCCCAAATAACCATGATGCTATTACTCCGATTCATACAACTTTACTTGTAGAGTTTCTTGCAGTCTGTGGCTATAATGCCAGCAGTGGCCAACCGGTCGAATCGCTGACCCATTCCACCTGTATCATAAAAACAGGGAATCGGGATTCCCCAACTACAGGACATCACTTGGATATGACAGAAAAGTTAGTTGTAAAGTCAGCACAATACGTCAAGAGTTTTATTAACATCCGGGATTTTGATCTTGAAGTCATGCCTTCTATCGCCTTTATCGGTCGATCTAATGTGGGAAAGTCGAGTCTTATAAACAGCCTTCTGAACAGAAAAAAACTTGTCAAAACGAGTTCAACCCCGGGCAAAACCCAGATGATCAACTATTTCAATATAAATGATCGATTCTATTTCATCGATCTGCCTGGCTACGGTTTTGCCAAGGTGCCGGTGCAGGTGAAGGCAAATTGGATGGAAATGATCGAGATTTTTCTGCAAAGGTGTCCCGACCTGAAATTGATTGTACAGTTAGTTGATATAAGGCATCCCCCCAGCAAGGATGACATCGCGTTTCAACAACTGGTGAGAAAAACCGACAGGCACTACTTGGTTGTTGCCAATAAAACCGACAAGATTAAACGCGGTCAAGTAAACAAGGCAACCAACGACATCAAAAAAGTCCTCTCCCTGGATCATATGCCGATCCCTCATTCTGCTTTGAAAAAAACAGGTCAGGAGAACATCTGGCGGGTTATCCGGGAACGACTTTAGCGGTGTTCCTCCGGTATGTAACGCTCTTCCCGTTTGTGCACATCACAGGGCTTTGTTGGTTCTGTGCCCACCACGTAGCGTTTGGCTTCTATTTCCGTTGTCGGACAATAGCGGGTAGCCAGCTTACCTGAGCTTCTGCAGATATTGACAACGGTTTCATCATCAGAGTGGTAATCACAAAACTCCCCGGGCACCTCATCTTTTTTCAGTGCGTACCACGATTTACTCGGGCACCATGCGGTCGCCAGTTTTCCGGAATTATCGCAAATGAGATAGTCTTCAAAATCCTCATTAATTCCGAACTCCTTCTGATAATCAATTTGGGGAAGCGCCTCCATATAGGCTTTCCAAAGTTTTGCGGGAGTTTTACCCCCGACTTCGCCTTCCATTGGCGTATTGTCGTCATTTCCTATCCAGAACCCGGTCACCAGATTCGCTGTAAACCCGACATACCAAGCATCCCTATTCAGATCGCTGGTACCGGTTTTCCCGCCTGAAGCAAGTGAAATCCTGGCGTTTTGACCGGTTCCTTTTGTTACGACGTCCTGGAGCATTCGGTTCATCTGAAAAGCGGTTTCGACGGAGATCGTTTTGATTTCCTGCTGATGGTCATATTTCTCTAATACCTGGCCCTGGCTGTCTGTAACCTTAAGAACAAAAACCGGCTCATTGCGATATCCCTGGTTGGCAAAAGATGTATAAGCGTTGGCCAGATTGAGCAGCGTGGTTTCACCACACCCCAACGCCAGGCAAAGTCCTCGTTTGCCGGGCAGATCGATTCCGAAAAGCTTCGCCCTGGACAACAGTTTATCAATTCCGATCTCATTCAGGATTTTGACACTGACAACGTTGTTGGAGGTCCTTAAAGCATATGCAACCGTGATGGGGCCGAGATGCTCGCCGCTGAAGTTGCCGGGTTCATATACTTCCAGATCTTCTTCAACCAGTCTTGAGTACTGGGTGGGTTCGTCCCAATATACATCTGTCGGCTTAATTCCTTCTGTCAGAGCGGTTGCATAAATAACGGGCTTGAAACTGGAGCCGGGTTGCCGGCGGGCTTGTGTAACGCGATTGAACTCACTTTTAAAAAAGCTGGTTCCCCCGAGAAGCGCTTTGACAAAGCCTGTGGCCGGATCAATGCTGACACCCGCAACCTCTTCAAAGCTTCTTTCCTGTTGCATTCTCCGTTTGACAACCTCCTCCATGGCCTCCTGGAACTTGCTGTCCAGCGTGGTATAAATGTGCAAGCCGCCGCCATAGATCATTTTGTGTCCATACCGGTGTTTCAGTTCCTGAAGGATATGGCTGACAAAATAGGGAGCTATTTGAAGATCGTTTTTTCTTCTTTCCCGAATAAGCAAACGTTCGTTGACAGCAGCAAGGTGTTCTTTCGGGGTGATCCATTCCAGGCTCCTCATCCTTTTCAGGACCAGGAGTTGCCTCTCCCTGGCTTTTTTGAGATTGACAAAAGGTGAGTAACCCTCCGGTTTTTTGATCAAACCGGCAATAAAGGCAGCTTCAGCGTAAGTGAGTTCCTCTGTTGATTTGTGGAAGTAGTTTAGAGACGCATTTTCAATACCGTAGTTTCTGTGTCCCAGATAAACCTTGTTCAGATAAAATTCTAATATTTCACTTTTGGAGTACTCAATTTCCAGAGCAATAGCCATGAAAAGCTCTATCAGCTTTCTTTTCAAAGTCTGTTCGGGAGACAGCAGGGTTAGCTTGACAAGCTGTTGGGTGATTGTACTCGCCCCTTGGATCGGAGCTCCGGGCTTTAGATTATTAATAATAACCGAAAGAATTCGAATCGGATCAAATCCGAAGTGATTGAAAAACCTTGCATCTTCCACTGCCACTACAGCCATTTGAAGATTCCGGCTGACATTCTGAAGCTTAACATATTTGCGATCCTCAACACCCCTTATGACATGAAAAGGTTTTTGGTCGATATCATAAAAAACAGTGTTGATGTTCTGAGTGGATTGGATTTGACGGAACTGCCTGACCGTTTCCGATTGGAATTTCAGGGAAAGAATAAGGAGGATGAGAAGTGCCAGAATTCCTATCGTTCCGGCCAGCAGAATGGTTTTCTTTCTGGAAATAGATTGTCTGTTTACCGACAACATGTTGGTTTGACTTTTGTTTTAAACTCGGGATTCCTGTCCCCAAATTTGCTAAAAGTCTCGTTCTATTTCAGATAATGAGGGTTGGATGGTCAACAGTTATACAGCCCCGGAAGCCTTAACACCACCAGGGCCGATTCTTTAGCACCCGGCACATTCTCCAATGCCGGCGGCGCAAGTTTGATTACCCTGTCTTTGCTTTTTGCTCGATACCGTATTGATATCCTTTTTCAAAAGCAGCAAAGTTCAGTTTTTCGGTTCCTTTCGGAATTGAAGCTTCAACACCTTTTCGGGCGGTTTCTTCAGACAGAAGTCCGGTAACCGCTACCAGAAATCCGTACATGACAATATTAAGAACGATCTTGCGTCCGATTTCCTCTGCAAATCTTGTCGCCGGGCATTTGAAGATTGTAATACTGGGGTCGACCTCTTTGACATTGACCAGATCCTCTTCAATTACCAGGATTCCGCCTTTTTTCAATCCGCCGATGTACTTGTCAAACGCACCCTGGCTCATAGCGAGCAATACATCAGGAGTAAAAACGTTTGGATAAAGAATAGGGTCGTCCGACAGGATTACAGCGCAGGAAGCAGCTCCACCGCGTGCTTCCGGTCCGAAGTCCTGTGTCAGTGTAGCAAATTTGTCCTCAAAGATAGACTTAGCTCTTCCCAGAATCATTCCCGCGAGAATAACACCCTGTCCGCCAAATCCGCCTAATCTAACTTCTTGTGTCGTCATTGATTAATCCTCCTGATTATTTAGCGATTTCTTGAATTCCAGCGAAAATCTCTTCGGGCTCGTGAACTTCACCACATGGGCTTCCAACAAGTCCTGTTTTACAATAGGCATTGGCGAACCGGTCCATCTCGATATACATCTGACCGTAGTTCAATTCAACCATAATCATTGAATTAACCTTTTGTGCGATTTCTCTGATTTTTGATTCGGGGAATGGCCAACAGGTGATCATTCTCAAAAGACCTACCTTCATTCCTTTCTCTCTTGCCATTTCCATGGCCTTGTATGCCATCCTGAAAGAAATACCGTAAGAGACAAGAACGATATCAGCATCTTCCATCATATATTCTTCAACGCGCATGAGCTTTTCGCGGTTGTCGTTGATCTTGCCCATGAGTCGCTCCATCATTGTTTCCTGGACCTCTTTGGTCAGGACAGGATAGCCGCGGTCATCATGAGTCAAACCCGTAATATGGTAGTGATGGCCCATTCCTGCTTTACTCATCAGGGGGATACCATTCGCTTCCGGCTTGTAGGGCAGATATGGTTTGGGGCCGGTGTAGAATTTTCTTTCCAACAAGTCGATCTGGTCTGCTTCGGGAATAACCACTTTTTCTGTCATGTGGCCGACCATTTCGTCTGACATCAGGAATACCGGAGTTCGGTACTCTTCAGCCAGGTTGAAACAATCAATAGTGAAGTCGAAACAGTCCTGGGGGGAACTGGGGGCCAGTGCAATAACTTCATAATCACCGTGGGATCCCCATCTCGCTTGCATCATGTCAGCCTGACCTACTTTGGTGGGAAGGCCCGTTGAAGGACCTGTTCTCTGTACATTGATGAATACACAGGGAAGTTCGGTAATAGCTGCCAGACCGATATGTTCCATCATCAGTGAGAATCCGGGGCCTGAAGTTACGGTCATGGATTTGTGACCAGCCCAGGCACCGCCCTGGAGACAGATAGAAGAAGCGATTTCGTCTTCCATTTGAATAAAGACTCCGCCGACTCGGGGAAATCTTGCAGCAATACGTTCTACAATTTCAGTAGAAGGTGTAATTGGATATCCGGCAGCAAAAGTACATCCTGCGGCAATAGCCCCTTCGGTAGCAGAATGGTTTCCATTGATGAAATGGTTGCCGGTAAGTACTCGTTTTGGATCAGCTTTCACTTGTTGCTCCTTAAAATGTTTATTTAAATGTGTCGTCTGAGATGCGATTAGATTGGTTCCGGCCATCCAACATACTTATCGCCAATTTTGGCCTTGAGTGACTCATCCATTGACTTGACTAATGAAGGCCTTTCGCGATCAATAAAGTTTCCGATCAGGATCTGATTCTGGTAACCGATGGCGGCGTCTGCAGTAGTGTGTTTCGCTTTCTTCATCCTGACTGCAGCTTCTTTATAGAACTTCATCATATCAAGGCCATCACCCAGTTTGTTCCTTCGACCATATAAGGTCGGGCAAGGCGAAATAGCTTCAACAACTGAAAAACCATCCTTCTGAATAGCTGCTTTGATTGAGTTCTGAAGATGACGCACGTGATAAGTTGTCCAGCGTGAAACATAATCAGCGCCACAACTGTCAGCGATAAAGGGAATGTTAAACGGTTGGTCGAACGCACCGTAAGGGGTCGTGATCGCTATGGCCGTCTCGGGTGTTGTCGGAGCAACCTGTCCACCGGTCATCCCATAGATAAAATTGTTGATGCAGATAACGGTAAGATTGGCATTTCTTCTTGCTGCATGAAAGAAATGATTACCGCCGATTGCTGTGAGGTCACCGTCTCCGCTGACTACAATAACCTTTTGATCGGGAGCTCCAAGCGCCAATCCGGTAGCAAACGGGATAGCACGGCCGTGGGCGGTGTGATAGGAATCCACATTGACATAACCGGCAACACGTCCTGAACATCCAATACCGGAAACGATCTGGGTCTTGTCACGATCAATACCGGCATCAATCAGTGCCTTGGTCAAGCAGTTAACTACCGTCCCAATTCCACACCCCGGACACCAGATGTGAGGCATACGATCCATGCGGACATATTCATCTGATAAATGAGCGTCTTTTTTGTGAGTTTCAGACGTGGCATAAATCGCAAATTCGGGACAAACCATTTCGCACATATCACAGTATGTGCAAGTATCCGGTGCAGCTACAACAGGTGGGTGGTATCCTTTCGAGTTAAATCCGTCTGACATCGCCAGTGTTTCTTTCGGGCAAAATTCCACACAGAATCCACACCCCTTACATCTTTCGGCATCTATTTCAAGTCGCCACTCTTTGGGGTCCTTTTTTTTTCCTTTTTTTTCAGCCATTAGCTTCTGCTACCTCTATATGGATTATTGTAAAATAAGACTTCAACTTTTTTGTGAGAATCATGTACTTATTGAAATACATAGCAAAAATGATTACAAAAAAAACAGTTATTAACATTGATGCAGGACATACTATATTTTATATCGCTTTTGCCACTGGATTCGTGAAATCGGCTTCTAGCAGCAGTTTGACGCGTGCCGTCCCTAATAATAAACCGAATATATATTCGGTTTATTATTAGGGTTGTCAGCAAAGACTGTTTTATATCTGACAATTCAGGAGGAGGGGACATTTTATATTTGGATCCGGTGATCAATTGTTTTTTCTCCAGGTCTGTTGTGAGAATTCTATGGCGCCAGGGAAGATTTGCTTTCTTAAAAATCCATTTGCTAGTCGCTCAAAAACGATGTATTGAATGTTTATACTAACAAACAGGAATCCATAATGAATGGTATGAAATGAAAAAGTTGACAGGATTGCTTACAGACCCGATTTATTTGGAACATGACACCGGGCAGCACCCTGAGAATGCCAATCGGTTACGTGTTATTCTCAAAGCTTTGGAAGAAAGTGAGATTTGGGATCAACTGGTGAAGATCCCTGCTGAAAAGGCAGAGCGGTCGGTAGTTGAGCTGATACATAGCAGCGAATATATCAAGTCCATCGAAAGTGAGATAAAATCAGGCGCATCCTTTGTCGGAACGATGGACTGCATGGTTTGTCCGAGAACATTTGATGTGGCGGAGTATGCTGTTGGAGGAGCACTGGCCCTGGTCAAAAAAGTGGAATCCGGAGAATTCAAAAACGGGTTTGCATTGGTTCGACCACCGGGTCATCATGCTGAACGAAGACAAGCCCTGGGATTCTGTTATTTTAACAATATTGCCATTTGCGCCGAATATCTTATCAGATTTAAGGAGTACAAGCGAATCCTGATCATGGATTTTGATGTTCACCACGGGAATGGAACACAACATAGCTTCGAGTCCAGGAAGGATGTCTTTTATTGCAGCATCCACGAGAATCCGACCGTCTGCTACCCCGGCACCGGGTTCGAGAATGAGGTTGGATTTGGAGAAGGTGAAGGATATACGCTGAATGTCCCGATGAGAAGCTTTTCCGGTGATGATGAATACCAGGAGAAATTGGAGGAGATTTTTGTTCCGGCCTGGAGAGAATACCAACCGGATTTCGTGCTTGTTTCAGCAGGTTATGACGGTCATAAGGAAGATCCCCTGGCACGGATCAATATCACCGATGTCACCTACCAAAGATATGCAAAAGCGCTGTGTTCGATTGCGGACGAGTTTTCGAGCGGAAAGCTTGTCGCCTTTCTTGAAGGCGGCTATAATCTGGATGTCATCCCCAGGTTGGTTCTGGATCATATGCGCATATTGCTGGCTTCAGAAAGCGCCTGATTCAAACAGGGAATCTCTTAATACATTCCAGATTCCTTGCCTCCCCGGAAACAGATCAGAGTTCGATTCAAAATCCAATTCCGATTTAATCAAACAAATCAGCCGATTGTCCGCTCTCTCACTTCTTGCTATCATCCAAATCCGGTTTATCATCTATTCAGGTTTCTGCTATGATTCGGCCTCGAAGAATACCAGGCCATCAGATATGGTGGTATTTCTCGTTGTTGATGATGGTATAGGCTCTGTATATCTGCTCGATGAGAAACAATCTGACCATTTGGTGGGTGAGGGTCATGGGGGATAAGCTTAGTTTCTTCTGGGTCGACTGCGTGAGTTTCTCGGGAAGGCCATGTGCACCCCCGATAAAAAAATCTATCTGTGAGTGCCCGCTATTGGCTATTTTTTGGAACAAATCGGCAAACTGCAGCGAAGAAAGGGTTTCGCCCTGTTCGTCGCAAGACACCGAATAGCTGCTTGATGAAACAAACCTGGCCAGTCGGTTCTGTTCGGTGTCTAACCATAATAATTTGGAGCCGCTACCATAATTGGCTTCCTTCACAACCTGCCAGGTCAGGTTACAGTATCTCTTTAACTTCTTCTCATAGTGGCCAATACCTTCTCTCAGATAAGATTCCTGGGTTTTTCCGACGCAGATGATTCTGATTTTTTTCATTCGCACAACCGGCTTTCAAAATCATGATAGACGTCTTCAAGATTGAACAGACGGCGGTTTTCCTCCAGAAATATATGGATAATGGTCGTATTATAGTCCAACAGTATCCACTCGCCTGATTCATATCCTTCGGTTCCCATGGGAAGAATACCTTCTTTTTTTAGATCCATCATCACCCTGTCGGCAATTCCGCGCGTGTGTGCAGTTGATGTACCATGGCAGATCAGGATATAATCAGCCAAAGAGGATTTCCCAGCCAGGTCAATCTGCATTAATTCGTTGGCTTTCAGGTCGAGAGAAGATTGGATTATTTGTGCAACTAAGAAGGGTGGTTCCATTATTCCGTTTTTTCTTGCGGGTTTTCTTGAATTTGGGTTTTGAAACGCTGCCAGGTTTTTAGTGCGTTTTTGTGCAGCCACTGATGACAGATGACTGTCTCAAGATCGGCTTCCCGGATTTGGGTCGATGAAATTCGGGGGATTTCCACATCCATCCACCGTACTTTTTCCATAGCAGGCGGCCTGATACCTTGCCTTTTGGAATCGGCCATGCCGGGACGATAAAATACCAGTAGCTGGCTCAATTCAATAATTCTATCAGCTTTGGCCCAAAGATGGAAAGTGTTGAATGAGTCTTCACCGATAACGAGAAAAAGCGAATGTTGAGGGTATCTTTGCCGGAAGTATTCAAGGGTTTGAAAGGTATAACTGGTCTGCTTTTTTTTTAACTCATAGTCGGAGATAGTGACATTTGGTGTGTCGATAAATGTCTCTTCTAACATCTTCAGACGAATAGCTGTGGGTACTTTTGGCAGCGTATCTTTCAGCGGATTTCTGTAAGCGGGAACAACAATGATTTTCTGAAACTCAAATCGTTCATTTACCCTTTGCACAATTTCATAATGACCTGTATGTACCGGATTAAAACTTCCACCAAATATTGCGATCTTCATCTTAAGAGTTTGAATTGTGGTGTCAATTTTGCTTTGCAATAGGCAGCAAAGATTCCAGCTAACCCTTTCATACAACAAAACATTATGGCATGGTACTCGATCGTTCCTGAAGCGTATGCTGTCAACAAAAACATTGATACGTCAATGTTCTCAGTCAGAAGCGAAGCCAGTTTCGGCACCAACACCTTTGTTTATGTGGCCATTGGATTCGCATTGGTCGTCGTAATGATTTTCGTTTATCGCTGGTTAAATATGCGACGAATCAGGAGAGCCAACCAGCTATACCTTCAAAAAAGAGCCAAAGCACAACAGCAGGAGATCGAACTGTCGGAAGACGCAAGTTTCCGCCTGGTGGCACTGGCCAAGGCGGTAAATACTAACCCGGAAAAACTGTTGGGGAGTAACGTGGCTTTTGAAAAAGCGGTCGACAAACTGAAGCGAACAGCTTCAACCGATCCTATGCTGATGAAGATTCCGGGTTTGCGGGAAGATCTGGGCTACATTTTTTTTAACAGAAGAGCTCAATTTGTTTGCACCCAGATGCTCCAATCGGGCCAGAAACTCAGGGTTGGAGTGAAAGTTAAGGGGAAAAGCCATTCATACGTTGGGACCATTCTTAATTCGACTGAGGATGAGTTCTGGGTCAAGCCACCGACAGTGAAGGGGAAGGTTGTCAACCTTTCCAAATTCAAGTCTTTTGAATTCAGCATCTTCAGAAAAAACGATGGGGAGTATCGATTTGCTTCCAAGCTGAAATCACAGATTCAGAAACCGATGAATGCCCTTGTTTTGACACACACGAATAAGATTAAAAAGTTGGCTATCAGGGAGCATGATCGATATAAACTGCAATTCAAGCGCAACTTTTTCTTTTTGGTGGATAGTCGAAAGTCCACCGGCGACACGGGAGGGCAAGCCCAATGTACCGGATTGGTTCACGATATCAGTATTGGTGGAATGAAGTTCTCGGTGCAGGAGCTGCCCGACAGGGTGGTTGAAGGTGTCAATGTTGTATTCAAACTGGAAGAGGCAAAAATAAAGAATGAAATTCATGCCGAGATTGTGCGTATTTCGGAAGAAAAAGAGCAACAGTTTATTCATCTTCAATTCCAGGACCTGTCTGAATTGAATCGTCTCTACCTGCAGAAGTTCATAGCAAGCAAAAGCCCGATAAAGGTGACATAGATGGGTGCGACAAAGACCCATCGGAGTTTAATAGACTTACCCAAGTATAATACAATGAAAGAGCAACGTTTAAAAATATCTATTTTTCTTTCACTATTCCTGACAGCATTTCTGGCGGTTTTAGTTTCCGGTTGCATGTCATCGAAGAGTAGCCCACACCAATTGGAAGCTTACTATTCTTCGCACTACCCTGAGGAACAGGTCAGGAAGCCGAATGACAGAACTGAATCCAAAAGCTTAAAAAAGGCCAAATCAGGTTCCGGGTTCTGGAAAAGCTCTTCTGCCAAGCCACCTCTGGATCTGGAATCGATTGAGTTAAAACAGGAAGATCAGCAGGCTGAGCCGGAAATCCATGCTGTAACGGCTCAGGGCGGTAAACGCCACGAAATCCTGATACCACCGGTAAATCGATATGCGGCAGATGACGATATCAGCCAGAATACAGCTTCGATGATTGAAGGAAAGATCTTTAATTTGGTTGAGGATGCCTATAGGAAAAGGGACTACAATGAATTTATCAAATTGTACTCTCTTTTTGTTGAATCCTTTCCCCACAGCAGTCAAAAGAGCTTTCTGGATGAGAAACGGAGAGATTTCTTCTACAGGGAAAACCTCCAAATCGAAAAGCTCAGGGGGGCAATGCTGGAGTTATCCTATCCCAATGCGAAATCTTTGGATGAGCTGAACAACTACTTCGAAAGATTGAAAGAGAACGGTATTAGCTCCATTCAGGTGGATGTGGTGCAATTCCTGGGTGAGCCGGTATTCCTTTTTGCAAATCCAAAAAAGGGAGAAGGATACTATTTCTCCAATTCTCACAATCTCATTGTCGATGATCTGTTGTCGCGAATTACGAAAATGGCACATAGCAACGACCTCAAGGTGTTTGCCTCCTTTCCGTTGCGTCATCATCCCAGGTTGGGAGATAACAGCGAATTCCTGATGGATGAGTCCTGGAATGCGTTTCAGAACAGGACAAGTATCAATCCCAAACTCGATTTGCTGAATCCGGCCAGCCGAGCTTATCTCATGAATCTTCTTAAAGAATTGCTGCTTCTTGATGTCGATGGAATCGTATTCAGGGATGATTTTACATACGAAAGAACCGAGGGATTCTCAATGGTTGCCATGAACCGATATCAGACGGAAACAGGGCAACCCATCTCCTTTAACAGCATGTTTGTTCCCGTGCGTACCGGGCACTCAGGAGAATTTGAAATGTTGACCGGGGATGAGTTTCAGAATGTTGCCCTTTGGCGAACCAGGGAAATTACCCAGCTTCTGTGGGATTTGATTTCCTTTGTCAAAACCAATCGCAGTGATCTTTTTGTGGGGTTGGAGGTGACTCCGGAGATGTTATTGGATCAATATGATCCCATGAAATGGTATTCAACAGGAATGCACTATCTGAAAGATCTCAATGTGGATTCTTTTGTCTTGAAATGGAGGAAATACAAATCCGAGAATGAATCTGATGAAAAAGATTACTCGCTTGCAGTCAGACAGTTGAGAGAGCAGATCTCACCTCAGAAAGAGATCTATCTTAAAATCCCGCTGAGCCAGATAACCAAGAATACTATTGAGCTCAACAGAAAAATCGATACCCACAACGAATTTCAAAACGAATTTTCAAGTATAAAAATTGCGATAGGTCCTGTCGACAGAACCAAGCGTCTGGATATCGTCAATTAGTTTCTGATCCGGGAGTTCCAATTAGGCAAGGTCTACAGCAGTTGATTCAGCTTAAACATGGGAAGCATTACAGCAAGGACGATGAAGCCCACTCCGAAAGCCATCCCCAGGATCATTACAGGTTCCAGAAGGGCCACTGATTTTTCAAGGGTCTGCTTCACCTCTTTTTCCTGTATTTGTGATATCCGGGTTAACATCTCATCCAGTTTACTGCTTTCCTCCCCCACCCTTATCATCTGAACAACGGATACCGGGAACTCGCCAGTCTGCCGCAAAGCCATGGAAAGATCCATACCCCGTTTGGTAATATCGATCATGAGTTGATCAAACTTGTTTTCGAAGACGAGATTTCCGACAACGTACTTCACAATCTCGATCGACTGTTTAAGAGCAACCCCACTGGATAACAAGGTTCCCAGGGTTTCAGTGAATCTGAAAACAACTATTTTGCGCAGAAGGGTACCCAGGAAAGGAGTTTTCAGGAACAGTGAATCGATCATCATCTTGCCTTTTCTGGTTTTTATAAAGCGAAAACCGAATAAAGCAGCCACAATGATGAAGATTAGCATGGCAACCCAGTTGCCGATCATAAATTGGCTGGCGCCAAGCACGATACGGGTTGGTAAAGGAAGCTCAATATCGAACTGTTGGAAAATCGGAATGATTTTGGGGATGATAAAAGCGATCATAAAAACCACGATCCCGATCCCCATGAAACTCATTATGACCGGGTAGATCAGGGCTCCCTGGATCTTCGAAACCAGCTCTTCGTTCTCTTCCCGCGAGTTGGCCAGTTGACCCAGGACTTTGCCAAGGGTACCACCTGCTTCTCCGGCTCTCACCATGGCAACATACATATTGGGAAACAAGGATTTGTGGCCCTGCAGTGCATTGGCCAGGGAACTGCCTTCGGAAATCTGGCTTTTGATTTCTGATAACACACCCTGAAAGGCAGCATTTTCACACTCCTCGATAAGTATATCCAATGCCTTGTCATAAGGTATTCCTGTCGAAACGAGAACGGACATCTGTCTGGTAAAAGCTGTGATCAGCTTTGAAGGGACAGAAGAGCGCTGGATGCCTTTTGTGGTTTTGGCTTTGTCTGAAGTTGCCTGCTTACCTTTCGGGCTACCTATGGAAAGAGGGTGCAGGCTTTTTGCCTTGAGTTTTGAAGCCGCTTGTTTTGCAGACACAGCTTCAATCTTCCCTTTTTCCGATTTTCCACTTTTATCAATGGCTTTGAATTCGTAGATAGGCATAAAATGGTGGCGTAAAATACGGTTTGTCCGTTTGATTTATCTATCAGCCCTTCACACTGTTTAACCCACTGGTTGGGTAGAATGAATCCGGATCTGTGATTATCGAGCCAGCTCGTTAAATGAAATAGTAAATGTGCAATTTTAAATGGTTTTTGAATACTTTACCTCCGGGACATCAGAACGCTTCAGGTAAGCATCAAATATCATGCAGATGTTTCTGACCAAAATCTGGCCATGATTGACCACTCTTATGCAGTCTTCCCTGAGTTCTAACAGACCATCTTCTTCCAGATCTTTCAACTGAGATAGTTCCTCTTCAAAATAGGATGTGAAATCAACAGAAAACTCATCCTGAAATTCTTTGAAATCAAGATAAAAGTGGCATATGAGCTTGAGGATTGTCCATTTTCTTTTCAGGTCATCCGGGCTCAATTCTATTCCCCGGATTCCCGAAATCCCAGCTTCAGATATATGTTGCTTATAAAGTTTAAGCTTTTTCTCGTTTTGCACGAAGTAACGGTCGAACTCACTGATCGCTGTAACTCCGATGCCAAGCAGATCAATATTCGATTTGGGCGTATATCCCATGAAATTGCGATAAAGGGTTCTGTTTTTCTGAGCCACCGCCAGCTCGTCTTCGGGCAGTGCAAAGTGGTCCATCCCGATATATTCGTATCCGGCTTCGCAAAACTGGTTAATTGAGCCCAGCAGAATCCGCATTTTAGTTTTTGTGTCCGGCAGCGTTTCCGATTTTATTTTCCGCTGGTGTATCATGCGATTGGGCAGATATCCAAAGTTGTATACGGCCAAGCGATCAGGCCGCATTTCGACAATCTGCTCCACGGTTTTGCGAAAACTGTCAACTGTTTGGAACGGCAGTCCGTAGATCAAATCGAAATTGATGCCTTTCATCCCTAGCGATTTTGCATGACTGAGATGCTCAAGAGTGATCTCTTTACCCTGCACTCTTTGAACTGCTTTCTGGACAGTTTCATCGAGATCCTGCACCCCCAGGCTCAGGCGGTTGATGCCGATTTCAGCGAGGAATTCGAGTTGCCCGGGGCGAGTAGTACAAGGATCGATTTCAATCCCTATCTCAGTCTCTTCATTGAAATCAAATCGATCCCTCAGTTTTTCCATGATCTGAACGAATTCCTCATTCAGCAGGAAATTGGGTGTTCCACCACCAAAATGGAGCTGCTTGACAATCCTGTTTCCCCGGCGGGAATCAGCCAGGGTATCAATCTCATTGAGAATATAGGAAACATACTCGGCCGACGCCTCTTGCTGACGTGTAATTATGACATTGCAGCCACAATAAAGGCAGCGATCGCGGCAGAAGGGGATATGAATGTACAATGAAACAGCTTTTTGGCTGTTAGTATTGACTGCCAGCCACTCCTGCTGAGTTGCGGGTTCAATTTCGTGCCACATTGGGGCGGTAGGATAGGATGTGTATCGTGGTCCGATAATTGAGTACTTTCCTATCAAATCATCCGTTATTTCAAACATGGTGTGCTGTTTTTCGGAACTGTTTGTAACTTGATTAGTGAGCCCGGGAGTTCAAACTATGCGACTTATCCGGGCTCTCTCTGCTCAGGGATCTCTGGGGTGGGCACGAATCGGTTAAGGGAACAGTTTTCCTTTTTCCGGTTTGGAAAAAACAACATGACCTTTTTTGACATTGTTCCTGAATTTTTCATCAATTCTGATCCAGGCTTCATCTTCCATTACTTCAATGACCGGTAATGTGGCCAGGGAAAGATTTGAAAAGGAAATGGTTTTTCGAGTCAGACCCATGACAACTTCATTTTTGACTGTTCGTTCCCTGACCTGAAATTCTCTTCCTATTTTGATCCCGAGGCTTTTACCCATTGAGATTTTTGCATATTGTCTCCCGCCACGTGTTTCCAGGATGAAACCCCGTAAAGGAAAATTTTCCTGAACCATTTTTTTGAGGGCCGTTTTGGAAGCTTCCGGATCCTGGGTGTCATAGGCAATATCTTTCTTAAAAACGACCTGTCCGCTGTCGGTGGTAAATATTGTCATATTGACATTGGCTATGTACTGGTCGATGTTATCGACCACCTGGCTTTCACCGATCATAACTTGTAGCTGCCCTACAAAATCTGCGTTCAGGGATGTGCCCAACTGGATTGCATCGGCAATATTGCTGGCCTGGAATCGCTGGTTTTCCTCAACAGCCAGGAGTTCTTTTACCTTTGCCCGGGGCACGGCGGTAAAATTGCCGAATTCCTCAAAAACAGAGTGAACAAAATCGATAGTATTATTCAATCGATCGTCTGTTACAGTTTGATCCTTGAAGACGACAAAAGATAAAAGCAGTCGAGGGGTATTGGCCAACTCTTCATTTTCAGGGGGAAAGGGGGCTGTTTCCAGATCTTTCTCGGTGATGGGAAGCGTCAAGGGGTCGACATCTTTTGGTGCGCATCCATTCAGAAAAAATATAAAGGAAAACAGGATAATTCCCAAATATCCCCAAAGCTTTATATGTTTCCAAACGCCTATCTGATGGTTTTTCATAATCTACCTTTTGTTGAGGTTAAATGAATTTCAGATACAACAAGATGAGCTCAGTTAAACAAACACTTTTTGCAGGTAATCGATTTAGATTATAACCAATGCATTTTATAAAAGATAGCCTCCTCGCTGGAAAGGAGGGATTGTGCCTTAAGCAGGCCATTCAGGTCATTCTCCCGATATTTTCCAATCCGGGAGAATGAGACCTACAGGAGCAGGAACATCAAACCCATTATTACCGTTGGAATCAAGGCTCCCAACAATAGTTTCAAGGGAGAGACACCATGGTCAAAGAACTTCTGCAGGATGGACTGGCCAGCAGGATTGGGAGCATTCGCTATAACTGTCAAACCTCCTCCTGTTACGGCACCAGCCACTACCGCGTACTTCATACTATCGCTGAAGGACGGGACCAATGAGCTTAGATAGGTGATTGCCGCATTGTCATTGAAAGCTGTCAGAACAGTGGCTCCGATCATCAATGGCAGCTCGGGGAGAGCACTTAAAATCGGGGCGATCCACCACTTTTGAAGCCCTCCATGAATCACCAGACCCGCCAGGAAAAAACCGACCAACAATGCCGGTTTTAAATTGGTACGATTCTGGTGATGGGCGGTAGATTGGGCAAAGCCCAGAAAAATCAGGAAACCGCCAATGAAAATAGCTGGATAGTGCGCGAAATACACAGTCCAAATCATGCCCAGAATATGAACCAGGGTCACCCAGGCAGGGACCCTGTCTTCCCTCATATCCCATTGAATCAAAAGCTTGGACTTTTTAGATGTTTCCAGGTCTTCAAGATCATCAAACTCTTTCTTAAAATACAGAAAATAGAGCACATTTGCGATCAAGATGCCGATGATAGCCTTATATCCAAAATTGGTGAACATAAAACCAATACCCCAATTCCATTTGGCTGCCACCATTAACACCGGCGGAGCAGCAAAGTGGGTGAGGGTTCCCCCCACGGAAATATTGACGAACAGCAAGCCGATCGTTGCATAGGCAAACTTCGGGCTGGGTTTTCTGGCATAAAATTGCTTGGCAAGTATCAGGGCGGATATGGTCATTGCTCCCGGTTCGGTTATGAATGATCCCATAATCGGTCCCAGGGTTAAAACGGAAAACCATAACGCTGCAGGAGATCCCTTGAAAATATCAGCTACCTTAAGGAGGCTGATTTCTGCCAATCTGATGATGGGTCTTGTGGCAGCAAGTGTCATGATGACCACAACAAACATCGGTTCGGTGAAATTGACGGAGTTGATATAAGCAATAGTGGTGTCCAGGCCGTAAGTATAAGATACGACAAAAAATACCGGTAAAACCCAGATCCCGAAGACAACCTCGATTTCACCTAAAAAATGAAACACCTCCGAAGAAAAACTGACCTCTTCCACCACATCACCGGAATAGCGATTGGATTTAACCTGATTCTCCAGCTTTTTCTCATGGTTAACCTTTAACCTGTGGGCTATTTTGCGGAACTTTGCTGCCATAAACGTATGCAGAATTGCTCCCAGGAACAGCAAAGAGACCACCAGATTCAAAGGTTCCACCCTGATTCGGTGAGCAAGAATATCCATGAGACTTGTCAGATGGGTATCCTCGTAACTTTTGAGTGAAAGAGGGAATGAAGGTTGAAGTGTGTCGCCACCTGAAGCGGCTGATATGATAAAGGGAAGGGATATCCCTGCAGCCACCAAAACGATAATTAAAATTCGTTTCATAACATTTCCTTTTTTAATTCTGTCAACATCCTGAAACTCTTTTTGGATTCTTTATTTTTAGATCATTTGATCTGTTTTCGCAAATGATTTTGTTATTTTGTCTTGTCCGGTAAAGCAACTATTGCCCCCTTAAGTTAATACACTGATAGAATAGAAGGTGGTTGAAATGATCACTCTCCAACTTGCCTTAATGTCTGATTTAAACTAGACTCAGATGTCTTTGTCAGGTCTACAAATCTAACCAGATTATTAAATGATTTCAAAAACAAACCGGAAATCACAAGGGAAATCTACCCCGTTTGGGAATAACTTAGGAGAAGACTATGTGGGACTCAGATCGAAGCAAAGCTATTGAGGCGGCAATTTCTCAAATCGATCGGCAATTTGGGAAAGGTTCGATTATGAGAATGAACGATGGAGCAGCGCAAAATATACCGGTCGTTCGAACCGGAATAATCGGATTGGATATTGCCCTCGGAGCAGGAGGATTTCCCCTGGGGCGAATTGTCGAGATCTTCGGGCCTGAATCTTCAGGGAAAACCACACTGGCATTGCACGTGGTATCAGAAGTTCAAAGAGCGGGAGGAGTCGCTGCCTTCGTTGATGCGGAACATGCTTTGGATGTTGTGTACGCAAGGAAACTGGGAGTCAATACGGAAGATCTCCTGATATCACAACCCGATTTTGGAGAGCAGGCTCTCGAAATTACAGACATTCTTGTGCGAAGCGGAGGAGTGGATATCGTGGTTGTGGATTCTGTGGCTGCGCTGGTCCCACGTGCGGAAATCAATGGTGAAATGGGAGACGCCCATGTCGGACTGCAAGCCAGACTGATGTCACAAGCTCTCAGAAAACTGACCGGGACCTTATCCAAATCCAATTGTATGATCATTTTCATCAACCAGTTGCGACACAAAATCGGAGTCATGTACGGCAATCCCGAAGTAACCACTGGTGGAAATGCCTTGAAGTTTTATGCATCCGTCAGAGTCGATATTAGACGAATCAGCGACATCAAACAGGGTGAGAATGTGCTGGGGAATCGTACCAGAATCAAGATCGTGAAAAACAAGATTGCCCCGCCTTTCAAAATCATCGAGCTGGACATCATGTTCGGTGAAGGAATATCCAAACTGGGCTCGCTGCTTGATCTGGCGGTTGACGCCGGAATTATTAAAAAGAGTGGTAGCTGGTACTCGTACGGAGATGAAAGGCTTGGGCAAGGCAGAGAAAATTCAAAGGACTTTCTGCTGGAACATGAGGAGCTGATTGAATCCATTGATCGCGAAGTCAGAGAACATTTCAATATCCCTCTTCCCGAAGGCGCAACGGAGTCCACCAAATCCGAAGACGCAGAATAAATCCATTGACCGGCTTGATCACCCACAGCCGGTTCCAACCCACTCCAATCCCCTTTATCTCTCCCGAATAATTTGTTGTTTTTCTACTTGATCTTATGAAAAAGGGGAGGTATATTTTAGTTTTGGTTAGCACTCAATTAGGGTGAGTGCTAATAGCTGATTGATAATCTTTATGAGGTCAGGCTGATGGGTTTTTTAGAGCCATTGCAGCGATCCTCATCTTTTAATCGAATTATTAACTTAATTCTGGGATACAGACTATGAAAATAAAACCATTACACGATCGAGTGATTGTAAGACGTAATGACGCTGAGCAGAAGACTGCAAGTGGAATAATCATTCCGGATACGGCAAAAGAGAAGCCTCAAGAAGGTACTGTGATTGCAGTTGGAACCGGGATTCGCAAAGAAGATGGAACCGTCCTGCCTTTGGATGTGAAGGAAGGGGACAAGATTCTGTTCGGTAAGTATGCCGGGACGGAGATTAAGATTGAAGGTGAAGAGTATTTGATGATGAAAGAGGATGATATTCTTGGCATCATCCAATAGTTTTAGGAAGTTACGATCGGTTATCACTCCTTCGTATTGGCGGGAGTTGATTTATTGAACAATCATCGAAAAACAAATCATTTAATTACAGAATACAGGAAACAGACATGGCTAAACAAATCGTATTTAGCGACACAAACCGGAACTTAATGTTAGCCGGGGTTAATCAATTGGCAGATGTGGTTAAAGCCACATTGGGTCCCAAGGGAAGAAATGTACTGATAGAAAAGTCCTTTGGTGCCCCCCTGATCACCAAAGATGGTGTTACCGTTGCAAAAGAGATTGAACTTGAAGAGAAGATTGAGAACATGGGTGCTCAGATGGTGAAGGAAGTTGCCAGCAAGACTTCTGATGTGGCCGGTGATGGAACCACCACAGCAACCGTTCTCGCCCAGGCGATTTTCAGGGAAGGTGTTAAGAACGTAACCGCAGGTGCTAATCCCATGGACCTGAAGCGCGGAATTGAAGCGGCTGTCGAAGTTGCAGTCGAAGAACTGGCGAAAGCATCCAAGACCGTATCCGACAGCAAAGAGATTTCCCAGGTTGGTACGATCTCGGCTAACCACGACGAAACCATTGGTAATATCATCGCTGAAGCAATGGATAAAGTGGGCAAGGATGGTGTTATCACCGTAGAAGAGGCCAAAGGTTTGGATACTACTCTGGATGTTGTTGAAGGGATGCAGTTTGATCGCGGTTATCTGTCTCCTTATTTCGTGACAGACGCGGACCGAATGGAAACTGTCCTGAAGGACCCCTACATCATTCTGATTGAAAAGAAGGTCAGCAATATGAAAGACATTCTGCCCGTTCTGGAACAGATTGCCAAGGAAGGAAAACCCTTCCTGATTATTGCGGAAGATGTTGATGGTGAAGCTCTGGCAACACTGGTTGTTAACAAGCTGAGAGGAACCCTGCAGTGTTGTGCTGTTAAGGCTCCCGGTTTTGGTGACAGAAGAAAAGCAA
Organism: SAR324 cluster bacterium; assembly: GCA_028282885.1. Classification (GTDB taxonomy): domain Bacteria; phylum SAR324; class SAR324; order XYD2-FULL-50-16; family XYD2-FULL-50-16; genus JAHJTV01. Next base: position 198,016 of record JANQGX010000045.1, read on the forward strand.
TGCTGGAAGACATCGCCATTCTGACCGGTGGCGAGGTTGTTTCTGAAGACAGGGGAATGAAAACCGAGGATTTGACCATTTCCCAGCTTGGAACCGCTAAAACCGTAACCATTGACAAGGACAATACAACTATTGTTGATGGTGCAGGTGCTGATACCGAGATCAAAGCCCGAGTTAATCAGATTCGAGCACAGATCGAAGAGACCACTTCCGATTATGACAGGGAAAAGCTTCAGGAAAGACTGGCCAAACTGGTTGGTGGTGTTGCCATCATCAATGTTGGCGCTGCTACTGAAATTGAAATGAAGGAAAAGAAGGCAAGGGTTGAGGATGCACTTCATGCAACCAGAGCCGCAGTAGAAGAAGGAATCGTAGCAGGTGGTGGTGTTGCTCTGCTCAGAGTTCAAGATGCTGTAAACAAAGCTGCCGAGAAGTTGGAAGAAGACATGAAAATCGGTGCTGCCATCGTTGTAAAGGCCTTGGAAGAGCCTCTGAAGCAGATTGTAGCCAATGCAGGTCTTGAAGGTGCGGTTGTTGTCAACGAGGTTAACGGACAAAAAGGTAATAACGGTTTTGATGCCAGGACAGAACAGTATGTCGATATGATGAAAGCCGGAATTATCGATCCCACCAAAGTGACAAGAAGCGCGCTGCAGAATGCAGCATCCGTTTCCGGACTGCTGGTTACTACTGAAGCCTCTGTTGCCGATGTTCCCGCCGAGTCCAATGACGCTGCTATGAATCCAGCCGCCATGGGAGGAGGAATGGGCGGAATGGGTGGCGGAATGCCAGGTATGATGTAATTCTTTCTTGTACGAAAAAGGAGCCGGCATTGCCGGCTTTTTTTTTGCCTTTTTTTCGGGATCGGATTATTATTGCAATCACAAAACTCACCAATGTCCGGGAAACAGGGATGAGGGATTGTTGAACACCTGGCTCGACAAAAACTTACTACTGGTTTTAAATTAATTTTTGTGAGATAATTTTTGATGATACAATCGTAATACTGTTCCTAGCGATATGCGGTACATACTATTCAGCAACACTACAGCCAATTGAGTCATATGTCTGAAAATGCGGGGGGTATGGAGGATATGAGAGATATTCTCCATGAATTTGTCGTGGATTCCAAGGAGATGCTTGAAGATACCGAACCGTTGCTGGTTGAGTTGGAAGATGCCTATGATGAAGAGAAAATAAACAATATATTCAGGTGCTTTCACTCAATAAAAGGAGGAGCCGGTTTTCTTAACTTAAATAGCATCCAACGGCTGACCCATTCTGCAGAAACTCTCCTGGATATGTTTCGAAAAGGTAAGCTGGAATTTGCTTCAGACCACCTGGATATCATGGTCAAGGTCTGCGATCAGATTACTGCAATATTGGTGGAGGTTGATGACAACCTCTCTGACGAAGGCTTTGATGCAAGTATAGAAGAGATTTGTTCTGAAATCGACGGAATAATCGTTGGCAAGAAACCGGTAGCAAAACCACAACCGGTTGAGGAAGTCGCGGTAGAGGAAGAACCGGTAGCTGAGCCCCCGGAGCCGGAACCCAAGGAAGATGAGTTTGAAATTCCCATCACGGATGAGATGATCACCCAGTTCATCCAGGAAGCTGAAGCCGGCTTTGAAAAAATCGAAGAAATCCTCCTCATTCTCGAAAAATTCGGCTTTGAGCAGAAGCTATTAGACGATGCCTACCGCCTCATCCACAGTTTCAAAGGCAATTGCGGTTTCATGAATTTCAGAGACCTGGAGAAGATCAGTCATAAAGTTGAAACCGTATTTGACGGGATGAAAAGCAAGGAAGTGCCGACCACGGAGGAGAATGTAACGGTTCTTGTTAATGTCCTGGATGTCATTCGCAGCACAGTAACACAAATCGCGGAGAACGGGAATCCATCCGTTTCTGGTTGCGCTGCTGTTCTGGGACTGATGGATGACATTATCCCCGGGCTCATCGAAAAAAAGATACCTGCATCGGAAGTGTCGCCTGTCGATCAACCGCCTGTCCTTGATCTGAAGGAAGAGGAGAAAAAGCCGGATTCGAAGGCTCCACAGGCCAAGGTTACAGAGGACAAAGCAATCGCCAAGTCGCTGCAGACAGACATTCGAGTTAATCTCCAGAAGGTCGATACGGTCATTAATCTGGTGGGTGAGCTTATGATCGTCAGCCAGATGATAACCAGCAATCTATCGGGAGATTCCGAAAAAACTAACCGCTCATCTCACCAATTGAACAGCCTGATTACCGAACTTCAAGATGTTGCCATGTCCATCCGTATGATCCCTTTGGCCGGTACCTTCCGCAAGATGGTCCGATTGGTCAGGGATCTTTCCAAGAAGTCGGGTAAACAGGTGGTATTTGAAACCAAGGGAGAAGACACTGAGCTGGACAAAACGGTGGTAGAGCAGATTTCCGATCCACTGGTTCACCTTGTGAGAAATTCCATCGACCATGGTATTGAAACCCCTGATGATAGGCTCCTTGTAGGCAAACCTGCCACCGGTAAGCTGGTTATCGAAGCAAAATATGAAGGGAATGAAGTCTGGATCAATATTATTGATGATGGAAGGGGATTGAGTCGCGAGAAAATACTTGCCAGGGCCAAGGATAGAAACTTGGTAACAGATGAGGCAGACGAGTGGCCGGATTCTAAAATCTATAAGTTAATTTTCGCCCCGGGATTTTCCACTGCTGAAAAAGTTACCTCCGTTTCAGGAAGGGGAGTTGGTATGGATGTGGTGAAGCGGAATATCGAGAAGGTGAAGGGGCATGTGGATATTAAAACTGTTCCCGGCCAGGGAAGCACCATCGGCCTCAGGATTCCTTTGACGCTTGCAATTATAGACGGGATGTTGCTTCGCGTTGGGAAGGCTATTTATACCGCGCCCCTGTTGGCCATTCGTGAGTCAGTACAGATAAAATCTTCACAAGTGACAATCGTGGATGGAAAAGAAGTGGTGATGATTCGGGAGCAGCTTATACCCGTGTTCAGACTCCATAAACTTCATAACATCAAACCCGATTACGACAATTTGGAAGAGGGAATTTTGATCATCCTGGAGCATCAGGACGATGTTTTCGGACTCTTTGTCGACGAGCTGCTTGGGCAGTATCAAACAGTTATCAAAGGGCTATCCGATTACCTGGGCAAGGTATCCGGAGTTTCGGGATGTTCAATCTTAAGTAACGGCGAAGTCAGTCTGATTCTTGATGTCGCAGATTTAAGAAAGGAAATTGAATAACCGATAAAATATGATCATAGCCTTTGTCCAGACAAAAGGGGGAACTGGTAAAAGCACACTTGCACTGACGGTCGCATATTCCAAAACCGTCGCCAGGTCTTTTGCCTCCACTGCTCTGGTTGAAATGGACGAGCAGGGTACACTCGGCAAGTGGTGGTCCAGGAGGGAGCAGAATCATGTCAAAGATAAGCATATCTGTTTTCATCATATTTCCAGCCAGGACAAAGACGAGATACTTGAACTTATCGAAAAGCTGGAGAATGAAAACGATCTGTTAATTCTGGATGTTCCCGGGGAGAGCGTTGGCCGGTTCCATACCCGATTCGCCTGTGCGGTTGCAGATTTGGTCCTGATTCCGATGAGAACTTCTACAAATGATGAGGAAGCGTTCGAGGATAACCTGCTACCGATCATCAGGAGGATACTGGAACTCGATACGGAGAGCAGGGATGTGTTCCACATTATTCCTTCGTTTACGCATCCACTGTCTAACAAATCAAATATCTATGGCTACTTCAAAGATATAATGCCGGATTATGTACATTGCCTGAAAGCAGTCTTTTCATTTGGGTCAGTATTTGAAAATTTTTCCAGAGGCGGAAACAACCTGTATGAATATGCCAAGCTGGTGAAACCCAATCTTAAGCTCTATGAACAGGCAAAAAAGGCAATAAAGGAAGTTGAACTCATCTCCAGGGAAATTATAAAAGTAGTTTCAATTCAGGAATAGAAGCATGGGATTACCTAGTAAGAAGCAATTGCACAAGCACAAAAGAGGCACTCGCAAAGCGTTGGATACGCTTGAGGCAATGGACTTAACGGAAGACGTCGTGGAAAATGATTCCGATGTTGTGGAAAAACTGATTGAGAAGAAAAAAGGTAAATCCGGTAAAGCAAAGACACCGGCAGAAGCCAAGTCGAAAAAGACAAGAAAAACAAAAGAAACAAAGGCGAAATCCAAAAAAAGTAAATCCGATGCAGTGCAAAAGTCAGAAAAGCAGAAACGGCAAACCACAGTCAAAGAAGAACCAGTAAGTGAAGAAGTAGCGATAAAAGGTAACAGCATTGAAATGGATCCATTGAAAAAGGATATTGATATCGCTCTGGGTGAGGCACCGTTAAATCTGCAGGAAGATAAACCGTCGATTGAAAAAACAGATGTGCTGGTATCACCAAGTAAAAATCATAGTGAATCGGCTCAGAAAAAACCTGAGGTTTCCGATTCAGGGCAGACGGAGAATGCGGATGATGTAGCGTTGATCACCGATGGTGATCAGAATGAAGACACCCAGAAGGATAAGTTTTTGACATTTAGAATCGGTGATGAATCATACGGGATAGCGATAAGTCATGTGACGGAAATCATAGTGATGCAAAGAATCACCGAAGTTCCGGATACACCTGTGTTCGTTAGGGGCGTTATCAATCTGAGGGGGCAGGTGATTCCTGTGATTGATATCAGGGAAAGATTTCACATGGAATTTCGTGAGTACGATGAAAGAACTTGTATCATCGTTGTTGAATGCAATGAAACATCGGTGGGTATGATTGTTGATACGGTTAACGAAGTTGTTGATATACCGGAAGACCAGATCGATCCTCCCCCCAGATCACATGCCGGACTTGATAGTTCATATATTGAAGGGATGGGAAAAACTGACAATCGGGTTAATATAATCCTGAATATTGAAAAAGTTCTTTTTGTTCAGGAGCTTCTGGCAAGACAGAATGATCTAATTGAATAAGGGCTTTTTCAATATATATCAAGGGATCGGTTTAACGAAGTAGTTGGTAAAAGAAACGATGGCAGGACTTAACGGGAAATCTGATACAAATGGTCAGGGTGAAGGATATATCACTCGAACTTTTATCCAGATCACAGATGAGGAGTTTCAACTCTTTCGAAGTTTCATCTACAAAAACTTTGGCATCAATCTGACTGACGCGAAACGGGCGCTTCTGATGAATCGCCTGCAGAAAATCCTCAAACAAAAGGAGCTCCGTTCGTTCAAAGAGTATTTCGAGTACGTTCAAAAGGATCAGTCTCTAAAGGAACTCGGTCAGCTTATTGATGCGGTTTCCACCAATCACACTTTTTTCTTCCGGGAGAAAGCACATTTTGATTACCTGACGGATGTGGCGCTGCCAACATTGGTCCCCAAAATCGCCAGGACCGGTTCCAAGGATTTACGTGTATGGTGTGCTGCTGCATCAACAGGGGAGGAACCGTATGTTATTGCCATGTTGCTGATGGAGTATCTTGGCAATGACTATAAAAACTGGTCTGCAGGTCTGCTGGCAACGGATATATCAAGCGAAGCACTGATGACGGCTGCCGAGGGTGTTTATTCCGACGAAAGGGTTGCGCAGGTTCCCCAAAAAATGAGACTGACCTATTTCGATAAACTGGCAAATAATGAATACCGGATTAAACCATTTTTACGGAACGAGGTCCTCTACCGGCGATTCAATCTCATGAACGAACGCTTTCCGTTTAAGAAGCAGTTTCACGTTATTTTTTGCCGCAATGTTATGATCTATTTTGATCAGAAAACCAGAGAGACCCTTGTTGAGAAATTATATGATTTTACCGCGCCTGGCGGCTATTTGTTTATTGGAAATGCTGAGACTTTAGGCAGAAATCAGACCCGATATTCATATATAGCTCCGTCAATTTATCAGAAGGTGGAAAAATAGGAGTTGTCACGGCTTACAGCTATTCCGAATACTGTTATTTCAATTGGTAATATTGGTAAATATGCAAAAAAGAATCAGAGTGCTTGTTGTTGACGATTCGGCTCTTGTCAGAAGCATCTTGAAAGCGGGACTGTCGACGGATCCTGATATCGAAGTGATTGACACCGCATCGGATCCTTATCAGGCCAGGGATAAAATTCTGGAACTGGAACCGGATGTACTCACCTTGGATGTCGAAATGCCACGGATGGATGGCGTTGCATTTCTCCGCAAGCTGATGCCTCAATACCCTATTCCCGTTGTCATGGTTAGCGCTCTTACGGAAAAGGGAAAGCGAATCACCATGGAAGCCCTGGAAGCAGGCGCTCTGGATTTTGTTACAAAACCCACAACCGGAATCTCACGTGGATTGAACGTGATGATGGGGGAGCTGATTGCAAAAATAAAGGTCGCTTCGGTTGCGGATGTCTCCCATTGGTATAATCGAAAAGCTGTCACCAGGGAAACTACAGTGGTGAACAAGGTCCTTTCCGGGAGTACGGACAAGGTTATCGCTATTGGGGCTTCCACAGGTGGAACGGAGGCAATACGGACCATGATCAAAATGTTTCCGTCTTCAACTCCGGGTATTGCTATTGTTCAGCATATGCCTCCTGGATTCATCGGGGCTTTTGCAGAAAGTCTTGACAGGCAGAGTGCTATGAATGTCAAGGAGGCTGAAAATGGTGATCGTGTTATGCCAGGTCGTGTACTAATAGCTCCCGGAGGGCTTCAGATGAAAGTGTTCCGCTCAGGGGGGATTTACCAGGTAAAGATATATGAAGGTGACAAAGTCAACGGACATGCACCCTCAGTTGAAGTGCTTTTTCAATCCGTTGCTGAGTATGTCGGTGATAATGCCTATGGAGTAATGTTGACCGGAATGGGAAGCGATGGTGCCGAAGGCATGCTTAGGATGAGAAAGATGGGTGCCCGCACCTTTGGGCAGGATCAGAAATCATCCGTTGTCTATGGAATGCCCAAAGCAGCCTATGAAATCGGCGCTGTTGAGAAACAGCTCGGAATAGAGCACATGGTTCCCAGCATTTTAAAAACGTTAGAAAAGGGTTAAGGTTTTTGACAACAAATAGCGTCGGTTCTCATGCGTCATTGATAAAATAGTTTTGTTGTAAAATCGCTCCAGAAAGTGATATCATGCAGACAGAACAACCTATTAATCGTATATGTCCGTTTATAAACGGAAATCATCTACTGAAATTGCAGGTCTAAAGGATGGTTTCTCAAACATTAGCCGGATTAACAACATTTACTGCCCGAATAAAAGCGGCCAAGTTAAATTCATTGAATGAAACAGATTAACGTCGGAATCGGAGAGTATGCCGTATCTAAAAACCCTGAAGAAAAAATAAAGACTTTCGGATTGGGTTCGTGTGTGGCAGTGATCGTTTTGGATCCTAAAGTCAGATCTGTCGGGTTGATGCACATAGCCTTGCCGGATTCTAGTATCAATCTAGAGAAAGCGGCAAAACTCCCTGGCTATTTTGCAGACACGGGAATTCCTCATCTTCTTGCTGAAATGGCCAAGTTGGGAAGTAGCCCAAAAGGGCAGGGACTGATTTTTAAGCTCGTTGGTGGAGCACAGGTAATGGACCCAAATCAAAGGTTCAATATCGGAAAGAGAAACATACTCACCATTAAAAAAATACTTTGGAAATACAACCTTGCAGTGGTAGCGGAAGAAGTTGGAGGACACACCAGCAGAACCGTTGATGTTGATGCCGGAACAGGGAGAGTTACTATTTCACAGGGTTCCTAGTTTTTAATCAAGGGCAAATTATGAAAGAGATAATGATAGTGGATGATTCCGCTACATCAAGAATGTTTATCAAACGTTGCGTGGAAGTCATTCTCACCGATCAGGACGAGGTTACCTGTTATGAAGCCGGAGATGGCAAGGAGGCACTGGGCAAGCTAAAAGAGAATCCAACGGATTTGGTTTTGATTGATCTAAATATGCCGGTGATGGATGGGGCTACTCTCCTGAGATGGCTAAAGGGAAGTCCAAAACTAACGCATATTCCGGTCATCGTAATCACTAGTGTAGATAATCCTGCTAAAAGAGATGAATTGAAGGAATTGGGCGCTTACGAAGTCTTGAGCAAACCGATTGCTCCCGCCAAACTGATGCCGGTAGTAAACCAGGTATTTAATCTGCAACCCGATGATTTCGGGTTTTAAATAGCAAGTACAATAGGGAAATATTACTCAAGGATTAGGAATGAATCTATTAGATCTTCTGGTTGATGCAACCCTGGAAACCATTGAGAGCATGACTTTTATGGAAGTCATCAAATCCGAAAAAACGACACCATATGATGAACACATGGTGCGGTTGCGTGTGGAAATCCTTATCAACAAACCGTTTCCCGGCGAAATGAGACTGGTATTGCCCCAGGAGTTGGCGGTCCAGTTTACAAAAAACATGTACAATCTTTCAGATGAAGAGATAACCGAAGAGTTGGTGCAAGATGTCCTGGGCGAGATAGTAAATGTGATTTCGGGACGATTAATGGCGGATTTGGTGCCGGAGGATCAGATTTTCGAACTGGGATTGCCTCTGATCGGTCCCGATGTATTTGTACAGGCTGAAGCTTCTTCCTTGAGTGTTGAATTTGATGCGGAAGAGACCCCCTTTTGGGTGATCCTTTTTGGCGACGGATTCCAGGAAAGTTTCGATAAAATGGGGCATGTCTGATATTTGCATCTAGACCAAATTCCGCAACTCCTTTACCCCTTCCAGAAATTCTTTAAGAAAACCCTTCACATCAACCGGGATTTCGTTAGCTGCCAGCGAAATCCGAATTGTCTGCCTGATTTGATCCGCCGAAAGTCCTAAGGCACGTAGCACCGGTGAAGTTTTTTTGCTCGTCGCATTACAGGCGCTACCTGTGCTGACATAAATCCCTCTCTCAGCCAGGTGATGTAAAAGCACTTCTCCGGGTACGTCAGGAATGCTGAGACTAATGATATGCGGGATGGATTGATCCGATTCGATTATTTGGCAATCCGGGATTTGCTCTCTTACAGCTTTCTTGAACCTGTGTGAAAAAGTAAGCAACTTTTGGTGATTGCTTTCAAGATCTTTGACAGCTCTTTCCGCTGCGATACTCATTGCTGCGATAGCAACAAGGTTTTCAGTACCGGAGCGGAGTCCGGACTCTTGTCCCCCACCATGGATAACCGGAATCAAATCAATCTTCCTGTTCATGATCAAAGCACCTGCTCCCCTCAACCCGTGAAACTTGTGAGCGCTGATCGAGTACAAATCAACACCTGATTCCCGGAGATTGACAGGGATACGTCCAAAGGCTTGAACTCCGTCCGAGTGCACCACAATATCCGGATTGATGGATTTCACGGTTTTGGAGATTGCGGCCAGATCCTGAATGATACCTGTTTCGCTATTGACATGTTGTATCGATATCATTCGTGTTTGATCATTAACCAGACTGGCCAAATGCTCTAGGTCGATCTGGCTGGTTTGCGAGGAGATATTCACTATGTCGACCCGGGCCAGATTATTTTCCGAGAGCCAGTCACAGGTTTTGGTTACCGCAGCGTGCTCAAGTGGAGATGTGATAAGGTGCGAGCCTTGATGCGGCTTTTTCTGAAAGAAACCTTTGATAGCTAGGTTGTCGCTTTCCGTTCCGCTTCCGCAGCAAATAACACCTGCCAGGGGCACGTTGAAGATAGCCGCCAGGGATTTTCTGGCATCTTCCATCGTTTTCCCGGCCTGAATTCCGGCATGATGAACGCTTCCCGGATTGCCGTAGGTATCAATCAAGAGTCGATGAAGACTGTCGATAATTTCAGGTAGCGGTTTTGTAGTAGCGGCGTTATCGAGATAGTACATTCTGGTGCTTAAAAGGTGTTTTTATATTTTGTTGGAGGTCTTCCGGCTAATCTATGCCGCTTAGAGAATGGCATCCCTTGTGAAGTTTCGAAAGAGTCTAGAGCTGATCCAGGTATTGATAAGCATTTTTGAATATCGACAGACCCTCACCATCTTCTTCGGTGAATGTCATTCTTGTCCACTGCGGATGATTTGTATAATGATTATATGCTTCGGGATGAGGCATCAGTCCCATAATATTACCTTTTTTATTGCTAATAGCGGCAATATTATTCCATGAACCGTTGGGATTATAGGGATATACATCGGTTGCCTCACCATGCTTGTCTGCGTAAAACATGGTAATCAGATTCTGGTCCACCAGGCTGCGCTGCACCTCTGAATCGGTTACGACAAGACGCCCTTCCCCGTGCCTGACAGGAAGATAAAGGTGCTCCAGATTCTCCGTAAAAACACAATTGCTTTGCGGATTGATTTTGAGATTGACCCATCTGTTTTCAAATCTTCCCTTCCGATTTTGGGTCAGCGAGACAACCTGATCAGAAAATGCTTGAGATTCATCAGGCAAGAGCCCAAGCTTAATCAGCAATTGGAATCCATTACAGATTCCCAGAATAAGTTTGCCGCTTTCAATAAAATCGAGAAATTGTTCTTTAAGATTAACGGATTCCGAGATACCGTATTTAAACCGGTTGGCGCCAACCCTGGCAGACCCAAGATAATCACCATCCAGAAATCCTCCAATCAGGACGACAAAATCGTAATCCTTGAGATGTGTTGTTCCTTCCAAGAACCTCAGAGTGTGAAGAACCTCAATTTCATTGGCTCCTGATTTCTCGCATGCGTATGCGGTTTCCCTTTCGCAATTCAACCCCATTCCGGAGAGGATAAGTGTTTTTTTATTCATGGGTCATTCAGAATCGATTTTGCAGGTCGGCTTGATCGTAGACCGGTAAATCCATTTGAAGCGTCATCTTCAGCAGGAGTCTTGTTTAACCCGACCAAAGCTTATATAACAGAATTAGGTTTAGAGATTTCATTCTATACAAAAGATGGTGTGTTAACAATTCGAAAGCCGTAAAAAACCATGTCAGTACCGGATGTCGGCAACTCTACAGAAAAACTCAACCAGCTTGTCTCCCAATTTCAAAAGTTTCACGGAACACTAAGAGCCTCTCTCTCCGATAACATCAAAGACTATAGCGATTTTTACAATCAACAGTATGCTGCCTACAGAAAAATCTCAGCCGACAGAATTCTGACCGAGGAAAGTGCCCATCAGACAGTATCGGATCATGCCATTTGGATGGATGGTTGGATCCGGTTCAGTTGGTGGTTTGTTTTGCAGGAGTTTGATCAGCTGATGGAAGACATCAGAAACACCATCAGGCAGAAACTACCGTACCTCAGGAAGACGATTCCCCGGAAAACTGAGAAGAGAGAACAACTTAAGCAAGTGTTATTGGAAGAGCCTGATCAGACAATCAGGATGGATCCGGCTGAACGCGCTTACTACTCCAATCAACTGAAAAACCTTGAGTGTGAAATCGAAACACTTCAGCAACAGATGGTTCTGTTTGAAAAGAACTCTGCTTCAACTCGTACCTTTGTGCTTGAGGAGAAGAGACTGCTGTCGCTGTTGGCGGTTTTTGCTCGAGGAGGATACGGCAGGGAAGAACTGACTTTCTCCTCGGATATTGATCTGGCATATTGCCTTGACCTGAAGCGGGCGAGGAGTGAAGAGATTTTGATTATTCAGGAGCTTATCAAAAGAATGGAGGCATTGTTTGAAGCAATTCCTGCAGATCTGGCATCGCAGTATTTTGAATTGGGAGAGGATTTGTCCCGGTTCAATCGGACCGATATGTTGCATACCATACCATCCATCCTTGAAGGGAGAACGATTATCGGTGATCCGGAAATCCTGGGAAAACTGAAACTGGATTTTTCTTTGGTATGTCCCCCTGAGAAAGCCATTCGTTTTTTAAAGCAGCAGATGGATAGCCTGTCATTAGAGTCAAATGAAAGGTTTAACATTAAGGATGGATATGGGGGAGTTCGCCATCTGCAGTATGTGCTTTGGATGGTATTGATTGTTGAAAGTCATGAAAACAGTAATTCTCCCCATCTGTTGGAGTATCTTCGCAACAAGGGGTGGATCTCAACCGAAGATAAACAAAACCTTGTCCAGGCTCTTGAGTTTTATTTTGATTTGAGGAACTTCATCGGATTATATGATCTGTATGAAGAGCGGTTGAACGAGGACGATGTTAACAACAATCCAGGCATGCAACCAATCGATAAGGATATGCTGGATAGCAAGGTTTCTCTCGCCTATTTGAAGCTAAAGCAACGATTTGTTAATATTGACTATTTAGACAGATTTCGATTGCATTCGATAAAGAAAATCTCTTCCCTGGCAGGATCAATTGTGGAAGATATGCTGAATCGGACCGTTGTTGAAACCCTGCCGGGATTTAACCTGGTTAAGCATATTGGCTCCAACAGGGTTATACAGTTAACTGCCAGGGAGAAAAAGAGATCCTCAACCTGGAATCTGATCGACAGGGTGGCGGATCGCAGGAAATCGAGTAAAGATCTTGAACTTGAAAGAATCAAGGATCTGTTTCTCAATCCCGATAACCTGTTTGATCTCTTTCTCTATATTGCAAGAACCGGGATCAGGCTGAGTAAGATCCTGATGAACCATTTTTCCGGGCTTGTGGAGGAGATGTATTTGGTTATGAACGTCGCGGGGTTTTCCCGGGTTAAAAGATTCGTAACAGATCTGTTTGTTGCCGATAATGCGTCCATTGCTGTTCGTCAGATGATGGATATCGCATCTCCTCTCTCAAGGGACGGTCACATTAAAACATTATTGGGATTGATCATTCCTGAAGTGAATCAGATGAGGTATCTTCTTCGGAACCTGGAAATTCACGAGTATCCGTTATGCATCCACTCGATGAAGGCATTGGGTCAGATAGAGATAGAAATTGAAAACAGCCAGAAAAATGAACCTGAATTGTGGCGTTTCATCAGTGAAAAGGATGTCTTCGCTCTAAAGTGGTCCACCTTCTTTCACGATATCGGTAAAATCAATCCTTATCGGGATCATGAAAAGCTGGGACCTATCCTGTCGACGGATATGTTGCGAAGGTTGGGTTGGTATGAAGAGGATGAAATACTGGATCTGGTTCGGTTGTTGATCTCAAATCATCAGTCCGTTGTCAGGTTCAGCCAACTGTCGACTTATCTGGATCTGGGCATACTGAAGTTTTTTGAATTGGCCCAACGGGATCCGGGCAAAGTTTTGTTGCTTTATCTCATCAATCTCAGTGATTTTAAGAGTGTGAACTCAAAGATGGGACACAAGGCGGCTCATCTGGAAAACTTCTTTGAGAAGACCATGAGCATCCTTAGTGAGTTCAAGCGGGAGGAGCTGTCGGGATCATTGACTGAGGTTGTGAACGGATATTTGGATCGCAGGGTTGCGGAAATTCGCATGTCTGTTCTATTGGAGCTTTTGTTGAGGCAGGCCTGCAATAAAAACCTTGATGATGTCATAATAGTCCCGCTCAGCAAATTGTCTCCTAAAGAGGCAAAATCATTGGAACGATATCGCAAGGAACTGGAAAATTCTCTTGTGTTTCTGAAGCTGGCGGAACTGGATGACGCTTCACTGGAAAAGCATCGATTCAGATTTACCCGAATTGTAAAAGAGGTGATTTCAGAGGACAACATCAGATCCGTGACAGCTCCATTGAGCAGATACGGCAGTTGGTTTTTTTCCACCGTGCCTAATCGTTACCTGTTGAGTTCCAGGGTGGGTACTCTTACAACACAATTACAGGAATTTGAAGACAGCTATCATCAAAATCTTAGACTGTCGTATGTCAAGGGTGAGCAGGGCGAATACGACAGCATCCTGTTCAAATTTGTAGGGAATGTTATCCTTCAGGCTAAAATCGCCTATGTGTTGAGTTGGCAAGGAATTAATATCGAGAACGGAAAGATCAACCAGGTCCATTACGGAAATGGAGAAAAAGGCTATGTTGGATTCTTTCGGGTCTCTGCAACGAGCCCTGGGGAAATACTCACCGGCAATGAACTGGAAAATGTGATAAGAAACCTCACAATGCCGCCTTTGAACCCGCCCAGGGTTTCAGAAACCAAAAAGCTTCACAATGTAAAAGTGGCCTATTTTCTGGAGCAGGAAAAAGGATACCTGATTGAGGAAGGGAAAAGCAAACAGTTTACCAGGTCTTCCCGGGAATACGTGGCCGTTAAGATATCACTGCTTGATGCGCCTTTTGTCTATTATAAGATTTTACGATCATTTGATGCCGCCGAGATAGTTCCACAACAGGTGACTATTACCACGATTGGTAACCAGATTATTGACTATTTCTATATTGACAGGGAGGATCTTGACAGGTTGCAGAATAGTGAATTCAAGGGAGTACTCCATAAATACATCAACGCCGATATTACGATATCATAGAGGTGATCATCCGGTTTTTCAAAGAAGAAGACCGACAGCCTGATTAATTGGTGAAATATTCCATGAGTGGTTTCGGCTGACCGGTCTTCTGCAAATCAATATTTGAACTAATGCATCAGGATATGAAAAAAACAATAAATGTTGGGGTATGTGGCTTGGGAACGGTTGGCGCGGGGACTGTCCAGCTTTTACAGAACAATATGGCTCTGATTCAACAACGAACCGGGGTGACGATTCGGGTAACCAGGGCTGCGACAATTGACGCTTATCAGCATCTGGATATTGATTTTAAGGATCTTGCGGTAACAGATTCTGTTGATGATGTCCTCAATGATCCGGATATCGATGTGATTGTTGAATTGATAGGTGGTGACGGGCTGGCAAAGAAAATAATTCTGGAAGCTTTTGATAAAGGAAAGTCAGTCGTCACGGCAAACAAGGCATTAATCGCCAAGCATTCCCAGGAGATTTTCAGGTCCGCTTTCGAATCATCGGGAATGTTCGGTTTTGAAGCGAGTGTGGGTGGAGGAATTCCGATAATCAGGAGTATTAGAGACGGTTTCTCCGGCGATCGTATAGAAAGTATCTCCGGTATCATGAATGGTACGGCGAACTATATCCTCTCTTCGATGAGTAACGATGGTACTGAATTCAACGATGCCCTTAAAATGGCCCAGGAGAAGGGATATGCTGAAGCTGATCCCACCTTCGATATCGAGGGAATCGACACGGCACATAAGGTTGTTATCTTAATGGAGCTGGCCTTTAACGCCTTTTTTGATTTTGACCAGCTTTATACCGAGGGAATTACAAAAATCGAACCGGCGGATATTCAATTGGCCCGGCAGTTTGGATATGCCATTAAACTTATCGGACAGGCTCATAACTCAGAAAAAGGGATTGAGGGCAGGGTACACCCGGCCCTGGTTAGTCTCAATAACATGCTTGCATCGGTCCAGGGTGCTTTTAATGCAATCTCCGTTACCGGGAATTTTGTGGGTAATACACTGAGCTATGGTGCCGGAGCCGGTTCCCACCCGACGGCATCTGCTGTGGCAGGCGATATCATCGAAATCAGCAGGCGCCTGACCAATCTGGGCGGTGAAGCAACTCCCCCTCTTTCCGCATCATTTGATCGATTGGAAAAGGTAGATTTGATTCCGATGGAGGAGACTGAATCGCGTTTCTTCCTGAGATTCAACACGAAAAACCCGGATGAAGGGCTGGCTATTGTCGGTGAGGAGTTGAACCGGAAAGATATTAAAATAGGTGAACAACAGATTCTTGAGCCCGGACTCAACGGAGAAAAATCGGTAGCTATTTTAATCCCTGCAGTTTCAGAGAGCAAAATGCAGACTGCCTTGAATCATTTGAATGGGTTGGATGCCCTCAGCGGATCCATAGGATACATCCGGATTTTTGAGTAAGGCTAACACAGGATTCAACCTGTTTTGCAGAGCTGTATGAATATCTGGAGCAAGCCTTGTTTATACTCATTGACAGAAACTGATCATATCCTAAAAAATGAAAAATTACGCAGATTGGTATCCTTAAATCCATACCTGCCCTGCAAAGGAACGTCGCTTGTTTCCAGGATCAGCAGACGATTGATTTCCGCCCCACGAACGATATATAAAGGGCAGTCCTGAGGAGACTTGGCAGAGATCCGGTTTGTCAAGGTAGCTTACAGGGAGAGAAGAGAGCGTTCTTTAATTGAGCTGATGTCACATGAGCTGAATATGATAATCTGATGAGGATGGAGATTTGGCAACTTCAAAAAGAAAAAAAGACAATTCAAAGGCTAAACAGAAAAAGGAACTGGTACAGCAAGCGAATCCCGATGCAACTTCACAACCAGGAGAAGCGGAAGAACCTTTGAAGGCGGATCTTCTGGATGATTTTCTATTTCATGCAGCCAATTATGTTTATGTCAGACGAAAGCTGTTCATTTCCCTGGCAGTAGCTGTTGTTGCTGCCATATGTGCGGTCTGGGGAACCTTCAGGTTCATTGAATACCGTGAAAACCAGCGAGATGAAAAGTTGTTTCGGGTGGAGCGGGTTATTTTTGACACAGTGTTGTCTAAAGATCAGAAATCGAAAAAAGCCCTACCTCTCTTACAGGAATTTCTTGATGAGTATTCAGGATCAGAACAGGCCGCTCTTGCATTGTTTTATCGTGCGGGTCTGTATTTCAACAAGAAGGAGTATTCAAAGGCGGAACAGGACCTGAATGAGCTGCTTACACACCTGGAACCCGGTTCGGATCTCTTTTTCCTCGCCAGTCTGAATCTGGCTAATGTTTTAAGGGATCAGAACAAAGCAGAGGAAGCAATCGAGATTTTGCAGTCGGCAAAGGCGGATGCCCTGACCGACATTATCCTGATGGAGCAAGCTGAAATGCTTATCAGTGTTGATCAAAAAGACAAAGCCAAAGAACTTCTGCAGGTATTGATGAAGGATTACCCGGAAAGCTATTACGCAACGAAAGCGAAACAATTATTAGAGATTTTATAGTCCTGAACAGGTCTGTATTAAATCGTTATCCTTTTACTTCCCAACGGAGGGTAAATGGTTGAGTATTTGGAGTTTATTGAAGAATATAAAGACGTTACTGAGATAAGCCTGTTTGACAAGGTCAAAGTAATCGCTTCCAGAACCCGTGACTTGTATGAAGGCAAGACAAGCAAAGCGGTGTCTGAGCATGATCTTGAACGGCGGAAGCCGAGCACCGTAGCACATTATGAAGTAATTAAAGGTTATATCGAACCGAATATCCATGAAAAAGAAGAGAAATCCAGTGAGTTCATGGATGATATCGATATAGAAGAATAGACCCTCAAATCCCGGGAACGGCCGTCTGATTTTTGGTGGTATCGCTCCCGCATCTTCCTGCCTTACCTGAAAGGCTGAAGCAGATCAATGACGAGTCTGAACTACCCATTACAGTACCGGCGATTAAAGACGAGGGAAGTTACGATTGGTCATGTTAAAATCGGCGCGGATAATCCAATCTGTATCCAATCCATGCTGACCTCTTCAACACAGAACATTCAATCCTGTCTGGATGAAATCAAATCGCTGGTTGCCGTTGATTGTCAGTTAATCCGTCTGACCATACCCAGCAGAAAAGACCTTGATGCGGCCTACAAGCTTAGGGAGGTTCTTCGTGAAGAAGGAATTGATGTACCTCTGGTGGCGGATATTCACTTTTCCCCTGTTCTGGCAGTGGATGCCTGTGAAGTTTTCGAAAAGATCAGGATCAATCCCGGCAATTTTTCGGATAAACCCAAACAGGCCAAGATTTCACAATCTAGTGATTCCTTTGAGGAAGGATATGAGCGGCTCAGGGAAGAGATCAAACCTTTGGTGAAAAACCTGAAATATTACAACAGGGCATTGCGAATTGGTGTTAATCAGGGATCTCTTTCAACCCGGATGATGGAACAGTATGGAGACACACCGTTGGGTATGGTGAATTCGGCTTTGGAGATGGTGGAGTTGTTTGAAGAGCAAGGTGTTGACCAGCTTGTGGTTTCCTTAAAGTCTTCGAATCCGGTTGTGGTACAGAAAGCGTACAGGCTGCTTGCTAAGACAATGCCGGAGGAGAATGCGGTTCCTTTGCACTTGGGGGTAACAGAAGCCGGGAATGAGCTGATGGGTAGAATCAAAAGCCTGGCAGGAATCGGGGTGCTTCTGATTGATGGAATTGGTGATACCATTCGGGTTTCTCTAACCGAGCCCAGTGCCAACGAAATTCAATTTGCCAGGGAGTTTCTTTCATCCATAGAGCTTTGCCGGATAGAGGAGGAGACAGCACCTGAAGCTCCCTGGCAAAGGCCACTGAATCACCAGCGTGTGGAAAACGGCCGGGCGGTTTTCAGCGAGTGCAATGTTGGCGGTGGAACTCCCTTGAAACTTGGGGGGCCAGCAGAGAATGACTATCCCGATGTGGATATTCCATTTCAGTTGGATTTCAGGGTCAGCGATGAAGGAAATCATTCACATCCGGTTGGCGAATCCAAACCGTTTCTGAAGCTAGCCGGAAATCTGGAGTCAGCTCATCAAAAGCAACCGGAGAATTGTTCTGCCCTTTTAATCGATTGTCAGACTTCACTTCACGCATTAAGAGGTTTCTATCATCAGTTTATGGGGCAGTGTTCGGTTCCCGTTGGACTGGAACTGCCACCTACATACGATTATTCAACGGATGTTCAACTTGCCGGAATCCTCTCCGAGGGTTTGCTTGATTTTGTTATTTTGCCAAATGGCATTGAATCCCTGACTTTGCAACGATTTCTCCTTCTGTTGCAGGCAACAAGAAGCAGAATCCTGGTTCCTGATTATATCATTTGCCCATCCTGCGGCAGAACTTTATACGATATTCAAAACACAGCCGCAAAGATCAAAGAGAAGACCAGTCATCTCAAAGGTGTGAAAATCGGGATTATGGGATGTATTGTTAATGGCCCGGGAGAAATGGCGGATGCTGATTTCGGATATGTCGGAAGCGGCCCCGGCAAAATTGATCTTTATTTCGGCCAGAAAAGAGTCTGCAGGGGAGTAGATGAATCCGAGGCCGTGGATCGCTTGATTGCCTTGATGAAAGAAAAGGGATACTGGCAGGAAAGATAGGCCGGCAGCCTCGATTGATCAGCGAGGCTGCAACAATTAACCGGTTATCTTAAGTATGATTTCAAAATCTCCTTCAAGTTTCGAATGGCTAACAACGCCTCGCTCCCGCTAACAGAGGCCATCGGTTCGAAATCCCCCGTTACCTTGTTATTTACAGTCATTAATCCCCTGTTGACAACGGTTCTGGTGGCGTTGTAGTACCAGATGTTCTGGTTGACATCGGGAAAGGGAGACGCTTCCCCAACGTACCGAGTTGCCAGTGACGGATCCTTGGTCACCTTGATAAGAAGGTCCTGCAGCAGTTGGGCAAATTCTGCACGTTTGTATTCCTGATCCGGATAGAACTTATGCGCAGGATCCGGTCCCAGCCCCTTGACTCCAAGCTTGATAACTTCCTTAATGGATGCCTCAAGTGGGTGACCTGTAATGTCAACAGCATCCGGGTATTTTTGCAGCGGATCGAGGCTCATTTTTTTCTGGGCATTGGGAACAACATAGCCGCTCTTCTTGGTTTGGCCGCTCTGTTTATAGATGCGATCAAGTCTCAGTTCGGCAACAAACAAAGCGGCAACATCTGCCCGTGTGATTTTTTCCACATAAGCAACATCTGCTCCGAACTGGCTTCCCGGAACCGCCCTGCGAATGTCCTGAATTCTTTTCAGTTCCTTGTTTGCCTGGTCTTCATATTGAGCGCCAAGCGCAAGTACTTTTTCCAGCAATTCTGTAGCTTTGTTATAGCTGAGCTTGCGGGCGGCGGCCAGACCCATGAAATAATAAGGTGCCGGATTATCGGCATCCAGATCCACGGCATCCTCAAAGTGTTCCTCAGCGTTTTCATACCAGTCGTCTTTTGGGAGCTGCAATACAAAATAGATCCGGATGGCAAAACTATGGATTCTAGCCCTCTCTTTATCGTTGTCGGCGGCTTTCAGGGCTTTCTTGATCTGGTCTTCAGCCTGCTCAAACGTGCTGGTTCTTGTAGCTTTGGAAACACCGGGTCTTGAAGCTTCATAAGCCGATGCGACAGCAAGTCCGCTTAAGGCATTTGCATGATCTGATTTCAGGCTTAAGGCTTTTCTGTATGAAGCCCTGGCGTCTTCATAACGTTGGTTCAGCAGGGCGTCATCCCCCCGCTGCACATGAAATTCCGGGGTGTCCATTGATCCGCTTCTCTCTCTGGAAGAGGCGGCCTGCTGGCTACAGCTTGACATAAGCAGAAGGCTCATAACCATTGCCAACGAAGTAAACCATAATTTTGTAATATACTTTTGCTTCATCTGTTTGCTCCATTGCTAATTGTTGAACAGATTGTCAACGGTGTGTTGTGGTTTTAATTCAACGAGGTAATCCGATAGTAGGATTGTACCCGTTGATATCAATCCAATCTGTTAATCAGATAACGATCATCACTCGCGCTTCTCTCAAAAAAGACTGGGTGGCATCCAGTTTCATTAACAATTCAGCGTCTTCATCAGAGATAACCAGATCAGATGATTGACTTCCCTGGTTCGGTCTTCCCTTTATGAGTAAGGGATTTCCTTTAACCCGCTCGTTATCTTTTGCTTTGTCCAGGTCATTCACATAGCCCACGATACCATATTTCAATACAAAATCCCGTTCAACCGCCATCGATCCATAGACTTCCTTTCCTTCGGCAGTGTAAATCTTCGGGGACATGGCGGGAGTTATCCCGGAACCCCTGGCATCGATAATGACTCCTGTATAAACGGTATCCGCACTACCTCCGTATTGAGATCCCTCTTTTTTCTCAACTTTCTTTTTTTCGGGTCTCTGGAACATGTCGTTTCCCTGCATGTCGAACTGACGGTTATCGATCAGGATGGAGACGATGTCTCGCATATACATTTTCATGGTGACCCAGACTGATCCGTCATTCATCATTTTTGGTCTTCCGACTTCCTGAACATGCTTGATTTTGCCACTGATCTGGGTTTTGATGGTATCGTCTTCCAACATCCCTGCTTTTACGGTACTTGTTGAGGTGATGTTAATCCCTTCGACCATTTGCAGGAGATTCTTCTGGGCAACAATTATTGCCGCCTGATGCGCGGAATAGGTTTTCTGTGCTTTGGTGGTAAACGCAGGATTGGGAACTCCCATACCGGTTGCGTAGATAACGCCATTCTCCCAATCAATACAACCATTGGTTTCCATGACAGTACAATCATTCTTCGCCACATCAGGCATGCAGGAAGCGCCTGAGCACATTGTTTCGGCATAAACGAAGCCGGTAGTGAGCAGATAAAAGAAAAAAACCGTGATGATATGTTTCATTTTCAAAGCCTCTTCATAGGGTTACGGATTTGATAGATTGCCTCAGGACAATAATGGCTATTCAATATCCAGAAACCTGGAAACTGTTTTTGAAGTTTCTCTATAAAATCGGAATTCAAACTATTCCTATAGCTTTTTTTATTCAATATTAGTGCAAATTGAAAGCATAGAATAAAAATAATTGAAAAAGAGAAGACAATAAACCGAAATCAAACCAAAGGAATCCTTCTTGCTTTTCCATAACCAGGTCGAATTTTGTCGATTCGCCAATCCATTGTCAGGCGAGGTGATTACTGCTAAACTGACAGTAGCAAATACTCGACAGGTACTGGAATTTGTTTATGACGACACTTTTTTAAAACCTGTTGAATGCGGATTGCCGAATCAGGCTGTTCAACCAATTGATCAGCTTATATTTTCAATAATTATCCAGGACCAGGGAATATCCACTAGGTAGAGAACATGGCAGCAAACGAAGAATACGATCTCGATGAGGAACTTTTTGGAACCGGAGCCAGCAAAAAAGACCCAAGAAAAGCTGCAATCGGTGACGATGAGGATGAAGAGATCCCGCACGGTGAAGTGGATTATCTTCATGATGTCCCATTGAGTATGCATGCGCAGATTGGATCTGTTCAAAAAACCATGCGCGAGGTTTTGACATTAAAAGCCGGATCAGTGATAGAATTCGACAAAGTTGTCGGGGAACCAATGGATGTGCTGATTGGCGGCAGACTGATGTGCCGGGGTGAAATTGTTGTAGTAAATGAAAGGTACGGCATTAGAATTAGTGAAGTCATCCGTGCCGAAGACAGCCAGAAGGAAATGGAAAGCATTTAAACCCCCAAACTTAACTTTGCCATAGATATGGACAACAACAATCGTCTGGTTTGGATGGATCTTGAAATGACGGGATTAAATCCTGCCAGGGATCGAATTCTTGAAATCGCTACTATCATAACCGATACTGATCTTAACCTGGTCGAAATGGGTCCCGAGTTGGTGATCTATCAATCCGATGAAGTGTTGGCCGGGATGAATGAATGGTGCGTCGAGCATCATAGCGATTCGGGGCTGGTCGATAAGGTTAAGCAGTCGTCTATCTCAGAAGCTGAGGCCGAGGCCGAGACTCTCGACTTCTTGAAGCAACATCTGGATCCTGAAAGTGCCCCTCTATGTGGAAACAGTATTCATCAGGATAGAAATTTCCTCGCCAGGTACATGACCCGACTCAACAAATTTCTGCACTATCGCAATATCGATGTTAGCAGTCTTAAAGAACTGACCTATCGTTGGTATCCAGACCTTCCTAAATTTATCAAAAAAGGCATGCATACCGCTCTGGAAGATATTCTGGAGTCAGTTGAGGAGCTGAAATACTATCGAAAGTATATCTTCAAATAAGCATCAGTTTACGATCCAACCTTGATATAATCCTTCTGAAAGAAAACTTCCGAGTTCCCTTCAAATTCCAACTTCACCTTAAAGTGGTCCGCTATCCAGGAGAAAGTTTCTTTGGCGTAGAAGGCGACATGGGTGGGATCTCCTTTATAATACCAGGATGAAAACTCGATATTTTTCCCCAGGATCGAGGTTTTGATTCCCAGCCACCCTCGCGGTTTCAGGAGGTTGAGCATCTTGTCCCAACTCTTTAGGGGATTGTAAAAATGTTCAACCGTCTCAACACAGGTGATGAACTCAAACTGGTGTTTCGGCTCGATTTCCTGAGGATGGAAATAGGGGTCATAGATTTCCACAGCGTAACCCCGTTTCTCAAGTAGCTCAGCCAGGACAGGGTTTGGTCCTGATCCGAAATCCAGACCGGTTTGGCCGGGCTTGAGCCTACTTACCAGGGGACTGATAAACTCCTCAAGGAAGCGCACATAGCTTTTATCTTTTACCGAATTTCGATGTTCCAGATAGCGTGATTTTTCCATATCTGGTGACAAGTGATACTTGTCTGGCACGAAAACCAGCTTACAGACGGAACAGCAATAATATTGTCTTTTACGATCTTTGTGAAAGAAATCGGTTTGCCTGTTCAGACAAAGTGGACATTCCATTTTTTCCTGTTCATTAATGTTATATATACAGCCATCAAGAATACAGATAACCCAGATCACAGGTCAACGTGTATTACCCAAAAACAGTTGAAGCATGCTCCGTTTTCAAGGAGAATAGATCTTTTACTCACCTGAGAACAACTGTTTAATCCCAATGATATGGAGATAACCCATGAGCCAGAGCGAAGGTATTGTCGCCAACCTTGAAACAAACAAGGGCACCATCCGCTTGAGATTATTTGCGGATAAAACCCCGGTTACTGTTGCCAGTTTTGTAAACCTAGTTTTAAAGGGGTTTTATGATGGACTGATCTTTCACAGGGTGATTGATGATTTCATGATTCAGGGCGGGTGCCCAAATGGGAACGGTATGGGAGGTCCCGGATACCGATTTGAAGACGAATGTATTCCTGATTTGAAACATGACAAACCGGGTGTTCTGTCCATGGCAAACGCGGGCCCCGGAACCAATGGCAGCCAGTTTTTCATCACGCATCTTCCCACACCATGGCTTGACGGAAAACACACCGTTTTTGGCGAAGTCCTGGACAGCAATGACCAGCAGGTTGTGAATGAAGTTCGCCAGGGAGACAATATTCAGAAGATCACGCTCGAAGGCAAGACGGATGGATTGCTGGAGGCTAAAAAGGATCGCATTGAAGAGTGGAACCGGGAAATGGATCTCTAAAATGAAAAAAGCCCGTTAACCAAATTAACGGGCTTTTCACGATTTTGATCAACCGATGATTTTTACTGCCAGTTGAGGCGCTTCATCAGTACTTAGTTTCCAAATTTCATCTGCAGGGAAACACCGAATGAAGAGGAGCTGGTCTGTGTAAACGTCCCCAGGTTGTTTCCTTTGTTGGCTTGATTGAAGCCAGCAATTAGTTCAGTGTAGCTTGCATCACCCAGCAGAGCTTTCAAAGTCGTTTCCTGCTCTGCAACCAAGACCGGGTTATCCCTCATGGCATCCATATCGCTTCGTAGCTTTGAATCCTCTTTGGCATTAAATGCATTGTAGAAGAAAGTGATAGTCGCCCCTTCAGCTATATCAATCCCGTAGTTGAGATGCATTGCGGAATCCATCTCCAGGCCTGCTTCTACATAGCCCTCTTCTCCCCATTCCGGGGTATTGATGGATACATAGTCAAAAGCCAGTTTACCCGGGCCGATATCTCCGATCACTCCAACACCCATGGTTGTAAATTGCTTCTTTTGTGTATCGGAACGAACATTATTATATTTTGTCAGTCCCGGTACAATCGCATCCAATTGATCGATGTAATCGTTAAGGGTCTCAAGAGCACTCAAATCGGTATTGGATACAGCGTTTCCGGCACCGGCCTGATAAGCAAAGAACGGTTTGAAAGCACCCAGATCCACTTTGAAGACAAAGTTTGTCATGGTATGGGACTCTTCCTGTAACCATTGGTTGATGATCAAGTTGGCATCATCGGAAGTGGCATCATTTTCCAATCCACCTACAGATATGGCTTGGTACCCGAGAACCGCTTCAAACATACCGAACTTGCCCTGGAACCAGAAGGCGTTGTTTTTTGCCTGTTTTGCGGATCCGCCAACCAGGATCATGGACATATCACCCATTCCCTGCAGCATGGCAACACCAAGCTCGATATCTTCTGAGAGATGGAGATCCAAGGAAATACCCGGTTTTTCATCAGCTACTGCTGCGGTGTAGAAAATGAAATCATCGTCTTTATCCCCCACAAATTTGTGACCAATAGCATAAGCATTGGCTGTTTGTGCAATAGTCTGGGTTCCGACCTTAATTCCCAGCATGACAGCAGGTGCATACCTTACCCAGACATCACCCAGCTTGACCTTGTCCACCATAGCCCCATCTTTGTCAAACTCAGTATTATCATCAGGGTCGTTGGCATCCATGGTGAGTTTGGCCACACCAATGAAATTGTACCAGGTGGTGTCTCCATACTTGTTTTCACCGGCCCTTGATACCATGGTTAAAGCACCATGAGCTCGAACATTCTGCTGGGAGCGGTTGTTGGCTCCAGAACGGAAGTCAAATCCGTCCGACCAGGCTTCTTCACCATTGATAGATTCCTGGTAGTCTGAGGAATCCAGTGGGGTTCTGTAATCGGTCTGCAGTTTATAGTAACTTTCAAGATCTCCGTAGATTTCCAGATCCACAGGAGTTTTTGTCAGCTTCTCAGCAAAACCGCCGGTTGCAAATGCCATCATGCAAGCGGATGCAACAATCAGTTTTTTTAACATTGTTTCCTCTCCTTTCTTGATTTCCAAAATATGTGAATCCTCACATCAGATTTTAAACGCTAACAAACGACAAAAAGGCGCCTCAAACAGCGCACAGTTTTGTGTCATTCGTGTAATAGGCTTAATGAACAAATAAAAAAATGTCAAATAAAAAAAGTAAAAATATCTGAGAGCTATATAAAGCTACAGTCAAATATTTTGAGAAATCAATTGGTTATTAAATATAAGTGAAAACAGCAATAACTTGGAGCGCAATAGGCACTGATGAACCATTTAATGGGGGACTGCAGGAACTAAGAAAACGAACGTCTGTTTTTATTCTGATGCGATTGGGATGTAACGCTGATTTATAAAACTGGTTCAAAAGAGTTGAATTGGTGGATTGTAGGGAGCTTAACTTCTTCAATAAGGGAGAAGGCTGGGACAGGGACCGGAAGACCGATCCCCTGATATTCTGCTTAATTACTAATCCCTGCTTCCGCCCAGGAGATGAAGAAGCATGAGGAAAAGGTTCAAGATATCCAGATACAGTGAGAGTGTAGCGGAAATATACTCGTCGGTTGGATAACGGTTCAAAATATTAAACGTGTCATAGATGATAAATCCGCTAAAAAGAAAGACACCGGCCGCTGAATACAAAAAGGAGAAACCGGTACTTTTGAAAAGGAACGCGTTCAGAAGACCGCCGACGATCAGGATAATCAGCCCGGTTGTCAACATTCCTCCCATAAATGAAAAGTCCTTCTTGGAGCGGATGGTATAAAAAGAGAGACCCGCAAAGGTAATTCCGGTTAAAAAAGCTGCATTTGTAATCGTCGCCCCGGTGTACATTAGCAGCACGGGGGCGGTGGTGATCCCGGTAAGAATAGTAAAGGAAAAGAGAGCGATGATCCCCAGGTTTTCCTTTTTCCTTGCCCAGAATGCAAAAAAGATAACGGCAAACTGGAGTATAATAAAAATGATGTAGTTAGCAGCCACGGTTTGCAGGAAGGTTTCATTGTTCAGTGTCATCCAGGAAGCTGCTGCTGCCATGAAGACGCTGAGTGACAACAGTCCGTATACCTTCCTAAGAAACGCCATTCTTTCCGGAACTGATACCTGAGAGGCTGGGACCGGTTGAGCGTATTGCGGCATTGATTGCATGGGAACTCCTTATTCTGATTCAGTTTATTCGATGGTTGAAGTTAATAAACGAGCTAAAAATTCTTATGTTTGTTCAGTTCAGTCTACTATATTTCAAAAAAAAAATCCCAGTTGGTCAATAGTTTTTACAGATAATTTACATCTAAAATACAGCGGCAAGAACCTGATGCTGACGATTTATAGTCATGCCTTCAGTTCAAGCTGTCTTGTTTTTGATTCATCCCATTGTGGATTATTGACCGATTTGAGAGGATTTGTAAAACGCATCAGGCATACCGGGATCATAAGGGTGTCTCAAGCAAAAAGAGTTTGTCTGTGCCCACATCTTCTATGTACTCCAACGGATATTCCAATTAACTTTTATTCGGATCAAAAACGGATTCGCACTACAGCCGAGATGATTTATTTAAACAATTTAGGGATGAATTTTGGTCAGCAGGTTCTCTTTGAGAATGTCACTATTCAACTGAATAAGGGGAATCGTTACGGGTTAGTAGGAGCGAATGGATCCGGAAAATCGACACTTCTCAAGATTTTGGCCGGTGAAATTCAACCCGAAACAGGGGACATCAGTTATCCTTCATCACTGAAATCGGGTATTTTACAGCAGGATCAGTTTGCATATGAAGGTATGCCCATAATCGATGTCGTGCTGAAAGGAAAGCCAACTCTCTGGGATGCATTGTACACAAAAAAGCAGCTCATGCAGTCAAAGGAGCTTTCTCAGGAAAGTGGTCGGGAGTTGGCAGATCTGGAAATGACAATTGCAGACCTGGGGGGATACGAGGCGGAATCAGAAGCTTCCATGCTACTGACAGGATTGGGGATTGCTCCGGAGATTCAATCCAACAGACTCAACACCTTGTCAGGGGGATACAAACTGCGCGTTCTCCTGGCTCAATGCCTCTTCAGCGCTCCTGATATTCTGCTGCTGGATGAACCGACAAACCACCTTGATCTGCTTTCCATCATCTGGCTGGAGGATTATCTTTGTCGCTTTAACGGCACATGTATTATCATCTCTCATGATCAGACGTTTCTGGATCGCATCTGTACACATATTGTTGATATAGATTACAGTGCGATACGAGTCTATCCTGGCAATTACACAGCTTTTACGGAAGCAAAGGTGTTGGAGCGCATTCAAAAGGAAAAGGAAATAGTCCAACAGGAAAAGAAAAAGGAAGAGCTGGAACAATTTGTGACACGCTTTAAGGCAAAAGCAACCAAAGCCCGCCAGGCCAACAGCAAAGCCAAGCAATTAGCTCGTATGGAGGATATTGTCATTGTCCGTTCATCAAGGATATCTCCGAGTTTTAATTTTCAGCAAAACAGACCATCGGGTAAAGCGATATATTCCGTAGAGGGCCTGTTTAAGTCCTTTGGAGACAAGAAGGTATTAAAGGACATCTCTCTTAATATCACCAGGGGAGAAAAGGTTGCTGTAATTGGTGCGAATGGTATTGGTAAATCCACTCTGCTTAAGATCCTGGGGGGAAGCCTCCCTGCAACGGCAGGAACCGTCGAAACCGGTTATGAGGTTCAACCGGGATTCTGTCCTCAGGATCATCATGACTTGATTCCATCCGGAACAACCCCATTTGAATGGCTCTACTCTTTTGCTCCGGGAGAGACCATTGGTGCCATTAGAGGTCTGCTCGGAAGGGTTTTGATCCAGGGTGATGATGTCCATAAAGCCACCGAGTCATTGAGTGGGGGAGAATCAGCCCGACTGATTTTTGCCAAATTGATGTTGGAAAAGCCCAATCTTCTTCTTCTCGATGAACCAACCAATCACATGGATATCGAGTCGCTGGAGGCATTGAGTGCTGCCTTGAAATCGTATGAGGGCAGCATTATCTGTGTCAGCCATGATAGAAAATTCATCAGTACCTTCTCCACTTCGATTCTTGAGTTAAGAGATGACGGCTATGAACTGTTCAAAGGCACCTACGATGAATTTCTGGAGGTAAAGGGCATCGATTACCTAGATAAAAACAGCGTTCGTTTGGAATGGAAGAAAGATAAAACGAATAAATCGGAGAGTTTGAAAAGCAAAGAGTGGCGTCGGGTTTCCAAAGAGGTGGCTCGAATCGAACGACAAATCTCTAAGTCGGAGAAGAAGATAAGTGATTTGGAACAGCTACGATCCAAAACAGAAGAAAAGCTCGCAGATGCAGATCTTTACCTGCCTGAAAACAAGGAACGACTGGGCCGGGAATTATCCGAAAAAGCTGCCTTTGATCGCAAACTGGAAGTCACGATGGCGGATTGGGAAAAACTGGTGCAACATGTTGAGCTTTTGAAACAGGAGATGGGGGAATGAAAGGCGGATCACAGCTAATGTGATCCCTTTTTTTAAAAATTGATCTGCAAATTAAATTTTGCCGACTGATGAGTCAGCGCGAGAGAGGGGATGACGTTTTCCAGGGATTCACTTTTGACCAACTGTGTATCCTTTTTAAATTCCGCTTCATCAACCGGGAACAGAGAGGCTCGGCCCAAAAACAGCGCTTTGTTTCCAACAGCAACGCCCAGCAGGGCTCCAATCAGTGTTCCTATTGTCAGATAGCTCACATTCTGTCTTGCCTCCTTACCTTGAGTCAGTGCTAACCAGCCGCCCAACAGGGCACCGGTCCCGATTCCGTACATGATATTATCCGGAAGCAACTGTTTTTCCTGCTCCAAAGCGGAGGCCAGATCCAAGCTAGGTAGTCCTGCCCTGCGTGCTGCTTCCTGGGCTGCGACCACATCCTCTTCCCCTACATATTGTGCATCTTCAGTGGCGAACTCTTGTCCGGTCACGTCGAGAAACTGCTGTTCTTCCCACAAGGAGCTACCTTCATCGTCAAGGTATCCCGTGTTCTGTGCGTAAAGAGCGGGTTGGATAGAGTATATCAAAAATAAAACAAGAACTAGGAGTCGTATGGAAAACGGCGGTTTCATGTTTTTGTCAGTTATTACCGGTTAACGGATTGAGAGATTTGTGTCGGTTTTTCTTGTTAATGCAAATCATATGCTATCTTTACAGTGCGGATCGTATTCCAATTTGTAGATTGTCAATGCAAAGACCTGACCTAAAATTCTAGACGACAAAGCAGTATCCTGCCTTGAGCTTTTGCGATTATTTTACTAGAATTTACAGCAGATTAAAATCGATCTTTGTAACCAAGCCCAATCAGTTGGGTTGTTTTTAAAATTCCAAGGATTTAGCAAATTTGAGGCATCTATAGAATTTGTGAGCATTCAGCACAAGCATCGAGTTCAGCGCATCTAGCTTCAGGGAGAATGCCAAATCTTCTTCAGGCTTTCGGGAAAAGCTGACAAGTTACCAGATTATTCGGACAAATATGGAACAAGCGCAAAACGTTGTATCAGGGAATCAAAAAGATCAGGAAGGATTCAGTTTTATAGAAATCATGATAGTCATTGTCATTATGGCCGGGATTGTGGCCATTGTGGGGCCGGCGCTTTTCAGCCGTTTGGATGAGGCAAAGGTTGATCAGGCAAAAATCCAAATGAAAAGCTTGGTTTCCGCATTGGATCTGTATCATTTGGATAATTCAACCTATCCCAGCACAGAACAGGGCCTCAATGCATTATTGGAGAAGCCCGAGCTGGGGATTGTCCCGGCTAACTGGCGAGGGCCTTATCTTCGCAGTACTTCTGTTCCCAAGGATCCCTGGAATTTCGACTATTACTATCAGTCCGATGGCAGTGTCATCGAACTGAAAAGTCTGGGAGCCGATGGAGAGGAAGGAGGTGAAGGAATCAATTCCGATATCAAACTTGATTGAGATGCCACGACGGATCAACCACTCTTCAGGTTTTACCCTGCTTGAATTGGGTGTTGCGTTGCTGATTATGGTGATTGTTCTGGGGATGTCTCTCCCCTCTTTCTCAAACCTCCTTGAATCCGATCTGGAAAAAGAGGCGGGTCGGATGGCCATGATTATCGACGAACTTAAATTGCAGGCCATCCTGAAAAGCGAGTCCTATAAACTCGTTTTCGATACCAAAAAATCCGAACTGACAATACTGGTTCAAAATCCTACCGACCTGACATTCTCGCCCCATCCAAAATACTCCAAACCGATTACCCTGACACCGCCAATTGAAATTGCACGAGTATCTGTTGATACGGAAAACGAAGTTCAGTCCCGTTTTGGGTTCAAAAAACTGAAGTTTGATAAAATCTTCGGCAAGCAATATGAGTTCAGGATTGATTCTTCTGGGTTTATTGACCTTTTTGCCGTTGAGCTTAAAGATGCCACTAACTCCATAACATTGAAGGTGAAGAATATCATGGGCGATATCGCGATCAGCAACGTCGCCCCTCTTTGAAAACCGACTGTAGGGAGTCATGCTCAATAACAAGAAAAACAGGGGATTTACACTTCTGGAAGTATTGGTTGCTTTTTCGTTACTGGCTGTTCTTCTGACAGTGATCATTCAATCACAGGGGGAGACTGCTTTTTTTATTGAGAAAACCCGAAAATTATCCCGGGTGCAGAACGAGGTAATCAATGAGTTGTTGAGAATTGAACGAGCCTTGAATACTGAGAAAACCAGTGCACAGACAGGTGTTTTTGCAGAAGATCACCGGTTGGCAGGAGATGCATGGCAAAAAGAAGTAGTCTCTGAAACATTTATGGGATTTGTACCGGTTAAAAAAATCACCTATCGGATCAGTTGGGAGTCGATAAAGGGAAGAGGTGTCCAAACCTTTGAAGCATCCATTTACGGAGAGCAGTAGTCATGTGCTTACATCGCAACCATTTGTCGCTTGGTTTTACCCTGATGGAGCTGCTCATTGCACTTTCTCTGTTTTCCGCCATTGCCGGAATTCTCATGTCCAGTTTTTTTCAGTTCAATCGGCAAGCCAACCGCATGGAGTCGATTCTGAAATTACGTCAGGAATTGAGAATTTTGGAGCGTATTATTCGCAATGATGTTCAGTCGGTTGTTTATCTGCATGAATTCATGAAGGATTCTGGACAGGATTATGATAACAGAAAAAGCGGGATCTACGGGATAGATGAAGGCACGGGGACCAGTAGCAGCGACCAGATTCATATGCATGTTAATGCCCCTTCACGATTCCAAAGAACCCTGCAGACCAGGAGAGACCCCGAGCTGCATGAAGTCAGCTATTTCCTTGAAGAATCGGATGGTGGCAAATTTCAATTTAAACGTCGCGAGGAGTTTTACATCGATACCGATATAACAGAAGGTGGAAGAAGTATTGTGCATACCCTTTCTCACCATATCATCTCGTTTGATGTAAAGTATTATAGAGGAAATGAAATCGAACCCCTGGACGAGTGGGACTCCAGCGTTAACGCCAGACAGAATCCCCCTTCTGACGCCTTGCCATCGGGTGTAATTGTATCATTGGTTATCAGGGGCGATGACGGTGAAGAGCTGTCATCGGATCTGCAAGTGAATCTCAAGCCGCAAATGGGAACCGGTATTACCTGGAGGGAACCTTGAACAGAAAGCAGGTTAGGTCTCCGGGTATTGCATTAATCATGGCTTTATCTGTCATCATGCTTCTTTCGGTAGCTTTGATGAAGTCCTTCGAAAACCGCACGATTGAAACCCTGCACCTGGAAAACAGCCTGCAAAGGTTTCAGGCGGAAACCCTTTCCCGTTCCGTATTACGGGCAATTCTGGTGGGATTGAAGAGATATGGCCTTCTGGCCCTGTTTAAAAATCAACAGAGATGGAAAGGATTCCCGGTACCTCTGAACGAAACCCAGTATTTCCAGATTGAGGCTATTGAATCCATGGATCACCGATTCAACCTAAACCGGAGATACCGCATTGAAGATGATAATCCCTGGCCGACAGTATTCCACAATATCATCAATAGTTTTCCCGACGTTGAGTATGAGACATTTGAAACCATTCAGCTTTACAGCGCCCTGAATGACTGGACTGATCAAAACAAAGAGCAAGATATCGAATCCAATGACAATTATGAAGAATATCAGGAAGCCAACCCGCAGTTTGAAGTTAAAAACAGGCATTTTGATCGCCTCTCCGAACTAAAATTAATTCCTTCCTTCCATGATACGAAATTCACTCCCACACTATTTGAGAAATGGTTTAGAATTTATCCGATTGATGAAAAGGATTCCGAGAAG
Source organism: SAR324 cluster bacterium (assembly GCA_028282885.1). Lineage (GTDB taxonomy): Bacteria > SAR324 > SAR324 > XYD2-FULL-50-16 > XYD2-FULL-50-16 > JAHJTV01. The sequence goes on from JANQGX010000045.1 coordinate 230,916, forward strand.
ATAGCTATAGATCTTAATCTAGCTACGTTGGATGATTCAGGTGACAGCTCAAGCGACATTAGACAATTCCTGTCTATGTTCAAGGATGTCGACAAAAAATATCCAAAAATCTATGAAAATATTGATGATATTGTCAAAATCCTGAGTGACCGCGATGAGGAATTGGCGTCTGATGAGGAGGCAGAAGCAAACTTTTTGAAGCCAACTCCCAGATTTGAAGACCCCGATGCTTGGAAAAAAGCTTTAGACGATTACAATTTGAAACAGACTCTGACTGCCAACGAAATAGAGCTGTTTTCCACACAAACCCACCTGCTTGCCATTCGATTTTCATTGACAGTGACAAACACCACTGTTTTCACCAAAGCCGTGGTTCGGGTTAATTACACAAATCCAAAAAAGCTTGATATTGCAGGATTTGAAATACTTGAACTGACGATGAAATAGGAAGAGTGGAATCCCACGAGTTATTACTCTAAGCACTTTGTTTTGATTAGTGATTTGTGACAAACCTAAAGGTTTTTTGTTGATTGGGTGTGGATTGACAGGGACCTTCATTCCAGGGCTTAACATGGGTTGTCCCCTACAATAATCCGTCTGAAACGGACAGAACCCCATCACCTTGGTCTATAATATTCAATCATCGGGCTCCAGGAAAATAGCTGAACAGCTTATTCCTCGTCCTCTTTGTATTTGATATATTCAAAATCGTGGGCGGAATCCGCCAAGTTGAATGAGTACATTTCGGAGAGCACATGGATGCGGAAATCTCTCTCGATTACCGCTTTCCAAGGACGGACACAGATCTGATGTGTCAGTCGTCGACAAACCCTGCTTTTCTTCATAATATCACGGGCCAGCTCCCACGCTCTTTCAACAATCTTGTCCTTTTCCACCACTTCGTTCACGACACCCAGATCAAGACAGGTTTGAGCATCTATGCCTTCGCAGGTGAGCATCATGTAGTTTCCGCGTTTAATTCCCAGTACCTCTTGGAGACACATACCCATTCCATCACCAGGAACGTGACCGGAATGCATGCCGAAATGGTCGTCCTGAAGAATGAAATCGGGGGTGCAGATGGTAATATCGCTCATCATACACATTTCCCAGTGAATCCCCTGACCGTTAATGGCGGCAATGGTGGGTATCTCAAGGTCGTTTACGAAGTTTTCCACTATTTTCAAGGTATCATAAATCTGCACATTGAAACGCTGGTCATTATCCGGAGATTGCTCCACCTCCGCAAATGAGCTGGTGTCCCATTCGTTGATCCAGTATGGGTCGGTGCTGGTCAGGATCAGTACTTCATTCTCCTTGTCATGACCGATAACGGTCCACAGTTCTGCCAGGGCATGATGCATCTGGTAGCTCCATTGAACCGGGCCGCCCTTGGTGTGCATTTTTACTTCCAGTATCCCGTTTTCTCTCTTGAAATGGAAAAAATCCTTGAACTGTTCGCTGTACTCATCCAGGGAGGGCATTTTGATATATTTGGTTTTTGCCATGATTTTCCTCCTGACAGGTGTTTTGTTTTATGTAATGTTTCTGCTTGTCGCTTTTTCGACTGGGTTTAGCGAAACATGAATTACAAGTTGTCATCCCCGAAGCCGATCCGGTATGACATCTATTCTTAAAAAAATCTGATTCCAGTTATTTGAAGATTGGGTATAGTCGATATTTTTTTGAAAACTTTAGTACCGCTCCCTGGAAACCTGGTTTCGCAGAATACCGATTCCCTCAACTTCCAATTCGACAACGTCACCCGGTTCCAGCCAACGATCCATTTCATCTCCGCATCCGTTACAAATGGTACCTGAGCCGATGAAATCTCCGGGATAGAGGGTTTCGCACCGGGAAACATACTCAATAATCTGTGGGAATCTCCAGTACATGTCTGAACTGTTGCCTTTGGACCACACTTTGCCGTTGATCCTGGCTTCCATCTCCAGATCTTCAGGGTTGATTTCATCCGGTGTGACCAGGCAAGGCCCCATGACGTTTCCGGTATCAAAATCCTTCCCCTTCGACGGTCCCAGAAATACCGAAACCTCTCTCTGAATGGCATCCCTGGCGGAAAAATCATTGAAAATCGTATATCCGGCAATGTATTTTTGAGCCTCTGCCGCTTTGATGTTTTTTCCCTTCCTGCCGATATAGATTCCGAATTCGAGTTCATAGTCCAGTTTTTCCGTATAACCAGGCCATTCGATCTGAGCATCGGGGCCGACCACCGTAGAAGGATTCCCTTTATAGTAGGCCGGTATTTTGTACCACATATCCGGGATGGGCTTTTTGGTTCTCTTCTCGAAATTCTTCATATGCCCTTCAAAACTGATCGTATCCCTGATGGAATTCGGCTTTAGCACGGGTGCCATCAGTTGAACGTCACCCAGCCGATGGACAATCTCCTCTCCTCGGGGAGCCTTTATTCCTGATTCCTGATCCACTTTGGACACTAAAAAATCGATTGACTCCCTTGCTTTTCCGTTGTTCAGGCTGTCGCTGTAAAAAAGGTCGGTCATCTCGACCGGCATTTCACTATCTGCCTCATGATATGCTTTTTTTTCGGAGCTGTTTTCATCTAAAAACAGTACATAAGCCAAATTGAGATCAATCACGCTGCGACCCACCAATACGCCTGTTCTGGGTATCGAATTACGATTTGTCCTGTAAGTTACTATTTTCATATATTTTTCTTTTACTATTAATTGTGATAGAAGTTCAATTGTCTTGAAAACAAGGTGTCACGCTTTCGATGTATTTGGCCTCATTATCGAACGGTTTGTTACCGGGTAGCCACTTGTTGAAGGAAAAATCTATTTTACCAGATGACAGGCTACCTCGTGGCCAGGTTCTGTTTCTTTCAGAACCGGTGAGATTTTTTTGCACTTTTCCATTACAAACTGGCATCGTGGATGAAAAGTACAGCCGGAAGGCGGATTGAGCGGACTCGGAACTTCGCCTTCAAGGGGTATCCACTCCCTGCTTTCTTCAAATACGGGATCTGCGATGGGAACAGCCGACAGCAATGCCCGGGTATAGGGGTGTTTCGGGTTGTCAAACAGGTTTACAGCTTCGGTCAGTTCGACAATTCTTCCCAGGTACATAACCGCCACCCGGTCGCTGATATGCCTGACCACAGAAAGATCATGAGCGATAAACAGGTAGGTCAATCCTTCATTCCCCTCCTGAAGTTCCTGTAACAGATTGATAATCTGTGCCTGGATGGAAACGTCAAGCGCTGAAATCGGTTCGTCACATACAATCAAAGAAGGTTGGCTGGCCAGGGCCCTGGCAATTCCAATCCGCTGCCTCTGTCCACCGCTGAATTCATGGGGAACACGGTCCAGCATGGCTGGATCTAATCCGACCGTTTTAAACAGTTCTGCCAGCGTGTCCTGATATTCAGAATCGTTTTGAGTCAGTTTGTGGATTTTCATGGGTTCGCCTACAATCTGGCCCGCAGTCTGGCGAGGATCCAGCGAACTGAACGGGTCCTGGAAGATTAGGGATATCTCTCGCCTGATAGGCCTGATTTGCTGCTTTTTGAGATGGGTGATATCGTGGCCGTCAAAGACAATCTGCCCGCTTGTCGGATCATAAAGCCTGAGAACGCATCTGCCTGTCGTGGTTTTTCCACATCCACTTTCTCCCACAAGCCCCAGGGTTTCACCACGCCTTATTTTAAAACTGACCCCATCCACAGCCTGTACACTGGCGACCTGACGTTTTAACAGTCCCCGTAGAACCGGAAAATGCATTTTGAGATCATTTACTTCAACGAGTATATCACTCTCAGTGGCGTTCATAACATTTCTCCTAAAAATCCAGATGACAAGCTGTTTGATGCACACCATTTTCAAGGGTTCTCAATTCCGGCCAGGGTATTTGTCGACATTTTTCCACTGCATAAGGACACCTGGGAAGGAAGGCGCATGTGTCAGGCATGTTGAGCAGGTTAGGAGGGAGACCGACAATCGGAACAAGTTTCTTTCCCTTGGGTTCATTCAACCTTGGAACAGCCCTCAATAATCCCATGGTATAGGGATGTCTGGGGTGGGCAAAGATATCCTTGCAACTGCCGGACTCGATAATCCTGCCGGCATACATTACATAAATCCGCTCAACGTACCTGGCGACAACTCCCAGGTTGTGGGTGACTATAACCAGTGAAGCTTTGAATTCCCTGACTACATCCTGCATCAGTTTCAGCAGTTGGGCCTGGGTTGTTACATCAAGGGCGGTTGTCGGCTCATCGGCGATGATGATTCTTGGATTGCAGGATAATCCCAAGGCAATCATGACCCGCTGCCTCATGCCGCCACTGAACTGGTGGGGGAAATCGCTCAGGCGTTGTTTTGCCGATGGTATCCCTACCAGGTCCAGCAACTCAATCGCTCTTTTTTTTGCATCTTCCTTCGTCATCTTAAGGTGAAGTTCGATGGCTTCGGTCAGCTGCCGACCGATTGTCATTACGGGATTCAAAGAGGTCATGGGTTCCTGAAAAATAACGGAGATTTTGCCACCCCTGATCGACCGCATCTCCTGCCCGTTTTTTTCCAGTTTGAGAATATCCCTGCCTTCAAAAAAGACCCCCCCTTCCACAATCCTGCCAGGAGGTGTCGCAATCAGTTGTATGGTAGAGAGTTGAGTGACAGACTTTCCGCAGCCGCTTTCCCCGACGATTCCAATCGTCTCATTTTCATTAATGTGGTATGATACTCCGTCTACCGCTTTAACGAGTCCGGCCTCTGTATTAAAATATGTTTTTAGGTTTTTAACTTCCATCAAGACCGACATCTCACGTCTCCAGTTAGTCGATGCGAAACAGTTCCCCGAATAGGATTGATTTTTCTATAAGGTGCCGCGAAGTCTTGGATCCAATGCATCCCGGAGTCCGTCTCCAACCATGTTAAACGCAAACACCAGCAGCATGATTGCAATCCCCGGAAAGAAAGAAAGGTAGGGGGTTGTGTGCAGGTATTTGTAACCGTCATTCACCATGGCTCCCCAAGCAGCAGCGGGTGGCGCAACACCGATCCCGAGAAAACTGAGTGCTGCCTCCGAAAGAATGGCATGTCCCAGTTGCATGGTCATCATGACGATAAGCGGCGGAAAACAATTCGGTGCGATATGCTGCGCCATGATACGAATGTTTGAGGCACCTTCCGCTTCCGCAGCCCGGACATAATCATTCTCCTTGACCGAGAGAGCTTGGCCGCACATCATTCTGGCGTAAGCAGGTATCATGGCGATCGAAAGGGCCACTACCACATTTCGCAATCCGCCTCCCAGCAACGATGCAATCGCCAGTGCCAGCATCAGCATTGGCAGTGTCATCAGTGTATCGATAAACCTCATGATCATGGTATAGACCTTACCACCGAAATATGCAGCGACAAGCCCCAGGGACATACCGACCAGAGAGGCAATGCCAACCACACCTATCCCCACAATCAAGGAGGTTCGGGTCCCGTAGATCAGGCGGGAAAGGACATCTCGCCCCAATGCGTCTGTTCCAAGCGGATGTGACAGGGAAGGACTCAAAAACTTGTCTTTAAGACTGAAAGCATATGGATCGTAAGGAGCCAGGAGCGGGGAAAAAACGGCAGCAATTATAGAGGTTACAATGATAATCAACCCAAACACCACCAGCTTCCGCGAAAGGAGTACCCTCCTGAATCTTTTCAAACTGCTTACCCGAGGAACCGATTCATCGAATTCGGTTTTATTTTCTAGAGGAATAGCCTTATCCATTTTCTGTTTTTATGAATATCGAATTCTCGGATCTATAAATCCGTATGAAATATCAATCAAAAGATTGGTGAGAGTTACCAGTAGGGCAATCAGCAGAATAACGCCCTGTACGATCGCATAATCCTGATTCTGCAAACCTTCAACAGCAAGCCGCCCCATACCCGGAATATTGAACACGGTTTCGATCAACACCTGGCCACCGAAGATAGCCCTGATTTGAAGTCCTGCCAAGGTGATAACCGGAATGACAGAGTTCCTGAAGGCGTGCCTCATATTGATGGCAAACTCGGTCAACCCTTTCGACCAGGCGGTTCTGATGTAATCCTGCTTGGTGACTTCAAGCATCGCCGATCTAGTCTGCCGCGCGATTCCGGAAAGTGGGAAAACGGTAAGGCAAATGATAGGCATGATCAGTTTCTTGATCCCCAGGAGCGAGTCGTCAAAAACGGAAGTGTAGCCTTGCGTGGGGAGCCAGCCGAGCTTCACGCCGAAAACGTGGATCAGCATGATACCAACCCAGAAGATCGGAGCTGTGATCCCGATATTGGCCAGAACCGTGACAAGAGAATCGATCCAGGTACCCCGCCGTACCGCAGCAATAATCCCGAAAGGAATTCCGATCAGCAGGCTGATTGAAAATGCCACAAATCCAAGCAGCAATGTCTTGGGCATGGCATTTTTTATTTCATCAGCAACATCCGTTTCCAGCAGAAATGAATATCCCAGGTCTCCCTCTACAGCACCCTTGATCCAATCCAGATATTGCTTGAGGAGCGGTTCATCGAGACCGAATTCGGCCCTGAGAGCCGCAATTTCTTCAGGAGTTGTCGCGGCATTTACATCATCCATGCCCACGTACAACAGAACCGGGTCTCCCGGCAGCATACGCATGATAAGAAAGACTCCAATAGTCACCAGGATCACTACAACAGCCGATTGGATCAGCCTTCTTAGGATGTATGTTTTCAATGGTTTCTCACTAAGCAGTTATGAAAATAAGGTGACATATAACGCATACGTGTCACTTCAATCTCATCAAAAAAAACAGAAATGTTTTTCAACTGACACCCGTGGTTGATCAATCGCAACAATTTTTGATAATGAAACCTGGATCCCGGGTCAGGCCCGGGATGACGTTTGCTCCAATTTTACTTTCGAAGTGTCAAAAAAAGCGATTCCCTGCGTTCTGTACCATTGGCAGCCAACAGAAACGGTCATTTGTTCAACCAGGCATCAACCAGTGTATCCTGCATCCGGAGAGTGTAGACGGTAGGATCCCAATTTCTCAGAACCGGAGATTTGACATTAAGCCGGGCTTCCTGGTTGAGTGGAATAAAAGTCACGTCATCAAAAAGCAGCTTGCTTGCTTGCCTGGCCATCTTGTCCCTTTTTCCTTTATCCACCTCACCCATCGCCTGTTTAACAAGCCTGTCAAATCCTTCCGGCCTGAGCATATCGGGTCCGTTTTTAGCTGCTGTAGACAACGCACCGGACAGTCCGGCAAGAAAGTGATCCGCCACGGCATCGGCAACCAGCAGACAGCCACCATTTTTCAGCCCACCCTGAAATCTGAGCTTAACAAATTTTGGACGATCAACAGGATTCAACTCGGCAGCGATGCCGACTGCGGCAAGATATCCCTGTATTGCGACCCACGAATCAGGCCATTGGACGGCGTTGTGTGATATTTTTGTTTGAAATCCATTTGGATAACCTGCCTCGGCCAGCAGCTTTTTTGCTCTTGCAGGATTGTATTTTCTGGGTTGAAGACTCGGGTCATAGCTTGGATTATCCGCCGGTACAGACTGATAAAGCGGTTTGGGAAATCCCAGCCCGAGTTCGGTCATAATGGATTCCTTGTCAATTGCATATTCAATCGCTTCCCTGACCTTTTTATTGGCCCAAGGAGAATCGGGATGGATACTGTCTCCATATAACGCCATCATAGGGCCGTCGTCCTTCATCAACACATATCCGCTTTCAATTAGCCCGGCTACAGCGCTTCTGTTCTGGGTCTGAATGGCATGAACTTCTCCCGCTTTTAATGCCGCTATTGCAGTCATTGGATCCTTGATGACCACAACATCATACCCGTCAAGATAAGGGCGTCCCTTTTTCCAGTAATTCTCGTTCTTCACGTAATTAATAACGACATCCCTTTCATACTTTTTGAATTTGAAAGGACCTGTCCCTACCGGACGGGTTCCGATCTTTCGCTTGCCCAATTTCTTGTAGGAAGTGGGAGAAGCGATAAAGGCAGTATAAGCAAGATCATGTAGGAAAGACGCACTGTATTCGGACAGCTTAACCCTGATCTTGTGATTGTTGATGACTTCAACAGAAGTCATCGTCGAAAGAACGGGGCCCGGGGCTTTCAGCCAGAGTTCCAGGTTGAATTTAACCGCTTCGGCATTGAACTCTGTCCCGTCATGAAACTTGACGCCCTTCCTTAAACTAAAATCAAACGTCTTTCCATCGGGAGACATCTTCCAATCGGTTGCAAGCAGGGGGATATACTCCAGGGTTCCTTTTTTCTCCAGAATCAATGTTTCGAGTGCAGGAGCAGCGGTCCATTTGTCTGCTCCCCTGATTTTCAAAGGGTCTCCAAAATTACGGGGAGACCTGTTTTCAGCACGTTTAAAAACTCCGCCATACCGGGGAGTCTCTGTGGCAAATGAGGCCTGAAATCCCATGGAGATCATAAAACAGGTCGATACCAAGGCAATGATTTTTAAAAAACGTTTTTTCATAGCTGCTTCTCCTCTATTAACTTATTATCAGGGTTTTTATGATTCATAAAGTGTCGTCCAATCCGGGTAATCTTTCGTTGAGATCGGCACCCATTCCGGCGGTATTCGATAGGCACGATAAACCTTGTTTCCAAACGCGCCGCCCTCTGGAGCCTGGTATTCCCAGACGATCTCTTTATCGGGCGTCACCTCGATCAACCGACCGTTGGCTCCGTCGGTAATTAAAGTGTTGCCGTTGGGCAGGCGTTGCATACCACTGATAAAATGGCTGAAGAAGTGGTCTTTGCCATTTTCACTGCCGTACTGCCAGACAATTTCACAGGTAATCGGATCGATTTCCACCACCCTGGAGTATTCTCTTGTGTACCTGGGAAAATCCTGTGGTCCGCCATATCCGGATTCACCCCCGTTGTCAAAAACCAGGATGTTTCCTTCACCGGGGAGTCCACAGGGGATCATATGGGAGTGATGCTGCCCCACAAACTGGCCCACCTTGGCAGAATGGGGCTCCCGATTGAAATCGGGTCCCAGTTTCCACACCGGTTTTCCTGTTGCTTTGCTGATGATGGCAATAAAATTGGCATTTCGTGAGCTGATGATGATGTTTTCCGGATGAAACCGCTCATCCTTTGCCTCATCGAACCACTTGTTTCTGCCCAGGTATGACGCGCTGTTGATATGAATCCAGTCAAAATGATCCTTTTGTTCATCATAATTGACTGCCTTTCGAATTGCTTCAAGAGCCTCCACATCAAATCCGAATTCATTCATGTGATCAACCCCATGCCACTCAAAACCGGTGAGGTTCCCTTCCCAGTCGATTTCATAGATGACGTCGTCCAACAGTCTTTTACTGCTGATCGTATCTATCTCCCTGTTTTTATGAGATAGAACCAGGGTTTTTCCTTTATTAACAAAATCCTGACCCGGTGCATAATACCCGACCGGATTGCCTTCCCTCTGAAAATCATGGTGCTGCCGGGACATCTGAATACCGGTATTGTCATCATCCCAATCTGCAAATGACCACTCTTCACGACCATCCCAGCTCATCTGGATCATTTCGATGGCATCCTGCCAGGGTGGTTTCTTGGTTCCTCCAGCCTTATCGTCCATGGGATCATTGACCAGCGGATCCTTTCCCATTCGGTTTCTTTTTCGACCCAACAGGGACCCACCGGGGAGCACTTTAACAGGTTGTCCGTCACAATCCCATTGATGAACTACCTTGCCTTCCATATCGACGAGGTAACAGTTTTCAGTGGGACCTGCGTAACAGTAAACGGTATACCCTCGACATTGCATCTGTTCAGTTTCTTTTGTGTTCATAATTGTCTTTACGGCACTTTGAATAATTAAACATACTGTGTGTTATCGCGACGTTAAACTTTTAAAAGTACCCTTAATTGATGTTATAAAGAAGAGTGTCATCCCGAGTTAATTCCGGAATTCGGATGTGTAAACCATTTATATACCCGGCCCGGCTCATGAGATGCGAGACATGCAGCATCGAACGGGGTGACAAAGTCTGTTTTTCCATCACTCGTTGCGACCTGTCGGTCAGGCAGTACCCATTTCCGCAACAGCTTTTTTCCGCCAGGTCATAATCGGAAGTGCCAGTAGAGCGATCACAAAGCCCGCAGCAGTCGACCGCCATTCAGGAAAAGCAATCAAAAAGCCCGCCAGGACCAGAAAAGGACGCAGCCAGCTTTCCACAAGCCCCATTTTTATCAGGTAGCCTTCAAATCCCGCGGCTATCAGTACGATCCCGACAAGGCAAAAAACAAAGAGATACAGGGACTCCAGCAGTGGGCCCTGCAGAATCATCGCCGGATTAAAAATAAAGAAAAAGGGGATAAAATAAAGTACCACACCGAGACGCATGCAGATGACTGCGGTTTTCATGGGACTGGCTCCCGACAGCGTTGCGGCAACAAAAGCGCCGGGCGCAACCGGCGGTGTGATGCCACCGATCAACGCGTAGTAGATAATAAAAATATGAACTGCCAGAATATTCAGATCCCCCGCTTTCACCGCTGCAGGAGCCATGCTCAGCGACAGGAAAATATATGCCGGTACAACCAGACCGGCCATTCCCAGAATGTAGCATGCGATAACACCGGCCAGCAATATCAGGATAATGTTGCCGCCGGTTGCACTGATAAGTGTCGAGGTGAACGCGCCCGAAATCCCGGTCGACACCAACCCTACCAGAACAAAACACATGGGAAGCAAAGCAGCCGATGTCTGGGACAGAAGTTTTCCCACGGTGGCAATGGAATCGATAAATTTTTGGACGGTAAACCGGGTTTTCCTGTTAAAAGACGAAAGCACGATCATCAATGCGGAAGCATAGTAAGGCGTGTAGGTGGACCATTTCATGTATGCAAGTCCCCACACCAGAAAGGCCAGTATGATGATAAAAGGCCAGCCCTCCTTCAGCACCGATAAAAAATGGGGAATTTCCTCTTTTGATAATCCCTGCAGGTTCAATTTTGCAGCGTACGCGTCCACCTGCATAATTAATCCGAAAAAGTAGAGAAAGGACGGAATAATGGCAATTGTGATGATAACCGAATAATCGACTCCCAGAAAACCTGCCATGATGAACGCCACAGCCCCCATGACAGGCGGCATCAGAATTCCCCCTGTCGATGCGCAGGCTTCAATGGCACCGGCATATGTCCTGGAAACCCCCATTTTTTTCATGGCGGGGATGGTTACACTGCCGGTACCTACAATATTGGCCAAGGGATTACCACTCAGGCTTCCGAAAAATGCACTGGAGATAATCGCCACCTTGGCCGGGCCTCCCCTGTATTTACCAAGAAGCGAAAGTGACAGATCCAGGAAGAAGCTACCCGCTCCCGAAGCGATAAGAATACCGGCAAAAATAAGAAACCCTAAAAGCAGTTCGGCCACCACGATGCTGGGCAGACCGATAACGCCATCATAACCAAAGACGTTGCGGCCCACAATATCTGCAAATCGAAAACTCTTGCCGTATAAAATTCCCGGCATTCTATCGGCAATCAACGGATACAATCCAATCAACAAGTTTACAGCCAGAAAAACGTTCCCGGCCAGCCTCCTGCCCGCCTCCAGTAGAAGCGCACCGAACAGGATGGCCAGGATCAGTTTGTAATGATCCGGCGGACGACTCCAACCGATCTGGCTAATTTCGTACTCGTTGAGGGAGAAGTAAATGGCGATACAAAAACCTGTCAACGCCAGAAAAAGGTCGTACCACCTGATCCTCCTGGCGCCTTTTTTCTTACTGGCCGGAAGGATGAGAATGGAACCGGGCAGAAAAATGGCAATAAACACATAAAAGTAGGTCACCTGGTTGATCACCACTCCCGAAATCCTGATGCTGTACAGGTAAAAGACGCTGATCACGATTCCAACTGAAGTCATTAGAACAAAAATGACCTTCAACCAGGTCGGAAAGCTCTCATATCTGGAATCTTCATTGGTTTCCACTTCCGGGGAAGTTTGTTCTTTTTCCATTGAAATCTTTCTTCCTTGCTAAGGATAAGATGCAAGTTTGATTATAACCGTTCAGTATGTCCTTCTTCAGCTTCAAGGGTAGGGCAATTCAGAAACCGCATGAATCCATCCTTGGAACTGAAGCAGGAGCTAACTGCTTTAAATGTTTGAATTTTAGCTAAGGTATCTCAAGCATCGCCTTGATCCTGGGAATATCCTGCTTGTGTTTTTTCCAGATTTTCAGCCAGTCCTCGTTTTTCGGTGTTGCCCTTTCCCCCTTGTTGTCCGCTTCCTTGAGTGCAGCGTCAAAGGCCTGGATATATCTATTGAAGAGGTTTTTGTTGTAAGCCTGCCGTTTATCGTCAGCGGCAGTCCACATTCCTTTCTCCTTGAGATACTTGATGGTTGCCCGGTGCAGGGGAATAAAACTCTGGTCCAATACACTGCGGAAACTGTTGATATTCATGGTTGCTGCCGAACCGTGCTTCTCTTTCATGGCGTCTACATTCTCGTCGATAAACTTGACCAGGTTGTAGACAAGGTCATCATCCTGGTCTTCCAGAACAAAAAAGTAGGTAGGAACCAGAACCAGATTCATCCCCTGGGCCGATTTAACTGCAGTAGCAGGAGCTTTTCCAAACATCCAGTTGGGACAGACTTCGGTAGCCCTGGCAGCGGCTTCGGGATTTGATTCAGGATCCAGATCCAGCCAGTGGAGCCCCCTCGGAGCCGTTTCCGCTTCAAATGTGTTGCCTGCGTCCGGAATCCACCAGACGATATCGGCTTTGCCGTCGGGAATAGCTTTGACAGCAGCATCCATACTTCCGAATTCATTCATTTTCCAATCATCCCTCTGCAATCCGGCCCAGGCTGCCACACCAAAGATATTCTGCCTGGGGGTGGCACCCGGAGGAGCCGCAAAAGTTACACCTCTTTTCAGATCGTTAATGGTCCGGTATTTCGTATCCCCGCGGAGCATGGGTGCAAACGCTTCGATGGTTGCAGGCCACATGACCGTAATCGGAAGAGGACCTGATCCCTTGGCGGCATATTCGTTTCGTGCTTCCATAAAAAACAGTGGACCACCGGCACCCTGGACAAAAATCTCGAAATCTTTCATTTTGAACCACTTCAATCGCTGGGCATGGACATCGCCGGGGGTTACCCTGACCTTCATTCCTGTTTTTTCTTCCAGAACCCCGGAAAAAGCCAGGGGAGCAAAATATTTGGGCCCTTTTGAGGGGGAGGAGACGCTCAAAGCCCTCGGCCATTCAAAACTCGATGCGGCATATGTTACCGCTGAAAAGCTTCCGAGTAATATCACACTAAATGCCAACATAGCTGCTTTAAAAAAACAAAGTTGTTTCATTGTTCCTCCGTTTTGTTTTTAATTAAAGATCCAAAGAACGAAAATGGGCCAGCTGTTTCAGCAGGCGCGTATTGATTCTGGATGCGATCTCTTCGCTTGTCTGTCCTGAATAGTCGTACCACCCTTTTCCGCTTTTAATGCCCAGCTCTCCCTTTTTGACCTTTTCCGTTATTGATGGAGAAGGTTCGGTCCGGTTGCTGAGCACTTTGAAAATGTTCGCAGAAACCCTCTCGGAAGTGTCCAGGCCGATCATATCCTCCGCTTCCATCGGCCCAAGATTGGCCAACCTGAATCCGTAGCTAGCCCTGATAGCTGTATCCAGGTCTTCCGGTGTGACAACGCCTTCATCCAGCAAGTAATCAATTTCCCGCTCCATGGCACCGGTGATCCTGTTGATGATAAACCCGGGTACTTCTTTCCTGACCAGGACTGGCTTTTTCCCGATTTTCAGCATCAACTCTTTGGTTAATTGAACTGTCTCCTCCGATGTCTGCTTGCCCCGGTGGATCTCGACCGCAGGAATAATATGCGCAGGATTGAAATAGTGAAGTCCGACAATTCTATCGGCTTTTTGAATTCCGTCGGAAATTGCAGACACTGTAAAACTACTGGTATTACTTGCAAAAATGACTTCCTTATCGATATCGTCAAGCTTGCCAAACCATTCTCTCTTCAATTCAAGAATTTCCGGAATTGCCTCAACGACAAAGGAGCAGCGATCGGCAATTTCTCCAAAATCGTCAGTTACAGAAGGGGTTATTCTTGACTTAATCACGTCCGGATCCTCATTTAACAATCCGAATTCCTGAAATAGACCAAGATTTCCCTCAATCTGCTTCATCCCGGCTTCCAGAATCTCTTGACTCCGGTCCACCAGCAAAACGGGAATACCTGCTTCCGCAAATCCTTGGGCTACTCCTATTCCCATGATTCCGCTGCCAATCACGCCGATTCCCTGTATATCTTCCAGTTTCATTATTCTTCTCCTGACAATTCTTCGAGTCAACGATCCGGGAAACCTCCTTGAATACGGATCATTTCGAATTCAATCGTCATTCGGGGATGTTTCCAGAGAAGCAAGTGCAAGACTCGGGCTGGAGCCATCCCCGGATATCGATTGGATTCTTATACATTAATATGAACTTCCAGAGGTTTTCTAAGTGATCACAAATCCGCCATCTACCATAAGAGTATGACCTGTCATGAAATCGGAGGCCCGGGAAGAACAGAAGACTATTGATCCGATATAATCTTCCGGTTCCCCCAAGCGTCCGAGGGGGATTCGCTTGACAACAGATTCCCTCATTTCTGCCCCCGGTCCTTCCTCCTCGAACAACCAGGACGTCAAAGGAGATCTGAATACCGTGGGAGCTATCGCATTGACGTTTATTCCGGAAGGTCCGTACTCGACTGCAAAACATTTGGTAAGCATGTCTGTTGCTGCTTTGGAGGAGCAGTAAGCCGTTGCGTTGCTGGCAGCTACCTGTCCGCGAACCGAAGAGATGATCACCATCTTGCCTCCCCGGTTCTGTTCGATCATCACCCTGCCGGTCTCTCTGCAGATAAGCCAGGTTTGACGTACATTGGCATCCTGAATACCATCAAAATCCGTCAGGGTTGTTTCAAATGCTGTTCCCGGTTTATTGAATCCTGAAGCAACAACCAGGATGTCCAGGCCGCCGAACTGCTCGGCAGCTTTCTGAACAATAGTGGCAGCATTCTCTTCGTTATCGGGTCTGAGATTGATAGAAAAGACGTTGCATCCGTCCTGTTGAATGGAACCTTCGATTTCGCTCAGTATTTCCCTGTTTCCGCCCGTAAGCGTAACAGAGGCTCCTGCTCTGGCCAGGGCTTTTGCCGCAACCCTACCCAGCGCCCCAGTGGCTCCGATGATAAGCGCTGATTTTCCGGTTAAATCAAAATACGCCTGGGTATTGTACAGTTCATCATTCATTTGAAAACCTTTCAATTGAGGTATTACCGAGTTTGCTTGCGCGATGAAGAGTTTATGGTGATTGCTTCGATGCACCGGACAGTCTCTGATGCTATTGTCCACTTTTACATTATGATTCGACAACGATGACCATTACTTCCGCCGGCTGACCGCTATTCACCCGGATCTCCCGTTTTTCACCCGCTTCGATGTAAACCAGATCACCCTTATCTGCAACATGGACTTCATCAGGGGAATCTCCGGTCACTGTTACGGATCCTTTGACAACTACATAAATTCGATCAACAGGAGCTGACGACATTTCGGCATATCCATTGGGGAGAAAATACGAATAGCTGATGACGGTTTGCTTTGTCTGCTCCTTCGTCAGTTTGATGACCCCGTACACGCCTTCGTGCTGAGGAGCCTCATAGGGAGTTCCTTCTTCTCTCTTTATAGTAATCATTTGGATTTCATATCAATCTGTTTGTTTAGAATCACAAAAGGATTTACACTCATCTGTTCGATGAAATCTGTCATATCAGTCATAATCTTCCTGTATTCCGATTTCGTAATCTCCCCGGTCTTCAGTTTTTCACCGAGGTAGTTGGCAATGATGTCGACAATAAGGACTTGATTCCATCCGGCAAAAATCAGGGCATGGATTAGATTTTCGAGCAGTCTGGATTCCTGGTATTTCATTATTTGACAGTCGAATAAATTGAACTTCTGTTGCCAAAACCTGTTGTTTTTGAAAAGTCACTATCTCATCATTCCTCCTGCCGCAGGTTGGATTCGACTACCTCAACCGGACGGGGACACAGCAGCAAAACGGGAGATACTCCGGTCTTTTTTCCTGAGACCCGGGAGTGAAGAGGCCTTATTGCCTGATTCACTGTTCAAAACCGCAGGCAAATGCCCCCTGGTTTTCCATGTTTCGTTGAATCCCATTTGATCTCATTGCTTGGTGATTAACCATCAGTGACAAAATATGGCAAATCTGTGTTTTCCCTACTGCAAATATTTGTCCTTAAGCGTCAGCATGCAATAGAAAAATACAAAATCGAGCAAATCTGATCATTCCGGTAATATTCTAACCATCTATAATGACTACTTTTACTTCTGTATAATCGAGGTTTCTTTTTGAGCTTCAATTTTTGGTTGCTCAGCTTTCAAATCTTGGATAAAGTGGGTAAACAGAACAAATGACGAAATACAGGCACTATTCTGCCTTTATTTAGCCAACTCCATTGCGAAAATCAATACGGCTGTCCCCAATATCTTTCCAAAGCGATACCTGTTCCTGCCAGGGTCAAACAGGAACTGAAAACTTTGAGGGAAATAAATATGAAAAAAGAGAAGCTCAACCTGACAACGGCGCAATGGCATGCCCTGGCTGCCATGAGAATGCTGCGAAAACCGGTATCAATTGACCTGTTAGCTGTACTGACTCAGCTTCTGCCTTCTCAGGCCAACCACCTGTTAAGGCTTGGACTGGAACTGAAATACCTGGTCGAAATCGATGATGATTGTTTTACCCTTTCCGACCGGATTCCGGAATTGATTTTAAGACAGATCGATTCAGGTATAAATTCCGAGCTGGCCGAAACTTTCCTGGAGCGGCTGATGAATTCAGAGTTACCAGAGTCGGTGAATGCAGAGCTTCAGGCGGATCTCTATTATCATTCAGAAAACATCGACAAAGCAGCGATGATCGAGAATGAGCAGGGCTACCAAGCTCTGGAAAAGGCTCACCTTGGCATAGCGCTAAGACATTTTGAAAGAATCATCGAATGGATTCCGGGGCCGGGTGAAAACAGGATTCAGGAAGCTCTTTTCAGATCTGCCGTGTTGGAGTTGTCACATCTGAGGTTCTGTTCCGGGGAAAAGATCGGGGAAATACCTAAACTATTGAACCTGGCATTAAAAACGGCAGAAGAGAGAGGCGATTCCCGCAGCAGGGTGCTGCTCCAACTGCATCTGACCCGGCATATCTGTAACGAGAACAGGCTCGAAGATGTGATGGGACCTTACCGAAAGGTACTCGACGATGCGAAATCGTTGGGTGATGACTTTCTGGTTCAATCGGTGGAGTTCTCCGGCCTCTATTATTTTTTCCAAGGATATTATAAGGAGGCATTGACCTTTTTTGAAGAGGCGAACCAACGGGTCGAATTAAAACAACAAAAACCGGTAGCTTTTTTTCATAGGCACTGGCTTGGCCTCTGTGCAGCTTACGTCGGGCAGTTTCATCGAGCCATTGGTGTTTTCGATAGTGCCTGGAGAAGAGCCAACCAGCGATCCGAATGGGCCCTTGCCGACAACTATCGGAGCGACCTCGGTATTGTTCTGCTAACGGCCGGAAAGACCGAAGAGGCTTTTTTTCACCTCACTGAAATGCTGGAAAACGCTCTTGAACGAGGGAACCTGAACGCCGTCTACATGGGGCGAATGGGACTATCATACTACCACTACCTGGAAAACAGGCCGAAAGAAGCATACAAACTGATGTTGGAAGCCATTCAAACTGCCAGGGAACAGAATATCCTGTTCAGGCAATATTCCTGGCCCTGGTTTCTGGAGATGTTGTATGGGTTTAATCGGCTTAATTATCCTGGTATTAACGAATTCGACTATAAGCAGGAACTGGATTTGAAAGTCAACGGTCCGAATATATTGCTGCGAGGTGTCGCACTAAGACTGAAAGGCAAGGAAGCGGTTTTCAGCCATGATGACCCGGAGACTGTTGAAGGCCTGTTTGCAGAGAGTGAACACTACCTGAAGTTGACCGGAAATCCTATTGAATTAGGTAAAACCTGGGTGGAAATGGCTCGATACCACATGGTAAAAAAGGAATACACCTCCGCAAGGAATTACTCCATGATGGCTTGGGAAGTGCTGACCGGGTTTAACAAAACCCTTTTTCCCGCCGATTTGAAACCGGTACTGGAAGGAAATATTGATGAGCCGATTGTTTTGCAGACCCCCCGCAACAGTCTTGATGTGATTACTGATTCGCTGGACAAACTGATTTTAAGCCACAATATTGAATCCTTTCTCCGCCGGATTCTTTCTACCCTGGGAGATTTTTTTGGTGTTGGAAGAGGATGTCTGTTTTGGCAGGAAGACGTAAAGAAAAAGAATATTCGCTACAAGGTCGGATACAACCTTTCAGAGGAAGAAGTTTCCAGGGATGATTTCAGAACCTCGGTTACTTCCATCCTGAAATCAGCCAGAAAAAACAGGGTGATCATCAAAAAAAAATCTTCCGGAAACCCGGGGAAAAGATGGATGGAAACGCGCACTTTGTTGTGCATTCCCCTGGAGATAGGGGAAGATGTGCAGGGGGTATTGTATTTTGACAACGCGTATAACGAAAAAGCATTTGACATTCTTTCAAAGGAACAATTGAACATCCTGTCGCACTACCTTGGTCGTCTGGTCGGCAATATCACATCCTATTTTAAAAGTATTGTGAGTTCATCCTACGACAAAGGAATGAATACCAGCACGATCCTGTACTCGGCCAGCAGCGAACTGAAAGCGGAGTGTCCTTCCATGAAGAAAATTCTGTCTCTTGCGGACAAAGCGGCCGATTCTGACGCCTCAATTTTAATTCTGGGTGAAACCGGTGTCGGCAAGGAACTGCTGGCCAAAAGGATTCATCAAATGAACAGCAAACGCTGCCACGGGCCTTTTCACGTGGTGGATATCAGTAATATCTCCGAATCCCTGATTGAAAGCGAACTCTTTGGTTACGAAAAAGGGGCGTTTACAGGAGCAGACCAGAAAAAAATCGGCAGATTGGAAATGTCTCATGGTGGGACCCTGTTCATCGATGAAATCGGTAACATTTCGCTGGAAATCCAATCCAAGCTCCTGAGGACCTTGCAGGAAAAATGTTTTGTCAGGGTGGGCGGTACTGAAATGATCCACACCGATTTCCGGTTACTTGCGGCAACAAACCAGGATCTGGAAAAAGATATTAAACTGGGCCGTTTCCGTGCCGACCTTTTCTACAGGATCAACGTTGTCCCCATAAAACTGCCTCCACTGAGGGAGAGGGGAGAGGACATCCTGTTGCTTTCGAACCACTTTCTTGAACTGTTCATGAAGAAGCACGGCAAGCTGGATTTGGAACTCGACAATGAAACCAGAAAACAACTGATAAACTACCCCTGGCCCGGTAATATCAGGGAGTTGAAAAATGTCATCGAAAGAGCGGTATTGCTATCCTCCGATAGGAAGATAAAAGTTGATCTCTCTTCCGGTTCGGACGAAGACATATCCATCAGTCCATTCCATGATTTCCCGACCATGGATGAACTGCAAAAACGTTACATCGCCTATGTGCTAGAGCGGACGAATGGAAAGATCAGCGGAACAGGAGCCGCAGCCGATATCTTGGGAATGAAACGAACAACGCTGACTTCTCGAATGAAAAAGCTGGGGTTTTAAACCGGTTGTCGATAACCACGACGAAGCGGGATCAATCCTGGTGATCCACATCGTCCTTCTTTTCAAAACGCTTTTCCGGTTCGAAGCGAAATTCCGAGATATAAAGCCCCAACTTGTTTTTCTCCCTGATAGGTAACCGATCCTTGAGTTCTTCGATTGTGCCCGGATATACCGGGATCTGACAACCTGCAGCCTGATGTAGCCTGGAAATATAGGTCTCTTCGGAGGTTTTTAAGGCAAGAAGCGCATCGTCCAGCGATCGGGAAATCAGCTTTCTTAATCTTGACTCCTTGTTCTTGCCCAGTAAGGTGTCAATCTGGTTAAGGTTAAATTGAGTAATGGTATATTCGGCGCGCAGGTCGACTTCTACTTCAATTTCTTTAACCATGGTTCCGCATTTATGAGTTCTGCCATGGGGAGCAACAATTTCTGTGTATTCAATACTCTCGCAAAACGGACATTGCAGCCAGACCAGAGTTCCCGGATAGGGTTTTTCAGCTTTTTCTTTCTGTTTTCTTTTTCTGAAAGCGTCAAGGGAAATGGGTTCCGAACCGGTCATGGTGCACAATGCCAAGAATTGAATTTCAGATACGGATTTTAAGTAAATACTGTCTGCAAAACGGTGACTGCAGCGATCGCAAAACACCCTTCAAGAAAGGCGACTCCCCAGTTTTTGTCCTTATGAATTTCCTCATCAAGCTTTTCCATGGGAATGATTGTTCGATCCACAACAAATCTGAACAAAGCCAGTACAGCGCTTCCCAAGACAAACCAGACGGCAAAAGAGAGCAATGAATAGGAGATTCTGATGGGAATAGCCAGCAAAGCACCAATGGCAATCAGGTTCATAGCCAATGAGATCCCTGCGGCGGCGTTTCCCGACTCGATTTCACCATGAAAGTCGTATTTTGTGACTTTTTGGTAAAGTATACTATAAACAAAGAAAGCGATTTGCCCCAAAAGGAAATACACGATAGTCAGCGCGATCTCATAAGCCCATCCAATCGGTTCGCCGATAATTATGCTGCGTATGATCAGGGCGCTGCCAATATAACTTCCGGCAACTGTCACGCCAACACCGACGTTTTTCTTCTCAAGCAGTTCGGTTTTATTATTAAAACTGCGCAGAATGAGATGATCATTCATTTTGCCGGCCAGATTGAGGAGCAGAATACCTATCAGCGCCCAGATCGAGATCTCCAGCAATTCGATCCAAATCGTAGCATAGATGCCTTCCAGGGCTCCTTCAAGCACAATAACGATGCCTCCCAGGTATCCTACAAAAGCGATTGAAATTGCCTTGTTATCTGCCTTCACCAACTGGTGCTCCAGCGAATAACTGGAAAACAGGTTGAATAGTTTTTTGCTGATCCAGATTAATACCAGGGATAGCGCCAGCAGGATGAAATTGGGAAAATGGCTGAGTGTTTCGATCCCGTCTAACTGAATAAATTCGTATAATAGAGAGGTCATTGTCTTTTAGTGAGAGTTGTGGGTAAGCAGTTCCCGTTCGTTTATTTACGCTAGTTTATTAGAACCGAAACCTCCATTAAAAGTCAAGGTATCCCACAGTAAGCACTGGACAATTAACCGGATTTTCACCAGCACAAAAAAAGAACCAATAGCGTACGGAACGGACTCTTCCATTTAAATCTCTTGAAGTAAGTCTGAAAAGTACCGGGCTGAGACAAGGAGATCACAGGTTAACTGTCAAGAGCTGAACTATTGACTTTTGGCAGGTATTTCTTAAAGAGCAAACCCATCTCATGCCATATAACGAATCCGGGCTTGAATCGATTGTCACAACTAACGGCTATAAGGGGTTCTGTTAGATTATTAACAATTAGACAGATCACCGGGGATCATAATTTTAAGTTGAAAGTTCGAAGGGTTCGATGAATAATAGATACTTTATACAGAAAAACCGGATCATTCGTGAATAGGTAAATTCAAGCATTGGCAGCTTCAGAAGATCAATTACAGAACGGGTTTAAACCCGGCTGTATCTCCATCCGTAAAGCCTCCGAACATAATCTGAAAGAGATAGACGTCGAAATCCCCAGAAACAAACTGACTGTTATCACCGGTCTGTCCGGCAGTGGCAAATCATCATTGGCTTTTGATACGATCTACGCCGAAGGACAAAGAAGATATGTAGAATCTCTTTCCGCATATGCGAGACAATTTCTGGATCAACTCCAGAAACCGGCTGTTGAGAGCATTGAGGGATTGACCCCGACGATTTCCATTGAACAGCGCACGGGTAAAGCCACTCCCCGATCAACAGTTGCTACCACAACAGAGGTTTATGATTATCTCAGGGTGTTATTTGCCAGGGCCGGCGTCCCCTATTGTTATCGTTGCGGGAAACTCATCGCTGCCCAATCTGCCGAAGATATTGTCAATCGCCTTCTCGATCTTCCCTTAAAGACCAAGCTGCATATACTATCTCCCCTGGTTCGTTCAAGAAAGGGGGAGCATAAAGAGTTGCTGGACTATGTTCGCAGGGAAGGTTTTTCACGTTTGCGAATTGATGGGGATGTGCAGTTGATCGACGATGTAAAACCGTTGAAGAAGACCTTTAATCACACAATCGAAGCGGTTATTGACAGGATAGTGGTTAAGGAAGATATCCGCAGTCGATTGACGGATTCGGTGGAAACGGCTCTTAAATTCAGTGACGGACTGATGGTGGCTCTCATCGATGATATCAAAACAGGGGAGCAACGGGAGGAAAGGTTCAGTGAGAAATTCGCCTGCCCCGATCATGGAACCGTTCTGGAAGAACTCTCCCCCAGGGCTTTCTCGTTCAACAGCCCTTTCGGGTCTTGTCCCGAATGCCTGGGGTTGGGGATACAAATGGAACCGGCTGTAGATCTTGTCATACCGCAACCGGAGTTGAGTCTTGAAGAAGGAGCGATCAAGGCCTGGAAACGTTGTGGATCAGGAATGGGTCGGTTTTACAGGGGATCTGTCCGTTGGCTCGCCAGACATTTCGGTATCTCGGTTGATACTCCCTGGAAAAAAATTCCCGTCGCGATCAGGGAACAGATTCTGTTCGGAGAGAAAGAGAGGGGGCGCCAAACCAGTTTTGGCTATGAAGGCATTATCCCTAATCTGAGAAGAAGATTTCTGCAAACGGATTCGGATCGTCAAAAGGATAAAATACATGAGTTTATGACCTCATTGCCCTGCAGTTCCTGCCATGGACAAAGGCTGAAACCGGAAGTACTGGCCGTGAAAATCAGTGAACTGAGTATTTCACAGATCACGCGGATGACGATCGATCAGGCTGAAACGTTTTTTAACGAACTGGTGCTGGATGAGGAGAAACAGAAAATCGCCGAACCGATTAAGAAAGCGGTATTGGAGAGATTATCGTTCCTCAAAGATGTTGGACTGGGATACTTGACCATGGACCGAGCCACCAACACCCTTTCCGGAGGTGAGGCGCAAAGAATCCGGTTGGCAAGTCAGGTAGGGGCAAAATTGGTCGGTGTGACCTATGTGCTGGATGAACCGACGATCGGCCTTCATCAGAAAGATAATCATCGGTTGCTGCACACCCTCAAACAACTCAGAGACCTCGGAAACACGGTTATTGTCGTTGAACACGACGAAGAGGTTATCCGAAGCGCCGAACATCTTATCGATATGGGACCGGGAGCAGGAAAGCACGGAGGTGAGGTCGTGCTTACGGGTAACCCGTCCGCCGTTTTGGCCGATCAGCTATCGTTAACAGCAAAGTACCTGAACGGTTCTCTCAGTATTCCGATTCCGAATCAGCGCAGGAAAGCAAACAAATCAAAGCGGATCATCCTGGAAGGGGCAGCCGCTAACAATCTAAAAAATATCAAAGTTAGCTTTCCACTTGAAACCCTGATCTGCGTCACCGGAGTATCCGGTTCGGGAAAATCCAGCCTGGTCAACGAATGCCTGTTAAAAGGAGTACAGAAGGAGCTGGGGCAGCAAAAGGTCTATGCCGGTGAGTACAAAAGCCTGAAAGGTGTGAATCAGGTGGATAAGGTAATCAATATCGACCAATCCCCTATCGGCAGGACTTCCAGATCCAATCCGGCCACTTACACCGGTGTGTTTGATGGCATCCGAAAGGTTTTTGCAATGGTACCGGAAGCCAAAATCAGAGGCTACACACCCGGGCGGTTTTCATTCAATGTCAAGGGTGGTCGCTGTGAGGCCTGTCAGGGACAGGGAATTAAAACCATCGAGATGCATTTTCTCCCGGATGTTCATATTCCTTGCGAGGTTTGCAGGGGAAGCCGTTACAACCAGGAAACGCTGCATATCAAGTATCGGGGCAAAACCATAGCAGATGTCCTTGAAATGCCTGTGGATGAAGCTTGTGAATTTTTCAAAAACCACAGAAAGATATATGCCGGTCTGAAAACCTTGCTGGACGTTGGCCTGGGTTATATACAATTAGGACAACCCTCACCAACACTGTCCGGAGGAGAAGCGCAGAGGATAAAACTGGCTACCGAGCTGAGTAAACGATCGACGGGTAAAACGCTCTATATTCTTGATGAACCCACCACAGGTCTCCATTTCCATGATGTTTCCAAATTACTGGAGGTTATACAACGATTGGTGGACTTGCACAACACGATTGTGATAATAGAACACAATTTGGATGTGATAAAAAGTGCGGACTGGATTCTCGACCTGGGTCCTGAAGGTGGGGAACAGGGAGGAATCCTGGTTGCGGAGGGAACGCCCGAATCCATTGCTGAAACAGCAGGGAGTCATACCGGAGAGTTCCTAAGACCTGTCTTGACCGTTTACAATTGAACCGGCAAAGGTTGAGACATGACTGGTCTGGCAAAAAACGGAAATATTTCTCCATGACAGCAGGAATAGAAACCTAACAATAGCATTGAATAAGGCAGATATCGGATCAAAACCGGGCATACCTTTTAAACCAAGATAATTGCAGTAGGCTTTTTTTTTTTCACTAATTTTTGCCGGAATAAAAATTATGAAAACTAAGCTGATATTTATAACTGGCGGAGTTGTTTCATCTTTAGGAAAGGGGATCGCAGCAGCATCAATCGGTGCAATCCTCGAATCAAGAGGGTTAAAGTTGACCATCGTCAAGCTGGATCCTTATATCAACGTTGATCCGGGAACCATGAGTCCTTTTCAACACGGAGAAGTCTTTGTTACGGATGATGGCTATGAGGCTGACCTGGATCTGGGGCACTATGAGCGCTACACCAACATAACCACCAGCCGGGACCACAACTTCACCACGGGACAGATATACGACACCGTCATTCAAAAAGAAAGGCGTGGGGAGTACCTGGGAAAGACCGTTCAGGTCATTCCGCATATCACCAACCAGATTAAGGAAAACGTCTACAAGGCTGCAGACGGGAATGATGTGGCTATCATTGAAATCGGGGGGACGGTTGGTGATATCGAATCTCTGCCATTTCTGGAAGCGATCAGACAAATCGGTCACGAACTGAAGGGAAATCAGGTGATCTATATTCACATGACCCTTGTTCCTTTTATCGCCGCCGCTGAAGAGCTTAAGACAAAGCCGACGCAACACAGCGTTACCAAGCTCAGGGAAATCGGTATTCAACCGGATATTCTGCTTTGCAGGACGGATCGGGATTTAACGGATGAATTGCGAACCAAAATTTCCCTGTTTACCAATGTCACCTACGATGCGGTCATACAAGCCAAAGATGTCGGTTGTGTTTATGAGGTGCCATTGCGTTTTCATGATGAAGGCTTGGACGACAAGATTGTGGAACTGCTCCAATTGTGGACCAAACGATCCAATCTCCAGAAGTGGGCGGATATCGTCTATTCAAGCAAACACCCGAAGGATGAAGTAAATATCGGGGTGGCCGGGAAATACGTGAACCTCAGAGATTCCTATAAGAGTTTGCACGAAGCTTTGGAGCATGCGGGCGTGACTTTGAATCTCAAGGTCAATATCATCTATATCGATTCGGAGAAGATCCACGATCAGACCGATGCCTCACAATGGAATGACTGCGATGGCATTTTGATTCCGGGTGGATTTGGTGAACGAGGGGTAGAAGGTAAAATCGAAATGGTACGCTACGCCAGGGAACAGAAAGTACCCTATTTCGGTATTTGCCTCGGCTTGCAGATGGCTGTTATTGAGTATTCGCGTAATATTCTCGGTTTGAACAAGGCGAATACCACCGAGGTTGATCAAAATACCCCGGAAAATGTCATTGATTTGATGAGTGAGCAGAAAAACATCAAGGACATGGGAGGAACCATGCGGTTAGGCGCCTATCCCGCAGCCTTGAAGGAAGGAACCAAAATCGCTGCTATCTATGGCACCGAGGAGATTTCGGAAAGGCACAGGCATCGTTACGAGGTGAACAACAAGTTCGTTCAGGATCTCAGTGATAAAGGCCTGATTATTTCCGGGAAGAACGTTAAACTGGATCTGGTTGAAACTATAGAAATTGAAGACCATCCCTGGTTCATCGGCGTTCAGTATCACCCTGAATTTAAATCAAAACCAGTTGCTGCCCATCCGCTCTTCTATCGTTTTGTGGAAGCATCTTATCAATACCGGTTGAACAAAAATCAGTAGAACGGCAACAGTATAAATTGAACCGGCCTGGGTTCAGAAAGACCGGTCTGATAAGGCGGGTTGTTCAAGACAGGGATTTTCGATGCTGATCGTAGCAGCCGTTGATCTCAGCCATCCAGGTATTGACATAATCGATATCCGGATACTGGTCGGGATGATATTTTTTGATTAGTTTGCGATAAAGGCTTTTTAGGCTATCTGCCCTACAGGTGTTTTTCAGCATTTTTAAATCCTTCTCAAAGTCTTTCTGCGAAGGAGGAACAGCAGCCATTTTCCGGATTTTTTGAAATTCGGTATTCTTTGTCTGTGATTGGTCTTTTTTGCCGGTCATAGATTTGTGAAAAGAGAATCTATTTTCCGCTTTATTGGCTGCCTTTTCTTCTTTTTTGAAACTGGTCGATTGGGATTCGTTATGCTCTTCGTTAGCTCCTGAATCAATGTCGTATGATTTCAGCTCTTTGCCCAGAAACACAGTATACGTACGACCATTAATCACGTATGATGCATGCCAATAAGGTCCATGACCTTTTCCTTCTGCGCATACCCTGCACTCCGGGTTATTGCAGAAAACATGTTTAAGCTTGTAAGTCATTCTTTTGTGGTTCTGATTTTCAGATTTAAAACTCATCGCAACTTTTGTTTCGATCTATAGGAATATTTTGCTCTATGGCATTTTACCGTCAACTTGTTTACCGATTGGTCTTCTCGCTTCTGCTTCTTATACCTATTGAGTTATCGGCTGCTTCCGTTTTTTCCGTGGTCGGTGAAATAAAAAAAGCGGACAGACAGCCTGCCAGGAACGTTACCGTTCAGCTCATGGAGATAACCATGAATGACAGGCCTTCGATCCGTGCGGTGCAAACGACTCAGAGCGACCAGCAAGGCATCTATCAATTCAAGATTCAGCCCACCGAAGGATCGACCGCAAAACTTTTCTACCGGGTTTCTGTTGATATCGATGGCTTTGCAATAGGTTCGGATCCCTTTCGATTGGAACAACGGGATCAGCCTCTTCGTATCAATCTTGAGATCCCTTCCGTTAAATACGGATCGGAACATCTTCAATTTCCCAGGGAGATTCTCATTTTTGAGAGCCTGCTGGAGATTGTTCGTGTTACAACTATTCTCTACGCCACCAATTCAACCGGCGGTTTGGTAAATGCAAAAAAAATTCCTTTCACCAGGAAGATACCGGAATCGGCGATCAATTTTCAGCGTCTGGGTGATCAGAAAAATATCGAATACAGTCTTAATCGGGGTGATTTGTCTATCGCCATGGTTTTGCCTGACGGAACCCAGGAGATATTTTACAGTTATGATATTCCGGCTGACAGCAGCTCGATAGTTATTGATTATCGCTTGATTCCGGGAATGCAGGAGATCGAACTCACGACGCCGGATCCAAATACTGAAATTGGTCTCGATGATAGTGTTCTGGAGACGGCATCGGTCACGACCAGCCAGAAAAAATCCGGTGGTAGAGTTTTTCGTTCAAAGATTGTCAAGATAGAAACAGACATGGAGCGTCTGCAAATAGAAGTAAAAGGTATTCCGACGGATCAATCAGCGATGTGGGCTCCTGCTGTTGCTTTATTGGTTATTCTGCTGATCGGATTGGTCTGGTATTTGAGCCGAAAACCTAAAACCGGAACCTGATATTCGAAACGGGTTCCATAATCACCTCATCGAAGAGACCTGGATTTGATGCCAATCCATAGGTAATAGATAAGACATATCCAGCGTCTTGATTAACAGTCACTGATATGCAGACTTCCGGTTACTTCAGGGAATCCTCTCATCGCTTTTATGGTGCTGTAACCGCATTGGTCATGCTCACCCTGTACGAAATTTTTATTATCTGGGGAGCACGGTCCTCCGATTTTGTGGTCAGAAATGCGCCGGAAGCCTGGCTGAGAAGTACGCTTAACTTTATCGGGATCTCCCATTATCACATCAGTTTTTTGATGCTGGGAGCAGCATTGGTGGCGGTTCCCCTGTTTTACGATGCTTCAGTAAAACTGAGGGGGCGCGTGATTGTCCTCATGATCCTGGAATCCATCTTCTGGGGGATTGCGTCCGGCTTGCTGATTCAGTTGATAATGACCGAGTTGCTTTTTATGGCTGGTACAGTGTCGGGCTCCCTGATCGGAGATCTGGGACTAGCCATTGGTGCGGGACTCTTTGAGGAGCTTTTTTTCCGTGTCATATTGACCACGGTATTGATCCGGCTGCTGGTCAAAACAATCAGGACAAGATGGTTGTCACTCTTGATCGCCATACTGATTGCCTCCTTTCTTTTCTCCCTGGCACATTATGTCGGAAATCTGGCTGATACTTTTGAAATTTATTCGTTTTTATTTCGGTTTTTGGCAGGTATCTGGTTCACAACCCTGTATTCATTTCGCGGATTTGCCATCGTCTGCATGACACATGCATTTTATGATATTTTTGTGATTCTTCTCTGAATCGCTATTATCAATTCAAAGAATCGAATGGAACATTGACACTATTTTGCAAAGATTGCAGACTGCAAGGATGAGTTAGACGTTGCGACAGGTTGATTAATAACTTGGAACAGGAAGGTTCAGGATCATTTACCTGCTCCTGTTTACTAAGAACGAGTTGGACATTAAAACATAAAACAACATGAAAACGAAACTCACAATAATTCTCTCGGTGTTTCTCTTTTTATTAACAACCTTGGCATGGGCACAGACAGCGCCACTCAAGGTTGGTTACGTCAATATGAACAGGGCCATTAATCAATCGGATGAAGGCAAACGATCCAAAAAATTTCTGGAAGCCCAATTCGAAGCAACCAAACGCGAGTTGGATGTTAAACGACAAACGATACAGACAAAGGAAAAAGAGCTAAAAGAAGGACTAATGCTCAGTGAGGAAGCTAAAGTCCAAAAAAGGAAGGAGATTGAGGGTCTTAAAAAGGAGTTGATGACCCGGGCAAAAGCGGAGCAGGATGATTTTCGGAAAGATGAGCAGAGACACACCAAAAAGATTTTTGAAGATCTCCTTTCCGTGGTTAAAAAAGTCGCCGACGCTGAGAAGTTTGATCTAATACTGGAGTTCAATATCAGTCAAACCATTCTTTATTCCCGCTATCAGTTCAATGACATCACCGACAAGGTGATCCTCGAGTATAATAAACTCCAGGCAATAAAATAGAATTGGCCCATCACGGGCCGGTTCCCTGGATTATGATTCCCCCTCAACAATATTCCGGCAAATTTTTATGGAAATGGACATATTGGAAATCAAAAAGCGTCTAAAACACCGCTACCCATTCCTGATGATTGACAGGATTCTCGAACTGGAAGAAGGCAAACGATGCGTGGCGTTAAAAAATGTTACCTATAACGAGCCCTATTTTCAGGGACACTTTCCGGAGTCGCCAATCCTGCCGGGAGTGCTAATTATAGAGGCGCTAGCCCAGACTGGCGGTATTGCCGGATTCAGCCTGTACAAAAACGCGGAACAGGAGATCACCTTTTTAGCCGGTGTGGATAAAGTGAAATTCCGAAAGCCGGTAATTCCTGGAGATCAATTGATTCTCAAATCAGAGTTTCTTAAAAGAAAACTCAATATCTGGATGCTTAAAGGCGAGGCATTTGTAGATGACGAACTGGTTGCCAAAGCCGAATTCAAACTGGCAACGGTACCAGTATCCGAATAGTCATTCCGGACAACTCAAAACCGGTACGGATGTTTGAAAGACCAAAATGGATTTCTGCATTCAATTAATGCAATTTCGACAATACCTATGATACATCAGACAGCAGTCATTGATCCCGGGTCGGTTATACACGATGGGGTTTCTGTAGGCGCATACTCAGTAATCGGTAGCGAGGTTGAGATTGGGGAAAACACCGAAATCTCACATCATGTGGTGATTGAAGGTCCGACGAAAATCGGTCCCAACTGCAGGATCTTTCCCTTTGCATCCATCGGACAGGAACCGCAGGACAAGAAATTTCAGGGAGAACGATCCAATCTTGAAATCGGGTCAGAAAATGTGATCCGGGAATATGTAACCATTAACAGAGGTACCAGGCTGGGTGGAGGGATAACCCGCCTGGGTGATCGGGGATGGATTATGGCGTGTTGCCATATTGCCCACGATTGCCTGATCGGTAATGATGTGACCATGTCAAACGGCACAACCTTGGGGGGACATGTTGTGGTGAAGAATTATGCAACCCTGGGAGGACTAACCGGAATACACCAGTTTTGCAGGATTGGTGAATATGCCATCACCGGCGGTCAGAGTATGATCACCCAGGATGTGGTCCCGTTTTCCATTGTAGCCGGAAACAGGGCCAAACTTGCCGGGGTTAACTATATTGGATTGGATAGAAGAGGGTTTACATCTGAAGAGATTGAGATGATTAACCAGGCCTATAAGATCTTTTTCAAGAGCGGATTAACCAAAGATGCAGCTCTGTCAAAGCTTAAAGAGGAGTTCCCGGAATCGGATCAAATACGACTGTTTGTCGAATTTATAGAGTCGTCGGAACGAGGAGTTTGCCGCTGATACCCTTTTTATTAGTTAAAAGAGTAAAAACTGACAGAACAGAATTTGAGAGATGCATATGAAGGTTGCAGTGATCGGTTACGGTTATTGGGGACCAAATTTGGTCAGGAACTTTTCCTGGCTCGATGGGGTTGAGGTTAAATACGTCTGTGATCTTGATTCGGATCGATTGGGGAAGGTAAGAAATCTCTTTCCAAACGTATCCGTGACAACGACCGACTATAGTGAAATTCTTAATGATGAGTCTATAGATGCTGTTGCAGTTGCCACTCCTGTCAATACACATTTTCAGCTTTCAAAACTGGCCTTGGAGGCGGGCAAACATGTGTTGATTGAAAAACCGATGACGGACAATGTTGCTGATGCCCGAAAACTGGTTGCCTTGGCAAGTAAAGTGAACAGGATTTTGATGGTGGATCACACCTTTTTGTACACCGGTGCCGTGATCAAAATGAAAGAGCTGGCGGAATCGGGCCAGATTGGAGAAATCTACTATTTCGATTCGGTGCGGGTTAACCTGGGTCTTTTTCAGAACGATGTCAACGTCATTTGGGATCTTGCCCCCCATGATCTTTCCATAATGAGTTACATCATCGATAAGAAACCGATTGGGGTAAGTGCCGTCGGTGTTTCGCACGTAAAAGACAGTCTGGAGAATATAGCTTATATAACAGTGTTTTACGAAGATACAACCTTTGCTCATTTCCATATCAATTGGTTATCACCTATTAAAGTCAGACAGATTCTGATAGGTGGATCGCAAAAGATGATTGTTTACAACGATATGGAAAACACTGAGAAAATCAAGGTATACGATTCAGGTGTGGAAGCCACCCCGGGCAATAAGGATGAACTGTACAACACTTTGATTCAATATCGTACCGGCGATATGTATGCTCCCAAACTAGATCAGACCGAAGCATTGAAAACAGAATGCAGTCATTTTCTTGATTGTATCAGAAATGGGAAGCAACCGATCAGCAATGGAGAATTTGGATTGGAAGTTGTAAAAATGTTGGAAGCAGCCCAGAAATCCATGGAACAGCAGGGCATCAAAATCCAACTGGAAAGGTAATGAAAAAACTACTTCTTGATACTGATGTCATATTTGCTGCAGAGAATGGTGAGGATCGGGATGCTGCCGCTTTAATCGAGACCTGCAGGTCGGGAGATGAATTTCAGGCCTGGACCCTGGCAACAACACCATTACACCTGATCGAGTCAGGGATGTCACCAGACCGGATTGAATCCGCTCTCCAATCAGTCTCTCAAATCCCGATTAATGCCAGTCTCAACTCAAAAGCGTTTGAATCCGGACTTGAGTTTGATGCCGGATTATTGATGGCGGCTGCAGAGACCTTTAAGATTCCTTTTATTATATCAAACAGGTATGCCCAGGCGGATCATTCCGGTTTTCTCTCCTGCAATCAATTATTGAACGGAAAACACAATGAGCTGACTGATAAAGTTGATTTTCTCAATCTGAATTTCCCCCTTCATGCCATATTTGACGAAGTCGACGGCAGGTTTATGGATATTATCCAGAATACTGCCTTTGCCGGTGGGAATCATGTTGATCTGTTCGAGAAGGAATTCAGTGAGTTTTGCGGAGTTAGCTATACCATCGGTCTGAGCAACGGAACCGATGCCTTGCGATTTGCCTTGCTTGCCATGGGAATAGGACCGGGCGATGAAGTGATTACGGTTCCCAATACCTTCATCGCAACTTCAGAGGTTATTTCCCAGGTAGGAGCCGTTCCGGTATTTGTTGATTGCTTGGACGGTCTCTATACCATTGATCCTGATTTGATCGAAAACCGGATTACTGACAAAACCAAAGCTATCGTTCCGGTTCACCTGTATGGCCAGGTCGTCAATATGGATCGAATCATGGAAATTGCCGATAAGTATAATTTGCTTGTCCTGGAAGATGCCTGCCAGGCGCACGGCGCGATCTATAATGGGCGCCATGCCGGTTCAGTCGGCCATGCCGGAGCTTTCTCCATGTATCCCGGGAAGAACCTCGGTGCTTTTGGAGAAGCAGGTTGCCTGATTACCAATGACCGGACAATCAATGATACCGTCAGATGTTTGAGGGATCACGGTCAGAGTCAGAAATACTACCACAGGATGGAAGGATATAATGGCCGGATGGATAATCTGCAGGGAGCCGTATTGCGCAGTAAGCTGGTCTATCTAAATGAATGGAATTGCAAACGGCGACAGGTAGCCAAGTGGTATGCCGATTTATTATCCACGGTAGACGAAGTCGTGCTGCCGGAAGTTCCCGACTACTCTGCCCACTCATTTCATCTGTTTGTTGTTCTGGTGCCAGATCCCCAGGCACTCTCCGGTCATTTAAAGGAACATCAGATCTTTACCGGGTTTCATTACCCGGTCCCGCTCCACCTTCAGGAGGCATACCAGGATCATGCTCAAAGCGGCGAAACCTTTCCTGTTGCTGAGTCGTGTGCACAAAGATTGATCAGTCTTCCCATGTTCCCTGAACTGAACAAGGAACAAGTTCAAAGAGTCTGTGATGAAATTGCTCGGTTTTACTCCCGAAAATCTTGTTAACCGGACTATTACCAGGATGAAGCAATGACAAAACTAATGGTGATCGCCGGTGAGGCTTCAGGAGATTTGCATGGCGGGCATGTTCTTAAAGAGTTGAAAACACTGCGGCCGGATCTCGAAGTTTTAGGGACCGGAGGAAAACGGATTGCTGAGGTTGGGGCCCGGCTTTTCTATCGAGTTGAAGATCTCGCTGTAATCGGATTTTTTGAAGTGGCAAAAAGGTATGGTTACTTCAAATCGGTTTTTGATTCAATGGTTCGGAAGCTGGATCAGGAACAGCCTGATGTTTTGTTTCTGGTGGACTACCCCGGTTTTAATCTGAAGTTTTCCGCTGAAGCAAAAAAAAGAGGGATTCGGGTCATCTACTATATTGCCCCACAGGTCTGGGCCTGGAAGAAGAAAAGGATAGAGAAAATAAAGGAATGGGTTGATGAATTGATTGTCCTCTTTCCTTTTGAAGTGGATTTTTTCAGAAAAGAAGGAATGGAGGCCCATTGCTTCGGACATCCCCTGTTGGATATTGTGAAACCGGATTGCAGTAAACAGGAGTTTTTTGACCAACTGCAGCTCGATGTCGACTCCGGAATCATAAGCCTTCTCCCGGGTAGTCGAAGAAACGAAACTGGCAAACATCTCCCCCTTCTGTTCGAAACAGCCGAAGTGCTGCAAAAATCCGATGAGAAATTGCAATTTCTTCTTCCGCTCGCCCCAACAGTGGATAAAGATACGATCCAATCGCAGATGGCTGACTATGGAATCAATGTAAAAATGATCAGCGGAAGCACTTACAATGCAGTTGCCTATTCCGATTTTGCATTGGTCGCTTCGGGTACGGCAACCCTGGAAACTGCAATCCTGGGAACCCCGGAAATTATCTACTATAAATCATCGCCGATTACTTATTTCATAGGAAAGTATCTGCTTCGCATCAAAACCATAGGACTGCCCAACATTATTTTTGGAGAAATGATTGTTCCCGAGGATCCGCATTGTAAATCATCGGAGAAATTAGCCGAAATGGTTCGCGATCACCTGGATAACCAGGATCGTTACCAGACATTGAAACAGAACCTGATGGCTGTAAAAACCAAGTTGGGCGCCCCGGGGGCTTATAGGCATACTGCTGAATTCTTGCATTCAATTCTTTAGGGTAACAAAGATTGAATTTTGTGATAGAAGTTGTTTTTGTAGGTCAATTGCCACAATAACAGCCGTTCGATAAACCTATTTCGATTATTGTTTTCTGATGCCCAGGAAGGGCATGGGAGATTTTCATGAGAGAAGAGATCACAATCAACGACAAGCGCATCATACTTGTTGGGACCGCACATATTTCCAAGGAGAGTATTGACGAGGTTAAAGAGGTAATCGAGGAAACACAGCCGGATACTGTCTGCGTTGAGCTCTGTGCTGCCAGGTATGAGACCATCACCAATGCCGACCGCTGGAAAAAGATGAATATCGTCAAGGTGGTGAAAGAAGGCAAGGCACCAATGCTCATGGCTAACCTGATACTCTCGGCCTTTCAGAAAAAAATGGGAGACCAATTGGGTGTGAAACCGGGAGCGGAAATGATAGCGGCGATTGAAGCGGCAAATGCTATCGAAGCGGAAATTGTGCTTGCTGACCGAGATTTGGCGACAACCTTAAAAAGGGCCTGGGGTAATCTCAATTTCTGGAAGAAAATGAAGCTTCTTTTCCAGATTCTGGTTGGAATGTTTGAGTCTCCGGAAATATCGAAAGAAGAGGTGGAAGAACTGAAGCAAACCGACATGTTGACCGAAGCCATAGAAGCCATGGCGAAGGAGTTGCCCGAAATCAAGTCGGTCTTAATTGACGAAAGGGACATCTACCAGGCGGTCAAGATTTCCGAAACAAAAGGGGAAACAATAGTGGCTGTCGTTGGAGCAGGACATGTTCCCGGTATTAAGAATCACTTAAACACAACGGTTGATTTAAGTGAACTGGAGACCATTCCGAAAAAGGGCAAAATTGGAAAGTACATAAAATGGATTATTCCTATTTTGATCCTGGGGATTATCGGGTACGGCTTTTTTCGAATGGACACGGACGTCACTTTTGAGATGATCAAGCTCTGGGTGCTTGCCAACGGTGTGTTTGCAGCGCTGGGGGCTCTGTTGGCAGGTGGTCATATTTTGACAATCCTTGCCGCATTTGTGGCAGCCCCGATTACTACGCTGAATCCAACGATTGCCGCGGGTTGGGTTTCGGGATTAACCGAAGCCTGGATCAGAAAACCGAAGGTCGATGACTTTGAAAGCTTGGCAACCGACATTACCTCGATTAGGGGATTCCGGTCTAACGGTGTCACCAAAATTCTGTTGGTAGTGGTATTAAGCAATTTGGGCAGCACCATTGGTACCTTTGTGGGTATTCCTTTAATAACCAGGCTGCTGATTTAGGTTGAATTGGCATCCAGTAAATTAATACAATTTCGGTGGATTTTTCAGGAATCTCTATAAGCCGGACCCTGGGAACAGGGCTTCCTGAAGTTCTGATCAATTATGCGGGGATTGTTGCTGTTCTGTTTTGATCCTGTTTTGAAACAAAACCCTGGATATTAACCTATTTCCTTCCCGATTTGCCGCCGCTTTTAGATCCGAATCTCCCGAATCAGCGCCCTCTCTGTTTTTAATTACGGCTTCCGGTTTGATCCTGTTACATTTTGATTCATCAAGTCTGATTGATAATTCCCGACAGCCTGTTTATAATCAAATCGTTAAATCATCAGTTACTTTTTAACTCCCAAATTACGGCCGATTAGGGTTTTCTGTGCCAAATAATTGAAAAACCGTCACAGCGGAGAAACAATGGAAGGTGAAAAATCGATACTGGATAATTTTCTGCCACAACTGAAAAGCTTCATTAAATCAGAAACTGTTTTCGGCGAACCTTATCAATTGGGGGAAGTCACCTTAATCCCGGTTAATTCGGTAAAAGTAGGCTTTGGCTTTGGTGCCGGAGATGCTCAGAAGAAACTCGACGGATCGGGCGGTGGTGGGGGTGTTTTACTGACGCCTGTTGCCTTTGTTGTAGTAAGGGATGGCGACGTCTCCATTCATAATCTGAGTGCCGGAACAATAGAAAATGTTATGGATAAAGCTCCGGAAGCACTGGAAAGACTGGTAAACCTGGTACAGAAAGTCAGGAAAAAGCCCCAGGGTCCTCAAGAATGATCATATCCACAATTCTATTCGCTTTGTTTTTATTGGTTCTGATTGTACTGTCGATCCCGGTCAGAGTCCGTGTGGACTCCCGTCTGATCTGCAACATTCATTGGTTGTTTATCAAGCTGCATATTCGATCTTCCCAGGGTGCAATTAAAAAAGAACTTAGCGTGTTCAATCGCAAAACGAAGTTATTTTCTGGCAAAAAGAAAGCAATATCAAAAGAGCCGGCCAAAGGAAAGCCAAAGAAATCTCAAAAGAAAAAGAAAAAGCTGACCCGGGAAATGGTGATGGAAATATTGAAGGATTCGATCGTAAGGAAAATTCTCCGTGTTGCCTGGCGATTTATCAAAAGGAGTGTAAAATCGGTCAAAATCAGCTTCCTGAACTGGGAGATTGGATTGAAAGATTACTACTTGCAGGGGATTGTCTATGGTCTCCTGCATTCTCTTCCCACAACTGAGAAGTTCAGGATTTCCGGCAATTTTCAGGAAGTGAATAAGTTTAATGTCGCGATCAATATCTCCCTAATCCGTTTATTCGGAGCATTTGCTGTTTTACTGCTGAGTTTTCCGTACATCAATACTATTAGAGTCTACAGGCGGGTTTATCTGCAAAAGGGACGAGCCTGATCTCTTCTCATCACACTTCTCCCGGCATTTAAAGCGATAATTATTCAGTTTGTCTTTTTGGAAGACACAAGCGTTGGCTTGGGGAAATCCCAGTGCCCCGGCACACTATTGGTTTTTGTTTCGGAGCAGGGTTGAAGAGGCCTATCGGTTTTTCCGGATCTTTTTTAATTGTTCGGCAGCCTGGAGTTCATTTTCCTGATCCCCCAGCTTTTGAAACATTCGATAGGCTGCTCTCAGTTGTTCCTCGGCAGTTGCGAAGTTGAGCAGGTGGAGATGACATTGACCGGATTGCAGTAATGACCAGGCTAATTCTTCCGAAGAGGATTGCTCTCTGTATTGAAGAAGTGCTTTTTCCCAGGAAATAACAGCCGATGAATAGTCTTCAATATGCATAAATGCTGATGCCAATGATGCGTGAAGATATCCCTCCAGATCTGATAAGTGCTCCGATTCGATAACAGCCCTGGCTGAATTCAGATGCCCCAGCCCATCTTCGGTTTTTCCGATTCTTATTGACAGATCCGCCTTGTGAATCAGTATCAGAGATAATCCGTGCCTGTTTAGCGTTGCCAAATAACCTTCAATGATACGATCAGTTAATTCCAGGGCTTTTTCCTGTTTATCAAATCTCTGATAGTGCCTGAATTTCTCGTGTAAAACGAAATTCAGCCAGCGTTGGTCCTGAAGCCTTGAAAAAGCTCTTTCAGCCGCTTCAAATTTTTCCAGGGCATCGGTCTCCCTTCCTTCTCCTGTCAATTGAATAGCAAGGTCACAATGGCGTTCACCCTCCTCCAGAAGGGTATTTCTTTCCTGGGCGGACAACATTTTTTCTTAGGGTATTAGCTGGAAGTTCCGTTAAAAATAAATTTGAACCCTGGAAGGAAAAGAAGCTCTTATTTTCTTTTTTTCTTCAGACGAGAATTGATTGTTAAACAGGTACAGTTTTTTCAAATTGTTCAACTTATAAAAGACCGAAGGCAGAGTTTCGAAGTTATTGCAGGAAATGTTCAGCACTTCGATACTTTTTTTAATTCGATCAGGTTGTCCATTGACTTCGAACTCGATGTATTCATTTTCATCGTTGGCATTATCCTGGGGTTCTGATCTCTGAGCTACGATATCCTTTGCCTTTACCGAGATTTGTTCGAGCTGTGCAATCAGTCGATTCAACCTCTCAGTGGATAGTTGGTTTAATGAAGTCTCAATCTGTTTGAGGTTGATCTGCAGTTTTTTCATGACCTGTTGCTTTGCATGGGTTAACTGAAAACACGTTTGCGATACGGAATACATCAGGTTATCAATCACGTTATCCGCATTGATATCCCGTTTGATTTGAATTGACAATTGGGGTACTTCTAAATTTTGTCAGAATATTGAGTGACCAGAAGACAATTGCAGATTTAAAATAGATACATATCAAGAGTAATTGTCGAAATCTTGGAAACTTATAAAAAAGCAAATTAGCATTACTCAAATTACAAATCAAATTAACCCTCAGTGGAATACAAATCATGACAGACGAGAGTTTGAAAGTTGGTATTGTCACCATCAGTGATAGAGCTTCCAAAGGCGAATACGAAGACAAAAGTGGTCCTGCAATTCTGGATTGGTTAAGCCAGGCGCTTGTTTCTGAATGGAAATCGAATGTCAAAGTAATACCGGACGAACAGGATCAGATAGAAGCGGAGTTAAAAGCGTTGGTGGATGATGAGCGGTGTCACCTGGTTTTGACAACAGGAGGGACCGGTCCGGCCAAAAGAGATGTGACACCGGAGGCGACGTTGGCGATAGCGGATAAGGTGATGGACGGGTTTGGTGAAAGGATGAGGTCAATCAGCCTAAAATATGTTCCCACGGCGATTCTTTCCAGACAACTCGGGGTTATTCGCAAGAATTGCCTGATCATTAATCTCCCCGGTCAACCCAAGGCTATTAAGGAAACATTGGATGAACTGTTCGAGGCCATTCCCTATTGTATTGATCTCATTGATGGCCCCTACATTGAAACCAATGAAAGCATCGTTAAGGCTTTCAGGCCCAAATCAGCTATCCGGAAAAAATAGATGTCATATAGCAAGGATTGTGAAAGCAATACCCCCTCCGGATTAAATATCGGCCGGTTCAAAATCAAACTGCGGGTGATAAGGATCAACCTTTGTTTTATTAGCAATCACAGATTAAGGCGCGGGGTAATACAATATAGATTTGGCGATTGAATTAGTCCTATAAGCAAGAAGTTGTAATAGATCAGTTCATTAAAATAAATCAAAGATCTTAAACGTTTAACAAGCGAAATAAAATGGATCCTTTAGAGCAGAAAATTACAAAAATCCTGGAAGAGATTCCATTTGGAGATAATGGCAGCAATATCCTGGAAGCCAATGTTATCCATTCCCTCGATATTGATAAATCCAAAGCTTCTGTCGTATTAATAATACCTGAAGAGTATCAGAGCCTGGAAACAGATATTGCCGGCAAAGTGAAAGAAGGCTTGAAAAGTCTTGAAGAGATAGATCTGGTTACGCTGGAAATTGTCAGATCCAAAGCTGAATTGGAAGTAAAGGAACAGGGCGCGCAACAGAATCCTCCTCCGCCGGAGCAAGCCAACTATCTTTCGGAATATGAAAACATCGTATTGGTCGCCAGTGGGAAAGGTGGTGTTGGCAAATCAACGGTTGCTATCAACCTGGCCTTGGCCCTGAAGGACATGGGGAAAAAGGTTTCATTGATGGATGCGGATGTTTACGGGCCTTCAATTCCCATTATGCTGGGAGTCCGGAATGAAACCATTAAAATGGAAGGAATCCAGATCGCCCCGATCAACAAGCATGGCCTGCATTTCATCTCGGTCGGTAATATGGTCAAGGAAGAGGATGCACTTATCTGGAGAGGCCCAATGGCCCATCAGGTAATTCAAAACATCCTCAGGGATTCAGCCTGGCCGGGTGGCGACTACATGATTATCGACCTGCCCCCGGGAACCGGTGATGTTCAATTATCGCTGGCACAATTGACAGCAGCCACCGGCGCGGTGGTGGTTTGTACTCCGCAGGATGTAGCTTTGCTGGATGCTCGCAAAGCGA
>JANQGX010000092.1 GCA_028282885.1 SAR324 cluster bacterium
AAGTCTTTTTTATCAATATATTGCGCCTTATCCTATTGTTTTTATTATTCTACCTCTGTCTTTTCGTAAGTTTTACCCACATGTTTTTGGTGCACCCATCACGCGGGGTGCACCAAATCCATGTGGGTCATCAGCTACAGGTATGATCGGTTTGTCATTGAACGGATTGGGAGTGGTTAAGCATCGCCAGGATGGCGATGTCAACGACCGTCCTCGGAGACGGACATGGATGGCCGTCGAGAATGAGTTCAATGACAAATTGATCATACCTACATCTTTTTGGTTCACCCGTTACTGAGGCAGACAGGGATGGAACAACTGGTATCGGCTGGGTTCGGCCCCGGATCAGGGATGATCCGAGGCCGGTTTGGAGGGAGGGAGAGAAGGCAGTACGAAAGTTGATTAACGATTAACGTCTGAACATTCTGTGATTGGAGCGAGATCTGATCTCATCCATGATCAGGGCTTTTTGCTGATCGTCAAGAATGTCATAAAACTCGTCGATGTAATCCAGGTAGAGAGATGCCATTTCCGGAAGATCGTTGGCTTCGGTCCTCAACCGGGCGGTTATCTCTTTTACCCCATTGTTTTCCTCGGCAATAATGCCTTTCATGCTGTTTCGAAATGCTTCATGCTTTGCTTTCTGCTTGATCAGGTCTGCCTCCAGTCTGGTCCTGATATTCTGATACTGGCCATCCTGCTCGGCTGTAAGTTGTAGGTCTTCAACATGCTCATCAATATGTTCCAGCATGGATTGGGGGAAATCATCGGCAAATCTGCGTGGATGACAGCCCGATACAAAGACGGCTGTCAGGGCTAATACCAATAAGACATACAAGGTTCTGCGAAGCTTCATGTTTTTTTCTCCTGTATTGGGATTCGGGCATCTTCACCTGCTATTTCCGTTTTCAGCAGAGTGAATAATTTTGCGTTCTTGCATGATTCCATACTAGGGAGAAAGTATTAATTATCTTTCTTTGAATTGTAAAAAATCTGTAAG
Organism: SAR324 cluster bacterium; assembly: GCA_028282885.1. Lineage (GTDB taxonomy): Bacteria > SAR324 > SAR324 > XYD2-FULL-50-16 > XYD2-FULL-50-16 > JAHJTV01. The sequence continues at coordinate 1,001 of JANQGX010000092.1, forward strand.
ATTGGTGGTCAGTCTATTGTGGGATATTTCTGAGAGGCGATGTTTTTTTGAATCCTTTCTGGGATTCTTTCATGTTTTCTTCTTTCGGCTTAAACAAGGTAGATGAGAAGCGAAACTCACAGCTTCGAACACCAAGTTTATGTTCACGAGGATTTTATGACGCCGTTCCACTATCTTAATCCGTTTTTTCTGCTGTGATTAAATCATCTTGTTTTTATTTGGAAGTTGAAATAATCTGACCAAAATTCAAGGTGTAGAAATCCATGCAAAAGACTGAAAATCGGGGGTTCGCAAAGATAATTGGACGGTGCAGCACTAAAGGTGCAAAAAAATGCCGCAAGAAACAATCACTTGGGGGAACGAGCGCACCGGAAACCTAGGTATTTGCCCCGGACCGACGGAGCGTCGTAGCTCCGAATAGCCCCACGCAGGTTCGAGGCTGTGTAGCTCCAGCTACCACCCCGAACCCCACGGCCGGAGCCCGAATTCGGACCGGTCGGATTGCGGCCTGGGCTGTTGCCATAGTAGCTTTTTCCGTACCAATCCGCTACCCATTCCCAAACGTTTCCTGCCATATCATAGGTGCCGTTGATTTCCTCCATTTTGCTTCCAACTTTCCATGTGCTAACCTTACCACACCCGCCATTTTGCTTCCAACTCCCACTTTCCTTCATCACTGCGTCAGCACAGGAAACAGTGTTCTTTCCTGATGGATATTTATGTTTGCGTCCGTTTTTCCATGTGGCTGCTTTTTCCCATTCCGCTTCGGTTGGCAGTCTTTTATTAATATATTGGCAGTAATTATTGGCGTTTTCCCAATCAACGCAGTTTATAGGATGGTTTTCTCTTCCTGATGCTGTCCAATTGCAATATTTTGATCTGCCCTGATCCTTTCCTGACCAATACCGAGTTGTAAATTCTTCGCACTGTCCGGAATTCACACATGCCCGATATTGAGCAACCGTCACCTCGTATCTGTCTATATAGAACGCATCCAGATAAACCCGGTGAACCGGTTTTTCATCCTTGTAACCGCTGTTGCTGCCCATCTCAAATTCTCCGGCGGGAATTAGTACCATATCTTTGGGTGCAGATATTGAGGGCTTCATTATCTTCAGTCGGGCATTAACTTGGGATTCCCTGCCATGGTTTACAACAACTGTTTGCCTGAAGTCGGAATAACCTTCTAAACTCAGTGTCAGTGAGTAAGAACCGGCATCCATTCCTTTCAAGGTTAGAGGAGATTCTCCCTGGTATTGATTATTCAAATACACCTTGGCAGAGGTTGGAGAGCTTCGAATAAAAAGGCTACCTCCCTGCTTATCCAGGATAAAGGTGAGCTGAGTGCGTTTTGACGAGTTGACTATAATCCGCTTTGATTCAGATTTATATCCAACTTTTTCGGCACGGATGGTATAGTTCCCTGATTTCAAAAGCAGGGAAAAAGGAGTTGTTCCCTTGTATTGATCGTCAATATAGATTTTTGCTCCCGAAGGCTGGCTATTGATGTTAACCGTTCCATCTCCTGCATCTTCGGTTTGAACAGAACCACCCGCCACGGCGACCGGTTTCTTATTCCGCTTCAGTTGGCGAATTTTTAGGTATGCTGTCGCTCTAAATCTTCCAGTAGGATATTGAGACAGATAGTATTCGAAGTCTTCGATATATTTTGAATTCTCTGTGCCTTCCAAAGTGTTTCTTCAGCATCAATATCTGGTGCGGGGTCATGCTTTTCAGGTTTTAGTAATACATCCCGAATAAAGATAAACTCTCCTCCTCGGTCGTCGGCATTACGAATCGGTTTCGTGATAGGCATCTGCTCTGAATTGTTACTGATGATTGGAGCAATCTTTTGATAAATCTCACGAGGGGTCAGGTAAGGTTGTTGATTATCCTTCAAAGACTTTATGAATTGGTAGGCAAACAGGCTGTGACCTTCTGCTCCCCGGTCAGTAACCGGGGTCAGGTTGCCCGAAGTCATGCCCCAGCGGGATTTTTCCTTGAACAGGGTTGCATAGTATTTATCGTCTATCACAGAAGGCAGATCCCGTGCTTCTCCAAATAGTGTTCCAGAAAAACAACTGTCAGCCACTAGCAAGACATGACGGGCATGGATGGCTTTTACATATTTCTGGATTGTCGAGTTTTCCAGATATGTAAAAGGATCACGTGCTGTCGCATTTTGGGGAATCCACCAGCCGTCACCTGTCAACTTGTCCAGATCCCCGTGACCGGCGTAGTAAATCAGCACTGAATCGTTCTTCCGGCTTTGTGACACCAATTGACGAAGCGATTTCTGAATGCTGGAGCCATCTGCCTGATTATCTAACAGGAGCTTTACTTCAGTAAAACCATAGGTACTGCTTAACAGCCCTGCCACGGCTTTGGCATCGTTTACCGCTGTTTTCAGGTCAGGAATCCGAGGATCTTTATAGTCGTTTATACCTATTACAAGGGCACGATATACCCCGATGGATTTGCCTGAACGCTTCTCCAGGTTTTCTCTTACTTTGATGCCCCTGGAGGAAGCAGACAACTGAAAAGAAAATGACAGGATTAATAGGATAAAAACTACGGCTCTGGACCGGATACTCATCTTGATCAACTCTTGAAAGGTTACAATGAACAGATTTATAGTCAGGAACAATCCCTTATCAATAGATACGGACAGATTCTATCAATGCGAAATATTATGCGAGAAACTTATCAATATCAGGTATAGCTGTCAATTTAGTCGGTACGTGGGGTATATCAAAAAGATGTGGGCAAGCAAACATCATCACTGCAAGAGGTTATCTGTCCGGAAACGCGCTTGAATCCATCCTTAGCTGTTCGGCGCTGCGAGCCTCGCACCTCAAGTTTTCCGAACAGACAAACGTTTTCAGCTCTCGCTACCTGCACATTTTTGGAGCACCCTTGATAGCATCGATGATTGATATCAAAGTTGTTTACTACGAAACTTGGGTTTAATACCCCACCGCTTGAGGCGCTATGTCATCCCCGCGGAGGCAGGGATCTTCGAAGTTCGGAGTAACTATTGCCCAAGATTCCCCTGCGCGGGAATGACTGTGAGTAGTTCTCAATACCCCGATAGTTTGCTGCGGGGCGGTTTATGCAGGAGAGATACTGTTCAGATCTTGACAAAATCTGAGTCTATTGAGAAAATGACTAGAATATTGGTCAACTAAAATTTAGGGAGAATCATATGAAAACACTTTCGCTATCCGAAGCAAAAATGAAACTGAGCGCTCTGATTGATTCAATCAAAGTCACAGATGAAGAGATTTTAATAACAAAGAACGGTTCACCTGCCGCTGTATTGGTTAGTCCAAGGGAATTTGAAAGTTGGCGGGAAACAATTGACATCAAGGCCGACGATGCGTTGATGGCGGAGATAAAATCCGGTGTACAGGCAATGAAGCGAAAACGAGGCGTAAAGCTGTATACTCTTGACGAATTGGTTGGAGAATAGAGTTGGCAAGCGGAAAAAAAGCGATTCAATTAAAAGTGTCTGATGACACGAAAGAATTGATAAGGCACTCCCATCCTCAGCTCAAGCATAAACTTCGAAATGCTTTGCGTATGATAATTGATGACCCGCTCTGTGGAAAGGCATTAAAAGAAGAGCTAAATGGTTTGCGAAGCTTTCGCGTGGGTAAAATCCGAATTATCAATTCAATTGGAGAAAACAACATCATTGAAATAATCACAATAGGTCCCAGAAAAACAATTTACGAAGAAACCTATAAACTGATCAATGAAGAAGAATAGGAAGTTTCACGGGGTAGAAAAATGCCACAAGAAACAATCACTTGGGGGAACGAGCGCACCGGAAACCTACGTTGTAGTACCGGTGCGACGGAACGTGGCTGCCCCGAAAAGCCCCACGCAGGCCCGAGGCTGTGTAGTCCCAGCTACCACCCCGAACCCCACGGTCGGAGCCCGAACTTGGCCCGGTCGGATTGCGGCTTGGGCTGTTGCCATAGTAGCTTTTTCCGTACCAATCCGCCACCCATTCCCAAACGTTTCCTGCCATATCATAGGTTCCGTTGATCTCTTTCGCTTTGCTTCCCACAGGCCAGGTTCGACTTTTTCCGCATCCAATGCCACCTTTATCCATAACCGCGTCAGCACAGGATACACTTTCCTTCCCCGACGGATACCTGAATTTCCTTTCATCCTTCCAGGTAGCTGCTTTTTCCCATTCTGCCTCGGTGGGCAAGCGTTTTTCGACAAACTCGCAATATGCTTTGGCATCGTGCCATGAAACACCATTAATAGGATGGTTGCTTCGATCAGGTTTTCCCCAGTTGTAATAATCTCCGGTAGACGGTTTCCTGCATATACCTGCTTTATGGCATTCCTGATACTGCTTCACTGTTACCTCATATCTGTCGATGAAATACTCATTCAGGTAAACCCGATGCACCGGTTTCTCGTCTGCATCACCCTCGTTGCTGCCCATCTCAAATTCCCCTGCAGGGACGGGCACCATATCCGGTGGAACTGCCAGGTATTTTCTGGCCAGTCCGGAATATTTTCCGTTTGGATAGCGGTCCAGATAGTCCTGTAAATCTTCCTTTTTCAGACTGTTTTTTGCTCTAGCCCAAAGCTTTTTCTCCTGCTTCAGTTGTGACACTTTCAGTTTCGCGAAACCGACATACTGGTTTTCGGGGAATTCCCTGATAAACTCCTCGAATTTCTCCAGGGTGTCATCTTTTCTGTAAACCTCCCAGATCCTCTTTTCGGCTGCTTTTTTGTAAGGGCTGTCCGGGTATTTCTTCAAATAGGCCTTTATGGACTCCGGGGATTGGGCAGCCAGCAGCCAGATCCTGCTTTCAGCATGGGATCGGTATAAACCATCCGGGTGGCTTTCCAGGAATATCTCCAGATCCGTTATATTCCGTGAATCCTTCACCATCTCCCACATCTCGGATTCCATGGCAGAAGCAACGGCAACCGGTTTTTGAATGGGTTGTTTTTTAACAACATGAGGTTTTGAAATAAGATCGGTTTTGCCATCGCCGCTGAAATAAAAATCGCCTGTCAGCGATGACACATCCCACGGAGTTTGCCTGTTTTCCGAATCCCGCAATACTCCTTTTCTCACTTCCATCATTAGCTGGGTTAATGGCAGGCCGGATGAACGGATCTGCCTGATGAGCTGTCCTGTGAACAACCCGTTTCTATCATCGCCATCTGCGGCAACCGATCCCGGGGCGGTGGCAAAAGCCACAAAAGAACCCTTGGGGGCATCCATTTGAGCCAGCCCTTTACCGGACGACCTGAAGGATCTGGCAAAAGGGTTGTTACGGCAAGCATCGAGAAAAACCATATTGAGCCCGTTCCCGGCGGCCTGCATTTTGGCTAAAACCCTATTGGCATTGACAGACTCAAACCTGATATCTTCTTCCGCTTCGATATTTGCTCCAATTGGAATGAGATAATTGGTTCCGGCCACCTGCATCCCATGTCCGGCATAAAAGAACAGCCCGACGCCACCATCTCGAAGTTGCTTGCCGAATGCTCCAATTGCCTTCTCCATCTGGCGTTGCGTTGCATTTGTCAGCAGGGTCACCTTGAAACCCTTGCTCTTCAAAACAGCCGTCATATCCCTGGCATCGTTGACCGGATTTTTAAGAGGTCCCACTTCATAAGCTCCATTGCCAACGACCAAAGCGATACGGTTGGCTTGAGAACCAACATCAATCCCGCGATCTGCAAACAACGTGATTGCTGAAAACAGAAAGATGAGTAGAAAACAAAAACGCTTCTTCATAATCGACTCTTGAAAGGTTATCAAGAACAGGTCTGTAGTAGGGAAGAATCCCTTAATATCAGATACGGACAGATTTTAATTATTCAAATTTCGCACCCTCAAATAGGGTGAAGAAGTCTATAAAATAAGGTATTTAAAGTCATATGAATCGTAGTAATTGGCTCCAATGTGTAATAGAAGATTTAGTATCCAATTAAATCAATATCAAACAAGGAGCCAAAGTTATGAATACCTCAAAAGAGAAACGATTCAAAGGCGAAATTGAACAATATTTAAATCAAAAACATAACCTGTTCGAGTCACGCATCAAAGAGGTTTTCTCCCTAAACTAAAAGATCCGTTTCAGGTCCAGGGATCTGTTCTTTAGCTCTTCTTCAAGGCAATGGGCTATTCCAAAAGGTAGTCGGTGTTGGTGGCAGTAATCCGGAAGTTCTCGCAAGGTATCATGGATCATGTTTTCGGACAGGTTGTGCAGGGGAATGCAACAATCCCGCAACGCTTTTTTCAGGGGAACGATATCCTGCCCCTGGATCTCAGCCATAATCAAAATGCCGGGACCGACCAGCTCGCCATGAGTTTTTCCGCTGCCCACCCTGTTTTCCACTGCATATGCGAAATAGTGTTCACTTCCCTCTTCAGGGCGGGCATGTCCGATCTGGTTACAGAGCTGGACCTGCAGCATCAGACAGTCCAGGAGTTGCTTGAGCCCCCCGGAATCGCCTTTTCCCGCAGCTTCGGCACAGTCAATGACCCCTTCCAGAATTCCTTCTGCTGATTTGGCCAGGGAGTTGATATAAGGCATATTTTCAGGGTTTTTCCCTTTCCGATGGGCGAATTCCCAATCCCAGCTTCCGACGGCAATGGATAGAACATCGCAAATGCCTGCAGAACGAACCATTGCCGGGGCCGATTGGAGCACTTCCCAATCGATGATGACCAGGTCGGGCGAAGTTGTGGGAAGATATTGTACGCACCCGCTACTGCGAACGCCGGAAGCATCGGTAAAGAAAGCATCCACCGACAAAGCGGTGGGCAGGGCGATCAGCGGTAACCCTTTCCTGGCAGCGATATATTTCCCCGCGTCAACGGGTAAGCCCCCACCCAGCGCATAGACAACCTCTCCCTCCATTTCTGCAGACTGAGTCTCCCAATCGGTCTCCAGGGCTGTCGTAATTTCCGCTTGCCAGACAATCGGGAGCTTCAATCGATCAATCAACAGATCTTTGACAGGTTGACTGCAGACCAGCGCTACCGGTCTGGACTCCTCTATCTGCGGGAATGCAGTGAATTCAACGTCAGGCAGGGACGAAATGGTTTTTATCATGGTTTCTCCATTACTCATCATTAAACAATCGAAAACTGATCAAATATTCTGTAGAACCGAGGGAGTCACGAATTATTCCATAATCGCTTCTTCAAGGCAGTATCCCCTGCTATCAATGCAGCCCCCAGCGCACCATCAAACTCCCCGAATTCAGCTTTTTTGAAATTAATGCTTTCATGAAGCCAGGGCAGAGCTCTTGAACGGGTTTCCCTAAGCAGGGAGTCCAGCAGCATCTCGCCTACTCCTGTGACCAATCCGCCAGCCAATACTATGGTTTGGGGATTGAGCAGGTTGACAATCGTGCTGCAGCCGATGGACAAATACCTGATGGTTTCGTTGATCAGATTGATGGACAATTTGTCGCCATCCCTGGCGGCATCCAGGATTTGCTGTAAATCGATTCCAATGTCTGGCCGGGAGGGTTTTAATTTGCTGACGACTCCCTGACTGACCGCGGCTTCGCACTTCCTGACCATGGCCCATCCGGAAGCAACACTCTCCAGGCAGCTGGTATTGCCGCAGCAACAATGACCATCATCTTCTCCCACAAATATATGGCCGATTTCACCAATGGGGCCCCGTGCACTTTCCAGAAGTTCACCGTCTATCATAATACCGGCTCCCAGCCCCATTCCGACATTAACCAGTACAAAATAATCGAGATCTCGACCTGCCCCATATCTGCTTTCAGCTATGGTTACAGCTTTCACGCTGTCAAAAATGCGTACCGTGTCATATCCGGTGGCCTGGCTCACTTTGCTACTCAGGGGGTAGTTCTCCCAGGAAGGAACGTGGTGGAGAAAAAGACAGACCTGATCCGTTTCATCCACCACACCGGTGATACCGATCCCCACGGCCTCAATACAGTCCTTGGATACGGCTGAATCTGCCACCGCCCGATCCATGAGATCGGTGAGCGCCGGGAGGGGGATCTCGGTTTTCAATCCTTCCGATCGATTCAGTTTTACCCGACTCAGCAAGCCGCCACTGGCATCTACCACTGCAGCACGGATGAACTGGGTACCGATGTCCACACCTAGTGTATAGACAGCGTCTTCCCTGAAAGTGATGATGGATGGTCTTCTACCGCCGGTTGAGACACCCGGGGAGGTCTGAACCAGATGCTGTTTTTGAAAATCGCTGATCATCCCGCTGATTTTGGCAAAGCTCAGTTGAAGCTTTTCCGCTAAATGAACTTTGGTTATTCCGGGATTTTTCCGAATCTCCAGCAGGGCTCTCTTTTGGCTGTTGTTAAAGGACATATGATCTTCCTGGAAATAAGTTAATGATTCAATGAAAAGATATCTTGTTTTTCTTGAACTTATTTAAAAAATGAAAAAAGATCAATCAGAATTTCTCGAAAATATCGAAAATTTTCAAAAAAACAAAGAAAGTATTTGACAATTTCGAGAATCTTACAATAGGTTCTTCTCAAATGAGCCTCAAAAAATGGCGATTGGTTCTCCGCATCTTTTTTGCGCTGCCAAAGTAGATGCTTCTTTGCCATGTATCTGAAGAGAAAGGAGAGAGTTATGCATACAGCGATGGTGATCAGTCCGCATGCAGACGACGCCGCAGCTTTTTGTGGCGGAACGCTGGCTAAAATTGCCGGGCAGGGATGGAAAGTTATTCTGGTTCGTGTGACCAACGATTCGAAGGATTCGGTGGGACTGGACGTGAAGGAGACACTACTGCGCAATGCGGAGGAGTTGAAGAAAGCGGCAGATGTACTGGGTGTCTCCGAGATTGTTGAACTGAATTATGAAACCGATTGCCTGGGGGATGCCTCCAAAGTGGATCTCAGGGAACGTTTTGTCTATCTTTTCCGCAAGTACAGACCATACGCGGTATTCTCTTTCGATCCCTACGGGCTTTATGAAAACAACCTGGACCATATTGTTGTTGCCCGGACTGTTGACGAGGCATTCTGGGTATCCTGTTTTGACAAACATCATCCGGAGCACTTTGAAGAGGGACTGGAACCTTTTTCCGTCTGCGAACGCTGGTACTTTGCCCGTCAACTTCCCGAAGCGAATCACGGTGAGGATATCACCGAGACCATGGAGAAAAAGATCGAGGCTCTCTGTTCCCACAGGGAGATGATGAAGAACACCCTGAACCAGTTTCGACTGCAGTTGAAGACCTGGGGGCGTCGTGTTTCCTGGATAGAGGATTCCATGGAAGGCAACATGCGACCACTCCTGGCGTTGGCAATGCAGGCACAAGGGAATGCTGTCGGGAAACAGTTCGAACTGGGAGAGGGCAGGATGGGGGAATCGTTTCGACTGGATCGATTCGGGGACCTGGAAGAGATGTTCCAGGGCCTGTCGGAGCCGTTACCGGGTGCGGTTGAAGCTCCAAAACGCAAGTGCCTGGACCTGCCGCCACATGAATCCCCATGGTCTGAAGAGCAATTGGAACAGATTTTTCCGGTGAACATCAAAGACCGTTTAAGCCTGATGGGACACCACCACCTCTGTGTTGGGGCTTTTGACGAGTTACTCAAAGATCCCGGTTTTCAAGCTGTCTATGCCAACCTGGTATCCAGGCTCGATCCTGCTCCCGATACGGAAGTCGAATCGATTTATGGATACGACCTGTTTTGCTACCAATGTGAATACTGGTCAGAGGAGGAGGGACGTTGTGTGACGGGATGGAAAAACAAGCTCTCCAAGGATGCCGCGGTACTCAAACACCTGGGACTTGAAACGGGTCAGGTAACCCGTCTGGAGGACCTGCAGAAACGTCTCGCTGAGAAAGTCAGCCCTGACGATCTACATCGCTTCTGTGCAGCCGGCGAGTGGAAATGCGAATTCTATGCATTGGGAGCTTGTCAGAAAGCCTACAGTGCCCTGCGGGAAAAATTCGGGTGTAAATCGACCTCAGGAACCTAACACGAAAAAAGAGGAGAACAATCATGATCGCAACGGATGATAACAAGCAGGATTCGAACAAAAGCAGGAAAACCAAAATCCTGGGAGCCCTGGGATTCGGCTTTTTTATCGACAGTGCTGAGGATCAGGCCCTGCCCATGTTGTTCCCGGCGATTCGCGCCTCTTTGGGGCTTAACTACAGCGCCCTGAGCGTTATCAACAGTATCCGCATCATACTGCAGACCTTCAGCGGACCCTTCTGGGGGATGCTGGCTGATCGATACAACAGAAAATGGATTCTGGTCATCGGGACAGGGATCTGGGGAATCTGGACCATGGCCTGCGGGTTGGTTACCGACTATTGGCAGTTACTGATAATCAGGGTGATTGCCTGTCTCGGGTTGGGATGTTTGTATCCCGCAGCCTTCAGTATGCTGGCTGATGTTTTTGGACCTCAAAGGCGTGGTCGGGCCATGGGAGCCGTCAGTGCCATCGGGATGTTTGGTATCGTCATTGGGGCTGTAGTCTTTGGTGAACTGGTGGGAGGTTCGGAGGATGGATGGCGTTGGGCTTTTATTGGTCTGGGGGCGACAAGTATCCTGTCGGGTGTGATCATAGCCGTCTTGATACGTGATCCGGTGCGTGGTAGCGCTGAGCCCGAACTGAAGCAGGTTATTACCCGCGAAGCAGCAGCCCGCTTTCAGTTTCGAATTTCTGATATCATGGAGATCCTCCGCAGTAAAACGGTTTGGGTGAATCTGATTCAGGGAGTATTCGTAATCACTCCCATCAATGCGCTGGCTGCATTTTTTGTAACCTGGCTGGTGGATGATAGAGGCTTCTCCATGGCAGATGCTCCCCTGATTTTCGGTGGGATTGTCATCTCCTTGGCAGTGGGCAGCCTGGTTGGAGGCATCGTAGCTGATCAGGCGGACACGCGTTGGCCCAGGACCGGCCGAATTGCCATCTCTCAGATCTCTATTCTGCTGGCATTGCCAGCCCTGGTTTATCTGCTGCTAAAAGCCTACGATTTGTGGGCAATAATAGTTGTTTCCAGTTTTGCCGGCTTTTTTCTCGACTGGACCCGTCGTGGGGTCAAACAGCCCCTGGTTCAAAATGTGATTCGTCCTGAACTGCGTGCCACTGCCATGGCGATCACCGAATTCTTCCAGGGGGCGGTCGCTGCAATCATTATCATTCTGTTTGGAAGCTATGCCGACAAATTTGGACTAACTCAAACCCTGATGATCCTGGTCTGCGGTTTCTGGACCATCGGATTCTTTGTTTCGATTGCGTACTATTTTACCTATCCCGGTGATGCGGATAATCTCAGGCGCCTCATGCAGCAGCGCCGGGAGTCAATAGAAAGCAATTTCCCGTAACGTGATGAGAAAATAAGGGGGGCCTTATGGAAGTCATTATCAGGGACAATCCGGAAGACTGCGCTCAAATCGTAGCGAATGTCGTCGCCAGATACCTGGACAACAAAGATAAACCTGTTCTGGGGCTTGCCACCGGCAGTACACCGGAGAGGATGTACAAAAAGCTGATCGAGCTGAATCGGGCAGGCAGAATCAGTTTTAAAAAAACCACCAGTTTCAACCTGGATGAATACGTAGGCTTGCCACCCGACCACCCCCAGTCGTATCACGCTTATATGAAAGAGAAACTGTTTGATCATATCGATATCCCTTTCGGGAATACCAACATTCCTGACGGCAATGCCGCTGATCTGAGGGAGGAATGCCTCCAGTATGAGAAACGGATCAGGGAGACGGGAGGGATTGATCTGCAGGTTCTGGGCATAGGAAGTAACGGTCATATCGGTTTTAATGAACCCATCGGCTCCCTTTCATCAAGGACCTGGATCAAGATCCTGACCCGCAACACGCTCAGGGACAATGCCCGGTTTTTCGAAGATGAATCCCAGGTACCAAGACATGTCATTACCATGGGAATCGGCACCATTCTTGAGGCTGAACACTGCCTGATTCTGGCCTGCGGTCACCATAAATCGGAAGCGGTACAGGCCATGATCGAAGGACCGATCACCTCGCAGTGCCCGGCTTCGGCCTTGCAGTTTCACAAGCGCGCCACCGCCGTCCTTGATGTGGATGCGGCCTGCCTGTTGAGATTGAAGGAGCACTATCGCTGGGTGGAGGAAAATCACCTGGACTGGCAACGATATGATCTGCCGAATCGATTTGAGAAGTGATAATAAATTAAACAGTAATTCTACGGCTGTCTCGTAATTTGGATTATGGGGCAGATATCCTAACCTGAATGAGTTACATACAGCCATTATTGTTCTGAAAGTAACAAGGAGTGGAGATGAGTAAACTGGCGATCAAGGGCGGAACTCCCCTGCGTGATATTAAAAAACACCCCTGGCCCTGTTGGCCGGTTTGGAATGGCGGTGAGAAAAAGGTTCTTGCGGAGGTGTTGGACAGCGCTGTCTGGTCTTATAACGGCCCGAAGGAATTGGAATTTGTCAAGGCCTGGGCAAAATTCTGCGGTACCCGCTATGCACTGGCTGCGGCGAACGGGACAGTGACCTTGCAGATGGCTCTGGAAGCTCTTGATGTCGGTTTCGGTGATGAGGTCATTGTCCCGGGACTGACCTGGCAGGCGACGGCAGCAGCAATTCTTGACGTGAATGCCGTACCGGTGCTTGTTGACGTTGAGGAGGACTCCTGGTGTGTTGATCCCAAAGCCATTGAATCAGCAATAACAGCGAGAACACGGGCTATTATCCCGGTCCATCTGTACGGTTGTATAGCCGATATGGATGCTGTAATGCAGATCGCCCGAATCAATGACCTGAAGGTAATCGAGGATTGTGCTCATCAGCACGGTTCCGAATGGCAGGGAAAAAAGGTGGGAAGTATCGGAGACATCGGCAGCTTCAGCATGCAGTTGTCGAAAATCCTGACTGCCGGCGAGGGAGGAGCGTTGACTACCAGCGATGAGAATCTCTGGACAAAGCTCGATGCTCTGCGCAACTGTGGGAGAAGACCGGAAATCAACCCTGCGGTTGAGGACAAGGGATCCGGTCAATATGCTGATGAAGGGGATCTTATTCAAAGCGGGAATTACAGGCTGACGGAGTTTCAGGCAGCCATTCTCCTGAAAGGGTTGAAACGACTTCCCCGACAGAATCGAATCCGTTCCCAAAATGCGGTTTATCTTAACGATCTGCTGCAGAAAATCCCCGGTATTCTGCCAATGAAGCGTGATTCGAGAGTTACGGAGCAGGCCTATTTCAATTTTACTTTCCGTTACCGGGAGGAGGAGTTTAACGATTTGCCGGTGATGCAATTCCGTGAAGCTCTCTCCAAAGAGCTTGGATTACCGGTAGAACCCTGCTACCAACCCTTGAATGATTGTTCCCTGTATCGTCCCCTGACAAAAAAACGGTATCGAATCAGTGAGGATCACCGGAAGGAAATCGATCCTGCCCGTCACCGTCTTCCACTCTGCGAGAAGGTGTATAGCCGGCAGTCTGTCGCCTTCCACCATAGTGTGCTCATGGGAACGAGGGCGGATATGGATCAGATTGTAGATGCCATCGTCAAAATCCGCACAAACCTCGATGACCTCACAGCAAAAAGGAAACCATGAAAGCAATCAGAATAGCGATTATCGGGGCGGGATATATCAACGATTACCATGTCCGGGGATTGCAACCCCTGCCTGATGTGGAAGTTGTGGCGGTGGGATCCGCCCACCTGGAGAAAGCACAACAATTTGCCACACGACATGCCATAGGCGAAGCCGTAACCGATATCCACTCGCTGGCCACAAGAGAAGATATTGATGCAGTGGTCATGGGAGTTCCCAACCGTTACCACGCATCCTACACCATTGAGTTTCTGAAAAGCGGTAAGGATGTTTTTCAGGAAAAACCCCTGGCCATGAATGCAAAGGAGGGTGAAGAGATTATCTCCGTAGCTGAAGCAAGCGGGGGCATTGTCATGGTCGGCCATATGTGGCGGTTTGATGAGGAGGCCATGTATATCAGGGATATGGTTCGCTCGGATCAGATAGGAAAGGTGATCAGAACAAAAGGCTACGGGATTCATGTTAATTGGGGGCCTACGGGTTGGTTTGCTCAAAAATCACTTGCCGGTGGAGGAGCCCTTGCCGATATGGGGGTTCATGCCATTGACACCGTGAGATTTATTCTCGACGACCCCCAACCAAAGCAGGTTTATGCCAGTATTGGAACTCATTATGGCGAATACGATGTGGATGATACCGGTCTGGTGGTGATTACCTGGGATGACGGGGTTGTTTCAACAATAGAGTGCGGCTGGTGGCAGCCTCACATGGATGGTCCGGAAGCGGGCACCCGACTTTACGGTACCCGGGGATATGCCTCCTTGTTTCCAACCCTGTTGAAAGTGGAGACTGGCGGGACAAGAGGCAAACTGATGCCCGAGTTTCCGGAAAGAAAGGAGCATTGTGATCAGGCCATGTACGACCGGCAGATGAAGAGTTTTGTTCACTGCATTCGTACAAGGCAAACACCGAAACCGGGTCTGGCTGAAGGGCAGGCGATCATGAAGATTGTGGATGCTGCTTATGCCTCATCTGCATCCGGTGAGGTAATCAGGTTCTGATTAACAAACCAGTTTTCTACTTGGAGGGGATGCACCAATAAGGTGCGGAGAAAGTTGAGCGGAAAGAGGTTGTCTGTTCAGGAAACACTTGAAACTAGAAATGCGAGACTCGCAGCATCGAACCGGCTCAACTGGGTTCTTGGCATGCAAGGCAGGTTAAAATGTCCGTTAAGTATTTATACGGATAAAAACACTTTTTTGAAGTAATAATCTGGTGACATGATTTTTTTCTGGCAAGGCTATTCAAGATAAAGCTGGAATGAAAGAGCCTTGCACTCACCCAAAAGTTTCGTTAAATTGACTGGAAAATAGAAGACAAAACCCCCGCAAAAGATTGAAAATGCAGGGATTCGCAGAGAGTCAAAGTGAGTTTGGTATTATGTCTGCAAAAATGTCACAAGAAACAATCACTTTGCGGAACGAGCGCAACGGAAGCCAATGTCGTAGTCCCGGATCGACAGAACGTTGTCGCTCCGATTAGCCCCACTCAGTCCCGAGGCTGTGCCGATCCAGCTACCACCCCAAGTCACGCTTCGGGGGCCCGAATTCGGACCGACCGGATTTCGCCTGTCACCCCCGGAATAACTGCCGTACCAATCCGCTCCAAGTTTGATAGATGGATTTATGATATCAACTTGCAATTTATTGTTAACCGAAGTAGACTAAGCTTATGGACTAAGTCAAACTAAAAAGGATAATCATGAAAACAGTAAATGTACATGAAGCAAAGACCCAGTTTTCAAAATTGCTGGCAAAAGTGCATGCGGGTGAAGAGATAATTATCTCCAAAGCCGGTATCCCGTGGGCAAAATTGACTCCCTATACAGAAAACAAAAGAAGAGTTCCCGGAATCGCAAAAGGAAAAGTTACTGATAGCTTCTTTGAGCCTTTACCTGCCAGCGAACTTGAACATTGGGAGGGATGAAAATGATGTTGCTGGACACACACATTTTTTTATGGTGGTTGTTTGATGATCCTAAACTCTCCCAGAATATTCGAGCAATTATTGGTGATTTTAACAATCCGGTTTTTGTGAGTTCTTCTTCTGTTTGGGAGATTGTAACAAAACATCGTTTGGGAAAGCTGCCTGAAGCTTCATCAGTCGCCGAAAATGTCCCATATTGGATTACAAAAGCGGGATTTAAACCATTAGCTATCACACCGGAACATGCTCAGTTGGCAGGCAGTTGGGATACAGATCACAGGGATCCATTTGATCGTATGTTGGCTGCCCAAGCCAAGCTCGAAGATTTCACCCTTGTCAGTGTTGATAAGACTCTTTCGAGTTTTCCAATAAAGATAATAAGTTAGAAAATTTTCATAGATTACCGATATCTTACAATATTCATTTGACAGAAATTTGTTACAAATCTGCCGTTACCTGCCAGCTATCACTCAAAACCGGCCAATGGCATACTCTCCCAAGTTGCTTTGAGTTTCCAGACTAGCATTTGATACAAGTACAAATTTTATATAGGTAGTATTCTGAAATCCAAATACCAGGGTTGCGAGGCGGAGTTTAGCAATCTGATTCAGCTCCTGTTCATTGTCTGAGGCCACGTCAGAAAACACTTGACGTCTTATTGAGGTCGGCTTCAGGTCATATTGACGCTACATTGGCTTACATTGGTTTTTGTAAACAGTTAACCGGATCAACCTTTTGATATTATGGATTTTGTTCTTTATGTATCCACAAAACTGTAAAAAATCTGTAAGTTTGATTGAATCCCGAGGTGGATCTAATAAAATAAAATCAGATAAGGATTTCAACGATACCGAGGAATTGTAACCATGGATAGAACCGTTTTGATTGTGGATGATGATCGAAAACTGCAGATTCTGCTGGTGAAATACTTGGAAAGTTATGGTTTTAAGGCCATAACCGTGGCCAACAGCGAATCGGTGATGAGAAGCCTGCGTAGCGATGCTCCGGATATTATCGTTCTGGATATTATGCTGGGACGGGAAAACGGCCTGGATATCCTGAAAGAAATTAGAAAGCAATCGTCGGTTCCCGTAATCATGCTTACTGCCAAAGGTGAGGAGACAGATCGGATAGTCGGGCTGGAACTGGGGGCGGATGACTATCTTCCCAAACCTTTCAATCCAAGGGAGTTGCTGGCCAGGTTGAATTCGGTACTGAGAAGAAGTGCCGGAGATAACAACCAGGTTCATTCGACGACTACTGGCAATCTTGTTTGCGGCGGATTTGAACTGAATACCGACAAACGCACCTTGCTAATTCGCAACAAGGAAATCACCCTGTCCACAACCGAGTATCGCATCATCAGAACCCTTATCCAGAATCCGAACCGGGTCTACAGCCGGGACGAATTAATGAATATAGCCCGCGGGAAGGATTTCATGGCTTTTGATCGCAGCATTGATGTTCATATCAGTAACCTGCGTAATAAAATCAGCGAAGTTGCTCCCGAGCTTAAAAAACAGATAAAGACCGTCTGGGGGACCGGTTACATGCTAGAGGATGAAGGTGAAACTGAGTAAAGTACATTTCAAGATTTTTGTCTATTTCGTGGTCCTTTTAATTATCACGGAAATAGCCATATTTGGCTTTTTTATCCTGTTTGTGGGACGCAAATATGGCGATTACATGGAGGAGTATAATGAGACCCGGTTCAAGATGGCCAGGGAGATGGTGGAGTACCAGCTTTCCAAAACAACGCTTGCCACCGAGATCAACCGAAGGGTTTTTAGCGAATATGTCAGACACATCGGGGTGGCTCTTAAGACCAATATCTGGCTTACGGATCAATCGGGTGAGGTGATTGCCCAATCATTTGAAGGGGAGATCCCCTGGGAAAAAGTGGAAGACTACCTGGAGACTGTGCAGGAATGGAAAAAGGAGGAGGCAAACCGACCGTTTTATTCCAGCTATAAGCGATTTCATCCCTATCGAACCATTTCCATCCAGCTTCCGGATCAGCGCCAATCCACTTTCCATATGATTTTTGACAGAAAACCCAATTTCTCGCACGGTACCGAGTTCGCAATAGGTTTGGTGGGAATCGGGGTTATTATCGCGCTGCTTACCATCCCCCTCGCTCGCATGATGACAAGACCCGTCAAAAGCCTGACGGCATCCACAAAGAAACTTGAAGAAGGAGATCTTTCACACAGGACTGAGATAAAAAGCAGGGATGAGATTGGAGAGCTTGCCACCTCTTTCAACAAGATGGCTGAGAAACTGGAAAGAATGATGATCAGCAGTAAGGAGTTGACGGCGCAGGTTTCCCACGAATTGCGCAGCCCGCTTGCTCGAATCCAGATTGCCGTTGAAATCATGAAAGACCGTTTGAATGAAACCAAAGACAGTAACCTCAGGGAGCATCTGCAGGAGATTCGGGTCGATGTTGAGGAGTTGGATCGGCTTATCGGTCGAATTCTGGATCTCTCCAAGCTCGATATGCGGGAGGATGTCCCCTACACCGAGGTGTTCTCCCCGATTCAACTGTTAAAGAATTCCCTGGAGCGTTATCACGTATCCCTCAAAACTAAAAAAATCAGGCTGGTTCTGAATTTCGAAAATGAGGCCAAAATAATGGGAAATCGTGATGGCTTTCTCACCATCATCACCAATCTGCTGGATAATTCGGTTCGTTATTCACCCGTAAACGGAAATATCTATGTGGATTCCGATACGAAAGATGGCGAGCTGGTCCTGACGATAGCCAATAGCTGCGGTACAATACCGGAAGACGAACTGAACCGGATATTCGAACCCTTCTATCGATTGAATCATCTTGAGGAGAACGGGGGAGGGCTGGGTTTGGCTATTTCGAAGAGAATTGTGGAAAAGCATAAGGGGAAAATCAAGGCGCTCTCAACGGAAAGGGGTCTGGAATTTGTTATCTCTATTCCAACGATCCGGATTGATTGAACCGGGCAAACAGGATCTTCGCCGGTCCAATCGTTCTTGAGTCCTATACAGCCATTGCATGAATCGTCTCTTTCTCCAGCAGTCCGAGTTCCTCCAGGATCTCCTTCAGGCGGATTCGATACGTCTCTTTTGACAACGGACAGAGAGGCAAACGGTATTTTTCGAGGCAGAGTCCGACCATGGCCATGGCTGCTTTGATGGGAATAGGATTGGTCTCCAGGAAGGTAGCTTTAAACAGAATACCCAGTTCATAATCCAATTCCCGGGCTGCTTGGAAATCTCCCGCCAGGGCGTGGTTAACCATTGCGACCATTTTTTCCGGAACGAGATTTGATGCCACCGAAACCACCCCATGCCCGCCTTCACTGATCAGATCCAGGGTCATGTTGTCATCACCTGAAAGGACACTGAAATACCCAGGTGTTCGTTCGATCACCTCTTTCATCTGTTGAATATCTCCGGAGGCTTCCTTGACTCCGACAATATTGGGGCAGGCTTCACAAAGCCGGACCAGCGTATCCGTTTCCAGGTTTACTGCGGTTCGACCTTTGATATTGTAGGGGATGCAGGGAATATCAACTGAGTTGGCGATTTCGCGAAAGTGGAGAAACAGCCCTTCCTGGCTTGGTTTGTTATAGTAGGGATTAACCAACAGAGCGGCATCTGCACCTGCTGCCATTGCCTGTCTTGTAAGTTGAACCGATTGCCTCGTTGAGTATGTACCCGTGCCAGCGATCACCAGGGCTTTCCCCGCAGCCAGCTCAACAGTCATTTGAATAATCCGCATGAGCTCATCATGAGTCAGGGTGGGGCTTTCACCGGTTGTTCCACAGGCGACAATCCCGGTTACCCCGGCATCCAGTTGCCGTTTTACCAGATCCGCATAGGTTTTTTCATCTAAGTCACCATTTTGGTCAAAGGGGGTAACAATCGCTGTAAAAACGCCTTTCAGTGGTAGATTCATGGAGATCTCCTTTTGGATCTTTTGTGTTTTTAAAAAACCATCCGATTTGTTAGGATGAAAACCAGTTGTGCAAGAAGTCTGGATTTACGGAAAGCCGATACCGGCCTCGCTTCACTCTCATGGATTGAATTCACTCCCTTTTTGCGAATCCCGTTTCCGTTAAACTCACTTCGCGGTTATCATGTTTTGTTAAAATGATAACGTAATGTTACTATAAAAACAAAATCGCTAAAAATCAACATGTCTGTAAGTAAAATAGTAAAAGATATTGTAAAAGAGCAACCTTACCTTCTGGAGGCGATCAATAGGGGGATTATCCACTTTGGCAATCTCTCCGCCGAGCTGAGACCAAAAGTCGAATCCATCATGGAAAAGAAAGTCACAGACTCTTCCATCATTATGGCTTTGAGAAGATATGCAGACGAATTGCAGGAGATGAGCGAGAAGGAGGGGGATCGGCGGCTGTATTGCGAAATCACAATGAAAACCAATATCTGTGATTTCAATGTTGTAAAAACCCCAAAACTACTTCAAATGATTCCTTCTTTTTATGGATTGGTTGAACTGGAAAGAGGCGATTTCCTGAATGTGACGATTGGAAACCATGAAGTCAGTATTGTGGTCAGTCAGAAATATTACAAGACCATCGCAAAGAAGCTGGAAAAGGAGAAAATTCTGGATAAGGAGTCGGATCTGGTGGCTCTAACGATTGTCTTTGATGGAGATTTTTTCAACACCCCCGGTATCACCTACCAGATTCTGCAAGCTCTCGCCTGGAAGAACATTAATATTCTGGAGATTATCTCAACCATCAGTGAACTAACCCTCGTTATCGATAAGAGCGATTCCATCCGCAGTTACGAGGTGTTGTACGAGTTAATTGACAAATTTTAAGTAATCAGGGCCCTGTTCTTCCGTGTTCCCGGCACCCCATCCGGGCGTATTTCTCCGTGATCTTGATTGAATGCTCCGACCGAATGACCGAAGCCGAATCCAGGGGATAGAACTCCTGACCGGTAGGCCCGTCAACAAAAACACCCTCTGCCCTGTATTTGATCACGGTTTTCCCACCGGTTTTATCCGTACATTTGAAATGGTAATGTCCTTTACTATCCTTGTATATCAACTTGATGGCGTGAGCAGGCCCGGTGATGAAAATGATGATCCCTGCTGTCAGCAGGATCATTTGGATACAGGTTTTCATATCTCTTTCCTTCAGGTTTTGTCGTCACTTTGGCGATGGTGATCCAATTGTTTTCTGAAGGCAGTATACCAGCATTAATCGGAATAATAAACCGTTGTGCTTTTGGTATCAGTTCGGCTTAATTCATCGCAATTGTTGCTAAACGCGCTGTCTGATTCAATTGCTTAATTAACATGCTTTTAATCCCAAATATTAAGAGTTTGTCAGGCTTTTATGCGCAATTACTTGTTGCGCTATGTTCGTTCCGCAATGAGATCAATAGATTTTTTCAGACGTTTCAAAGCCTTATGTATGGCTTGCAGTTCCAGCATTGTCTTCGAGTCCTTCAGATGGAGTGATGCTGTGAAAACAAAAGGCATCTATCGTGATCGGCTTGCTTGCTTTTTTATCAACATTGGGTCAAAAAGCGCTGCAGAAATTATCGGTTGAATGATGGAGACCTGTTGAATCGACTGTTAACAAAAGCAAATGTTTCCTCATCAATCAGTTGTACAGCAAGAAACTGGTTCCGGTAACAGTAGTGATTTGACGCTGTCTTAGGACCCGTTTAAGATGATCACTGACTTAAAACCGGGATGTTCAGTCAAAGAACCGCAAACAGGAGCAGGGATGAAGTTTAAAACGATAGAATATGATGAAGTGTTAAAAGGAGTTGGCAGAATCACCTTGAATCGACCTGAACGATTAAATGCGATCAACATGGAGATGTTGGGGGAGTTGTATGAACTGTTTAAAGAACTTCAGGACAATCATGAAACCAGGGTCCTGATTCTGACCGGAGCCGGACGGGGTTTTTGTTCCGGTGCGGATATCAAAGATGACGCGTTGAACAGCGAAAAGGGGATTGACCTGTTCGCCAGCGCCGGGAAACACCTGGAAAAGGTGCAACGGATCTACTCCAGAATTATCATTGCCATGCGACGTGTCCCCCAACCAATCATCGCTGCTGTGAACGGGGCATCCGCTGGAGGAGGATTCAGCATGGCCCTGGCCTCTGATATAATCCTGGCCAACTCCAAGGCTGCCTTTACGGCATCATTTGTAAACATCGGACTTTCCGGTGGAGAGTTGGGAACCAGTTATTTTTTACCAAAGATGGTTGGTTCGGCAAAAGCTTCCGAGATATTAATGACAGGGAGAACCGTTTATGCTGAAGAGGCTGAACGTATCGGGATGGTCAGTCGCCTGGTTGATGATGACAAGTTAATGGAGACCGCAGTGCAGACCGCCGAGATTCTTTTGGGTAAATCCCTGTTGGGATTAAAATTTACCAAAGAGGCGATACGATTGAATTTGACTGCTCCTAATATTGAAGCGGCGATAGAATTGGAAGATAGAAACCAGAGTATCTGCTGCAGCCTGCCGGATTTTTTCGAGGCGGTAACTGCCTTTGCCAAAAAAGGTTAAGGAGCGTATGGGGGATAAGTCGGGAGACGCAAAGCCGCAAACTGAGAGTCTGGCATTGTCAATCAAGGCTAACAGGCGCGGCTCGCAATGCCGAACAATTCCATCCGTGGAGCTCCGTGAAGACTTCCTGTGGTTCGGCGCTGCGAGCCTCTTGCTTCGGGCAGAGTGTGACCTCCCCCGGATCAGCGGTTGTAGTTTATCGCTCTTGATCTAGTCGTACCTGCCGATTATGGAAATAGCGTTGACATTTGCAAAAGGAAAACCACCCAGATTATGAGTCAATCCGATTTTGGGATCGTTAAGCTGTCTTTCGCCAGCCCTGCCGTGCAATTGCAAGTACATCTCGTATAACATCCGTAATCCGGAAGCTCCAATGGGATGCCCGAAACACTTTAATCCACCGTCGATCTGGCAGGGGATTTGTCCGTCGGCATTGTAGAATCCATCCATCACGTCTTTGATTCCACCGCCCTCGGGGGAGATATAAAGATCCTCATAGGTTACGAATTCCGTGATGGAAAAGCAGTCATGAACTTCAAACATACTGATCTCTTCCCTCGGGTTTTCAATTCCCGCTTCTTTATAAGCCCTTTTGGATGCCTGACGGGTTGTGGCAAAGTAAGATCCATCCCATTCCTTGTATCCCTGCTCTTCACCGTTGCTGACAGCCAGTTGCAGGGCCTTGACAGATACCAGGTCCTTCTTGCCCAGACCTTTGGCGATATCGGGTGTGGTAACGATGGCACAAGCCGAACCGTCACTCACTCCGCAGCAATCGAAAAGACCGAGAGGATCCGCAATAATCGGAGAAGCCATTACCTGCTCAATGGTAACCGGTTTGCGAAGATGAGCTTTGGGATTTTTAACGCCATTTTCATGACTCTTTACGGAGACCTGTGCGATGGCACGTTTGAGATCTTCGTATTTGACATTATGCTTTGCCCTGTATGCACTGGCCAGTTGTGCAAAAGCACCAGGCGCGGAGATATTGGGCAGTGTCTGTCCGGGAAGGGTTCCGCTGTTGACGCCATCGATTGCCGGCAGCCCGCCGTAACCCGTATCCTTTAGTTTCTCCATTCCCTGGGCCAGGGCGATGTCACAAGCACCGGAGGCAACGGCATAAACCGCTCCGCGAAATGCTTCCGTTCCGGTCGCACAATAATTCTCCACCCTGGTAACCGGGATATAGGGCAACCGTAAGGATATTGCCAGACCGGGAGCTCCCTTACCGGTTCCGATCTCATCATAGCATTGACCGAACCAGGCGGCCTGAATCTCGTTTCGATCGATACCGGCATCCTGAATACACTCTTCAAAAGCTTCCACCATCAACTGTTCCGGACCGCAATCCCAGCGCTCACCGAATTTCGTACAGCCCATTCCAAGTATTACTACCTTGTCCTTGATTCCATCAGCCATTTTGTGCCTCCTCTTGTTTGATCATCGGTTTTGCTTTCCAAAAGTACTGGGTGAATCCTCGCTGATGATCTATGTTTCTGATTCGAAATACCATGCGAACGGGCAATCCGACCTCGATCTTACCGTTCTCGTAATCGGTAAAATCAAACATACCCCTGCCACCGTTTTCAAAGGTGATCATTCCGTAATGAGCAGGAGGATCAAGGGTATAGGTCAACAAGTCTGAGGTATAACTCATGATTTCGCCGGGGATATTGGCGAATTCGCAATCTTCCTGTGTATTAATTGACTTACACTCGGGATTGACACAGACATCCGCTTTGGGGAATTGGGAAGTGCCGCATTTCGTACATTTGCCGCCAACCATACCCAGAATCATCTTTTTGTTGCGATACAGGGTTGACAGGGCGGTTTTCCAATTGGTCTCCGCACGAATCCCCCAGTCTTGCTGAAGCAAGCCGCGGTGGGAGAGAAACTTCATATAGTTCTGATCTTCCTTGCGATCAACCAGCGATCCTGATATCCCGTTTCGGGCGGACAGATTCTTGATGGCATCGGTTACTTCAAACAGTACGGCAGTACAACCTTGACCAAAAGATGCCATCAGGATTTTGTCACCCGGTTGGGCTGTTTCCAGGGCCGAAACCAGCATCACTGTGGCGTGTGCGGTACCCGTGTCTCCACAGACAGCAAACATACTGTCCTGAACCGCTTCTTTGGGCATTTCGAATGCTTTGGCAATTTGATGGGGAACCTTGCCGAAGACACACGGCATCACAAATTTTGAGATATCGGCGCCTGAAACACCGGTCTTGTCCAGTAGTTTCTTGATCGCCTTGGGGGCAATCTTCAGGAAACCCTCATCTTTAATCCAACGCTCTTCCCAGTTGTAGTCGAACTGGAATCCCTCACCATGATAGTGATCGACAAAATCATCCGTAATAGTGGCGGATCCCTTGAATTCGGCGATGACATTGTCCGATCCGAGCAGTAGCGCGGCTGCGCCGTCACCGGCCCACAGTTCATGCAGGTATGCCATTTTTGTGATTCTTCGGTCACCCGCGGCTACCAGCACGTTTCTGTAATCACCGGACCGAACCGCATTTAATCCGGCCAGAAGTGCTGATGCACCTGCTCTCAGGGAGGCGGAAAAATCGGCAGCTTCAACACTCTCCTCCAAGTTCAATGCCGAAGCCATGATTCCGGAATTGAGTCGGTCTTTGAATGGAAATGAAACCGATGCCAGGTAAGCTGCGTCGATGGCCTGTTTGTCGAATCCACCGATACAGTCCCTGGCGGCTTCAACGGCCATTGTCAGGCTGTCTTCATCCCAATTGGCAACGGATCTTTCTCCCCCGGCAGAGCCGATGAGGCCAGGAGCCATCCAGGCATTGGAGCCATAAATGATACCGCGATTTAAACGTAGACGAGGAATGTGTCCCCCGTAGGAAATGATTCCGACCATTGTATCCTCCATTGGTTTATGTTGCTATTTTGGATAAGCTTCCGCTCCCGTCCGCTCACGAGAAAATTTTTGCCAGGTAGCCGAATGAATCATTAACGTTGTTTAGTACCTTAATATCATCCAGACTGGTCACATCACCCCAGGCGTCTTTGATCTCCTCTGCCGTAATATCCCGTTTGCCATCGCCAATGAAGGTTCCCGTACCGCACATGACAGCAGTCCTGCTGAACCAGCCGGCTGCGCAATTAAAGATCATTCCGGAATCCTGGTTGTCTTCGGAAACCAGGTAGGTAACCAATGGTGTTACAAATTTCGGATCCAGTTTTTCAAAAATCTCCGGAGGCATTACATCTTCCGTAAGTCTGGAGGCCGCAATGGGAGCAATCGTATTACACTTTATGTTATACTTTGCTCCTTCGGTATGTATTGAATGCATCATTCCAACCAGACCCATCTTGGCAGAGGCGTAGTTAATCTGACCGAAATTGCCATAGAGTCCGGCGCCGGAAGCCGTGTTGACAATTCTTCCGTAAGCATTTTCCTTCATGATGGCAAAGGCCGGTTGCGTTACATAAAAAGCTCCCTTCAGGTGGACAGCCAGGACCAGATCCCACTCATCATCAGACATCTTGACAATGCTCTTGTCCCTCAAAATTCCGGCATTATTGATAACAATGTCCACTTTGCCGAAAGCATCCACGGCCGTTTTGACAATGTTCGCTCCACCTTCCTTGGTTGCCACTGAATCATAGTTGGCAGCCGCATCACCACCTGCCGCCTTGATCTCATCAACCACCTCATCGGCGGCTTTTGTGCTGGCTCCTGATCCATCCCGGGCACCACCCAAATCGTTAACAACAACTTTTGCTCCTTTTTTTGCCAGTTCCAAAGCATAGGTTTTTCCCAAACCGGCTCCGGCTCCGGTGACTATTGCCACTCGACCGTCAAAACTAATTTCCGACATTGTGATTCTCCTGATTGATTAATCATTGGGATTGGTGGAATTCATTTCGATCGGATCTGTTTATTGCCACCTAAGATCAGTAATACAGGCTCTACCAATCGAAATGCTCCGGTTTAAAAACTTGATATGCAACGACTTTGAATCCTGCGAGCATTCCCATCAAAGAATACAAAGTTTTGATTCCATCAAATGATGGAAGTATCATAGGGACAACTCTGATCTTTGTCAAGTTCCAAATCATCAATCCGGAGCAGTAAAATCGGACCCAAGGAATCGGAAATTTCACCGGCTTATGATTCACCATATCTTTGGAAAGGATTGGACCTTGAATGAAATGAAACAGAAAAGTCATGCTTAAAATGGATTTATTAATAACTGCATACAAATCAATTAACACTGAACATTTGATTGGAACTTTGAATTTCACAAATAATTATGAGCCTGAACGAAGCCGATCTAAAGGAATTCACCGGGTTGCTTTCCGGTGATCTCGAAAATGGTGATATCGATAAGGTTGTGTCGCTGTTTGCATACAATACCGATCTCTATGAAACTATCGGAAATCTGTTGCTACAAGGGAGCATGTTTGTCAGACTGGGTGTAAACATGCTTTTGGAAGAATTAAAGGAAAACAAGCCTGAAGAAGTGTTGTTGGCTATCCCCCATCTGACACCCCTGTTAAAAGACGAAAATCCCACCATCAGGGGAGATGTGGCAGATCTGATTGGAATTATAGGCACGCCGGAACATATTGGTTTGATTCGCCCCTTGCTTGAGGACCCTAATTCCCAGGTTAGAGAAATAGTGGCGGAAGCCATAGACGCTTTGCAGCAGGCAGATGATTGAACATGCTCCCAGCATCCCCGGCCTTAAAACATTAATATGATCTCTCGGCCGAATTTCATTTTAAATCGTTTGCCAACTCCGCATCTATCCCTGCAGCTTCCTGATAATGGCGAATAACATAATCAGCATACCCGGATCGGTCGAATTCTTATTTAATTCTCAGGCGTTTGATTTTTGAATAGAGTGTTTGGGGATTTAATCCCAAGAGTTTTGCTGCTCCTTTGGGGCCGCTAACCCGACCATTACAATGCTCCAAAACCCTTTTTAAATAATTGCTTTCCATCTCCTGCCAGGAAAGAAACTCCTCATCCGGTGATGTCTGTTGGCCGTCGGAGATTAAGTCCGGAAACAACAGCCGGTTTCCTTTGCTGGTTAGAACCGCTCTCTCAACCATGTTTTTCAATTCCCTGACATTTCCCGGCCAATCATAAGCCATCAATTGCAGCATGCTGTTCTTGGCGGTTTTGTGATAGGTTTTGTTTAATTTCTTGTTGTACTGAACCACAAAATGCGAAACCAGAATGGGGATATCCTCTTTACGCTCCCTGAGAGGAGGGATGTATATAGGGTAGACATTCAGGCGATAGAAAAGATCGGATCGAAACTGTCGGCTTTTGACCAATTGATCCAGAGGCTGGTTGGTTGCGGCTATCAACCGAAAATCAGTCGTGATGTTCCGTGTTCCACCGACCCGTTCGAAAACCCGCTCTTCAAGCACCCTTAATAGTTTTGCCTGGACCTCCGGAGAGAGTGAGTTGACTTCGTCCAGGAACAGTGTGCCCTTGTCAGCCAGTTCAAAACGACCACGATGGGTTTTGGTAGCGTTGGTGAAAGCACCCTTTTCATGGCCAAAAAGTTCACTTGTCACCAGCCCCTCGCTTAATGATGCCACACTCACCGGTATAAATGGGCCTGTGGACCTGCTGCTCTGCTGGTGAACCGCCTTTGCCACGAGTTCCTTTCCCACGCCTGTTTCACCAATGATCAACACGGAACTGTCCGAAGGAGCCACATCGGCGATTTTTGAAATCACTTTCCTGATTCCGGGAGAATCTCCGACAATATCCTTCACCTCCCTCATAACAGAAGGCTCGCTTCGATAAAAGAGTGTTTCGGCTTCCAGGCGCTCCTTTAATTCAGCTATCTCTTCGTAGGCCCGGACATTATCCAATGCCACAGCCACCTGGGTGCCAATGAGTTTTAATATGGAAAGGGTTTTTTCCGATACTTTATAACCACTGAGTTTACGCTCCAGGTAAAAACATCCCAGGACCTTATTCTGCAGAACGATCGGATAAGCCAACTGCCAGCCGGATTGTCCGGATGGATTCAGGTGGCGACCCGGACAATCGTTCTCAGTGATAATCACTTCCCGGCCTGTTTTCATCACTTCAGACAGCATATTCAATGTGGAGGAGAACAGATGGTGACGGATAGTTTCAGATTCCAGGTTCCGACTGGCAATCATTTCTAGCTGGTCATTGGTGTTGAAAACAAAAAAAGCACCTCGTTCAGCCCCGGTTTGGCGGATTGTCAGGCTGATAATCTGATTCAGTAGTTTCTGTCGGTTGCGGATGGTGCCGATGGTATTGCTGATCTCTATCAGGGGAGTAAGCAGGAATTCATTGCCGTTATCAACCGTTACATAATGTTTCAGCTCTTCCGGAAATAGCAATTCATTGGTATACTTCAAAACTTCCCAGGCGTCTTTGAGCAGTTCCCTGGCTTCCGATATCTGGTGACGTTTAATCAATAATTGTGCAAGCAAGATCTGGGTGAAAGTCTGGTCAAGTTTGGCTCCGGACCGGTCAAAACAATCCATGCTGCGCAACAGGTCCTGATGAGCCTTGACCTCGCTGCCGCCCTGTTTCAAAATCCGTTTTGCCCTGTAGTAATATCCCACACCCTGCATATAGGTATCCGGCCAGTTGATGACCCGGTTCACCTCCGAGTCATAATTCATTTCAGGGTGAACATACCCCTCCTCCTCCAGTTTTTCTATATACTCGAAATTAACCGGCCCCCGATGATGGATAAAACCCGACTCTTTTGCCTGCCGGTAAGCCAATTTCTGCATTCTGAAAGCCTCCTCATACCGTCCCTTGCCGCAATAGACAAATGCTTTGGATGCATAAAGCGGCCATAGTGTGTAGCGGCCCAATTCCACTTCCGGGAATTCCAACAATTCGTCGATGATCTTCTCCGCTTCAGCGTTTCTCCGGGCATCATGCAAGGTTAATATCGACATCAATTTGGCGTATATCACCAGATTGTCCAGGTGCAATTCTCCGGCTTTTTCAGCAACCGAGCTGATCAATCCATATCCCCTGATTGTCTGTCCGCATTTTCCATAAGCCCACCCCAACAAGGCACAGGCTTTTAATGTCAAACCGTCGGTGGGCAGTTCCTCCAGATTTCCTAAAACCTCCTCATAACGATCAATAGCTTCAGCCAACCGGCCCTGAAAAAAGAGGAACTCGGTAGTGGCCAGGGCTACTCTTTTTCCCAGCTCTTCGCTTTCCGATATTTTAACCCGACTCCAGCCTTCTTCAAGTTGTTGCTCGGCTATATCATACTTGCCTTGTTTAAAGCTGACCTGTCCGGCCATAACCAGCAATGTCGTAAGATTATCCTGCTCCGCTGTCTCTTTGGCCAGCTTGATAGCCTGTGAGAGAACATCCTCCTGCTCCGGAAGTGGTAGCTGCTCTCCCTTAAACTGGATTAATCCGATAACCGCCTTGATAAAAAGGGCCCTGTTTTCAGCTATTCCGGATTTGAAAAGCGCATCGACAATCATCTGATAGTAGACCGCAGCCTCATCAATAAGATTTTGATGGCTGCAGTACTCTGCTGCCTGAATCAGGGTGTCAAGATCGGGTTGCTGAATTCGTGAAATCTGGTAAAGGTAGGCGATGGCTGTCCATCTTTGGGAATCCTCGACAAAAACGGTTTCGAAGACATCAACCATCTTTTGGGCCAGGGACTCAATGAATTTCAGACCTGCGGTTTCCACAATAGTACTGGCTGTATGGGAATCACAGAATTGATAATAGCCGATACCTTTGGGTGAAAAAACCTCGATCACTTCCAGAGCCTTCAGTTGCTCGGCAAATTGCAGCACTTGCACGGAAGAACATCCCGAGGCAGCAGTCCAGGTATCCAAAGATACGGGTGGTGGAATTAAAGCTGCAATGGCAAGCAATTCCCGGTCCGATGGATCCAGGATTTGCCAGATATGCTTGCTGAACTGATTATCACTCCCATTGGACTCAGCAGACGGTTGATGATGGTTTGATCTTTTCTGTGCTTTCAAGGATTCCTTACTTGATTTGAGGTTGGGTCCTCGCTGCTTTTTTTATCATCCAGCGAAACGGATTCAAATTCCCGTATGATGAATTATGAAATATCCAAAATTATTATTTATCATAAGCAATTCAATCTCACAAGGAACGACATAGCTGTGAATATCCTTTTTAATCAAATGCTTGTAACGCTTTCGTTTCATGGTCTGTATTCTGCAGTAATGGTAGGATTGACCAACAGGATGAAATACCGGTTGGGTTTGGCTATGATAGTCGCTGATTTGATCATGCCATTTAATCCCCCGGTGCCGAAGCTTGTTTTAGGGCGACGTGGATAGTGTCAAGCAGCACATTAATAATGTCAGATGATCGTTAAATTGAGGGACTTCTTATGACAACAACACCCTGGGAAGAAAAAAGTGTGGAAGAACGTCGGCAAATCCGTTTTGAGAAGTGGCTGAATCCGGAATCGATTAGCTTCGCTTCAGAAAGCGTTCGATCCGAATATCAACAACGTGTTCAGCGGGTGATAGATGCCATTGAATTGAAAAAAACACCGGATCGGGTTCCCACTCTCTCACCGGCTGGACTACTCCCCTGTTTTTTGTATGACCGGTCCTGCAGGGATGCAATGTATGATATTGATTTAGCCATTGAATTATGGGAGAGGTTCGCTCGCGAGTATCCCGCTGATTTGACTAAAATTCCGGGTACCATGGGAATTGGAAACGCATTGGAAATACTGGATTACGGACTATATAAATGGCCGGGATTCGGATTACCGGATAATGTCGGATTTCAGGCAACAGAACTGGAGACCATGAAAGTGGAGGATTACCGAATACTGGTGGAGGATCCCACAGACATGTGGCTTCGCAGGCAAATTCCGCGCTCTTTTGGCGCCCTGGAGGCTTTGTCCGGATTGCCCTCGCTCACACACCTGGTGGAGATTCCACAGGTTAGAATGCTGGCTGCTTTTGGTCGGCCGGAGGTTGCGGGAGCATTGAAAAAACTGATCAGGGCAGGAGAGGAATTGCTTGAAAGCAACCGGAAACTGGGTGTACTCACTCAAAAGCTAATTGGGGAAGTCGGCACCACCTTGTCTGCCGGAGGCGGAGCCAAGGCACCTTTTGATGTCCTGGCTGATACATTGCGGGGAACGAACCAGATGATGTTTGATATGTACCGCCATAAGGAAAAGATAGAAGAAGCCGTGGACAGGATCACCCCGTTGCAGATCAATGCCGGGGTGTCAGGAGTGAATGCTTCCGGTAATCCCCTGGTGTTTATCCCTTTACACAAAGGAGCGGACGGATTTATGTCGGATGAGCAATTCAGTCAACTTTACTGGCCCAGTCTGAAAGATCTTATTGACGGACTGGTTGCAGAAGGTTGTGTTCCATTTCTCTTTGCTGAGGGCGGTTACAACTCGCGTTTGGATTACCTAAACGAGCTGGCAAATGGAACCACACTCTGGTTGTTTGACCAGACGGATATGGCTGAAGCCAAACAGAAGGTGGGAAAAAACGTCTGCATCGCCGGCAATGTCCCCTCCGGGTTGATGATTACGGGTTCTGCTGATCAGGTCGATGACTATTGCAGGAAACTGATCGATGAGTGTGCTCCCGGCGGTGGATATATCCTTGCAGCAGGGGTAATAATCGATGAAGGGAAGGCAGATACCACCCGATCAATGATGGACGCAGCGATGAAGTATGGAAACTATTAATCATGATTTTGAGATGGAGATGAAAAATGGCTGATACCTTGGTTGAACTCATTGCCGAATTGAAAGAAAAAGAAGTTCTGGACTTTGTCGACAAAGCTATTGAACAGAATGTTGATCCCATGGAGATTCTTAACGGAGCCCGGGAAGGCATGCAGATTATCGGCGACAAATTTGCGGAAGGCACTTACTTTTTACCGGATTTGATTTACTCCGGTGAGATACTGAAAAGTGTCGTCAATAAAATTGAACCCTTGTTAAAGCAGCAGGGGCCTGTGGTAAGTAAGGGTAAGGTTGTACTGGGAACGGTAGCTGGCGATATCCATAATATTGGGAAGGACATTGTTGGTTTCATGCTGGATGTCAATGGTTATGAAGTGCATGATCTGGGGGTGGATGTCTCTGTTCAGGATTTTGTGAAAAAAATCCGGGAAACCGATGCATCCATCGTGGCCTTGAGCGGATTTTTGACGTTGGCTTTTGATGCGATGAAAGCCACCGTGGATGCAATAGCTGATGCCGGGCTAAGAGAGCAGGTGAAAATCATGGTGGGAGGCGGACAGATCGATGAACAGGTGCGGCAACATACCGGCGCCGACGCATTTGGTCGTGATGCTATCGAAGCTGTCAAATTGGCAGATGATTGGATTGCGGCTTGATGGCATAAGAACACGGTTACTTGAACTTTTTATGGATCGTTCCGTCAAGTTTCACAAAACTTAGTATTTATTGGATGATGTGAAAATGAAAGGAAAAGCGCTAGTAGAAGCCACGTTCAATTTGGAGAAAACGGAACGGGCGCCTTGGGTGCCGTTTGTGGGCTGCCACGGTGGATTTTTGATCGGGGTCACAGCCACCGACTATCTTCAATCCGAAACCAAAATGGTTGAAGGCATTGAAAAGGCTATCGAACTCTATTCACCCGACGGTATTCCCATCGCTTTTGATCTGCAGGTTGAGGCGGAAATCCTGGGATGCAAGCTTTTGTGGTCCGATGAAAATCCGCCGGCCGTAACCAGCCATCCCCTGAACGAAGGGGTGAAGCTTGAAGAGCTCAAAATTCCACAGAAAACAGAAGGAAGATTGCCGATCATCCTGAATACCACCCGGACCATAAGGGAGAGATATA
>JANQGX010000040.1 GCA_028282885.1 SAR324 cluster bacterium
AGATCATGCGGCAGGAGTTTTTGATGGACTGGTTGCAGACACGCCTGAAAAACAGTCCCAAAAAACTGGAGGTGATGGATCGCTACATGCTGGGGAAGAAGACGTTCAGCGAGGTTGTTGAAAGCAATCCCGCCATGGAAATCCCCTTATTGAGAAAGCTACCCAACAACGTTTTCAATGATCTTATGGCCGATCTGGACGAGGCGGTTGATCCTGAAGAAAAATCGGGCATCGATCCCATGTCCGAAAACTCAGGCGCTTTTTCCGAGCAGTTCAAGCTGTTTGGCTTTGCCAAGGAGCTGACTCAAAAGACCACCCAGGCGATCAAAGAGACGGTTGAGTCCATAAAAAAAACCGCATCAAAAACGCTGGATGTGTTTACCTCCGGTACAGGCGATGAACCGGCAGAAGAGAACAATTCACGTTACCAGATAAAGATTCTCAAAGCAGATGATATTGACTTTCCTTTTTTTAGTCCGGATGAATCAAGGTACGGTGAAGACCTGGCCCGATTACACGGTTCGATACAGGGAGATCAGTTTAACAATTTTGAATTTAATATCGAAAATATCATATCCAATGCCGGAGAAGAGAATCTCTTGAAACGGATTACACCAAGAAACGAAGTTGTCCTGCCTTGCCTGATCAAGGAGAAGTCGGATTCCGGGATCGCCATGCAGATCCTGGTTGCTGGAATTGAGACAAGGGAAAAAATGGCGGCAAAAGGATCAGAATCCGGGGACGGGAGAGATTTTGATTTTCTGCACTTTTATGTCTACGGCTCAAAGGACCAAAACCACAGGATGGGCGAACCCACGGAAGAAAGATCAATTATGGGGAAGCCGTTCTTTATCTATAAAGCCACAGAGCCCCAGGTAAAAAGCAAGGCAATGCTTTTGCTGAAGATCATTCTCGATGAAGTTCGAAAGAAATAAGCCTTTCATGCCGATATAAATCCCCATGGGTCAGCCTGAGCATGGGTATCCGCTCCCAAAAAGACCGAAAAAGCACCCAAAATGCGGCCCTTTTTCGGTTCTCCGGCTGGTTTTGTTCCGGAACAAGTTCCTAAGCTACGATGCAGGTGTTATCGGATCAGGCGACGCTATTTTGTTGTAAAGCCAAGCGAAGA
Source organism: SAR324 cluster bacterium (assembly GCA_028282885.1). GTDB lineage: Bacteria > SAR324 > SAR324 > XYD2-FULL-50-16 > XYD2-FULL-50-16 > JAHJTV01. Next base: position 1,130 of record JANQGX010000040.1, read on the forward strand.
TGGCGCCGCCGATTAAACCGTCAACAAAGCCCCAGACAAAACCAATCAGACTCCCGGAAGGGCTGAGATTATAGCCAACATAAGCCCTCCCGATCAAAGTGGTTTCCCCGGTTGCACCGCCGACCCACATCATCCACCAGGTCAGTAAAAACAGACCCAATCCCCAGACCAACCCAAAAGTCAATGCAAATGCCCTGACATTCAATTTCATATCTCCTCCTTCTCTTTTTCTCTGTTGAAGCAAATTGTTCAGATAAATCATTTTAATATTGCACTAGTTAAATAGTACAATATAAATATATTCCTATACCGCTCCTTTGTCAAGACTTCCCCGGATAATCTTTCTTCGCTGGCTGCCCAGAGTTAACCCGGTAACTTCCCCAAAATAACAGTATGCGGAGCACCTTCCATTAATGAGCCTGTGACCCCTGGGAAAACCAGGAAAAACATAACCATCTAAAATTATGGTAACTTTATGGAAGAATAGATCCGGTTTATATTTTGCCTGAATTAGTAACTTTTTGTTCCCAGACAGCGAAGAATGCCAGCAATCATTACTATAGAATTTATCAACTTGTTACCCAAGGCATCAATAACATCCTCGCGTTTATCTGATGTTATCTAAGGTATCAAGAATGTTTTCACGTTCGCTTCAGGGAAAACGGATATCAGGATAAAACGATTATCTCACCGGAAGTCTTGTTGACGGTGGCCGATGATATCAATGATCGAGTAAAAACGATGAAATGTTATGACATATTGTGGTTTACTTTATAATTTCAGATGATTACATAAGCATTGGTAAAAACGATAGGAGGGAAAACCATGATTATTTGTTCAACAAAAAGAATGCTTAACGCGATGCTGAAAAAGTGGATTTGTTTGATTTGTGCGTCATGTCTGTGTCTATTGCTCACTACGGCTGTAGTGGATGCGGCGGAAAAACCCTCGATACTGAAACTCGCGTTAAATGAAGGGACGAAATCAGCTCGCTATATTCATGGGTCCCGGCCATGGGCGGATGCCGTCGAACAAGCCAGCAACGGCAGCATAAAAGTCTCCGTCTTTCCATCCGGATCGCTGGTTAGTGCCAAGCAGATGTACAACGCCACTGTTAACGGTTTAACCGATATATCCTGTATCAGTACCGGTCACTACCCGGGGCAGTTTCCCCTGACAAATTCCCTGAGCTTTCCGGGGAATGGGATTTCCAATCCCCGGATGGCATCTGAAATCATCACGGAAATGTACGCGAAGTATCCACAAATGCAGAAGGAGTTCAAAGCAGTCAAAGTGTTGTTCTTTTTTGGCTTTGCGCCAATAACCATCGCATCGGTGGAGAAACCCATTCGATCCTGGGACGATTTGAATGGCCTGCGGTTAAGAGTCAACCATAAAAGTTCGGCAAATTACCTCAAGACAGCGGGTGTTTCGCCGGCTTTTATCTCACCGGCCGATATATTTCTAAGTCTGCAAAAAGGCGTCATTGACGGTAGCGTCATGGGGTGGCCCGGTCATCAAGCATATGGAACAACCAAATTGGCGCAGTATTTTACTGAAGTACCTTCGGTGCCCGGTCCCTTTTTCGCTTATATTATGAACAAAAACAAATTCAAGAAGTTATCCGCAGATCAGCAAACCGCGCTCATGAGCGTAAGCGGTAAAGCCGGTGCACGAATAATGTCCAATAGCGGTTTTAAAGAGATAGAGGTTGCTACAAAAGACATCAGGGATAATCCAAAGCAACGGATTATTCAATTATCTGAAAAAGAAGAAATCGTTTGGGCGGAAAAGGCGATAAACGAGCAAAAAAAGTTGATTAAAAAAATGGAGACGAAAGGTTTTCCGATCCAACAGTTCCTTCAAGATGTGAAATCACTGGTCAAAGCCAAGAAAAAAAGCAGTTAAGACAGACTCTCCCTCTCTCCGCTGACAGATGTCCGTTTCCGATCAAAGGCGAACTACCGGTTGTTGACGGGCATCTGTAAAACATCAAAAAGTGTAATTCAAACAAGGGAAGGAACGCAATTGAGTGCTGACGAATTGAACAATAAGAGAAACAGCCTGATTTACCTGGTTACCAGGTTTAGCAGCCGGGTTGGTGCGGTGGTACTGGTGGGAATGATGTTGCTAATGGCCGGTGATGTGTTTTTACGCTTCATTTTTAATAAACCGGTGCCTGGTGCATTCGAACTGATAGAAATAATGATGGGGGCCGTGGTGAGTTTGTCTATTGCCTATTGCGGGCTCCGGCGGGGACATGTGTCGGTGGAACTGATTACTGACAAACTGCCTGACAGAATAAGAGCACCTGTTGATCTGGTACATCACCTGGTTTGTATCGTCTTTTTTGCTACTATTGCCTATAAGGGCTCTCAGCAAGCTATCGTGATTAAAGAGAACGAAACCGTCAGTACCTTACTGGAGGTCCCCATCTATCCTTTTGTCTGGTTGTTGGTTTTCGGTGCTATGCTCTTGGCATTGGTCTATTTCCGACAAATGATCGACCATTATTTTTTCAAAAGAGGATCTAAATGAGTACTTTACTTATCGGCTTAATCGGAATTGTCATCCTCTTGTTGTTGCTGTTGTCAGGATTACCTATCGGCGTATCCATGGGTTTAGTCGGTGTTGGTGGACTTTGGTACATGTTGGGAGCGGATGTGGGTCTCAGTATTCTCATGACTGCCCCCTACGATGCCATAGCGAAATATGGATTTGCCGTAGTTCCATTGTTCATTCTAATGGGGAGCTTTTGTTTTCAATCGGGGGTTTCAAAACACCTGTATTATGCCGTAAACGCCTGGATCGGTCATTTCCGTGGCGGACTTGCAATGGCCACAGTTGGAGCCTGCGCCGGTTTCGCCGCAGTCAGCGGTTCCAGTCTGGCCACGGCAGCTACTATGGGTACGGTGGCTCTACCGGAGATGAAAAAGTACAAATATGACGAGGCTTTATCTACAGGCGCCATTAGCGCTGGCGGGACCTTGGGCATATTGATTCCCCCCAGCATCGTCCTGGTCGTCTATGGGATACTGACAGAAACATCCATTGCCGAACTGTTTCTGGCCGGCTTTATACCGGGGATTCTTGAAGCCATTTTCTACATTATCACTATTTCCATTGTTTGTCGCTTAAACCCCAAAGCCGGACCGGCAGGTCCGAAAGCACCCATTAAAACAAAGATCAGATCAGTGAAAGAGACCTGGCCGATTATTTTGTTATTTGTCATTGTGATTGGCGGTATTTATGCCGGCATCTTCAGCCCGAGCGAAGCTGCCGGGGTAGGTGCTTTTTCCGCAATGACCATCGCGCTGATCCAGAAAAAACTGAGCCCCAATCGCTTTGTATCTGCCCTGGATGATACCTTAAAGGCGACAGGCATGATTTTCACCATCTTGATGGGTGCCGTCATCCTTGGTTATTTCATCACCACTACTCGTCTTCCCTTTGATCTGGCGGATATTGTCAGTAAATGGGAAATTAACCGCTACCTTGTATTTGGCGCTATTTTACTGGTTTATCTTATTCTGGGATGCATCATGATTCCCATGGCGATGGTGATTCTCACCATTCCCATTGTTTTTCCGCTGATTCAATCCTTGGGTTTTGACGCCGTCTGGTTCGGCATTATCACAATCAGAATCTTTGAAATCGCGCAGATCACCCCCCCAGTCGGCATGAATGTTTTCATTATGAAAGGTGTTGCCCCGGATATACCTCTGACGACGATATTCCGTGGGATTATTCCGTTTTTTATCGCCGATGTCCTTCATTTGGCGTTGCTCATTATGTTTCCGCAAATTGTGTTATGGCTGCCCAGTTTGCTTAGGTAAGACAAATTGTTGAAACCGTCCCCGTAAGATCAGCGTCCTTCCTGAAGATAGTTAAAACCCCACGCTTTCAGTTGAAGTAAGTTCGATCAAATGGCTGAAAGCCAAGTTCCGATATAATTTGAAATGTTTGCGGAGTAGACTTCCCGATTTCGTCAGTCGGCTGAAACCGACTGACGAAAACATTGGATGAGTTGACCCCACAACGTTATCCAAGGGGTAATACCTGAGCCAAAGAGCAATGACATCCGGACACAATCTCTTGCCTCCCTTGGGGTCAGGGCAGCTATCCCCTTCCAGGGATTAAACCAGAACCGGCCCCCTTGGGGTCAGATATTTACTTTCTTTTTTTGCCTAGATTGATAACTTTTTACTCCTTCATAGCGAAGAATTCTAACAATTACTGCTATAGGATTTATCCACTTGTTACCAGAGGTATCTGGAATATCGTTGCTTTTATTGGATGCTGTCTAAGGTAGCAAGTATATCTTAACTCCTATTTTGGAGGTAAACGGATATTAAGGTAAAACGACTGATTCCACCGGCATGTCTTGTTAACGGCAGTCGATAATATCAATGAAAAACCAATGATCGAATTAAAAACGATGAAGGAAAATTGCAAATTGCGATTCGTTTTATAATTCCAGATGATTACACCCGGAGAGGAAAAATGAAAAGGATCAGGTTGTTGTCTTTTGTTGTTGTGGGGCTTATGACGATGTTAACAACAAATTCTGTTGCAAAACCAATTGTGCTTAACTTCTCCACCCATGCTACGGAAACCGGTTGGAGTTCAGTAAACGCCCTGAGACCATGGGTAAAGCAAATTGAGAATGCCACAAATGGAAAGGTCAAGATCAATATTTATTACAACCAGACGTTGGTAAAAGGAACACAGGCATGGAAGTCGGTAAAGAACCGAATTGTAGATATGGCCTGGTGCTTTCACGGCTATTGGCCCGGACTGACTCCGCTTGCAGATGTGGTAAGCCTTCCGGGGTTACCTTTTAACAACGCGGAAAAAAGAAGTGAAATTCTTTGGAAGATGTACAAAAAACATCCTGAAATAGAAAGAGAATTTGAGGACAACAAAGTCCTGCTTCTTCATACCAGCGAGCCCTTTACCTTAATTACCAGAAAAAACAAGATCAATGGATTGAAAGATATCAAGGGTTTGAAAATCAGGGTCACCGGCGGGCCTCCAACAACACAAATAATAGCCCTGGGTGGAGTGCCAGTCGCAATTCCTATGTCGGACTGCTATATAGCTTTGCAAAAGGGGGTTATCGAAGGAATGGGAACTGCGTGGGATGCGATTCATAGTTTCAGGCTTCATGAAGTGGTTGAACATTATACAGAAGTTCCGCTTCCCGCTGTATACTTTTCAATAGCCATCAACAAAAACGTCTGGAATCGTTTCTCGCCTGATATAAAAGAGGCCATTATGAGTGTTAGCGGTTTAAAGGGATCAAAGTTCTGGGGAGCTAATTCCTTTGATTCGGCTAAAATAGGCCTGATGAATCAGCTCGAAAGCATGGGTCGTGGTATAACAATCAACACGCTAACGGATTCCGAACGCAAAAAATGGATCGAAGTTAGCGGCAAACCTGTTTGGAATCAATGGGTTGATAAAATGGAAAAACAAGGTCATCACAATGCTCAAGAAATTCTGAACTCAGCGCTTGAGATGAAATAAGACAAATTCGAGATGTACTGATTAAGTCTGAATTTAAAATGTTTATCGCCCAATTATAGATATAAAGACAGGATATGGCATTAGACGTTGCAGAAAAATCGTTTTCATCTATTACAAATCCCCTGGTTAATATTCTATTAACGATAGGGGCATCTGTTTTGGCCCTGATGATGTTTCTGACGGTCGTCGATGTAGTAGGGCGATACGCTTTTAACAAGCCAATTGCAGGAGCATTTGAATTGGTGGAGTTTATGATGGCTACCTTTGTGCCTTTCGCATTCGTCTATTGCCAAAAAGAGAAAAGTCACATTTCTGTTGATTTGGTAGTTGATCGTCTTCCAAAAGGTTTTCAGGGGTTTCTGGATATTGTTATGACATTGCTGACAATAGGGTTTTACGGTTTAATCGCTTGGCAAAGTTTCTACAATATCACGGAAGAGTTTGAGTCTAAAATGACGTCTGCGGTTCTGTTGATACCTACGTACCCTTTTGTCATTCCGGCATCAATTGCGTTTGTGGTATTGACGTTGCTCCTGCTGCTCCATTTTTTTCAAACACTGTCAACTTTTTTAAGGAAATAGAGCAAGATGAGTCCATCTCTTATCGGTTTTGTCGGGTTAATGATATTGATGGTGCTGCTGATTTGCAGAATGCAAATCGGCGTCTGTATGGGATTGGTCGGTTTTTGCGGATTTGCGTTCATCATCGGATTCGAACCTGCCTTGAGTCTGTTGAAAACGATACCTTATGAAACTTTTAAACAGCAAAGTCTCAGTGTGATTCCACTCTTCATTCTGATGGGGTCTTTCTGCTTTTCAGCCGGAATCACGGAGGATCTTTACAGGGCGGTTCACACTTGGATGGGCCACTTAAGAGGCGGCTTGGCAATGGCGACGGTGGTCGCTTGCGCCTGTTTTGCTGCCATCAGTGGTTCCAGCCTCGCGACAGTGGCTACGCTTGGCAGAGTTGCCATGCCGGAGATGAAGAGATATAAATACTCTCCATCCCTTTCCAGCGGGGCTATCGCGGCTGGAGGATCGATTGGAATCCTGATCCCACCCAGCGTTATCTTAATTATTTACGGAATCATTACGGAACAGTCTATTGGAAAACTATTTCTGGCCGGTTTTATCCCGGGAATACTTGAAGCTGTTTTCTATATGGCTACCATCTGGTTTTTAACCAAGCGAAATCCGGAATTAGGACCGAGAGCCCCCAGAACCACCGGCAGGGAAAAGCTAGTAGCCCTGGGCAGCACTTGGGAAGTCATTGTTCTTTTTTTAGTGGTGATCGGAGGGATATACCTGGGTTGGTTTACGCCAACCGAAGCCGCCGGAATTGGCGCTTTCGGCGCCTTTTTTTTTACGATTGTCAGACGAAAGCTTACTTGGGCATCTTTTAAGGGGAGTCTGGTTAGCACCAGCTTAACAACAGGAATGCTCTTCTCCATTATTTTGGGCGCATTGATTTTGGGATACTTTTTGACAATCTCCCGGTTGCCATACGAGCTTGCAGCAACTGTTTCCACCCTGCCCGTGAACCGATATGTAATTTTGGTACTTATTTTGTTCACGACACTAGCGCTGGGCTGCGTTATGGATTCCATGGCAATTATTTTGCTAACGATTCCTGTTTTTTATCCGCTAATTTTGCAACTGGGCTTTGATCCCATCTGGTTTGGAATACTGGTCGTCAGAGTCACTGAAATGGGCTTGATCACCCCACCCGTTGGTTTAAACGTTTATATTATCAAAGGAATGACAAATATTCCAATGAAAACAGTATTCAAAGGTGTTTATCCATTCCTGTTGGCAGATTTGTTGGAAATAATTTTATTGATTTCTGTTCCACAATTAACCCTGTTTCTTCCCAGCCTGATGGATATTTGAGATGACAAAAAATGAGGTAAGGTTCACCCTGCTGATTTAAGCTTTTTTTGTCGGACGATAACGTTCATAAAACATCAAGTAACGCTGAAAGTGTTATTTTTCATGTTTATTGCGCCTTTTTGTTTTATCTCAAGTCTGAGGTGATTCAAGGTATATGAAAAACGAGAAAATCAGCCTGGATAAACACAATGTCCTATTGAGGTTTGTAGTTGACCCAAGCCGGAGACCGACGGGTTTTCCATTTTCTGCCGTACACCACATTATCCAAATGTGGAAGGAGTTTCCGTGCTACAGGTGATCGTTTTAACAGCCATTTGATTAACCGATGAATGGACCTGTTAGGCCGACTAAAGGGGCAAATAATCATGCAGACCCCGCAGTCCGTTCCTACCCTACCCCAGTATGCGTAACAGGAATCATCGTCCAAAATCCAGCGTAGCAGACCATTCTTAACGATTTTACCTTCCATAGGGATGGATCGGGAAGGACAGGACTCGGCACATTTTTTACAAGCCTGGCAAAATTCATCCACGCCGAGATCTACCGGTTTGTCGGCGACCAGCGGCATATCGGTCAAAACAGCCGCCAAGCGAAGACGGGCTCCAAACTTTTCGGAGATCACGTAACCCATTCGGGAGAATTGGCCAATTCCGGCGTCAATCGCCAAAGGCACCATCAGAGACTCATAATGGGATGCGTAGTCTGCCGCTGCCTCATAACCTGATTGGGCGAACCAATTGGCAATGGTTGAAGTGATAAAAGCTCCCATCGAATAATTGCGCATGGTTTCCACCAACACCGGTGAATGGGGAGCGGCATACATCACTTCGTGATCCATCTCGGTAGCGATAACGACTGCATAGGTAAAGTTCCGGTTTATTTCTTGTCCCCAGGTGTTTATATCTTGGTATTCACGAAGATGTCCCTTATGGGAATACATCCAGCGCTGGTCAATTTTGGCTATCCCTACCAGATCGGCTCCCAGTTGAAGCGCCCATTTTTTAATTCTTTCGGTTGCTTCTTGGGGATCAATTTGGATTTGTTCATCGCCCTGCGGGACCTGCGGATGTGGGTTGCTCTCCATCGTTTTGATGCCGGAGAAACTTCCCTTAACCATATTGACAATTATAGGGGGGCTACCATCAACAGAGCAAATCCTGCCTAGATTGCCGCCCTTGGCACGGCGCAGGTCATCCCGCTCTTTAAGGTCGGGATGAGTTTCATAGTACTGTTTGTATCGCTCGCTTCCCGGCTCCAGGGATTCATTCCGGGCAAACACTACATCCCGCTCATCAAATTTTTCCACATCACCCACGACACACCCTGACGTACCTTTGAGTGCCGAAGCGTTTTTCCTGCCGGGTACGAGTAAAATTAACCCGAAAAAAACCAAAACTGTGAGATAAATCAGTAAGATGTATTGAAAGATTGGTACAGTGATGAGAAGAAAAACAAAACAAATGTGTATGGCCAAGCCAGCGAGCCCGAATTTAACAGCCCTGGTTTCCTGTTCCCGCCAAGATTCATGGAAAAATAGGCCGGCTACTCCAATCATGGCCAGGTTAAATATAAATGTAATAACCATTACAGTTGTTCCTAGTTCCATCATAAATTCAAACCTCATGTTGACCTGACTTTAAAAGCTGATGACTCTCTAAAGAATTCGTTGGCGTCGGTTGGTTGATCTCCCATCAATAGCCTTTCTCAAAGCATCACTTCAAACACTCGTCCCTACCCGTGGGCAAACGGTATCACTACCAAGAGAGATTAGATAAGTGAATAAATTATATATGATTGATTGTAAAATACCTTTGGTGTCGAGGAACAAAAAGTTATCAATTTAGGCAATATGTAAGGAATTTGGGAGGTAAGTCGGGTGCAATTTACATTGTAATTTAGGTGGATTACTGATATTTTTAACGTTAAGCTTCAATATTGACGACTATTTCAGAGAGATAAGGGGGTGGTTTGCCAATAAGATACCTTACAGAAGCTGTACCCGAACGTGACCAATTTGATTTTTGGCAGGAAGCTGCATGCGAAGCTTATATTCAAATCGGTTGCGAAACAGATTCAACGGAACGATTTGAGGGCGGAATTGTGCTGGAACGATTTCCGCGTATTTCTGTATCGTCAGTTTTTTCTGATAAATTGATAGTAAATCGCCGCAAAGAAGATATTGTTCGATCAAAGGATGATTGCTATCTATTTAACCTGCAATTGAAAAACAAAGGTTTTGTTCTCCAACATAATCGCTTTGCTGAACTGCACGCAGGAGATTTTGCCATTCATAGCAGCACTGATATTTATCAATTGCGCTTTCCCGGTTCATACCATCAAGTCGTTTTTCAATTTCCAAAATCGGAGCTATTGACACGATTACCCAATTGTGACCTCCTGACGGCTCAAAAAGTCGGCAAAGAGACAGGGATCGGCCAACTTGTATATGCTGGCCTTATCGATATTTCGCGATTAATTAATAAATCCGGCGAGCTCGTACAGCAGTGCCTGCAGGATACAGTATTTGATCTGATAGCAACCGGATTAGCTTCGTTGAACGATAGCAAATTCGAATTAAAGCAACCGGACCAATACCTGTTATTACGCGCAAAGTCTTATATTCACGCCCATCTTGGCAATCCGGATCTAAATCGAGAAACAGTCGCAAAAGCTATGAATGTTTCAATTAGAAAGTTAAGCGACGTTTTTGCAAAGGAAGGAAGTACAATCGCGGTTTATATACGATTTAGAAGACTTGAAAAAGTTGCAAGTGATTTGTCGAACAAGCTTTTTCACAATCAGACAATCAGCGAAATCGCATTTCGCTGGGGGTTCAACAATCTGCAACATTTTTCCATGGTTTTTAAGAAACAATTTGGAATACCTCCGCGTGACTACAGATATCAGAAATTACCCAAAGCTAGTATTTGACCAATTGGTCAGGCTTGCCTCTTCGCGTTTTTGATTTTATCTATCTGTAAATTTTGCTTAATATTATTTGCCACAGATTTCCACCCTGGTTGTTCAACCGGCAACCTGATCCCAAACTCAGCAATTCCAACAAGTACTGTTAATACGCATTTTACTCCAAATACCTTTCATATCCTCTTCAGTACTTGTAGCAACGCTTTTAAAACATAATTAGGGCTTCCTGAATAAGCAAATCCAGCAGGCATCATCAGCTAATGTCTGAGGCAATGCTGAAATGATGATTGAAAAGATCGTCGCCTATGGAAAATGAACAGGAATAAACATCAGATATCCCCCGTTTCCTATCAATTCAAGTTTTTCTCTACAATCTTCAAGACAAGATCACCAATTCCAGAGGCGGGTTTCTCCCTGGTATGAACAACAGTAACTGGTTTCAATTTACCCTTCATCCCAGCAGTATATTTAACGATGGAATCCTTCAGCAAAATTGTTACTCAACCTATGCCATATCGATGTTCCACCAAGATCGAAAATCGCATACTTCGCGCAAACCCCGCTTTGTCATTAGTCCGAAAGGTCTATCTATATCTTCGTATTAAAGATTCACCGTCTCTTCTTACACTCTCGAATAGACAACCGCTTCGGGAACAACTATTCTATTATAATTAGAATGCTTTGAATCAGATTATTACCGTCGAGTTGATTCTCAGCAAAGGGATCACGCCAAATCAGAAGAAACCGACTTCTCTGAAGCGGCTTGACAACGACTTGATTACAGGGACAGCCAGACCGGGAAAAATCCTCGTGCCTGCGTGCGATTGCTATAAAAATGAAAGAATCTCCCCTAAAGGATGTGCTAAACTCACTCCTTCATGTCAGACAGTCAAAAACACCGCTTTTTATCGGTGCAGCCTTTTTGGAAGCGACCGGTGTGGTGCTACTGGCTTATGCGATCTCAAGTATCCTGAGTGGGGTGCTTCATCAAGAGCCTGTAAGCTATGGGTTTTTTTTGCTTCTGGGGATGAGCCTGATTGCGCGGTTTATTGCAGATCTGTTACAGAAACGCATCAGTTTGGTTGCAGCTGAGTTGTGTGACAAAGAGATTCGCCATAATGTCATAAAAAGTTTGTCGCAAAACCAAACCAACACCGACGGAGAAGCATTCAGCACATTATTTGCGCGCGCTGTCTCTTTGATAAGCGACTACTACCGCAGTTATCTTCCTGTCCTCAGAAAAGCCATGGTCGTGCCGCCGTTCCTGCTGATGGCGGTTATTTACACCGACCTGATATCCGGTCTGATTCTGTTGGTGGCAGCGACTGTCACCGTAATATTTTTGGTGTTAACGGGGAATCTTTCCCGGAAAAAGAAAGCTCGGCAATGGAAAGAACTGAGGTCTATCAGGCGTCATTTTATCGAGGTTATTGCAGGGGGTGAGACGATTCGGCAATTGGGGGCCAAAGAACGTTTCAGGGAATCGATAAAGGAGCGTGCTGACAGCTTTCGGAAGTTAACACTGAACGTTCTGAAAACGGTTTTTGTCTCCTCATTTGTGCTGGAGTTGATGTCTTCGATCAGCATCGCCATGGTTGCAGTGATACTCGGAATTCGTCTAGTTGATGGATCGTTTTCCTACCAAAAAGCGGTAATGACGTTGATACTTGTCCCGGAACTTTTCAACTATATCAGACAACTTGGCGCTGCGCGGCATACGTTGATGGAAGCGGAAAGTGCCGCTCCCCTGGCCCGGAGCTTTCTGTTTGACACCCGTCATTCCGAAGAGGCACCGGAAGGCGAACCGAAACGCGAAGCAGGTGAATCGTCAAATCGGTCACTCAAGTTAAGTGTTGTTGCAATTTGTGCTGTGCTGCTCACAATGGCATCGCATTTCAGTCAAATGGGATTGATGGTGATCAGCGCCGTGTTATTGGCGCGGTGTGCCCTTCATACACCGATCTCCTCACTGCACGCAATTATAGCCGGTGTTCGTTTTTTTGGCCTGGCAAGACCGGCTTTGCGATATGGTGAGCGGTTGTCAACGCATTATATTGCATTATTGTTTTTCAAAAAGATCCGCCTGTACTTGTTTGATCGGCTCAGTGGACTGGACTTCCGAACGCTTCGTCAATTGCATTCGGGAGAGGTACTGCGAACGATGGATTCTGATTTGGAAAAACTGGATAACGTTGGCCCCAAAATTGTCTGGCCGTTTTTTGCTGTGCTGGTCGTTGCCATCGCTATACCTTTTATTCCGCCGTTCAGCGAGATCTCTCCCGGGTGGTTATTCGTCGCACTTTTGTGGCTGACTGTTTTACTTCCGTGGATCTTTTATGCGCAACTCCCGGAGCCTTCAGGGTCGACGGATATTGAAAGACAAGCCCTTGATTATGCACACGGCTTGAAAGACGCCGCTGTTTTTGACGAAGATTCGCAATTGTCACAACGATTGATGCGTTCAACGGAAGAAGAGCTGACAAAAATGTCCACCTCTCAGTGGCGACTGTCCCTGCTGCAGGGATTATCGTTTCTCCTCATTTACATGATTTGGGGCCTAACGTTGTATAACCGGGGAAATCTGGGAGGAGAGAGCCTGGCTCTGGTCGTTTTCGGAATCATGAGTTTCACCGAGTTATTCCGTACCGTTCCCGCCATCATGGGATCAACCAAAGAGGCTGCCGCTGCTTATCAACGCATACTGAACTTAATCTCCCAACCGACAACACGTCCTCATCACTCTTCACAAAGACAACCCGACACTGACGAGTTCCTGACGATCAAAGATCTGACCTGGAGCTGGCCGGGCAATAGCGAACCGCTTTTTGAAAACCTGAATCTTAAACTGGAGAAAAGGAAGACGTACGGATGGGTCGGACCGGTTGGATCCGGAAAATCGACACTCCTGGATATCGTGACCGGATTTCAAGCAATTCCCCGGGGCAAGGTATTTCTTCAAGGCTATGACGTCTCCGAGACCGAGCAAAACAGATTGCTTGAGAACGTTTGCTATGTTTCACAACGGAGTTTTGTTTTTCAGGGATCGATAAGGGATAATATCCGGCTGGCAAACCCGGCTATCAGCGATACAGAAATGGAGAATATTCTCAACCTTGTCGGTCTTACCCTCCAGCAATACGATGTAGACAAGGATCTGGGGGAAAATGCGGTTGTCTTGAGTGGCGGAGAAAGGCAACGCTTAATTCTGGCACGAGCGATGGCCCAGGACAAAGAAGTCATCCTATTGGATGAACCCTTCAATAATCTTGATCAAAATTCCCAGGACCGAATTCTGCAATGGATGAAAAGGGCAGCAGGACAAAAAACCTTTGTTCTGATCACCCACCAGACCCATGGGCTTGAGATCATGGATGAAGTGATATCCGTTAAATAGGGGTCAGGCTTGCGTCTTTGTACTAAACAATCTAAATAACTGTAATTTCTAAAATATTGTATCAGTTAAACTCTATCCTGATCCTTCCACCGACCCATATCCTCCTCATCGCCTGTAACGGTTGTTTTAACCCGGCTGGAACCACCTGCTATCATTTACTTGATGATGATAAGAAAGCAAAGCAGAAAGAGGTATTAAAATTTATGGGATCCTTAAACAAGAAAAGCTGAATCCGCACCTTTTCACCGCCCGGCTTGTCTCCCTTGGAGGCAAGCTTTGGACTCTCGACAAACATACCGGTATTCGATAAAAAAATCTCAAGTGCCAGAGAAATTGGCTAATTTAGCCGCATCATTCTGCTTGTCGTGTTTTACGACCACGGTTCGATGATCCACCTTTATCAACCGATGGCAAATCTGCAAATTGCGATGAAAGGATATTCCGGAAATCAAAGGGGTTTGGCAATTCCCAATCTGGTGGTGAAATGAAAGGTTGATCCCTGACCGACCTGGCTTTCCACCCAGATTTTTCCGTTCATTATTTCGACAAGATTTTTGGTAATCGCCAGTCCCAGCCCGGTGCCTCCGAATTGGGTAGCGATAGACTTATCAGCCTGGGAGAAAGGTTCAAAGATCTTTTCCCGGTTTTCTTCGGAGATACCCGGGCCTGTGTCTGTGACTGAAAAGCAAAGGACAACGTCATCGTCGAAAACCTCCTCACTTTTAACTTGAATATTCACCTGGCCCTTTTCCGTGAACTTAAGGGCATTGCTTGTTAAGTTGAGCAGAATCTGTCTCAGGCGATTGGGATCTCCGACCAGGTGTTTTTGCGACTGGGTTGGCGGTTCATAGGTGAAGCCGAGGTTTTTTTCTTCTGCCGTAATGGATAATAGCTGGTGGACTTTTTGAAGCAGATCTTCAAGATCAAATTCAACCGGTTCCAAATCCATTTTTCCCGCTTCAATTTTCGAGAAATCGAGCAGGTCATTCACCAGGAGGAGCAGATTTCGACCGCTGCTTTCAATGGTGTCGACATAGTGCAACTGCTTGCTGTTCAGTTCCGTGCGGTCCTTCAACAAGGATGAATACCCCAGGATGGCCTGCATGGGGGATCGTATTTCGTGGCTGATGCTGGCCAGAAAATCGGATTTGGCCTGATTTGCGGCCTCTGCAGCCTCCTTGGCGAGATTCAGTTCCTCTTTTGTTTCGTTAAGACGTGCAATTTTCTCTTTGAGTTCCGTTTGGGTGACTTCGAGTGTTTCTATGGTTTCATTCAGAGTGCTTTCCAGGTGCTCCCGCCTTACTATCTCTGATTTTAATTGGGCGTTGGATGCTTGCAGTTGAGAACGGGTTTTTGTTAATTCATCAATGACTTTTTCTAATTCATTAATAATCAGTGCGGTATAAACCATTTTACTTTCCAGTCCCGCGGTAATAATCGCGATATGTAGCTCAGGGTCCTTTTTGACTTCGGCGGCATCGGCAGCCAAAACGATTGTTTCAACTTTTTCCGCGACAACAGAGGCAGAAGAGTAAGGATCACTGCCCAACGCTTTTTCGCCTGCGATGTCGCCGGCAAATTTCAGGTTGAGAAACCAGTCGTCATTCTTGTAGATCCCGAATTTGCCTTTCAAAAGAAACAGCACTTTGTCGTTGGAGACATCCTGTTTCAGGATTTGGACCCCGGCCGGATATTTCCGAACCTTCATTATGGAGATCAGTTTATCGGTTTTCTCTTCGTTAAGCGGCAACTTGAAACTTCTCAGCAGTCTCAAGACTTCTTCCTTTTCGACAGAAAGCTGTTCCAGGGGCATTGAGAAGCTTGAGGCCCCATAGCCTTCAGCCGATGATGTTTCTTTTGTTTCCCCGTCTATCCGGATTGAAGGCTCACCTCGCTGCATAGCCTCTTCATAGGACTGTGTGATCCGGTCAACAATTCTGAGCTTCTCCTCCCAGGCTACTGCTGGCCTTGTGTCGGCGTTTGATCGAACCGGATCGGCTTTTTTCTCCAGTTTATTTTTGTCCATCTTGGGAGT
Source organism: SAR324 cluster bacterium (assembly GCA_028282885.1). Lineage (GTDB taxonomy): Bacteria > SAR324 > SAR324 > XYD2-FULL-50-16 > XYD2-FULL-50-16 > JAHJTV01. Next base: position 16,902 of record JANQGX010000040.1, read on the forward strand.
TCTTTAACGGGTTTGTTCTCTTGTTGTTGGTAACATTTAAACGACATCTCGTCGCAAAACAAAAGATATAATCGGGAACAAGAACCACGTTTCGTGTGCCCTGAATTCATATGCATAAGCTAAGATAAACAATTGTAATAATTTAATCAATTCGCTTCCTACACGATCCGGATCTATTGCAGAATCCGGTTAAATGGCATCCGCAACCGTCAGGATGCATTTAGCCTGTACTGGCTTGGCGGAACGCCTGTTTTTCTTTTGAACATGGCGCTTAGGTATTCCACATGATCAAAACCTGTCCGTTCGGCAATCACCGATAGTGACAAGTCGGTTTCTCTCAGCAGCTGTTTGACACGTGATAATTTGACCCTCAAAATCTCCTCGTGTGGTGTTCGTTTGAGCAATTTGCGAAAACGTCCCTCCAAGGCGCGTCTTGATAAAGGAACGACTTTAAGAATGTCGTTCACTTTTATATTATCGCAGGCGTTATTTCTAATAAATCGAACCGCTTTTGCAACAGATTCATCTTCGATCGCCAGAACATCCGTAGAAAGCCTTTTGGCGATTCCGATGGGTGATATCAAGCGCGCTCTGTTTTGAATAGGCTGGTGCGAAAAAAGCCGATCCAGTAACGCGGCGGCTACATAACCTGTTTGATGCGTGTCCGGGATAACACTGGAAAGAGGCGGATCAGCCAGATCGCAGAGCAATTCGTCATTATCAACCCCTATAATCGATACCTGATCAGGAACAGCCAGGTCCGCCAGACGACATGCTTCCAGCAAATGGAGACCGTAAATATCATAGCACGCCATAATACCGACCGGTTTGCGAAGATTCCGTAACCATTCGATTAACTGTTCCTGATCTTTTTGGCTTTGAATCGCCTTATCGGAAACTGCAGATTTCATATGGGCGTCACAGGAGTAGTTTTCCTTTGAGAGCCTTTCGGAAAAAGCCTCAAATCGCCAGTTGGACCAGTTAAAATATGGGTCGCCATAATAGCCAAAGTTTTTAAAACCGCATCCAATCAGATGATCGGCCGCTTGTTGGGCAATAGCCTGGTCGTTGGTTTCCACCCAGGGGATGTTTTCAATCAATCCGGCCGCGCTAACATCAATTGTCGGCAAATCCAAACGGGTGATGATATCTTTGATATAGTTGTTCTCGATCCTTGCTATAATTCCGTCTCCACGCCAGTTAGACCACCAATCAGCATCCGGATTTCCGCGGCTGTGTTCTCGTATGGTTATGGACCAGTTCTGGTGTTCTCTAATATACGTTCGTATCCCGTGAAGCAAACCTCTGGCGTAACTGTTGGAGGTTTCTATCAATAAGGCGACCCGTTTTCTCTTCATGATGACTTTTGGGTAAAATATCTTAGAAGAAAGCTACTTTTAATATATTTAAAATGAGTTTTACTTTTATCGGAAAGAAAGATTTCGCTTTGATGTTTAGAATATTAAGTGATCAATATAACAAAATCAATCGCTGGTTGGACGAACGGCACCCAGGTAAAATTTCTCAGATATTTTTCGTAATATCTCATGGACGAGTTCAATTCATCCAGTACAATTATCCTGTCTTAAAAATCAGGCACTGATGGAAACAACCGTTTACTCACGTGAGTTTTTATATGTCCAGGAAATGGTTAATAAAGGTGAGCTTGGCCGTATTCAGTTTTTGAGAGCATCACACCAGCAGGAAATGGCAGGCTGGCCCGGGTACTGGGAGGGTTTACCGCCAATGTGGTATGCGACTCACTGTGTTGGGCCCGTTCTGGCCCTGCCGGGAAAATTGGCCGAATCGGTCTCATGTTTTGGTTCGGGACGAATTGAAGATCACCTGATTGAACAGTATAATTCTCCATTCGCAATTGAAACCTGCCATATCAAGCTGAAAGACTCAGATCTGGTCGCCGAGATTACCCGGTCTCTGTTTAATACTGCGCGAGAGTATAGAGAAAGCTTTGATGTCTATGGATCGAAGAAGTCCTTTGAATGGAGTCAGGTTGAAAAGGGCCAACCGGTTACCTTCATCGGAGAGACGCCGGAGAGCTTGACAATCCCCGATTTTGCCCGACTTCTTCCAGAACCAATTCAACGCTATACCACAGAGGGGGTATACGACTCTAACGAAAACCAACATCTGTCTTTTACCCAGGGATCCGGACACGGCGGTTCACATCCGCATTTGGCGCACGGTTTTATCATGTCTTTACTGGAAGACCGGGATCCTTTTCCGAACGCCATAGAATCCGCTAATTGGACCTGTGTCGGACTCACAGCCCACCAGTCTGCGCTGAAAGATGGCGAAACACTATTACTTCCGGACTTTTGTCGATGAATATCTCTTACAATCGGGCAAAAGGGATCAACCGGTTCTGTGTCCAAAGCATGGTATCAGCCTTTGTCGAAGTTTCGTATTGAGCAATTGGATCACCCCTCTTGGGAATCAGGACTGGAATCTTAAGATGGATCCACCTGCACTAATAGCATGGCTGATGCCTGCAATAACGAAGATATGTCAATATTAAAGAGCTTTTTTTGAATTCAGCTAAATTCTGAGGAGGTCATATGATTGTCATGGTACCCGGAATAATCTCTTTATCCGCATTCTTTATATCAATTATTGCCTTCATCGTTCTGGTCATCCGGGCATTTAAATCCGGTTTGCTTCGCGGTGTATTCTGTTTGGTTGTGCCGTTTTATGTATTTTACCACGCTGTTCAGGAATATACCGAACAGGGAAGACGATGGATTTCCATGATCTTTATAGGCGGGTTTCTTGTAGGGATTCTTTTTCAGGGATTAGGTTGGTTGATCCTTTAAAATCAAAAACTTAAAAATAGTTTTCTTACATTGGGACTTTTAAGAAAATCAGGATACAGGGAGACACCATGAAAAAACTACTGGTAATTGGCTCATGCCTGCTTATAGCAGCCTGCTCTTTCTTCTATTCCGAAAAGCTTGGTCCTGAAAGCTATCGTGATCTGGCCGATTTTCAGGAAAACTGTGCCGATAAAATCTTTCCTTGTCGCCAGGGACTCAAATGTGCTTCAGGTGCGTATGACAATTATACACTGACACAACTGACAGACTTTGGACAGCGCGCCGAATGGTCACCGGACAGCAAGAAGATTGCGTTTCTGGATAAGGACGATGGCGATATCTATGAAGTTGTTCTGGAGACCAAAAAGGTGCGGTGCGTCACTTGTCAATACAAACACACCGGTTTTTCACGAGTTCACTATTTGAATAATGGCGACTACCTGTTGCTGGGACCGAAGGGCGGGGTTGAGTCCAATTTCGCGAAGAGATATTTTAACACCGGTTTTTACTTCATGCCTGCTGATGCCTCCTTACCCCCGAAATGGATTGGAGGCTTGCACTACGAAGGTGTAGCCGTTTCCAAAAATTCGAGGCAAATTGCTTATTCCAGAACCTGGTTTGACAGACCCTTTATATTTCCAAGTGTTATGTATGTAGCAGACGTATCACCGGAAGGCGAAATCATTAACCGGCGAGCCGTATACTATTCAATGAACCTGATTGAACCCCAGGATTTCTTCCCGAATAACAAGGGACTGACCTTTTCGCGTTACACCCCCAATTATGACGCCTTGACAATTGATTTCGAGACCGGCCTGGTGGTAGACCAGGTAAAATCTCCAGCAACCGAGGAAATGGAAGGGATTTTCCCCGACGGTCAATTCTCGCTGATGGAATCCGACCGGCATTCGGGACTGATCGGTGAAATGGACATTGACATTTACATGCTCAAGCTTGACGGTACCGGAAAAGATGTACGCCGCTTGACCCACTTCTCCGATGAACCGGACCAGAAAGCCAACAATCCTGTCGTCAGCCCGGAAGGGTGCAGAATCGCATTCACGAAATCCGTAAGAGCGGAGGATTGGACCAGCCAAAGCCATGGAATAGGAGCGGGAGTTTATATCATCGAGTTTTACACCTGCGGTTCGTAGTGCAATGCATTCTGCCGGAGGTTTTGTAAGCGTTCCGGGTTGCACATGTCCTGTCTCCCGGGGTCTATCCGTTGGCGGACTGTCCGGATTCAATAATGGCCGGGTTTCAAAAATGAAATCCTATTGGTACAGCTTTGATTAGTCGCATATCACATGATGGAGTCCATATATGGCTGATAATGAAAAACTAGGTTGGGGCACAAAAATCGGATACGGCATGGGAGACCTTTTCGGCGGGGGTTCCATGGTGGTGATTGGTTTTTTCTATCTTTATTTTCTGACCGATGTGATTTTGATATCGCCGGCATTGGCCGGCGTAGTGTTTTTGATCAGCAAGGGTTGGGACGCTGTCAGCGATCCTCTGATGGGGATTATTTCCGATCGCACCCGAACACGGTTCGGTCGTCGCAGGCCCTATTTCCTGGCCGGGGTTATCCCCATTTTCCTGGCGTTTTTCCTGATGTGGTATCCCGTTAATTATCAGCAGGAGATTCACCGGTTTATTTTTGTTCTGGCAGCGTATATCTTTTTCTCCACTGTCTGGACCATGGTCATGATTCCGTATTTCTCACTGACTTCGGAATTGACAACGAACTATAACGAAAGGACGTCACTGGTCACCATCCGCGTGTTTTTCTCAGCGGTTTCTTCCCTGGTTTGCGCAGTAGTCCCGTTGGAAATCGTCAAGCTCTTCCCCGATGAAAGGCACGGTTACCTGGTCATGGGTATTACCATGGGTTTGTTCCTGGCATTGCCGTTCATTGTCGTATTCTTCACCACGCGTGAAAGAGAGGAGTTTCAAAAAGAACCGCAACCGTTCAACCTTCGGAAATCCTTTATCACGCCATTTCGAACCCCAACGTTCGTTAACCTGGTATTTATGTACCTGTTTTCATTTGTCACCATGGATGTGGTGATGTCCATCATGATGTATTTCATGACGTATTACATGAAAAGAGCCGGGGAAACGAATTTCGTGCTGGGCACACTGCTCATTCTGCAGGTTGTGGCATTGCCGATCTATTCGACCATCAGCAAAAGGACGAGCAAAAAAGCCAGTTTCATGACCGCGTTAATATTGATGTTGGCCGCGATGCTTGGGAGCTTCCTGATTACACCTGAAGGACACCCCGCGATCATCTATATTTTTGCAGCCATCATCGGGTTGGGTTCCGGCGGTGTGGTCGTGATGGTATACTCCATTTTTGCCGATGTTCCGGATGTGGATGAACTCTATTCAGGAGTACGCCAGGAAGGTGTTTATGCCGGTTTGCTGACCTTCATGCGAAAGCTGAATTCAGCCCTGGGTATTTTTATCGTCTCTCAAATTCTATCCCTGGCCGGATATAAAAAACCTGTTGAGCAGACGGTGGACGGTGTTTCCAGACTGGTAAAACAAGAACAAACACCTGAATTTCTATTGAGTCTTAAACTGGTATTTGCCCTGATACCGGCAGTGTTTCTCTCAATCTGTGTTTTTAACCTCGTTCGATATCGTTTAACGCCGGATATTCACAGTCGTCTGGATATTTTGTTAAATCTCAGGCGGCGAGGTGAAGACCATGACAAAGCGGAAGAGCAAGCATTGAAGAAATGGCTGGAAAGGGCGTGATGGCCGACATTATAATATTCACCGCCAAAATGGAGAAAACAGATGATAAAACTAGCATGCGCTACGATTTCAACCGATGGATTCGACCAGAATAACTTCAACACAGCCTTTGAAGCGCTTCCGAAAGTCGGTATCAGGTTTGTTGAGTTCAATAGCTGGATACCTGACAATATTTCTGAAGAATCCGTCAAAAGCATAAAACAAAGATGCAACGAAACGGGTTTGACTCCCTTAAGCATCTATTCCGACGGTTTTATCGATAATGAAGAGATTTCCGTTAGGATGATGGACGCGGCCCTGGAACTGGGATGTCGGAGAATAGTGAGTGACAGTGCCCAGCGGGGAGAAGGCGGTGGATTGGAAAAAATAATCGGCAGGCTGGAGTCTGTAACACCCGAGCTTGAAAAAAAGGGGTTGAACCTATGTCTCGAAAATCATTATCAAAGCAACCTTGAGTTTCCGGAGGATTACCAGCGTGTATTCGACGCCATCCCTTCCGGGAATGTCGGTTTATGCCTGGATACAGGTCATTTTCATGCATCGGGCGTTGATATGATCGATTTGATAGAGAGCATGAAGGGTAGAATCAATCATGTTCATCTCAAGGACAATATTGAACCGGGAACCATAAAATTCATGAACTTCGGAGACGGTTCCGTCGATTTTGACGCCATTCTGAACAAACTGATCGATTCGGGTTACTCAGGATACCTGGTGTTGGAAATGTCACCCGAGATATACACAATCGACTACATGGCAGGCGAAACCTTTGCCGACTATTTCGACATCGAAACCTTGATTTCCGCAAAAAAAATGTTTGAAAAGTACGAACGGTCGTGAAGGCCGGGCATTTGTTTTGAACAGTAAGGCAAACATTTTCGGACATATGCCAGAGTGCAAGTTCTCTGCAGCCGAATCTATAGCTTAAGGTAGCAGTGAGAACAATGAACAATTCACAGGAGATTGCAAAATGACGAAAAAAAGGGTTGGGCTCATCGGACTCGGAACCGTAGGGACATATATATCAAATATGTTGTTACCAAAAGGATATGAATTGTGCGTCTGGGACATCAGCGAGAAAGTAATAGAGAAGTTGAAGACATCTGGAGCAGTTGCTGCCGGCAATCCGCGGGATCTGGCTGAGAAGTCCGACATTATTCTACTGTCGCTACCGACTTCCGATGATGTCGAGGGCGTGATATTGGGAGAAAACGGCCTTTTGGACAGCTTAAAGGAAGAAAGCATCGTGATTGACATGAGCACCGTCATGCCATCGAGGACTGTGAAACTGGCTCGGAAGCTGAATGCCGAGGGAAAAAAAATGCTCGATGCGCCCATCACTTTCGGCTCCAAGGGGATGGAAGTTTTTGTTGGCGGGCCAAAGGACGATTTCAGGATTGCATTGGAAGTCCTTGAAACCGTGGCTCATAAGGTTACCTGGGTAGGCGAAAGTGGTCAGGGGCACGTTGTTAAACTGGTTCAGAATATGATTTCGGCAGGTTATATGGCCATCATATCCGAGGCCATTGCCTTTGCTGTAAAAAATGGCGCCGATCCGGAACTAACGTTGAAAGCTATCGAGACTACCGGTGCCGGTTCAGGACTGCTCGATTGGGGCATTCCCTTTATTTTGGGTAGAAATTTTGAATGCGCCGGAGAATTGGCCTTACACCTGAAGGATATTAAATACATGTTGTCGACAGGGGAAGAGAGCGGATCAAAGCTGCCGCTGACCAGTCAAATTCACGATATCTTCGAATGGACAGCAGAAAATGGGGATGCAAATTGGGAACAGTTCGGAATTGTCACCTGGTGGGAGAAACAGATGGGTATCGAGGTAAAAAGAAAATCCGAGCCGGACTCAAACTCCAAAGACTGAGAAGTGTAAAAGAGAAGTGAATGAGGAACTTAAAAAGCTATTCGCAACATTACATAAGAATGGAGGCGCAATGAAAAAGTTCTTTTTATATACGATTGCCATTGTCCTGAACGCCTGAAAAAAGAAATGGATTTTTAAAATACATGAAAGCCTACGCCCTGCATGAACAGAATCCGGATGGTGATCAGGGAAAAAGAGCGGCGTTGATGCGGGAGGCATGGGATATCGATCCCGAAGAATCGCATTACGGTCGGATCATCGCGAAACAATACATCCACGCGGGGAAATATGACGAGGCCTTGAACGTAATCAGGAAAACTTTAAAGCTCAGGCAATCCTTCCGGGAAATTTGCCACAGCCGGTTGATTACAGCAATTACCTATGATCTTAAAGGGGAACGTGAAACGGCTTTGAAGATCTACAGGGAGATAGAGGCCCTCTCCGAACAGAAACAGGAGGATGACTGGTTTGGTATGAATCGGTTTATGCTTGGTTTTGTCAGGAAATACATGAAGCACCCCTTTACCAAAGACAATTTGGGTGATGAATCGGTTGCTGTTGATTATATCGACCCGTTAATGGAATAAGCCGTGACGGGTTTGATATTTCATATCCTTTTTTAATCGACCAATAGGAAACTTGAGCAAACCGGATGAAGGTAATCCGGAAATCCGGAGCATTTTCTTGAGATTAGTCAAAGGAGAGATATATGGGTGCAACCTTTTGTAACACCGCCCGCGGCATGGATGCCTGCTATCTCGGATTGGACCGGTATACCCGATGCTTTTTGATACACCATCTTAATTGAGACTATGGCTGCCACCATAGTGTTACACTTGTTGATTTTTCAATGGGAGAATAATCATGGACGAAGCAACCAGGAAGGAATTGTTGGAGGCTTACAAAGACTTGCGACTGGCAGATGTCAGGGACGGTCTGGATACCTTTATGTATCACACCGTTGGGAGCATGTCGCCCGACATTAAACCGCTTTACAGAACTCGCGCCTACGGCATTGCCAGAACCTGCCGTTATCTGCCTTTTCAGGGCGTGATTCCCAAGTTGAAGCCTGACGAGTACTGGTCTTGGGTGAAGGAGTATTACGATGACATCAATCCCTATCCGTGGATTCTGGAGATTAAAAAAGGTGATTTTATCGTCATCGATCAATCAGGTGTAGACGTCGGTTTGATGGGTTCTGAAAGTGGTTTGTGGTGCAAGGTGCTGGGAGCCAACGGGCTTGTGACCAACGGCGGTGTCCGCGATACCGATGAAATTATCATGCAGGAAATACCCTTCTGGTCGGGCATGATCAGCCAAACCATGGTTCAGGGCAGGCTGCAGTTTGACGCCATGGATATCCCGGTCGCAGTGGGGGGCGTGCAGGTCCGACCTGGTGATATGATTGTGGCCGATGGCGACGGCGTCGTTGTCGTACCGCAGGATATTGCCTTGGATGTGGCCCGCGAAGCCGATGCCGAGCACAAGCGGGATATGAAAATTCGCCGCCAGGCGTACGATGAACTGGGCTGGAAGCCCGATAACACTGTTGCTGAGGAGACAGAATGAAAATACAAGCTTATGAAGGTCCAACCCGGTTGGTAACCGTCGGTTTTGAACCAGGGGAAATGCTTTTGGAATCGATCTGCGAGGTGATTACAGAACAGAACATCCGAAATGGGGCGGTAGTTTCCGGGATCGGCACTTTGAAGACTTGCCACATGCATTACGTTGATCACACTGATTTTCCACCAAAGGATGTATTCTACAACCTGGAAAAACCGCTGGAACTATTGAACGTCAGCGGTTTGATTGCCGATGGAGAACCTCATCTGCACATCACGGTGTCATGTCGGGACAATGAGACCTATGGGGGTCACCTGGAAGACAACAGTGAGGTCCTCTATCTGGCTGAGATTGCCATCCTGGTGTTTAACGATCACCGGTTGCAGCGAAACAAAGACAACCAGTGGAAAATTCCGTTTTTGGAAGCCAAAAAGTGATTCCATTTTTCCCTTGGGATTCTAATTGCGGAAAGGAATTATCTATTGTTGTTTTCATGGATCTTAAATATAGCCGAAACGCCGGCCAATGAGAGGGAGACATTATGACCGAAAGCGGAGAAGGGGTGGTTTCAACTGAACTCGCACCTCTGAAGTTACGACACATTGCGTCCTACGGTGCGGGTGAATTCGGACTTGCTCTGTTTTTTCACATGACCTCGCTGTTTCTGCTGTATTTCTTCACCGATATCTATGGGATCTCAGCCGCGGCTGCCGGCACCATATTTATTATTGCCCGAATCTGGGATGCGGTGAATGATCCAATGATGGGATATATTGCCGATCGAACGGAAACCCGTTGGGGAAAATACCGTCCGTATCTTCTTTTTGCCGTCATCCCGTTGGCCGTTCTAAACGTCCTCCTGTTTATCACTCCCGACTTGGGGACAACCGGGAAGTTTTTCTGGGCATTGGTAATCTATATATTCTGGGGAATGGCCTTCACGGCCACTCAATTGCCCTATGGATCTTTAACGGCGGTATATACGCAGAACCCGCTGGAACGAACCTCACTGGCAGCATCGAGAATGTTCTTCGGTATGCCCGGAATTTTATTCATCGCAGTCGTTACACCTGTTGTTGTTTCCAGGTTTTCCAGTCCGCAGGTCGGATACCCGGTGGCGGTATCCATCTACTCGGTTATGGCGATCTTGCTGATCTGGTTGGTTTTCGGTGTTGTTCGCGAAAGGGTTCAACCCGAACGAAGGGAGAAATACAGCGTCCGCGAAATGTTGGATCTGGTGATACAGAATAAGGCGCTGCTAATTGTCAGTACGGCGGTTTTTCTGATGGGAACGGCCAACACACTCCGGGTGATGATGGCCAAGTACTATGTCGATTATAATATCGGCAATCCGGGTTTGTTCCAGGTGTTCATGGCAATCGTGATTATCACCATGGTGTTGGGAGCGGTGATTTCGCCTTTTCTCAACAAACGCATGGAGAAGAAAAACGTATACATTGTGGGCATGGTGATATTTGTAGTCGGCGACCTGGGAATCTATTTTACACCTTATTCGTCGATTATCCTGATTCAGGTGCTGTTCGCCTTTGCAGGGCTGGGATCGGGGATTGTGTTTACCCTGGTCTGGGCCCTGGTTGCCGATACGGTTGAATATGGTGAATGGAAAACCGGAAAGAGGGCGGAAGGTGTAACTTATTCCTGTTACTCGTTATTCTCCAAGTCCGCTTTTGCAGCAGGTGGAGCCTTGGGAGGTTATCTGCTTCACGCTTCCAGGTACGTCCCCCATGTCGTACAAACACCGGCGGCCGATCATATGATTCGGGCCTTGTTCACACTGGCACCGGTTGTCTGCGGTTCATTGGCGGTTATTGTAATGCAGTTTTACAAGCTGGATGGAGAAACCTTCCAACGCATACTGAACGATTTGAAAGATCGCAGGAAAGATACCCTGGTGGATCCAACATGATTTGTTTCTGAAGATAAGTCCTATCGGAAAAGCATCACGATATCGCTTTCATCAAAAAGGGAAAGCAAAGGATAGAGTAGGTGATCCACTCCCCTTACTCTACCCTTCTCCATATTTCTTCACATTCCTTCTTTTGGGAAATGATGAAGAAACTCAATGCTGTTTTGTGCGATTTTGGAGGGTTGACTCGACACCCCCCGTATTCCTGATCTCTTCACGAAGTATCAACTGGATTTTTTGAAGTAGATAATCGAAAGAGCGGATATAACCAGGGTAAGAGCAAGAATTTCCAGGATGCCGACGATTTCCGAAAGCAGAATACTGCTGCTGAAAACGCCAATAACCGGCACCATGAGTATACCTACTGAGGAGATGGTTGCCGAAAACAGCCCGAGGATTCTGAACCAGGCCCAATAAGCAAAGACGTTTCCGATCATCACAACATAGCAGAGCGCAACGACAGTCTGCCAGGAAATCGGGGTCAAAATAGAGGAGGACTCAAGCACCAATGCCCCCAGTACTACCGGTATTCCGCCAAAAAAGAGTTGCCAGCAGGCAAGAACTGATGGAGGGATCGTCCATGTGAAGTATTTTATCAAGGCAGTACCAACCCCCCAACTGACAGCCGAAAAGATCATAGTGATCGTTCCCACGGGAGTTGTAGCGAACCTGCCGATTTCCTCACCCATCAGCACCATGATCCCTGCCATCCCCAAAACAAGGCTGATCAGTTTTGCTCCCGTCAACTTTTCCTTCAGAAGAACTCTTCCTGCAATGGTTGCCCAGACAGGCATGGTATAGGCAATGATAGAGGCTCTTCCGGCATTCATATTGGCAAGGCCATAGGCGGAAAGGATTTGCCAGCCAGTTATATTGAACAGGGCAATAACGATGATCTGCTTGATCTCTTTTGGAGGAACGGAGAGCGAGATTCCTGAGAACTTAATCACTATCGAGAACCCGATGACACTGAACAGGATGGTATATACACGGAAGGTCCAGATGGGAAGCTCGGAAAGGGCAATTTTCATGAAAGGCCAGCAAACGCCCCAGGCCAGTGAAAGTGAAATCAACAGGACAAATCCGAAGAAAAACGATTTCTTCTGAAAGGACTTAGCACTTGATTCCGACGAAGTCTGTGTCTCATTATTGTGTTCCATTACCAATCCCCTGTTTTCATTGCTTTATCCAGTTCAAAGAAACCTGTTTACGGGCTTTAACCATTTATCAAAACAAATCTACCACCCCTATCGGTATCCTTCCACCCCTGTCTTTCCTTTCGATATCTTTTGCAAACCCAAATATCTGAATATAGGAAGGTTGCTGAGAACAAAGCTCCCTAGTCAAATCGCAGAATCCATTACTGATCAGGAGAAGAGCCATGCAAATATTAGATTTTTCCGAGGCGAAAGCAAGCTAAATCGATGTGATGGATAGAAAATATCCTTAAATCATGACTTAATTCAGTCTTTTTAACGTTGGCAACCAAGCCCTCGCTACCAGCCGCGATTGCTTTGCCCCAGCTTGGCTCTTGAAAAAGGCTTCCCTTTTTCAACACAAATGGCAAGATTCGATCATACTTCTCTTTTACACAAAAACAGCTTTTCGATAACTCTCTGATGACAGTTTTTTTCTGTTCTGCTGACTGCCAACTGCTCCTTCTGCCCGGTCAATGGGATGAAGCTTTCAAATTAAAACGCAGTTTTATGGAGGAGGACACAAAATCAGACTCCCAAAAATTTCATAAACATGGTAGCGTGAAACGTGTTCGAATCAGAATGATTCTGGTTTGCTTAAGCGATCAATCAAACAGGAGGTTTTGGATGAAAGAAAGGAAAATAATGAGTGGTGGTGAATTTCTGGTTAGTGACATCAAGCAGGAGGATGTATTTTCTCCGGAAGAATTTACCAATGAACAAAAGATGGTCTACAAGGCGGCTTTTGATTTTGTAAAAAAAGAGCTGGCCGAGAATGCCGAAGAGGTAGAGAAAAAAGACGAAACCAATGTCAGGAACTGGTTCACCACTGCTGGAGAATTAGGTCTTAATGCTACCGATATACCGGAGGAGTATGGTGGAGAGGGAATGGATAAAATCAGTGCCTGCCTGGTGGGAGAAGCCATGGGTGGTGCAAATTCATTTGCCGTATCTCACTCCTGTCAGACCGGTATTGGCAGTCTGCCGATTTATCTCTTTGGAACCGAAGAGCAAAAGCAGAAATACCTGCCCAAACTGGCGACCGGGGAAATGATAGGCGCTTATTGCCTTACTGAGTCAGGTGCCGGATCCGATGCTATGAATGCGGCAACGACCGCTGTGTTGTCGGAAGATGGAAGTCACTACCTCCTGAACGGTGAAAAGATATTTATCACGAATGGAGCCTGGGCTGATGTTCTGACGGTCTTTGCCAAAGTTGATGGTGAAAAATTCACCGGTTTTATAGTGGAAAAGGGTTTTGAAGGATATTCAATCGGAGCCGAGGAGGCCAAGCTGGGGATTAAGGGTTCTTCGACAGTACCGGTAATTCTTAAGGACTGCAAGGTGCCGGTGGAAAACGTACTTTTTACCATTGGCGCCGGTCATAAAATCGCTTTCAATGTCCTGAATATCGGAAGATACAAACTTGGGTCCAATGCCATGGGAGGAGCGAAATTCACGATGGCCACGGCCGTCAAGTACGCAAATGAACGGGTTCAATTCGGGAGAAAGATCAGCTCTTTTGGGATGATTCGCAATAAACTGGCCCAAATGGCCATCAAGACCTATATGACAGAGTCGATTGTATACCGACTGGCTGCCGCCATAGATGATAAGATGGGCACCCTTGACGAAGCTGCCAGAAAAAGTGGAGAAGAGGTTGCCAAAGCCATTGAGGAATACAGCGTGGAATGTGCCATCACCAAGGTATTTGGCAGTGAAACTCTGGATTACGTGGTGGATGAACTGGTCCAAATCTACGGTGGAAACGGCTACATTGCCGAGTATCCTGCAGAACGTGCTTACCGGGATTCCCGCATTAACCGGATATTCGAGGGGACCAACGAGATCAATCGACTGGTGATCACCGGAAACATCCTGAAAATGGCGATGAAGGGTAAACTGCCACTGCTGGAAACTGTGTCCGCTGCTCTTGAAGAAATTTCCGCCTATGATTCCAGTGCGTTTAAAAAAGACTCGCCGCTGGCAGCACAAGAACAGATCCTGAAGAACAGTAAAAACATCTTTTTACTGACAGTCAACACGGTTACCCAGAAGCTGCTGGAAACCCTTCAGGAAGATCAGGAGGTTATCGAACTCCTGGCCGAAATGGTAATTGAAATATTTGTAATGGAATCAGGCCTGCTGCGGGCTCAAAAATACCTTGGAACTAAAGGAGAGAAAAAAGCCGAGTTGCAGGTGGCCGCAGTTAAGGCATATTGCGCGGATACGATCCTTAAAATGGCGGGTTTGAGTAAAAATGTTCTGGCATTTGCTGAATCCGGAGAGGCTCTGGAAAAGCTCATAGCCGATGTTGATAAACTGGCTTCCGCCCCCATGGAAAACACCATTGCCTTCAAACGGGCAATAGCAGAAAAACTGATCAAAAGTAAAAAGTACCCCTTCTAACATCCCCACTCCCATCAACCGCAGTTGAACCGATCCGCAGGTTCAACTGCGGAAAATGTAAAACGGTTATTCCACACGGATTTGAAGGGCTCACGTCAATGGAAAAGCGTTAGCAGTTCCTGGAAACAGACCAGATTAAAGATTGACATGCAGACCCGGCGATGCTATCAGTAAAACCTCCCAAATCGCCCTGAACATTCAATTATGAACGACCCCGGAATTTTCACCGTCGCTAATTTAAAGCTAATTGAGGGCGTCGCGGGTAACGTTGGAGAGTTGACGCGAACTCTACTTAAGCGTTGTTTTATAGAATCCGGTACGGATCATCCATCTGGGGGAAGACCAGCGCCACCGGCTGGTTCCTCACATTGAGAAGGCAATAATAAGAAACTAGGCGATTAGTTTCGTTACCAGGAGGAGATAACGTGAAAAAACATCTTATTACCGCATTAGCGGCCTTGACGCTGTTCTTCAACAGCGCCAATGCGGAGCAAGTCACCGTATTTGGTCCGTGGCTCGGACCTGATCAGGAGAATGTAGAGGCTGTATTGTCGGCCTTTGCCAAGAAGTCCGGGCACGATGTCCGATATGTGGGATCCGATTCCTTTGAACAGCAAATCCTTGTTGACGCCGAAGCCGGCTCCGCACCGAACATTGCCGTTTTCCCCCAGCCCGGCCTCGCTGCCGGTATGGCAAAACGCGGATTTCTGACGCCTCTGAAAGCAGGCACGGGAAACTGGATCAAAAAGAACTACGCCGCCGGGCAGTCCTGGGTGGATCTTGGCACGTATCCCGACAAGAATGGTAAGAAGCAATTGTTTGGCTTTTTCTTCAAGGTCGATCTGAAATCCCTGGTCTGGTATTCTCCGGAGAACTTTGAGGATGCCGGTTATGAGATACCTGAAACAATGGAGGAACTAAAGAAACTGTCCGACCGGATCGTAGCCGACGGTGGCACGCCTTGGTGTATCGGTCTTGGTTCCGGCGGTGCAACCGGCTGGCCTGCTACCGACTGGGTTGAAGATCTCCTGTTGCGTACCCAGGATCCCTCGGTCTACGACGGTTGGATTGACAACTCGATCAAATTCAATGATCCACGCATTGTCGGAGCTATCGAAGAGTTCGGTTTTTTTGCACGCAATAATAAATATGTCGTGGGCGGCGCTGGAACGGTAGCTTCTACAGATTTTCGCGACAGCCCGAAGGGATTGTTTTCATCACCACCGATGTGTTACCTTCACCGTCAAGCAAGTTTTATCCCGGCGTTTTTCCCGGAAGGTACTGTAGTTGGTGAGGATGCCGATTTCTTTTATTTTCCGGCTTATGCAAGCAAGAATCTTGGGAAACCGGTTCTTGGTGCCGGCACCGTGTGGGCCATCACCAAAGAGAGCAAGGGAGCTCACGACTTAATCAAATTTTTGCAGAACCCCGAAGCACATGAGATTTGGATGGCCCTTAAAGGCTTTTTGACGCCGCACAAAGGTGTCGACAAATCGAAATTTGGCGACCCGACACTGCGTAAAATGAATGATATTCTACTCGGTGCCACCACCTTCCGATTTGATGGATCAGACCTGATGCCCGGAGCCGTTGGCGCCGGTTCTTTCTGGACCGGAATGGTCGATTATGCGGGCGGAAAATCGGCAAAAGCAGTCGCTGACGAAATACAGAAATCCTGGGACGCACTGAAATAAAGAAACCGGAACGGCATCCGGCCCCGGCCGGATACCGAAGACTTACAGCGACTCTGTGGAGAAATAAAAGATGCATCCTGCACTACAAGGGGTTATTACTATCATGTTTGGCATCGGCGGTTGCCTGGGGTATTTCTACCTGGCAAACCTGGTGCTGGACAAGTTCATATTTCCACCACGGCTTGACGATCGCGGTAAAAACATCAATCGCGCTAATCTGGTCCGGCCGTGGCTGTTCCTGGCTCCGGCAGTCTTTGCGCTCGGATTGTACCTGGCTTACCCGGTGTTTGAAACCCTTCGCTTGTCAATAACGGATCGTTCTCTCGAGGGAGCATTTGTGGGAATTCAAAACTACCGACAAATGGCCAGCGAGGCAAAATTCTGGGAAGCCATGCGCAACAATATGTTATGGTTGATTGTTGTCCCGGCGACATCGACGGCGTTCGGTTTGCTGGCAGCACAATTGACCGATCGGATCGCCTGGGGAAATATTGCCAAATCACTGATATTCATGCCAATGGCCATCTCATTCGTCGGTGCGTCGGTTATCTTCAAGCTCATCTATGATGTGCGGCCTGCCAGCAATGAGCAGATAGGTGTCTTGAATGCAGTGTGGCTCCAGTTTGAAGGGGGGATCGGATCATTCCTGTTTTTGACGCTGTTGCCGGCGATACTGCTGCTCGGTTTTGCCACTATTGTGGTTTATACTGTCTGGATTGTGCTGCAACCCATTGTTACCGGTCGAAAAAATACAGGGTGGCTGGCAAAGGCTGTTCAGGTAGCGTTGTCCGGCTTCGGTTTATATCTCGCCGTACTGGCACTGTTAAACGTTTGGCGTATCTTTGGTGCCGAGCTTGAATACGGCAAACCCCAGACCTGGTTGACTTTGCCTTTTTGGAACAGTTTCTTCCTGATGGTTGTGCTGATCTGGATTCAGACCGGCTTCGCAATGGTCATTCTTTCTGCCGCCTTGCGAGGTATTCCCGAGGAGACAATTGAAGCGGCAATCGTGGATGGGGCCAACCCTTTCCAGGTTTTCTTCCGTATCAAAGTGCCACAGATCATGGGTACCATTGTCGTTGTCTGGACAACCATTACCCTGACGGTTCTCAAGGTTTTCGATATTGTGTTTGCCATGACCAATGGTCAGTGGCAGACGCAGGTGCTGGCCAACTATATGTTTGACAAGCTGTTCCGCGCTAATGACTGGGGTGTGGGATCTGCAAGTGCGATTATTATTATGTTGCTGGTCACCCCAATTCTGGTATGGAACGTCGTCAATGCCCGCAAGGAAATGAAATAGGAGAGACGTATGGACAATATTGCTGGAAGAAAATCCGCCCTGGTCTGGGTTGTTCACATCTCTGTTGCCTTGTTGATCTTGTTGTGGCTGTTCCCGACGGTTGGCTTGTTTGTATCCTCCTTTCGCACAGCTGACCAGATAGCAACCAGCGGCTGGTGGGCATCGCTTGGCGAGGTCGAACAGAATCTCGTTTTGCGCGCGGCTGATCCGGATGAATTCAGGGTGGAACGCAACGGTCGCTATTATGTTGAAGGTAACCTGTTCCAGGAAGGCGTTGAGGCGGAGATCAGTGCCTGGGGCACCTCATCGCGGGCTATTTCGAAATATCAGCCCGGCGATGTAGCTGATCTCAAGAAAGGAGAGACCATCACCGTTGACGCCTCCGGCAACTATACCTGGTCCGGTCCCGAGAATCGAATGAAAGGTCGCGGCCAGCGGGTGTTTGTAACGGCTCGCACCCCACCGGACTTTACCTTTGCCAACTATGACAAAATGTTGTTCGATGAGACGAATATCGAAGGCATGACGAAAGCCTTTTTCAATACTCTCACGGTAACGATCCCGGCGACAATTATTCCCATTGTTATCGCGGCTTTTGCCGCCTATGCCCTGGCATGGATGAATTTTCCCGGTCGTGCGGTGCTGATCGCTATCATCGTCGGCCTGCTGGTTGTACCCCTGCAATTGGCGTTAATCCCATTGTTGAAGCTGCATCTCAGCATTGGTATCGGCAAGGGCTACCTTGGCGTCTGGCTTGCCCACACCGGATTCGGATTGCCCCTGGCCATATACCTCTTGCGCAACTATATGGCCAGCCTGCCCCGTGATATTATTGAAAACGCGCGCGTTGATGGCGCCACGGACTTCCAAATTTTTGTTAAAATCATTCTGCCCTTGTCATTTCCGGCGCTGGCGTCGTTCGCCATTTTTCAATTCCTGTGGACCTGGAACGACCTGCTTGTTGCTAAGGTATTCCTGATCGATGCGACCGGAGAGACCACAGTGATGACCAATCGCATTGTCGAACTACTTGGAACCCGCGGTGGGAATTGGGAGATTCTGGCAACAGCCGCCTTTGTCTCAATTGTGATTCCGCTGGTCGTCTTTTTCCTGATGCAACGCTATCTTGTGCGCGGCCTGTTGGCAGGATCGGTTAAATAACAGAAGAGCGACAAATGAAGACAGAGAAGAAGCCTATTGAATGGTGGCGCGGCTGCGTGATTTACCAGGTCTATCCACGCAGTTTCCAGGATTCCAATGGCGATGGCATTGGCGATATCATCGGAATCACGCAGCGTCTGCCATATCTTGCTTCTCTCGGTGTCGATGTGGTCTGGATTTCTCCCTTTTTCACGTCACCGATGAAGGATTTTGGGTACGATGTCAGCAATTATCGTGATATTGATCCGATATTCGGGACGCTGGATGATTTTGACGTGCTGCTCGCACAGGCTCATAAAACTGGGTTGAAGATCATGATCGACCTTGTGCTGAGCCACTCCTCTGATCAACATGAATGGTTTCGGGAAAGCCGTTCCAGCCGAAATAACGATAAAGCTGGTTGGTATGTCTGGGCTGATGCAAGACCCGACGGTTCACCACCCAATAACTGGTTGTCAGTTTTTGGTGGCTCAGCCTGGCAATGGGATACACGGCGACGGCAATATTACCTGCACAATTTCCTGGCAAGCCAGCCCGATCTGAATTTCCATTGTCCGGCCGTTCAGGATGCTCTTCTGGACGTAGCACGATTCTGGCTGGAGCACGGTGTTGACGGTTTCCGACTGGACACGATCAATTTCTACGTGCATGACGCTGAATTACGAAACAATCCGGCATTATCAGCCGAAAAGCGCAACGATTCCATTGCGCCAATCGTGAACCCTTATAATTACCAGCATCATCTCTACTCAAAAAACCAACCGGAAAACCTTGACTTTTTGAAACGCTTTCGAACGCTGCTTGATGCGTTCGGAGGGCCGACCAGCCTGGGTGAGGTTGGTGACGCACAGCAGGGATTGGAATTACTGGGACAATATACCGCCGGCAATGAGCGTATACATATGTGCTACGCCTTCGAACTATTGGAACCACAGCCGGTCACACCGTCCCGGATTGAGCAGGTTTTTACCAGGATAGATGAAGTCGCCGCTGATGGGTGGGCCTGCTGGGCGTTTTCCAACCATGACGTCAAGCGCCATGCGAGTCGCTGGCAACTCTCCGAAGCGGCTTTGCGGCTGCATGTCCTGTTGCTTGTGTGCCTGCGCGGTTCTGTTTGTATTTACCAGGGAGAAGAGCTGGGATTGCGAGAATCCGATGTGAGTTTCGATGACTTGCAGGATCCTTATGGAATCGAATTCTGGCCCGAATTCAAGGGGCGCGATGGGTGTCGCACACCAATGGTGTGGGATTCTTCGGTAGACAACGCGGCCTTTTCGTCGGGCAAACCCTGGTTACCGGTTTGTGTTGAACAACAACAAAGAGCGGTTTCAACGCAAGAGGACGATGCAGGCAGTATGCTCAATCACTACCGGAATGTCATCGCTTTGCGCCATAGATACACTGCACTGGCTACAGGAGACTTCGAAGTCGTCAGAGCCGACGGTTCCGTGCTGTGCTTTTTACGAAGATCTCAGAACTGCAGGATTTGCTGCATTTTTAATATGGGCGATCAGGTTATGGAAGTGAACATGCCTGCCGGAGAATGGAAAAGCATCGGTGACACAGTAGACGGTGTTCCACTTCCAAAGACCGGACCTCTCCATCTTGATCCCTGGCAATGGGCCATTGCCTTTGAAGGAGCGAATGAAAATGGCTGATTTGAAATTAAGAGGAATCGAAAAGACATATCCGGGTAATGTCAATGTATTAAAGAATATTAATCTTGATATCACCGCTGGTGAATTGATCGTTTTTGTCGGACCGTCGGGGTGCGGAAAATCGACGCTGTTGCGCATGATTGCCGGATTGGAGAAGATTACCGCGGGCACCTTGGAGATAGACAGCCAGTTGGTCAACGACGTACCTCCTGCGCAGCGGGGCATTGCCATGGTCTTCCAGTCTTACGCCCTCTATCCGCACATGACAGTGCGGGAAAACATGTCGTTCGCCCTCAAAATCGCCAAAAAGTCACAAGCAGATATCGATGCCGCCGTAACCAAGGCGGCCCAAACCCTTCAACTCGAACCCTACCTTGACCGATTGCCAAAGGCGTTGTCAGGCGGACAGCGACAACGCGTGGCTATCGGCCGATCAATTGTCCGAGATCCCAAAGTGTACCTGTTCGACGAACCTCTTTCAAACCTCGACGCAGCCTTACGTGTTGCTACACGTATTGAAATAGCGCGATTAAAGGAGGCCATGCCTGACAGGACAATGATATATGTAACCCATGACCAGGTTGAAGCAATGACCCTGGCCAGCCGCATCGTTGTGCTTGCTAACAAAGGCATTGCTCAAGTAGGGACACCGCTTGAGTTATACGAACGACCTCAGAATGAATTTGTTGCTCAGTTCATTGGATCGCCGGCGATGAATATACTTGCAGGAAAGATATCGACCACCGGGAATGAAACCACTATTGCCCTTGATGGTGGTGGTATAGCCAGATCATCCGTACCGACCCGGGACGAAGATCAGGGTCGCTCGGTTAACATCGGAGTCCGCCCGGAAGATTTAATCACCACAGATCGTGATGGACTCTACACCGGACAGGTCGAGATTACGGAAGCCCTTGGAGAGGTCACACTTTTGTACTTCGAATCAGAAAGCCACGACGGCAGCGGGGTTATCGCGAAGCTGCCCGGTAATCATGGGAACTTGCGCGATAAAATCGTACATGTATCCGCTCCACCTGAAAAGGTTCACCTGTTCGCAAACAAAGAGTCACTGCTTTATCAAAAATAGACACCGGTGCTCTTTTTTGTAGCTGTCTTTTCTATAATGCTCACACTGTTTTTCATCTCTTGCTACGCGTTAACCCGCTTGGTTATCGGTGAGAACTTGATGAGGAATAATCATGGCTGACGCTCTGAAATGGACGCGTGCCGATTTCCCGGCAGATTTTGTTTTCGGTGTGGCGACTTCCGCCTACCAGATAGAAGGACAAGCCTACGGCAACGCAGGGAAAAATCATTGGGATAGTTTCGCTGCCACTCCCGGGAATGTCATTAAAGGCGAAAATGGCGCAATTGCCTGCGATCACTATCATCGCTATCCTGAAGATCTCGCTCTGGTCAACAATGCAGGCCTTGATGCCTATCGCTTTTCTGCTGCCTGGTCACGAGTGATTCCTGACGGAATCGGTCAACCAAATCCTGAAGGCCTTGACTTCTATGATCGCCTCGTCGATGAGATTTGTGCTCAACACTTGAAACCATGCCTGACCCTGTATCATTGGGAATTGCCATCGCCGCTGGCTGATCTCGGTGGCTGGTGCAATGCGGAAATTGTGAACTGGTTTGCGGAATACAGTGACACGATACTGTCACGAATCGGCGATCGACTCTATGCAACAGCACCGATCAATGAGCCATGGTGTGTGGGTTGGTTGTCTCATTTCATGGGGTTGCATGCACCTGGATTGCGAGACATCCGTGCGGCAGCCCGGGCAATGCACCATGTCCTTCTTGCCCAGGCACATGCACTGGATGTCATTCGCAGCCACAATGCGGGACGCCCCGGTGTAGTGTTCAATTTCGAATATCCTCTTCCTGTTGACAGCACGGCAGAAGCTACAGCAGCAGCGGAATGCTATGACGCAATCTATAACCGATGGTTTCTGGAAGCAACCTGTAACGGTGTCTATCCGGGTGAAGCACTCCGTTACCTGGAACCCTGGCTGCCCTCGGGTTGGGAGTCTGATCTTGACAAGATCGCCGTGCCCGTGGACTGGTATGGCGTCAACTATTATACGCGAAAACTGCTGGGGCCATCACCCGACGGACCTCTGCCGGCGGTAGCCGAACATGTAGGTGATTTGCCTCAGACGTCCATGGGATGGGAGATCTTTCCATCCGGTATCAGGGGGTTTCTTGAACGCGTCCATACCGCAAGCAAGGGCAGGGCTCCAATCTTCGTCACAGAAAATGGCCTGGCTTCAAATGATACCATTGTTGATGGCATAATCAATGACACCGCACGCATCGACTATCTCAACGCCCACCTTGCCGAAGTCCGGACAGCAATCGACCATGGCGTGCCAGTGGCAGGATATTTTATCTGGTCCCTGCTCGATAACTACGAATGGGCACTCGGATACGATAAACGCTTCGGCCTTGTACATGTAGATTTCGAAACGCTTAAGCGCACACCAAAAGCTTCCTGGTTTGCGTTGCGTGATGCCCTGAAATCGTGAAAAACTACAGGTTAACGTCCCGTTCCTCGATACCCCTGGAAAAGGGATCACCCAAATTTATAACCAGTCAAGTAATCACGAAAAAAGCAAACAGTATGAAAATAGAATGTCTCAGATTTTCGGCTCACCAGGACGATAGAAAAAACCAGGGGAGTACCCGGTGATATCATGTTCAAAAGGCAGGATGGTGCTAAGGCCCTGCCGGGTTATAAGAATCGGTCCCGCGCCTTTTCAAAAATCCCAATCGAGATGCGGCTTGGGCAAACACAAGGCGTGATCCAGTTCTTCCAGCAATGTGGCGGGTGCTTTCAGATCATCACTGGTGGCCAGGGAAGTTGCTGATCCCACACCCAGCCATAAACGTGAAAAAGCGCCCACGGAAGCTTTAAGGCAAGGGAGGTTTCTGGTCGTCCTGGTTTTAAGTTTTGAGTTTTTCCCCAAGGTTACCGTGTAGTTTCCCGCTACTCCTTTCCAGCTTGATTTTTCTTTTTTCAAAATGTCTTCAATCGGGTCACTCAATTCCAGGTTGAATGCGAGATCGCCATGTCTCAACCTGGTTTTTTCAATGCATTTTGCCAGGTTTAAGATCCGAACTTGCCAATAGGCGTATACGCGCATGGAGTTCTCGTATCTGGATTTTTCAGTGATGGTTTGATACCAAAACGGGCGGGAAATGAAATCCTGCATCTGGATAAGCGGTGGTTCTTGAAATTCAACAGCTCTAACCTGATCTCCGAAACTCTTTATCAAGGCCAGCAGTTCGATCAGTTGATCCCTGTTGCGATAACACATCCATTTTATTCTTGTTGGATCTTTATAATTGAATTTTTTCTCGAATACAAAATGATGGGTTAATTCCCCCTTTTTGTTGAGATACCCATAACCGCAACTGTCTTTATCCAAGAGCAATTCAAACCGGGTATGTGACGGGTGAAGATCTATGGCACCATGAGTCTTCAGCCTTTTTATGCGGGAATTGTGGATTTTTTTCCAGTCCTTGGGAAAAAGCCTAACCGGTTGACCCGGCTTGACAGTCACTTTGAAACTGGATGGTGTTACACGCAGAATATTCTCATAGCTCCCTGTCCCGAATCCGAGTCGATCATAAAAGCCTTGATCAAACACGCCTAAACCGGCAAACTCGGCGCCGGCCTGAGCATCTTGGGCCAATCGAAGGGCGGTCAGTCTGGCGGCGAAACTCTGTTGTCTGGCAATCATACTGGTGCAGACAGCCGATACAGCAGAAAACTTCACGCTTTGATTTACATATTTCATGTTGCAAATATTGCTCATGGCCAGGCTTTCCACTTCACCATCCAGCTCCGCTACTGTGGCATTAACTCCTTTAAGGCCTAATCCAACAAGTTTCAAGTCATCTTCAGACAACCAGCCAATTTCTCGCCATAAACGGTGAATAGCAGGATTGTCTCTTTTTGCGTCATAATTGCGATGGTTCATAGTTATCCTCCTAAGTTGTGAATTATTAACTCACAGTTAAAAAACTGGCAAGGCTTTTTTTTAAATATTTCACTTTTCTAATCCTGCCTCGGATATAAATCAAAGATTGCCAGCCATTCTGAAATTAGGGACGTAGTTGACATTTTGCGATTTGAACACGCCTCTTCAGCCAGCAGGGCATCATTGCCAAGGTTTCTCCGGTTACGGAATGGTTCTATTACTGCGATCATACCCGCAAGCATGAGATCGAGAAAAAGCTGGGTCTTAAGTCATGGGGCAGGAAACTCTTTTCCAAAGAGCTGAGGGAGCTCATTGACTGGAAGATCGAAGCCGTCTGGAAGCATCGGGTGGAAAGCAAGATT
>JANQGX010000028.1 GCA_028282885.1 SAR324 cluster bacterium
CGATGTTGAGCGGGCCGCCGGTCGGCATTTGAGCCGACTGGCGGTATGTATCACATAGCTCGAACGACATTGATAGGCAGACCCTTGCAGGGTTTATCGGTCTAGGGTCATTATTAGACCCGCTCAACATCGGTCGATAAGCAGGCCCGTTCAGGGTCTGCTTATCAGTTAATTAGACAGAATTATTTAATAATGTACTAGACAGAATCTATCTAGTGCACTGTTTTCTGATTATGTCAAACAGATAGTACGATGAAAAAACGTTGCTAATTTGTGATTGGTTTTTCTTTCCATACCGATTTTTCAAGTTTCGGTGCGTTCTTGAATTGATCTGTTATATTTATAGAAATGATGGAAAAATCTCAAGCCGATAAAAACGTTCATTCGGTTAACAGGTTCTGGAATAAGTATGAAAACAAATTGGTAATTAATGGTATCAGGAAAAATCTATTCCGATGGTATGTCTTGCGGGCAGAGCAATATATCAAGGAACATTCCTCGAAGCGATTGTCAAAACATACGCCGGAGGATCTTGAATCATATTTCGATAGGGTGGCAAGAGAACAAAAACTGGAGGCCTGGCAGTATAAGCAATTGATCGAGGCTATAAGGATTCTTTTCGTAGAAATGGTGGACAGTAATTGGAGTAGTAAAATTGACTGGGAATACTGGATGGCTTCCGCAACAGAGCTGGAGTCCGATTACGCCACCATCGCACGTGATATCCCAATAGTCGGTCGTCATATCAGGATGGAAAATAACATCGTCAGGGAACAGGCTAGGAATCAATACAAACAGTTATTTCAACGTATTGCAACAGAGATTCGGCGGCGTCATTACTCTATTAGAACTGAAAAATCATATCTAAACTGGTTGGAACGATTTATTAGTTATTATGACGGTAGAGATCCCGAGGACATGCATAAGGCGGAGGTTATCTCATTCCTGGAATACCTGGCTATCCAGCGGAATGTGTCTGCAAGCACTCAAAATCAGGCTTTGAATGCGTTTGTTTTTCTTTACAACCAGGTTTTGAAGAAGCCTTTGGAAGAATTGGGTGATTTCACTCGCGCAAAAAGGCCGCGAAAGATGCCTGTAGTATTATCAGTTTCGGAAACGCGGAGACTCCTGGCAACGATAGAAGACGGAACCTTTTCGCTCATGGCGGGTTTGCTGTATGGCAGCGGTCTCAGGTTAATGGAGTGCATCAGGCTCAGGGTAAATGATGTGGATTTCGACTATCGGCAGCTTGTGGTCAGGGACGGAAAAGGCAGCAAGGACAGGGTTGTACCTTTACCGGACAAATATAATATGGCTCTGCAAGAGCACCTGACCGATGTTCGAAAGCAGCATCGCCTGGATCTGAAGAATGGTTACGGAGAGGTCTATCTGCCGGATGCGCTGTCACGGAAGTATCCCAAAGCGGCTAAAGAGTGGGGATGGCAATATGTTTTTCCCTCAAAAAGGCTGGCTGTTGATCCAAGATCCGGTAAAACCAGAAGGCACCATCTTCATGAAAACAATCTCCAGAAAAGAATCAAAAAAGCTGCCGCGACCGCAAACATCAATAAAAAAGTCAACTGCCATGCCCTGCGACACTCCTTTGCCACACATCTTCTGGAAAACGGGTGCGATATCCGGACGGTTCAGGAACTGATGGGTCATGCTGATGTGTCAACAACAATGATTTATACCCATGTCCTCAACCGTCCCGGAGTTACTGTTACCAGCCCGGCAGATCTGATTTGAGATTTATCCCATTGATTCATACCTCGCAAGAGCGGTGTTCGTCGACCTCAATAGCGATCAAAATCGGTATCATCCAGGATAATCTTCTGACGACCTGCCAGATGAGGTTCAACCTGAGTCTCAATCTCCTTTGAACCAATCACCTGTTTGCTATTTGTTGTGTCGATTTTTAATAGTTCTTCTGCAGCCGGAATCTTCTCGTAAACACCCGCGGTGCGGCTGGGTTTCATGCTTCTATAGCTGCCACCAATGTTGAAGAAATCAATCTGCTCCTGCAGCAGCATGGCCTGACTGGACAATTCTTCAGATGACGAAGCAGTCTCCTCCGCATGAGCAGAGTTCTGCTGGGTTACCTGATCAATCTGTTCCAATCCCTGGGAAACCTGGGAAACACCCAGGGCCTGTTCATTAGAAGCGTTGGCGATCTCCTTCACCAGATCGTTGATTTTCCCCACGGATACAACAATTTCCTGGAATGCGGATGCTGTCTGCTCAACGATACTATTTCCTTCGGAGACTTTATTGATGGAACGTTCGATCATCTGTTCCGTCTCTTTGGCAGCCTCGGCACTTCGGGAAGCAAGGTTCCTGACCTCTTCCGCCACAACTGCAAATCCCTTCCCGTCCTTGCCCGCGCGCGCAGCTTCAACAGCAGCGTTCAAGGCCAACAGGTTGGTTTGAAATGCTATCTCGTCGATAACCTTGATGATTTTGGCAATCTCTCGGCTTGATTCATTGATTTCTTCCATGGCAGAAACCATCCGGTTCATCTGTGTATCACCGGACGATGCGTGATTGCGTGCCTCTTCCGTCAATTGAGTAGCCTGTACGCCATTTTCCGCATTCTGTTTCACCTGCTGCTCAATCTCTGTCATGGAGCTGGAAATTTCCTCCAAAGATGAAGCCTGTTGCGTAGCTCCCACACTCAAAGACTGTGATGCCGAACTCAGTTCCCCTGAGCCGGCGGCGACATTGCTGGAAGCAGTTGAAATCTCGTGAACAATACCGCTTAATTGCCTCACCATCCCGTCCAGGGATTTACCCAGCATATCTTTATCAGAAAGCAGGTTGACTTTCACCGTCAGATCTCCTCCAGCAATCTTTTCAGCCAGTGAAGCCGTCTCTTTCAAATTAGCCACCATTCTCACCATATCCTGGTAGACACCCGTTGCTTCCTCTTCAGAGGATAACTCAAGGGACAGGTCGCCCAAAGACACCGTATTGGCGATTTCGGCAATTTCGGCTGGTTCCCCTCCCAATCGATAGATAACTCGCCGGGTGATATAGGTGGCAACAATAAATCCAAATATGGCAATCAAAATGCAGGAGATGGCAATAAACACCAGCAGGGCATATACAGGACTCTTGACTTCACTTTCATCGATTTCGCTGATCAAAGCCCAGGTTGTGTCCCACATTTTCAAAGGTGCGTAGGACGACAATACTGAATTGCCGTTATAATCTATAATCAGACCTGTTCCCGTACTCCCTGCCAAAGCTTGACGGGAAGCCTCGGTATCGACACCGTTGTTTTTTATGTTGCCGGCGAAACTGGCGACCACCGAACGATTTGTCTTGTCTAGATAAGAATCTGATCTCATTCGGTTATCAGCACCGACCAGATACGACTCACCGGTTTCACCCATCCCCTCCCTCAGCGACATGATATCGTTGATTGCATCAAGGGAAATCTGCAAGGCCACTACCAGATCAGGCTTTCCGTCATGAACGACCGGCTGGGCAATAAATGCGGCGGGGTCCCCATGGCTGGGAGCATAAGGCTCGAAATCGGCAAACCCGAATGCTTTTGAATCAAGTGTCTTACGAACCAGTTTACCGAGGTTGGAATCGGCGTAGGGACCGTTC
Organism: SAR324 cluster bacterium; assembly: GCA_028282885.1. GTDB lineage: Bacteria > SAR324 > SAR324 > XYD2-FULL-50-16 > XYD2-FULL-50-16 > JAHJTV01. Next base: position 3,616 of record JANQGX010000028.1, read on the forward strand.
ACCATATTGGTCTGGTAATCGGCTTCTTTGGTCACGGTGTAGAAGACATATCCATCGGGATTGATCAAAAACAGGTCATAGTAGCCATACATCTCCTTATACTTGGCAAAAAACGCGTTGCCTTGCTCATCGACCGGACTGAAAGCCTCTGCAACATCCAGTTCTGAAATCATAACCCAAGTGATGTCCTTATCCAGTTCGACCGGTGTCCAGGTGGAAAGAACCGGATTGTTGTTGTAATCCTGGATTACACCGGTTCCTGTTTCTCCCTCAAGACCCTTACGGGTGGCATGTGTATCGACCTTGTTGCCATTTTTAAAGGAGGCGGTTACGGAAAAATTCTCTGGATTGAGAAAGGAATCGGATCGCATCAACATGTCACTTCCCACAAGATATGATTCACCGGTATTCCCCATACCATCTCTATTCAACATGATCTTGTTGACCTGATCCAAAGGGAACTGCAATGCCACATAACCCAGTAAAACACCTCTGTCGTTTCTGACAGGCGACATAAAAAATGCGGCAGGATCACCATTGGAGGGGGCATAGGGCTTGAAATCCCCCATGGCGAGTCCCTCTCCGGTGATTTCTTTTGCTTTGGAGAATGCTTCGCCAATACCGCTATCTTTCAAGGCGGTATCGGGAATACTCATCCCCAGATCCGATTCCCGTTCCACAGTATAAATAATCGATCCGGCAGGGTTGATCAAAAACAAATCGTACCAGCCGTTGATCTCATTCAGCTCGCGCAATCGCTTATCGTATTTTCCGGCAACGGCTTGCCAGCGAGTGTCATCAATCTTCCCATTAACAGTTTTAAAAACCCTTTCAAAATCCACCAGGCCTTGCACAACCATCGGGTTTTTCTCCAACAGAAGTAGCCCTGTTTTTAGTTGATTAATATAATCCGCCAAATGTGCCTTTTTGATGGATTGAACCGCGTTCAATTTTCTGAAGGCTTCGGTTCGCAACGTTGAGACTGTTTCAACCAGAACACCGATGTCGCCCTCGCGTTCATTAAAAAACTTTTCTATTTTTGCAGTTTTGATGCTTCTGATGGCTTCCAACTGGTTGTAGCTTTGATTCATCAAGCTCCTCTGGGCTTGAAAGGCGCTGATACCTCCGATGATGAACAGCGGGATCAGACCGCTTGTTACAAACAGCCCGATCAAAAGGGTTTTCATCCTAAATCTGTCAATGTTAATCATCCGTTTCTCCATGCATTAATGAAAAGTAACTCGCAGTCTTCGGAATCTTTCTCCGCATTCCTGAAGATGTCCGAACTTAAAGTGATTTCGGAACGGAACCTCAATGAATGGGGGGAAAGTGTCGGGGCTTGTATTATTGATTCCCTGGCTGTCTGCGATTGGATTAACCTGTTTTAGAAAATCCCAGGACAAAAGCGAGATTCATCGTAAAAACACGATAAACCCATTGCTTACCAATGATACAACCACATCCTATGATCAACGTGCGGCAAGCACTGGCTTGTTACTGAAATCAGTCTGTATTATATAAGATTCTGAGGGAATTTAAAATTAAAAAATTGTTAGTAATTAACGCAGATTCTATTTATGAGAAGGGCGGTTCACCTTTAGGGCTTGATTTTGTATAGACCTATAAAACATGGCCTGGAATACGTGTCTTTACAATCGTAGCTCGACCAGACTTCATCCAGATTCTCACGGAGCGGGGTCATAAACACCGGATCATTCATCTCTTTCTCTTCAAGATGGACTGCCACGTAGGTCACGCCTTTTTCCTTATGGCGGGCGATAATTTCAGGAGAGACTTTTCGGGCTACGTAGCCACGTAGTCCGGAATAGTATATGATTTCGTGATAACGGGTTCCGGAGGTTTCCACAGCCAGAATCAGAGTATCAGCGGACAGGTTGAGTTCTTTGATCTGATCCCCCACAATTTTCGGACCGGTGGAAAGCCGGAAATGGTTCCAGGCTCTTTTGCCGCTGTAAAGCATAAATCCGATCATCACAAATATGGCTAAACGGTTTCTAAAGCGCTGGGAAAACCGTTGTGAGGGATTACTGAGCCAATAGTGCATTCCGAGACCTGCATAAATGCAAAGCGCTGGGGTCAGAGGGAGTTGGTAGTAGTTGTGTTCCATATTACCGTGGGTAATATAGATCGTGTAGAAAAGATTACCCACAAGCAGGGCTGCGCCGATATCCGATCGTACCTTTTTGGAAAACAGGGCAAAAAGGAAGAAGAATGCCAGGAAGGGAGAAAGGATCTGGTCGAAGAACCGCTGGGACATGACATAGGGAAATTCCAATGAAAACAAAATGCCCGGATCAAAGCCAAGTCGGTGTCCGAGCCCTATTGAGTTGGATACGTAGAGTTTGGTATAAACCAGCCAGGAGAGATTCACCGCCCAGACGATCAGGCCCATCAGCAATATCAACGGATCCTTTAGTGTGGTCAGCTTCTTTCTTCGCCACAGAATTACCAGAAAACTCAAACCGATCATTAAACCGAAGGGCTTGAACAGCCCCGCCAGCGTAGTAGTCAGAGTCATCAGAAGAAAATTCCTGAAGCTGCGCTGTTCCAGGTATTGCAAAAAGTAATAGAAAGCCGCAAGCATGAAACTGACCATTCCCGTGTCGGAATTGATGGCCCGATCAAAAAACCAGTTGTGAGAATTGACGGTATAAATGAACAGGATCAACAGGGAAGCAGACCTCGATTCCGTCAGCCTGCAGAGTCTGAAAAGATAGACCCAGCCAACCAGGGCAATAGCAATAGAAATGAGTCTGGCAACCAGGATATGTGGGCCGAACATGGTGTATCCTAAGGCAAGCAAACCCATGTACACCGGGAATTCCTGGGCCATTACAGAGCTATCCGTATCATACTGGATAGCGCTGAAGTCAGGTTTCCAGAAGGAAGCAGGATCTTTATAGATATTCATTGCCGTGGCAGCCGTAGATACCTGATTCCAGCTATGTCGGTCGAGAATGGGAGAGCCGATCTGGAAAGAGCGCAGCAATAGAAACAACACAAACAATGCCAGCAGTGTCCGTCTGTAATTAATATCCTTCTCAAGTAGCGCATTAAACCTTTCCATAGTCTATTTATCCGGTAGCCTGTTAAACCTCAAATCGAGATTGAAAGGGGGTAAAGTGGGATCGATGGTCTCCGTGATCGACCAGAAACGGGGATCTTTCAAAATATGAAGTGTCAGCTCTACCAGATCTTCCTTGTCGTTCAGAAACTCGGCCACCCGTTTCCGGTAATCAGGATCGGTTTTGCGATCCAGGTGCTGCTCACAGGCCTCTATGATCTCTTCCGGTTCTGATCTGAACAGGATTCCGGCCTGGATTTCATCTTCAATATATCCCCATTTTAAGTGGCTCTGGAAAACGCAGGGAGTACCCAGGATAGCAGATTCCGATGCGGTGCAGGCCCCCTGTGAGAATACCAGATCGGCATGATAGATATATTGCTGCATGGTCGAGGGCGGCAGTGTCATTTTAAATTTCTCCAATTGACGTAATGGTGGGCCTTCAAAGGAGATCTCAAGCCTGCCTTTTCGCGACAGATAATTGCAGAGGGTGATCAGGGTGCCTTTGTCCGGCCGGGGGACATTTACATCGTGATAACTGTCGAAATTCCCCAACCTCATGAAATACAGCGGTGTTCCCTCATCGATCCCCAATCGCTGCTTGAACTTTTGCTCAGGCTGAAAATATCCTGGTCCGCAATAGGCGAGTTGAAACAGGCTGTTATGCAGAATACGCTTGTTCTTCAAAAAACCGGAAAACCGGTATCCCATCCGGTAGGATTTACTGGTCAGGCTTTTGGTAGTCCAGGGGTGGCTTAAGAAGTTCATCATCAGGGAGTTTTCCGAGTCGCTCCAGTGCAGGATCTTTCTGCGTGTCAACCAGCCGGCAAAGGGAGCCAGGCTGCCACCCACCGCGATAATAAAATCCGGTCTGAATCGGATAATCTGCTTCAACAAGCCGAACAGCATGATGAAGGCTTCCAGCAGAAAACTGCCCTTTTTTGAGATCACCACATAGTCTGCGTTAAAGGAATCAAGCAGGGCGATCATCACCTCCCGGTCCCTGGCAGCGTATCTGACCTGGTGACTCTGCTCCTTGAGCTTCAGGTAGACGTTCTTGGTATCGAGTATCTGTGCGGGATGTACCGCACTGAATAACACTTTCATGGTTATCTCTTTCGCGTGGTAAATATTTGGATTTTGGCTTTATTCGCCGATCCAAGTTTGATGACCGAATCCGGATGGTCGTCTGCCGGGCAAAGTCGCTAGTAGCAATTTCCAACCAGACGCTCTGGCGTATCTCATAAAGTCTTTAATTTTAAGCTGATCGTGCCTGCCCAATCCATGTTTGCTATTGCTATTGTCTGTATCGCTGGGATAGACTCAATATTTAAACGGTTGTTAAGCTCGAATCGCGGGATTCGACCGGACTTCCATTTGGCCCTGTTAAGAATCCCTAGGCTGTTCCTTTTTGGTTTAGCAGCTTTTTGGAGAGAAGATAACCGCCGAAGTATTGAAAGATTGAGTAAGACTATCAAATCAATAGATTCTGAATTCGAGTTGACTGACCGCAAAGATTGATCAAACTTCCATATTGACAACGTGTTTCCATACAAAACAACGAAACCCTCAATACAATGAACAAACTTGGTTTTGCCCTGGTGGGGTGCGGAAGAATCAGTAAAAAATACACGGAAATCCTCTCTTCTCAAATGGAGGAAGCAGAACTGACCGCAGTTTGTGATCTTGATCGCGAAAAAGCGGAGACTACAGGCAAAAAATTCAATGTCCCCTTCTATGGGGATATGCATGAGATGATTAAAGAGCAGGATGATAAAATCGATGCCATCTGCATCCTGACCCCCAGCGGCAACCACGCCCAGAATGTCGTCGATTTGGCAGGATATGGCAAACACCTGGTAGTGGAAAAGCCCATGGCCCTGACGCTGACAGATGCTGATCGCATGATCAGAACTTGCGATCAGAACGGTGTTAAGCTCTTTGTCGTCAAGCAGAATCGCTATAATCTGCCGGTTCAGAAGCTGAGAGAAGCAGTGGAGGCGAACCGGTTTGGTAAAATTGTGATGGGGACAGTCAGGGTGCGCTGGTGCAGAAAACAGGAGTATTACGACCAGGATGCCTGGAGGGGAACCTGGGCGATGGATGGCGGCGTTTTTACCAATCAGGCCAGTCATCACGTGGATCTGCTGGAGTGGATGCTGGGCGAGGTGGAATCGGTCTTTGCCAAATCCTCAACCGCCCTGGTTGATATCGAAACCGAGGACACCGGTGTTGCCGTTCTGCGCTTTAAGAACGGCTCCCTGGGAATCATTGAAGCCACTACCGCCACACGACCCAAAGATCTGGAAGGATCACTCAGTGTTATGGGTGAAAAAGGCACCGTGGAAATAGGCGGATTCGCCGTCAATCAACTCAAAACATGGAATTTTCTCGATCAGACCGAGGAAGAGCAAGAACAGGTACTTGCCCAATACCGGGAGAATCCACCCAACGTATACGGATTTGGGCATGTGGCCTATCTCAAGAATGTCGTGGATACCATCCATCATAAAAACACCGCCTTGGTAGATGGATTGGAAGGGCGCAAGTCCCTGGAACTGATATCCGCAATCTACGAATCCATCGAAACCGGTAAAGAAGTATTTCTCAGCTTTACTCCCCAAAAATGCCGTCTCGGCCTGCAAAACCATGAATAAGGTCTCTGCGATGAATGATCCTATTGTCCATCCGGGAGTAATCCTGGGAGAAGAGGTTCATCTGGGAGATTTCGTGATCATTGGGCATCCCCCACGGGGTAAAGAGGCAGGAGAGCTGGAAACCTTTATCGGAAACAGGGTGGACATTCGCTCGCACTCGGTTATTTATGCAGGCAACCGCATCGGAAATCATTTTCAAACCGGTCACCGGGTTACAATCCGTGAGAACAACACCATTGGGGACAATGTCAGCATCGGAACCGGATCTGTGGTGGAACACCATGTTTCCATCGCCGAAGGTTGCCGCTTGCATAGTCAAACCTTTGTCCCCGAGTATTGCATCCTGGAATCCGGTGTCTGGATTGGACCCAACGTGGTTCTGACCAATGCCAGGTATCCTTCTGCGCCGGATACCAAAGAGCATCTGGCAGGAACTGTTCTCAGGAAAAGAGCCAGGATCGGAGCCAATGTCACCATTTTACCCGGTCTCACCATCGGTGAGAATGCACTTGTGGGAGCCGGAAGCGTGGTCACCAGGGATGTGGCTGCCGGAGCTGTCGTTGTGGGTAATCCTGCCCGACAGGTGAACTCAATAGGAAATATATCTCATTACTCGTTATGAATATACCCCTAACCAATCTAGGAAAACAGAAAGAACAGATCTGGGATGAACTCTGGCCCCTCTGGGAGAGAATCATCCAAAAAAGTCAATACATTAACGGCCCTGAAGTCAAACAATTTGAAGAGGAGTTTGCCACTTACAGCCGAATTCCTCATTCCGTGGCACTTAGCAACGGTACGGATGCCTTGGTGTTGGCTCTCAAGGGACTGGGAGTTCAGCAAAATGACCTTGTCATTACGGTTCCCAATACTTTTATCGCTACTACGGAAGCCATTTCGGTTATCGGAGCCAGACCCGTCTTTGTTGATGTGGATCCGGACACCATGCTCATGGATCCCGATCAACTGCAGGCATGTATCGAAAGACTCCGGTCTGAAAACAAGCCCGTAACAGCGGTTGTCCCCGTTCACCTCTACGGACAGATGTGCGATATGGAGACTATATCCGATTTAGCAACCAGGGCAGGATTGAAGGTCATTGAAGATTCCGCCCAATGCCATGGAGCAGAGCACAAAGGAAATCCTCCGGGATACTATGGCGATGCGGCAACCTTCAGTTTTTACCCTGGGAAAAACCTGGGCGCCTTTGGTGATGCGGGTGCTGTCCTGACCAAGGATGCCAAATTGGCGGAGTGGATTAAAATGGCTGCCAATCACGGAAGACAGGAAAAGTATACCCATGCCTTCGAAGGAACCAACAATCGCATGGATACCATCCAGGCTGCTGTCCTTTTGGTGAAGCTGCGCTACCTGGAGGAATGGACCAATAAACGGATCGAAAATGCCGCCTGTTATGAAACCCTGTTCAATGGCACAGAAGTGGGGACGCCCTGCTGTAAACCCTTTAACCGACATGTTTATCACCAGTATGTGGTTCGCTACCGGCAGAGGGATCAATGGAAGGAAAAACTCCAGGAAAAGGATATAGCAGCCGGTATCCATTACCCACTCCCGCTTCACCTACAACCCGCCTATGCGTACTTGGGCTACGGCAAAGGTGATTTTCCGGTTTCAGAAAAAGCTGCGGATGAAATTCTCAGCATACCGGTTGATGATGAGATTCTAACCCAATCCGATCTTCCCTGAGAGATGATGAAAGACAAACTGATTTCCATTTTTATCCCGGCCAGAGATGAAGAGGGGAATATCCTGCCCCTGATGAAAAAACTGGACAATACCATCAGGGATAACAACCTGAAGGCAGAGGTTATCGTCGTCAATGACGGCTCCCGGGATAAAACGGGTGATATTCTGGATGATTGTCTTAAAACCTATCCTTTTCTCAAGGTATTTCATCACAAAACCGGAAAAGGACTCAGCGCGGCCATGAATACCGGATTCAGCGAATGCAGCGGAGATTTTGTACTTTTCCTTCCCGGTGATTTGGAAAGTGATCCCGAAGAGGACATTCCGGTGTTGCTGGAAGGTCTGGACAAGGACTACGATGTCGTGCTTGGCTGGCGGGAAGGCCGGGCTGACGGCAAGAATGTTGCTTCCAAGATTTACAATGCCATTTCCGGAAAGCTGTTTGATGTTCACTTCCATGATATGAACTGGATCAAAGGATTCACCCGTGAGGCTGCGGAAGCCCTTGATCTGAGAAAGGACTGGCATCGTTTTATCGTCCACATCCTTTATTCCAAGGGATTCAAAATCACAGAGGTGCGTACCAATTGGCACAGTAGACAATACGGCAAATCAAAGTTTAACTGGACCCGGATCCTGACCTCTTTCATCGACGTTTTTGTGGTTTGGCTGACTCTCAAGTTTTCCAAAAGTCCCATGAGAATTTTTGCCACCCTGGGGGCAATTCTGTTTGCCGCCGGCATGGCTATGGGAATCACCCTGCTGGTAATCTTTATTCTTTATGAGACCCAATATCGTCCGCTCTTTTTTATGTCCCTGATTCTTATTGTCACCGGTCTCCAGGTGCTTTTTTCCGGATTTATTGCGGAAATGCTGGTAGGCATGCAGATGAAAATAAAAAAGCTGGAAAAGAAACTGGATGCTCTTGAACGTGAGTGAGAAACCAATCCTCTATCTGACCCCATAACCAGGACTCAACGTGCAGTTTATTCTGGTCAATCCACAATCCTCCGTTCAAAAAAAAATCTCCCTGGCAACTTCCTGCCTGTTTCATCAGCTTGGTTATTTCCATAATGAGGTTGAAACCCTGCCCGGGCCTCTTCAATCACTGCAGATTGCCTGCTATCCCTGTTCTGTAGAAGTTGCAGGTATCTGTTTCAAAGGCGACTTTGAAACCCAATTGGCAGTGATTGAAAACGGTTTGATAGAGATGAAGCCGGTTGAGGTCAGGTTTTCAATGGAACGATCCGGGGACACCCTGTTACTGGACACGAACCTGCTGGCCTGGATCTATACGGTCATATCCCACCGTGAAGAGCAATTAATCAACGATGAGGCCAGGGACAAGCACCAGCGAGTTCCCTTTGAAAACAGCCTTGCCAAAAGACAGGGCTGGACATCTTCTCCACAGCTTTCAGAACTGATACAAAAGGTCGATGATGCGGTGCGACGGTATTGTATTGCCATGGGGAAACCTCTGCTTAGGAAGAAACCCTGGCCGGGAGACCATATCAAAGCAGCAATTATCTCCCACGATGTGGACATTCTGGATAAATGGATTCTCTATGCGGGAAAGCTCTTTCTGGAAAACCTGGTAAAAGCCCAGTGGAAGGCTGGATACAGGGTTACCATCAGCACGTTTAGCAACCTTTTCGAAAGAAGAAACCCGGTCACCGATATCCGCTGGATTCTGGAAACCGAGAAACAATATGGTTTTCGCTCAAGCTGGCACTTTCTTTGTGGAAAAGCGGACTTAGTGTCACTGCTGAAATCCGATATTACCTATTCTCAAAAAGAGATTCAAAAGTTGCTCCCCCTTCTTCAGGAATACCAGGCTGAAGTTGCCTTGCACAGCTCCTTTAAGACTCCCGACAACCCCGATCTGTTCAGGCAACAGACGGCCATCTTGAACGGGCTTTATCCAGGAAAAATAAAAGGGGTAAGAGCACACTTTCTCAGGTACAACAGCTTTGCCTATTTCCAAGCCGCAGTGGAGCAGGGATTAACCTGGGACAGCAGCAACGGTTTTGCGGAGATGGCGGGATTCAGAACCGGGTTCACCGGGGCCTATCAACCGGTTATCAACGATGAGAGAACCGGGCTCTGGGAGTTCCCCCTGCACTGGATGGACAGGAGCTTCAGCAAATATCGCAACCTGACTCCCGACGAGATTCTGGCGGAATTCGAAGATCTGGTCTCCCACTTCAATCGTTTCGGGGGGGTGTTAACCCTTTTATGGCACAACTTCTCCATATCCGATCTGGGATTTTTGGGGTACGAATCTCTTTATGGGAATATGCTGGAGGCTCTTGCCAAAAACAAGTTTTACAACGATACACCGCAAAACCTGGTGTTCTGGCTGGATAAAAAGGAGAGCACTACTCTTGCGCATGAAGCCGATCAGTGGCTGGTCAGGTCGGGAGAGAAAAAAGTTGCGCTCCGGATTCCCGAAAATGGGACAGAAATTTGGGTGGACTGTGAAAATCTATCTGTTGAAAGCGTGTAATGTGAGGAAAAGGGACACGTGTCGAATGAGGTGTCCCTTTAAGTTCGTTCCGGATTAGAATCGATAGGAAGCGTAGAGACCCCATCCCTTGGGATAGAATTCTCTTTTGGTATCGTCGTCCTCATCGACCCTCTGGTAATCAATCGATACCAGGGTTATATTAATGCCTTCGGGCTGGATCCAACCCACGCCGATCAGGGTGACAATATCAAGCCTGTCCTTGTTAAAATCCGATCCATCGCCATCCTCGATCTTCTTATAGTCATACCGCCGGTTTTCATAGCTGAGCATGATATTACTGTAGATCACTTCTGCCGCGGTGTAGATCTCATCTTTCTTGCGTTGGTAATTTCGTAGCTTGCTGCCTTCAGCTTCCTGGTCCGACTCAGGCGTTGAAATCAGGGAGTATTCCGCACGGAACTGGGTATCACCCGGCTCACCAAAAAGCACTCCGAGTCCCATATGGGTGTTGGTCCAGCTATTGTCAACGTAATCTGCTGATGGCTGTTCAGTAAATCTGCCTGTCAAATCGACTTCGGTAGAACGCTCGAATTCCCCCTCTTTTTTGAAGCTTTCCATGCCGTAGGCCAGGTAGAACACATCAGCGATGCGGTATGAGGCCACCAGGGCAATTCCTGTTTCTGTCTCCTTGGTCTTCTCTTCCGACTCCAATAGAGTCGATCCAGCTAGTGTTCCTGTGATACCCAGGGTTTCCGTAAAGACATTCTGACGATACCCCAAACCGAGTGAAAGCTCCTCCAAGGGTTTCCATGCAAAATAGATGCGCAGATCCTTGTCGGCCTGGTCAGCATCCGTGGTGATTGTGGCTCCGTAGGTTGTCTCCACATAAGACATATCGACGTCTTTCATCACCCCATTGCCATTATCCATATAGATTTCAAAACCGAAATCCTCGTTTTTCAAAACACCTGCCAAGGCAGGCATGGGTTGTGTATCTCCGTCGCCTTCCGCTGCGCCGTAGTACTTCACATCCCCTATTTTCTGCATTGAACCGGTATCATCTTCCTGTGAAACATCCCCTTCGGCAGTTCCGTAGACAAACGACACGGAACTGGCTACCCGCCAACCGGTTGCAGCCGGACTTTTTGCGTTAATGGCCGGATTCAGTTGTGCGGTTACGATCTGGGCATTTGCAGACAGGCAGAAGCCCGTGATCAGCAGTGCCGCTAATGTTAGACGTTTAATCATGTTCACCTTTTTAATCTGTTTGAGAATTAAAAAGGGAGTTGGTGTTGCTTTTCCCTTTTAGCAATGACGCCTTAAAAAATGCACAGAACATACCGTTTTAATCTGAAACGCCCTGGTGTTAGTGAAATTGGCTATCTAGAGGAATATCCTCCCGAGGGAATCCACTTTGCATGGTTTAAAGAAGGGATTCCGTGACATTGCTTTCGCCCCGTGTTCAAACACGGTAACGCGATGTTTCCACTTGACAAACCTAGACAATTGATTTTCCATTAAGGCAATTTTAACCTGCTGTTATCCGTTCACTTTTAGCAGCAAATGACAGCTTATTAATAGACAGACTTCACAGGTAGCATCTCATATAGCTGGCTCACAAAAACTGAAAACAGTTCACATCCCACTGATCACCTATGAAACAGACTACTAGTCATATCAATGCCAGGTTGGGAGTTCTTTTCCTGGTTCTGTTTGCTGCCTCTCTTATTTCGCCTCAACAGCTCAAGGCGCAAAAATATCCCCTGGAACTCTACACCAGCCAAAGCGGGATGGCAAAACTGAAAGACCACGAAGGTTCCATGTCCATCAAGAACGAACATGCCTCCCTGGTGATCCCGTTGCTCCCCTTCGATACATTTAGTCTCTATTTCTATCTAAAAGAGGATCAGAAGACTTTCGAATACGATGACGAGTTTACGGAGTTCACGCTTGAGGAGAACAATCAAACCTATCAAGTGGAGGATCTGCCGGAAAAGCTAATTCTTTCGACCCGGGGTGTGATGGCGTTCCTGGCGCTCGGGGAGTCGGGGATTTTGTTTAGAAGGGATCAATACCTCGCCACCGATTATGAAGAAGTGAATGAAGAGGATCAGGCTTTTGTGAACCAGGTTATGCTCTACCTGGACAGGAAGGCTGATACCCGCTGGTCATTCGGTGCGGTCCAAATAGGAGGTATCGCAACAGATAGCTATTGGCCCTTGGTGGGCTTTAAACACCGATCCGGAGATCTCATCATCGATCTTGTTTTTCCATCTTATGGTTACCTCTTCTACAGACTATCCGACCTGTTCTACGTGATCTTTGAGGAATCCGTAGAATCGGAAAGTTATCGCCTGACGGAGGAAGCGCCCTGGAACAACGGAATCTATTCCACCCTCAACCTGACCTCCCGCGTAGAACTGGGTATTACCCCTTTTGCCGATCTGGAAATCGGGATCAGCTATGGATTGAATGCTTACAGGCAAGTAGTGATCTCTGATGAGGACGATAACGAACTGGGGAACCTGAATCTCAGGGACGCGCCGGTCTGGAGTGTACAACTGCAGTGGCGGATTTAAATACCCTTATTAGTAGTGAAATCCTATTGTTCGAACTCCGCACTAATATCCAAACGGCGGAAAAGGAAAGAACTCAATGGTTATTAGTGGATCATCGGCATTGATGTGATATTCCAGTTCAAACCTGACTGAGGGAAAGGTGTTCGCTAGAATTTGCAATGCGGCTACCGGAGGAGTCCAGGCGGTTTCGAAGGTAACTCTTAAAGAGTCGGTTGCAAAGGAGTCCTCATCTACGGCAATGATATCCTCAACCGTTCCCCAGGATTTCAGTCTCCAGTCGTAATGAGAGAAACACTTCTCCTTCTGATAATTGGCAACGGCCTTTTCCAGGATATCCGCCGCACTTTCCCCTTCCGGAAGTAAGGGATCCCGTATTCCCATGTTATCAGCTTCTGTTGCCGCAATTCTGGCTGTTTTAATCGCTTCCCGAATTGCCGATTCCGAATGTCCGCATTTGACTCCGTAAAAAACATTGGACTCAGCCAGAGCCATGGTTTCTTCATCCAGGTTGGGAAGTGGGGAATTCATTATTGAGAGGAGTCTTACCGGTTCGATCAGAGGAAGGAACAGGCCTTCCGGCATCGGTTTGATAGAGTTTAAGGAGAATAGTGCCGGAGAGTGATCACTCTCGCGAGTCGATCTAAAATGGTTCAGAATTGTTTTGGAATTGGTTCGAAATCGCAGGTGGTTGAGTATTGTCTGAGTCATGGGTTCTTCCGATTCTTGATGTCATCAATCCGGGGAGAAGCTACCAACTTTTTCTTTTCCGATTGCTCTTTGCCGGGGAGAAAAGGTTAAAACTACGCATTCCTCCGGCATTTTTGCAGAAAGCCTCCGAAAATGAAGTCTCCGTAGAGAATTTTTTTCTGTTTACTAAATGATAGGAAATCCTCAAAACCGCGTCAACTTGGCAACGAATCAGGATAGCGTGCAAGGGAAGGTTCATGGTCTCTGCAGGCTGATCTTAATTTTTCTATTTCTCAACTCCTTTTGGGGATAATGGAGCAGATAAAGCCACCGGCCGAAAGGATCTTTCAGGCTGACGGTTCTGAGAGATGAGTCCAAAACCGTATATCTTTTGCCGGTTTGATCTGCCCCGATATCAGGAAAGGGCAACCGGAAGAAATAAAAGGTGTTGATTCGTCTCACTGAGTCCGGTTTGTTTGAAACCCGGGTAACAATTCCTGCTGTTTCGGACCTTGGAAAATGGCGGATGGTAAAATCCTGATTGCTGATCTTGGGATAAGTGCAATAGGGAGTTGAAATCTCAACTCGATTTCCGGAGACAATTTTTGCCGTAACGGGTTTTTTGGCCGGCCCGGGCAGTTTGCTCCCAAACAGCCTGGATTCAGGGTCCCCCATCAATCTGAAGGTGAGGGCCGACCTGAGGGTTTTATCCTGTTCCTTGTGCCCCCTGGCCTCTTTCAGCTTGACAATACCCAGGGAGTAGTTCTTGGCGTCCCTCAGTGCCTCACCGTTATTTGTTCTATCGTAAAGCAGGGTGTCCAGAAAAGCTTTGATGAAAGCACTTCCCGAAGCACTGTGGAGTTTTGAACAGCTTCCGATCATTCCACTTACGCCGCTGTCCAGCAAAATCTCATGACTTTTCAGGGATTCACAACTCTGTAGCACGAGAAAGGGGAAATGCTCGAAATAGGGTACGGTATAATGATCTTGATCGGTGTCGGGAGCATCTCCTTTGCTGATCATGGTAAACTCCTCTATATGCCCCTCGTAAATAATAAGATCAGACCGGAGTGCAGTCTCCCAGATCGACCGGTTTTGGGGAGAAATGCCATAAAATTCATGTCCGTTCAGCCGAAAGTTTCGCAGCTCCTTGACAGTGGCTCTGCTGATGGATTCCGCCAGCATCAGCTTTTTCCTTCTTTCACTGGCAAGGTTTGCAATCATAGTAAACCGCGGGCTCTGCAGGGAAAGCTTTTTGTTCAGAATGGCCAAGCGAGTATAATAGAGGGAAAGACAGTCGATTTTATGAAAGGGCAGGCGTCCAACACCAAAAGGAATGGCTTCTCCCTCATCCGGATTCGAAAAAGGTTCCAGCTCCATTTCCTTCTTGTAAATTTGTTCCTGAAGCTTTTGATCGGCCGTGATGGTACGGATCATATCATAATCGCCCAGGAGGGTGATGGTGTTGGGCTGGATTCCATGCTCTGAAATAAACATCCGGGTTGTCTTTTCCGCAACCCTACCCGAGTTGGAATTCAAAAGCACCAGGGGGGCATTTCTCAGCAGGCTGATATAAGATGCATAGAATACGGGATTAGCATCAAGGTGCTGTCCTGACTGATCTCCCGGATCAGGGTTGGCTACAATCAGGTTGCCGATAACGTCCGGCCCTATCTTTGTAACCAGATAACGATCTACCAGGTCTGCCGTGAGAGGGACCAGGGGAACATTTAACATTCGGAGTTTTTTCTCAGAACCGGGACTGCCAATCAGATACAGTTTTTCAGGCCTGATCTCCCTTCCAAGGCTTTTCACCTGTGCTGTGTTGATGGTATTTCGCACCGGAACCAGGGGGATGGAAAAATGAGCCGAGAACAGGGCAGCACGGATAAAATCAGCAGGATCCGACATGGAGGTCAATACGATCGGGGGCGATTCTCCGGCATGAGCCCGCAACAAATCCAGGGCAACTTCAAACGGTTGGTCGGCTGGTTTGAAGAAGACCAGCTTGCTGAATTCCACGCGATAAGTTCTCTCCAGGGTCTCGGGATCTATTAAAGACAGAAACGGGAGCTCTTCATGGTCTGATAAGTATCTCTGAAAATTCGCAGCAAAGGTATCGGGTAATACCAGCATGGCAGGCAGTTTGTTATCCCTGGTATCCCGCTGCAGATAGGGCAGCAGCAAAGGAACCAACCAGGACTTTGCCTTGGGAATCAGAATGGTACCGGGATGATCAATCCGCTTGATTGTCGCGGGTTTAATCAGGGATATTTCCGAAACGGCCTGAAGCGAACCGGAGAGCAGAATGGTCAACAAGAAAATCAGAACGATTCTTGTTGTCCGGAAAGCATCTTGGTTCACTTGCATAAGGGCTCTGTTTTACGGTTATCAGTGTTGGGAGTTGAATCAGGATACCAGAATTCTTTTCAAGTCGATATTGTATTTCTTCATTCGATTCCAGACAGTTACCCGGCTAACCCCGAGTATTCGTGCCGCTTTCGACTGGTTTCCCTTGGCTTCATTCAGGGCTTTGACCAGATCGATCTTTTCTTGAGAGTCGATTTCCGGATGATTCTCCAATATTTGACCGTTGGTATTTGACTGCTCACTGTCGGACAGTACACTGGTAACCGGGACACTGGCTGATCCGTTAGCCGATTTCTCTTTCTTAAGCACACTCTTTGGCAGTTGGTCCGGTCTGATCGAACCTTCCCGGGCAACGACGAAGGCATACTCCAAAACACTTTTCAACTCACGGACGTTTCCGGGCCAGGAATAAGCCAGTAGATAATTGAGGCTTTCGGTTGTCAATCCTGTGATCTTCTTCCCTGTCCTTTTGGTGAGGCCGCGGA
This sequence comes from SAR324 cluster bacterium, assembly GCA_028282885.1. Lineage (GTDB taxonomy): Bacteria > SAR324 > SAR324 > XYD2-FULL-50-16 > XYD2-FULL-50-16 > JAHJTV01. The sequence goes on from JANQGX010000028.1 coordinate 19,653, forward strand.
TAAAACTGTCCACCATGAGCGGGATATCTTCCAACCGGTCTCGCAATGCCGGCACGTAAATCGGGATCACGTTGATTCTAAAATAGAAATCCTCGCGAAACTCCTGCCTGGCTATCATCTCTTCCAGGTTTTTATTGGTTGCTGTAATCAATCGTACATCTACCGGAATCGGTTGCTGATCCCCCACCCTTTCGATCTGCTTCTGTTCCAGAACCCTCAACAACTTAATCTGGATCGAAATGGGGGCATCTCCAATCTCATCCAAAAAAATATCCCCACCATTCGCAGTTTCGAATCTTCCGATTCTATGACGAAAGGCGCCGGTAAAAGCGCCTTTAACATGACCGAACAGTTCACTTTCCAGCAATGACTCGTTAAGGGCGGCACAGTTTAACTGCACAAAGGGCTTGTTTTTTCGCTTTCCCAACTTGTGAACCGCCTGGGCGATCAGCTCCTTTCCGGTCCCGCTCTCCCCAAAGATAATGATGGGGGATTCACTCCACGCTGCCTTCTCCACCAGTTCAAATACTTTATTAATTGCTGGTGATTTACCTATGATACCATGAAAGGACCCGTCCTCCAGCAACTGCCTGGAAAGGGTGTCGATCTGCCTGTCGAGCCTGTCCAGTTCCGAAATATCCGTCAGTATTTCCACAGCGCCGATATCTTCACCTTTGTCGTTTCTGAGTATCGATGCGTTTTTCAAAACTGCTAGATATGTACCATCCTTCTTTTTGATATGACACCTTTTTTTGACATCCTTGCCATAGGAAAATAACTGGCAGTATTTTGGATTCAGTCCCCCTCCCTGCAAATCGCACAAATCACAATTTAACTCTGTACAGGATTTCCCGACGATCTCTTCTTTTTCATATCCCAGCATTCGTTCGAAGGATTTGTTCACCATCAGGATGGTTCCATCCGGACCGATAAAGACAAGTCCTTCAGCCATCGTGTTGATGATTTTTTCGGAGTAACGATCCAAATCCAGGCCTCCAATCAGTGGGGGGACTTTTTCATCCATATCCATAATGCAATCCTTGAAACGGTAACAGTCTGTTGGGCATGTACCAGATTGATTTAAAAGATATTTTATATCTCAACAGATATCAAATGGTAACAGGTGTTAAGCTAAAGTTCATTATATCTTAACAGTCGTTAAGGTGTCAAAGAAATTTCGGCAAGCTTCTGTTTTCTTCCTCAAAGAAAATAATCAGTTAATTCAGGTAATTAAAATCAGTATTTCCAATTTGTCAGCTTCGGTATGCCTCTTGCTGATTAATCGGACATGATAATTCCGGGATCTTATTCAAGAGCCTGAAACAGAGAAGCTGAAAGGATCAGCTTAATTCGGCGGCAATTTGGAACTATCAAGATCTTACCAAGCGACAATCTTAGTCCAGGAACAGTATGACACAGTTAACGCGAAGAAAATTTATTAGAATTACCAGATCAGCGATTCTCGGTAGTGCGGCAGTGGCGGGATCATCGCTCATCATGAGCAGACCCGGTGAAAGTGCAATCGGGGCTGACGGAAAAACCGGAAATTCATCCGACGAAATGGTGATTCCCTCCTATTGCGATGTCTGTTTTATGGGATGTGGGATCAATGTCACGGTTAAAAACGGCAGGGCTGTCAAAATCGAAGGAAATCCCGTTCATCCGATCTCCAGGGGGAAACTCTGTCCCAGGGGTACAGGCGGACTCGGTCAATTGTATGATCCCGACCGGTTGAAAACCCCACTCATGAGGGTGTCCGAAGACAAATTCAAAGAAGTCAGTTGGGATGAGGCATTGGGGTTCATTGCAGAGAAAATGAAAAAGATCAAGGAGGATTACGGTCCTGAATCCCTGGCCTTGTTAAAACACGGTAAAGGTGCGGATCAGTTTGTCAAACTCTGGCATGATCTTGGGTCCAAAACGGAAGGACATCCCTCCTACGCCCAATGTCGTGGATCCCGTGATGCGGGTTGGTCATTGACTTTCGGAAAGAATCCGGGTGGTATCGAACGCGCAGCCCTGGATAAGGCTGAAGTTGTGGCTTTTATCGGTGCCCACCTGGGAGAAAACATGCACAATGTCACGGTGCAGGATTATACTACGGGTCTTAGAAATGGAGCCCGGCACATTGTTGTTGATCCCAGGTTTTCCGTGGCAGCCGGCAAAGCCAAATACTGGCTCCCGATCAAACCGGGTGCGGATATCGCCCTGCTTTTGGCCTGGATGCATGTATTGATCTATGAGGACCTCTATGATTTCGAATTTGTAGAAGAACACACCATAGGTTTTGAACAGCTTCAAAGTCATGTGGAATTGACCACGCCGGAATGGGCTGCAACTTATACCGGGCTGGATGCGGAAGACATCCGTAATACAGCCAGGGAACTGGGTGAAGCTGTCCCGAACGCCTTTATCTTCCCGGGGCGAAGATTCGCCTGGTATGGTGATGATACCCAGAGGGCGCGAGCTATGGCGATTATTAACGCTCTCCTGGGAGCCTGGGGCAGTGAAACCGGTATCTATCTCGGTGACAGGATCAGGATTCCCAAGTTTCCCTTTCCCGAATCCCACCATGAAGCAGCACATGCCCTGGATGTCAAATACAAGTATCCCCTGGGTCAGAGTACCCCGGTACAGGATATTATTGAAGCCTCGATTCCCGGAAGATTAAAGGGCGGCTGGCAGAATGCTCCCGTTAAGGGTTGGCTGGTATACAGCACCAATCTGGTACGGGCGGTTCCTAATCCGGAGATTATAGCAGAGGCGGCCCAGCACCTGGATCTGCTGGTTGTCGTTGAAACCATGCCCAGCGAAATCACCGGTTTTGCGGATGTTGTTTTGCCGGATACAACCTACCTGGAGCGTTTTGATATAATGAATGCCCCGGAGTGGAAAGAACCTTTTGTTTCCATTCGCCAACCTGTAGTCAAACCGCTTTACCAAAGCAAACCGGGCTGGTGGATTGCCAGAAAGCTGGCTGACAAACTGGGGCTCGGAGAGGCTTTTAATTATGATAATTTTCGCGAAGTCATCGAGTACCAGCTCAATCAGCTTGGATCATCGATTAAAGATATTAATAGTAAAGGCGGTGTCCTCAAAAAAGAGTTTGAAGAGCCCACCATGCGTTTCAGAACACCCTCCAGGAAGGTCGAACTTTTCTCCAGGCAGATGTTGAGAGCAGGGTATGATCCGATGCCCAGGTATCTGAAACACCCGGAACCTGCAAACGGCTTTTACCGTTTACTGTACGGCAGGGTCCCGCAACACACCTTCTCCAGGACAACCAATAATTCCATGCTGATGGAAGTGTATCCCGAAAACAGAGTTTGGGTTCATCCCGATATTGCTGCTGTCCACAATCTGAAAGACGGGGACTATGTGGTTCTCAAAAATCAGAAAGGTGTCAGGAGTAACCGTGTCAAGGTATTTGTAACCAAGCGGATTCGTCAGGATTGTGTCTATCTACCCCATGGATTTGGTCGCACTGACCGCAGACTGACCAGGGGATTTGAAGTGGGGGCGGATGACAATGAGCTGCTGACCGAATATAAACTGGATCCGATAACCGGTTCGACGGGTTCCCAGGTTAATTGTGTGACTTTCGTCTAAAGAGGTGAATATGGCTAGATATGCAATGACAATCGATTTAACAACCTGTGTAGCCTGTGATGCTTGTGTCCTGGCCTGCAAGATGGAAAATAATGTTCCGGATGGCTATCACAGGGACTGGACAGAACAAAAGTTAACAGAAACCCCTAGGGGACTGGATTTGGAGATGTTCTCCAACCGTTGCCACCACTGTAAAAATGCGCCCTGTGTTGCCGTTTGCCCGACCGGAGCCAGTTTCGTCAAAGATGGTATCGTCCTTGTCAACAAGGATTTGTGCGTGGGTTGCAGGCATTGCATCTCGGGCTGTCCCTATGGTGCCCGCTATTTCCATCCCGCGGGATATGTCGACAAATGTACCTTCTGTGATCATCGTTTGGGAAGTGACAGGGAGCCGGCCTGTGTCGAGGTCTGCCCCACTAGTTCCCTGGTGTTCGGTGATGTCAACGATAAGAATAGCGAGATCTACAAACTGTTAAAGAAGAGAGACAACAAGGTTCTAAAAGCAGAGAAAAAGACCAAGCCAAAATACTATTTTCTGGTTTCCACTGTTGAAAAGGCTAAAAGGTCGGTTGCCTGACATTCCAAATCGAAATCCCGGAACGGATTTCCCCAAACGGCTAAATCACAACCAAGAGATAGAAAATGATAAACGCACCGGAAAATGAAAAGCCCTATATCAACCCATACCTGGGCGGAATCGGTATCGGCACCATCCTCTTCTTCTCCTTTCTCTTTGTAGGAAAAGGGCTGGGGGCCTCAGGGGCATTAACCCGCTTTCTTGCCTTCGGTATGGATAAAATCGCACCGGAGCATACTTCGGGCATTCCCTATTTCGAACGCTATTTCTCCACCACTGAACATCTGCTGGATAACTGGCTGGTCTATATGATGGTGGGGGTCTTTATCGGCGGTTTGTTGGCTGCCATTCGGGGCAATCGCACCAAAGCCATCATGCTCAAGGGCGAAAACACGACAAACAGACGCAGGATCATCACTGCATTTGCCGGTGGTATCCTGGTAGCCCTTGGAGCGAGGCTGGCAGGTGGTTGCACCAGCGGATTAGCCCTTACGGGAGCGTCAGTACTGGCAGTTGCCGGATGGGTCTTCTTCCTGTCGGTCTTTGCCTCGGGTCTTGTGGTAGCATTTTTTATCCGCAGGGAGTGGCTGTAAGAAATATGATAAACGACAAAATCACATCCTATTGATTTATCTTAATAATAACAGGAGAACCTTAACATGATAGCACCACTATATAAACTCGGAATGCTCGGCCATGCCGGAATGATCGTAGTTGCCCTGCTGGTAGGTGCAAGCTTTGGCTATATTCTGCAGGCAGTGGGTATGGGCAATTCAAGGAAAATCTCAGCGGTCTTCTACGGCAAAGACTGGGCAGTCATGAGAATTATGTTTTCCGCTGTCGTCACTGCTATGGTATTGACGTATGTATCCTACTACCTGGGAATTCTGGATATCAGTCTTGTTCAGCTCTCCGGATTAAACATGACCGGCCAGATCGTCGGAGGTTTGCTACTCGGGGCCGGGATGGTTGTCGGTGGGTATTGACCGGGGACATCAATTGTTGCAGGTGCAGCAAAAAAAATAGATGCATTGATATTCATTGTCGGTTTCGCTGTTGGCGTCATTGTTTACGCGGAAATCTACACCCTGGTTTTCGAACCGCTGTTAACAGGCGGCATGGGGAAAATGACCCTGAACAACCTCTTTTCAGTTTCCTACGGTGTAATGGTGCTGGTGGTGGTGACGGTTGCTTTCGGTACCTTCTACCTTTTGGGAAAGGTTGAGGGGAAACTCTATAAATAAAGATACTTAGATGTTTATTTACCAGTTTTCACGGATTAGCCAGGGGATTGCAATTCAAAACTCGCATGATTGCATCCCGGTAGTTCCGTGAGAGCATCCTGTTGTTCGGAGCTGCAAGCTTCGCTCCCCGGGATTTTGTATATCAACACTCCCGAATGAACAACAGAAAGAGTCTGATTGACATTTGAGCAAAGACTCTTTGAACAATACAAGATCGGAACTCAAAACGGAGGAAAAAATGAAAGATCAAAACAAAATCAGAATTCCTAAATTTTTTTTGGCAGGTGCGATGGGGTTGGGAATCATACTGTTCCTTTTCGGAATTGCCGCCGGAAACAACCCCATCGTTACCCCGGACCTGGAAAGCTATAACGAATCACTGCGCCGGAATCCCGTTTCTGTCGAACAGTTGGTGGAGTGGAAGCTGCAAGGGAAGAGGGATTTCCGTGTGGTTGGTTTCAGAAGTGCTGCCGAATGCAAAGAGCAGAGAAAGCTGACCGACGAATTCAAATGCTATGATGCTGAGGATCTTAACGATGCCAGCCGGATTCGCAGAAGGTTCAAAAACTTAAGTATGCCACTGGTTGTTTTTGGTAATGATACCGCAGAGAGTCTTTCCGCTGCAGCCCGTCTGACACATTACGGCTACAAAGCCAGGATTTTAGACGGTGGATTTGCTGAATTTGAAAGTCGATACCTGCAATCCGATTTCATTGATATGGATATCTATGAACTGGATGAAGACCAGATGCAGCAGTTGTCGGTTTATCGATACCTGACGGGTAGCGATCCCCTCTTGAAAATACCGGGCCAATCCTGGGCTGTTGCCATGGCGGACGCCTCCGGTGATATGGTCGAAGAGGAAGTGGAAGGTTACGAAGAAGGGGGTGATGATGATGAAGAGGAATTTGTAGAGGATGAGCCGGAAGAGGAGTATGAAGGGTGCTAACCTTTTTCCAGAACTATTAGCAATGGATCATACAATGAAAACCAAGATTTTTCCAAAATTCCCGTTAAAAGGTCAGCGTTATATTGCTGCTACTCTGCTACTGCTGTTTTTTGTCTTCCCTGCATACTCACTCGCTACAAGCACAGAGTCGACCGTTTATACCGAAATCCAGGGGAGTAAGGAGATAGCTTATCTCGTAAAAGACATCGACAAACTGGACAAACCGTATAACTATTTGATCGGCCAAACCAAATACCAGGTCATCGAAATTCTGGGTATTCTGGCAGCGATCGGGGCTTTGGGATTTGGCCTGCTACATGGCCTGGGACGTTTTCTGGCCACCAGGAGAATCCCTGTTTTCCTGGAAGAGGTGGGCAGAGAGCATATTTATAATATAGTGACTCGCTTGGGACACTGGTTAAATGCTTTCACCATTGTGGGACTGCTCATATCGGGCTTTGTCATGCATTATGCGGGACCGGATCACATGTCAGGCTATATCCATAATACGCTGGGATATCTTCTGATTCTTCAATATGCCCTGTTTCTGTTTTATGAAATTGCAACGGGAGATATCAAGCAATATATCCCGAGTCCAAAAGAGCTTGTAGAAGGAACTCCGCGACAAGTCTTGTTTTATGCTATCGGCATATTTAAAAGGGAGGAACATCCTTACCATATGAAAAAGGAAAAAAGGCTCAATCCCCTACAAAAACCCGCCTATTTCAGTATCATGTTCGGGCTGATGCCGGTTGTGATTTTCACCGGGTTTGTCTTATTAAGACCCGATATCATGGGCTTTTTTATTCTTTGGATCGGTGGTTTGGAAAACATGAAATATGTCTTCATTATCCACCTTGTCAGCGCCTTCGGTATGCTTGCTTTTCTCCTCGGGCATCTCTATCTTGCCACCACGGGAGATAAGGTCAAACAGCACTTTGAAGTCATGGTAACCGGCTTTCACAGGATTTATAAGTATCGCCTCAAAGACTGAGGTTCCTCCGGGAGGATAATCCCAGGATTTCCTCCCGGCTCCCCCCCAATCATCCCCCCGTCTTTGCCACCTGTTAAAACACCTGTTAAGTATCCCATCATATTTCCTTTAACACAAACTTAACGTTATCTTGTTTAAGTATTAAATAGTTAAAAATTACATATAGTTAAACTTGATTTATCAAAGGATTTCTTTGGTACACGGGTTGCAGAATAGTGACTGAGGTCAAAGACAAAACAACAGGAGAAATATATGTGGCTGTTTTAATTGTTATTTTTTAACTTTTTGGTGTCAAAAGCCCATCTGGTTGCTGTTTTATCTTTCGCTTTGCACTTTAAAACCACTTCTTTCTGATAAATCGGAGAATACCCCATGAGAAAAATGTTCAAGATACTGATGATATCTCTTTTGATATCATCGGGATTTGCAATGGGATCGTCGGTATTTGCCAGTGCGGATAAGCCGAGAATCCTGAAGTCTTGTAAACAATGCCACGAGGTTGACGAGAACCAGTTGCGCGGAAAGCTGCAATCCATCTCCAGAAAGGCGGAAACCCTGCAAGTGTTTATGGGAGCAGCCACCTGGCAGTTAAGGTTCAATAAAGAGACGGAACTTGATGGTGCCAAGGCCATCAATAAAATCGGGAAACTCAAGGAGATCCTGGTTACGTTTGAGCAAGACGGAGATGAGCTTCTTGCCAAGCAAATTGTAGTTAAACAACCGGCTTCCATTCCTCCCGAATGGATTGTAAAAGCCAAGGATGTGAAAAAGATTGTTTCCAAAAGCCCGGAAAAGGGAAATTATATGTTGATCGACGCCAGGCCCGGCAAGGTGTTTCTTGAAGGGCATATTCAAGGCGCTGTTTCCAGCTATGATGCCCAGTTTGATAAGAATGTGAAAATCCTTCCCGAGAACAAGGACACAATGCTGATCTTCTATTGCGGAGGGGCAACCTGACAACTGAGTCCATCTTCTGCAAGTAAGGCAGAAAAGCTCGGTTATACGAACATTAAAGTGTTCTCAGGTGGATTACCTGCATGGAAAAAAGGCGGAAACTACGTATATTCCTCACCCAAGTATCTTGTCAACTCCCGGAAAACCGAAACCCCTGTTGTCGTGATTGATGTCAGAAGCCAGGCAAAAGCAGCCAAGGGTCACATTCCCGGTGCGGTCAGTTTCACAACTGCCCAGCTTAAAAAGGCCAAAAAACAGTTCCCGAGTGTGAAGGCGGCTCCTGTGGTCATCTATTCGGACAATATGAAGGCGGCCAAGGCAGCCTTTAAGACGATACGTAAATGGGGCTACAAAAATACTTCCATTATGGTAGGCGGTATAACCGGTTGGACCCAAGCCGGTAATAAGCTGGTCAGTGGTCAATTGGCAAGCAAGATTGTTTATGTTCCCAAACCGGTCAAAGGCTCCATCGCTGCCAACGATTTCAAAGCAATTGCGAGCAACATGCCTGCTGACGCAGTTATTCTCGATGTAAGGGATGCTACCGAAGTCGCTGGTGGGATGATCAAGGGTGCGATTCATATCCCCACCCAGGAGGTCGGTGCCAGACTGAGCGAAATTCCAAGGGGTAAAAAAGTCGTTATTCACTGTAGAACTGGTATCAGGGCTTCAATGGCATATCAGACGTTGAAAGAAAAAGGATTCGACGCATATTTCCTGAATGCGAAGATCTCCATCAATCCCGATGGTAGTTTCAAAATCGATTCCTGATTGATTCTCCCCCGAGGCATCCAAAACGGATGCCTCACCCCATCCTGCCCAATTCCTCTTCTGTTTGCCATACAGAGATTAATATGAAACCATACCTATCATGGCAGCAATAGTCTGTCCGTATGTCGGATCACGTCAGAGGCAACTGATATGGAAATGAGTTCGGGAAGAAACCTGTTTACCAGGCGTCGATTTTTGAAACTGGCTGCAGTATTGCTTTCAATCTACCCTGCCAAACACTTTGTTGATGTATTGGATAAAAGCCGTCACAAGCCCAACCGCAACAGGCAGATAACCCTGCCTTTTGACCTTCCCGAAGGTTTGAGTTTCCACGATGAGATTATCGCTAATCGAAACGGGGAAACGGTCAGTTTCTTCTCGGCAACTTGTCCCCATCTGGGTTGTCAGATTAACCGTGCGGACGGAAATCGACTGGTCTGTCCCTGCCACGGCTCCAGGTTTTCCGACCGGGGAAAGGTGCTAAGCGGTCCATCGGTGAGCGACCTAACCGAGTTACCATTCACAAGAGATCCCGGTTCAGGGAAATTTACCGTTCAATTGGCAAATTGAAGAGGGCGCAATGACCGGACGTTTGTTCATATTCTGGAATCGCTGGTTTCCAAGCTTTGGCGCTCTGGGCTTTGCCTCTTTCCTGATTGCCGTTGTCAGCGGGATTCCACTGGCGATTTCCTACCAGGTAGATCATGCTTTTGATTCTCTCCAGCTTCTTCAGTTGACCAATCCCGGAGCCCGGTATTTCAGGTCGCTGCATTACTGGAGCGGTCAGTTGTTCATCCTTACCACTTTTATTCATGTTATCGAACATCTGATCGGCCAAAATGAGAAAAAGCTGAAACCTGGAGTTTGGTTGAGACTGGTTTTGGCATTATTGTTTGCTCTATTTGTCATGCTCTCGGGGTTTATTCTGAAAGCCGATGCCGAAGGCAGGATGGCGGGACAGATCCTGGGGGGGCTGCTAAGTACTATACCTCTGACCGGTGACGGCTTAAAATTGATGGTGCTGGGAAGCTCCGGCGACCTGGATCTGGTCTACGTTCATCACTTGGTGACGACAACCCTTTTTCTCTGGGTGGTGATTATCGAACATACCCGACGGATCTGGCCGGATCTTCTTTCAACGGTATACAGCCTGGGGATTTGTACCGTTCTGGCTGTTCTGATCGTCCCGGCACTTGAACTTCCGGATGCCCCCCTGATCAGGGGGCCTTGGTACTTTATCGGTCTTCAGGAGATCCTGCATTGGATTCAACAACCCTTGGTTGTGATCGGCATTCTATTGATCGTACTTATTCTGTTTATCCTGGTAAGATGGCTTACTGCCGGCAAGGCCAGCTTAGTTAAGCGGTTTCTCGTGTTTCTGTTATTCATGTATATGGCGCTAACAATAAATAACTGGGTGTTCCGCGATGGCAACTGGAAACAGAGAGTTCCCGGATTAGCAAGTGATTTTAATGAGGAGATGGAGAACGGTGACAATTAAAAAACCGGTGATTCCGGCGGTGATACTTGCTTGTGTCGGGCTGGCATTAAGTATCTATCAGTTGATCCCCGATCCGGATTTGAAGACGGCAAACCCTGCTGATATTCCGGTTGTTATGCGGCATCGAGAGGGTTGTTTTGTGTGTCACCAGGATGTCACCGGTTTCGCGGCTTCCCATGATCCCAAGGTACTGGGGTGTTCAACTTGCCACCAGGGAGATCCTCTTTCGTCAGACAAGGACAAGGCGCATGAGGGAATGATCCGAATTCCGGGAAGTATGGACACTGTGGAACAGAGTTGCGGGCAGAGCAATTGCCATCGAGATTTGGTCGCCAAGGTGTCAGCATCCCTGATGGCAACCGGACAAGGGATGGTCTCCGTAAATCGCTATGTCTTCGGGCAGACTTTTTCCCCGGATGGACCGGGACACCTTTCCCACCTGGGTGATTCGGCAGCGGATACTCACCTGAGGCAACTGTGTGTCACCTGTCACCTTGGATTTCCCAAAAAAGAATATGCCGCAATTGACCAGACCTCAAGGGGTGGAGGCTGCACAGCCTGCCATATTAATTACACCGGCGAAACGGAGAATCAACTCCAGAACTACCTGGAAACCCGGGAACTGCCAACCAAGCATCCCTCACTCGATATCAGAATCGACAATAACCGTTGTTTCGGATGTCACAGCCGTTCAGCCAGAATTTCCCTTAATTACGAGGGATGGGCCGAGACAGAATTGAAGCCAAAGCAACTGTCGGAAGGTCATAAATACAGAATCCTACAAGATAAACGGGTACTGGAACACAAAGGGGCGGATATCCATTATGAAAAAGGGATGGTCTGTATTGATTGTCACACGGCTCGTGATGCCATGGGCGACGGGACCGTATACAATCACCAGGAGGAGCAGGTGGAGATTTCTTGTGACGATTGCCATACTGCGGACAAAGGAACTTATGTATCCTATACGGAGCTGGATGCGGATTCCCGGAAAATCGTTGATTTGAAAGGTCGCAGCGACAGGGACAGGCTCAAATACCGATTAACCAAGCTGACTGGCAAACCCTTCACCAATATCTATCTGGACCAGGATGGTAACCAGGTGTTTCAGGGGAAGCTGGATGAGAATACCCGGGAAATGAAGCCTCCGGCAGCTTCCTGTACCGAGATTGAAGGGCATGATCGCCTGACCTGTCAATCCTGCCATACGGCCTGGGCCCCGACCTGTATTAATTGTCACACTCAATTTGAAGCGCAGAAATCACGAAAGGACCACTATACCGGCGAGCCGATATTGGGAGTCTGGAAGGAATACAAGAGCGAACTGCTGGCCATTCCCCCTGCGTTGGGTGTTCGTTTGGATAAAAAAAGAAAAAAAGAGGTGGTGGATACCTTCATCCCCGGAATGATCCTAACCATCGGCGGCTTGAGAGATAACAAACCGGATCGTTCTTCCTCCCTGACCAGGAAGAACCGACGGGTTGATCTGTTTCAGAGAATGTTTTCGCCGACCTTTTCTCACACCATTACAAGCAACACCCGATCCTGCGAATCCTGCCACCAGGATCCCTGGTCTGTTGGCTTGGGACAGGGGAAGATTGTCTATTCGGCTGAAGATCCTTCTAAAAAACGTTCAGGCGTTTTTTTTCGATCACATCAGAAACTTCATCCGGAAGACGGTCTTCCCAGGGACGCCTGGACCGGTTTCATGATCAATCGAACTCGACGGGTTTCGACTCGAACAGGTGCCAGACCTTTTAATCGCGATGAACAATGGCAAATTCTCAGGGTTGGTCGCTGCCTGAAATGTCATGAACCTGATGAGAAGAACATGAATGCTGTCTATCTCAATTTTGTCGAAGCCGATAAAAACCGACCACAAGTCTGCAACTCCGATGATTTTTTGATTGATTAGATGATGAAAGTCGACCAGGAGTCGTTCACAACTCATGCCCGGGCAGGGAGCAAGGTTTGGAAAGCTAAAGAGAGGTGAGAGAAGACCGGTTGAGCTGAAAACTGATACCTGAAGGCTTGAGGCCTTCAGGCAGTTGTATCATACCTCCGCTTCAAACCAGGACCCCGTAGGTAGGGGAACCTGCAATACATGATAAAAAATCAGGTAGAATAGGGTTACTACGATGATGCTGAGCAGAACGGATTGCAGGATGTTCTTTTTCGAAAAGGGATCGTCTCCCAGGTAAAGATTAAACACTGCATAAAACACATAACTGGCAGGTAGAAACCCACTGAATGGCATAAATCCCAGGTAGATCATCAAGATAATGATTCCGATGATCACGCTGTTGCGCTCTACGGTATCCTTGAAAAAAACGATCTTTTCAGGCTTTATCAATCCTTTTATGAAGATGATAATACTGAAAATGACAATGACGACGAGAACATAGTCGACAAAAACACCACCCAGGGGGCTCAGTTCCCGTGTTACGTAATAAACGATGGCAGCGATCAGCAGACAGGCACTGCTTACAATAATATCCGAATTAAGCATGTGATCCCTCCTCGCTGAGTGTTGACTTTCTTTTCCTGGCCTTCCAGGAAGCATACAACGGCCACAGGGCAGACAGGAGACAGAACGATATCAAAACCAGGCTGATGGGGCGGAAAACCATGTAAGAAACCACCCCGCCTGCCGCTCTTCCAGCCAGCATCGACTGGACCAGACCTTCTTCGGCAAAGGGGCCGAGTATCAGACCCAGAACAATAGGCGCCGGGTGAAATTTCAGCTTGCTGCTGACATACCCCAGGATACCGAAGACGAACATGATCCAGACATCGAGCATGCTGTTCCGAATCGAATAGGAGCCAAGTACTGTCATAAAAAGAATGGCCGGAGCCAGGAATCGGGACGGTATGTTGATAATACGCGCAAACACAAAAGATCCGAAACTACCGATAAAGGTTACCAGGAAAGCAGCCGTCAACAAACCCATGATGAAGGCGAAGGTGATATCGGCATGCGTGGTAAACAGTTCCGCACCGGGTTTCATCCCATGCAGCATTAAAGCTCCCAGAATAACGGCGGCTGGCGGCGATCCTGGAATACCGAGGGTCAGCAGGGGAATTAGCGATCCCGGGGCCATTGCCGAATTGGCAGCTTCTGATGCAGCCACTCCTTTAACGGTTCCCTTACCGTATTCTTCCGAATTCTTATCCCAGCGCACCGCCTCGTTATAGGAGACCATACTGGCTATATTTCCTCCGGCTCCCGGGGCAAAACCGATAATGGTCCCGATAGCGGACGAGCGTAGCATTAATACCGGTCTTTTGATCAGGGTGGAAATAACCTCCTTGACGACGCCAAGAGTGGGTTTCACCTTTTCAGATGAGTAGGTTGCCCTGCGTTGTCCGATAACGCTGGTCAGAATCTCCGGAAGACAGAAAAAACCGATCAGCGCCACAATCAGTGCCACACCTGCCTGCAGGTCCGGGAAACCGAAGGTCAACCTGACATCACCTCCGATTGGCGCCATTCCGATAGTGCTTAATAACAAGCCAACGGCTCCTGCCAGCAAATCCTTGAAGATAAAACCGCTGGAGAGGGTACTGATGATGGTTAAACCGAATATGGCTAGCCAGAAATACTCAGGAGGGCCAAACATAAGTGAGGCAATTGCCAACGGAGGAGCTGCCAGTGCCAGGACCACGTTAGCCGTCAGTGATCCGTATGAGGATGAGAAAGCCGCAGCCACCAGACCGTGTTGTGCCTTTCCTTTTTGAGAGAGGGCGAAGCCGTCAAAAGTTGTGGCTATGGCTGCCGGTGTTCCGGGGGTATTAATCAGGATAGCCGGAATGGCATCACCATACATGGCCCCGACATAAATACCGGCCAGCATGATGAGTCCCATGGCAGGGGCCATGGTAAAAGTAAAGGGAACCAAAAGGGCCAGGCCCATCGTTGCTGTCAGGCCGGGAAGGGCTCCGAAAACAATTCCCATGAAAACGCCAAAGAACAGGAACAAGAAATTCTGCCATTCAAATACCTGTGCCAGTCCCAACAGAACAGAATCAAACATCAGATAATCTCCGCTTTGATTGATAAGGGACCCCAACAGTCGCGGCCCCTTAAGGATGAAAGTGAATCAACTACTTGAATTCCTTGACAACAGGAGCCCATTCTTTCACTTTAGCGTTGATATACGCCTGAGACTCTTCCGCATTCATGGCGATTGGCACGAAGCCGGCATCCAGCATCTGCTGCTTGACTTCCGGGTCGTTGGTAATACTGAGGAAAGCCTTTTCCAGGGTCTTAACTACATTGGCAGGAGTCCCGGGAGGCACACCTGCTCCCCTGTCGATGGATGCCATCAGGTTAAAACCCTTGCTCTTGAAAGTCGGAACTTCCGGCATGGGCTGAAAAGGTTTCTCGGTTCCGAATCCCAGAACGCGAATCTTGTCCCGATGTTGGTAGAGATCGTTGGAGTTGGCCCAGAGAGCCATTACGTGTTTTCCCAGGAAAGCGGCAACGCTGGGGGCAGCACCCTTGTAGGGGACGTATGTCAGCTTGATACCGGCCATTTTCTGGAACTGCAGGTAGGCAATGTGGTGACCGGACCAGGTTCCCGATCCAGCGCAGGTAACAGCGCCCGGGTTTTTCTTGGCGAATTCAATCAGATCCTCCAGGGTGTTAAATCGTGAGTCTTTCATGACCGCCAGACCGATCGGAGTGGCCTGGAAAAGGGCCACCGGTACAAGCTGTTCCGTCCTGTAACCGGCGTTGCCTCTTGCCAGCGGCTGCAATACGATATGGGGAATGTTGATACCGGACATAAAGTAGCCGTTTGCTTTCTGCTTGATCAGGTTTGCCCAGCCAACTGAACCGCCACCGCCGGGTTTGTACTGGATAATCACTTTCACTCCCAAAGCCTTCTCAAGACGGGGTTGCTGTCTGCGTGCTTCCACATCAGACTGTCCCCCGGGATTGAATGGAATCTGGTACGTTATCGACCTGGTTGGAAATTCTGCGAACGCGGACGGAATTGCCAGAAAGGCAGCACCGAACAAAGCTATACAAAGTGTCAAGAACCTTTTCATTTTACTCCTCCGTTTTTAATGGATTGAAACTCAACTCATTTAAAATGCATTTAACTTCACATCGGATTTATGAAAAACACAATCCGGAGAAAGCAGCGTCAAGGCTAGAACGACCTGCACTGCTTTCAATCAGAATTTGGGCCACCGGAAAGAAGGTTTTCACCCGGCGCCCGGAATCGCATCTTATGCACTGCGGTACAACTTGGTCAGAACGAACTCTTCATGACCCAGAACTTCCTGGTCGGTCAGCTTGCCTTCGCAGGTCTCAACCAGGACATCAATCAGGTTGTCACCCGACTGATCCAATGTCATTTCGCCTCTCAAAATGGCTGAACAATCATAGTCGATATGTTCCGACATGGTTTCCACAGTGAGTGGGTTGGCGGTCAGTTTAATTACCGGCTCGATAGGATTGCCGATGATATTACCCTGCCCGGTGGGGAAAAAGTGAGCCACGAATCCTGCTGCGGCCCACAAGGTAACTGCTTCCGCTGCGGCGGATGAAGTATCCATAAACCATAGTCCTGCCCCGTCCGGTTCTTCGGCGGGTTCCAGGACACCAACGTATTGAATGCTCTTTCCGATTTTCTGCATGTTGCCGAAAGCTTTCTCCTCGATAGTGGTCAATCCACCCCTGATGTTTCCCTTGGTGGGCTGTGAACCGGAAAGGTCATCGGTCTTGCATTCGTTGATAAAATCGTTATAGGCATTCCAGGTATCCATGAACTTCTCTCCGATTTCCGGAGTGGCGGCCCTTTCCTTACAAACCAGCTCGGCACCGGTAATCTCTGAAGTTTCACCAAAAGAGCAGGTAGAGCCAATACCAACCAGTTTTTCCAGGGCATTTCCCACTGTCGGGTTGGAAGCCAGACCTGAAGTAGTATCTGATTCGCCACACTTTACGGATACCCAGATTTCAGAAAGGTCGCAGGGTTCACGTTTGAGAGTGGAAGCCCATTGCACATACTCCTTGGCTTTCCAACTGGCAGCAGCGATTGTGCCGATATCTCCTGTTCTTTCGATGGAGAAGCCCGTTACAGGCTTACCGGTCTTTTTGATGCCTTCGACGATGATATTGGTCCAATCCGGTTCGATGCCGATGACAACGACAGCAGCAACGTTAGGATTTGCTCCCGTGCCGATGATGGTGCGGAAGAAAAGCTTCAGGTCTTCACCGAACTGCAACCTGCCATATGCGTGAGGTATTGCTTTACAACCCTTGATATTATTGGCTACGGCTTCACAGGCGGCGTTTGACAGGTCATCCAGAGGAAGTACGAGAACATGGTTGCGAATACCGACTCTTCCATTTTCTCTGCGATAAGCCATAATTTTCTTGTTTTCCATTTTACCACCTCTTTGTTTTGAGATTTTGAATATGAACATGATCACCCACACCGATTGCTTCTACAACCTTGCCAATATCGTGTCCGTATTTAATGACAGATTCATCAACCTTATGTTCAACCAAGGCGATTTTATGTCCCAGGGGAATATCATGTACGGCCTTTATATCAATTTTATCCTGGCTGTCCATGTAGAGACCGGCTGCAGTTTCACCCGCCTTTATATCCACAGTTGCCACACCGACGGTATCGGCTTTTTCGTGAATCAGAAATTGAATCATTGAATATCCTCCAAAATATAATTCCAAGTGTTTCAAGAATCCCAGGATGCTCTTCCATAGAACCGGGTTCCGACTTTAAGTCGGAGCTGGTTGAAATCATGACCTGACCGGGGAAATAGGAGTTGTGAAATGGGAATAAGGTATAAGTGTCCGTTCAATCCGATCTCCGACTAATTAGCACCTGAACGAAAGCTCAAGATGACAGTCCGAAAATCCGAAGCCCGCCACGCAAAAGGCCGGGCTCTGCCGAGTACCTTCCTACAACCACTAACCAAAAGACACACCGGGTTGAAGTCCCATGCCCACATTCACAATTCCACAAACATCAGCAAATAGGATGCCAGTCTTTAGAAAGAATGTAATATCTTGAAAATAAAGGCAAAAACAAGCAAGGTGAAGGAGGCAGGGAGGAAATGACGTGCCTAATATTAGGCACTATGACCAATTTTCGGCACACATTGGGCACGTTTTCGGCACCTGATGGTCAACAGCCCATTCACTCCAGTTGTGAACAGTGATTTCGGTGGCAAAAGGGCCGTTTGCCAGATCATGGAGGTCTACTATGCGGCGAATTAACCCGGCTTCAAAGCTGGGACTTATAATCTCGTTCAGACTATTAACGGAGTTTTCATCCACTTTGAGGTTAGAGTAACTGATTACGTTTTGGTAAACCGACTTTTTCCATGGCAATAATTATTCTGGTCGGAAATGTTCTCGTCCTGCGCAATTCGACGTCTATCCAAAGGTAATACCAAGTCTTTTCCGGTACTGCCCTTTTT
Source organism: SAR324 cluster bacterium (assembly GCA_028282885.1). GTDB lineage: Bacteria > SAR324 > SAR324 > XYD2-FULL-50-16 > XYD2-FULL-50-16 > JAHJTV01. The sequence goes on from JANQGX010000028.1 coordinate 37,710, forward strand.
TCAGATTGTTAAGCTTAAAATGCCTGCGTAAACAGATGTGATTCGGCTATAAACTGAGGACGGGCGTTTCCCATTGATCGACAGTGATATCGATGACCACTGGAATGTCAACTTCAGTATATCGGGACAAACAGGACTTCAGACCCTGCAGATTTTCAACCTGGTGTCCGATTGCTCCAAATCCTTTCGCAACAGTTGCAAAATCCACATGGGAGAAGTCCGATGAGATGTACCGTTCATTATAGTCCTGCTTTTGGATGTGTTTTATCCATCCCAGGATGCTGTTATTGAAAACGATGGTAAGGACCGGGAGCTTCAGTCTGCTCATCACTTCCAACTCCTGGACGGAGTAGGCAAAACCACCATCACCGGCGAGATGGATGATCCTTTTTTTGTCCGGTGAGGCCAGGGCTGCCCCAATGGCTGCCGGAGCCCCCCAACCCAGGCTGGCCAGACCCCTTGGGGCAATGATGCTCTGGGACGCATCTCTTACTTCAAGATAAGCGGAAGCCCATCCGCTTGCCAGACTGGCATCACAGACAACAAGATCATCCCTGGTGATGTTTTGATTGAGAACATCCATCACTACCTGGGGTTTTAAAGAAGATGTGCCGTTCATTGAAGGGCCGGTCTGGTCCTGGTACCAGTTTTCAAGATCCTTTTTGTGTTGCGGAAAATCCCAATTTGATTTTCCGGGGTCTTTATCAAGGTAATTCAATATGCCCTTCAAACCCTGGGCTGCATCTGCCAATATAGGGACTGATGCCGGATAGTTACGTCCGATCTCTTCCGGATCCACATCCAGATGAATAATGGGCTTGTTTTGAGGAGGGTAATTAAAACGCAGTGTGGTGAGTTGACCTATTTTGCTGGCTATATAGAATATCAGATCGGCCTCCTGCATCAATTTGTTTGCAACGGGATTGCCGAAGGTTCCCACAACTCCGAAAACCTGCGGATGTGTCTCGGAAATAATTCCCTTGCCTGAAATGGTGGTCACCAGGGCTGCACCCGTTTGTTCCAGAAGGTTTTCCACCTCTTTATAGGCTCCTGCGATATGTGCTCCACCTCCGATGATCAATAGTGGTTTTTCAGCATGTTTAAGAACATCGCTAGCCTTCTTTATTTCCTCCGGAGCCGGAGCTGGATTAAATCTCGGGTAGGCAGCGCCTCGAAATGTTGCGCTTCGCTCATGGGTTATGCAGGGACCGGTTCCAATATCCACCGGTACAGAAATCACGACAGGTCCGGGTTTTCCTGTGGTGGCAATACGGAAGGCAGTGGCGACAATTTCATCCAGGGCATCGGGGTCGGTTATTCGCACTTGCCATTTACTGATAGAAGCGAATATCTCCAGTTGTTCAATGGCTTGTGAGGCATTTCCCCTTTTTCTCCGATGTTCCCATGCCCTGGGAATATCGGAAATTATGGCAATAATCGGAATGGAAGAACAGTAGGCCTCAGCCAGGGGGGAAACCAGGTTTGTTGCACCGGGCCCCACAGTAGCATCACAGACCCCGGTAAACTTTTTCAGGCGGGAATAAGCATCTGCTGCAAAACCGGCGCTTCTTTCATCCCGCATGAGAACATGCTCAATTTTCCCCGCCAATTTCCGAATTCCTTCATAGAGAGGCAGGGTTTGTCCACCGGGAACTCCGAAAACCCGGTCAACTCCATTTTCCACCAATAGTTCTGCCAACCTGTCACCAACCGTTTTCATATTTTTTATCTCGTCTGTTTGTGTTGTTTTCTTTCCGTTGGGTCTATTATCATCTGATTGATCAAACCAGGCAAGCCGCTAAGTTGACCCTCCTGTTTATCGTCTATAATTGATGGGGTGCGGGACGTTTAATTCCTAGCTTTGCCATTCTGGCTTCCAGGGTTGTGGGTTTCAGGTCCAGAATCTCCGAGGCTCCGTTTTTGCCCCTGATACGCCAACGAGTTAGTTCCATCACTTCGAGGATGTGTTTTCTCTGAATCTCACCCAGAGTCATGATACCAGAAGCCACTCCCTTTTGAGTCCTGGGCAGATCAACCCTGAGAGTGGTTCCGGAGGTGATGATCATGGCTCGCTCAATCACGTTTTTTAGTTCCCTGATATTACCCGGCCAGTGGTGGTTTTTCAACATCTGCAGACTGCTATGAGATATGGACCCGATCCGTTTTCCCATCTTTTCCGAAAAACCCTTTACAAAAAACCAGACCAGATCGGGAATATCTTCTTTACGATTTCGCAAAGGGGGAATAAGGATGGGAAACACGTTCAATCGATAGTAAAGATCCATGCGGAATTCACCGGAGTTAACCGAATGCAACAGATCCCTGTTGGTGGCGGCAATCACCCTGACATCGGATCTAATGGTTTGATTTCCCCCCAGGCGTTCAAACTGGTTTTGTTGCAATACCCTAAGCAGTTTCGCTTGCAGTTCGGATGATAGCTCACCGATTTCATCAAGAAAGAGAGTGGATTGATCCGCCAATTCAAACCGACCGATTCTCTTGGAATGCGCACCGGTAAAAGCTCCTTTTTCATGCCCGAATAGTTCGCTTTCAACCAGGTTTGAAGGGAGCGCAGCGCAATTGACCGTAATCATGGTACGCATATTTCTCAGGCTTAACTTATGTATTGTCTGGGCCAGGAGCTCTTTGCCTGTTCCGGTTTCACCCATTATCAGGACCGTGGCATCGGTGTCGGCCACCTGTTCGGCTCTCTTTAAAACCTCCTTGATCGGATCGCACTGCCCCACAAAATCCTCATGGGTGTGTTGCAGCTTGAATTCTTCACGCAGGTACGTGTTTTCTGCCTCAAGTCGATCCTTCAGGTTTTTAATCTCGGTAAAGGCCTTATGCAATTTCTGTTCGGACCGTTTACGCATCAGGGCGTTAGCGATAACAAATCCGACTGTTTTCAAACGTTGTACAAGATTCTGGGGCCAACGGCGGCCCAGTTTCATGGCTGAAAAACTGACAAATCCCAGAAAGGATTCTCCCACAACCAGGGGAATCAAGGCCATGGATTTGATATTGTGTTCGCGGCAGTGTGCAATCTCGTTTACAGCCTCATCCGGGAGATCGCTGAGTTTTGACATGATAATGGTATTTTGCGCCATCAGCGTCTTTGTCAACCAGGGTTGCTGTTTGTTCAGGATCAGCTCGGGCATCTCTCGGATTCCTTTTCCCGCAAAGGCATGGGTCACCCTTAATTCGGTTTTATCCGCATTAAGCTGTGCCACAACACATCGGTCGATTTTTAAAACCTCTGCAATAGTTTTCAATCCGTCTTCAATTTTCTGGTCTATCAGATTAGCAGGGACCTCAACAAAGCGGGCCGACAGATCTGACAACATTGTTTCGAAATTTAACAGCTCTTCCACTTGATTATCCGATTCGGACTTTGTTGATTTCACCTTTTGATCGGCGAGGGTTCCTTTAGGTTTCATGGGGCATTTGGTCGGCTTGTCGTTAATCACCTGGACTCCAAAATATCGTAGATAGTGCCTAAAATATCACATCAGACTTACCTGTTCAATTGTTATCATTATTGTATCGAAAAATCTCAGGTAATTTCAAAAATCTCACTTTCAGGGGTCTGCCGGGATTGTCACTTCATCACGACATCGGATCTTAGCTGCCAACAAATCATTCTTCATAGTGGAGAATAAAATTGTATTTTGATTTGTGATGCCTCAGCGACTACCCGCATCAATGATCTGAATTCCGTAAATATCAAAGAAGTAGGATTAAAAGTCCAGGGAGACGTAATTCAAACAATAGAAATCCAAAATATTGGAACCAGATCCAATATATTAGGTTTTATGGATTGAATCAACTGGTGTCTATCAGGAGGAGCTTGAGAAAATATCCATAAATAACAGTGAAAAAGGAGATTTCTCCTCGAAAAAACGAAGAGGCATAGATCTTGAGATAGAGCATTGATCTGAAGATAATCAGCAGGGATTCACCTGCCGGTTAAGAAGATGAGAATCATACAATAACATAGCATTGTCCGATACACAGCCAGATCTTTACATGAGGTGCACAATACGTCCGGATTTTGATCATAACTGGCTTTGGGGTTGTCAGTGTGGGTAAGCGAATGGTTCTTTTGATGAGGTAAACTTGAGTTTTGTGGGTTTCAATTGCTTTCTGCACTGACAATCGATATGAGCACCATTTTGATGTAAATCTTGTAGTGTGCCTGTGTTAAAGGCTATTGGCACGAATTCCAGCTTGTAACTTTGGGCTGAAGAACAAGGAGAATCGTTATGATACAAAATGATAATGTAGATGTTTTTCGAACTTTGACCTGGTCGGCCGGGGCTGGTTGTCACGGCGGATGCGGACAAAAATTATATGTCAAGGAAGGAAAACTGGTCATGGTTGAAGGGGACGAGAATAACCCTTGGAATCAGGGCCGTGCTTGTCCCCGGGTGCTTGCATTGAAACAATATGTCTATCATCCGGATCGTATTACTACTCCACTCAAGCGTGTCGGGAGCAGGGGAGAAGGAAAATTCGAACCGATTTCCTGGGAAGAAGCCTTTGATACCTGTGAATCTAAAATGAGGGAGATTCGGGAAAAACATGGTGCGGAATCAGTTATTTTTGCCCAGGGAACAGGTCGGGATGTGGGCGGGCCCATCTCCTTCCTGGCTTATAATTATGGCAGTCCCAACTGGTGTCAGTTAGGCCTTTCCGGACAATCCTGCTATACACCGCGACTTGGCGCAATGAAAGCCAGCACAGGTGAGTTTGCAGTCCTGGATGCGTCACAGTTTTCCGAAAAACGATATGAGGATCCCGAATGGAGACCACCCAAAACAATAATAGTCTGGGGCCAGAATCCTCCCCCGACTTGTCCCGACGGTTTTTTCGGTCACTGGGTGGTGGATTGCATGCAGCGAGGCAGCAGGATCATCTCCATTGATCCAAGGAATACCTGGATGTCCACCCGTGCCAAATACCATTTGCAATTAAGACCGGGAACCGATGGGGCACTTGCCTTGGGTATGCTCAATATCATTATTAGAGAGGAACTTTACGATAAAGAGTTTGTGGAGAAGTGGACCTATGGCTTTGACAAGCTCAGTGAACGGGTCAAGGAGTATCCCGTGGAGAAAGTATCCAGGATCACTTGGGTGCCCGAACAGACGATTGTTGATGCTGCCCGGCTTTATGCCACCAGCAAGCCCTCTGCGATTCAATGGGGTGTTCCCATTGATATGTGCCCACAGGGAACCAGTGTTGCACAGGCGATTTCCCACTTATGGACTGTTACGGGAAATATCGATATTCCCGGTGGGAATGTAATAGCCCGTCCGGCATTTGGGGTGACCACTTATCCATATACAACCGAGGAACTGGTTGGGTTGTACGGTCAGGATCTGGTGGATCGGTTGAATGAAAAGCGAATCGGATGTGATACCTATCCCATGGTCAAGGGATTCAGGGGCTGGGCCCAGCCTGATATGGCCATTGATCAAATTAACAGTGGGAAACCTTATCCTGTTACAGGAGCCTGGATTCAAACTGCAAACATCCTGGGCGGACAGGCAGCCCGTGCCAGGTTCCACTATGAGGCGCTAAAGAAGCTTGACTTTGTGGCGGTGGTTGATCTGTTCCACAACCCAACGACCATGGCCTTGGCGGATATTGTCCTTCCGGCTGCAACCTTTGCGGAAAAGGACAGTTTTCGTTCCTGGTGGGCTCCCATGGGTGTGATTCATAAAAAAATCCAGGTCGGTGAGTGCAAATCAGACTGGGAGATCAATTTCGAGATGGCTCGCAGGCTCAGTGACAAAAAACTGAAATGGAACAACCCCAAGGAATTGTTTGATGAACGTCTGTCGGTGGCGGGGACAACTTTTGACGAGATGTCTAAAAACGGCCCCTGGAAAATGCCCGAGGACGGACCCTTTAAACCTTATCGACGTCACGAAAGAGGTTTGCTGAGAAGAGATGGGAAACCCGGGTTTGAAACGGAAACAGGTAAAGTGGAGCTGTATTGCAAAGCATATGAGGGTTGGGGGTTGGATCCGCTACCCTATTACCATGAGCCGCCTCAAAGTCCTGTCAGCACTCCGGAACTGTTTGAGAAATATCCCCTGATAATGATTACCGGCGCACGATCGTCCATGTTTTTTCATTCGGAGCACCGGATGATTCCCTGGTTAAGGGAGAAAAACCCCGATCCCTATGTCGAGGTACATCCCCGGACTGCAGAAAAATTCGGTGTCTACGATGGGGAATGGATCTATCTGGAAAATGATATGGGCAGGGTAAAACGGAAGGTCCGTATCTCACTCAGGGTTCATCCCGAAATGGTGCATACGCTGCACAGTTGGTGGATGCCTGAAGAGAAAGGAAGAGAACCTGATCTGTTCGGGGTCTGGGACTACCAGATTAACCAGTTGGTTCCGGGACCGCAGCATAGTGATTCAGGATTTGGTGGTGGTCAATATAAAACAACCCTGGTAAAAATAAGCCGAATTGATCGGCGGGAGGTGGACAATGGCTAAATTTGGAATATTGGTTCATTACGATTTTTGTACCGGTTGTCAAACTTGTGCGGTAGCCTGTCAACAGGAACATGATTTTCCCGTCGGAAAGTGCGGAGTCAAGGTTACAGAATATGTGTATGAGGCGGAAAAAAAGCCGGTGGCAATTGATTATCTTCCGTTCTTTACCGAATTGTGTGACTTATGTATGAGGCGCTACAAAAACGGGGAAGAGCCTGCGTGTGTGAAGCATTGCCAGTCTTTCTGTATGCAGTTCGGAAAACTTGACGAATTGGTAACGGATATGGAATCAAAGAGCAGATCGGTTTTATTTACTCCGCGTTAGGAAAGTAAGAGCGAGCTGATTTGTCCCTGTTGCATTAACGTACATTATGGAGAATAAGATGAAAAAGAGTACCTGGGTAGCCTTGTGTGTCAGCGTTAGTTTAATATTTGCTTTCTCCCTGTCAACATATGCCAAAACTTTCACCCTGAGATATGCGAATCAGAATCCGGAGCTGGGTTGGGGAACCCAGATGGCTTTTAAGCCATGGAAAGAGCGTATTGAAAAAGCTTCCGGAGGAAGAATCGTAATCAAGGGGTATCACAGTCAAACGCTGGCCAAAGGACCCGATACCTGGAAAGCCGTAAAAAGTGGTATTGCGGATATCGGCTGGTGTTTCCATGCTTATTGGCCGGGAATGACTTCGCTTGCCGATGTTATCAGTTTACCTTCCCTGCCTTTCAGGACTTCCGAAGAGGGGAGTGCCGCTCTGTGGAAGCTCTATGAAAAGTTTCCCCAAATCCAAAAGCAGTTCTCGGATAATCATATTCTGTTGCTTTACACCACGGATCCCTACTTCCTGATCACCACCAAGAAACAGGTCAAGACCCTGGATGATATCAAGGGGTTAAAGGTCAGAATGATGGGTGGTCCCTCCACTGAAATGATGAAAAGGCTGGGAGGTGTCCCCGTGTCCGTTCCCATGCCTGGTAACTATATTGCCATGCAGAAAGGTGTGACAGACGGAATGGGTGCCCCCTGGGAAGCCACCAAATCTTTCAGGCTTTACGAAGTCGCCAAGTACTATACCCTGGACACCTCATTTCCGGTGGTATACTTCTCCATCGCCATGAATAAAAAGACCTGGGCCAAGCTGCCTCAGGACCTGAAAGATATCTTCACCAAGGAAAGCGGACTGGCTGGTGCCAAGTTCTGGGGAAGAAACTTCTTCGATACAGCTCGCGAAGCGATGATTGCGGAAGCAATTGACAAGGGTTTTGAGATGAATATTTACCCGTTGCCTAAAAGCGAGAAAGAGAAGTGGCTGGAAGTGGCCGGAAAACCGGTCTGGGATGCCTGGTTGAAGAAGATGCAATCTGAAGGTCACCCTGAAGCCAAAGAAATTCTGGATGCCTTGCTTGATATGTTCTGATTTTTGTAAAGTATCACCCGGATTGAGCATTTGCCGGGTGGGCAACCTCCAAACAGATATCCCGATTGCCGGATCTCATCAGGGTTGATTCGGCCGGGTTCGATTATTTCAACAATATGTTGCAATCCCTCTTTTGGAAACATGGAATCCAATCACACCTTTGACAGGGTTCAATCCGAAGGATTTCCCCTTTTTTCTCAATTATTTCTATGTTAGCTAAATTCAAAGATAGTATCCTCAGTCGCACAAACGCATCCCTGGTTACCGGGTTGAATTTCGTTGCTATCTGGGCGTTGGCAGGCATGATGTTTCTGACGTTTACTGATGTATTGCTGCGCTATATTTTCAACAGTCCCATTCAGGGAGCAGCGGAAGTAATAGAATTCATGATGGCGATTGTGATTCCTTTCAGCATTGTCTATTGTGCGCAGAAAAGATCGCACATCGCCGTTGATTTCATTGTCGACGCCTTACCGGATTCGGCTAAAAGGGCTCTGGGAGCATTTAGTGATTTTTTGATGCTGGTTCTGTTTATCTTCGTAAGCTGGCAATCCTTTCTCTATATTTTCGAGGAATTTGAATCGAATCTGACTTCCCCGGTGCTCTATATCCCGGTTTATCCCTTTGTTACTGTTCTCGCATTTGCATTTTTGGTTTTGGTACTCATTCTGATTGAAAAATTTATCAGCTCAATATTGGAGATTTTTTCGTAATGGATCCGTTTGTTGCAGGTGTTATCGGTATCGGTATTCTTATAGTTTTACTGTTTTCGGGATTTCCCATTGGGGCGGCGATGGCCCTGATCGGTTTTGCCGGATTTGCATTTCTGATTGATTTGGAAGCTGCATACGGTCTGTTGAAAACGGTTCCTTATGCCACCTTCGCCAACTATGACCTCAGTGTCATTCCTCTTTTTATCCTGATGGGTGCGTTTGCTTTCAAGGCCGGATTGAGCAATGACATTTTTGATGCCATCTATAAATGGGTCGGGCATTTTCGAGGAGGGATTGCCCAGGCAACCATTATCGCCTGTGCTTGCTTTGCTGCGATTAGCGGGTCCAGCCTGGCAACGGCTGCAACACTTGGAGCCGTGGCATTACCGGAGATGAAAAAGTACAAGTATGATGACTCGCTTGCAACAGGCGCCATTGCTGCCGGGGGCAGTATCGGTATCCTGATCCCTCCCAGCGTCATTCTGATTATTTATGGAATCATCACGGAGCAATCCATTGGCAAGCTCTTCCTGGCCGGTTTTATTCCCGGGATTATGGAGGCGTTGTTTTATCTGTTTACTATTTGGTACTTGACCTTTTTCAAGCCGCATCGTGGTCCTAAGGGACCTAGGTTCAGTATGCGGGAGAGAATGGATTCGTTGAAACGTACCTGGGAGGTCCTGGCATTGTTCCTGGTGGTCATCGGAGGCATCTATGCGGGGATCTTCACTCCCACCGAAGCTGCAGGAGTGGGAGCCTTTGGTGCGTTTTTCTTTGCCGTTGTCAGGGGAAGAATGAATTACACCGTATTTAAAGACAGCCTGATCCAGACCTGTACCACTTCCGGGATGCTGTTTTTGATTATCATGGGAGCCATGATCTTCGGCTATTTTCTTTCGGTATCCCAGCTCCCCTCCAACATGGCAACGCTGGTTTCGGAGATGTCAATCAATCGTTATGCCATTCTGGTGATTATTCTTTTTATCACCCTGTTGTTGGGATGTGTTATGGATTCAATGGCTATCGTGCTGTTGACCATACCTGTATTCTACCCCGTTATTGTACAACTGGGTTTTGATCCCATCTGGTTTGGAATTCTGGTTGTCAGGGTGACGGAAATGGGTTTGATTACTCCTCCTGTAGGCATGAATGTATTCATTATTAAAGGGATTTCGGGGGTACCCATGAAAACCATTTTTCGAGGCGTCTATCCGCTCCTGATAGCCGATGCCCTGCAGGTGGCATTTTTGATTATGTTTCCACAGATTGTCATGTTTCTGCCCAGTTTGATGGATTAACCGGCCGACAACCACCGCAATGATAAAGGGATCGGAGTAACGCCGATCCCTTTTACCTCCTGTGTTGAAATCCCACAAGACGCCCGGACTTTCATCGGCTTTGAATTCACCCGGTGGAACCCAATTGCAAAAAAACTTATAAAGGGTCAAAATACCAGGGATAAAGCCAAAGTGATTTGCCACAAAACATCGATCAGGAGTATCCTGTAAGAGAACTTTTGAGAACAAAAACAGACCCCCCATTCATCTTTCGACCAGACGATGGACAAAACAGATCAGAGCGAATCCATACCTGAAACCCTGCTGCATGATGAGCCCAGGTATCAGCGGATTTTTGAAAAGTTCAAAAATGAGTTTCTTTTTTACGCTCACGATGCCGATTATCATTTCTCCTACATCAGTCCCTCCATTGAGATTATCCTGGGGTACACCAACAGGGATTTTCTGAACCATCACAGGGAAATCTGGCCGACAAGCGAACGGATCAGGGAGGCCAAGAACAGGGCTAAAATCAATCTGCAGGATGGACGCATTCCGCCCTATGAACTTGAAGTATTTCATAAAGATGGGTCCGCTCGCTGGTTGCTGATTTATGAAACCCCGATTCGAAACGGCGATGGATCCATCGTAGGGGTCGAAGGTATCAGCCGAGATATTACGGAAAAAGTAAAGGTCGAAGCGAAACTGGAACGGTATCGCAGGGACCTGGAAAATTTGGTGGAGCAGCGAACCCTTGAACTTCGCAATTCGCATAAGCAGCTTCTGGATATCATTGAGTTTCTCCCGGATCCCACCTATGTTGTCGATATCTACAAAAAGATTATCGCGTGGAATCGTGCCCTGGAAGAAATGTCCGGAATCAAGAAGGAGGAGGTGATTGGTCAGCATTTTCATCAGTTTGTTAAATCCTTCTATCCTCAAGATAAGCCGGTTTTGATAGACCTGCTTGGCCTGGAAAAAATGGAAATCGAGCTGGAAGATAAAGAGGTTCGAATGACCAACGGCATCCTTTCAGTGGAGCGGTTTCTGCCTGCAATCAACAACAAGGAGGGGGGGTATGTCTGGATTACCACAGGTTCGATTGTTGACGATGACAAGAACCTGATCGGGGCTGTTGAGATCATCCGCGATGTCACACAAATAAAGGACTCCGAACGGAAAATCAGGGAAAACGAAAAACGTTTATCCGCTGTAATGAACAAGCTGCCGGGGATGGCATACCGCATTGCCAAACATGGCAGTTGGAAGATGGAATTTGTCAGTGAAGGTTGTCGCTATTTGACCGGTCATGAACCCTCTTTTTTTATTGACCAGGATCTTTCCAAATTCTTCCAGTTGATCCATAAAGATGATATTGAGCGGGTGGAAAAGGAATTCCAGGCTGCCATTGACACCAAGCGGAATTTTCAGGCTGAGTATCGAATCACCACTTCGTTCGGCGAGACAAAATGGGTATTTAACCGGGCCGAGGGAGCGACCTTCGATTATGAAGGTTCAATCCGGATAGAAGGCTTTATTACCGATTTTACCGCTTACAAGAACATGGAGCAGCAACTGAGAAACGAGAACCTGTTGTTGCGCTCTACCATGAGGGATCGATACAAATTCGGCAATATCATTGGCAACAGCAAAAAGATGCAGGATGTTTATGAGCTCATCCTCAAGGCGGCAACAACCAACGACAGCGTATTTATCCATGGTGAATCAGGAACCGGGAAAGAGCTGGTGGCGCTGGCCATTCACAACGCCAGCGACCGGCGCAACAAGAAATGTGTTATTGTCAACTGTGGCGCCATACCCGAAAATCTGATCGAGAGCGAGTTTTTCGGCTATGCCAAAGGTGCCTTTACCGGCGCCAATAGTGATAAAAAGGGATTTCTGGAAACTGCGGATGGCGGAACCCTGTTTCTGGATGAGATCGGTGAGATCAGCCTCAATATGCAGGTGAAATTGCTCAGAGCTATCGAAGGGGGTGGATTTACGCCGGTCGGAAGCCAGAAAATCCTGAAACCCAATCTCAGGATTATAGCCGCTTCCAACAAAAATCCCATCGATTTAATGAAGAAGGGAAACATGAGAAGCGACTTCTTCTTTCGGGTTCATGTCATCCCCATCAATTTACCACCGCTCAGGGACAGGGGAGATGATATTTTTCTCCTGGCCGACAATTTTCTCAAAACTTATAGTAAATCCGATAGCCTTGCCTCTCTCGGTCTCAAGGATCGGGATATCCTCAAGAACTACTATTGGCCGGGCAATGTGCGTGAGTTGCAGAATATCATGCGTCGCTATATTACCATGAGAAACCTCGATTTTCTGGTCGGAGACAATACCCCGGCACCGCGGAAAACCAAAGAGGTGGAGAAAATAGAAGTGGAAAACCTGGATGACTCCCTGAGCCTGAATGAAGCCGTTGCGCGATTCGAAAAAAAGTTCATCCTTGAAGCCCTCAAACGCAACCGCTGGCAAAAAGGGAAAACCGCAGCAATCCTTGATGTCTCCCGCAAAACCCTCTTTCGAAAAATGAAAACCTATGAGATAAACTAGGGGTGTTTGGGGACAAATTTGACACAACTTTGAAAAAGGCAAATATATCAGTAGATAAATCTAAAAACGCCGACAATTGAGTCAAATATGTCCCTTGTTGACACCCTCATAGTTAACCAATCCGGTTGAATAGATATAAAGGATACGCTCCCGGTAATCTTCAGGAATCATCTGATGCGGAGTGATCCTGCGAGATGACGTCTATTCAATTATTACAATATAACAATTGGTTAAGCCTTTACTCATCCCTCGTTTCGACTCGACCGTGTGCCCTGAACAAGCCGGATGGTTGGGGGCAGTCTCTCACCGGGATAATTCGAAATCCCCTTTAAAGACGGTTGGCATATCTGTTGCTGTGGATTTCTTTCACTGATAGAAGTTCTAATCCGACTTTTGGACAAGCGTTCTTAAGAATAAGCGGCGGCCTTGCAAATAAAACCGTGGATTGCTGTTTGAGATACAGTTCAGCATTTGGTGATGGCAAACCGTTGCTCACAATAAAATATCTCTGTTTTTTCCTTCAACTCATCATTTGAAGCGGTATCATGACGTCTGTTGCGACGGAAGAACGGTCAAAGGACAACGGATGGATACTGTTTCATGATCAGGTTTTCAAAGATGAAAGATCATCAACGGATCTTCGGCATAATGTGAAAAGAGAGCTACTTTATTAACAACCATTTGTGAAAGGCAAGCTATGGCTGAAAAAGTATTTACGAGCTGTACGAACTGTGGACCTGTCTCAGTTTATGTAAAAGACGGCGAGGTGGTAAGGATCAGACCGTTGCAGGTTGAAGAAAATGATTATTCACCTTGGACCATCAAGGCGGGTGATCAGGAATACACATCTCCCAAGAAAATGGCTCTTTCACCTTTTGTCCATGGTGAAAGGCAACGACTTTATTCCGACGAGAGAATCAAGTATCCCATGAAACGGGTTGATTTCGACGTTAATGGCGAAAGAAATCCCCAGAACCGAGGAAAATCCAGCTATGTGCGGATCAGTTGGGATGAAGCCCTCGATACCATTGCCGGAGAGATTACCAGGATTCAGGATAAATACGGTCAATCGGCCGTAACGGGCATGACCTCTTCCCATCACAACTGGGGGAATGTTGGTTATAAAATGGGACCTTTCAGTCGTTTTTTCAACATGATCGGTTACACCCAGGTTTTTGACAATCCTGACAGTTGGGAAGGCTGGCACTGGGGTGCCACACATACCTATGGCTTCTTCTGGAGACTGGGGATGCCGGAGCCTTATGATACGCTGGGTGATGCGCTGCAGAATACCGAGATGATTGTATTTTGGTCCAACGATCCCGATTCAACGAGAGGAACTTATACAGGTCAGGAATCATCGATCTGGAGATACTGGCTCAAGCAGAAAGGGGTGGAGATGGTCTTCATCGATCCTTTTTTTAACTATACCGCTGCTGCCATGGGTGGCAAGTGGATCCGACCGAGAATGGGAACCGACGCAGCCCTGGCCATGGGAATCGCCCATGTCTGGATCACCGAAGGGACTTATGACAAGGATTACCTGGAAACTCATACTATCGGCTTTGAAGAGTTCAAGAAATACATCCTGGGTGAAGAGGACGGCCAGCCTAAAACCCCGGAATGGGCTTCGGAAGAGTCAACGGTGCCTGTGCGGGTGATTAAGGCTCTGGCACGACAATGGGCCAGTAAAACCACCATTCTCTCCGGCGGATCGCGTGGCGGAGAAGGTGGAGCCTGCCGAACTGCTTTTGGAACAGAATGGGCCAGGATGATGGTGCTCCTCCAGGCAATGCAGGGACTCGGTAAGCCGGGAGTCAGCATTTGGGGAACCACCATGGGAGCTCCTTATAATGCTAGTATCTGGTTTCCGGGATACGCTGATCTGGATGGAAGAATGTCCGCTTCCAAGGCCGCCGATCATATTCCACAGAACCCTGTGAAACAGAAGCTTTACAGACTCACCCTGCCGGATGCTGTTCTTGATCCCCCGGTCAGTTGGTATGGAGAAGGCTTTTGCGGACAGGCGTTGGAGCAGCAGTATTCGCATTTTACCTATCCTATGGAAGGGTGTTCGGAAGTGAAGATGTTTTACCGCTATGGCGGATCCTTCCTCGGAACCATGATTGATACCAACAAGTGGGTTCGCATGTATCAGAGCGATAAGCTTGAATTTGTTGTCAACCAGGATTGCTGGTACCAGGGTGAAACGAAATTCGCAGATATTATCCTGCCGGCCTGTACTCAATTGGAAAGGGATGATGTTGGTGAATGGGGAGCAGCAGGCGGTTACACGGTGGATGCCAGTTGCGGCTGTAACAACCGTGTGCTGATTCGTCAGCAGAAGTGTATCGAGCCTCTCTGGGAGTCCAAGTCGGACTATGAGATTTTCACCCTGCTGGCCGAAAAACTCGGCCGCAAGGAAGAGTATACCGAAGGAAAATCCGAACTCGATTGGGCCAGGGCTTTCTTCGAAATCTCCGATGTTCCCAAGTATATCTCCTGGGAAGAGTTTGATAAGAAGGGATACTTCATGTTTCCAATCCCGGATGATTACAAGCCGACCCCGTCCCTGCGCTGGTTTTACGAAGGACGCGAATGTGATACACCGGACCTGAACAATCCCAAACGGCTTACCGAAAAATCCAAGGAACTGGGGACTGTCAGCGGAAAGATCGAATTTGTGTCACAAAGTCTGACAGAGAATTTTCCGGATGATGAGGAGAGACCTCCCATGGTTCGCTACATCAAGAGCTGGGAAGGGCATCATACCAAGGAGCTGTTTTCAAAGTATCCGCTGGCGCTTTTGTCGCCTCATCCGCGCTTTTCATTCCACACCCATTATGACAAGCACACAGCCTGGTTGAACGAGATTCCCGGGCACCGAATCATGAAAGACGGTTATGCCTATTGGCCGGTCAGGATTAATCCTGTGGATGCCGAAACCAGGGGAATTAATAATGGCGATGTGGTGAGAATGTATAATGACAGGGGACAGGTTCTGGGTGTGGCCAAGGTTACCGAGCGAGTCAAGCCGGGAGTTATTCACAGTTACGTATCATCCTCCAAATATGATCCTATCGAACCCGGGAAGCCCAATTCTGTTGATCGGGGAGGCTGTATCAGCCTGTTGACACCGTCCCGCATGGTTTCCAAAAATGTACCGGGGATGGCACCACTTTCTTGTTTAATCGAAGTATCAAAATGGGAGGGCTAGAAAATGACAACCTACGGAATGTTAATAGATATCGATCGTTGCACCGGGTGCTACAATTGTTTTCTGTCCTGTAAGGATGAATACTGCGGTAACAACTACGAGGGCTATTCTGCCCCCCAACCTGAATTCAACCAGTACTGGATGGACATCAGGGAGATCGAACGGGGCAAATATCCTAAAGTTAAAGTGGATTATATTCCCATTCCCTGTATGCAGTGCAAAAACGCACCATGCGAAAAAGCCGCCCTGGATGGAGCCGTTTACAGAAGGGAAGACGGGATTGTTATGATAGATCCGGTGAAGGCGAAAGGCCAGAACCAGATTGTGACTGCTTGTCCCTACCGCGTTATCTTCTGGAACGAAGAACTGGAGCTTCCGCAGAAATGTACTTTCTGTGCTCATGGACTGGACCATGGCTGGAAGATGCCGAGATGCGTGGAGGCGTGTCCTGTAGACGCACTGGTTTTCGGTGATCTGGATGATCCGAACAGCGAAATCTCGAAGCTGAAGGACAGCGGTAAATACGAAAGATTGAATTCGGAATATGCCCTTAACACGAGGGTTCAGTATCTCAACCTGCCCAAGCGGTTCATTGCGGGTGAAGTCGTTTTGGCTGATCAGCCGGACGAGTGCGCCGAAGGTGTAACCGTGTCATTGAAACAGGATGACAAAGCCGTTTCAACATCGACCACAAATGTATATGGCGATTTTGAGTTTGACGGTTTGAAGAAGAACGTCGAATACACAGTGGTGGTGGAAAAGAAGGGCTATGGCAGCGTTGAGTGTGTTGCAAACACCAGGGTGGATGTGAACCTGGGTGAAATCGAACTAAGGCCTGAGTAATCGCAGATTCCACAAGAACCAGCCTTGCCGGTTATTGCACCACTCATCCGGGTGACAACCGGCGGCGATTCTCGATATCACAACAGGATCACACCGGTGTTTAATTTGCAGGGGAGGAGGCGACATCGGACAGGAACCAGGTGAAACAGACCTTTTCCGTCCCCGACCTGAGATGTCTGCCGGGTCCCGGTTTTGAAAATAATCCAGTCATTAAAGAGTTACTATGAAAGTTGTAAGAAGAACAGAGGGTGAAGTCTACCAGGCAGTCGATCACTACAATATGTGGGGTGCCCTGAAAGTTAAAGAGGGCGAGAGCGTCAGGACAATGGTCTCCTGGTCCCATTTTTTACCGGATGGCGGTGCGAAAATGAAGCCGTCGGTCAGGGAAAGACTTTATTTCATGATATCCGGATCCATCACGGTGAAGGGCGATAATGAGGAGCATACGCTGACTCCCGGTGATGCCATCTATATTGCGCCCAACGAAAACCGAAGTATATCCGTCAACAACAACGAGCCGGCTACAATGCTGGTTATCGTCGTCAGGGTTGACTAGCCAAGTTTAAGAATCCGAACGCACCCGATTCTTGCCGGTTTCGGGTGTGATCATTTGTGAAATGATATTATTGGAGAATGAATCATGCAAGACATGTTCAGATTGGATAACCAGGTTGCGGTGGTCGTTGGCGGTGCCGGAGGTATAGGTGAAGCAATCGCCATGGGTTTGGGACAATATGGTGCCAAAGTTATTGTTGCCAGCCGCAGTATGGAAGCGCTGAAAAAAGTTGCGGATCGCATCGCAAAAGAGACCGGTGTTGAAACAAAAGCCATCACTGTGGACGTTACCAGTGAAGAGAGTATGGAGAAACTGGTGAAAAGTATTGTCGATCAGTTTGGTACGGTTGATATTCTTGTCAACGCTATGGGATTGAACATCAAAAGAGATGCCCTTGAGTATCCCATGGAAGACTGGGAACGGATATTCGATGTCAATGTCAAGGGAACCATGGTGGCCTGCAAGCATTTTGGTCGCGTCATGAAGAAAAACATGCAGGGCAAGATCATCAATCTCTCTTCAGTCCGTGGTATCAGGGGATATGGTGGTGGTAATTCTGCCTATTGTGGTACCAAAGGCGCTGTCGAGTTGGTGACCAAAGCTCTGGCGATAGAGCTGGCGCCTTACAAAATCCGTGTAAATGCGGTCGGACCCGCCCTTGTCATTACTCCGGGGACAATTCACATCAAGGAGAATCCCGAACTGGCTCAAAAATACAGGTCGGTGATTCCGTTGGACAAGCTGGGAGCTCCCGAAGATATGATCGGGGCATCGGTATTCCTGGCATCGGAAGCATCCAGCTTTGTTACCGGTCAAACCATTTATGTAGATGGTGGCTTGACCGCCTCTTGATCTCCTCAGCTAACGAAAGGATCAGTTTACCGGCTATTCTGATCCTCCGTTTTTAACCCACCTTGGTTCAAAATCTTCCGGTTACAGAATATTTCCTGAGCGATTATTATTAAGCTGTTCCGGAAACCTGTTCAAATCAAAATACTGTTTTAGCTCTCTGCAATTGCTTGAATGGCTTATTCTCCCGATCTCCGAAAGCCCTCGTTTTTCTAACATTTTTTTAAAACTGACCTAATAAATATTGTACGAAACCAGACAAGAATTAGTGGCTGTTGAAGGTGGCGATTGTGTTCGGAAATCGATTCATCGGCATTTACATTAATTTAGAATTCACTGTTAATTTCATTCTCCAAAGGAGGAGCAACATGAAAAAATCATTATCTTGTCTGGTGATGGTCACTGTTATGACGCTGATTTTTGTATCTCAAAGCGTTTTGGCAGAAGATCGTCTTTACCCGCTGAACAAACCGATGGCAGCTTTTTTGGAAAGTCGGGAATATGCAAAACAGCAGGGCGCAACCGCTGAATTCAGAAAGATGGAAGGTGTTACTTATGCTGCATCAAGCAAAAAACTTTACATTGCTATGAGTTCCATCGACAAAACGATGGCGGATAGTAAAGGTGATATCAGACTTCCCGAAAACAAGTGTGGAATTGTTTACTCTGCCAAGACATCCAGGAACTATGATATCGATAGATTGGTTCCGGAGGTTGTCGGCTTCGGCTACGACAAAAGTGTCAAATCCAAAGTCGGATCAGGTTTCAAGGACAGGTGTAGTGTAGACAGCCAGGCCAATCCGGATGGTGTTTATGCCGATTCCAAAGGCAACCTTTGGATTGCTGAAGACACCAGCAACCACACCAATAACGTTCTCTGGAAATGGGATGGAAAAAAACTGAAGCGATTTGCTACCGTTCCTACAGGTGCAGAAATCACAGGTTTGCATATCACGGCCGATGATACGATCTTCTTTAATGTTCAGCATCCCTCGGCCATGAGCAAATTCCCCTACAGCAGGGGTGTAGTTGGCGTAGTCAATGGCTTTAAAGCAACTGACAGTTTTTCCGAGCTTTCGGTTCCCCAGGGAGATGATATCCTGGATGTAAAAATTGCCAAAGGTCAGTATCAAGTGTTGGCGCGTGTTGGAGAAAAAATCCCTAACGGAATTTATAATCAGCGATTTGGACAGGTGAACAATCTGGATGGAAGCCTTAAAATCATCTGTAACCATCCTGATGGAAATATGTATCTGCCGATTAACAGTTCCGGTACTTTTGGATATCTCTATTCAAATTATGAGTGCCGACCCGGTGCTGTTGGAAAAATCTATATTCAGAAAATGGGATCAAGCTGGAAAGTTCTTGAAGGTGAAAATGTCAGCTTTGAAAGTGTAATGGGAACCTGGAACAATTGTAATGCCAGTGTTACCCCCTGGAACACCGGACTAACCAGTGAAGAGTACGAGCCCAAGGCTGTCAAGAGCAGTTGGAAAAAGAATGTTGCTGATGTTAGCGAGTATCTTGGAAGACAGGCCAATCCTTATGATTACGGTTATCCTGTTGAACTCATTCCCGATCAGAGAGGAAACATAGCCACAACACGTGTTGTCAAGCACTACACGATGGGACGTTTAAGTTATGAAATGTCACTCGTGATGCCCGACAAGAAGACGGTTTACAGTGGTGATGATGGAACCGGTGTTGTCCTGTTCAAGTTTGTTGCTGACAAAGCAGGTGATTTAAGTGCGGGAACACTCTATGCTGCAAAAGTTAAACAGAATTCGGATCAGAGTTTGAGCCTGAAATGGATGGAGTTGGGTCGTAGCAACAATGCTGACGTGTATGATGCAATTCGCACAGTCAGCCTGAGATAGTCAGATCAGAATCAATCGGAATACTGATGACGGAGGTCGGGTTTGACCGGCCTCCTTATGCTAATTCGCCACCAACCTCCAACCGGCATTCAGTTATTTCCGTTCGCCCAACTGACCAATAAAGAAACCAGGTCATCAATTTCCTTGGCTCCCAGTTCACCCCCTGAGTTTTGCGACCAGGCGGGCATCAGTGAACCGGGAACACCGTCCTTAATGATGGATTTGATCGTCAGATCGAATCTTAAAACCCACCATTTTTTGACAAGCGACCGTCCAATATACCCTTCACCCATTTTTCCGTGGCATCCGGAGCAGTGTTGCACAAAAAGTATGGATCCTTCTTTAATATCACCTTTTACGGCCGGGAAAGAGGGTAAAGGAATCGGCTTGAGAGCCGAGGGATCATCTTCAGGTGCTTTCATTACCAATGACGGCAGAGCCAGACGCTCTCCAAATCGTTCCCAGGTGGTTATGTAATAGACAATGTCTCTAATCTCCTGGCCTGTCAGTTCACCCCCTTTCATACGGCTGAAAGGCGTCATCTGAGTGGATACCTTACCGTTAATAATCAGGCGCTCCAAATTGTCCACGTCCATCCCTCTCCCCGGACGTGCTGATTCATAGGTCAAGTGACAGCGGTAGCAATGTTTGGTGTAAAGCCATCCCCCATGTGCCAAAGGGTTGTTTTTCAGGATTCGTTTGATGTTCCTGATCTGGCCATCTTCTTGCGGCACTAATTCAAGAGTTTCCTCAGGGGATTTTTCTGGTTTCCTGACTTGAATCTCGGTCATGGGTTGGGGAGGAAGCTCTGGCAGTTCGGGTTTTTCGTCGAGTTCTTCCCAAACCATCATGAAGCGAACCAATGCATTTATTTCCGAACTGTTTAGTTCTCCGCCATGTCTCCTGCCCCATGCTATTCTGCAGCGATCGTTTTCAATCCCATTTTTTAACTCCCGTTCATCATCGAACTCAGCTCCAATCCGTTCAGATTCATAATCGCCATGACAGCTAAAACACTTTCCTTCGTATAGCCAGGCTCCTAATACAACAGGGTCTGATAACACATCATCCGAGCTGGCAAATACTGTTAAGTGCAACAGAATTGTCAGAATAGCGGTCAATATCACCAGCCAGAAACGGAGGATTCGATTGAGCTGTTGAGCCATTTTAATCACTATCTCCTTGTAAGGAGATAAGCTGTTATTGCATCAAGCTGTGTGGCACTTAATACACTTCCGCAGGAATATCCCAGAATCTCAGGATCAAATCCTTCAACAATATATTCGGCCGGCATGAGAACGGAATCTCGGATATACTCTTCCGGACTTTTTTCCGGTTGACGGGAAGAAGCCCTGGCGGCAATTGAGTCGAGAACCGGAGCCTTTCGCGAAGGGACGCTGACATCGGAGATCAGATGGCAATCGCCGCAGGATTCAGTGAACAGTCTTTTACCAAGATTGATGGTATTGGGATCATCGAGTGAAACTCCGGGAAGTTCCAGGTTAATCAACTCTACCTTACCCAAAGCTGTCGGTTGCCAGTTCATGACAAAAGCAGCGATATTCTTGATCTGATCCCGTCGTAACGGACCTCCATAGTCTTCCAGCCATGGGGTCATGACAGCAGTGGACTCATTTCCTGCGTATTTGGGGCGGGTGCCGATTAACCGGCCATGAGCAGATGAGGAGATAATGTATGATTCCAGCGTATCTTGCCAGCCTACCTCTTTTAGTCTTTCCGTGAAAAATGGTCGATCGTTCAAAGCAGGACCCAACTGGCCGATTCCTTCACCCTTGATCCCGTGACAAGTTCTGCAATGTAGGTCATAAAGCCCGGCTCCTGTTTCGATGGATCGTGCAGCCACCTTTCGGGAGCTTTCTGACATTTTGGCCGGCTCGTGAACAATGGCATAAATCACCATAGCAATAAGCAGCAAGGTGGCCAGGAGGCCCAGCAAAATGACTGTATGTAAACGGTGGGCCATGACCTTATCTGTGGCGATGTAAGTGTATGTATCTTTCAAATGTAACGGGCGCATCAGATTTTGTGTTTGTCCAGATAATGCGAAGGGCGATTCGTTTCAGATCCGCCTGCCAATCTTCAATGATAAACACAGCTTTTGCTTCTGACAGATAGCCATCCGTCGATGCTTCCCGGATTCTCTTTTCCAGTGTTGAAAGCACCTTTGAGAGTGATCGGGGTATGTTACTTGACCGGATTTTGTCTAATTCATAAATACCGATCCTCAGTTCATCAAAGGGCACGGTATGAAGCAATCCTTCACCCTCTTCCGGCATGATGTCCTGGGTGATTCTCACCGCCGGAGGTAATTGTATTCCATAATGATGCGTCCCAACATAACTGAGTGTGACAAAGATGATGATTAATATTCCGGTAGAAAACATTGCCAGCGGACGATCTCTGAGTTTTCGTCTTGGTGACCGACCCAAGTAAGGTAAAAAGACCAGAAAAAGAAAAAAGGCGATGGGAACCCCAACTCCCATGATGGTTTTGTTTCCCAACTTCAGGAGGCCCTGTAACCAAAGAAAAAACCATGGCGCCTGCACATCCAGAGGCGTATGTGAAGGATCTGCATGATGTTCAAGAGGGGCGTCATAAAGGAAATAGGAAAACGTCATCAGGAAGAGCAGTACCAGGCAGGTCACAAAAGTCTCAAACAGCAGGATATCGGGCAGAAATCTGATTGATTTGTTGTTGCCGCCCTGTGACCCGGTCTGACCCGACTCCGTATCCAGATGCACGGGTAACGAAATCCCATGGATTCTGACAACCCGATAATAATGAATCCCCATGAACAGAATGCAGAGTATTGGTAAAAGAAGGACGTGAAGTACATAAAAACGCAGCAGACCATCAGCACCTATTTCGATCGAGCCCCTGAACAACCGATTCAATTCCTCACCAATAAGGGGAACCGCTTCTGCCATACTCGTCCCTATGGTAACCGCCCAATACGCCAACTGGTCCCAGGGGAGAAGATATCCTGTAAAGGCTAACCCCAGCATGAAAACCAGCAGAAATACCCCTACCAACCAGGTGGCGTGTCGTTCGCCTTTAAATGAATCTGTCAGATAGGTTCGCAAGAGGTGAAGTATCACCAGAATTATGATTACTTCCGCCCCCAGTCGGTGGATATCACGCAATAACTCCCCAAAAGGAACATCCGCAGACAAACGCAGAATGGATTCGTATGCACCATCAGGAGTGGGGACGTAGTAAACCATTAGAATCATTCCGGTGATCAGTTCGATCAGAAAAAAGAGAAAGATCAGAAATCCAAGATGGAAGGTATGGGTAAAGCGACTAGCCGCCTCCGGCAGATTACGAGGTCTAAAATGGAACCAGAAGCTTAACCGGTGGGCCAGATGCTTCGGATTAGGAGTTCCCTCCAGTTGATCACCTCTTAAAATCGCTTTCAAATCGGAGGGACGAAGACCCGCAATAGCAATTTTTTCATTGGAAGCGGATTTACCGGTATTTCCTGTTGAACTCATGAAGTCTCCAACTTAAGTAATGTCCGGTTTTACGGAGATTTTTCGTCCGGTATCTACCCTGACAATCGCATCTTCCGGGACAAACACGGTCGTGTTCTGGAGACTCGGTCCAGGCCTGATGACAGATTTTTTTGATTCAAGTTGAAACAAGAGAGGACCGGCCGAATCAGCATCGCTTTGAACAAGTACTTCACCATTTTTTCCAACGATTTGAACGATGAACCTGTCAAGAGACCTTGTTGCAGGACCGGTTAACACGTCTCCTTCTCTGCTGAATTTTGATCCATGGCAGGGACAAATGAATCTGCCCTCCTGTTTGTTCCAGTCAAAAAGGCAATCAAGGTGAGTGCAGGCTTTGTAAAACGCCATCAAGCCCTTGTTTGTGTTGACAAGCCAGAATTTCCCCTTGGGGTGGTTTAGGGGGGGATCTTTCGGAGAAGGTAAATCCGAGGCCGTCCCTATTTCGATCAATCCGCCAAACTCCCCCTTTCTTGCCCTCGGCAATGAGAAGTCTATCAGTGATTTAGCAGCACCCAGAGCCAGAACTCCCAACATTGTTAACCAGCCGTAACCAAGCAGCTCCCTTCGATTGAGTTTTTTATCTGATTCTGAAATCGTTTCCATGGATTGATAAAGTTTGAGTTTTGTGGATCAAATCATCCGGATCTGGCTGAAATGAAATATATTTATCCAGGTGGTCCCGAATTTACTTCAGGTTCATCCAATTGGGGTTGTTTTCACCCCTGCCGTCAACGACCCGAATCTCTTTCAGCATTGGGTAGACCTTCTTGACAAACTCCAGGTAGATTTTTTCCTGCTGAGCCTTCGGATCTTTCTTGAACCCCTTCAATCGTGACAGAAAACGGGACGCTTCCCCTTCCGCGGTTAGAATTTTCTCTTCTCTGTAGGCAGTTGCCTCTTGGATATACTTGTCAGCTTCGGATCTGGCTTCGGGTACAATGCGATTGAGAAAACCCTGCGCCTGGTGAAGTGCCCTTTTTTTCTCAACTTCGGCATTGATAACCCTGTCGAAATCGTCCTGAACCTTGGTGGGAGGGCTGATCTCCTTGATTTCCAGAAAAGAGACCCGAATACCGGTATCGTAACGCTCCAACTCCTCAATCAACAGGTTTTGAAGATTGAACTCCAGTTGTTTTTTCCCATGAGTCAAAACGTCATCGATAGGCAGGTGTGCCAACTGGCGGATGATGAGATTGGCTGCACTCCGTTCGATAAAGATTTCAGGGCGGTTCATGCCAAAGAGGTATTTAACCGGATCTACAATCGTATATTTGATAACGAGAGTGATCGCTACGATGTTATTGTCACCGGTGATACAATAGGGCTCAAGGTTGGTTTCCTTGTAAAACTCATATGAGATTCCCCCTTCTTTTTTGAGGGTAAAACTGGATCCAAAGTCCCGAATTACCATCGTTTTAATCTGTTTCACCGGCACCGATTCCACGAGATCGATAGGCCATGGCAGTTTGTAATGGAGTCCGGGCAGTATGTTGGGTTGTATGACACGACCGAATCTCGACAAGACTCCCACAGCATCTCTTTCGATTTTGTAAATACCGGTCAAGGCATACGCCATGATGGCAATAAGCAGCAACCATCTGGAGTAAACCCATAGGAGTTGATGAAGGGCCTTGTGAAGTGCTTGAGTTACCGATCCCTTTGCCATCTATTTTTCCCCCTTTTTTTCAATTTGCAAGTAACGAAATAGACCTGAATCAGTGGAGATGATTAATGTAGTATTGTTACCCAGGATGTTGCTGTAGGTCTCCAGGGATTGAAGAAAGTCGAAAAACTCCCCGCCCTGCCGATAAGCTTCGGAATAGATAACCATGGATTCATGATCCCCTTCCCCTTTAAGGATCAAAGCCTGTTTTTTTGCCCCTGCTAAAATTCCACTGGCCTTTTTTTCCGCTTCAACGGTTATCTTCTGAGCGACTTCTTGGCCTTCTGCAGTAATTTTATCAGCTTCTTTGGCCCTTTCTGATTTCATTCTTTCGTAAACAGCGTCGATCACCACTTCAGGATATGCCAGACGTTGAATCCCGGTTTTCAGGATCTCTACTCCATATTTTCCAATACTGTTTTCATTGGCATCCTTCGTAATCTCTCTTTCAATATTTGTGATCAGAACCTTTTGCTGGTCTGTATTAATAATATTATCAATAGAGTAATCAGAAAGAACAATGCTGAGTTTCGAATTAACGATATCTCCGATCTTTTGGGCAGCACTTTCCATTCGTCCCATAGACTGGAAAAATAGCAAAGGATTATGAATTTTCCAGAGAATGTAGCAGCTAATAATAATGGGTTTTTTATCTCCCAACAGTAGCTGGGTGGGTTGCGTGACAAAGAGGTCTGAACGTTTGTCAAATCGGTTAATGCTTTCCAGTAGTCCGGGAAGCTTAAAATAGAGTCCTGACTCTTCGATGATCCGGGTTGGTTTTCCGAACTGGGTAATGATGATCAGTTCGTTCTCCTTAACTGTAAACAAGGAGAAATAGCCTGTAATGCCAAGGACAATAACCAATATCAGTACAAATAAGCGAATCTTCATCGTTTTTTCCCGCCGGTCACATGATTTTCAATATAGATTAGTTTATTTTCGATCCCACTCCTGGGGTCAACCAGGATTAAACGTTTGTCTTTCAAGGTTTGTTGTGCCGCCTTAAGATGCAGCAAATTGTTCATTGTTTTTCCGCCTGCCTTGTAGCCTGAATATCGCAACAGATAGTTTTCTGCCTCTCCTTTGGCCAGGGCTTTTTTCTCAATAACGTAGCTTTGCGCTTCCGCAACGGTCTGAAAGGCGTCCATTCTGGCCTGGGAGAGCAGAAGGTTGAGGCGCCTTTGAGCGTTATTAAGGTAAGTTTCCTTCATCTGAGCAGAAGCCACAACATCTTCATAGGCACCTGCCAGATCAATCGGCGGGTGGAGATCTTTTACGCAGAATTCCACAATTTCCAGTCCCGTTTTCATCTGGTCCACTACATCCTGGAGTTCCTGTTTCAAGGCCAGAGTCCAGGTTTTTCTTTTATTGAGAATCAGGTCGAAATAGGAGGTGCCGGAGAAGACCCGGGTCAGAAGATGATAGGACGTCGACTCCAGGATTTTCTCCGGAATTCCCCGGCGATAGGTCAGGTAGTAGTCATGAATGTTCTTAATTCTATAATGAACAACAACGTAAGGAAGAAACAGGTTGTTATCTGCCGAAATGAATGTCAGATTATCCCCGTGATCCTTGGTCCAGATCATCGCTTTTTTCAGATCGGATCGGTTTCCTACGTGCAGGCTCCGAACCCTCTCGGTTTGAATTCGCACGACCGTGTCAACCGGGTCGGGAAATTTTAAATGGATACCGGGTTGTATAGCTTCTGCAGTGTTGGCAATTTTGCCAAATCTGAGAATCAATGCCTGTTCATCCGGATTCACGGTATAGACGGCAGTGGATAAGTATATTCCTGCCAAGATTACAGTCCCCATCCGAAAACTCCATTTTAGCACCTGTCTTGAAAGCCCGGGTAATGCTGTGAGGATGCGTTTACCTTTTTCGCCTATATTGACCCTGACACCGATCCACTGGAATAGTACCCGGTAGGTTTGCGGTTTGAATAGCTGCCAGATGATCGAAGAGATTTTGTATTCAAAGGCTACTTCCTGATTTTTATTTAATATCGAGCGAATGGTGTTAACCAGCAGTTCAATGGAAAAAGATAGAATGTATGCTGCTATCAGAACTCCCACCAGGCGATCCAGGTTAAATCCGAAATGATAGAATATCAGCGAAATACCGGTAAGCAGGGAGATGACAACATCAGCCCGATTATGATGGCTGTCTGCGATTAAAGCAGCAGATTTTTCTGTGTTGCCGATGCTCTCTTCGAAGCGGTAGAGGAAAAAGGACCCAAAAGAAAGTACGATAAACACAAGACCGGTCACCAACGGATTATTAATCTCAGCAGGTTCCGAAAATACAGCCTGCCAGAGAATACCGGTAGCTGCACTAATCAGCACAATACAGATGACTATTGATACCTTAAGTTCCGTATTGATGGAGTGAAACCAGTTCCTCCAGCGGAGAACTGACGAAGAGTTGGTATATTTTTCCGCCGTTTCCTCCCCGGTGATTGGTGAAGAATCAGGCACTAGTTGTTTCGCCGATTTGTGCTGTTGGCGAACAATAGAGACAATGACCAGCAGAGTGGTCGCAATATCGGCGAAGCTATGCCAAGCCTCGGAAAGAACGGCGATACTCCCGGAAATGAAATAAAAAACAAACTTAATTGTTGTTAGCGCAACAATGACTACAAGGGCTGTCCAGGCGCCTTTGGTGCTTTGTTTCACGATCGAGTTGACTTGAACTAATCACAGAACTCAAACGGTAAATCCGGAGCGAATCTACTGCACTTGAGTTCGTGAGCAGTGCCTGGTTTTATACTAGGCTGAGTTTTTTTCAAATTCGAAATTCCAGCACATTTTTGATATTTTACATCAATAATATCAAATAGTTATTCAGTATATCAGTGTCGAACAATCGGGTTAGAACCGGATTATGGTTTGGTTAGATTAGTATTTATCGTTAAACGAAGATTGATGACTTCACTGCATCAAAAACAGTTCAGTTAGAGAGATGGGGGTAGGGAAGCAATGAAATGCGGGAGTCTGAATCAAAAATGGGGGACAACATGAAATGTGCAGTCCCCCATAATTTTGAAAGGATAGATTGCTTCTACTGCATGGGGATATCACCCAGGCTCAGGTCTTTATCCGTGCATATATCAGCGATGGTCACTTTCTTTCCATCCTTTTCCAGATCCAGGCTGAAGGTCCTGTCATCTTTCAATCCGTGGAACCAGAAATCACCGAAGTTATCCGTGGTTGCAGAGAAAGTTTCGTTGGATTCAACGTCCTTCAAAGTACAATTGGCACCAATGATGACTTCTTTCTCAACCGGATCATACAGGGTTCCGCCAACAAACTTCTTGGGCAGAGCCTTGTAGTAAACCCTTGATTTTGTACCAGCCTCGGGATTGATCACTTCCGCACCCTTGATGAAATCTGCGAAGTCCGCTTCCTCACCGAATTGAATTGCACCGGTGGGGCACTGGTCTACACAGCGAGGAACATCCCAGTTCTCATCATTGTCTAGCAGGTGTGAACATCCCGTACACTTCTGGGCAATATTGAGGTTCTTGTTGAAATAGATAGCGTCATGAGGACAATTGTCTTCACAAAGTTGGCATCCCACACAGGTATCACCATCGATGATCACGAGCCCGTCTTCTCGCTTGTAGATAGCCTGGGCTTCACATCCCGAGATACAGGGGGCGTCATCACAGTGATTACAGAGTTGAGGGATATAGGAAACCTTTACCTTGGGAACCTGTCCCCTGACCTCTTCCGTCAGGTTCATCCAGAACTGGCCGATGTTTGGCTGGGGCTTGGCGTAAGGTGTCCAATCGTTTCCTACATGCTCATCCTTGCAGGCAACCTGGCAGCAGTAGCAGCCGTTGCAAATCGATAGATCAATAGCAAATACTTTCATTATTTACCTCCTTTATCTAACCAAGCTTCAAAGCAAAGACCTGCGGCTTCATCGTATGGTCGGTTGAATTCATCGGGGTACTCCCTTCTCCACTGGTCCATCTCCTCACCCTTAACCTTGGAGACTTCAACGAGGTAGCCACTGGTGGCCTGACCCACACATTTTTCTGATGTGATACCTTCACCGGAGATACAGTTGATGGCACCGCCGCGATCCAGTACCCCGGGGATAATCGGATCGTGTCGTGCACCATGGTCAACATACGCAACACCAGGCATCACGCGTTCCCAAACGCGGGCGCCACAAAGGACAATTCCACGCTCGTTATGTACTTTAACAATGTCACCCATCTTAATGCCTCTTGCTTCGGCATCTATCGGGTTGATCCAGACAGGCTCATACAGATATCCGTCTTCACCTTTTACCTTACAAGTCACCACTTCACGACTCCAGGCAACATCATCAGCCTGGGAGTGAACTCTCCAGCGACCATGGTTTGACATCAGCAGCAGCGGATAAGCATTGGCTCTCCAACTGGAAACTCTTTCGTCATGCATGGCGCTCTTTTCAACCCACTTTGGAATTGGAGGACGTTCTTTGTCATCCGGGAAGTTCTTGGCGATAGACTCGGAGTAGAACTCGAGCTTTCCGGTCGGGGTTGGCAGCGGATTCTTTTCCGGATCTTCATAGAAGGGGCGAAGTCCGACAGGATCATCTTCCCAATCCTTGGCAGTTGGCAGAACAACATATTTGTTCTCTTCAAACTTATCCCAGGAGATAAACTTTTCAAGCTTCATGTTGCTGAAGACTTCCTGCTGCAGATCCTTGGTGGTTTTACCTTCACTGAACTCATCACCTTTACCGAGTTTCTTGGCCACTTCCAGAACTGCTTCGTAATCACTCTTGGATTCACCAATCGGCTTGATCGCCTGATCCATTAGAATGACGGAGTGATGCTGGGTTCCCTGGCGGGTATTGGTGACGATATCATCGACTTCCAGGTTGGTGTTTGTCGGCAGAATGATATCGGCATAGAGGCAGTCATTTTCCAGCCACGGATGCTGGGCAACGATGAACTCAATCTTGGGATCACGCTCGGCAATAATGGTCTCATGTCCACAATTCCAACAGGTAATCCGGCAAGGGGTATCTGTCCACATCATATGGATTTCGGTTCCGCCCTTTTCCTTCTCAATCGGATACTTGTAGTGAACGAACTGATCTTCAACCGGCTCTTCAATACCACCATTACCCCAGAAATCCAGTGGTGGATTGAGGATTGCCGTATGAATCAGGGTTTTTGGAATCAACTGCTTGCCCCAGGCGCGAATCGTCGTCTGAGTCGGCTTGGTCAAACGTTCCGGCAGTGAAGGATTAAAGAAACGCGTACTTTCCAGACCTTCAGCTCTCGGCATACCGCCATAGGTAATCTGAACCTGATGGACACCAGGTCCTCCAAGACCTTGCATACCCAGGAGAATACACTCAAGACGTGCCGGTTCATGGGAGTATGGTCCCCTGAACATGGAGCCGCCGAAGTAGTGAGCAATGGAGGTGATCTTGGAAGCGAATTCACGGGCCAGCGCCTTGATGGTCCATTCGGGAACACCACATTTCTTGGAAGCCCATTCCGGAGTCTTGGGAACGCCGTCTTCTTTACCCATTACATAGTCTTCGACCTTATCCATACCGATGGTATGGGTTTTGACATATTCCTTATCATAGGTTCCTTCCTTCAGCCACATGTAGATGATCGCCAGTTGCATGGCAGCATCGGTGTTCGGCAGAATTGGAATCCATTTGTCGGCGTGAACCGCAGCACCGTAGTTCAGGTCGGGGCAGATATAAACTTGCTTAATGTCACATTCCGTCCAGTAGAAACAGAGACGGCTGGCGAACTGACCTACAAAACCCCAGGGAGTCGTTTCGGGATCACATCCCCAGAAAAGTACCTGATCGCAGTGTTCGGTCATATCCTTCATACAATTGTCGGAAGGATCCATCATTCCTACGATACCCTGACCCCAGACATGCTTGGAGCCCCAGTAGAAGCCTTCCCAACTGTCGGGATTTCGAACCTGCTGGGTAAAACCACCCAACATTTCCAGCAGACGGGCCTGGTGACCGTGCGGTGTATTAATTGTCTTACATTCGCCATGACCGTCACCCTGGGCCAGGATAGCCAGAGGTCCGTATTCTTTGTGGATTCTCTTGACTTCATCGGCGATGATATCGGTTGCCTCATCCCAGGAGATCCTTACATATTTGCTTTTTCCACGATTCTGGGTATTCCTGTCACCCTTGGGATCCCAGTCAACCCGCTTCAGAGGATACTTAATCCGATTGGGGGAATAGGTCCTTTTCTTATAGGAGAGCGACCAGGGAGAAGGCATTCCCTTGAAATTGGATTCAAGGACTTTTCCGTCTCTTTCGAATTTCCAGGGATTAAAGCTTTCGCGCTCATACTTCCAGTCAAAATGCATGGGGCGGATCCTGACAATCTTTCCGTCTTTTACATCGACACAGGAAGGATCACAGCCACCCAACAAACCACCCAGAGCCAGGGCTCTGACGACGGTTTTATCAACACTGGTGTCTGTCGCGCCTTTTTTTGTTTTCTGTACTGCCATATTTCAAATCCTCCTTAAAGGCATTCGATTAATGATTGGCTGGTTGAAAAAATAGTGACTATTCACCTTGCTTCCGAAACCAAAGGGGTTGTGATTGTATATCACTTTCTGCAGGATTTAGAATCATAACCCCTCCGGTACGCCCTTGCCGAACAGTCACATAAATGATTCCTACATCACAATTCACAGCTTTAATCAGATTTTCAGCTCCCGATTGAAGCTATTCAAAACGATGATGCGCCGGAAGGGTGAGATAGGGTTAACATCCGGCGATTCTCATACGCAAATACCTTATCGTTTGCGAATTTCCACATCCGATCCGGCTGCCGAAACAAAACCGAACTCGTCCGTATTAAATACATCTTCCGTCAACTCTTCAGGCTTGCACTTGTAAACCTTGGTGAGGAAACAGGTCAGATCCGGCGATCCGTACATGGGATCGAGATGATTGTTGCTTGTCAGCACGTTGGGGTTGGAGATATAAACTCCATGATATCCTTTGGCTGGCTCTTCAGGATAGAACCAGTTTCCGGTTGTCATGATGACACCTTCCTTCATTCCCGGGTAAACCCTGGCTCTTTGTCTGATTCTTCCCCTAGGGGATTCAATCCAGATCCAATCGCCATCCTCAATGCCGTATTTTTCTGCGTCAACCGGGTTGATCTGGGTAATGGGGTACTCCATAAAACTTCTCAACCAGGGGATATTCCTGTACTGGGCTAGAAAATAAAAGGGATATCGGCAACCGCTACTGGTGACCAGGGGGTACTCTTTGTACAGTTCCGGAGTTCGGTAAGGACTCTCACCGGGCTCCCTGAATACCGGCAACGGATCGTATCCCAGGCTTTCAAGATGCTTGGAGTAGAATTCAAATTTACCGGTCGGTGTCGGGAATCCGCCACCTTTTCGCCAGTAGTCGGTTTTGTATTTATAGTAAACCTGGTCGTCTCCCCAACATCCGCTGACAAGTCTCTCGCTGAAGTCTTTCCACTTCATCTTGCCATCCATACCTTTTCGAACCTGGTAGTCAAGCATTTCCTCCTCACTGTCAAACCAGTGTTCAGGGGCGATCCGTTTGCCAATCTCGTTGAAGATCCAGGCATCCGACTGGGCTTCTCCAGGAGGATCGATGACCTTGTTATGGGCCTCGATCATGAACCTCGGATGCATGTCATAAACATCGTTCAACTCAAGCCAGTGAGCAGCGGGAAGAACGATGTCGGCCGCCTCAGCCATGGGGCCCATGAAGAGGTCGACGTGTACCATGAAATCAACCTTTTCGATGGCAGCTACCACCTCATTGGTGTTGGCCATATGCACGATCTGCTGTCCGCCGACACTGAGCCATACTTTTATGGGAGCGTCTCCGGAGAGGATCGCCTTCACCATGGTATCGGGATTACAGGTTCTGGCAGCACCCATTTTGTATTTGTCGATACCGATAATCTTGCTTCTCATCTCATCGGTAATCGGCAGTTCCAGGAAGAAATCCTCGATCAAACCGGTGTCCGGCAGTACCCAACTGACCATGGAACCCGGGGCTTCGATATTTCCGCAGAGTCCCATCAGGTTGGTGATAGCCCTCAGGGTGTGACCACAATTGGCCTGTCTTTCCAGAGAGCTTCCCACCTGGATACAACCCGGTGTGTCAATAGCAAACATGCGTGCGGCTTCGATGATCTTTTCCTTGGGAACCCAGGTGATCTCTTCGGTTTTTTCCGGAGTGAAGGGAGCACACCTCTCTTTCAGTTCATCAAAACCGAACGTCCAATCATCAACGAATTCCTTGTCCCAGAGCTCTTCATTGAAGATGACATTCATCATCCCCATCGCCAAGGCACAGTCTGAACCAGGGCGGGGTTGCAGCCAGAGAGATGCTCTTGTTGAATAGGCAGTCGCCCGCGGATCGATGATGATCAGGTTCTTACAATAGTCCAGGGACTGGATAAACCAGTTACACATTTCCGAGTCTGCGCTACTGATTTCCAATTGCTTGGCCCACATGATCTGGGTTTTGGGAAATTCACCACCCCAGCCATGATAATCACAATAGAGTCTTCCGTAACCGGTTACGAGACCATATAGTCCCAACCTGGGACTGTGGCAGACATAACCCGGTGAGATAACATTAGCGGTTCCAGCGGATCTGGCAAACCTGTGGATATATCGATTGTATCCGCGACCGGTTCCCTGTGATACGGCCAAAGATTCCGGACCGAACTCCTTTTGGGCGGTTTTGATTTTTTCTTCAATTGTATCAAGAGCTTCATCCCAACTGATTCTTTCCCATTTACCCTCACCTTTTTTTCCAACCTGCTTGATCGGGTACTTGAGGCGATAGGGATTATCAATATGCTGAATACTGGAGAGTCCCTTGGAACACATGGTTCCCCGTGTCAGAGTATCGGGGTTCCCTTCAATGTGGACGATGGCATCGTCTTCTACTGTTACTCTTACACCACAACCTCCGTGACAGCTTTTACAGGTTGTGGTTATCACTTTTTGTTCACCCATTTCTTTTTTCCTTTTAATGTTCAACCTATTTTCTCATTTCGCTGTAGAGTAGCGGTTTATAGTAGCCTACGTTAAGAATGCAGTATTTCAGCGCAAATGCACCCGCTGTGTGGCAGACAATGGCAAATATCTGAACGGAGTGACTGACTTCACCCATGAAATAAGGTGCCAGAGAGACCGCCAGGGGTATGGCAATACCCGCAATCGCAACGCCAACCCAGAAGGGAAGAGCGTTCTTGCCGGATATCAACTCCTTGGCCGAGAGTTTTGCAGTGTCAGTTCCGTAGGTTGCATTCAACAGGTAGGTGGCAATCAGCAGTATGTTCACCAACAACAGGATTCGGGTCACCGCTTCCAGCATCATGACGTCCACTCCGCCAAAATAGAGACCCACACCAATCATCAGCGCTAATCCATCTGCGATTCCGGCGTTCATGATGACGATGGGGAGCATACCAGTATTCCAAAAGGGAACACTTTTACAGAAACTCATCATAAAACCGCAGTAAATAGCGGTCAGGACAACTGTGATACCAGCCAGAATCTTTGCAGTGATATCAACCACAAAGATAGTATTCACTACTGAACTGTCCAGCCCGGTCGGATATAATATCAGGTAGCTGGTGATCAACTGAATGAGACCGAAACCTGCGTATAGGGTTGTGAAGAAAAATCCCCGCGCAATCCAGGAAGTACGCCACGCCCCGGTAAACGGCGGCAGGGCTCTCCAGAATCTAAAGGGTCTTCCAAGGTAGACAAAATGAAGAGGGAGTTTAATCCCGACGACAATAAAATAACCGATGAGGGCGCCCCACCAATTGTTCAGAAAGATCGATACCAGATAGAGACCGGTCCCCAGGCTGGAAAATACCTCGGAGAGCCAGACAAGGACACCTTCTCCCTGAATCCACTCGGTCTGCTTCATGGGTTTAACCATCCATTCGTGTTGGACCATCCATTGACGACGTGTATGCTGCATGTTCTATCTCCTATTTTGACTGTGAGAAAATTTCTTTTGCTCGTTTTTCAACAGAACTGAATTCCTTGATATGGCTTCCGGTCCGTGCATCTTCCGGAGCGATATTGGATTTGCCCCCGATCTTACCGTCAACATAGTAAACCGACGGATCTGTTCCATAATCGGCATGCAGTTGGGTGGCTTTCCTCTCTACGATAAGTTTGGAAACTTCGCTGTTTGGATCATCCAGATCACCAAAGGTCAATGCTCTTGCCTGGCAGGTGTTGACACAGGCCGGAGTAGCTGCCCTGTCCTGACCCGGCTTAAGACCTTTAGGCAAACCTTCGTCAATTCTTTCCGCACAGAAATTACACTTCTCAGTGGTTCCGATTTGATGGGGATACTTCTTTTCTCTCATCTTCTCAAACCTTGTTTTGGCATGGTTCGGGAAGTAGTTCACCAGTTTGTCCTTGGAAAGGAAGGTTCGGTTTTGATAAGGACAGGCAATAACGCAGTACCGACAACCGATACAGAGATCGGAATTAATATCCACGATGCCATCGTCACGCCGATGGGTTGCCTCGGTGGGGCAAACATCTATACATGGAGCTTCTTTACATTGGTTGCATCGAACCGCATACGTGGTGACGTCAACCACATTTTTATCTTCAACTTCATAGGCAATCAGTTTCACCCAGGCGATGCTGAAGGGCAGGAAATGTTCAATCCTGCAGGCAGCAACGCATCCGTGACACCTCATGCATTTTGCTAAATCTATTACCATTCCCCATTTCATAGGTATTTCTCCTTTATCTTTCTGCCTTAATCGGCTGTGGAAGGGTTTCTACAACGTCATGTTGTAAGTTACGACTTTCAGACATTCACTCAAAAACTTCATTTCAACAGTTTGCGACCTCCTTCTGCTTTCCGGGTTAATACTCGGATATTCACTGAAAACCAGTTTTTGGGAATATCCTTGGTGTTTTGAAACCATAGAGGGCGTCTTCCGTTTTGGACCCCTTTCCCTTTGCTATGATTCTCTTTTTATCTATCGTCC
The DNA here is from genome assembly GCA_028282885.1 of SAR324 cluster bacterium. Lineage (GTDB taxonomy): Bacteria > SAR324 > SAR324 > XYD2-FULL-50-16 > XYD2-FULL-50-16 > JAHJTV01. Next base: position 73,777 of record JANQGX010000028.1, read on the forward strand.
TGTCAGAAGATTAGGAAAAAGTTCATTAAGGATTACAGTGCCTTGTTTTACTGCTAGAATCGTACCGTTTCAGGCTTCGGAGAGCATATTGAAGAAATAATCCGGGTGGATAGTTTTTATGCAGGGGAGCGGAAGGATAACCCGAGCTGCTAGCGAAGAACAGGTCCCGGGGGAAAACCGGCTTCTTGGTTTGATTTAAGCGAAGCGGTGAAATCCGGGATATTTGAATTCCACCACTGTCTGTTAATACATCAGGTTTGGCAAAACCAAGACGAGTTGTGGAAACATAATCAAAATCCCGATTCCGACGACAACCGAGATCAAAAATGGGAAGATCCCCTTAAAAATGGTCTCCAGCTTGATTTCGCCGATAACACTCTTGGAGACTCCATAGACAACATAAACATTGATACCGACCGGCGGGGTAATTACTCCCATTTCCGCTACCAGGACAATGATGATCCCGAACCAGATGGGATCGTAGCCAAGGTTTGTCACCACGGGAAAGAAAATGGGAATGGTCAGCATTATCAGCCCCAGGGAGTCCATAAAGCAGCCGCCCAGAAAATAGATCATGACAATAACACCCATGATCATGAAGGGAGGCAGGTCCATGGCACCGACCCAGGAGGCAATATCAAAAGGAATCCTGGTAACGGCCAGAAACTTGCTGAAAACAACTGCTCCGGCGATGAGAAACATCACCATGCAGGAGGTGCTCAGGGTTTCATACAGGGCTTTGACAAATTTCTCCCAAGTCAATTGCCTTCTCACAACAGCCACAATCAATACACCGGCAGCACCGACAGCCGCAGATTCCGTCGGGGAAAAAAAGCCGAAAAACAGACCCCCGATAGCCACCAGAAAAACAATCAGGGTATCAACCAGTCCGGTTAAGGATTTAATTCTTTCACCCCAGGAGAATTTTTCACCCGCAGGACCCTTTTCCGGGTAGCGAAGGCAGACGAGATAAATACAGATGATGAACAACAGCGTCAGCAGCAGGGCCGGAATAATTCCGGCTACGAACAGGGCACCAATCGATTGCTCGGTCATGACGCCGTAAATAATCAAAACAACGCTGGGAGGCATAATCATCCCCAGGCCACCGCCCGATGCCACAGAACCGGCAGCAAGATCGTCTTGATACTTGTACCTGCGCATTTCCGGCATCCCAACGGTTGTCATAATGGAAGCTGTGGCTGGGCTTGATCCGCAAACCGCTCCGAAGGCTGTACAGGAAGAAACAGTGGCCATGGCAAGACCACCCCTGACACTACCCAGGAACCGATAGGCTGTTGCATAAAGCCTTCTGCTGATTCCGCTGTTAAAGGCAATCTGTCCCATCAAGATAAACAGGGGGATGGTTGTCAGTTCGTAAGCGGAGAAGGAGCCGTAGATATTGCGGGACAGAAGACTTAAAGCTCCATCAAATGAGATTAAAATTCCAAATCCGACAAAACCTACCAGAGCCATTACATAAGCTACTGACATCTTTGTCAGAAAAATAATCAGCATGATAATGATGCCGAGTATACCTACTAATGTTGGACTCATGCGTCCCCTTTATCCTTTTGTTGCTGAGATAATCTGGTTTTTGATGTTTTTGATGATCACTATGTCCCTGAGAATGAAGAAATTCAATACGCAGAAACATACCGCCAAGGCAAATATGATCAGATATTCAGGGAATTCCAGGTTCATTGAAACCTCACCGGATACCCAGGTGTCATAAAAGTAGTAGAACATCATGACTGTAATTGTGATCATCAATAATAACGACAGAATATCGGTTAGCACTTTTAAGACGATTTGAGTTTTAGTTGGTAACAACCTGAAGACAATTTCAACACCCACGTGTATTTTTTCCAGGTGTGAATAGGGTAATGAAAATGCGATAACGAGCGTCAGCAGAAAACTGACAATCTCTTCAGATCCAAATATGGGTCTGTCGAAAAAACGAACTGTAATGTCGCTGCAGGTCACAACAACCATTCCCATCAGGCAAATGGCCGCCAGAGCCCTCATAACCCTTTCAAGTCGATCAAAGGAAGACCAGATTGCTTTCATAATAATGCGGTTTGAAAATCAATTCGGTTGGGAAATAGCCGGCTTTTCAGCCGGCTGGACAGGATATTTACTGCAAACTACCCAAAGTGTTGACGGTGAAATCAACAATCTTCTTTCCGGGCAGTCCCTTCTTGGAGAGCTTTGTTGCATACTCACCTATGATAGGTTGAACGGAATCCTTCCACTTGGCAGCTTCTTTTTTATCCAGTCCGATCAGACTGTTGCCTTGACCGAGGAAGGCTTTCAGGCCTACTACGTCAGCCTCGTCCCACGCTTTTCCGTGGAGCACCGTATACTTCCGGTTCAACTTCTCGATAGCAGCCTGGGCGCTTTTGGAGAGTTTTCTCCATTTGCTCTTGTTCATCACAACCACAAAGGTGGTGGTATAAGCAATATTATAGGCAGCGGTTCCATAATCTACAACTTCTCCCATCTTCCAGCCCTTATTGGTTTCCATGGGATAAACACCACCGTCAACCACACCCTTCTGGATATTCTGATAAGCTTCTGTCATCGGCCCACCAACTGCTGTCCCACCTGCAGCCTGGACGATTTTGGCAGCATACGCCGTTGCTCTCAGCTTCAAACCTTTCAGATCTTCCAGTTTCCTGACAGGGGTTCTGGCAGTGAAGAACAGGCCGGGGCCGTGGGCGTGAAAAAACATGGGCTTTGTGTCATTGAACTCTTTGGGATTGAACTCATTGTAGACAGCATTGGCAACTTTGGTTGCTACCTGACCGCTGGAGTAGCCGAGGGGCAGGTCAACAGTTCCCATTACGGGAAATCGGCCGCCGGAATAAGCCAGAACGGTAAAGCCCAGATCAGCAATTCCATTTACCACGCCATCATAAACCTGACGCGGCTTGAGCAGTGTTCCGCCGGGGTAGTACTGAACAGTTACTTCACCATTGGTGACGGTGTTGACTTCCTTGCACCATTGCTCGGCTAGCTTGGATTGGCTATGGGTGGGAGGAAAAAAGGTTGCATAAGTTAATTTCACAGCCATGACAGCGCTGGGAACGGTTAGGAAAAAGAACGAAAAAATGACAAATGATGCAACTATGTTAAGCTTTTTCATCTGTGTATCTCCTTTTTGATGTTTTTCAAAAACTTCTTCCCTATATTAATGATGACAAAAGCCGGGTTCAAATATGAACCCGCTGTCAACAAGCGACCCCGAATCTCCTATGCTGTTGAAATCAAATCGTTAACTTGCCCTGAATTCAGTTGTTTTTGGATTGACGAAAACACTTCACCCGGGACTTGAAAACCGATTTTGAAATTCGGGATACAGCTCTGGGGTGCGGCTTGTACTCATCAAACGTTCATGGGACTGTTTTTCTGCATTGCTTATCCAGTTGCCTGGAATTGTTCATCTAACGATAACAATCTAATAAAGGCATTGCCGATCCTGGCTACCATGAATTTTCAGGATCCGGTTTCCGGAATATCATCAGGTTTTCAGGTCGATCTCCCTCCCCCAATATACCGACAGCAATGCAGCAGGATTTTGAGTGGTTCACACTGCAAAATCCGATGTAAAAGTGCCGGTTACCGTCTCCTGATAGTGATGAGATTCATCACTATCAGGAGACAGCTTGCCTGGATGATAAACAGGTATACCAAAAACAGTCAATTGGTAATCAATCTATTCGGTCCGGGTAGTAAACACCCTATCTCCCTAAACTTTGGACAGAAAAACGATTACGCCACTCAGAGCAACAAACATACCATCCTGACTGTAATGGTAGACTGCGGTTTAAGCCAAACGATGGGACATCAAAAATCTGGGCCTCTTGCGAAGAGCGCTTTTTTTCATTTTGCAGGTGGCCCTGTTGAATCCGAAATCGATTTTCAACGATGAATGATCCCGGAATTGAAATTTGGTTGTAAAAGACAAGCGATGATTCGAAAATCCTCAATCAAGTGATGGAATCGAAATTTGGATATCAATGCTCAAGGAGTGTATGCAGAGATGATTTTAACCGGTACTCTGCAATCAGATAAGCAAGAAATTTGACGGGACAATTTTGATCCATTTGAAATCAGAAATCGATTTAACTCATTGGGATAAATGAGAATAATTCCCAATGAGTCAATATTGACCCTCAACTTGCCTCCGTTGCCCCATCTCCTTTTTCAGCCCATCAAAGGATCTTTTTCGGAAGGATAAGGATTCTCCAAGATTTCCATAACTTCTTGCTTCAAGCGATCGTCAACCCAAAAGACAGCAATCTCTGTTTTATCCGCTATTTCGCTCTTGACAGGTGACAGCAGGCTGTGATTTTTGATAAACTGAGGCAACTCGGCAGGTTATTAGGGTCTGGGAGAGAGAAATTGATTACTCTAATCACGACTCCGGAGAATTATAGAGCGAATGGCTTGGATTCAAATTTGCAGTTTATCTATCAGATCTATAATTATTTGAAGATACAAGAAAATCGAAATATAACCGAGGTATGGACTGTTGCTGAGTGGAGACAACAGGGATTGGAAGACAGGAGATGGAAAAGTTTAAAGACAGGTATAATCGCAATTTGAGTTATCTTCGTATTTCCGTCACGGACAGATGCAATCTGCGTTGCAGGTATTGTGTCCCGCTAACGCCGGTTACAATGCTATCCCATGACGATATTCTGCATTATGAAGAGGTTTTGCGGATCGTGAAAGTTGGCGTGGGGCATGGAATCAGAAAAGTCCGAATTACCGGGGGTGAGCCTCTTGTACGGAAAGGGGTCTGTGGGTTTCTGGCAGAAATAAACAGGATTGAAGGGATAGAGGATATTTCACTGACCACCAACGGAGTCCTGTTAAAGGAGTATATTGATGAGATCAAGGAAGCCGGCGTGAAAAGAATCAATATCAGCCTGGATTCGCTGGATCGGGATAACTTTCTTAAAATCACGGGACGAGACAATTTCGAGAAAGTCTGGGAAGGAATTCACCTGGCGGTGGAAAAGGGATTCGATCCTGTGAAGATAAACATGGTGGTGATTAAAGGACTCAATGACCATGAGATTCTCAACTTTGCCGAACTTTCCATTCATCATCCTTTTCACATCCGCTTTATTGAATACATGCCTATTGGAGAGGCCCATGTTGACAAAACCCAGCAATTGCTGACGCCGGAGACGAAAAAGATTGTCGGTTCGTTGGGTGAGCTGGTTTCCGTTGAGAGTGGCAAGAACGACGGTCCCGCTTTTCGCTACAAGTTCAAAAATGGCAGGGGTGAGCTTGGATTTATCAGCCCCATCAGCCGTCATTTTTGCTCACGCTGCAATCGCTTGAGACTGACCGCCAACGGCATGCTTCGCTCCTGCCTGCTGTCGGATGACCAGGTCGATTTAAAAACACATCTTCGCAACGGCTGCACAGACGAAAAAATCTCGGAACTCTTCCTGGAATCGATCAATCATAAGCAACGCAAACATCACCTGGAAATCACCGAAAAACAGGCAGTTTCAACACAGATGAACGCAATCGGTGGTTAACTAAACTTCTGAAGAGAATGTAGCGAGGTTAAAAAGGACACGTTTAGAAAGCGTGTCCTTTTTTTTGAGGAAGGGTCTAGATACTCAGAATGGTAGTTCCGCTGTTACCCATCAACCCATAAGTTTGGGCCATGGCAACTTTGGGGTTGGCAACCTGTCGATCGCCGCAACGACCTCTTAGCTGGTTTGCGCATTCAATGACTTGCCACAGGGCTTGGGCAGAAAGCGCCTCACCGTGGGACGAAAATCCACCACTGGGATTCACCGGTAATTTGCCACCGATTTTGGTTTCACCGTCACGAAGCATTTTGTCTGCTTCTCCTTCGCCACAGAAACCGCAAGTCTCCAGGTAAACCAGGTAATGCCAGGAGCTGTTGTCCGGAAGTTCCAGAATATCCACATCCTCGGGACCGATGCCTGACTTTTCATAAGCTTGTCTGGATGCCGAATAACTCTCACTCAACATGGGAGCTTCGGGAACAGCCGGACAGGAAAGCGCCGAGATTCTGATGGTGGGATCTCCATACATGGCACTTCCCATGGTGGTGGCATTGATCTTCACCGGGTTGTTGGCCTTGGCGATCAATTCCTTGTCAGCAGTCACGATAACGGCTGCAGCTCCGGTACTCACCGGGCAGATTTCAAAAAGTCTCAGGGGGTCGCAAACATAGACGGAGTTCATGACTTCTTCCAAGCTGTAGGCCTTTTTAAATCTGGCATCGGGATTTTTGGAACCGTATTCGCTCATCAATACTTTAACCTGGGCCAGGTCCTCTTCCTTGGTGTCATATTTGGCCATTCTCTTTCTGCATTCCAGCGCCCAGTAGATGGGATTGGGGAGTCCACCCATTTTCCACCTGATCACATCACGATCCTGTACAGCGTTGTCCGATTTGGCGGTCAGAAACCCCTTGGGTGACACATCTGCGCCAAAGGCCAGGGAGGTTTCGGTTTCACCGGCAGCAACACTGTTGTAGGCCATCCTGATGGCAGCCGATCCTGTTGCACAGGCGTTGTAAACATTAACCACCGGCACTCCGGTTTCACCAAAGATACTCTCCAGGTATTGACCGGAGAGGTGACCGGCATTTCCGCCGTAAATAAAAATTCCAGCCATGATGGACTGGATCTTCTGCCACTCAATATCGGCATCTTTCAGGGCACCGTCAACAGCCACTGCTGCAAAATCGGCAAAAACTTGTTCCGAAAAACCCATCCAGGGGTGTATCCCGGTTCCTATAATATATACATCTCTCATGGTAATTATCCCTTGTTATGGTTGTTGTAAAGTCGGTTATTTAACGGCTCGAAACGCCCAGGTCACCACTTCCTGCTTTTCTTCGTTGGTGTACATTGGCAGGAGGGTTGTTTCCATCTCCATCCCCAGCTCAAGAGATTTCAGATCGGTCTCTGTGATAATACCGGTTACCTGGATTTTCTCATCCGGGAATTCCACCAGTCCGATTCCGTATGGGGTAATTTTCTTCTCTGTTTTGAATGGCGGTGGGCAGGGATAATACTGGATTGTGTAACTGGCAAGTTTGCCTTTGTTGGGCAGCAACAGGTTTTCAACACCCTCTCTTGAGCAGCCCGGTCGATGTTGATAATGTTCCCTTGGAAAAAAATAGGTTCCGCAAGAGTTGCATTTCGCGCTCATCAATCTGATTTCGCCTGTCGACCAATCAACCAGATTTGGTACCCGAGCGACTTTATTGGCCATGTTTTCCATTGATAAAAATTCCTCCTCAATATTTATGGTGTGTTTACAATGGATAGTATCCCTTTCAATTCACAAATTCCGGGATGTGTAAAAAAACGATTTTCGGTTTTAATGGGATTGGCCCGTTGGGATATGAATACACCATCCCGGTGGCGGAAAATCCCGTTAACCGTATTATGAATTATTTTCCCTTAAATACCGGATCCCGCTTTTCGATAAAGGCATTCACCCCTTCTGTTTTGTCTTCAAGCGAGAGGGAAAGACTATACATCTCTCTTTCATATGCCAGGCCCGACGCCAGGTTGGTGTTCATACCGTGGTTGATCGCCTCTTTGGCAAGTTTGAGAACAGCCGGGCTCTTGGTGGCGATTTTCTTTGCCATCTCTTTGGCAGTTGACATCAGTTCATCCATGGGGACGACCCTGTTCACCAGCCCGATTCGATCCGCTTCGTCTGCACGGATGATACTGCCGGTAAAGATCAGCTCCTTTGCACGGCAGACACCGATTAATCGTTGCAGTCTCTGCGTCCCACCGCCGCCAGGAATAACTCCTACATTGACTTCTGTCTGACCGAATTTGGCTTTTTCCGATGCGATGATGATGTCGCACCCCATGGCGATTTCACAACCTCCACCCAGGCAAAACCCGTTCACAGCAGCTATCACCGGTTTGGGCATTTCAGCACAGATCTGCCCCAGGCGATGAATGTTGTGAGCGGCATAGGGTGTGGTTTGGTTAAATTCCTTGATGTCTGAACCGGCAACAAACGATTTACCGGCACCTGTCAGGATGATAACCCGGACCTCGTCATCCGCTTCAAGCTCTTTCATGACCTGGCCAAATTCTGCGCGGGTCTGATTATTGAGGGCATTCATGGCATCGGGTCGATTAAAGGTGACGATGGCAATCCCCTCTTCCTTCTCGAGAATGATATTCTCAAATGACATGTGTTCTCCTTTAGGGTTGGTTTTGATGTTTGCGAATACCATATTCACAGAGCTTGCTCAGTGCTTTTACCCCGGAAATCAACGAGGGGAACACTGGCAGATCTTTACCGAGCTCATCGGTGATTACGTTTTTATACTTGTTGTATCCCACGATCATGCAGACCACAACGGGCTTTCCGACTTCGGCGACGATCTTCTGAATGATCTTCTTCTGAACTGCTTCCTGGGTGTACTCAAAACCGGCCAGAATCAGAACCGCAGCATCGATATTCGGGTCTTTTAAGGCATCTGGAAAGGTGGTTTCCAGTGTTTTGGTAAAACCGATCTTGGTTACGGAAAAGAACAGGTCAACAGGATTGGAAACAGGGGTGTCAAATTTATCCTTGAGGATTTCCATGGTGTCCGGTGTCAGTTTGGGTAGCTCCAGCCCGTGCTCCGCACAGAGATCCGAAACCACTACCCCGACGCTCCCGGCCAGTGTAATCACGGCAATGCGATTACCTTTTGGAAGTGGCTGCGTGGAGAACACCTTGGCGAAGTCCTTCATTTCACCAAAATCATCTGCCTGTATCATTCCGGTTTGCTGAATGGCGGTCTTCACAATCTTTGAATTGCTGGCAATACTTCCGGTGTGGCTCATGGCTGCTTTAGCGCCTGCATCCGTACGTCCGCCGTTGAGAAAAATAACCGGCTTCTCGGCTGCCACTTTTTTGGCAATCCGGGTCAGGTTTTTTCCGTCCGACACGTTTTCCAGGTACATGGAGATAACATCAACATCGTCTTGTTCCCCGAAGTACTCCAGCAGGTCGTTTTCATTTACATCGCATTTGTTACCGATGGAGCAGACCTTGTTCACGCTGAGGCTTTCATTTTCAACGATGTCGGAAGCCATTCCGGCAGCCAAAAGGCCGGACTGTCCAATCAGAACCACATTCCCCCTGGATACTTTTTTGGTCATGGGGTAGATGGATGTGACAATGTTGCGGGAAACAATTCCCGAACAATTGGGGCCCATAACCCGGATATTGTTCTTTTTGGCAATGTCCACTATCTGTTGTTGTATCACCTTGCCTTCGCCACCGATTTCAGCAAATCCGGCGGATTCGATGATCACAGCCTTAACGCCTTTTTTGGCACACTCTTCCATGGCAGCAGCCGTAATCTTTGGTGTCGGCAGGGCAGTGACCACCAGATCGACCTCACCCGGGATTTCTGTTAAGGATTTGTAGACTTTGTAACCCAGAATCTCATCCGATTTGGGATTAACGGGGTAAACCTCTCCGTCAAAGTCACTGTCCGCGATGTTTTTTACAATGACATAGCCTAGTTTTCCGGGGGTTCCGCTTGCTCCAACCACAGCTACCGACTTCGGCTTAAAAAATAATTCCATCATTTTGGTACCGTCCTTATTATGTTTTTCTATTTATTCATCATCGAGAATGATTCTGGCGTCAACCACCACCGCGCCTTCTTTGTATGCGAATACCGGATTCATATCGATCTCCTTGATCTCCGGTGTTTTGTCGACAAAGGCGGACAGTTTGAGCAGCATGTCTTCCAAAAAGGGAATATCGGCCGGATCCTGCCCACGATAACCTTCCAGGAGCTTTTTGCCTTGGATCTCGTTAATCATCTGATTAGCGTCGCTCTTCTCCAGGGGGACGATTCTAAAGGCAACATCCTTCAATACCTCTACGAATACCCCCCCAAGTCCGAACATCAGGACCGGTCCGAAAGACGGATCCTTGGTCATTCCAATGATGACCTCAATTCCGGATTTGGCCATGCCCTGAACGGAAATACCTTCAATGTTTGCATCAGGAAACTGACCGCGGCAGGAGTTCATGATTTCGTCATAAGCTGTCTCAACTGCCGCCTGATCCTTCAGGTTAACTTTGACACCACCGGCATCGCTCTTGTGTGTGATATCTACGGAAGAGACCTTCAGTACCACCGGATATCCGATCTCATTGCTCAATGAAACAGCCTGCTCCCTGGTTGGAGCCAATTTAGTCTCGGTACAGCTAATGCCTGCCTCCTGTAATATCTGCTTGGCTTCGATTTCCGTTAAAACGGTCCTCTTCTCTTTTCGGGCCAGACTTATAATCTCGTTTACAGTCATTGTTTATCCTTCACTACTTTAATTTTTTGTCTTGTGGTCAACCGACCTGACGTTGGAGAAGGACGGATGTTACGTGTTACCCAACTTGAATAGTCCTCCATAAAACAGGTGCCTTGTATCGCCCCAGGCACCCGGAATATCCTGCAATGGCTATACCACCAAGCGGGAGAAGAAGCTAATATCAGGCAGTTACACGACTCGGCGGTAAGTAAGCAAATTGAAGGGGAAGTCCTACGGGGAGAAAAGGTGGGTCATGATTGACACAAATCAGCCCCAAAATAGACTATCTTTTTGTAATAATAACAAAAATAAACCAAAGGACAGGATTGTCCCATATATGGCCTTAAAAGAGCGCAAAAAGAGAGGCATTATTCCCCGGCAGATCTTCTGACTACTGAGCTTACTGTCCAATAGGGGGCGAGCTAGTCGATCTCCTGCATCGACTGATTCAGAAGTTCCCAAATGCGATCCATCCACTCCTTGTGTTGGGGTTTCATCAGGCAGGATCTCAGGCAGGCAACGCTCTCCTGGTCTATTTCCATCTCCTTAAGAACTGCCTTCATTTTTTTGGCCGGATAGCTGAAAACGGCCAGATGAAGGTTTTTCTCAGCGGTTTTTTCAAAAATCCTGCGGCTGAGCTGTGAAACACGGCTGGCCGATTCGGCTTTGGGTGCCCAGACCACAATATCGGTGTCCGGCTCCATCAGGGGAACAAAGCGCGGATCCTCCTGAACTCTTTGATGGAGATCGAGTGCAGCGCTTCTGGATTTGGAGAGGTCGGATGCGAATTGTCCCTCTCTGGTTAAGGGGAGTAACTGCTGCGTTGCCCAGAGGGCGACTGCGGAAGCACCTGCCCTGGAGCATTCCAGGCTGATTTCTCCCAGGTGCAGATCCGAAGAGCTGAAATAGGTATAGGGAGAGTCGTGTTTATAGAATCTGCCGATGGCAGGATCCCTGAATAGAACACACCCACAACCGTAGGGTTGCAAACCGTGTTTGTGGGGATCTATCACAATGGAATCCACGCTTTTAAGCGCATCGTAGACCCTTCTGCCATGCGGGCTCAGGTTGTCTGCCAAGGTGAAATAACCGCCATAGGCGGAATCGATATGAATCCTGAAACCGTATTGACTCTGTAATTCCAAGGTTTCAACCAGGGGGTCAATGGAACCTGTCCCGGTCGTACCGACGGTTATGACAACCGTTCCGACATTCTCTGTTTCCAGAATCTGCTTCAGTGCCTTCAGATCCATTCTGGCTTTTTGATCGCAGGGAACGGGTTTGAACTCAAGACCCAGGATTTCCGAGATTCGGCCATGGGTATAGTGAGCCTGCTCTGATGTGACGATGAGTTTCCCCGGGTTTAATCTGCCGGCAACCCACAAGGCTTCCAGATTGGCCATGGTGCCCCCGCCGGTCAGGTGACCGAGGTATTTATCCCAACCGAACATTTCTGCGATACTTGCCACCGCATCTTTTTCCAGTTGTGAACTGGCACGTCCCGCATCAAGAGCGTGATTATTGGGATTGATCCACAGGGCCAGGGTATAGGCCAATCGGGCAACGGGGTGAGGAGGTTTCATCATCTGCCCGGCGTAGAGCGGGTGAAAATAGGGATAGTTATCCCTCATGGTCTCCGCCACTGACAGCAGGGTTTTTCTAAGCCCTTCCAAATCCGGTTCCTGATTGATGTCAGGTAGTTCGGAGAATCCGCTTTCCAGATGTTTAACTGCTTCTGTCAGCAGTGATATGGATTTTGAATCAAACATCCGGTATTATCCTCTACGCTTCTAATTCTTTTAGTGGCTCCATGGGGAGCACTTCGTTTTCAATACTGTTCATCAGTTGGAATCGCATCACTTCCTGCTGCAGGTTTTGGGACTCATTGAGCAGCATTTCAGATGAGGAGGCAGTTTCTTCCGAAATAGCCGAGTTCTGCTGCACGGTTTCGTTAACCTGGGAGATGCCGGTGTTGATTTCCGCAATACCGGCATTCTGTTCTCGTGAGGCAATGGCAATTTTCGAAATCAGTTCATTTGAATTCTCAACATCTTCGACGATTCCTGCCAATATCACCGCCGTTTTTTCGGCGTTTTCCACCCCTCTGTTCACATTCTGGATCGAAGATTCAATCAGGGTGGCCGTATCTTTGGCTGCTTCAGCACTACGAGAAGCCAGGTTTCTCACCTCATCCGCCACGACTGCAAAACCTTTGCCGTATTTTCCGGCCCGGGCCGCCTCAACGGCTGCATTAAGTGCAAGCAGGTTGGTCTGAAAGGCAATTTCGTCGATCACCTTGATGATCTTTGTGACATCCATGCTGGTTTTGTTAATCTCATTCATGGAAGCCTGCATCTCCTCCATCTGATTGGCTCCTTTTTTGACCAACTCAAGGGTGGCATTGGAGATCTGGCTTGCCTCCTGGGAGTTGTTGGTGTTTTCCTTGGAGTGATTCTCAATCTCGGTGATAGAAGCCGAAATCTCCTCCAGAGTCGCTGCCTGCCTGGCGGTACCTGTGGAAAGCGTCTCCGCTGAATTGGAGAGTTCCTTGGCATTTGCCTCTACCGACTGGCTTGAGTCGCGGAATGCGGCAACGATTTCGCTGAGCATGGAGATCGATTGATTGATCCTGCGCTTAACACTGTCAAGATCGCCTTTGAGATCTGCGGTAATCAATTGCGACAAATCTCCTTTTTCCACCCGTCCCATGATATCACCGATATTGCCAAAGACCGTCTGTAGGCTGTCAACCAGATTATTGACTGCCTGGCCCATTTCAGCGATTTCATCTTTTTTCTTTATCTCAAAGTGCTGGTCGAGATCACCTTTGGCCAGATTTTTCAACAAGGTGATGATCCGTTCTATCGGGCGGGTGAGGACCTGGCGTATAAAAAAGATCACCATGATAGTGCCTATAATCATGAAGAAAATCAATAGACTACCGCTTACCTGGAGAATACCGTTCCGGGCATTCAGGATTCTCTCGTTGGAAAAAACCAGTACCAGACCACCATAATACTCCTCTTCAACAGTAAAAGGGACAAAAATATTCACCCGATCGTTGCTTTCCAGCACGCCTGAAGATTTGGTTTTCGCAAGTTCAAGACTTGCCTGGTCTATGTCCAACTCATCTTCATTGGAATTCATATGCTTGATCTCGTCTCCCTCCTTGATGCTGTGGACGGCCATTTTGTCGTTGAAATTGATAAATTTCAATTCCAACAGATCGTCTCTCGAGGTCAAAACCGATGCAAAGCTTTGATACTGAACCATGGAAACGAAAAGATTGATGGTATCCAGCATTTCCTCATCGCTTGATTCGTCACCACTGGTCAGCATGGATATCAGACGCTTCTCCAAATCCATTAACGGCGCTTGCGAGAGATTCTGGGCTCCAAGAATGAACTCGCCAAAAAAGATCGATCTCACCTGGAAGTATTGAAAAATCCCTGAAACAACCTGAATAAGTAGGATGAGTAAAAGAACGCCAAATATGATTTTGTTTTTTATCGTTCGTAGCATTACATTCTCCTTGATTGAATAATTCCGGACGGCATCAAAGAAGGTGGAATTATACCGGTTGCGGTGCGGGTGTAACCATTTGGGTTGATTGATGCATCGCCGGGAAAGCCCTTGTTAGTGTTAATAGAGAAAGCCGACCGGTTTTTGTGACTGTCGGGTCGAAACCGGGATCGGTTCCCATTCCTCAAACAGTGGCATCAGGATACGTCTCTCGGGAGAAATTCGGCAACCTGATTATGGAGAATTTTTGACGATGCTAAACAAATCGAAAGATGTGAGCCCTGATGCAAATCTGCTTTCAGGCGGCTGATGGTGTTCACGATCCTGGAAAGCAGATTTGGGTGTTTATTGTCCGGTTTCGAAGCGGAAGGATTGATCAGGATCGATGACAGCCAGTATACGGATTCCGCATCCTTCTCCTCCCTGCCATCTCCAGGGAAAGGCCATAAAAGTACATCGTTTTCCGGTAACCTTATTGAGATCTCCTCCGACATTTTCAATACCGGGGATACCCCCTTTGACCATCAGGGTTTTATGCCCTGCTTCCCAGTCGGGAAAATCCTCCTTGGGATCACGGCCAAACATCTCCTTATATTCATCGATCAAATGAGGCTGGGTAGGCCCAAGTCCGTGATCGACCAGCTTGGTCGCCATAGGGTGGTCGTTTGCCTGAATATCATAGCCTACCAGTTTCACCTTCTTATCGACCAGCCATTGTGCTCCTTCCCGGTAGATTCCTGGAGAATAGGCATAATACTCGTCGGTATCCGCCATCTTGGTGTGCATCCCGGTATTAATCATGACAATATCCCCTTCCTGGATTTTGGGGCGGGCATTTTCCAGATCCTCGGCCGTAATCACCTCCCATTTGCCTTTGGGAATGGAGACCGCGACACCGGTTCCAAAGAAACGCCAAATGGGGTACCCCAGAATATCTGGCGTATTCTCCGTCACATGAAGGGGAGCGTCCATATGTGTTCCGCGGTGCATAATGCCTTCGAATTCGGCTTTATAGTATCCGTCCTTGGCATGGAATTTTTTAACATGAACATTGATTCCGGGGGTTGATGGCCATTCCGGCATGTGATGACCCCAGGGCTGGCTGAGATTATAAATTTGAAGCGTCATAAGTTTTCCTCTCTGCGTTTGATTTAGTTGTCATTCCCAGGTTCAATCCGATTTTTGCCTTCCGGATCTATAAGCGCTGTAAAACGAACAGGGCAGGCATCCCCGTGTTTCCAGTTCCAAGGGGTTGCTACAAAAGTGGCGCGTTTGCCCAGCATGCTGTCAACATCACCTCCCACCTGCTCTATGGTGGGAATGCCTGCAGCCAGGATGGTTTTATGTGCGATATTCCATTCCGGATGTTCTTTCTTGGGGTCCAGGCCGGTTTCATCAGTGTATTTGGCGGTCAGCCGGTTCATCAGCGGCCCGCCGCGATGCGGCCCCAGAGAGGTGGCCAGGGGGTGGTCGATTTGCGGCATATCTACGGCAACCAGTTTGCATTTTTTATTAACCAGCCACTCGGCTGCGGCTTTGGATAATCCCGGAGATTCACCGTAGTATTCCAGGCCGTCCGAATATTTGTGATGCCAGTCCGTTACAATAACAACCATATCTCCTTCCCGAATTTCAGGCTGCGCTTTTTCAAGATCATCGGGAGTGACCAGTTCCCATCGTTTTTTAGGAATAGAGAGAATGACTCCATTGCCAAAAAAATGATCGAGGGGAATGTCTCCCGCACCGGCGGCACGCTGGACAAGGTGCATGGGTGTATTCATGTGGGTGCCCGAGTGCATCACCATCTTTAACCTTTGTGCCATGACACCGTGTTGTGCGTGTTTGACGGATCGGTACATGATTACATCATCATCTCCAGGCATGGATGGCGCCCCATGACCCCATACATGACTGAGTTCGACAAATTGCAGCCCGGAATAGGGGTCTGTAACAGCTATCATATTAGCCTCTCAACTGATTTGTGTTTAATTTTATACCGTCTCTCCAGGGATCTGATTTGTCCTGGGATGTCATCGACGGAACTTTTGGTTTTATCTGATTTATCAACCCTGTGACAAACAGTTTGATACGGTGTTGATCAACCGGATAATATCATGCAGCAAATACTGTTCCATGGATTTCAGCGTGCGAACAGCTCCTTGGAACTGCACGGTTTAGTTTGTTATGACGAGTTCTTTGTTTTTAGGAAGGATGAGGTCTCAGGGGGAATTCTTAGTGTCGTTTTGATCTGCCGACTCGTCAGATTGTGAAATATAGCATGATTTGGTGCTCAGAAAAAACAGATGATTGAGTCAAAACCTGACCCTTTTGGGCCTTGATTGGGTCAGTCTTGTCCATTGGATTTATTAGTATAATATATCAGTATGATATTTCAAAAATCGGATGAAACGGGACCTTAATGACCCATCTAGTTGTGTTCGCGAAAACAGACCACGTTTACTCTTCCCTCGGCCAGAATATGTCCGGTCATTACTTTTTTGACAGAATCAGGATTGTCCGGGGTGTCCGGGTTAAGCCGGATGTCCAGGGCGAGAATCCGGAAAAAGGAATCCTGCAGAACCCAGGAGCAAGGTCCGAAATAGCGAAACAGCTTTTCGGAGTTGATGCCATGTGTGTTGCCGTCATCCAGATTTTTAACCTCGGGAATTCCTGCTGGTAGTGATGTCTTGTCCGCAGGGATGTTGTACAGGGTCCAGTAGGTCCAGTCTCGGTGGTTTTGATACAACATGGTAAAACTTTTCGTCTCCCCGGGAGCACCGGACCACGACAGCGGAGGCGAGATCTCGTCCCCGTCACAGGTATAGAGAACAGGGATCTTGTCACCGTTTTTGAATGCCGGACTCATCAGGGTGATTTTTTTTGCGTCATCGGTTTGATCTGCCATTAGGTTGCGGATCCAGAATCAACCCAATGATACTGTTTCGTAAAATATTGAAATAATAGCGTTTTTAATTTTCAAAGATATCTCCAGTATCATTCGATTTTTTCTTTAGCTTCATGTGTAGACAATTGATATTCAGCTGATCCAAAGCATAAGCAGCTAACCCGTATCCGGGGTCGAATAATAGTCAAGATTTAATTTTTCAAGCTTTTTGCCCCACTTGAGCCATCAAAAAATATATAAAGCGGAGTTAATTGTTAAGAAATTTTCAGCATAATAATGAAGTTATCGACGTTGAAATGAAATCTTATATTTGGGTATTGAGCAATAGGCACCTTGGGATCGATATTACGATTCCCCTTTTTGATTAAGATGGAAGAAGTCTGCTACTTGCAACAATCGGAAGTTCATTATAGATTTTCCATTGGAAGACATTGTGACTTTTTTCTGACAACAAAGAGCAGATAAATGGTTTTATTAATAAAGGATTTTTTGATAACCCGATCAATTAACAGAGATCTATTACTTGGCTTGATACCAACCATAATTCTGGTGGGATTGCTGCTTGGGGCCATTAACTATCAGATTACCGCCAAAAGGGAGATTCAGCTATTACAAAACCAGGCGGAAGAGCTGACAGAGAATCTGGCAAGAGTTACGGCAAATCCCATTTTTCTATCCGAGTCAAATGTGATTTCTTCGGTTTTGCGTGAATACATGAAAGGACCATATATCGTTGAGGTGGGTGTGTTCGATGAAGAAAACAACCGATCATATATGGATACTCATGATACTTTCGGTCCTACGCTTACTATTGAACGTCCGATAACCATGTTTGAAAAAAAGCTGGGATCGGTGAAGATGGTTTTCACGATGAATCACATTACCACGCGACAAAACCAGATGTTCAGATATACATTGATTGTAATCTTCTGTTACATCATTGTTGTTGGGATTGTAGTGGTTGTTCTGCTGAGACTGTTGTTGCGCAAGCCCATCAAAAAACTGATAGACAATATCAGAACCATTTCTGACGGTTCCTATGAAAAAAAACTGGGTCCTATCAAACACCAGTATATCGGTATGATAGCTTACGAAGTCAATGCGATGGTAGACAAAATATCAAACAGGGAACAGCAAATGCTCGCTTATCAGGAGAAACTGCGATCTTTAACCAAGGAGATGTTGCTCGCAGAAGAAAGAGAACGAAGGCATATCGCAACAGACCTTCATGATCGAATAGGCCATGCATTGACAAATGTTGCCATCAAAACGGCATTGTTAAAGGATTTTGTCACACATGCCGAAGCAGAACAACTCTTAGTAGAAATGAAGGAACTCGTTGAACAGTCAGCCCAGGATGTCCGATCCATGATTTTTGAGATCAGCCCCCCGGTCCTGTATGATTTGGGATTAATTGCGGCCCTGGACTGGCTTTCAGAACATGCAACCAAGGAACACGGACTCTCAGTAACCTTCAGACATGAACTTGAGCTGAACGAGCTTGGCATTAGTTTACAGGTTCTGGTTTTTCATGCTGTCAGGGAATTGCTCTTCAACGTAAGAAAACATGCCCGGGCGAATAAAGTGGAAATCTCGGTTTTCAGGGATGCGGATATGCTTTGTATATCTGTTGAAGACGACGGGATCGGAATGTCGAAGATTCAAACAGTCGATCAAAACAATTTGGAAGGATTCGGGCTTTTCAATATCCGTGAACGTTTGAGCCATTTGAACGGTTGCTTAAAAACCAGCTCAGAAACTGGTAAAGGAACCAGAGTGGTGATTGAAATACCAGAGAACTAAAGGAACAGTCTTATGAAAATCAAAATCGTACTTGCCGATGATCACCAAATCACACGCGATGGGCTTCGTGCCCTGATTGAAAAGCAGACAGACATGGAGGTCGTGGGTGAGGCTGTTAATGGAAAGGATGTCGTTGGACTGGTATTGAAGCTGAAACCCGACCTGGTTGTTATGGATATCAGCATGCCTGATATGAATGGAATCGAAGCGGCCCGGCAGATTTTCGATTCTCCTGTTGAGACAAAAGTAATTGCCCTATCTATGCATTCTGATCGACGCTATGTGGAAGGAATGTTAAACGCCGGTGCCTCCGGATATCTGGTTAAAGAGTGCGCTATTGAAGACCTCATCCAGGCCATACGGGCAGTGAACAACGGTTATGCTTTTCTCAGTCCGAAGGTTACCGATATGGTGTTGCGGAACAAGATTGAAAAACAGAATCAGCGTGAGGGCGTCAGGGAGTCATCAAAACTCACTCTTCTGAGTTCCAGGGAATATGAAATACTCAAGTTGATTGTTGAAGGTTATGATGCGGAGCAAATTGCCACCCGACTTTATATCAGCACTAAAACAGTATCCAGTCATCGCCGCAATATCATGGATAAACTCCAGATATACAACACCGCAGATCTGGTTAAACTTGCTTTGCGAGAAAACATCATTTCCATTTAACACTACATCACCCCCTCTCCTTTCCAAACTCACCCGATCCCTCAGATTATTCTGATCATCCTGGGATAAATCCCATTCTCGGAAAAATCCCACTTCCAGTTTCGGATACTTGCCAATTGCATTTTTGCCTTGGGGCAGTGTTATTATTTCTCACCGGTTACAATGATACCGATGTTGAATTAGTACGACTGACAGATCAAGCAATCGAGCTGAGATTTGATCTGGTGCGGATGATATTTTGATGAACAATTACCTGATCCGGAGAGTTGGCCCATGGCTAAGATGAGTAAAAAAGAGAGGATTCAAGCTGCTTTAAAAGGTGAAGAGACTGACAGGGTTCCCATTAGCTTATGGACACACTTTCCCGATGTTGATCAGGATCCGAGATGGTTGGCAGAAACCCAGGTGGCGTTTCTGGAGAAATATGATCTGGATTTTATCAAGTTAATGCCTTTTGGCTTGTATTGTGTTCAGGACTGGGGATGCAAAATTCTGTTAAACGGTAAGCCAAGAAACACCCCTTTCCCCGATGAGTTTGCTATTCAAAAATCTGAAGATTGGCAGTCCATACAGGAGTTTCCGGCGACTTATGGAACCTGGTGCAAACAGGTGCAGTTGGCACACCACATAAAAAAACTGAACAAATCCGACGTTCCTTTTATCCAGACAATTTACAGCCCTCTTAATACAGCACTTAAACTGGCCGGAGATCGTTTGTATTCCGACATGAAACAATCCCCCGAGCTCGTTCATGAAGCGTTGCATCAGATTACCAACACAACCATCAATTTTATCGAAGCTAACATCGAGGCAGGGGTCAGCGGATTTTTCTTTGCAACCCAATGTGCAACCCGTGATATCATGAACAGGGAGACATTTGAGGAGTTTGGTAAAAGATACGATCTGCAGCTTTTCGATCGATTTAAAGATGAGACCTATTTCAATGTCCTTCATATTCATGGAAACAATATCATGTTTGACGAGTTGCTGAGCTATCCTGCCAACTGCATTAGCTGGCATGACAGGTGGACCGAACCTTCAATTACACAAGCGAAAAAACTAACGGATAAGTGTCTGCTCTGTGGCATAGCAGCCGGACCTGAACGTGGAAAACGGGATGTTCTGCAGGAAGGAGACCCAGAGGAGATCAGGGAACACATTGTCAATGCCGTTGAATCGGCTGATCGAAGAGGGATTATTATCGGTCCGGGCTGTATTGCCAAGTATGACACACCGGAAAGGAATTATTATGCAGCGAGACTGGCAGTGGAGTTTTGCTGATATTACACGAGCAAAACATTAACTTAACCTATAGTAACATCAAACATCTGGCAGGCGAATAAAACAAGAAAACCAGGAGCTTAGATTTGACGGTTTATACCCTTAGAAAGTTAATTCACACCGGGATTGTTTTAATTATCGTTAGTTTTCTGGTGTTTATCGCGGTGAGATTACTGCCCGGCGATCCGGTGCTGATTTATCTGAATGAAACTGAAAACGCCACCCCGGAGAAAATAGCCCAGCTCAGGACGGAGTTTGGATTGGATAAACCCATTCCGATTCAGTACTTGAATTGGGTGATTAATGCCATGCAGGGAGATTTCGGTAAGTCAATTTATTATGATATCAGCGCAATCAGCCTGATTGCGGAAGCCTTGCCGGTTACCATTTATCTCTGCCTTAGCGCCCTCCTGATCAGCGCAGTAGCAGGTATTCTGGCCGGGCTTATCTGTGCCATAAGAAGGGGAACATATCTCGACAACGTTTTAACCGTTCTGGCAAACCTGGGGGTGACCATTCCCAAATTCTGGCTGGGATTTTTGCTTATCTATCTGTTCGGATATCAATTGGGATGGCTGCCAATACACGGTTATACCCACCCTTGGGACGATTTCTGGATGAGTGTGAAACAGATGATTATGCCGGCACTCTCACTTTGTTGTTTTGCCATTTCCTCAACAACAAGAATCACCCGTTCCAGCATCCTGGAAGTTGTACAGCAGGATTACATCAGAACAGCCTGGGCTAAAGGACTCGCAGAGCGAACCATTGTTTTCAGACATGTTCTCCGAAATGGTCTGATCACGATTGTCACCTTGTTGGGCGTAAATGTCCGATTTCTGTTGGGGCAGTGTGTTGTCATTGAAATTGTTTTTAATATGCCCGGATTAGGACGATTGCTTGTAGAATCTATTTTCAGGCAGGACTACATAGCCTTGCAGGGCGCGAGCCTGGTTGTCGGTTTGTTTATTGTTTTGTCCAATTTTATTGTCGATATTTCCTACGGTTGGATCGATCCAAGGATAAGGCAGGAGTGAGGAGAAACCCATCATGAGCGAAGTTATGTCTACCACCGAAGACAGTCCTGAAGAATCTGCAACTTTCGGTAAAACCGTACTTTTCCTTAAGGTGTTCTTTGGGCGAAAGGTTGTATTGTTCGGGGCGATAGTGGCGTTTTGTATTGTTCTGGCGGCTATTTTTGCGCCCTTGCTGGCACCCTATAATCCCTATAATCCCGACTACAGCCTGCCTCCCCTCCAACACCCCAGCAGTGCGCATCTTCTCGGAACCGACGCCTTGGGGAGAGATACCTTTAGCCGTATTCTTTATGGTGCAAGAACTTCACTACTGGTCAGTATTGGAGCGATTACGGTTGCCTCGGTGATTGGGATGACACTTGGGATGGTTGCTGGATATTTTGGCGGTCCTGTCCAGGCTGTAATTATGCGGTTTTTTGATGCGATTATGGTTTTCCCGATGATTGTTCTGGCCATGTGTATTGCGGCATTGCTCGGAGGTGGACTGAAAAATGTGGTGATAGCGATTGGTATCGGGATGTCGGCTGTTTATGCAAGGATGATGTGCGCACAAGTCCTTTCCATTAAAGAGAGTGAATACGTGACAGCTTGTCGTGTTATAGGTGCCGGCAACCTGAGGATTATGTTTCGTCATATTCTGCCGAATGCTTTTCCCCCTCTTATCGTTCTGATGACAATCCAGATGGGATCGGCGATTCTGGCTGAAGCCGGTTTAAGCTTTCTGGGTATCGGAATTGAACCGCCTGAAGCGGCCTGGGGAAACATGGTGAAAGACGGATACCAGTACTTGCAGACTAATCCACTGCTATCCTTCGCTCCGGGCATCGCCATCATGCTGGTGGTTCTCGCTTTCAACATGATCGGCGACGGTCTCAGGGATACGTTGGATCCAAGGCTTCGTGGCAAGATTTAGCAAATGATTCGTTTCAATAAGAAACTAAATGACGACATTATTAAAAGTAAACAATCTAAAGACCCATTTCTTCACTCACACCGGTGTCGTAAAGGCTGTAGACGGAGTCTCCTTTCACATCGACGAGAGCGAGATTGTCGCCGTCGTGGGGGAAAGTGGGTGCGGAAAATCTGTCAGCCAGCTCTCGATCATGCAATTGGTCTCAACACCGCCCGGGAAGATTGTTGACGGAACGGTAGAATTTGAAGGTCGCGATATCCTCCGGCTTGATCCAAAAGGGAAAGAAATGCGGGGTATTCGTGGCGGCAAGATCTCCATGATATTCCAGGAGCCGATGACTTCATTGAATCCTTTACTGACTATTCATCGGCAGTTGACAGAAGCAATGGAGGTTCATCTTGACCTGGACAGATCCCAGATCCATGATCGGGCGATTGAATTGCTGGATATGGTGGGGATTAGCGATACCGATAAAAGGATCCATGACTATCCGCATCAGTTCAGTGGCGGGATGAGACAACGGATCATGATAGCCATGGCACTTTCCTGCAACCCGAGAATTATTATTGCTGATGAGCCAACGACAGCATTGGATGTCACAACCCAGGCACAACTACTTGAATTGATGAGTGATCTTGTTTCAAAATTCAAAGCATCCCTGATCATTGTCACTCATAACCTGGGAATTGTTGCCCGGTATGCCCGAAGAATTTACGTCATGTATGCCGGTCGTGTAATCGAATCGGGAACAGCCAAGGAGATATTCGGATCGCCCAAACATCCGTATACCAGAGGGTTGCTAAACTGTGTGCCGCGCCTCGATACAAAAGACGAAACCAGGCTGGTTCCAATAGCCGGTTCAATCCCAAATCTCGTCAATATGAAACCCAACTGCGCATTTTACTCCAGGTGTCAGCACCGAGTTGAAGAATGCAAACGTGAATACTGGCCGGTGCTCAGGCACATTACGGGCCTGCACCACGTGTCATGTCACGCATGCTAGGGAGGAAAGGCATTGAAGACACCGAATAATAACATCCTGAATGTTGAGGGGCTGAAAATGTATTTTCCCTTGAAAAGGGGACTGCTCCGAAAAAAAGAGGCGGATATCAAAGCCGTGGATGGAGTGAATTTCCGTATCAAGAAGGGTGAAACGCTGGGGCTGGTGGGTGAAAGCGGCTCCGGAAAGACGACGACAGGAAAATGTATTCTGCGGCTTCACAAACCGACTGAAGGTAAAATTACATTTAACGGGAAGGAGATAGCGAGCTTGCGAGAACGCGACATGAAACCGCTTAGACCCGGGATGTCCATGATTTTTCAAGATCCCTATTCGTCACTCGATCCACGACAAAAGGCAGGTGCTATCGTCGGAGAACCGTTGATTATCCACCGTTTGGTACGCAACAGAAAAGAGTACAGGGACAGGGTGGAGGAGCTGTTCCGGCTGGTTAACCTGGACCCGAGAATGATTGATCGGGTTCCCCACGAGTTCAGCGGCGGGCAGCGCCAGAGGGTAGGAATTGCCAGAGCTCTGGCTGGCGAACCATCGCTCCTGATCTGTGACGAACCTGTTTCCGCACTGGATGTTTCCATTCAGGCACAGGTGATCAATCTTTTAAAAGACCTCCGGGAAAAAATGAAGGGTTTAAGCTACCTGTTTATTGCCCATGATCTATCCGTAGTACGACATATCAGTCACAGGATAGCGGTCATGTATCTTGGCAGAATCGTTGAGGTGCTGGATCAGGATACTCTTTATGATAATCCCCTGCATCCCTACACAAGGGCTTTGCTTTCTGCGGTACCCGTTCCTGATCCATTTATAGAGGAAAAACGAGAACGGATTGCTTTGAAAGGTGAAATTCCCAGTGTGCTGAACTCACCTTCAGGTTGTTCTTTTCATCCACGGTGTCCTCTCGCTAAACGCGAGTGTCGCCAAAAACCACCCGACATGCGACTGGTAGGAAAAGATCATGAAGTCGCTTGTCATCTGGTCTGAAATCTAACCGTTTGTTTTAACGTGCTTGGGAAATTGATGCATTGCCACGTTGTGCTGAAAAAGGAGAAAAGCCATGAAAACAATTAGGTGTTTACTACCAAACGGACTGGTCATCTCTATGATTACCGTTTTTGTGCTCTTGTCGTCCGTAAGTTCATTTGCTGCGGGTACGCCAAAGGAAGGAGGTGTTTTTAAAATCCTCCTGGATCATTCTTACTATCCAAGGTTTTTCGGATATCCTCCCAAAGCAGCCATGGGAGCCCTGTTTTGTGCACAGGCAACACTTGAACGACTCGTACGATTGGACAGGCAGGGGCAACCGGTTCCCGAACTGGCCACCTCCTGGAAAATTGCAGCGGATAAGAAATCGATTATATTCAAGTTGAGAAAAGGTGTTGGCTTCCATGACGGAACTGAATTCAATGCGGAAGCGGTTAAATTCAATTACGATTTATCGATTGAGGCAGGTGAGGGGAAATTCTCATCCGTCGACTCGGTTGATGTTTTAGACAGCCATACCGTCCGGCTGAACCTCAATAAATTCGAGAATGGCATCTTTGCCAATCTGGATATGGCCCCGGGATTTATTGTTTCTCCCACCGCCATAAAAACCAAAGGTGCCAAATGGGCCCAGACGCATCCGATCGGAACAGGACCGTTTATGCTGATCGACTCGAAAAGGGATGTGCATCTGAAGTTCAAGCGATTTGACAGTTATTGGGGAAAAAGACCCTATCTTGACGAGGTGCAATACCTGTTCTTCAGTGACCCGATGACCCTGATGGCGGCTTTTGAAAGAGAAGGCGGGCATGTCATTCTTCAATCTCTGAAAACCAACAAACTGGCAGAACTGCGAAAAAAGGGATACAAAATCCTTCAGAATTACGAACCGAGCTATTCGTTGATCGGCGATTCGGTCAACAAGGATTCTGTCTATTCCAATAAAAAGGTCCGGGAGGCAATCGAGTATGCCATTAACAGGGACGCCATTGTCAATCAGCTAGGAAACGGTTTTATGAAGGTTATGAAACAGTTCGCGATGGAAGGCAGTATGGGATATAATCCGGGCTTAAAAGCACGGGAATACAATCCGGAAAAAGCAAAGCAACTGCTGAAAGAGGCAGGTTATCCGAACGGTTTCAAAACAACTATCATCTCTTGGGCCGGCAGAGATGAAGATGTATTTGTGGCTATACAGAATCAGCTCGGTATGGTGGGTATTAAAGCCCATATTCAATTTGTGAATGTCGGAAGATGGGTGGATCTCAGGATGAACGGCTGGAAGAATTCCCTGCTCCTTGGACTCGCAGGCATAGAACCAAATTATACTGTCTCTATCAATGATTGCATGGGACCTGATAATCCAAAGCATCCGAGTCTTGTTCGACCCGCAGGATGGAGAAAAGTCATGTACGAAGCGATGGGGACACTTGATCCGGTAGTCCACAAAAGCAAAACACAGGAGTTGGTAGCCATGATTCATGAGGATGCTTCTCTTGTACCGCTCCTGGCAGCCAGCCAGAGCATTGTACTGAATAAAAATGTGAGAGACAGCGGTTTTTTAGAGAATGGCTGGCCCTATGAATGGAGATCTGAAAAAACGTGGATTGCGGACTAACATTTCTATCTCCAGTTTTAATCCCCCCCAAATCTGCTTTTTGACGGACCGGTTTCTGTAATCGCTGTCAAAAAGCAGATCCTTGACAAAATGTTTCCCCGGCTCTGATTTTAACAGGTCTGCGAGAGAGTTTGTAATAAACTTGTGACTTAGCCTGGCAATGGTACTGTCGGGTTTCTGACACCCTACCCGGACGATAAATCCGAAAGAAATATCAGATTATCCCTGGTGTCGGTAATACCAGGTATCGCCTGGGTTGTGCGGAGAATAATCTCCTTGTCATCTTTATGCTGGGCAATTCCGCTCAAAACGGCAATCTCATTTTCTTCAACCGAGATGTTGATGGCCCTGACATCGACCTCCTGTTTGATCAGTTCAGCGTGAATAACACGTTCCAGCGATCTGCGTTTCATGGCATCCAGGGCTGTCAGACTGCAAGCCTTTATTTCATTGGATTGGGCCAGTTGGATGATCTGATGGGCAGCCTGGTCAAAACCGATTTTATCCGTGTTGATGATCAGGTCGTAGAGAGACGGATCATTGAAATCCCGATGGAAGGTGAATGAAAAAAACCGCTTAAACTCTTCATCTTTTTGTCGCATGACTTGCATTGCATCTTCCCGGCTGACGGATCGTCTGGCTACGACATTCTCCACCCGGCTTTCTTCCGAGGCGATGATGCGTACATGAAGAGCGCAGCTAAAGTCTTTCAATAAAACCTGGCTGCCATGACCGAATATCACCCCGGTTCCCTGACGGGCAATTTCATATACCACAGCCTGCAACACATCCATGTAAATCTCCGGATTTTTCCCTAACAGGCGATCAAAAAACCCGGGACTCTTTTCTTTCAATCCCAGTGTATACCGATCCTCAATGTCCATCTGGAGGGCTTTCTCCATCAGTCGGTTGTCATGATAAAAATCCAGCTCAAGTTCGTCAGCGACTTTTTGCGCAATGGTTTTTCCTCCGCTGCCAATATCATTAGAAATAGTAATCAGTGCCATCATTTCTCCCTGTTAGAGGTTTTGAATTTCAACCAGGTTCATATCCCATCCGAAGAAAAAGGATACTCTCTTATTATTTTAGTAGGTGCAGTTGGTGTGTAAAAGCGATTTTTCCGTTTTTTTTGCTTTGTTTCTCAATCAGGAAAAGTAGGTGTTGGCGCAAATTGTCAGAAATCTCGATTTGCTGAGTAATAAATACTGATCCGAAAAACAGGGAGTAAATTCCAGAGGAAAGACAACAATTCCCGGATCCGAGATACGACTATTGATCCGGGAGTTGTTGCTAAAGGGAGAAGTGTTTTTACATCAAATGACTGATTTTGATGCTTTTGCCGCTGACTTAACGGAAAAAGTCGTGAATATTTAATCCGTTTTACTGGATATCGTCGGTTTCCACCACACATGTTTGGGAAGGGCCGAATCCTGTGGCCTCCTTGATTTGAATGACACCCTTTTCCTCCTTGTATTCGCTACCCGGTACCCTGAAAGTGCTGTTATTGGGCTTTGCTATAGCTTTCTCTTCGGGTTTATCGAGTTGCGGTACCCAGTCATAGGGAAGCCGGTAGGCCCGGTAAACATAGTTGGACTTTCCGTCATCGCCGTAATAGGGACTCATGTACTCCCAGACGATTTCGTGGTCCGGTGTGATCTCGAAAACGTGACCATTGGAACCCTCCGTGATCATGGTATTACCATTGGGCAGGCGTTGGGCGGAGCTGATCAAGGGCGAATAGAACTGATAATTG
Source organism: SAR324 cluster bacterium (assembly GCA_028282885.1). Lineage (GTDB taxonomy): Bacteria > SAR324 > SAR324 > XYD2-FULL-50-16 > XYD2-FULL-50-16 > JAHJTV01. The sequence continues at coordinate 101,635 of JANQGX010000028.1, forward strand.
TTCATTTTGGGAAGCACATTCATATCCAGGTAGGAGTGCTGCCAGGTTACCTCCAGGGTGACAGGGTCAAACTCCAGGATACGGGAATAATCTCGTAAGGCATTGTTGTGGCCTATGGGTGAACCGGGGTTTGGAGATCCATAACCGGCAAATCCCCCGTTATCGTAGACCAGAATGTTGCCTTCACCGGGCAGTCCCCTGGGAATCATATGAGCATGGTGCTGTCCGATGATCCAGCCCATTTTTTTGAGCGCTTCGTTTTGATTGTAATCGGGACCAATTTGCCAGACGATCTTGCCGCTCTCTTTGTCGATGATCGCAATAATATTGGTCTGTCTGCCGTCCCAGATGATATTGTCCGGGTGAAAGCGTTTGTCTCCATCATCATACCAGCGATTAGGACCAAGCGTTGACATGGAATTTATGTGCATCCAATCGCCCCGTTCTCCTTTGCCGATTACCATATTCGGATAGCGTGACAGAATATTTTTTGCCTCTTCAGAAAACCCGAACTCTTCAAAATGATCGCTGCAAACCCATTCCCAAATGATGTTCCCATCCCAGTCGGTTTCATAAATGATATCGTCAACCAGGGGTTTGTCGCTGATATCCGGGTTGGTAACATCCTTATGCGCAAGAATCAGGGTGTTACCTTTATTTGTTTGAGGATCCATGTTGGGTACGTAATATCCGACCGGATTGCCTTCACGTTGATAATCGTGATGCTGGCGAGCCATCCATTGAGGCTCATTGCCGGGATCTTCGATATATTCATACTGATCGAATTTCCAGACAATGTTGCCATCCCAATCCAACTGGACGAGATCTGTCTGATCCATATAGCTGTACTTCTCGTCCCTGACGCCGAGATGTCCCATTACATATCCCCCGGGAAGCATCTTGGGAGGAAAGCCCTGAAGGCCTTTCCACATTCGCACGACATTTCCGTTCATATCGACCAGGGTGACACCGGTCTCCCTTGCGGTAAAAACGGTATAACCGTTCCAGCATTTTTCCGGGTCGTAGATAGTGGTACCGGTTGGGTATACATTGGGCGCTGCCATTATTTCTCCTTGCAATAGATATCTTTTAAATCCTGTATGTTTGAGTTCACCTCCTTCACGGTTTCGACGTAAAGGCAGAACTTCGATCTTAAATATTAATCCCTACTATTTCGCAATTTCAGTCATCACCTGGTAACGTCTGGCCTGGGTGCGGTACTTAAACAGACTGGTTGCAGCCAGCGGTTCAATCGCTTTCAGTTCTTCCCTTTCTGTAGTTTCCGGATCAAAGGGTTTCAACGTATAGGGGTTTTTCTTAGACCCGCTTGCTTCCTCGATCAGTTTGGCCGTGTCTGCTATCTCCTCCGGTGTCAGGAAATCGACATTTCCATCATCTCTCACCAGCGGAGCGACCGTGGTGAACAGTTCGAATTCGGGAAATTGATTTGCCAGCTTGATACTCCTGCCCAGTTCATCGGAAGTGATTTCGCTTCCGGCCAGGGAAGGATATAGCGCTGCCGGTCCTTTAACTTCCAGGATGAGTTTATCCCCCAGTCCTTGCGCCTGAACTTTCTCCAGCAGATCCGCATTGGCTCCCCAACTGTATAGCTGTGTCTTCAATCCATGTTTCTTCATGTGGCTGAGGACAGTAAGGAGTCCTTCCGCCTCTTCCCCTTTGCCACCCGAGATGTTAAATCCGTCAATCCATTCGCCATGGAGAAGACTCCTGCCAATGAATCCTGATAATTTCTCTCCGGCAATAAGGTGCCCCACAATGACACTGACGCCCTGTTTGATCACGTTTCCGTCAGTGAAAACAGGAAACTCGACTCCATCCTGATCCCTGAATATGCTTTTGCGATTGGCACGATAGAATTGAGCAAACGCATCTTTGCCTTCGGCTTTGAAATCGTGTTCAGCAAAGGAGATGTTTTGATCTTTAAGATACTGTTTCGTAATTTTGCATCGGGCACAACCCGTTGCCGTAAATAGTGTATATTCCATGATTTCTCCTAAATATGTATGGCATGGCCGCATAATGCGTGAGCAGCTTCCATAACGGCTTCACTCAAGGTTGGGTGTGGATGGATGGTTTCCGCTAGTTTGTCAAATCCGCTTTCCATCGTCATCATTCCGGTTGGTCCGGCTATCAGCTCGGTGATGTGACCACCAATCAGATGAACACCCAGGATTTTTCTACTCTTACTATCAGCGATGACTTTGGCAAATCCTGAATTGTCCTCCATTCCAACTGCTTTGCCATTGCCAACAAAAGGGCACTGTGCAGTTTGCACACTGTATCCCTGCTCGACGGCCTGTTTTTCGGTCAGCCCGACTGACGCGACTTCGGGCTGGGCATAGGTGCAACGTGGAATGTTGGGGTAGATAATCTTCTGTGTCGGTTTTCCGGCAATGGCTTCCGCAGCAATAGTTCCCTGGACGGATGCTACGTGAGCCAATGGCATGATGCCGGTGATATCTCCGATGGCGTATATATTCGGATTGGAAGTGCGCATCTGATCGTCGATCACAATCTTGCCCTGTCGATCCTCAACATCACATACACCCAGGTTCAATCCGCTACTGTCTGCCACAACCCCGATGGACACCAGGACGGTTTCAACTTGCAGGGTTTCGATTTCGCCATCCCTGTTAAGGCTGACTTCAACCCCATCATCCTTGGGTTCAATCTTTTCGACAATAGTGCCCGTGCGGGTTTGAATCTTGTTTCTCTTGAACTGCTTGGCTGCTTCCAGGGAAATGTCTTCATCTTCAAGAGGCAGAACATGAGGCAGCATTTCGACGACCGTGACTTTTGCACCATAGCGATTCCAGATCGTGGCAAATTCCATGCCGATGGGACCGGCTCCAACGATGAGAGCTGTTTCAGGAACGCGGGTCAGGTCCAGAGCATCCCTGTATGTCATTACTTTTTTTCCGTCATAGCTGGCACCAGGAAGAGGTCTGGGTTTGGCTCCGGTTGCCAGGATGATATTGGAAGCGGAAAGGATTTCACCGGAAGGTTCCACTTTTACCCGGTCACCTGTTACCATACTGCCAGTGCCTGCAAAGACCGAGATGCCATTATTCTTCATCAGAAACTCGACGCGCTTGGTCTGTCGTTTAACGATACTTCGACTCCTTTTGTGGGCCGCACTGAAATCGGTTTTCAGGTTATCAAATTCGAAACCGTAGGTTTTGCCTTTGGAAAGCAGGTGAATGACTTCTGCATTGTGCAGAAGTGCCTTGGTGGGGATACAACCCCAATTCAGGCAGGTTCCGCCCAGGGTTTCCTTCTCGATGAGGGCGGTTTTAAATCCCAGCTGGCTGGATCTTACAGCAGCAACATACCCCCCCGGGCCTCCTCCGATAACAATTGTGTCAAATTTTTCCATAGGTATATTTTACTATTTAATTAATTATCTTCATTCGATAACAGATATTCAGGGACAATGTTCGACTTCACGCCTGAAGCCTGCGTGTACCGGCCCTGGTTAACGTAGTAGATGGAATTTTTATCAAGTCAAATTTCTATGGTGTCATGAGGTTTCTTTTTTTTCAAGCCGTCATGTTAACAAGACATATGCTTAAGATATTGTAATGATTAAAAAACCATTGAAGCGATGACAATGCGGATCCACTTTTGATAATGGAACTCCGTGCTTATGGTTAATTTCAAAAGCGTGACTCATGTCCGCTAATGGTTCAAGATCTGTCCCAGGAATGCTTTCAATCTCTCGCTTCGTGGCTGGTCAAAAAACTGATCCGGAGGTGATTCCTCAATGATCTGACCCTGATCCATGAAGACAATACGATCCGCTATGTTTCGTGCAAATCCCATTTCATGAGTCACGATGACCATTGTCATCCCTTTTGCGGCAAGCTCTTCAATAACCTGGAGCACCTCGTTGACCAGTTCGGGATCAAGAGCCGCAGTAGGCTCGTCGAACAAAAGGATGTCAGGATGGAGGCAAAGACTTCTGGCGATAGCGACTCTTTGTTGTTGACCTCCCGAAAGTTCGTTGGGGTATTTGTCTATGAATTCATACATATGCACATGATTTAAGTACTTTTTGGCCCTGTGAATGGCCTCCTGCCGGGATATTTTTCTCCCCCAGATCGGACCAACGGTAAGGTTTTGAAGTACTGTTAAATGTGGGAACAGGTTAAATTGCTGAAACACCATCCCAATTCTGTTGTTAACCTCTCGCTTTGTTTTTTTGGTGATATTGCTGACCTCCAGTTTTAGACCACAGACCTCCATGCATCCTTGCTGAAACTCCTCAAGAAGGTTAATGGTGCGAATCAAGGTCGATTTTCCCGAACCGGAAGGGCCGCAAACAGCCACTTTTTCATTTGGGGTAATGGATAGATTGATATCTCTCAAGACATGGTAATCTCCAAACCATTTGTTGATCATCTGCATGTCTATTAGATACTTTAAGTCGAGTTTTTGAGGTTTCTTTTTCTTGTGCATGTCAACTTCCGGAGATTGTGCTTTATTTTATTTGCCCTTCAAATCGGCGGCTGTACTTGGAGAGTACGGAACACGTTATCATATAGACGGCTGCTGTGAAGATATAGCCCGTAAGCAGGATGTGATGTCCACCAATCCAATCCGGCGATTCGGTTCCAAAATGGATGGTAGCAATAAAATCGAACAGGCCGATTACCAGGAGAACACTGGTTTCTTTTATGATGATGATCATACAGTTCACAAGGGCAGGCACAATGGTTTTGATTGCCTGGGGCAATATAATAAAGGCCATGGTGCTGAACCAGCCGAGTCCAACCGTTAAAGCCGCATCGTACTGTTCACGTCTGATCGACTGCAATCCTCCCCGAAAGACTTCGGAAGTCATGGAGCCGTTAAATAGCATGAATGCTATCATCGTTCTGGCAAACAGATCGATGTTTACCCCTTCCGGCAGAACCAAAGGGAAGATGGTTGCCGCTGAGAAAAGGAACGCCAACAGGGGAATGCCTCTGACTATCTCCACAAATCCAATACAGAGCAGACGGATCACGGGCATATTGGACATGCGTCCAAGTGCCAGCAGGAGCCCAAACGGAAGTGTGCTGATCATCGTGAAAACGGCAGTTACGACCGTTACCAGCAAACCACCCCAGTTGTTTGTCGGAACATGACTTAACCCGAAACTTCCGCCTATTAGAAGGTAATACGATATTATCGGGAAAACCGTCCATAAGCTGACCAGGGCCCAGGACTTTCCGGGAATCCGACGTATGGCAATCCAGATAATCAGAATTGTCAGAATTCCAAAAAAAAGGAAAATCCGCCAAAGTTCCTGTACCGGGTATTGGCCAGCCAAAATAGGTTTCCAACGGGCAATGATAAAGGACCAGCAGGCACCGTCCGGATTTGAACAGCTCTTGGCGGTTGTTCCGGTCCATTGGGCTGATACAATACCCCAGCTCACAAGGTGTATCAGCAGATATCCTGCTCCTCCCAGTAGCAACAGAGTTACCAGTCCATTGGGAATGCTGGAAAAAGATCGTTTCAGAAATCTGCCTAGAGGGCCTCCTTCACGGACAGGAGGGGTCATAGCCTCAATAAAAGTATTAGTTTTGGATTCAGGCATTATCGACCTCCACGGCGCATGATGAAGCCGTTATAAGTGTTCAACAACCAGGTCAATGTCAAATTTGTTGCTAAAAAGAGACCCATAATGATGAACATGCATTCGATCGCCTGACTGGTTTGAGTAATAATTGTGCCACCGATAACAGACATAATATCCGGATATGCTATGGCCGCAGAAAGAGAGGAGGCTTTAATGACAATCTGAAGCTGACCACCGGCAGGCGGGATGGCAACTCTTAAAGCCTGGGGCAGTACAATCAAGAGGTTGGATTTAATACCGGAAAGGCCCACAGTCTCTGCCGCTTCATGTTGTCCCTTGGAAATGGAGATGATTCCGGATCTGAATATCTCCGACATGAAAGTGCTGTTATAGACTGAAAGACCGGCCAGCATTGCAACGAACTCAGGTCGTATGGTCAAACCTCCGCGATAGGTGAATCCCGAAAGGACCGGTAACTCCCATTTTCCCAAGGGACCGCCAAATAGCAGGATTGCCAAGGAAGCAGAAAGGACGATTAATACCCAAATCCAGGTTTTTCGATCAACCCGTCCGTAGGTTGTTTTTTTTCGATAAAGGATGATGATCGCCGCTACAACACAGATGAGCAGGCCGGCGGATACAAGCACCCCGAAAAAAGTGAATTGAAAAGCAGGAAGAAAAAGGCCTCGATTGTTTAAAACAACAGATCCCAGAATATGAGAGTTTCTGACAGAGGGGAGAGAGGCGATGACGCCAAAATACCAGAAGAAAATCTGGAGCAACAATGGAATATTTCTGAAGGTTTCAACATAAAGCTCTGCCACTAAACTCAAAACCGGATTTTTGGAAAACCGAGTAAACGCGACGATAAGACCCAGGACGGAGCAGAGGAGAATACCGCTTAAGGCCAGAACAATCGTGTTCAAATAGGCCGCAATCATTGCCTGCAAATAGCTGGAACCTTCTTGAAAATCGATCAGCTTTTGAGAAATATCAAATCCGGCGTCGCTGGTTAAAAAACCAAAACCCGCACTTATTCCGAGCCTTTCCAGATTTGATTGAGCGTTTAAAACCATTTTCCACCCAATCCAAACCAATAACAGGATAATGGCAACCTGAAAAATCAGCGCCGGAATTTGCTCCCTTCTTTTCGGGGTTAATAATGCATTCCTTCTCATGGACATTACGAGGCAACAGAGATTTAATCCACCGGTTCAATTTTGATTTGGCCGGTGGTATTCAGTTGGTTATCGAAAAGGCATTGACATCATTAAACCACCCTCATTCCACAAGGCGTTCAAGCCACGATCCAGTCCCAGCGGTGTATCCGGTCCAAGATTCCGATTCCATATTTCACCATAATTACCCACTGCTTTTATAGCGTTATACGACCAGTCTTTGGATAATCCCAGTTTGGCCCCCATATTCCCTGAGACTCCCAGCAATCGTTTGATCTCGGGATTCCTGCTCGTTTTCTTTAACGAATCGATATTGGCTTGAGTGATTCCCATCTCTTCAGCAGCGATGAGGGCGTTTAAGGTCCACCTGACTGCATCGCCAAGGCGATCTTCACCATGAGCAACCAATGGTCCTATCGGCTCTTTTGAAATTCTTTCAGGAAGAATCATATGCTGACTTCGATCGGGCAGTTTCTGAGAGTGCGCTGCCAGGCCAAAACTGTCCGTCGTCATGGCATCACAACGTTTTGCCCCATATGCAGTCAAAGCCTGCTCATTATTCTGGAATGCCAGTAGTTCAAAAGTGAAACCGTTTTTTCGGAAGTAATCGGTTACATTCATCTCACTGGTCGACCCCTGTGAAACACAAAGTACTGCTCCGTTTAAATCGGCAATTTTCTTGACCCCCAAATCCTTTCTGATTAGAAATCCCTGGCCGTCAAAGTTCATCACCCTTGTATAATTCAAAGATCCGGCGTCTCTTGACAGTGTCCAGGTAAATCGGTGTACAAGTACGTCCAGTGTCCCGGCTCTGAGGCTCGGAAATGCCTGCTTCCCTTTCACGGGACGCAACTGGGTCTTATTGGGATCTCCAAGGATTGCCGCACTGATTGCTTTGGTAAGATCGATGTCAAATCCCACCCTGTTTCCCTGGTTGTCAGTTGAAGAGAACCCGGGAGAGTTAGGTGCAATACCAATTATCAGTGATCCCCTTTTTTTAATATCGTCCAGCCGGTCTGCATATACCTGGACCACCAGACCTAATGATAATAATGACATAGTCAAAGCTTTCAAAATGCTCTTAACCAAATGGGAAGTTTTCATGGTGTTGATCTCCGGTTTGCTGTTCATCAGTAGCCGCTCATCAGATGGCTTGATGATTTTGAACAGGGTCATCTGATGGGTAGCAGGATCATTGAACTGGTGAAATTAATCAGTTTATTTCATAATAAGCAACAAATAAATATTAATATGAAACTTTTTTCAATGTCAAGAACTTTCGTTAAGACCTCAAACTACAAGGTTTCTTGCTTTAGGATAAGTTGACATAAACATCCGGTTTTAATAAGACATAGTTTTTGCTCAATGTGAAACAAATCCTTAACAATGAGATTTCTATGTCCAGCATCCAGGAGCTTTCATCCTTAAATAAGGCAATTGATATTCTTGTCGCTGTTTGCAACGGTATCAGCAGAATTTCTGATATCGAAAGATCCTTGGGGTACAATAAAACTACCATTTATCGGGTTCTGAACACTTATGAGAAAAAGAAGCTCATCATAAAAAATCCCGATACACGTCAATACTTTCCCGGACACTATCTTTTTTCGCTTTTGGGTGAACCTTTTAAGATCCACCAGGTTTTGATTCATTGTGCTCAAGGTGAAATGGAGAGACTCCGTGATCAGTTTGATGAGACAGTCGCGTTAATGGTTTCCCATGGAGCGAATCGGTTTTTACTTCATTCGATTCATACTGACGGGCAGGTCAAGTTTTTTGCGGAAGTCGGTTTGATGGGTCCCCTATACGATGGAGTTGCAGGTAGAGTCTTACTTTCACAGCTTTCTGATGAAGAACTTGACGGTCTGATGAAAAACATCGAAATCCACTCGTCCAACCCCAATACACCGAAGGATAATAAGTCTTTGAAGGCAGAAATAAAAAAAATCCGCAAACAACGCTACGGCAGCACCTATCGGGCGAAAGGCGACGGGACGATTGCTATATCGACGCCTGTTTTCGGCTATTCCTGCCCTGTTGCGATTGTCACAGCAGGATTTGCCGACAGGCTCAAGAAAAAACACAAATTAATTATCGAAAGTTTTCAACAGAGTTCGGAGAAAATCTCAACCCAGTTAGAACTTATCCTGGGACAAATTCGGAAATAGGCTACACTTTAATAATGAGCAAGCGTTTGATGACCCCCAGGGTATTCCCGAAAGTGTTTTACGGATGGTATGTGCTGGCCGCTTCTTTTGTGATGCTGTTCTTCAACTCCGGTGCGCAGTTTACAATCGGAGTGATCTTCAAGCCTATCATTGCCGATTTCGGCTGGAACCGCGGGGATGTTTCCCTGGCGGTTTTTGTGAATTTGGTTTTCTACGCCACATTCATGCTTGCCATGGGGAAGGCCTACGACCGATTCGGCCCCAAATGGATTATTCTGGTTTCAGCCACTTTCCTGGGGGTTGGATTTATCGGTCTTTCGCGATTGGAATCCTATTCCGGTTTTATTCTCTCTTATGGTGTTTTTTGCGGTATCGGTTTTAGCGGCAGTACAGTGCTGATATTTACCTCCCTGGTCAGCAAGTGGTTTATGAAATGGAGAGGCCTGGTAATCAGCATAGCCCTTTCGGGAGGTTGCCTGGGTCAGTTTTTCCTGATTCCGTTCTACACCGATATCATCATCAACAGTGGCTGGCGGGATGCCTGTCTGTATACGGGATTGGTGATTCTCGTGGTTAATACGATTCTGGTCTTTCTGGTGATCAGGGGTGATCCGCATATGTTGGGATATCACCCCCTGGGGGCTGATGTTTTAAGCGATGGTGTTGGGGAAGAAAGTGATGGGAAAGAAACCGTTCAAGGTCCCGATTTCGGTTTGAAAGCGGCGATGCGAACCCGTTCCTTCTGGTTTTTCACCTGGGTGATGTTTGTTTGTGGCGCTGGTGATTACCTGGTTTCAACGCATCTTGTTCCCTTTGTTACAGATTCCGGCATTTCTCAAACAACAGCAGGAGATATGCTGGCCTGGTTCGGACTATTTAGTCTTTTCGGTGTCATTGTGGCAGGGCCTGTTTCCGATGTGATCGGAAACAAACTCCCGATCCTCATCACCTTCCTGATTCGCGCTCTTCTCTTTTTTATCATTATCAATTTTCAATCCACCCCGATGTTTTACCTGTTTTCCCTGGGTTTTGGATTTACCCTGCTGATTACAGCCGTTCTGAATGTGACCCTGGTGGGTAAGCTGTACGGCTTTACTAATATTGGTTTGCTGACGGGATTTATCACCACGGTGCATCACCTGGGTGGCGGATTTCTGGCCTATGCCGGGGGGATTATCTTTGATGTGCAACACAACTATCAACTGGTTTTTCTCATTTACGCAATCATGTCACTGATGGCAGTTTTAAGTTGCTGTTTTATCAGGGAGAAACGACATGAACTAAACGTTTAGCTTTTAAGGAGTAACCATGTGTGAAACCATGTCTGGAAAAGTTGCCTTGATCACCGGAGGGGGATCAGGCTTGGGGGCGGCAGTGGCGCGGAGATTCTCCGCAAACGGAGCCTCGGTTGTTGTTACCGGCCGGCGTGAAGAGCCGATCAAAAAAGTTGCGGACGAAACCGGAGGCAGATTTGCTGCAGGTGATGTCACGGACAGTGATCATCTTGCTCGTGCCGTAGAAATCGCTGTCACTGAGTTTGGCGGACTTGATATCGTCGTTGCCAATGCCGGGGTTATTTCAATGGCAGATGCTGTTTCAGTGGATGATGCCGATTGGCAGCAGATGATCGATATCAACCTGACAGGGGTCATGAAAACAGCGAAAGCAGCGTTGCCGGCTCTGATTAACAGGGGGAAGGGTGCGATAGTGAACGTTTCTTCGGTAGCCGGGTTGATGGGAGTTGGCGAAGGTGTTGGCTACTGCTCTTCAAAATCCGCTTTGCTGGGTCTTACCCGATCACTGGCATTGGACTACGGTCCGCAGGGAGTTCGCGTGAATACGCTCTGTCCTGGCTGGTTCAGATCGGAAATGAGTGAAATGGAGATGGAGGAGTTGGCGAAGGAAAAGAACATCACTGTGGAGCAGGCAGTACAGCGAGTGACCCAATATCTGCCCTTGCAGAGAATGGCCGATCCGGATGAGATTGCTGCCTGCGTTGAATTTCTTGCTTCAGACAACGCCTCTTTTGTAACCGGGACAACGCTGGTTGCCGATGGCGGAGGAGCGATTGTGGATGTGGGCATGCTTGGATTTCTGTAACGCCCGTAACGAACGGTTGCAAATCTATTGGTCGATATATAGAGTTTCATCAAAGGAGGTTGTGTAGACTCCTGTTCTGGCTTTTAATGACATAAAAGAATGACGAACAGTCTAACCGGGAGAAAAGAAGATGAGTAAAAAATCGGAAATTATACAGGTGGGCGAACTGGCGGTGGGATTCAGTGAAAATGTTCTTCCCGATACGGATGAACTGGCGGGTAAAACCCTTAAGCTCTATTTTAACAAAGGTCCGATGATGACCTATACCTTCCTGGATGGGGAGTATCTGACTTGGGAGACAAAGCCAAAATCCGGTAAACCCAAAGTTCAAAGGGAGAAATACCGTGCGACCTGCCCCAGGCCAAATATCTATTTTGTCGATTTTATCAAAAAAAGCTCCCGTGCCACATCGGTCAGCCTGGTTTTGGATTTGAAAAAGAAAACTGCCACGTCCCTCACCGGAACGCTGCCCACGGAATCTCAAGCCAGGGCGGACAGACTGAAGAGGGTTGATTCCGGAAACTACGAAACAGCGGTTGCAGCGGAATTTCAGTTTGCGTCGATAGGGAAGACATTCAGTTCCAAAACCCAAAGACATAAGATTACCAAAGAGCTGATCGGGAAACGGGTGGAGTATGTCTACAGCAAAAAAGATACTTATGAGCATATCTATCTCAACGAAGATCGCTACACTTGGCACTGTCTGGCCGGTATCGAAAGAGGTATGGCGGATACGGATCTTTGTCACTACTACAAAATTGCTAAAAATCTCTATCTTTTTGTCTGGAGAGAAAAACTAGTACCAACCTTGGGAGTTGTCGTGATCAATCTCGATGAGATGAAGACCACTGGCAAGATCTTTGGCTACGAATCGGGGGACTTCAAACAACTGACCAATTTTCCGGTTGGAGCTTTCGCCCGCCACCGCAAGTAGTTTTATGTCATTGATTTATTGTTGCTGCTAAAGAGCTCCACTCAACGGTTGTGTAATAGGTTCACCGAAGTACGAGGCTTGTAACGAAGAACCCGGAAAAAATGGAAAGAAACGAAAGATTCCAATCCCTGAGGTATCTCTCCGGATGATTGCAGGAACCAGTTAATCTGTTTTACCCGTAGCGTTTTTCGAACGAAGATTGAAAAAAACACAGCCTGGATTCAAAAATCAGAATGTTGTCTTCCGGTTATACGAAGCCTGCCCGTTGCTTTCTGCCAGCTTTTCGTCTGTAGACAGAAAAGGTCTCAAAAGGGTATGAATCAAAGGATTCCTGAAAGCTATCGGACAAAAAGCCGCAATGACATACAAACTTAAAATAAGAAAGACCAAGCCTTTTGAGCTGTTTAACAACCTGGAAAAAGATGATTTGGCAGAACTGGGTGTTTTCCTGAAAACAGTTGAAATTCCCAAAAAGAAAGGGAAAGAGATTGTGGCCGAACATCTCTGGGTCAAGATTGACAGGACTGTATTTGAATCCAATGAGATATACCGGGGTGAATTAACCGAGGAGCCGAAATACCTTAAACAGATGCACAGGGGAGACACGATTGCCTTCTCTCCTGAAAATGTTCTTAACGCACGTAGCAGAAAGGCCCACAAAAAGGTTCGGAGTATAAAAGATTTTGTCTGTAGCGGCTTCGGCAAAGATCAGGCGGTGTACAAACAGGTATTGACTGACGGTAAGTATTGCTATGCCGTCGACCCCGACCAATTGATCCTGCGAACCAAGTCGATTATTGATGATGCAGTCTCCATAGAAAAGATGAGTTCCACTGAACGCAGACGATTCGATCAGCAGATGGTGCGTTTTGACAGGATTGAGCTCGATAAATTTCATGTCAGGCTGGATATCGATTTTATTAAGAGAAGTATGCCGAAGATCAGGGCTAAGTCCAATCTACAAGCCTCAATGGTTGAATCTCCCCTGATTCGGATTTCTGATCGAACCTTCCTCTCTTTTCACCAGGTCAGCAAGCTTCTTTTGCTGCTTAAAACAGTGCTGGTTTATATCCACGTTCATGAACAGCTTCCACAATTGTATTTCAAGAGTGATTTTTATGACGGATTTATCTGTCTCGGAAAACAGAACTCTGATTCCATCATAGTGGATGCCATCAGAACAAATTGATGAGTACGGCCGCCCTGGATGGCAACATATTCAAACCCCGTCTATTGCTGGAAATTTGCCTTTTTTTTCCTGAATTGATTCTTTGACAACCGTTTACCTGTTTTGTTATTTTTCGAGAGGATTTAAGTCGAGGTCGGTCTTTTAATTTCCATAATAAACCGGAGTCGTCCAAAACACCTGCAATGTAACTATAGTATTTTAAATCAGAAAGTTGTATTTTTGATGCGCTAATAGCTCCCCCCTTTTTTACACTGTCGAAAGAGATATCTGATTTGAGTGGAGCCAGATCGGAAATACATAAAACTTGCCTTTACAGGTCGAAAGACATTGGGGCATCGTACAGTGTCGGTTTTCGCAGCAAACCATGAAAACACCCCACCTGCTCATAATAGTCGTTTACATTCTGCTTGCATCCCTGGTGGCTTGTAGTTCGGGCGATAGCAACAACAGTGCAGATGCTGCCAACTCGGAGATCTTTGAAACTCCGGGCGTTGGAATAGGCGAAGAACCGGATGATGATGGAGGAGGAGACAGCGGTAACAATTCGGATGACACTGATGTCACGGTAACGCTCACCGGAATCCGGTTTTCGGCCGGCTCGGACTCCATTGTCGTGAAAGAGGGTACCACATATCAACTGAATATCGTGGGGGTATACTCAGACGGCAGTACCGAGAATCTCAACAGCCTGGTGACCTGGACGTCTTCAAATCCCTCCGTCTTCAGTATTATAGCAGACGGTCTGTTTTCAGCGGCTGCGCAGGGAACGGTTACAGTTACGGCCAGCTACGAAAACCTGCCAGCGGTGGAGATCAGCGTCACCATTGAGGCGAAGTCTATCACCTCTGTGCTGATCGTTCCCAGGCCGCAGGGTGACGGAGAAATACTTCCGGTAAGCAATTCCTTTGATACTTATTTCATCCTGAAGGCTCAATACGACAACGCAACCGAAGGTGTTATCACCGAAAATGTCACCTGGACCTGCCAGGACCCCGAGGGCAAATCCCTGATCAATCCTTATTCGGGGAAATTCTCACCCCATGACTCCACTGCCGTTAGCATCACCATAGGAGCTGAGTACAGCGGCTATAACGATGACATCCCAATCTATATAGATGACACCCTGGTCCTGCAAACCGTGGAATTGAAGATTTACCAGGGAGACGAACCGGGAGAGGATGAACATCCGACCTCACTGACCATTGTGGAAGAGCAATCAGCCAATGTAATGGTTCTTGCCACTTATCTCCAAGGTGACAACGAAGTTGAGGTGAATATCACCAACAATATCACCTGGGATATAACAAACGGTGCGGATGTTGAACTTGAGCAGGGTGGCAGTCTGCAGGCTCAGTCCATTGCTACAGATTCGGTGGTGGTTACGATTGATATTGAAGATTTTGAGGGAGTTAACCCATCTCCCGTTACGCTGACGATCGAAAAAAAAGAACTGGTGGCGATTGCATTTGAGCCGGGCAATTCCGAAGTGGTGGTCGGAAGCCAGTTCCAGTTATCGGCGACCGCCTATTATAATAACGGTACCAGCGAAGATCTGACCTCGCTTTCCGCCGCCGGTTGGGATTCCTCGAATGACAATCTGGAAGTTGATTCAGTGGAGAATCCCGGATTTGTGACTGCCGTTGAAGACGGGATAGCTGCGATCCGGGTCAAAAAATGTAAGGATGGAGATCAGTGGAACAGTTGCGAATCGAATCCGGATGAATATCTCATAACCGAAAAAACTATTACAGTGTATAACCAGACCCTTACATCCCTGAAGATTCTGACCAATGGGACCACTGTAAGCAGCAACTACCATTCGGGAGCAATCGATGTTGATTTTACGGAACCCTTTCCGGTGGGAATGAAAACAAAACTCACCGTCATGGGTTATTATGATGAAGGACCTGTGAGCGAAATGGACCTTTCAAGAAGTGGGAAGATTTCATTATCTGTGGATGATACGGATCTGACACTTTGCAGCCTGCATGACTCTCCCGACCGAACCGATGATTGCTGGGTTAAGGCCACCGGCACCGGTTCTGCCGGCACAATTACCGCAGAATACACAAGTGGATTGACGACCGATGCTGCAAACGACCTGGATATTACGACGACCGATGAAGAACTGGTCCTTTTCAATGTTAATCAGGAATCAGGAGGGACGGGGCACAGGGATAGCCTGATTATTCTGGAAGGACAAAGCAAACAGCTTAAACTGTTCAAGCAATACTCCGTTAGTACAAGTAATGAGACTGTAAATGCCGATTTTGCTTCCGGGGTAACCTGGGGATTTTCGGATGATGGGGTTGTGTTTACATCACATTCCGACAAGGTGTCTATTGACGCAGATGGCAAGATCACAGGCGATGCCCTGGGAAGCCCGGTATTAAAAGCCTCTCTGGAAGGGTACCAGGGAACCCTGACCCGGCTGATCTCAATCGAGGTTAAGTCATCCACTGTCACACTGGATGAGTGGTATACAGGGGTGATCGATAAAAAAGTGGAAATCAATCTCAGTTTTAATTTTGAAGAGACCGGCGATTATACAATTACATTTATCTCACAGGAGAAAGAAAACCTGGATGAGGATTTTGCGGGAAGTACCTGGCTATTCTTCCCCGATACGCCATCTCATATTTCTTTCCCCGGAACTTCGGTTGTGGAATGTCATCTCAATCATGAACATCCCAGGGTAACAATCAGAGTTACGGAAACTGGGGAAAAAAATATCGCATTCGATAATACGAATCAATTTGAGCAGAATGAAGAGACGGTTTTTTCTTTGAAAATCTCCCGAGGAGGAGGATATCCGTGCAGTTGGACACAGTAATAAACAATTCGAATTCTAACAAAAAAAGTAAAAGGGTTAAAATGATATTTCGGTCCAAAGCGATTCTGATGGTTATCCTGGCACTGGTTTCTGCCGGTCTGGTAACCGCAAAACCTGTTATCACAGGTCTTACAAAAACAGAAGGTCCCTCTTCCGGTGGGACTTATGTGGGCATTACCGGTGAGAATTTTGCTAAATCAACCTATTTTGTCTTTGGCAGCAAAAGGGTTATTACCAAACGATTTGTCAATACCGGTCTGGTTTACATACTAACAGTTGATAATTCGGAGAGTTCCGTGGATGTCAGAGCTTACACCCCGGGACAAAGGCCTTCCAACCTGTTTGGTAGTTTCACTTTCACTAATAACGGACCGGAGCTGGATTATGTCAATACCAATAACGGACCTGCTGAAGGAAATACAATAGTGCACTATTATGGCAGGAACTTCACTCCCACCATGACCATAAAGTTTGGTGACAACGAATCATTGAGGCGTCATTTTTACCATTCGGATCGTATGTTCAGCTATACCCCTTTATGTGAACTCGAAGGAGGCAGCGCCAGCAAAGTGGTGGATATCGCTCTCATTGTTGATGAAAACGGAACAGCGCTTTTGGAAGATGCCTTTACCTTTCAGAGGGAGAATCCCACTATTTCAAGGGTCTGGCCGGATTCAGGAATAAAACAGGGTGGCACTCTGCTCAGGGTCTGGGGGACCAATTTTCGTGCGACCGATAAGTGGTACATCGGAGACAGGGAGATTCAGTTCTATCTCCCCAATTATCATCATGAGTTCCGGTACGGTCATTCCGGATTTGTATTGTTGAAAACGGAAGCTGCAGATGATCTTCCTGTAGGTGATCCCCTGGATCTGAAGGTGGAGCCTGTTATTGAAAACGTCCAGCCGGTAACCAAAACCGGGGGTTTCAGCTATACAGAGGATGCCCCGGAATTCACCACGATCTATCCCAATAAGGGATTTGCCACCGGTTCCACAATCTATCTTCGCGGGAAGAACATTTCCCAGGATATTGTGACCAATTTTCTGAAACTGGAGAGCGAAACGGAAACCGTTTCTGAAAGTAACCAGGGACAAGTGACCTATTATTATCACGATGGCCTGGTGCGTATTAAAACACCAACACGTGCTGTTGAATCCAGCCAGGGAGAACTGGTTGATGTTCGGATGCAGAATGACAATGGTTATGCCCATAATTACAACGGATTCACCTATCTCGATCTGGCGCCGCGTATTCACTACGTTTATCCGAATAACGGTGTTGCAACCGGGAACCAGTATGTCTATATCAGGGGCAGGAACTTTACGGATGATGATATGTCCGTCTCTTTTTCATCGGCTCCCGATCCAACTGTTCATCGAATCTATCGTTCAAACTTAATGGCAATTAAAACGGCTGCATCGGTTGCAGGATCGGAGTCGGTCACGGTGACTTCCGCAGCCAACGGATCAGCAGTGCTGGATGGAGGGTATGTTTATACCGAGAATAAACCCAGAATCCGATCAATCTGGCCCCTCGCTGATACGGTAAACGGCAACCGGAATTTGTATCTTTATGGTGACAACTTTACCCCGAACAGCGCGGTGCAGTTTGATGTCACGGGTGATCCAATCGATATTGACTACTTCTATCATGCAGGTAAAGTCAGGGTTAAAACCCCGGTTCACACCGAAGGCAAAGTCGATCTGAAACTCAATACGGAATACGGTAACCATGTGGCAAAGAGAGCCTATAAATTCCATCAGTCAGCTCCCGCCTATGATCCCGGAACTCCGATTATAAATTATGTATCACCGCTTTCAGGAACAACCGCGGGCGGATCCTATGTCTATCTCTATGGCACCGACCTCAGGAAAGAGACTGTTGTTACCTTTAATGGTCAACCGGCTAATATCAGACATGTTCACCCCACCGGCAGACGCATGACTATCCTGACACCCGCGGTTGATACCGTGGGGTCTGTCGACATTGCGGCGGTCAATTCCGTGAACGACACCGATTTGGATTTTACTCTTGAAGATGGCTTTTCCTATACCCAGGATCCGCCGCTAATAACCATGATCAGACCTGCCAGAGGGTTTATCTATGGCGGCACCTATGTATATCTCTATGGCGAAAACCTGACCAGTGAGACGAGTCTCACCTTTGGTGGTAAAAAGGCAATCTTACAACGCTATTATCACAGTCGATTGGCCAGGTTCATTACAGCGCCTTCCGATACCAGCGGTCTGGTGGATATGGAGGTGGATACACAATTTGGCAGCTCGGATCTGGCTAA
This sequence comes from SAR324 cluster bacterium, assembly GCA_028282885.1. Taxonomy (GTDB): domain Bacteria; phylum SAR324; class SAR324; order XYD2-FULL-50-16; family XYD2-FULL-50-16; genus JAHJTV01. The sequence continues at coordinate 119,923 of JANQGX010000028.1, forward strand.
TGCCTACCAATACGCAGAAGTTGCACCCGAGGTGAGGGCTATCACACCCAATCACGGTCGCACAACCGGCGGCAACTGGATTAGGATTTACGGATCGTTCTTAACACCATCTGCCAAAGTATATGTTGACGGAATTCAGGTTCCGGAAGACCAGGTGCGTTACTATCATACACGATATCTTATTGCCAGGGCCCCTGCCAATACTACCGACCACCACAAGACGGTGGATATCGCGATAGAAACCGAGTATGGCACTGTCATTGAGACGGATGCCTATACTTATGTCCATCCCGACGTTCAACTGTCCTTCTAATCCACATTTCCTTACTCCGGCCGGACCAAGGCCGGATCATTCCCGCATTATCAGCCGCACTTCTACGGGAACCGGCGGTGAGAATGAACCGAAGTTAACTAAAACCATTTCAACTTTGTCTACGAAATCAATCGCCTTCGGTTACGGGTGTGATCAATTGGGGATGAGTTTTTGCGATCTGTTCAAGCAAGTCCCTTGAGGGTGCAGAATCAATCTTGTTTAAGGCCTGAACGATGAGCACTTTTGAGGAATGGTCCGTGGAATTGAATATATCCGCAAACGGTTCAACAGCCTGCTCTTCTCTGGCATCTCCCAGGGCGACGATGGCACTGTTTCTGAGATCAGTATCCCTGCTTTTGAGGTAAGAAAGGTAAAGCTTGATGTTATCCCTGTTACCGGTTGTGGATAGTGAAAGGATGATTTCGGATTTCAGAAAAGGATTTTGCTGCTCTTTGAGTTGTGCCGACAAAAAATCCTGCCCGGCTTTAGTGCTTAGATATCCCAACGCTTCGTAACAGGTTCGTACAGTGCTTTCATCGGCATTGTAATGGGAAGCTATTTCGATAATATTGGGAACGGTGGAGGTTTGACCCCTTAATCCGGCCACCCGTATAGCGCTGTTCATTCTCCGGACAGCGGCATCCATAAATTCCGCTCCTCCCTCTTCGCTCAGATCTTCACTCTCCAGGGAGAGATCGATAAAACCGTCATCGATCATTTCATGAAGGGTTTCATCCATATCCTGATCCTGTGACTGAGCTAAGAGATGCTCCAAGTAGTTTCGATCGATATCCGAAAGGTTGGAAGCCAGTAATCTCAAGATGTCTTCAGCGCTTAGCTTCCCGTACTTTTTTTCCAGTTCCGACAAGGGAGCTTCATCTGGTGCCGGGTTGGATTCCTTTTTTATATTCGGTTTTTGATCAGTCGGGGAAACTCGCTTTTCAGTTGAAGATTTCAGCGGTGCTGATGATTGAGCAGAGCCTGAGTTGTTCCGGAATACCGGATCGAGATCGGAGTCTCTCGGCTTGCTGGATACCGGTGTTTCTGATTGGACAGGAATCGGATTCTTTTCTTTGTTCTGTGATGTCACATAAGAGAGGAGAATATAGATACCCGCAAATATAGCTATAATCAGGATTCCAAGTTTAAAGCTTCGGTTATCCATTTCTCGTGGTGGTTGTGATTCGGTTCAATTGCGGAAAAGAGTATTATATGCATCCCGATTTATCTTGACCTTTATGAGGAACAGGTTCAAGTCTTAACGGCAGCATTTTGAGCCGGCAATCCCGGGTTAGTTATAAATATGTTTTTTGGGTAGGTACAAGCAGGCTATCTGCAACATGGTTGCGGACTTTTTCACAGTTTTTCCGGCAAGTGCCTGTCAATATGCATATGGATTGTTTCTGTCTTGCATGCCACTTCAGTCGAGAGAGCTCTCGAAGATGAATTCCACCACTCCACCGAACGTCCCATTTTCATCGTAGAATGGAACATTGACAATGGTCATTTTGCCACCAGCTTCGTCCATCACATAGTAGTCCAATACCCGCTCCTTCTCCTTATATTCCCTGTAATAGCCCTTAATTTTTTCGGTAGCTGCAGCATTGTGACATTCGTGAATCAATCTACCGATGTAGTCTGCTGTGCCAAAAGCCTCTTCAAACATATCCCTGCATTTTTGATTCTGGTAAATCACCTTGAACTCGGCATCCGATGCAACGATACCTGCGTTGAGGTATTCGAACATGGCAATGATTTTTTCCATGGAGAGTCCCATTTTGTCCTCCTGTCTACAAGTCATGCAGATACAATATTGAGTGAAGTGATTCGACTTTGCTCCACCTGATTGTCCCGGACGAGCTAGGGTTGGTTTTTGATGTGGGAGAGTGCGGATTCATTTAAGTAAAACAACTGCCCCTCGGTCATACCAATAATTCCGAATTGAATCATCTGTCTTAAAACTTTGGGCCTGTCATCGCGAAGACCTATCCGGAAAAAACTACGTTGAGCATAATCCAGATGAACAGCGGATTCCGCGCTTAACGCATTTTTCGATCTAAGATCTTCAAGAATAAAATCGCGTGCTTTGATCATCTTGGCTGCGCGAACTCTTCTTGCATAGATAATAACCAGAATCATGATGATGAACACCAGAATCATTTGCAGGGTCTCGGACATTTTATCTCCAGCTAGAATGTGAATAAGGATTGTTACAGGGAATTGTGGGTGAAAGACTGGTGATGCGAATGTGGCGGCCTGGTGATCAAATCGGGTACCAGATCCAACGCACCACTCCGTTGTTGGATGATAGCTTTTTTTAAGGGTGCAATGCTGCCGGGATCATTAATCAGATTGGCCCCGATGAGCCGGTTGCCTTCGAAAACAAGTAGTTGAAAGCTCCCCTTAAACGGATCACCCGAAGTTTCCACGCGAATGCCATTGCCTTCCCGACAGGCATCACCAATTTGAACATAGGTCCAATCGAAGAAGGGACTGACATGCTGGGGAGGATTCCCCAAAAATGAAAGTTGTTTGCCTGCCATTACCGCACCGGCCACCCGACCTTGGTAACAGGCATTTCCCCAGGTTCCCAGCCACTCCTGTTTTCCACTGAGCGGGTTGAATCCTTGGGAACAATCCCCTGCTGCATAAAGTCCTTCGCAGTTTGTGGCGGAATTCCTGTCGATTAGAATACCCAGGTCCGTATCAACCTGATCCCGGTTGATAAAATCAATATTGGATCGGATTCCTGTACAGACGGCGATGAAATCTGCTTTGTGAATCAGGCTTTCCGGGAAGAAACAGCAAATGGTATTCCCTTCATCTTCCAGACCCTCAAGAGAACAACCCAGCAAGACAGATATCCCCTTCTGTTCGAAGTACTTCCTCAAATAATCGGCTGAAATCGGATGAGCGCCACGGGGCATCACCTGATTGGTGACATCCACCAGAAGAATTTCAGCAGAAGGATTTTTTGCCTTCATGATCTCTGCAAGCTTAATCCCGACCAGGGAAGCCCCCAGAATTACAAGTTTATTCGCTCCCTGCATGGCATTGTGGAGTTTCCGGATACTGTCGGAACTTCGAACCGGGAAAGCTTTGTTACTTTCCGCCAATCCCGGCACGAAAGGAAAAGTAGGATTGGCACCGGTAGCGACCAGACATCGATCATATACAAATCGGTCACCATCATCGCAGGTTACCATTCGGTTGACGGCATCCAGTTTGGTGACGGGGCTGCCAAAATGGCGGATGACGCCGTAACGTTCGTAAAAATCCTCTCCAAAGGGAAAGCAGTTCTCCCAGGCAATTTTACCTTTCAAATAATAGGGGCCGAGCATGGGATTAAATGCAACCTCATCCGCATTGGATATCATGCGGATTGATCCCTCAAATCCGTTTTCACGAGCGGATATAACACAATGACAAGCAGCTCCACCATTACCCAGAATGATGATTTCGGATTTTTGCGACATTGGTTTTTTAAATAAAGAAAATGATGCGATATTGAGTGTCTCAGAATTGACTTTAGTTCATATTCTGTAGCGAGAAACTGAGCAAAGGATTCGGTGTTGCGGTTTATTATAGATTGTTTGTCGCAGGAATGACAGTGCCAACCGTTGATCAAACACATATTACCAGAGAAATTTGAATGATTTGATATATTTCCCGAAGATGAACGTCAGCAAACCAGGTTATCCAAAAGGAGAATAGACGCTATTCCGGTTCTGGTGGTTTCCCGGGAGGCAGAAGCCATGTTTAGAAGGAGAGAGGAAACTAAAACTGTTTCCGACTTCCGCCTCCATTGGGGGAGATATAATTGGAAAACCTCTATATCAGTAGGTATCCAGCCTGTATCAGAAGAAATCTGATGACTTAAAGGCTGTAAATACCTGGTTACATCTCGAATCAGGCGTGGACACTGTCCAGATCATCTTCTGACACGTCGAAAGTAGTATCAAGACCGGGCAAAACTTCTTTTGTAAAGAAATCAGGCAACCTGTCGTCGATCTTCGTAAACCCTGCGCTCAGGTTAAAGCCTCTTTCCGCCTTTACCACCTCACCGCCAAGCTCTTCAATATATTGCTCGCTTAGTTCTTCGCCCAGAACAGCGGCGGTACAATCGATCAGGTGCTGCTTAACCTCCGGTATATCCAGCAGGGGAAGCGAAGCAAAAAGACAGAGACCCAGTGAATCCACAGCGGCAAAATAGCCCTGGAGGAATCTGGAAATATCGGCCTGACCGGTCGGCGATACCGGGCTATAGTCCGGCATGGTCGGACTTGGCAAGGCATTCCCGCAGGTGTGATCGGCTCCCATGGTAGCAGTTGCATAGGTGGTTCCGGTTCCTTTCAATGCGCGGGGATCATAAGCAGCCAGTGCCTGCCCCTTGACAGTGGGAACTCTCTTTGCACCCAGTTTTTCACCGGTAAACTGCGCACCATGGCCGATCATAACTCCCTTTTCACCGCCGTCCGGGATTTCGTTAAGAAGAGCCAGGGCTGCGTCAGCATCTCCCCAAGGGATTACTCCCTCGTCCATAGCCACACCCAGGGCTCCGCCGACATCCATGGTATCCAATCCCAGGTCGTTACAAACCCGGTTCAGTTCCGCTACTTTTTCCACATCATCTATCAGACAGTTACTACCCAACAGGCCCAGGGTTTCAAATTCGATACTGCTACAGATCAGTTCGCCCTTTTCATCTGTCAGCACATTTGAACATTGAATAACACACCCGGTCATACAAGCATGGGCGGGTTTGGAGTTTGGTCTTGTGCTGGTAAGACCCACCAGGGTCTCCCCGGATATGTCGTTGGCTTTATCAAATCGACCCTGGGAAAAGTTCTTGGTGCTGAGAGCTCCCATCGAGTCAATCATGTTTACCAGCAGCGGACTTCCCAATGCCTTTAAACCTTCAGACAGGGGATGTGACAGAATTCCTTTGGACAATGCCTTGGCCGATTCGTTTAATGCCTTTTTATCAGCAACCTCAACCGCCTTGCTGCCTTTTTCGTCAACAATAACAGCCTTCAGGTTTTTGGCTCCCATTACGGCTCCAACCCCGCCCCGTGCCGCAAACCTGAGATGTTCATCTTTGGTGGATACGGCGATAGCTGCAGCTTTCAGCTTCATCTCACCTGCCGGTCCGATGGATATGACACCGCACTTGTCTCCGAACTGTTTCTTCAGGATTTCAAGACATTCATAGGTGCCAACACCCTTCAGGTTTTCGGCCGATTCGAATTCGACACCTTTGTTTCCGATTTTAAGCAGGGTTGGTGAACTGGCGGTGCCTTCTATAATCACTGCATGAATGCCAAGTTTTGCAATCTGATTTGCCAGTTCACCACCCGCATTTGCTTCCTTAACAGTGTTGGTAAGAGGACTCTTCATTCCGATGGATAACCTACCAGTGCAGGTTACTTTTGTTCCCGCAAGAATTCCGGGAGCCAGAACGATTTTGTTATCTTTTCCGAGCGGGTCCGCTTTTGGAGGAACTTCTCTGCTGATGATCGTCGAACTCAAGCCCCTGCCCCCAAGTTTGGCGTAATCCGCAGGCATGGATTCCAGTTCGGACGTCTGGTTATCCAGATTAATTCTCAGGATTTTTCTCATTTTCTTTTCTCCTCTGTCGTGGTTTAAATTTTAAACCTCTTTTTTGTGTTCGATCTATCCTTTCGGTCGGGTTATATATATGTTAGCTCTGATTCTAAATACAATCCGACCCTATCCCAGCCTAGAACACCTTACTGGGCAACCAGGTTGCAATTTCCGGGAAGATCATCACCATCACCAGAACGACAAACTGGATCAAAACAAATGGCGGCACTGAACGCCAGATATCCCTTGTGGTTACTTCCGGCGGTGCCACACCTTTCATCATAATCAATGCCCAGCCAAAAGGCGGGGTCATGTAAGCCATCTGCATGTTCAGAATGAACAGCACCGAAAACCAGATGGTATCAAAACCCAGAAGCCTTGCAATGGGCAACATAATAGGAGCGCAGATCGTTACCACTGCATAGTCATCCATAAACATGCCGAACAGCATCAGAATCATCTGCATGGCAATGAGAATGATGTAGCGATTGACCTCCAGAGACTCGATAAACTCCATAATCATGTCCTGGGCGCCCACACTCGCGTAGAAAACACCGAACAGGGTGGCCGGAATAAGAATCCAAAGGGCCATCCCCGTGATCTTCAGGGTTACGGAACAGGACTCCTTAACAACCTGCCAAGTCAGTTTTCTATGTAATCCGCAAATAACAATCGCACCAAGCGCACCAACACCGGCAGCCTCAGTGGGTGTTGCGATTCCCAAAAAGATGGATCCCAATACCAGAACCACCAGCATGGAGGGCAGAAAAATTTCCTTGAAGGCATTTAATCGCATTTCCCAGGTGACAACTTCAGTTGTTTTGGGTAGGGCCTTGGGATTGATGATACCGACCAGAATGATGTAACAAACATAAAGCGCTGCCAGGATCATTCCCGGTACGAATCCTCCAAAAAACAGCTTGCCAATGGAGACCCGGGCGATAAAGGCGAAGATAATCATGATGATCGCCGGGGGGATGATCTCTCCCAATACCCCACCGGCCATAACGGAACCCAGGGCAATACTCTTGCTGTATCCATGCCTGAGCATGGCAGGTACCGCCACCAAACCCATGGTCAGAATACCGGGACCGAATCCGCCGCACATAGCGAGGCTGACGCAGACTCCAATGGAAACAATAGCCAATCCGCCCCTTACACCGGATAGCCAGTAATTTAGTCCGTTATACATGCGTTCGGATATCCCTGACTGGACCAGGAAGTTCCCCATCACGAGAAAGAGGGGGATGGTCATCAGGGTGGGACTGGTGATTTGCTGGTAAGTTGTGGTTGCTACAGTATAGAGGGCGTCTGATCCTTCGATGAAATAGGTGAGTACGATGGTGATCGTACCCAGGGCAAAAGTAACCGGTATCCCCAAAGCCAGCAACAGCAGTAGACCACTAAACAGCATGATGGTAATCAGTTCAATACTCATTATCGTTATATCCTTTCAATTCCAATCCGATTTTCTTTTAGTGAGTTTCAAAGGTCTTTTTTAATCTTTATCTTTCCTGCTGAAAAATACCAAACATCCCAGGATGTACATAGCGACGCCGACAGGAATAAACATCTTGAGGGGATAAAGAGGCAGTCTGAAGAGACCTACTGCTTTTTCCTTTGTCTCCCATGCATCCAGTCCCATAGCACCTCCTTTCCAAAGAAGGGCCCCGAGAAAAATCAGGGATGCCAGCAGTGTCAACCAGCGAATGATCGTTTTCATCATCGGTGGATAGCGATCATAGAGTACTTCGATTCTGATATGCTGTTTGTGGATCAGGGTGTAGCTACCTCCGACAATAACGAATACACCGAAAAACTGCTTGCTGATCGGCCAGACCCAATTGGTCGGAGCATTAAAGGCGTAGCGCGAAATGACCTCGTAGGTAATAAAGGCAAGAATCGCCAGAATCAAATAACTGGCCAGACTGCCGACTTTGTCAATAAAAGCTTCGATCTTCTCTGCGATTTTTTTCATTTGGAAGGTCGTTGGTGTGACGGAACGATCGGCACACTTATCGTCCCGTCAATGAGTAGTGAATTAGGCTCCGATTACAGATTTCTCCAATCTCTGACCAGTTTGATCAGCTTAGCGCTGGCGGGATCCTCGGCTGACAGATCATTCCAGATTTTAACCGCAGCCTTCCGGTACATTTTCTGGCAAGCATCATCCAGAACAGCTTCCTTGACCTCACCGGTCTTGAACATAGCTTCGACAGTATTAACCTCTGCTTTGTAGCCATTTACTGTTGCAAACCAATACTCTTCTGCGGCAGCGTGCAGAACCTTCTGCAGGTCCTTGGGCAGCTTCTTCCATTTTTTCGTGCTGACCAGGATATGACCCAGGGTTTGGTCACTTTCCATACCCCGCACCCAATATGGAGCCACTTCGTGCCACTTCATTCCCGTTACAGCACTGACATCCCATTCGGCAGCGTCAACGGTTCCGAGCTTAAGAGACATGTATGCTTCCGTTGGAGGAAGATCTGCGGCAACCATACCAATACCGCCATGGAAGGCGCGATTGATCCCGTCTGCCTTGATCTTCATTCCTTTCAGGTCCGAACAGGATTTAACAGGTTTGGTGGAAAGAACGAAGGGAACCGGACCGTAGGTGTGAATATCCAGGAAATAGAAACCGTGCTTGGCATACTCCTCCCTCAAAATGTCGATATATCCCGAGGTCAGGACAAATCTCCTGACAGCAGCAGCTTTGCTTTCAAAGGTGGCTTCTTCATCAATACGAAAAGCGAGGGGAAGGTTGAATTCCGCATTTCCGATGGGAAGAACGCCGGCCCAGTAACCACCCATGGCTTGAACCATGTCCAGGACACCCTGTTTGGTTGCGTTGAAAAGCTGATCACCGGGAACAATTTCCGGCTCGGCGAAAACCTTGATCTTAATCTGACCGTTGCTGCGTTTTTCCGCTTCAGCCGCAAAAACTTTCAACAACTCCATGGAGAGATCACCTCGGGGGAATCCGGACTGAATCTTCATGCGGTATGTTTTGGCAAATGCATTCTGGGTTGCGAACAGAGAACCCAGAAACAGGACTGCTATTAAAAACACAAATGATTTAACAACTGAACTTTTTCGCATCATGGTCTTCTCCTTTGTATTAATTTAAAAAAGCGGATCGGTAAAAACCGATCCGTTGAAACACCCCTTCATCAACTGAGATTGATCGAGGTTTACCGCACACTAAATCTCACTTGCCGTGTCAAGCAGGATTTCCACTGCCTTGGATGCATGCTCCTTGGTCAGAATCAGAGGAGGCATGAAGCGGAAGACATTACCAAATCGTCCGCAAGGCACCATGACAACACCTCTGTTGAGCATACCCATGATCATTTGACCCACTTTTTCTTCACCAAGCGGCTCCCGAGTTCCCCTGTCTTCCACAAACTCGATACCGATCATCAATCCCAGCCCTCTGACATCACCAATGATTGGGATATCCTTCGCTCCTTTCTTGATTTGACGTTTGATGCTTTCACCCAGTTTTGAGGCTCGTTTCACCAGGGCATAATCGTTTTCCGTGAGAATATCGATATTTGCCATACTGGCAGCACTGGCTACTGCGTTACCGGCAAAGGTGTTGGGCTGGGAATGATCATCGATCTTTGCTGCCAGATCCTTTCGTATTGAAAGACCGGCCATGGGGACATCACCTCCCATTCCTTTACCCCAGGTGATCATATCCGGCTCAATTCCCATGTGTTCGATAGCCCACATTTTTCCTGTTCGACCAGCTCCCGCCTGTACTTCATCCGAAATGTAAAGCGCACCGTGCTTCTCACAGGCCTTTTTGACAATCGGATAGTACTCCGGCGGAGGTGGAACATAACCGCCTTCTCCCTGTTGCGCTTCGATAATCAGGGCGCCGACATCATCTGCACCTGTGTAAGGCGTATTTAACACATAGTCGACATAGTGGGCACACTGCATCTTGCAGCTCGGATACTTTAGTCCGAAGCAGCAGCGGTAGCAGTAAGGATATGGGAGATGAATAACGCCAGGAATAAAGGGACCGTAACCCTTGCGATACTGATCCCCGGTAGTTAGTGAATTGCCTCCACACCAGACTCCGTGGTACGCACCATGAAAAGCGGCAATCTGGGTTCGTCCGGTTATTTTCCGGACAAATTTGATAGCAGTTTCCACCGCTCCACTTCCCGCCTGTGTGAAAAAGGAGATAACATTGTTCTTCAACTTTCCGGGCATGATTGAAGCGACTTTTGCTGCCAGTTCCGTTCTTTTGACATTAGACATGTCACTGGCATGCATCAATGTATCCATCTGATTCTTCATCGCATCAATCACCCTGGGGTGACAGCGACCCACCGAGTTGACTGCAACCCCGGCGGTGATATCAATGAAAACATTACCATCGGCATCTTTGATGGTGGATCCCTTTCCTTCTGCAAATACAAGCGGAAACTTGCCGGCACCACGGGCCATCGATTCGTGTTTGATGGATTTTTTCAATAATTTCTGTGCTTTAGGACCCGGAACCTCCTTTGTGATGATTTTTGGCGCCTCATCGTATGAAAGTTCGGCCAATTTTTTTTCACTAACCATAATATCCCCTTGATATGCGTTGTTTGCAGTTTGGAATACCTATCAGATTAACTGATGACCGGCTGTTAAATTTTCCGAAAAGCAATCGGATGACAACAGTAAAACCGGGCTGTCATGGTAATCCACTTTAACGAAACTCCCAAGTTTTCAACCAATTACCTGCTGGTATCGGTTTCAATACGGGTTCTCAATCATCTGCAAAAAATAACGAAGTCAGGACGAGTAACTCAAATGAATAAACAGGTTGATCCTAAGATGATCACCCTGTAAAACCATGGCCTCTTGCTATCAGCAAAGTCCATGCCAGTGTTGATTGAGAGGAATTGCAAATAATGTCTATTGAAAACAATTGTTTATGGGAACTGGCAGAAAACCAAACCCGTCATATAAAACGGCGCCGTCATATAAAACGGGACCATGTTTTATCCGGTTTTTATCTCTCCATGGAATTAACCTCTTGAATTCATGAGCCTAAAATTAGCCACCATATTTGACGGCGATCATAGTTTTTATACTGTTAATATTGTCTTGCATTTTCTTTTCTGCAAACCAAAAGCGTCTGCAGGTTATCGATTGACAGCGGGTTTGTAGGACTTCGACCAATGCAAGGACATGTGCCCCAATCCGGGTAAGACCGGATGGCATGATATTTGGAGATGCAGTTTCAGTTTCATAAAAACAGGTGAACATTTTGGATTTAAGCCGGGATTTTGTCGGCATAACAAACAGTTCTGGTCTGGCAAGCATCCCCAATATCCGATCAAAGGGTTTCGTTTGGAGAATGAAATATCGGGGGGATTACCATTCTGGAACCCAACGTTGGATGTAGTCTAATATCGGTTGATTACCTTAAAAACAGGAGAAGGATATGATTATTGGAATACTGAAAGAGATCAAACCTGAAGAGAACAGGGTTTCCCTGACGCCTGCGGGAACCGAGGTTTTGATACAAAGTGGTCATACGGTTTTGGTTCAAAAGTCTGCCGGTATTGGGAGCGGATTCGAGGATGAGGCATATCGGTCATCCGGGGCGGAAATTGTTGAGAAACCGGAGGATATCTACGCCAGGGCTGAAATGGTGATGCATGTTAAGGAGCCATTGCCCAGCGAGTACGGGCTTATTCGACCGGATCAAATCGTCTTCACCTATCTTCACCTGGCAGCCAATCAAGAGTTAACAGAGGTGCTGATCAAGAGCGATTCCGTCAATATTGCTTACGAGACCATTCAGAAGGAAGATGGCTCACTGCCCCTACTGACACCAATGAGTGAAGTTGCAGGTCGAATGGCAATTCAGCAGGGAGCCAAGTATCTTGAAATGGCACAAGGGGGTCATGGTGTTCTTCTTGGCGGTGTCCCGGGTGTGGATCCCGGTACAGTGCTGGTGATCGGCGGTGGTATTGTGGGTATTAATGCCGCCAAAATGGCATGCGGATTGGGCGCCAAGGTCTATATTGTGGATATGAACCTTGACCGTCTGCGATACCTTTCCGATGTGATGCCGAAGAACTGTTTTACTGTGATGTCAAGCCCCGCAGTAGTCAGGGAACTGGCCAGCAAGGCAGACGTGGTGGTGGGAGCCGTGCTAATTCCCGGTGCGAAAGCGCCGAAGCTTGTAACCAGGGAGATGCTAAAATCAATGAAACCGGGATCAGTTCTGGTTGACGTGGCGATTGACCAAGGTGGATGCTTTGAGACCTCCAAAGCGACTACCCACGGGGATCCGGTTTATACCGTTGATGGTGTTATTCACTACTGCGTTGCCAACATGCCCGGAGCAGTCGCTCTTACGTCAACGCTGGCCCTGACCAATGCCACCCTGCCTTATGCACTGGAGATAGCCAACAAGGGCTGGAAGAAGGCAATGAAAGAAAACAGGGAAATCAGGCTTGGTGCTAATATCGTGAAAGGCAAAGTGACCTATGAAGGGGTGGCCAGTGCGTTTGATCTGGAGTATGCTTCGGTGGATACAATGCTGTAAGACAGCATTCGTGTCAAATTCAGTGATTTAATCCCCTCAGGCAGGGGATTTAGATTTTACACCACCTTGCGTGAAGAGTTCCTGCAAGGAAGTTGGTGGGAAAGACGAATCCCGGCCAGCTATTTGTTGATAAACAGTGATTTCAGAGTCGGATTATTATGATCGACACGGTAAAAACCATTTTGTTTGCATCCAATCTCAATGAAAACAGCCGCACCTTTTTTGCTGTGACAGCAGCTTTGGCTGCCCAGATGAAAACAAGGGTTATCGTCCTTCACGTATTGGAAAGATTGCAGGAGAGTTATGAAGGTATTGCTGTGGGGATTTTTGGAGCCAGCCGTTGGGGAGAAATCCTGCATGAGTACCGAGAATCGGCTTCGGAGGAAGATTCCGAAAAGCTTATCATCGGTGCAGCCCTCCACCAACTCTGCCAGGATTCGGAAAAAAGCGTAGGTGGATTTGGTGATAAAGAATGTGAGTTCATCATCAGTGAAGGTGACATCGTTGAAGAAATTGTCACCCAATCCAAAAACCACCATTGTGATATGGTGGTTATGGGTGCCAGCAAAGGATCGCCTTCCGGGATTACGGTCGGACCCTATATCAAATCGGTATTGAAAAAACTGAGCATACCCATTCTCATTGCACCCCTGGAAAGTTGAATCGGACTCCCACTCCTGCTTGTTTCGAATTAACCCACTCTCTCCACAATTTTTGTCATTTGCGGCAGATTTCTCATTTCAAGGGCAAGTATCGTAACCAATATCTCACAAGTGATATGACCGAGTGGTACCGATGGCGCGTTTAAAACTGGGTGATTCTTCCCGGGCGTTGAATGCCCAGTTTTCTCATACGGCCTCGCAGCGTACTGGGATTCAAACCGAGTAGTTTTGCAGCACCTTTTTTCCCTTCAATCACCCAATTGGTTTGATCAAGAATATGAAGGATGTGATCATGTTCGACCTCTTGAAGTGTCTTTTGACTCGAATCTTCATTGGTATCATCAACTTCGGATATCACTGAGAAATTGCTTAACTTCAGCGTCTTGCCTGTGCTGTTGATAACCGCTCTTTCAATGACATTCTGTAACTCCCTGATATTGCCGGGCCAGGAGTAATCTTCAAACCGAGACATAACATGACTGGGGATTTCAGTGATATCTTTTCCGATTGATTTATTAAATTTGTTGATGAAAAATTGGGTTAAGAGTGGGATATCACTTTTCCGCTCTTTGAGTGGTGGGGTTGTGATCGGATATACATTAAGACGAAACAGAAGATCCTGCCTGAAATTACCGGCCTTGACCTCGTCCTCCAGATTACGATTGGTTGCTGCGATGATTCTCACATCCACTGATATGGTTTTTGTCCCACCCAACCGTTCGAATTCCCCCTCTTCAATAACTCGCAAAAGCTTCGATTGCAGTTCAAGGGGTAGTTCCGCAATTTCGTCCAGAAAAATGGTGGAATTATTGGCCAATTCGAAACGACCTATCTTGGAACTGTTGGCATTGGTGAATGCACCTTTTTCATGACCAAACAGGATACTTTCGATTAGCGTGGCAGGAAGATTGGCGCAGTTTAACTTGATAAGGGGGCGCATGTGACGCGGGCTTTTGCTGTGGATATAGTGGGCCAGTAACCCCTTGCCGGTACCTGTTTCACCTTGAATTAGCACGGTTGTGGCAGTGGGTGCTACTTTTTTTGCAATATGCAGCATCTGATTCAGTTTGCTGCTGCGCCCCACGATGAAATCGGAACTGGTTTCGCTGTTGATTTCATCCATCAGGTAGATGTTTTCCGCATCGGTGATATCCTTGAGTTGCTTAATCTCTTTGAGAGCTTCCCTCAGCTTTTCCTCCGCTTCTTTGCGCCGGGTGATGTCCAATTCCACACAGGCAAGATATTTCTTCCCGCTGATGGTAATGGGACGTGCATCACCCGCAAGGGCAATCTTTTTCCCGAACTTTGTGACACTGTCATACTCACAGTAACCCGATCCTCCGTTAAGAGCCCTACGGGTGGCTTCCTGCAAAGCCGGAAGGGTTTCACTGCTGGTGATATCCTTGATAGCGTCCAGTCTCAGAATTTCTTCGGGCGTGTAGCCGTACACTGCCTCGACGTTTTTATTCCAGCGTATGCACTTTCCGTTTTCATCATTCAGCCAGAACATACCGGGTAAGGCTTCAATGATGCTGTCCGAGAAGTGTCGCTCCTCTCGCAATCGTAGTTCGTTTTCCTTACTCGCTGTAATATCCTCGATGGCACCATCAAAGTGGATTGGTTTTCCGGATCTGTCTTTTTTCAATTTTCCGATGATGGCTCCCCAAAAGAAATCACCGTTTTTCTTTTTTAATTTGAAAACCTCACGATTGACATAGCCGTCTTCAAGTAATTTCTCCAACAATAGGCGCCGATCATCGGAATTCCAGTAAGTATCACAAACCGGAATCCTCAGAAACTCTTCCTTGCTGTCGTATTCAAACATAGTGACAAGAGATGGATTGGCCAGCAAAAAATGGCCGCGGGTATCGGTCGTGCTCCGGAAAATGCCGATAGGTAGGTTTCTAAAGATAAACTGACCCAACTCCTGGGTGACTTCCTCAGAGATGGAACCCTTTTCCATCTCCTCAATCCACTGCTGATCCGTCAATCTTGTTGTAGCTGCCATGAGTCGACCTTCCTGTTGGTGTTTATCTGGTATATACTATAAATCGGTCAAAAGTGTTATCAGACAATTAGAGGTATCTTAGTCGCTTCCAAAAGCTATATCAAATTATCCCTGTTTTTCATTTTCCGTATTAAAGCACGAATTTCGAAATCTTTCCAGTTTGCCGCGGTAATCTCCATTTCAATTCGAAGGAATTTAAAAAAAACAGTTGCTTGAATTCGAATATCGCCGTTTTGAGCAAACTGATACCGTTTGAAGAAAAAAAACACTCTGACGGATCGTTTGCATAATAGCCTCCACTATGAAAATGCTGATGGCGAGGATAAGAATATAGACATGGGTCATTTCAACCAGAGGTGGTTGTCTAAGGTCGTATAAAATGGCATTATGCAAAACCAGTACAAAAGTGATGGTTGCAACTGCTCACTGTGTCAGGACCAGAACAAATCACCGGGAAATTCATGAGAATACTTCACACATCAGACTGGCATCTGGGTCGTCAATTCCATAATGTATCCTTGCTGGAAGACCAGGCATATGTGTTAGAGCAGATTGTGGATATTGTCCGGCAAAGGCAGGTGGAGGTGGTGTTGATTGCAGGAGATATCTACGACAGATCTGTTCCTCCTGCAGGGGCTGTATCGCTGCTGGATGAGGTGTTGAATAGAATCTGCGGTGAACTGGGTGTCCCGGTGATAATGATTGCCGGTAACCATGATGGTCCCGAGAGACTGGGTTTCGCATCACGACAACTTGCGGGAAGCGATCTTCACGTCAGCGGAAGCATCGGGGAATCGATTGACCCTGTGATTTTAAGGGATCAATACGGGCAAGTGGCAGTTTACCCAATTCCGTATACGGATCCGGCAACGGCCGCCAATGTTCACCGGACAGCGCTGAAAAATCACGAGGAGGCAGTTGCACTATTGACATCGAACATCAGGGAAAATCACGATCCCGAAATACGAAGCATTATCCTGGGGCATCTTTTTTTACAGGGCGGCGAGCCTTCCGAGTCGGAGCGCCCCCTCTCTCTGGGGGGATTAGACAGGGCCTCGGCTGAGCATTTCAAATTCTTCACCTATTCGGCGCTTGGTCATTTGCATGGTCGTCAACAAGTCGGAACGGAAAAAATCCGATATTCCGGTTCTCCTCTTAAATACTCCTTTTCGGAAGAAAAACAGATCAAGTCCGTCAACCTCGTGGAGCTTGATGGTGAAGGAGGTTGCCAGATAGAACAGATTCCCCTGCATGCAAAACACGACATGCGTATTATTGAAGGCGCTTTGGAAGATCTCCTGGAACAGGGGAAGGACGATTCAGAGAAAGATGACTATCTGCTGGTCCGACTTACCGATACCCATGCGATCCTGGATATCATGAACAAGCTACGCGAGGTTTATCCCAATGTTCTTCATCTGGAACGACCGGGTTTAATGGCATCCGGAGAGCAAAGACAGATGAAAAGAGAACTCCTCAAACGAGGCGAGATGGAAATGTTTAAAGATTTTTTCCATCAAATTAGCGGTACGGAATTGACAGAGGAACAGTCAAAAGTCATCGAGAAAGAGCTGGAGAGAATTCACACTGGAGAGGAGAACTAACCGTGCGACCGATCTCACTCCGCATGACCGCATTTGGCCCCTTCCCCGGAAATGAGCAAATTGGTTTCACCAGCCTCGGTGAAAACCCGCTTTTTCTGATCAACGGACCCACGGGTGCTGGCAAAACAACCATACTGGACGCCATCTGTTTTGCCCTTTATGGAAAAAGCACCGGGGATGAGCGAGAGGCGGCACAGATGCGATGTGATTTGGCAGAATCCGGCAGTCTCACCGAAGTTGAATTCATATTTGAGCTCTCCGGGAAAAAATACCTCATACAGCGCAGTCCGGAACAGGTCCGTCCAAAAAAAAACCGTGTTGAAGAAGTGACCGTACAAGCTCCCAAGGCAAAATTCAGTGAACTGATCAAAGGAGGTGAGGAGCGATTGATTGTTGCCAAGAGGGTTTCCGAGGCGACTATGGAGATCGAAAGATTAACCGGGTTGAACGCCGATCAGTTCAGACAAGTAATGGTTTTACCCCAGGGTCGGTTCAGGCAATTGCTGATGGCGGAGTCCAGGGAAAGAGAGCATATTTTCAGCAATCTTTTCCAAACCCGAATCTATAAACAATTAGAGGAATCCCTGAAAAACCGTGCTGCCGCAATTCGCAAAGAAGTTGAAAAGCACAACCAGGTCTGCCGGGGTATTCTTGAAGGTGCGGGAGTGGAAAGCATTGATGCCATGTCAGAAGAAATTAAGGACTTAACCACCTTAAAACAACAGCTTGAGAAGGACAAAATCGAAAAAGAGAAACTGTTCCTGGACGCTTCTTCAGCCCTGCAGAACGGAAAAATCATTTTCGAGCAGTTCGAACAGTTGGCCTTCACCAAAGCAGAGCAGACAAAACTGGAGGAGAGAAAACCCCGGATATTGAAGCTTCGCGAACGACTGCAATCTGCGGAAAGTGCATTGAAATTGTCAACGGTTTATGAAAATGCAAACCGTTGTCGTTCAGAAAAGGATGCTGCCCTGGAGCAAGAGAACAAGGCTCGGCAGAAAAGCCTCTCCCTGAAAATGGCACTGGAAGAAGCAGAGCAGAAACTGAAGGAGATCGAGCCGATTTCCGCACAACTGGACCACCTGAAAAAAGAGGGCGTCCAATTGGATGCTTATGGTGCACGTGCCTTAAAGCTCACGGAAGCATTAAAGGAAAAGCAGGTGGCAGAAGAGGAAAAACGGAAGGCAAAGAAACTGCTTGAAACGATCAACATGGAGTTGCAGGAAGTCTCAAAAACCAGGGACAGCCGGGAGACGGAACTCAAGATACTACAGGCGAATCAGGCTGAGTTGCCGGGACTACAACTGAATTTAAAGGAAGCGAAGGATCTCCTCAGAAAAAGGTCTGAACTGGAGGAAAAACAGAAGAAGATCACCGGATTGAACTCCCGTCTTGAGCAGATGGAGCGGGAAGGAAAAAAACTGGCTGCCGTTCATGAATCTGTTTTAGACGATGCCAGGGATCTGGAGATGAGATGGCATCAGGGGCAGGCAGCTCTCCTGGCAAAACAACTGGAGGCAGACCAACCCTGCCCGGTATGCGGCAGTGTGGAACATCCGGAACCGGCAATTTCCATGGATGCCATTCCCACCGAATCGGATTTAAAGCAGGCCAGGGAGAAGGAGCAGGCAGCGCAGAAACAGCTACATGATGCGAAAGTAATCTATTTTGAGTTGAAAAGAGACAAAGAAAATCTTGATGCGGTAGTGGATGAACTGAAAACAGACCTGGCCGAACAAGCGGAACGATCCCATGATGAGTTAATGCGGCAGCACAAGCAACTACAGGAGAAGGTGGAGGATCTGCTCAAGCAGCAGAACAAGGTCGACCAACTGATTGAAGCTGTCAATAAGATCAAAGGAGAGGAGACATCCAAAAAGCAAAAGCTGGAGGAGACAAACCGCCGGCTCACGGAAAAGACAGCCATCCTTGCCGCAAAAAAGGCCGAGTTCGAAAGTGCAGAACGTGAATTGCCCAAAGAGTACAGAGAGCCCGGTTATTTGCAAAAAAGGATTGACGAGACCAGGCTGTCCATCGAGAAAAATCAGCAGAAGATAACCGAAATCAGGAAGGTGCATCAGGATTGTATGGGAGAGTCGAAGGCTGCTGATGCTGCTCACATGGCCGCCAGGGATACGAAAGAACAATCGGGAAAAAACCTTATCGAGGCTGAATCAAAATGGGATTCTTTCCTCAAAGACAGCAGTTTTGATTCCGAATCTGTTTTCCTTGAGGCCCTGCTAGACGAAGAGGAGATCCGGGACCTGAAAGAGGAGATCGAGTCCTTTGAAAAACAGGTTAATCAGACAGCAGGTGCTTTGAAGCAACAAACATCAGCACTTGAAGGCAAGCAAAAGCCCGATCTGGCAGCTCTGCAGGAAAAGCTGGCCAAGTCAAATGAGTACAAGCAGGCTGCCGAAAAAGCGTTTCGGGAAACCGAAGGACGTTTGGTACAGGTGGAAGCCATTCGAAAGAAACTGGAAAAAACCGAGTCCGAAAGGAAAAAGCTTGAAGAGGAATACTCCCTGATCGGCACCCTGAGCGAGGTGGCAAACGGGATGACCGGTAACAAAGTAAGTTTGCAGCGATTTGTTCTCAGTGTCTTGCTGGATGACGTCCTGATTGAAGCAAGCCGCCGTTTGCGATTGATGAGCAAAGGACGCTACCAGCTTCTGCGCAAGGAGGATCGAGCCAAAGGTGGACGTGCTTCAGGATTGGATCTGGAAGTTGAAGATGCCTATTCCGGAAAAGTAAGACCTGTTGCGACGCTCTCCGGCGGGGAAAGTTTCATGGCGGCTCTTGCCATGGCATTGGGACTTTCCGATGTAGTGCAGGCTTATGCAGGAGGGATTCGCCTGGATACGCTTTTTATCGATGAGGGATTTGGCAGCCTGGATCCCGAAAGCCTGGATCTGGCGATTCGCACCCTGATTGATCTGCAATCATCAGGACGCATGATTGGGATTATCTCCCATGTCCCCGATCTCCAGGAACAAATAGCAACCCGCGTCGAGGTCATTAGCACCCAAAAAGGGAGCAGTATCAAACTGGTCAGTTGACAGCTAGTCCTTGTATGAGCTCAGGCAAGATCCTTACCGGTTCTATAAAGATGAAAACAAACCCGGAACACAATAAGCCTATTAACTGAAAATCTGATTTTGTGTCTCCTGATTTTTCCTGAGGATTTGTCATGACAAAAGAGATTGAACGAAAATTTCTGGTGAAGAATAACTCCTGGAAACCGAAAGCCGGCCAAGGAATCCTTTTTCGACAGGGATATCTCAACAGGGAAAAGGAGAGAACCGTTCGTGTCAGGCTTGCCGGGGACAGGGGGTTTTTGACCATCAAGGGATTGACCCTGGGGATATCCCGCCCGGAGTATGAATATGAAATACCATCGAAAGATGCTGAAGACCTCCTAAAGAAACTATGCGAAAAGCCCCTGGTTGAAAAGGTTCGCTATCGCGTCGCCTTCCGGGGAGTGGAGTTTGAAATCGACGAGTTCCTGGGTGAAAACAAGGGGCTAATCCTCGCCGAGGTTGAACTGGATTCTGAAGACCGGTCCTTTGAAAAACCCGACTGGTTGGGAAAAGAGGTCAGTCACGATCCCCGTTATTACAATTCCAATTTGACAAAACATCCATTTCTTCGCTGGTAGCATCTCGGCAAAGTCAGCCAGTATTTGCCGATGCGTGAAACATCGGCACCATTCTTTATGCTACCGTGATAACCACTTGTGCTGTCTTTCCCGGGTCGTGCTTCATTCAGAGGAATCTCCAGGTTTTATTTTAGGCAATCTTTAACTCACCGATTGACAATTAGCCAGTGAAATCTTATTCTAGATATAGTCTGAAAACAGACAATCTAAAAACAGACTAATATGGAGATAGAATGATGGGCACGTTATCTGCCAGTGATCTGATGCTGTTTATCCAGATACCGCATCGCTTCATGCATGCCCTGATGCACAGGAGTCATGGACCTTCCGATCCGGCCTTAAACAGAACGGACGTAAGAACCCTTGTGACCCTTGAAGAGGCCGGACCTGCTTCCATGAACAAACTGGGGAGGAGAGTTGGTATGGCCAAGGGGTCGTTTACACAGGTGATTGACAAACTGGTGCGCATGGAGCTGGTTTCCCGAAAGGAGAGCCCTGATGATCGACGAGTTATCATGGTTTCAATTACCGGAAAGGGAAAAGAGAAGAAACGTCAACTTGACAAAGCCCTGGTGGTCTATCTGCAAAAACGTTTGGAAAAGCTAACGGACCTCGAACAGGAAGAATTGCTGGGAGCGTTGAAAACAATTGAAAGGATTTCAAAAAAACTGGACAGAAATTGATATGCAATTAAAGAACGCTGAATTTATGGGGGAGGATCGCATTTTTCCCCTGCTCATGAAGCTATCCATACCAGCCATTATTGCCATGACAGTGATGGCTCTGTACAACGTTGTGGATACGATATTCGTAGGTCGCGGTGCCGGTCCTCTTGCTATTGCCGGGTTGGCTGTTGTTTTTCCCATTCAGATGATTGTGGGATCCCTGGGACAGATGATCGGGATTGGTGCATCCTCGATCCTGTCACGCAAGCTTGGGGAAGGAGATAAAGAGAAAGCAGAAGCCACATTGGGAACGGCATTTTTCTCGGTTGCTCTGGTTGCCGTGGTTTTTTCACTGCTTGTTGGCATTTTCGCAACTGACATCCTGGACCTATTCGGTGCAACAGATGAAATCATGCCTTTTGCCTCCGATTATCTCACCATTCTGGTCTGGGGCTTTCCCCTATTCGTTTTCAGTATGAGCACCAACAGCCTGATCCGTGCAGAGGGCAATGCTAAAATGGCGATGAAAACCATGTTGATCGGTGTCGGTTTGAATATTATCCTCGATCCGGTTTTCATCTTCGGCTTGGATATGGGGATCCGCGGTGCTGCTGTAGCGACGGTTATCAGCCAGGTGTGTTCATTTGTCTGGATTGCTTTCTACTACCTGATGAAACGAAGTGTCGTTTCCTTGAAAAGGGAGCATTTCAGAATCGATTTGCCTCTCTTTAAAGAGATGATCATACTGGGAGTACCTAATTTCGTGCAGATGACCGGTATGAGCCTTATCACCATGATCATCAATATCCTGCTCGGAACCCTGGGCGGAGCGTTGGCTGTCTCCACCTATGGCATTTCCATGCGTTTGCTGTCGTTTATTTTCATGCCGATTCACGGCCTGGCGCAGGGCTTTCAGCCTATTGCCGGATTCAATTACGGGGCGAAAAAGTTTCATAGGGTCAAACAGGTCCTCTACGCGGCTTTTATCACATCCACCCTCGTCTCCATTGTTTTTTATGCCGCCATCATGCTCTGGCCCAGGTTCTTTGTTGGTTTTTTTACCTCGGACAGTGACCTGATCGCCATGGGTGGTCCGGCATTAAGAACCATGGGGCTGCTCCTTCCCTTGATCGGGCTGCAGATGATCTCGTCAATCTACTTCCAGGCCGTGGGCAAGGGATTGCATGCTTTGCTCCTGGGGCTTTCCAGACAGTTTTTCCTGTTGTTACCGACTATTCTGATCATGTCACGGGTCATGGGGGTATGGGGAATCTGGGTCTCTTTCCCTATCTCGGACATTCTGGCCCTGATGGTGACTTTGATTCCACTGGGATTTGAAATGAAGAAGCTTGGCCAGATGGAGAGAAAACACCAGGCGGAAGTTGGTATTTCGGCAAAAGCTGTCATGTGATATCGCGATCAAGGCACCGAGACATCAGACGGCAAGAGTGAGATCAGGTGCGTTCAAGTACGATTTCTCCGTTGACGATCCTCATCTCCACCTTGATTTCGCAGATAGTGTCCGGATCCACGGAGAGGAGATCCCGGTCCAGGACACACAAATCAACCATCCAACAACAGCAGTTCGGGGTTTGCAGCCAGTGCAACGGCAAGACAGAGTAGTCTCTGTTGACCATGAGCAAAGGAGGTGGCAATTTCTTCGGACTGGCCTGACAAACTGACCAGTTCCAGCTTTTCCATGGTTTTTGTCTGCAGATGGCTGTTCTGCTGGGAGAAATCTATTCTAAGGTTTCAGCAATGAACCGGCCAGCCTCTTTATTCCGGTTTCCAATTGATTTTCGCCATAATAGGCAAAACAGAGGCGAGCATAATTGGTCGTGTTCCGGTTGCAGGAGAACAGGAAACCTGGTTTAAAACCAGTTTTATCCTGACGGGCTTTTGTCAGTATTGCTTTGGTATCGATATCGGAGGGAAATTTGAGCCAGACAAAAAAGCCGCCTTCAGGTTCCTTAAACGTAATGGTCGAGGGCAGGTTTTTGCTCATGGTCTGACAGATAACCCGACATCTCCTGCCGTAGATGCCCTTCAATTTATCAAGATAGGGATCGAGCAGGTCCAGTTCCAAAATGGACCGGACAAATCCGGATGTAAACGGATTTAAGCCTCCTCCGCTGTGTACCACTCCGGCATCAACCAGTTTCGACATCAGGTATTGACCGGTTTGTATCCATCCCAGCCTCAAACCCGGAGCCAGGATCTTGGAAAAGGTGCCGAGGGATAAAACCGTATCCGAGTCCAGATAATCAGCCATGGGGGGTGGCGGTGGTGTTCCGAAATGGAGGAGCTGATATACTTCATCAGCGACGACCAGAAAGTTGTACGCCTGGCTAAGGGCAATTATCTGCTCTCTGCGTTTTTGAGAAAGTGTGATGCCGGTCGGGTTGTGGAATGAAGGAATCGTATAGAGAAAGTTCGGTTTGAACCGGGCCGCTTTTTCCTCCAGTTCTTCGATGATGATCCCGTTGTCGTCCATGGGAATGCTCACTACGTTCAGGTGATGATCAGCAAAAATCTTCAAAGCGAGATTATATGTCGGCTCTTCAACAAAAATCGTATCACCCGAGTGGCAAAACAGGGTGCATATCAGGCTGAGTCCCTGGGAGTTCCCGTTGGTGATGAATAATCGGTCAAGGGAAACAGGCTGTCGGTAATGACGGCTCAGAAATTGCGACAACTCCTGGCGAAAATGGTCACAGCCTTCTTCATGGCCGTACGGGAGCATTGATGTTGAGTAGTTGTTATTGATGCAATGGGTTGCAGCTTGTTTTATATCGTCATGGGGCAAAAGATCCGGATCCGGCTGTCCGATACCAAGTTCGATTGTGTCGCTTGAGAGTTTAACCTGGGTGGATTGGAGGGTATCTGCTGTTTTTTTCATTATTCAATCCAATTTGTTTTTGTTCATCGTCCATGGGCTCTATTGACTGTTTCTTATATCTCCATGATTTTTTCTCGGAGTATTTAGCTGTTAATTTGCCTTAAGTCAAATGCTCTCTCCTCTTTTTGGGTTTTTGGAGATCTTGTCAGGTCTTTTAAATAGTATGATGGTTTTTTTGGTACACTCCCGTCAAGTTCAGTAAAACCCTGAACTAAGGAGCGACAACGGTTTCTCTTTATACGATGAATTATCTGAAACGAGTCGTAATAAAGGAGTGTTTTGCGGATAATCGGCTACATTTCGAAAAGGAGTGGCTCTAAACCGGAGACTGCCGATGGAAACGGTATACCTTTGGCATAAGCCAAGAATCCAACGAGAAAAAAAGGAGCAATTTGAACATACTTTCCCTAAGCTTATTCATTTTCTCTACCCGGTGATACCAAATGGCTCGCGCGGTCCGGAACAAGAAAATGAACCCAGGATCGATTAGACGTTTTCTGATTGCCGTAACGAGCGATTCGGGCTTTATGCAAATTAAAGAGTTTTAATCGGGAGTGAAAACCTTACCCTTGCGGGTGAATCGCGGGCCTGGCAAAACAGGCACAAATAGCCGCCACCAGTCCCACAATAGAAAAAATGACGAAAGCAACCTGGTAACTCCTGGTATAATCATAAATAAACCCCGACAACATGGGGCCGAAGGACGAACCCATTCCCACGAAAAGACCGGAGATCCCCATGACGGTTCCGAAGGAGGCCAATCCGAAGCAGTCCCCTATAAGCAGGGATTGCAGCATTAAAATCGAACCCATGGTCAGTCCGAAGATAAATGTTCCCGCGTACAGTACCGGCAGCGACTGATTGAATGCCATAGCCGACACTACCGCCGCTTGAAGAAGTATACAGATCATTACCGTATATCTTTTGTCATACCTGTCCACGAACAGTCCCAGGAATGATCTCCCCAGCATACTGGCACCTGTTGTTATGCTGACAACAAATCCAGCTTTTACCGGATCCATATACTGACTGAGAAAAGGGATCTGATGGATGAGAAAGGAGATTTGAGCCCCCTGTGCCAAGAGGAAGGTCATCACAATGGACCAGAAAGTCAGCGTCTTCATCGCCCCGGCCCGGGTCCAGCTTACGGAATGCGATGTCTCTGTAAACTTAACCTGATCCCCCGATTCTGCATCAGTCCGAGGCGCATCTCCGTCAGGCAGTTGATCCAGGTCCGCAGGTCTTTGCACCACAAAGACCAGGGAAATGGGAATGAATATGATCAATAAAAGGGACCCCATCAGCATCAGGGTCGTCTTAATACCCCAATTGGCGATTGAGATCGTCATCAGGGGGACCAGAACCATACCACCAAGACTGAGCCCGTTCATGGTAAGACTCAATGCAAATCCACGTCTCCTGATGAACCAGTTGGTGATTAAAGCGTTGGTTGGAAGCAAGGCTGTGCAGCAAAATCCGATGGCTAGGATGGTATAGACGAGATAAAGCTGCCAGATTTGATTGATGATGCTTAAGAGAAAGAGCCCGGAGCTGAAAATGATCGCTCCAATGATCAACACCGGCTTGGAGCCAATCTGGTCTATCTTCCTCCCGACATAGACACCGGCAACACCGTAGACAAAAAAGAACAGGGTGACAGCGGAAGAGACTATACCCCTTGACCATCCGTATAGATCCTGCAAAGGGACAAGAATTACGGAATGGCTGTAAAATCCCATTCCTGACGCAATAAACATCAGGATTGTGCTGACAATCATAATCCGCCAGCCAAAAAAAGGTCTCTTCCCGGTTGATTCAATCATGCGTCATCGACGGGTATGTTTTGCAAATCCCATGATACCGATTCGGTATCACTCTTTAAACAGATCGTCCAGAGTCTGGTCGCTGATTTGAAAGGTTACATTGTGCGGACTCAACGGGATTTTGCTGAAGAATTCAGGCAGACGGTCGTCGAGATGATTAAAACCAGCGGCTTTATTGAATTCTCGTTCCTCCCGTAAAGTGTTTCTGCCCATTTGCATGAAATCCTCCCTGGTCAGTTTCCAACCATAAAGCGAGTTGATCAGATCCAGCATCTGCTTGAAGGTATCCTCCTGGCTGAATATGGGACTGTTGGTGAACAGGCATAAACCGGTTGCGTCCAGGGCGGTTATCCTGGTTTGCATCTCCTTGGATAAGGCAACCAGTTCATCCAATGTTTTCTGCTCGATTTTTCCTCCCGGACCTACAGCAGACCCAAAGGCGAATCCAGCGGTATGATCTGCTCCCATTGGGCTGGTCGCATAGGTTACACCGACACCCTGCATAACCCTGGGATCATATGCGGGCAGGGCCTGTCCCTTGACCACAGGAGCATTTTCAACACCCAGTATTTTTGCAGCAATGGCAGTGCCAGCGCCCAGAATTCGCCCCATCGGTGTTCCTTTGCCGACTTCTTCCACCAACTCGATAGCCCGATCTGCATCGCCAAAATCAGCTAAACCGGCAGCCATTGCTACTGCAACAGCATTTCCCATTTCAATGGTATCGATCCCATAATCGTCGTCCAGCATGTCGAGTTGTGCAATGGCATCCAGGTTGTCAATGCCGCAGTTTGCACCATGAGCCCAGAGGGTTTCATATTCCGGTTGCTTGGTTATATATTCACCGCTTTCATCATTAAAGACACCGGAGCATCTGACGATGCAGCCCACATGACATCCATGTGTTGGGGTGCCGCCCCGTTTTAGCTCCAGTTCCGAAAGGGAAAAAGCATCAATCCTGTCCGCTCCCTCAAAACGGCCTTCACTAAAATAACGGGTTGGAAAAGCTCCGGCTTCATTCACAATTTCAACCATTACCGAAGTTCCGTATCTCGGGAAATTGGTTCCGGTGACCGGATGCTCTTTCAGACTTGTGGCAAAAGCCTGGGCGGCATTGGCAAACCTGTCTTTGTCTTGAGCGACAATACTCCTGGTACCGGTTCCGTCAAGTATAATGATCTTGACACCCTTCGATCCCATGACTGCCCCTCCACCACCACGACCGGCATGTCTGGTGGGATCCAGTTCAATATCGGTGCAGGCGATGCTGGCAACCGACATTTTCATTTCACCCACCGGGCCGATAGAGACGCAGGCCATATTTCGGTGAAGATTCTCAACGGCCTTTCCTACCAGTTCATAATTGCCAAGCATTTTCAGATTATTATCCACTTCTATCCGCAGGCCGGATTTGCTGATTGTGATTTTATAGGTCGAGTCATCCCCGGGCTTACCCTCCAAAATAATCGCTGCATATCCGAGTCGGGCCAGAATCCGGGATACCGACCCACCGGCATTTGATTCCTTGATTCCGCCTGTGAGCGGGCTTTTGAACCCAAAAGAGATGCGACCGGACATGTCGGCGGCACTTCCGCTGAGCAGCCCGGGCGCCATAACCAGCTTATTCTCCTTTCCAAGGGGATGGCAGCGCGGAGGAACTTCCCTGGCGATAATCGCAGATGTCAGCGCCCTGCCTGCAAGACCTTTATAATCTCCCATGGGCTCTTCGATATATGCAGGGCCTCCTTTTGCGCCCATGTCAATTCTGAGTATTTTGTCCATGATCTCTCTGTTGTTTTTTCCTGCCGTGGTTGTAATTATTAGTGAGATTACAGCTTATTGAAAAAAAGGACAATGTTAATCACCTGCACAAAGCCACTGCCTTCAAGCAATGAGTTTCCTCGAAAGCAAACCGGGCGGCACATGAAAGCACTCTCAGGGAAGCGATTCATGGCTGATGATTGTCTCTTGTATCCGGGTTGGCTCAACCTTTGGGCGGATCATTTTCGGCCCGGTCTCTGACAGGATTGACAGGAAAAAAGCGACGTGTTTCGGGCTTTTTCGGTTTGCAGCAGGATGTTTTGCATCTCTGTCTGCAGCCGGATTAGATGATGAACTGATATAGCGGCTTGACGTCTTCTTATATATTTCTTATTATCTAACTATATAAAATTATTAAGCAATCGATATTGAGGCAACCAAACAAAATCTCCCATGTCGATAAACCTGGAAAAAAACATCGGGAAGAGATCAAAGCGATTATTCATTCCTATCTTCCTCATTGTCATGTTCGTGTGTTTGGTTCCCGAGTAACCGGGAAAGCGGGTAGGTTCTCGGATGTGGATCTGGTTATTGAAGGTAATGAGGAGCTCGATCCAGGTTTAATCGCTCGGATAAAAGATGCATTTCGAGAGTCAAATCTGCCCTTTAAGGTCGATGTGCTTGATTGGCTGGCCATTTCAGACCGTTTTCGGGATCAAATAAAGCAAGAGTGTGTCGCGCTTTAAGGAGGTTAAGAAATGATAGATCTGACATCTATCATAAATGCTCTGAGTAGTCTGGACAAGGCAATCAAAAGATCGCTGAAGTCCCCGGAAGATGAAGAGGTTCGTGACGCTGTCATTCAACGATTTAAATACAGCTATGAACTGAGCTGGAAAATGCTGAAGCGAAAACTGAAATTGGATGCCGCAATCCCGGAGGAAATTGACAGGATGTCGTTCAAGGAACTGATCAGGGAGGGAGCTGCGCGCGGATTCATTGAAAATCCGGAAAAATGGTTCGAGTTTCGTGAGCAAAGAAACATAACCTCACACATTTACGACGAGAAAAAGGCGCAATCCGTGTATAAAACAGCCCTGGAACTCCTGCCTGAAGCCCGGTTGCTGTTAGGGCAGTTGGATGCGGCGTGGGGAAAGGAATGAACCCGGTTTGTGATAAGAATGGTGATCGGATGAATCCGATTTTCAATTAATAAACTTCGGAGTGGGTATTTTAGCTCTTGAAACAGAAGCTTAGGAAGAGAAGATAAGAATGACGAATTTGAATTGGGTTTATCGATCAATTCATCTTGTCATTGGTAGATTTTTGAGGCAGGTTGATTGATTAGGAGGAGGAAATCAACGAAATCCATCAAACGGTTTAAACCAAAATCGATTATACCTGCCTGATGAAACGACATACCAAGGAAACCTGGCTGAAAGAAGGACTAAAAGTCCTGGCCGAGCTGGGTAACGCCGGATTGACCATTGAAGAGATGACAACCCGCCTGAAAGTGACTAAGGGTTCCTTCTACCATCATTTCAAAAATCGCGAAGCATTTTCCAGGGAATTGTTGACCTACTGGGAAGACCAGATGACCAAGGACATCATCCAGATCAGTAAAAAAGGTAATTCCTTTGAAGAGCGAAACCGACTCCTGTTCGAAACCTCCAGTAAAACCCGTAATTATAAGCTTGAAGTCGCTATCCGTGCCTGGGCCTTGAGAGACAATATGGTCCGGAAGTTCCAGGAACGTGTTGACAAACAGAGGATCACCTATCTCAAGGAGATCTACCAGATGGCAGCAGGCGACAAAAACTCGGCCAGGGATCTCGCCCTGATTCGATATGCATTTACAGTGGGTGCCCAACAGGTTATCCCCAGCATTAAAGGCAAGGAACTGTCCCGTCTCTTTTATCTACTTCACGATCATTTCGATCTGTAGATGAGTCGGCACAGGTTGATCCTGCTTGTTTGGAGCCCAACTGATCCATCAACAAAGGCCACCTGTTTAGACAACCGGTGAAATACAGCAAGTGAATCATCGGGATCGTCGCGGGATTCCATTCCGGTGGAATCAATCCGATGCTCTCGGCCTCGTTTCTCATATTCAATTACCTGCTGAAATGGTATCCACATTGCGTTTGGGATACCCTTCATCTCTGATATAACCGATTGACAAATCAGCTTGACAAAGTAGGATTTAGTCACTATTTTCATACCATAAGGTATGGTCTAATAAATGAGAGATAAACAGGGTTTTTCCGCCTTTTCTTGATAATGGAATTGAACCGATTAAAATCTTAATACTTAATCAGTTTTAAATATCGTGTTATCTTGGATTAATTCAGGGGGTGTGCCGAATTGGAGCGTAAGGTTAACGCCCTTCATTTCAACCATATCGGGTATGAGGCGAAAGCAGTTCACATCGCAGTCAACGAGGGGGCAAAAAAATGAAAACAATAATTGAACCGTTTCGTATTAAAACCACCGAACCTATCAAACTGAGAACCCGTGATGAAAGAGCCGAAGCTTTGAAGGCAGCCATGAACAACGTCTTTCTGCTGGATGCGGAGGATTGTAGTATTGATCTTTTGACGGACAGCGGAACCGGGGCAATGTCCACCCGGCAATGGGCTGCTATGATGATGGGGGATGAAAGCTATGCGGGAAGCCGATCCTGGAAAACATTTGAGAAGACGGTTCGGGAGATTACCGGTATCAAACATGTTCTTCCCACACACCAGGGCAGGGCGGCTGAGGCGATTTTGGCGGCAACACTGTTGCGGAAAGGTGATATTGTTCCCAATAACAGCCATTTTGACACCACCCGGGCCAATATCGAGTTCCAGGGTGCAATCGCCCTCAATTTACTTTGCGCTGATGGCCTTGATACCGAAAAGGAGGCTCATTTCAAGGGAAACATGGATATCGATAAGCTCAAAACCTGCCTGGAAGAACATGGCAGTGAAAAAATCCCCTTTTGCATGGTGACAGTCACCAACAATACGGGTGGCGGCCAACCCGTCTCCATGGAGAATATTCGGCAGATCAAGCAGGTGGTCAGCGCTTATGACATTCCCTTGGTGATCGATGCTTGCAGATTTGCGGAGAATGCTTATTTTATTCATGAGAACGAACCAGGCTACGGCGACAAGAGTTTGTTGGAGATCGCTCGTGAAATGTTCTCATACGGGGATGCGGCGACGATGAGCTGTAAAAAGGATGGTATGTCAAATATCGGTGGATTTCTCATCTGCAATGATGACAAATGGGCAGAGCAGTTCAGGAATCTGTTGATTTTGAGAGAGGGATTTCCAACTTATGGCGGTTTAGCCGGCAGGGATCTGGAAGCCATTGCCATAGGATTGATGGAGGCCCTGGAATATGATTACCAGGTATATCGCCATGCAACAGTCACCTATCTCTATGACAGGCTGATCGAGTTGGGGGTCCCGGTTGTGCGACCCGCAGGCGGACACGCGGTATTTCTGGACGCGGGTAAGTTCCTGCCCCATGTTCCATCCGACCAATACCCGGGTATTGGTATCGTGAATTCACTCTACATTGAGGGTGGGGTTCGGGGGGTGGAGATTGGAAGTGTCATGTTTGCCCAAAAGGATGAGAACGGGGATGAAATTCCTTCCCCGCTGGAGCTGGTGCGACTGGCCTTTCCCAGGAGAGTGTATACCCAAAGTCACTTCGATTATCTCATTGAAATCATCACGGAAGCCTGGCAGCACAGGGAGCAGATTCCCGGTTATCGTATCACCTACCAACCCGAGTTTCTGCGACATTTTACCTGTCACTTTGAAGAAATTTGATATCTTTTTACCACCAACACCGGACAGGTTGCGACATGCAACACCCGGTGCGTTACACTGCCGACGATTAATCCTTTTAGATCAGAGAGTCCCCTGGATCCCATGATGATCATCTCGTACTTTTCTATCTCCGCGATATTGGGGATCACACTTCCGGCGGGCTCTTCCGTGAAAGGGCAACCAAGTTTTGATCCTGTCACTATTGAGTTGCTTTTGGCAATCGGGGTCAATCAGAGGATAACTATAGCGTCAAAGTCGAAGACGACATGAGCAAAACGTGACGTGTGGGGATGGTGGAGACCAATGCCAAACAATGTTTGACATTGATTTGGGTTTCAACCGGATCAGTTTTTCAAACGTCCCTTGATTTCGTGTTCCAGATAGAGGTCTTTCTGGTTCCAAAGGTCATTCAGCCATCGTTGAAAACGGATCCTGTAGTCTTTATCATTGGTGTAATCTCCAACCAGTTCATCCGTAACAGGTATTTTGCGAACCGAGACGTGGATTCTTCTCATTTTACCACAGAGAAACTCCCAGAAATCGGGTTCGCCATCGGGGTAGGAAATCGTGACATCAAGAATATAGCTGAGTTGATCTCCCATGGCAGAAAGAACAAACCCGATACCGCCTGCTTTGGGCCTAAGCAGGTTTTTAAACGGGGATTTCTGCCGTTGCTGCTTCACTGTGGTGAATCGGGTCCCTTCTGTGAAGTTCATAATGGACACTGGATTGTCCTTGAACTTTTCACAGGCTTTCCGGGTGATTTCCATATCCTTCCCCTTGAGGTGAGGGTGCTTTTTAATGAATCCGGGAGTATATCGTTTCATAAAAGGGAAATCCAATGCCCACCATGCCTGTCCCAGGACGGGCACCCAGATCAGCTCTTTTTTAAGGAAGAATTTGAGAAAGGGGATCTTATGATAAAAAACCTTTTGCAGAATCGGGATGTCTGTCCAGCTTTGGTGGTTGGAAATAACCAGATACCAGGCCTTGCGATCCAGCTTTTCTATACCTTCAACCACTATGTCGATGTTTCGGGTCAGGATGATGCCTGTATTGTTAAAAAAGACCCAGCTTTCGGCTATGAACATGGCAATCCTTCCACAGATCTTTCTCCAGGATACCAGGGGAATCATCAGCCTTAAGCAGGTGACGGCGAAAAGAAATGTTCCCCAGACTAATGTGTTAACCGTTAGGTAGAGAACAGATATGATCCCTCTGAGGTGGTGGGTGA
Source organism: SAR324 cluster bacterium (assembly GCA_028282885.1). GTDB lineage: Bacteria > SAR324 > SAR324 > XYD2-FULL-50-16 > XYD2-FULL-50-16 > JAHJTV01. Next base: position 152,540 of record JANQGX010000028.1, read on the forward strand.
TTGCTTGCATTTTCTATCCTGCCTTTTTATGAGTTTTGGGTAGTGGTGTTATCGTTTAAAAGTAAAGTGATTTACAGGTTGTGTGTAAAGTAAAACTTTTGTAAAACGCCCTGTTTTCAAGATTAACTCTTTAGTAATTCTTCTTTTGGATTTAAGGCGTTCGAAAGTTCAAATTGACAATGCCGCAACATGAAAAAAAGCATTTTAGACAGATGGTCGGGAAGTGATCGCTAACAGACTATTTATTTGACCTTATTGATAATATTCGGTAAAAGGGAGTCACAGCCAACATATATTAGGGAGGATGTTATGAAGGTTACCGTATTGGGAGCAAACTCCGCATTTTCGGTCGGAGACTTCAAAGATGCCGTACCAGTGGACAAACTTCAGGCTATGGTTCCTGAACTCACCAAGAAAATAGGCAAAAGTGGTTGGTCGACCAGGAAGATCAGCAACTACCTCAAATCGTATTTTGAAGAGCATAAGGAGAACCTCTACTCTTCGGCCTGGCAATCCAATTTCCTGATCGAATTTGATCAGCGCAATATCCGTGGCGACAAAGATTCTCCCTTCCGTCTGGTTCTGGATTTCGGTAGCGATGTCCGGCATGCGCTGGCAAGCCAGGGACTTGATTTCAAGGATATTGATGCCTATTACGTCTCGCATCCCCATGATGATCATATCGGTGGAGTTGAAGGGATAGCCCTGAAAACCTTTTTTAATCCCTTTTTTACCAGGAAAAAGTCCAACTGGCTTGGCGGGGAGAATATAATTGACAAGATCACTTATAAAGCAGCTCGAGGGCAGTTGTATAAAGTTCCCAAGGATGCCAAACCGATAATGTACGGACACAGGGATATCCTTGAAGCCCTCTGGAAAGCGGCTGAACCGGGCCTGTTAACCCTACAGCAGGTGAGAGAGGTTAGTCTGGAAACTTATTTCAATCCCATGCAGATGGTCGAAAATGAACCGCTCACATTTAAGGATAAAAAGAGGACCTGGAGAGCCTATATCGTTCTTTCGATGCATGTGGTCTCGGGTGATTCCACAATGCCTTCCTATGGACTAATGTTCGAAACCGAAGACACCATCGTGTTCTTTCCCACAGACACCCAGTTTATGGTGCCTCCTCAGTTAAGGGGGCACTACATGAAGTCTGACTATATTTTTCACGATACGGAGACTTCTCCCTTCCCCAGCGGTGTACACACGCGTCTTGAAGAGCTGAAGACCTTGCCCGAAGACCTGAAAAAGAAGATGATTCTTTATCATTATGATTCAACTGTTGTACCGGATGTAGAGGAAGGTGAATTCTGCGATGTGGCGTTTTCAGGCAGTACTTACGAGTTTTAAGGGGATGAACCGGGGAAAGGGTGGAGATCCCATCCCTTCCGGCAAGGTATAATTCTACGTTATTTCTCTCATCAAACCAGATCAAGGGCTGTGCCCCAATCGTAGCTTCTTCTGATATACTTCATGAAAATCGATGTCTCCAGACGGATTATCCCTTCTATTCGATTGATCTTGTCCAGTAGCAGCACATTGAGATCGTCCAGGGATTTTACGATAAACTCGGAATCGATACAGGTACCATCGGTGGTGTGAACCAGAAACCATAACTCTTTAAGCTCTTTCAGTTCTTTGATAACGTGGTCCATGTTTTTTGTATCGACATGAATCCTGATGGAGCCCACAATATTAAATCCCAGTTTCATGGGATTACTGACAGCTACGATTTGGATGTATTCCTCTTTGATCAAACGATTCAGGCGCGTCCTGACAGTTCCTTCCGAAATCCCGATTTTTTTGGCTATGTCCGTGTTGGAGATCCGACCATCCTTCTGCAATAACTCAATCATCATACAGTCTATCTTATCGATTTTCTTCTTTTTATAGGTCTTTTTCTTTTGCATTTACCCTCCAAATCGGTTTTCGGGAAATCGGATTTTTCATTTCATAATCCAAGCGGGATTTCTGAAAAATCAATCCCTTATCAACCTAAATCATTTCAGAATCGTCATGATTTAGCAAACAGGTTAACAACTGTTTCATATTTTGTAGTATTAACCGGGGATTTAGTCAAATAACAAGAACAAAAACATTCATTTTCGATATCTTTCGAAGAATTTAGTTAATAATTCTCTTTTTTCCGTAGTTTTTGTTGGATTTGAATTGACAAGACGGATGAAGGACCTTAGAATAAGGAACACATGGGTGACTTGTATGATTTGAGCAATGATGATATGCACAAGTATACTCTACAATGCTAACAAGCTGCGCTTTGCCTTGCCGGACTTAACTTTCCCTTACCGCTCGGCCCGATGAGTTGGTTGAACCTTTTTCAAAACCAGTTCCCAAAAATAGTAAATGGAGGACAGTTATGGCACTACCCTTAATGAAAAATTTTGTTAATGGCGAATGGATCGATTCCACTTCTGCAGTTAGAGGTGATGTATGGAATCCTGCATTGGGAGAGAAGATCGCCGAAGTCCCCTATGGTAACAAAGAGGATGTCGACAAGGCGGTTGAGGCTGCCAAGGCTGCTTTCCCAGAATGGCGGGCCACTCCTCCATTGACAAGGGCCAGATACCTTTTTCGCCTGAAGGATGCCTTTGAAGAGAATTTTGAAGAGATCGCACGGGTGCTGACGACGGAGCAAGGAAAGGTAATCGATGAGGCCCGGGGTGAAGTAAGAAGAATGATCGAAAACATAGAGCACGCAACCGGGGTTACTACTATGATGACCAGTTATGCCCTGGAAGACATTGCCAAGGATATTGACTGCTCGGGTCATCGACAGCCCCTGGGAGTTTTCGCTGCAATCGTTCCCTACAATTTCCCGGGAATGGTGGCCTGGTGGTTCCTGCCCTACGCCCTGGTTTCCGGTAATACCTTTATCGTTAAACCATCCGAGCAGGTTCCCATGACACAGACCAAGATCTTTGAGATCGTGGAAGAGATCGGTTTTCCCGAGGGAGTCGTAAATATGGTTCACGGCTCCAAGGACACGGTGAATGCCATGCTGGATCACCCCGATATCAAAGGGATCTCCTTTGTGGGCTCAACACCGACGGCCAAGTATATCTACCAGCGCTGCGGTGAAACCGGTAAGAGGGTTCAATCCCTGGGTGGCGCCAAGAATGTTGTTACCATCATGCCGGATGCAAACCTGGATAAGGCGATGCCCTCGCTGATCACATCGTTTTTTGGCTGTGCCGGACAACGTTGTCTTTCGGGTTCAATCCTGGCCCCTGTCGGTGATATTTATGAAGAGGTCAAAGGTCGATTTTTGGAAGCCGCTAAAAATATGAAAGTGGGTAATGGCCTGGATGAATCGGTCGCCATGGGACCTGTTGGAAGTAAAGCCCACATGGAGAAAATCCTTGGGTTTATTGAAAAGGGTGTCGAGGAAGGAGCAGAGCTTCTGCTGGACGGTCGTGGCTTCAAAGTGGACGAGTATCCGAATGGTTACTTTGTTGGTCCCACCATCTTTGACAATGTGAATCCGGATATGACGATTTGCAGCGAAGAGATATTCGGACCGGTGGTCAGTCTGGTCAATCCTCAGAATCTGGATGAAGTGATTGAGTTGATCAACAGCAGGCAATTTGCCAATGCTTCCTGTATCTATACCCAAAGCGGGGCAGTAGCGCGTGAATTTAAATACCGGGCAAATCCCAGCATGATCGGTTTGAATATCGGTATTGCAGCTCCCATGAGCTTCTTCCCCTTTGGTGGTTACGGGAACTCCTTCTTTGGCGATATAAAAGGACATGGCCGGGAAATTTTTCAGTTCTATACCGACATGAAAGTGGTCATTGAACGCTGGTTCTAGAATTTCAGGATACGTGGGGCAGGGATTAACTTCCTGCCCTTGCATTTAGGAGATCAACATGCAGTTGAATAGTTTTGGTAGTATTCTCGGTTTTGCCGAAGAGATGGAATCTCGCGATGAGTCTTTTTATAACACTGCATCCGTTAATGCCGATGAATCTGTAAAATCTGCTTTTGAGCAGTTTATGACGGATTGCAAAAAAAACCTGAAGAACATCCAGCGGACACGACGAGAAAATGTCACGGAAATGATTCTGGAAGGCATTTCGGATTTTACCAGCGATGCCTATGAACTGGATCCGGGGGTCCCCGGGGAAATGGATACTTCCGCCCTGCTGGCAGCTTCCAGAAAACTTGAAGAGAGGGCGGAACAATTCTACCTCGATGCCGCCGAAAAAATCAAAGCATTACCGGAAGTGACCCGTGCCTTGAAGCTGGTTGCCAAGAAACGGACAGCCCATATCAAACAGTTAACCGAGATGTGAAAATAGGGGACGTAGTTGAAATATTGGCATTTGAACAAATGTCAATATTTCAACTACGTCCCCTATTTTGGTTTAGGTTACATGTTCATCGGCAATGGCGATGGCCTGGGAGATGATATCGAGTCCTTCGTCCACTTCGTCATTGGTGATGGTAAGTGGTGGAGCGACGAAAATCCAGTTCCAGCGGACAAAGGTGAACATGCCCAGTTCGCGGATCTTGCCGGCCACCTTGTTCATAACTTCCATTTCTGCGGCCCCGGCGTTCCAGGGTGCCATAGGTTTTTTCGATTTCCTGTTTCTGACCAGTTCAATACAGCCCAGCAATCCCGTGTTTCTGAAGTCACCCAAAGAAGGATGTTTTTCCTGCAGTTTAGCAACTTGCTGATCAATATAGGCCCCGGTCTCCCTGGCCTTGTTAATCAGATCCAACTCTTCGTAAACCTCCAATGTTGCGACACCTGCGGCACAGCCTACGGCATGACCCGAATAGGTCAGGCCGATCATCATTGGGGTTTTGTTGAAAAAATCGGCAATGGATTCCGAGACAATGACACCGCCCAGGGGTACATAACCTGAAGTCAGTCCTTTTGCCATGGCAATCATATCGGGTTCAACTCCGCTGTTTTGAATGGCAAACCATTGACCGCACCTGCCAAAACCACTCATCACTTCATCCGCAATCAACAGAATGCCATATTTGTCCGCAATCTCTCTTAATCTCTGCCAGTAGTCCGGTGGATATTTAATACAGCCGGATGATCCGGATTCGCCTTCGATGAGAATAGCCGCCACACTTCCGGGATCTTCAAGTTGGATAACCCGCTCGATATGACCGACACATTCCCTGTTACAGGACTCAATACTTTGCGACCAGGGACAGCGGTAGCAATAGGGATCTTCGACATGTACCACACCGGGCATCCGATCCCGATCAACCGGAAATCTTCTCGGATCTCCCCCGACGGTCACCGCCCCGTATGTGGCACCATGATAGGATCGATACTTTGCTATAATTTTATGTCGTCCCGTTACCATACGGGCCAATTTGACACAGTTTTCGATGGCTTCGGCTCCGGCATTGGTGAAAAAGGTCTTTTTCAGCGATCCGGGAGAGACTTCCGCCAGCTTTTTGCCCAATAGTCCCCTGGCTTCTGTCGCCATGCCGGGATAGACGTAGCTGAGTTCGCTCATCTGTTTGGCGACTGCTTCGGCGACCTTTTGGTTACCGTGACCGATATTCACGTTCATCAATTGGGATGAAAAATCGATATAACGTTTACCATCCCTATCATAGACATAGACACCTTCTGCCCGTTCGGCGCTTATTGGATTAAGACCGGCCTGTGGTGACCATGAAAACAGGGTGTAATCAAGATTGTTTTTTAGGATTTCTTCTTTACTCATCTTTACCTTTCCGGAAAAAAATTGAAAACAATACAAATGCAATGGGGAAAAGGTACACCTCTTTTTTGCAGCAGCGTTTCATTCCGATTGGATTAAATCACCCGCTTGCTGCAGGCGTCTTCCTTTGAAACGTAATCCTGCCATTCGATTCAAAATGGCAGGTTAGACTCAATTCTTGTTATAGGGATATCGACTAAGGCAAATGTTCACAAATTTCGGTATACATTTCCGGACGTCTGTCCCGGAAGAATTGCCAGCCATCCCGCACTTCACGAATAACCTCGAGATCCAGGTCTGCGACAACAACTTCATCCTTGTCCTCACTTCCTTTAACCAAAATCTGACCTCGCGGGTCCACAAAATAGCTGGATCCGTAGAATTCCCCGAATTCCCAGGGTTTTTCCAATCCCACCCTGTTATTAGCCCCGATAAACACACCGTTGGCAACTGCCTGTGCAGGTTGCTCCAGTTCCCAGAGGTACTTTGATTTTCCGGTAACGGTGGCGGAAGGATTAAATAGAATTTCAGCACCTTTCAGAGCCAGTACACGGGCACATTCGGGAAAATGTCGGTCGTAACAGATGAAGATTCCGATCTTGGCATAGGCGGTTTGAAATACCGGGAAGCCAAGGTTTCCGGGCTTGAAGTAGAACTTTTCCCAAAATCCGGGCCAGGTGTGTGGTATTTGTACTTTACGCATTTTGCCCAGGTAAGAGCCATCCGCATCGATCACCGCGGCGGTGTTGTAATAAACACCTTCAATGGCCTCTTCGTAAACCGGGATGACCATCACCATTTTATATTTTTTGGCATACTCTGCCAGCCGTTCGGTGGTTGGGCCCGGTACCGGTTCTGCGGTGCTGTACCATTTTGTGTCCTGCTCGGCACAGAAATAAGGGCCATAGAAGATTTCCTGCAGACAGAGAATTTGTACGCCCTTTTCCCCTGCCTCTTCAATCATGGGAATATGCTTGGCGATCATAGCCTCCTTGATTTCTGCCGGTGTCCCGTCATGCTTGGCATTTGCTGCCTGGATATGACCACATTTAACGATTCTCGACACGATTTCCTCCTGTGATTTGGTTGTCTTGATATTGTTTTTCAGAATCCCAACTTTGTGAATCGTCCGGTCGATTAACTAAAATCCCTCAAAGGGTTCCCGCTTGACGAACCGGCCCCGTCCGACCTCCCCGACGAAATCCATTTGCTCACCATTCCATTGAGCAACCCTTTTGCCCCTTGAAAAAACGACCGAAGGCATTCCGGTTATTTCGGTTCCTTCAAAAGGAGTATAATCCACATTCATGTGAAGCTTGGACTGGGTGATGGTAAATTTCTGATTGGGATCGAAAACCACAAGATCGGCATCTTTCCCCACCTGCACTGCGCCTTTGTCTTTCAATCCGAACATGCGGGCGGTACCGGTGGAGACAATATCCACCATTCTTTCCAGGGAGATTCTCCCTTTAGCCACACCCTCGGAATGGGCCAGCATCAGCAGGGTCTCAATCCCCGGAGCGCCGTTGGGGATTTTTCTGTAGTCGTCTTTGCCGAACATATCCTTCTTGCCGTTGAAATCAAAAGGACAGTGATCGGTTGCCAGAACTTGTAGATCACCGCTGTTGATGCCGGTCCAGAGAGCCTCATTGCTCTCTTTTGTTCTCAGCGGAGGTGACATGACATATTTTGCTCCGTTGAAGTCCGGTTCCTTGTAACGCTCTTCGTCCAGTAGCAGGTACTGGGGACAGGTTTCAGCATAAACATCAATACCGTGGTCACGGGCCTCCTTAACCTTGAACAGTCCCTCTTTGGAGGAGAGGTGCACAATATAGATTCTTGAACCTGTGATCTCTACCATCTTGGCTGCTCTGGCAATGGCCTCTTCCTCGGCGATATTGGGTCGGCTGACCGCATGATAATAAGGTTCAAGTTTGCCTTCTGCCGCCAGGACTTCATTCAAATGATCAATCATATGAACGTTCTCAGCATGCACCTGTACCAGACCACCGTATTTCTTGGTCTCTTCCAGAAGCTTGATCATGGTGGCGTCATCGACACGAAAATCGTAAACCATGAAGATTTTAAAACTGGGCGTTCCGTAATCCAGAATGGCCTTTTTAACTTCTGCGATTACTTCAGGGCGTGGGTCCATGACAGCCGGATGCAGGGAATAGTCCACCACTGTTTTTCCCTCTGCCCAGGATTTTTTTCTTTCAATTGCTTCCAAAAGGGATTCACCTTTCTGCTGCAGGTCGAAATCCACCACTGTTGTGACCCCGCCGCAAGCCCCCGCTATGGTTCCCGTCTGATAGTCATCCTGTGCGTACGTCCCCATGAAGGGCATGGAGAGATGGGTATGAGGATCAATGGCACCGGGCAGGACATACATACCCGTGGCATCGATCACTTCATCTGCCGGGTTATCGAGATCTGTTCCGATTGCCTTTATCTTGTCGCCATCCGCAAACACATCAGCAGGGTACCTTCCGGTTGAGGTGACGATCAATCCTCCTTTGATCAGCACTGACATTAGATTTCTCCTTTGTTAGGGTTGATAGGGACTATATTTCAATTCTGCTTCAAGACTTTCATCCATCACTTTGGTTTCATTGCGCTGCCAGTTTCCGGGCATCTCCCTGAAAGAGATCAGTCCGGGAACAGGACAGACGAAGCTGCAGATCATGCAGCTCAGGCATTTATCTTCGATCAGTTTGGGTTGCCTGAGTTTTTCATCCCAGTCCAAAGCCTGTCCTGCTGCGTCTTTACATATGATATAACACTGACCGCAGCCGACACATCTATCCAGATCGTACTCGGTAACTCCCTGGCGTTCAAGGTCGAATTTATCAGTGGTATCCAGATTCTTCAAGGCCAGACCCACCAAGTTGTCCACTTTGGATATGCCTTTATCAATCATAAAGTCCGTCAGGCCTTCAATCATGTCCTCCACAATTCGGTATCCGTAGTGGATAATTCCGGTACAAACCTGAATGGTGGATGCGCCCAGGAGCATGTATTCCAAGGCGTCAATCCAGGTTTCGATACCGCCAATGCCGCAGAGTGGAAGGGCCAGATCCTGACATTTGGCCATATCCGCGATAAAGTGCAGCCCGATCGGTTTTACAGCCGGGCCGGAAGTGCCGCTTATAGCCCCGATCCCGAAGATGTTGGGCTTGGGTACCATGTCATCCAAACCGACTTCTGAAATTCCACTGACGGTATTAATGGCAGATATGGCATCTGCTCCCCCGTTTTTGGCATAGAGTGCGGGCTCGGTCATATCGGTGATATTGGGCGTCATCTTCGCGATGACGGGGATGCCCACGGCCTTTTTTACAGTGGATGTGAATTTTTCGATGAGGTCGAAGGCTTTACCTACGTGATGGCCTGTTCCTTCTACACACATATGCGGGCAGGAGAAATTCAATTCCAGCATATCGGCCCCGTTATCTTCCGAAATCTTGGCCAGGTATTCCCACTCATCGTTGGAAAACCCCATAATGCTTGAGATCATCACATGGTCCGGGTACTTCTTCTTGAGATAGAGGAAATCAAGCAGGTTGTCCTTCAGGGGACGATCGGAAATCTGCTCTACGTTCTGCAGCCCCACCAGTTTTTTGTGACCATAGTGGTAGGAATTCATTCTCGGGGAGGGGTGAATTATGGGAATTCTGTCAGAATTCAGGGTTTTGAAAGCCACACCGCTCCAGCCTGCCTCATAAGCCTTTTCTACCATTTCAGCGCTGTTGGAGACCGGCGAAGAGGCCAGCAGAAACGGATTCTTAAACTTGACTCCGCAAAACTCTATGGATAGATCTACTTTTTTATCTTTCATGCCGATTCCTCCTATTGTCGCAGATAGTTGACGATAGCTTTGGCTGCGTTTTTGCCATCCTGAACAGCGGTTACAACCAGGGCGGGTCCCCGTACAATGTCGCCCCCGGCAAATATTCCCTTGACGGAGGTTTCACCTGTTTTCGGATCTGTTATCACCAGTTTTTTCTCGTCGGTTTTAACATTGGGATACCATTCCGGTGATTGGTCCTCGGGAATGTTACCGATGGCCTTTATCACGATACTGGCATCGAGAATCCAATCCGAACCCTCCACCTCCACAGGTCTGCGTCTGCCTGATTCGTCAGCATCACCCAGAACGGTTTGCAGGAGCTTGAGACCCTTAAGCCTGTTATAACCATCCGTAACATAATTCGTAGGTTGGTTGAGAAACAGAAAATGAACTCCTGCCTCCATTGCATGAATTCGTTCCGGTTTTTCCGCCGGCATCTGCAAAAAACTCCTGCGATAAACCAGGTAGACGTCTTTGGCACCCAGCTTTTGCGCTGACTCAACACAATCCATCGCTGTTGCACCTCCACCGATAACGGCAACAACACTATTCTCGATTCTTCTTTGAAACTCTTCCAATCGCCCGTCCCTTAAACCGGAGAGATAGTCGATGGAATCAAAAACGCCATCTATATCCTCTTCATCCTTTTTCAGGTCGGTTCCGTTCCAAAGTCCGGTTCCCAGGAATACCGCATCATATCCTTCTTTAAGGAGGTTTTCGGCACTCTCCTTACCTTCAATGCGACTGTTGAATTTAAATTCCACACCCAAATCGCGTAAATCGTTCAACTCCTGATCGAGAAAATCGAGATCAAAGCGGAAAGGGACAACGCCGTAGCGAATCATTCCGCCCGCTTCAGGCCTCGATTCATGGATTACAGCCTGATAGCCTGCTTTGGCCAGTTCAGCCGCGCAACTCAAGCCGGCCGGACCGGATCCTATGATGGCGATGCGGCCTTTTTGAGGCTCACCTTTTTCAAGTACTTTAAATCCCATCTCCCAGGAGTGTTCAATCAGAAATCTCTGGATTTTCCCTATGCGAACCGGATCATCGCGATCTTCAGGATGACCGGCAGATCTTAACTTGGCCGAACACTCCTTTTCACAGAGCCTTTCTGTAGGGCAGAGCACTCCGCAGGCACCCCCCAGGATATTGTTCTCTTTAATGGTCCTGATAGCACCGGTAATATTTTTCAAACGGAATTTGCGGATAAATTCACCGGGTTTTGTATCCGCCGGGCAGCCTTTGGAGCATGGGGCATCATGACAGAGTAAACAGCGGTCCGCTTCAGCGATAGCCTGTCCCAGGTCAAATCCGTCGGGCATTTTGTTAAAATCGTCGACTTTACTCACTATAACCTCCGTTTCTACTAATTGGATTGCTTCGGGTCTGAAAATCAATGGGTCAATCGTTAAAGCCCAAGGAGAAGTGCTTTATTGTCATCGTATTATCCACCTTCCTGGGCTGACTTTAACATGCAATGCAACAATACATTTGCCCCGGCTTCGCAATCTTCCCAAGTGGTTTTCTCCACCTCGACGTGGCTTCTACCATCAATACTGGGAACAAATATCATGGCGGTTGGAGCAATCTGGTTCATATAACTGGCGTCATGACCGGCACCACTGACCATTCTTAGATTAGAATAGCCCAGTTCGGCCGAAGTATCCAGAACCCGCTGCACCAGATCTTCATTGAAGGGAGAGTGTTCAACACGCCAGGTCTCTTCAATTCTAATTGGACAGCCCCTGCCTGCCGCCAGTTCTTCAAAATCCTTCCTGAGATCATCCCAGGCCCTGAGAGCAAGATCGTCGTCCCAGGAGCGGATATCGACAGTAAAATGAACCTTATCCGGTATAATATTCCTCGAATTGGGATGATTTTGAATCTCTCCCACCGTGGCTACCATATTTCCTCCCATCTTTTTCGGAAGCCGGTTCACCCTAAGGATCATTTCGGCTGCGGCACACAGGGCATCGTGACGACCTTCCATGGGTGTGGGGCCAACCTGGTTGGCCTCTCCTTCGAGGTAGATATCATACCAATGGAGGCAGAGAATACCTTTCGGAGCCCCGATAATCTTTTTTTCCCTTTCCAGAATCGGTCCCTGTTCTATGTGATACTCATAGTAAGCGTGAATGGGCCATTTCTCAGCAGGAACGTCTCCTTTGTAACCAATACGGATCAATTCATCTTCGAATCGCAGACCGTTGATGTCGGTTCGGTCGTAAGCCCAATCCCGTTCCAGGGCTCCGGCCCAAACGCCGGAAGAGACCATTGCCGGAGCAAAACGCGATCCTTCTTCATTTGTCCAGTCGACAATCGCAACTGGCCTTTCGGTTTCTATTTCATTTTCATGAAGGGTGCGAAGGACTTCAAGAGGACCCATTACGCCAAGGATACCGTCGAATCTTCCCCCTTTGGGTTGAGAATCGATATGAGAACCGCTGAGGACAGGGGCCAGATCATTGTTTCGACCCGCGCGTTTACCAAAGATATTGCCCATCTCATCAACGGTTACTTCCAGGTTCAGCTCTTTCAACCATTTGATGAACAGGTCACGGGCTCGTTTATCTTCATCGGTTAGTGTCAGTCTTTGGACTCCACCTCCCGGTGTGGCGCCTATTTTCGCCATTTCCTCCAGGGTCTGCTGCAGCCGTTTGCCGTTGACCCTTAAGTTTTTTGTATCCATAGCAATCTCCTCCTGCTTTTTAAAATATCACTTACATCGAGACCACGACTCGAACTACATGACAAAATCGTCAGCTAATATCTGCCCTGAAGACTTTACTGGTTCCAGAGTCTTTGCGATATGTATTTCTAATAAGATTCATAAAAAATGTCAAATAATAAAATATGAAATATTTCGAAATTGATTTTTATCTTAACCTAATTCTTCGAATACAGTTTATTTTTACTTATTATTGATTGGTTTCTGGTGAGAAGGGCCAATAAAATCAAAAAAACAGCCTCATCAGTATATCCGAAGCGATAATTCGTCTAAAAGCCAAACGTTAAGCTTATTGCGCCACGTCGGATCACGTCGGGAATATTCAGAGATTTTTAATAAAAAAGGTTTGGTTTGAAAGAGTATAAACGGTTTTACGAGGGTTGGGAAGAAATTAGGGGAAGGGGAAAACTTAATCTCCAACTTGGCCTGTTTTGGCATAAAACTGGCTGCATTGTTTTTGGATAACGTAAAAATGGCATCTAATAAATCAATATATGCGTTACCCAATTGTTAATTGTGCTGATAGTTACAAGGTGTAACGTTACTATCAGCACAATGGTCTCGCCAATGGGACAAAAACAAGGTCTCTGTCCCAAGTCAAATTAAACGCGGTGTTCAGAATAACACAGAAAAGGCCACTTAGATCAAGAGCGGTACTTATTCTTCTTTTTGTGGTCTATATGTCCTGGAGATTAAAGCGAAGAGTATCCCCAGTGCAATGGTGATGATTCCGAAGAAGGAAACGGCAAGCGTACTTCCGCTGCTGGCGGTTATTAACATACTGATTATCGCCGGACCCGTGACATGACCGAACCGTTCCAAAAAGACATAGGTCGCCGATACGGTTTTGACCCCTCTCTTTTCCGCAATTCTCGTATTACCAATATGGGTCATGATCGGTGCAGCCAGCAATCCGTTGGAAACGCCGATAATAATGATAAAAAACAGAATCAGGTAGGAATCGATGCCCGATAACCCGATCTGGCCCAGTGCTGTGTTGAAACCAATCGCCAAGTAGGCCAGCAGGGAGAGCCCAGGTAGAGCCGCATGCTCAATGACCCTGCTGATACCGATGAATCCCAGAAACAGCGAAGATACCCCGCCGATAACGGCGCTGACAGACAGAACCCAACGGGTCGCTCCGGGAGCGTCCACCACTTTGGTTGCGAAGTGAGTGGTTATCATTCCGGAGATATAGTAGAGCATCAAAGCAAGACCGATGTCCTCTGTTGCGAATCCCTTTTTGGACAGAAGAAGGGGAACAGCAAACATCACCACACCTGCAATGGACATTTTACCAACAATACCGATGGTTAACAGCGTTTTCATGAATTCGCCGTTTTTGATCACTGCAATAATGTTCTTGAACAGTGTGACAAAAGCATTCTCCTTGCGATCCTGTACCTTGGCTTTGTCAGCCGTATCAGCCCCGGATACTTTTTCCACACCCGGTACCAGGATTCCCAGGTAAATCAGGGCGGAGAGACTGATGATAGATGCCAGCATGAAAACCCCCGAATAATCGAGGTAGGAATAGAGAAGCGCTCCAATGGCTGTTCCGGCGATGAGCCCGGAATTTCTTCCGATAACCTTGACGGCATGCCCCACGCTTCTTTTTCCTTTGGGAGTAACAGCCAGCACGTAGGATTGCAGACCGATCAGGAAGAATCCCTGGCCGATACCGGAAGCTGCTCTACCAATGGTCAGTATCCAGAAGTCGCTGGACAAAGCCACCATGGTTAATCCGATTACCTCGGCAATAAATCCGGCCGCCATCAATTTCTTGAGATTCCCTTTTTCAGCATATTGTCCGGCGGGAATTAACACAAAAGCAAACAGCAGATAATAGATGGTAAACGGTAGTGAAGCACTGGCGATAGAAGAACCGGTGCTTTCGGCGAACCGTGAAACCAGTTGCGGAAGAAAGGAAATTGAAAGGGCGTTGACAAAAACAATCAGAAAATAGGCCGGTTTAATCAGGTTTAATCCGATGTCGAAGTTAATATCCAACCGGTTTTTCACTATCAACGAGCCATCCTTTAAGCGTCTGTTATAGTCGTCCAACAGGCGTTGTTCCTGATCCGTGAGTTTCGGGTGTTCATGCAGCTTGGCAGCAAGTCTTTCCTGTTCCTCGTCGATGATGATCCCGTCATCGCAGATGTCGTCGATGATTTCCGCCAGGCTTTTTTCCTTGTCCGAGTCATAGGAATCCCTGGCAAGAATATCCAAAATGGCGCTCCCGGCATTGAGAAAGATCAGCGAGATCAGCCCGCAGGCAATAAACAGAACAATAAACGCCTTGCTGCTGCCCAGGATAGCGTTGGTGATGACCCTGGTGGGCATTGATACGGCCACCCTGAATATTTTAGGGGCACCGTTATGCAATCCGTTTAAGGAATTCACATATTCCAGGCAGTCCTCCGGTTTCTGGTAAGGAATACCGATATAATTCGGATCGGTGTGGGAGATGGTAGTATCACCATCGGTGATGGCTATGGCATTAATATCAGGATTACTGGCCTTGTACTGCTTGAAGGTGTCGTTAATCCCTTTGATATCCCCGAATTCAATTCCCAGATCCAGCACCTCGGCAATCCTCGCAGACATAGAATCGGAAAGGGCTTTTGTACTGGCTTTGGCTCCATGTTCATATATCTTGAATACGCTGGTGGCGATGACTGCCGACAAGACAAGAAACGAGGTGATAAAGGCCAACTGGTAAACTTTCTGACGGATCTGCTTGTTTCCTGAAGCCGTCTCGAATATCACGACCAGGAGAAGAAAGGCCAAGGACAAACCCAGGAAAAAATAGAAAACAACAAAATATTTTTCATTAACATAGGCCAGCAGTTCCTTTTTGGGGGCTTCAATGATGATCTTGCCGACAATGCCGAACTTGTTACTGAGATTCTGGGTAATCTGGTAACTGTCCCTGGATTCCTCGACCAGATATGAGGTGGAAACCTCCTTGCCAATGGAGATTTTTTCATAGTTTAAGCCAGCAAGTTCGTTGACAAATTGCTCTCTTGATATGTCATTTTGGGATTTGAAGAAAACGATATTGTTGCCGGTGTCGAGAACACGGACATTCCCGATGCTGTTGTCGGATTTTAACAGCAGCTCACTGGTGGAAGCAAAACCACTGAACTGTTTCAGCGGCAGACCTGCCTTCAGGTATGTATCGAAGGCATTTTTGATTATTTCTCCCTGGGTCTTTAACTTTTGCAGTTGAAATACGGTGTACTTTCTGTTGGCTTCTCCAAATCCTACGTAAGTTGCGAGAAGCAGAGTCAGCACCGTAATGATGATCATCGGTGAACTGTAAAGGATTCTTTTTCGCTGCAAATCTGTTCTTTTGACTTTCATATTATGATCCTGCTTGTGTTAATCCGTAAGCATCCCCGTTCATTGCACAGAATCGGATAACGCGCACTAAAGGCTGGGTTTGTTATTGTTTTTTTTCTACTTTTTCACCAAATGATCTGACAATATCGCCATCGTAGTTATAAATAAAGGCTGCGCTCTCAAAAAAGCGAAAGGGGATTTTCAGCCGAATTTTCCGAGCCACCCGGAAATTGATGGCTACATCGGGAGGTGTCACAATCCCAACAACGAGATCACCCGGCTTCACCTCACCTTTGAGGATCCTCACGGCATAAATGCTGGCCAGATGAGCATTGTTTCTACGATCAATACCGATTGCCAGAACGGCGCTGTGGTCTCCCTTTTTAACTGCATTGGGAATGGAACTGACGACAGGGACTGTATCCGAATGAAGGTTGATGGTCTCCAATTGTGAAAAGATGGCAGTGCTGCTGGTGATCCAGAAAACGCTCTTTTCCAGTTGAGGGTCATTCCTCCTCATCTCTTTAATGGCCTTTGGAATAATAATAGCCAGTCTGTTCTTGGACGTCTCACGTGATTCCACGGCTACATCGATCACATTCAGGTTACGTTTGGCGAATTCCCGCTGGGCGGGAACCACTTCCGTGGCCATAACCTGTTTGTGGTTTTTGTTGTACATCAAACCGATATTCTTTAATCCCGGTATCAGTTCGAACAGGTAATTTAACTGGATATCCAGGGGTACATTCAGCGAAGTCGTGGCAATATTGGTACCACTTCCTTCGGAATAGTTTTTCATCTGACCCAGGGATACCGGATCTTTGTTGGTGCAGGTGACAACCGGAAGCTTGCCCCCTGTGTAGTTTTTGTGAACCAGTTCGGCCGATTCCGATCCCATGGTAAAGATCAGATCGGCATTGGCCTCTTCAGCCATCTTGAGAATTTCGATGCCGCGATCTTCTTCTTTACTGAAATTGACAATGGTAATCTCAGCCCGGATGCCCTCCAGATGCAGAACTTCCAGTAATTTATCAGTCGCCATTATATAGCTTGAAGATTTCTTGGGCACAATGGAGTAGATCCTCTTTTGAACCTCTCCCTCTTTCTCGGGCCAGATTGATTTAATTTGTAAAACGGACTGGTCGGATTTGGAATATTCGACCTGCCAGTCCTTCTGTCTTTCCTCGGAGACTTTTAACCAGGAAATGGAGTCCTTTCTTTTTTTCTTTGTCTGACCCATCGCGGTCTTCATGTTGAAACCGCTTTCCGGTGCCATCAGTCCCCATAATAAGGCAAGGAAAAATACTCGTACCATCCAAACACGTTTGCGCTTAGGCAAAAAGCACATTTTAGTTCCCGTTGATTTTGCTTCCATTTTACCTATTAACCTGTTCATAGTTTCAACTATGGTGTCTATTTCTCATTCAAATTGAAGGTGCCATCCCAGTTTTCCAGCATTTTGTCGCCATTTCTTTTGAAATAGAGGCAACGGTCGATAATCAGGTCAATCGACTTGTCATTGGCACGCTTGACTTTCAGCTTTTCCAAAACATTGATCGCCGTGTCCCAATCCTTATTCAGATAGGCCTGAAATGCGTATTCATATTGGCCGCAGAATTCTTTTGTCTGCTCATCTATGTTGTCCAACTCACCGATCAGCTCGTATATCCTGTATCCTTTTTCCTGTCCCTTGACCGAGACAAAGTCCAGAAGCCTGCAGAAAAAAGAGTTGGAAACCTGTCGATATGTATCTTCGCTGATGACGATCTTGGTACCATACAGTTTGTTGATTCCTTCAAGACGCGAAGCCAGATTGGTGCTGTTGCCAATGATAGTGTAGTTCATTCGATCCAGCGAACCAAGGTTTCCCACGATGGTTTTACCGGTATGGATGCCGATTCTGGTGTGAAGGGGATATTTGTTTTCCGCTAACCATTTCGTGTTCAGTTCCGCTATCTTTCTCTGACATTCCAGTGCCGCCTTGCAGGCCAAATAGGGGGAATTTTCCTGTTTGACCGGTGCTCCCCAGAAAGCCATGATGGAATCTCCGATATACTTATCGATGGTCCCTTGTTCATCCATAATGATACTGGACAGTTCCTCCAGGTATGAGGAGAGATGGGACATTAACTCATTGGGAATCATCTTTTCCGAAATACTGGTGAAATCGGCAATGTCGGAAAAGAAGATGGTCAAGTCACTTTCATCACCGCCCAGTTTCACCTCTTTTCCCAGCTCAATCAATTGTCTTACCAGACCTGCCGGTACGTACTTCTTAAAAGATTGAAGTCCCGTTGTTGCAGAGACCAGGGCTTTGTTCATGATCTCAACCTCTTTGATGGAACTGCTGACGGTTCCGATATCGTCGAGATTGAACTGGCTTATTTTTTCAGTCTCTTCTGCCAGTTTAATGATCGGCTTGGTCAGGGTGTTGATAAAAAAGTAGATGGCAACAAAAGAGAAGATCATAAAGAGGATGGCGGTTAACAACCCTGTTTTACGAAGCTCGTTTAGCGGGGCGATGAGATCGTCTTCCGGCAGAACTATAATGATTTCCCATTTTGAGGAAAATGACTTGGGGAATGGAACGGAGTAGGTAATGTATTTCTCCCCATTTGTGGTTGAAACCGTGAAATCTCTTTGTGGGTAATGAAATACTTCCTGCTCCGTTGGAATTCGCCCTTCTCCGAGTATGCGGAAGAGTTCGGAATACCAGGAGGTTTTCTTTCTTTGCTCCAGGGCGCCCTGATCCTTACTCTTTTCTCTATACGCGACAAATGCATCGGTGATCCATTTGTCTGATAGCTCTGAAACATAGGAGAGCCTTCTTTTCCCGGTTTTGTTATCTATCCTTGACGTGAAGTCACTTCTGGGAAAGGCGATCAATTCATCCTTGGCATTGGTAATAAATATAGTGGCGTATTTGGTGATCTTCTGTTTGGCCAGAAATTCGGAAAGGCTGTGCAAAGGTGTGTTGACCACAGTCACAGCGATCTGTTTGCCTTCCTTGTCCAGAACCGGATATGAGGCTGAAATACCCGGGGTTTGGGCGGTGGTGAACACGTATACATCAGTCCAATAGATTCTGGGGCTTTCTTTGGTATTCTTGTACCAGGGACGTACCCGGGGATCAAAGGTCGGGATTTTTGACTTGAAGTCCTTGAGGTTATAATCCTGGTCCCGGTACCACCATTTTTCGATGGGGGATTCCTTGGATCTGTCAATATATCTCGTTGCAAA
This sequence comes from SAR324 cluster bacterium, assembly GCA_028282885.1. GTDB lineage: Bacteria > SAR324 > SAR324 > XYD2-FULL-50-16 > XYD2-FULL-50-16 > JAHJTV01. Next base: position 171,426 of record JANQGX010000028.1, read on the forward strand.
CCGCGGTTCCCTCCTCACCTGAACATAACTTCCGTTTTTATCGGCCACAAACATGGATTGAATCTGCTCGAAAACCAGAAGTTGCTCCCAAGCAAATCTCCAGATCTCCTCATGAACATTCATGATATTGGGATCGTTGACCAGATGGCTAAGCGCTCTTGTCTGGGCCGCGGGTGTTTCCACATAGTTGGTCGTACGCTCGATGATCTTACTGGTCACCTCTTTTACCAGGTTATCAGTCAGATCAAGAATTATATCGGTGGAACGATAATAGAACAGGAAGCTCAGTCCGAAAATAGTAATCAGAATCAGTACGGTGAATAATTCCAGGATGCGAATCTTGAAGCTTCTTCTGCTGGTTTTATGGGGATTGGTGCTCATTTTAGGCTGTCAATTTTGATTGCAGGTTTGTTAAATCCCTATTCCTGACCTTGTATGGAGACCTTACCTTATTGTAATTGAACTAGAAATGCAAACATATAAAGTGGAGGTGGCCCAATAATACTGGCCGGAAGGCCTTGTTGCATCGTTAATGCCTTGCGGGGAGTCTGCTTTTGAGCCTGAAGGATCGATACCAATAGAATAGTAAAAGGCAATCAGTTGGCACTGGCTTCAGTGCGGGATAGTAATAACGCGAAAAATCCGGAGCTCGATAATCACGCTGATTTATCGTAAAGGTCGGATTTTTAAAACAGGACCTGAAGGATGGGGGTTTTTATTATTTTAAGATCTTACTTCTCCAATTCGGATATCATTTGATTGGCCGCCCGGAGACGAGCAGCGAAGAGCTTACTGATATTGGTGAGAAGGGCAATGGAGATATTGGAATGCCTCTCTTTCAGAATTTCAAAGTCTTCCCTGGTTAGAACATAAGTAATAAGAGGCTCACATGCTTCGACATTGGCGGATCTGGGGGTATTGTCAAGAAGTGCAATTTCACCAAAAAAGGTGCCTGAAGGAATGGTTGATACCCGTATTTTATTGCCCTTGTCATCAATGTTTATGGTGATGTCCACAGATCCCCGGGTGATAAAAAAGAGGGAATTGCTTTTATCTCCCTGTTTGAAAACAACATCATCCTTCTCGAATTCCCGACGCCGGATAAAACCCGTGAAAATCTGTTTCTCTTTATCAGTCAGATCTTTCATAAAGGGAAAGGTTTCCATGCCAATTTCTTCGGTTGCAGAGCGGTTGGCACTGTATTTCTCAATCAGCTTGTCCTCGAAAAACTCCAAGGCAAGATCTGTTTCAGCAAATACACACTGATCCGTCTCTTCATCAAGCAGGTCGGTTGTCTCTTTTAAAAAATGCCACAATTTGCTGTGGTTTTTAACATAGCTTAGCGCCAGGGCCCGCTTCTTCTTTTTCAATCTGTTATGTAGTTGTTCGAGAATATTGCTTCCGGTGCTATCGATATCAACCACTCGTTTCATATCCAGTATCACGTAGTTGATCTCCTGTTGGATTAGCTCGGAAATCCTGGCAGACAGAACATCGGCGGATCCAAAAAACAGGGAGCCTTCAAGTTCAATCACACAGATCTGGTTCCCGTATTTACCAAGCGTCTCGATCATCTCCTCATTACGGGTCTTCTTTGACCTGATGGCTTGGCCGTTGTTTATTTTGCGAATAATGGAGCCACTGGTTTTGACGAGGAAGGTGACAATCGAGATAACGACGCCGAAACCCACGGCGGTAACCAAATCAAACAGCAGGGTGACCAGGGTAACTGACAGGATAATGACCAGATCGGTCAGGTGTACCGTCAGACGGATGTCCCTGCTCTTAATAGTGTTGATGAGGATAGCGATGCCTTGTTTATCGAAGGCTTTAAATGCCAGGGCAAACAACATCCCCGAAATGGCAGCTTTGGGCACCAGTTCCATCACGGGAGAGAGGGCCAGAACAATGGTTAGCAGGATTGCGCTGTTGAAAACTGCTGACATCCTGCCGCGACCACCGGCATTGTAATTGGCCAGACTCCTGGAAAGAGTTCCGGTTGCGGCGATTCCACCGAACAGTGCGACCGATATTTTCCCGATCCCCTGGCCGATCAGCTCCCGGTTGGAGTTGGTTGATGAATTGGACAACTCCCCCATGACGTGCGAGGCCAGGAGCGATGTAATCGTTCCCAGGATTGCAATACCGATGGATCCGGGTAAAACCCTGATCAAGGTGTCAAAAAAATAACCTTTTTGAAACAGGTCGATAAATGCCACCAGAAATTCCGGTGTTGGAACCTTTAACGGGATATCCCCAACGCTGGCCGAAAGCCGATCTGAATAGCCGGCGAAACGAAGCCCCTGATACAACAGGGTCCCGATCAATAAACCCAGGATGGATCCGGGAATCCTTTTTGTCAGTTTTGATGAGTGGTGCATAACCAGAAGCGTGGTCATCGCAATAAGAACGGTCAGGGGCTGAAGTTCTGACAGACTACCGAAGAGGTCGATTAAGGTGTCTCTTTTTTCAACTCCTAAGAAGTTCCAAATTTGACTTATCATGATCAGAATGGCACTGCCATTCATAAAGCCTGCAATGACCGGGTACGGGATGAATTTGATAAGCCTGCCGATGCCGAATATTCCCAATATAACCTGAAGAACGCCAGCCAGGGCGATCATCAAGAAGGAAGCTGTGATGGCAAGTACAACCAGTTCATCTGCCGGAACCTGGTAAAAACCGGTTGCAATAAGCTGGGCGAGAGTGGATGCGATGATCAGCGTTTCCGGCGCTTTAGGTCCGGAGATCAAACCCCTAGTCCCTCCAAACAGACCTGCAAACAGACCGGCTATGATAGCACTGTAAATTCCGGCTTGCAGACCGAACCCAATATAATCTGGTCCGAGGGGTGAAAAAGCGACCAAGCCGTATGCCAGGCTGCTGGGTAACGATGCTATGGCACCGGTCAAACCACCAAAAAAATCTCCTTTCAGTTTATCGACCTTAAATTGCATCCTTTCTCTCTTTTTTGACGCTAAGCAGCAGGAATGAATGGAGATACCGTCTATTGAGGTTTTGTGAACTGCTCATCTGGACTTATTTCAAAACTGTAGGGATCCGTTGCCTTCGAATTGTTAGACTTTAATATAATTAAAAGAGCTGTACTTTCAGGACCATATGCATTTAAGCGAGAAACCGTCAAGCGTTTTTTCTAATGGCACCCATCAGATAAGGGCCGGTTTGGGACCGACCGGACTGGCTGTTAAATATCTTCCCGGTGCAGGCCGAAGGTGATGTCACTTCAATTGAAAAGCTCCTCAATACCCAGAATTGGCTAACTTAAAGCAGCCATCATTTCCGGGCGCTGGAGTTGTCACGATTACTATTTCAAAGAATCATGTGTTTAAATTCGACGGATCATTCGGCTTGATATACCATTGTTTCGATTAACCTATCCTATTGGATGAATCGAAAACATATGCCTTCCGGGGAAAACAGGGTTTTGCGAAGTTAAAATAAGTATCAAATAAAACTTTTCAGAATCTTCAATGGGACGACGCGTTTAACTCGGGGACCGTTCACGAGATTTCCGGAATAGGAGACAATTGACAAATCCTTCGGGAGTTAAGCAAGAACACGAATGTCAACTTCTCACTCCATGGAAAAACAGACCATACTTGTTGTAGATAGTGTTCTTTCCCGGCATTTTTCCCCGGCAGGTCTTCACGTATCACCACTCTCTTCATACTATTATGGCAAAAAGAGTGAGAACGGTTTTGTTCCGGGTTATGCAGGTCTTTCTGAAAGGGCCATTCGTTCCGGTGTCGGATTGATGGCCCGCGGGTTTAAGTATTGCCCTGAAGATTCGGATTGAAGAGGATTTCACAGATTAAGCCTGCTGTGCCCGGGGTTGGTAGATGGAGATAAAAATCGCTGAGACTATCAGCACCAGGGAAACATAATGAATCATTTGTATGGATTCGCCCAGCAGGATACCCGACAGGAAAACGGCACTGACAGGCATGACAGAGGTAAAATAAGCTGACACCCCTGCTGGGACCGCAGAAACTCCTCTAAACCAGAGCAGGTATCCGACAAAAGTGACAACTACTCCAAAATAGAGCATCAGAAGAATGTCCTGCATCGATAACCGGCCGAAATCCATGGTCAGGCTTTCCCACACGGTGAGGGGCAGAATCATGAGAAACCCAAAAATGCTGATCAGGGATGCTGAAATAAAGGGACTGACGTGAGTCGATGTCGTTTTCGATATAAACAGGAAGAGGGCTTCGCCAATGGCTGCGACGAGAACGAAAAGTATTCCCAGCCAATAGTCCACGGAGAGATCGCCGGTTTGGGCTGCATCCGGGCTGTTTACCAGCCAGACTGCCAGAAATGCCAGGATCAGCCCGATCAGTTTTCTGGCAGTCAGGGATTCCTTGTAAAAAAGTCTGGAAAGCAGAAGTACCATGGCAGGAACAGCACCTAATATAATGCCGCTGTTGGCGGCGGGGAGATATTTTAATCCCCAGAACAGGGAGATATTGAACACCCAGACACCGAAAAAGGCCTGGAGGATCAACAGGAATATATCCCGGTTGCTGACACTGCGAAATGCTTTTCTGGAGTAAATCAAAAGGGGGATCATTAACAGTATGGCGGCTGCATATCGCCCCCCGGACAAAATGAATACCGGTATTCTGTGAACTGCCATTTTGCCGACAGGAAATGAACTGCTGACCACGATCATGGCCGAAGTTAAACAGAGATAAGCTGTCGATCGATTCTTTATCATGAGATCTCCCGGAATTAATAACCATTGGTTTACAAGTCTTTTCCATTCCAGGATAAGAGAGGTGGATGGACTAATCTTGAACCATATTGCGGTATTTGTTGGGGGTAATTCCGAAAACCTGCCTGAACCTGCGGGTTAAGTGACTTTGGTCCGCAAATCCGACATCCAGGGCGATATCTGCTATGGGTTGTTGGGTGGAAAGTCGTCGACGTGCTTCTTTGACACGGGTCTGAATCAGGTGGGAATAGGGGGTGATGCCTGTCTGTTTCTCAAACAGCCTGCAAAAGTGATATGGACTTAGTCCCGCCATATCCGCCAGCTCCCTGAGACCTACATCCTTCTGGTATGAGTCCCCGATGAAATCAATAACCCTGTCGACTCCGGGATGACGCCTGGCAACCGGTTTAACCCAGCATTTCTGATCGGAATGTCGAAAAATCATGTAAGCAAGGATATTAACCAGGAACCACTCTGTCTCCAATTGGGTCAGCATGCCATGCTCGATGGATTGATGGAGTTCTTTCAAGAGATTGGCTAAAGCGGTATCGTTGATGACCCCATTCGGAAAGAACGGCAGGTTTGAGCTTTTGCCGTGCATCTCCCGGAAGACCGTCTCCAAGAATTCCAGATCAAAATAGAACATTCGATAGTGCCAACCCGAGCGGTCGTTGGAATGTCCGTCATGAACTTCTCCCGGATAGGACAGATTAACCGTACCTTCCGGCGCGACCAGGTTCTGCCTTCGAAAGTAAAATGAAAGCGCACCTTTCTCGATAACCCCCAGGGGAAAATCATCATGGCTGTGTCTGGCAAAGTTCTGCCTATAAAATGACGCCTGCAGCAACTGAATGTTGCCCATGCCGGTTTTAAGCTGCCAGGCTTTAGACTGATCCTTCATCTGATTGTTGGTCTTGGAAAGCGTTCGATTCAACGTAAAATGGGTAAAAACGTTTTAGGTTCAGGATATCCGGTGTAACCGAAATATCATAGTACGATATTGCTCTTATTGCCGCAATTTGTCTCCTTTCGGATCTGACTCGCAACAAGATCTGTTTTGACTAATCGGCTTGCCGGTTTCACCTGGTCTGAATCTAATTTATTTTTATTTGCCAGATTCTTCTGTAATGTTCACATAAACGTATAATAATCGAAATATTACGGAGTTACCGGGTGATGATACTGACGCTGCGAATGCAGTAGAAGATCTCAGATCCATGTTGCAGGATACCACTTTGCTCAATCTTCTCAACCGGCTCAATCGCTCAGTTGAACAACACGTGTTTGAAGAGGCGCTTGAAACGCCTGAAGAAATCCGTTCCGGATTCACTTCAATCTGAACGTATCGCTTGTGAACGCTGTTTGTTAAGATTTGGCGTTGTCGGTTGATTGAGAAGCATCAGAAATCCAGATCTGAAGCTCATTGAGAGCAGTAGATGTCAGGAGGTAGGGCTCTTGTGAGAGAATGACCAGTTTCTGAATTTCACTCAGGAGCTTTTGGGGAGACCAGGAATCGACCTCTTTTTTGGATCCGGTAAAAAAGCCGGAGATATGCCCCCACATGTGCTGCAAGGTATTTTTCAGGTTTCCGGCTGGCGGTCTTTCGCGAAGCGCATCAACCAGTGTTGCGGACAATCCCGGGAGTCCCTGTCGCGGTTTCTTCCCGGATACCTCTTTACCGATGGTTTTGTATAGATCCGGATCGCGGGCAAGAATAGAATATTTGTGCTGACTCAACAACTGCTGTACGTTCACGGGAAGAGGGATGCGGCCCTGTTCCTTGCCTTTATATTTCGATTTGAGAATCAGTATCTGTTCCCAGGGATCGTCAATATAAACAGGGGGCCAGCGATTTTTCCCACCACTGGCAGTCACCGGTGATAATTCCCTGAATCCCCGTAATATCATTTCCGATCTTAACAACTGGTGACGCTGGAATAACGCCCAGCCGTGATCAATCCAACGCAGTGTTTCGGGGTGTTTGGAATACCCTTTTTTATTATTGACGATGATGGAGACAATCCCGTGGAGTTCCCGGTGCTCACCAAGGAGGCTTTGTCGATTCAGATATCCCGGGTTAATATCCCAGATTCTCATGCTGATTAAGGTTGAGGTTCGTTAAACTGAGTGAAGGGAGAAGCTCAGTGCTGACCAAAAAGAGGTTTGACCATCACCTTTGGATCTCCCTCCCACCTTTTAAAATCAAATTTTTGATAAAGCCCATCTGCATTGGAGGTCCACAAAATCTGCCGAGTTCGAGCCAAAGAGGGATGATTGGTAATCACCTCCATCATCCACTTGCCGAGACCTTTTCCACGGTGCACATCCAGGATAATCATATCAAGGAGTACCGCATAGGTGGCATAGTCCGTGAGAATTCGGGCAAAACCAACCTGCTTTTCATGGTGAAACAATCCGAAACAAAGTGAGTTCTCAATGGTGAGCCTGACGGTTTCCAGGGTTCTCTCGGCGGCCCAGTGACTGGTTTTCAAAAGGCCCAAAACATCATTTTCGTCGATGCGATGTTTGTCGTCATCGATACGATAACTACTCTTTTGCCAGATCATCTCTCATATTCCGATGGAAAACATGGCTTCCAGATCGTGTTTGGAAACGGTTCTGAAGGCCAGCAGGGTTTCAGTTTTGACGATTGAATCTACCTTGACGAGTTGATTGGTTACCAAATCAGCCAGGTCATCATTTGTCGTGACACGGATCATTGCGATAATATCGTACGGGCCGCTCACCGAATAAACCTCTGTTATTCCTTCGATATCAGCCAATTGCTCAGCGACATCATTGATCCGGGTACGCTCAGCGTTAATTAAAAGGATTGCAGTTACCATTTTGATCCATCAAAAAGTTGATTGGTTTAAAGATTGTTAAAGACATTCGGATTATAATCCTGATCATTCTGCCTGCCAGGAGGTGATCACTAAACCGTGGTTACCAGATCTTCGTAGTCGTTCATGCTGTGATCTTCGATGATATCGAGTTCAAGATTTAAGGCGCTTTCAATTCCGCCTTCAACCCTGTCCCAGAATTTGCCCCACCAAGTTAGTTTGCCATCCGGCAACAATTTTCCGTCATTGTCAAAGTACTTCAGAGTTCCAATATGACGATAACCGAAAAGCCGGGGTGGAACACGGGTCACCACATCATTGTTATTGACCAGCCTGAAGCTTCTTTTCTTTAGTGCATCGTTAAAACTTATAGCAAATTGATTATCCCCGACCCTGGGTTGTCCAAAGGTATAGAGGCCTGCCACTTCCGGCTTATAATTCCCGAATGTCAGGCTCGTTGCAGCCAGGGTTGCCAAAGCGCCCCCCAGGCTATGTCCGGTCAACCAGACGGGTTGGTTATTATCCCTCAGCGTTTTGATTTCTTCCACCATCTCGGGCCAGACATCGTTCAGACCGTTTAAAAATCCGCTATGGACGCGTCCGATGGGATTCTCTTCGGGCCAGTCGACCTTGGAGATCTGTGCATTGGTTCCCCAGTCATCCAGTGTTTGATTTTCGGTACCCCTGAATGCGATTACGATTTTTTTGTGATCACCCACAACAAAGCACTGGGTGTTCTCTTTTTCTGTCTCCTGCGAGGAAAAGAAGAAGTTGTTACGTTCCAGGTTAAAGCCCTGCTCCCGGAGCCAGGAACCGATCTCATCCTGTGACTTATAAACCAGGTTCGAACAATGTGCCAGGTAAACCAGGTTTATCTTACTGAAAGCCCTGGCTGTTCGATTGAATCTGTATCCGGACATGGTATCCCCCATAGCTACGGTTTGGTTGCTCTAGTGGAGATGAACATTGGTGAAAACCGGTTTAACAAGGTTGCGTCATCACTCCACCCGTCTTCATAAAAACCGGTTATAACAAACCCTGCTTCAATCTGTCCCCCGATCTGCTGGTCCAGTGTATGGCCGAACTCCAAAGGGACCCTGTCTGAGATTAGTTTCTGCAGCCTGCTCTCATCCAATCTGCTCAGGTCTGAATAGGGCAGTTGGTATTTTACCTCCAGTTTCCCGGTTTTCTCGATCTCTTCATGATCGAACAGGAAAAATGCGGGGTTCATTACGCCGGCAAGTAGTGATCCTCCTTTTCTCAATACCCGGAAGCATTCTTTCCAGACTATGCTGACATCCGGAACAAATACATTCGACACCGGATGGAATATCAGGTCAAAGGCTGAATCGTCAAAAACGGATAGATCTGCCATATCGCCCTGAATCGTTTTCAGGCTCAAAGAATTCCTCTCTGCTACCAATCGATCGGAACTGAGTTGTTCATCCGAATTATCGAAGCTGATAACATTCGCTCCGGCAGCAGAAAGTATCGGGGCCTGCTGCCCTCCACCCGAAGCCAGGCAGAGCAGGTCTTTCTCTTTGATGTCCCCGAACCAGGATTTGGGGACGGATTTAACCGGAGTCAGAATAACCTCCCAGTTTCCCTTTTTTGCTTCGGAAATAGTGTTGTCATCCACCGGAACAGACCACCTGTTACCCTCTTTGGAGGCTTTATTCCAGGATTGCCGGTTGTGTTCAAGAATATCCATAACTTGTTTTTCTGAGTTGTCCTTAGATTTTTTAAGTAAATGAAGTTATTTGCGCTTTTTGCTTGTCATGATCGTTCTGTTTCTGGCCGGATGGGAAACTGAAAAACCACACCAGGGAGTTGAGTTCGACGAGTGGCGCCTGTTTTTTTAAAAAAATCGCATATTCTGTTCATTTCCATCCGGACAAGGCATTTTCAATTCGGTTTTCGAATCCTTTAATTTCGTCAGCTTTCAGCGCTTCGCACTGGTATAGCGAGAGGTAACTGAAGCTCGCATTCCGGGCGCAAGCCCCCAGGATTGCCGTTTTGATCACTTTTTTAACAGGTTGACGCATGACCAGCCTGTCGACCCACCAGCTAGCGCCCAGGGTGGTTATTGCCAAAACCTGTTTCAGATTGTTGAGTCTCGGTTTGATCGGGCCATAATCATCCGCATGATCATATGTAATTCCGGGGCCCCATACCCTGTCAAACCATCCTTTCAATATCGCCGGAAAACTGAACCACCAGGTCGGAAAGAGCAGAACCAGACCTTCCGCTTCAAGAAGCCTTTTGACATACGCGGATACCGCCGAAGCATCATAGGATTCACTATAATAGGTTTCCCGTTCTTTTGCTGAAAGCACGGGTTGAAACCGACTTTTATGGAGATCTTCAAGGATCACCCGGTGACCTTGTTGTTCCAACTTTTCAATCACCAGACTGGTCAAGCGGTGGCAGAGGCTTTTTTGCAGTGGATGTGCTGTTACGACCAGACATTTCATCAAATCCCTCCTTCATCCAGGGCTTCTCGTGAATCTGTTGGAGCTTCCTTACGGTCTGTTGAGGTATAATCCCTTATCACTTCGGCAACGCGAATACGATAGGATTCAAACAGGGAGGTCATGCCTGTCTTTTGCGCGGCTCTGTGATCTAACTCATTGCGCCATTTTTCGATAGCCTCTTCATCTCGCCAGAATGACAGGCTCAGCAGCTTGTTTTCTTCAACCAGGCTTTGGAATCTCTCAATTGAAATAAATCCATCCCGATTTTCCAGGTGGTGACGAAGACCGGAGGCGATTTCCAGGTACCGCGATTTCCCCTCTGTCGAAGGGGTGACTTCGAAAATGACCGCCAACATACTATTTCTCCTTCATTTTTTTCGAATTTCCATTTCCGATGTTGCCAGATCGGCAAAAAGTCTGTTCGACTAAATTGATTGTACAGACAGGGGTTTTTTCAAATCAAGGAGAATCCTTCATCAGTGTCAAACCGGAGGAGGATTATTTGAACGAAGGTCATAACGTGTTGACGATGATATGGTGTTGCCTGCTAAATGGCACCTGAGTTCCGCAAACAAATGCCTAAGGAACATCCCTTTTCTGCGGAGTCTCTGTCTAAATGAAAACCCAATTTGTATTAAGCTAACCAAAACTACTTATGGATAAAATAGCTGAACAGAAGAAAGTGCTCTCATGAGGCTATCCATTTGTGTCCTGCAAGAAAACCTCTATTATAGTCTCTCGCCAGAAGAGAAAACAGCATTGCAGTGATCTGTCATACCGGAGAACTTTGAAGGCAAAACAGCGACAAAAGCAGATGAAATCCTAACAGAGCGCCCCTACACGGTTACTATTATTCGAATCGTTCCCAATCTGACATCAAAAATTCTTGCACGCTTAATGATGAAATCGGTGGGTAAGACAATCGAATCGACTAGTTAACCCCTTTCATTTCATTTTTTTGTTCTTTTCAGATTTGTCAGGAGTATTCACAAGCATACATTGAATATCTGATATCAAAACCAGGAGCGAAAAAAGATCTAACACCTCGAAAATGGCAGACATTTCGTTATCTTTAGTCAGGAGTATGCGAAATTACAACTCATTGTAATTATATATAAAAGAAGGGCAAGTGATGTTTTCCTGAGTAGAAATAGGAACTGCTGATTCTGGTCAAAAACGCTAAAAAGATCCTGATATCACACTGCAGGTACGGATTTGAACTAAATTCAGCCGGGAACAGATGAGTACCTGGTTTTTGATTGGCTGAATAAATTACATAATGATAGTTTCTTAACAGGTTATTACCATTAATTCGGAACAGCCCTTTCAAAGTCTTAAATGCTGAAAAAACAGGCGAAGAGATGTCAGGCTTTTCCCTGCAATTATAATCGAGGACTATGGAAAAAGGTGAAAACACAAGCGGAACAGCCTTTTGGAAAGGCCATCAACTTGGCGCGGGAACCCCTAAATATCTGCAGATCGGAGATCTGCATAGCTGGATACAGACAGGAGATAGTCAACTGCAATTGGTATCATGTCGTTCGAACTCTGATGGTGAGGAGAAGATCTCAGAGAACTGTATTCCTGAAAAGGCTGTATCGGACCAGTGGTCTCTGCAGGAGGGTGTCGATGTAATCACTGTGGTTCCGGTATTTCCTGACAAAGCTATTGTGGTAAAACCGGAGGTTGTGATTCGGATTCTTCCGTCAGTAATAACAAGACTTTACATTCAAGTTCCTGTTTGGGTCAGGTTTGAAGTTGAACAGATGTCAGGAAAGTCCTGTTTGAAAGAGCTGCCGACGATTGAACTATCATCAACCTGGTTCGGTGATTTTGCGGCGGGGGAACTCTGCTATTGGTTATCGTCCGGTGTGCGGATCCAGACAGCCCCGGATGTGGATCATGATTATTTAGCCATCTGCCCCATTATTTTGGCTAACAAATCGGATAAAGAGCTGGAAATCAAGAAGTTTAAGCTTCAAGTTTCCAAACTTTCCATGTATCTGGACAAAAAGCAGCTCTGGTCAGATGATATCTTTATTACCTATAAAGGAGATACCGATCCGAGTCAGATAAAAATTTCCGGTAAGGCCCCCGAGGAAATCTCTTCGGCGGTTCTGCTCTCCAAGCCACGTCAGGAAGGAAAAAGAAGTTTCACATCAAGAACATTTTCATCCATCCTGAATATATCCGGAATTTCATCACACCGATAGAGCGTATTATGGAACCCTTCAACATAATCTCCAGCAACCTGATGGAGTATCTGAGCATAAGTTCACTGGTATCTGGTCTTCGATTTGTGTTTTTGATTTTCATTTGCCTACCGGGAATCTACCTCCTGAGTAATTGGATCAGAAAGCACCTGAGTCAAAAATTCACCCCTCAGCAAGCTATGATCGTCGGTAAGCTTGTCTTTTATTCTGGACTGTTTGTCATTTTTTTCTCCATTTTTAGCGAACTCGGATTCAAGTTGACTCATTTGTTGGGTGCAGCCGGTATTGCCGGCATCGCGGTCGGTTTTGCATCACAAACCAGTGTTTCAAATATCATCAGCGGTCTTTTTTTGATCACAGAAAAGCCTTTTCAAGTAGATGATATTATAACTGTTCATGGAATAACAGGCATTGTGCTCTCTATTGACACCCTGTCTGTCAAACTGAGAACTTTTGATAATAAATATGTTCGTATCCCGAACGAGACCATCATCAAGAACCACGTAACCAATGTAACTCATTTTCCTATCAGGCGGATGGACATTAAAATTGGTATTGCCTACAAGGAGGATATTGGGAGGGTTCGCAAAATACTCACAGATGTTGCAAGGAGCAATCCGCTTTGCCTCAACGAACCGGAACCACTGGTCATATTCCTGGAATTCGGTAACTCAAGTCTTGATCTCCAGTTCTCAGTCTGGTTGGAAAAATCAAACTGGCTTCCTTTAAAAAATAGCATTACTGAAGAGATAAAATTACGTTTTGATGAGGAGGAAATCGAGATACCCTTTCCCCATATGACGATCTATACCGGTTCAGTAACAGATCCTTTGCCGATTAGGATATTCGGTGAAAAAAAGGAAATCTAACCTGAATTTGGGTTAGAAAGGAGAACGATCAGAAAACTTACTCAGACACTGATTGACATTGCCCATCCGGAAGATCGATTTCAGCTTGTGGAACTGGCCAAGGAGAAGAATATCCTATTTAAAGACCAAGTGTTTCTGGCGGATTCGTGTCATCTTTGTCAGTCCGATATCAACGAGACCCAGGTTTTTGGAAAAGACACTGAAGTCCGATTCGGGGCTATTCGCCCCTCGGATGAAGAGTAGATGCGCAGACTGTTTTACAGTTTTTCTGATGAACATTGTTCTGATAACCCTCGGTTTGTTTTTTGTTTATAGCACAGTTAGAAGGCTTTGAACCTGGAAAATCCTGGTTGGAGTGATTCTGGCAGGCGGGATGTACATTGTCGCCCTATTATTGGATCTGGAAGGTATGGTCTGGATCTATGGCAATGTCAGCCAGGCTGCCGTAATCGGCTTTATTGTCCTGTTTCAACCGGAAATCAGAAAACTGTTTGAGGCTGCTGTCTCAGCAAGACGGCGAAGAAGAGGGAAAACGATGAGGATTTTGCCGTCATAATGAGCGATGCTATCGAGAAACTGGCAAAATCAAAAACCGGAGCCCTGATAGTCTTTTCCGGAAAGGAACCGTTGGACAGTCATTTTTCCGGAGGGTTGACGGCTAATGCAGAGTTCAGTCTGCCTTTGATACTCAGCATTTTTGATTCAAGTTCACCGGGACATGAAGGCGCTGTGCTTGCTGAAAATGGCAAAATCGGTCGATTCGGTCTGCAGCTCCCGGTTTCACTGAGGTATTGAAACGGTAAATGAAGTTATTAAAATCAAAAGGAGAATAATGAAAGAAAATATTAGTTTTATGGTTTGCCTGTTTTTCCTGTTTACGGCTCCCCTGCCTCTTTTTTCTCAGGATGCTTTCTTACCTGCCAAAGGCCAAACAATATATGTTCCCGCCTACTCGCATATCTACAGTGGTGATCGAGGGAAACCATTTGCTTTGACCATCACTTTGAGCATTAGAAATGTGGATCTGAAACACCATATCAAAATCACACAAATCGATTATTATGAATCACAAGGGAAACTTTTGAAAAGACATCTGGAAAAATCCATCATTTTGAAACCACTGGAGTCGATTCGTTATATCGTTTCGCAAAGAGACAGGAGTGGCGGATCGGGGGCCAACTTCCTGGTCAGGTGGGAATCCAGCAAACCTGCCAATCCACCCCTTATTGAATCTATTATGATTGGAACGCAGAATCAGCAAGGGGTATCCTTTACTTCCCGCGGTCGACCCTTGAATTGATCAAATTAGCAAGAAGCAGTATAGCTTATAATAGGATCAACAGTAAAAAAGCTGATTTCAAACCTTTTATCCGCTGCTATGGATAATCCATATCCCCCTGTCCAAAATCTCTGCAGGGTGATTCCTCTTCTTTTGGGAACACAGGCCCGATGTCGGCGGAAATTTCATGGTTACCTATCGGTGGAAACAGCTATCGGATCAGAAGATCCTGGAATATCATCGCAAATCCGAGAAAAGCAAGAAAACCGATCACATCTGTCACAGTTGTAAGGATGATGCTTGAGCTTTGGGCAGGATCGATACCAACTTTTTTCATTGTCAGAGGGATAGATGCACCGGCAAGTCCGGCAAATATCAGATTTACCAGCATACCAAGTCCTATCACTAGACCTAGAAAAGGATTACCGTTCCAAATCCAGGCGACCAGTGATGTGACAATACCAATTACCAATCCGTTTATAGCACCGATCTTACCCTCTTTTAAAATAAGTTGAACGGTTTTGTTTTTGGGAATTTCTCGCATGACGATACCGCGCATGACCACCGCCAGCGACTGTGCTCCGGCGTTGCCGCCTTGGCCGGCCACAACCGGTAAAAAAACCGCCAGGATTGTCATTTTGGCGATGATTCCCTCAAATAAGGCAACAATTGCGGCTGCTAAAAATGCAGTCACCAGATTGATATGAAGCCAAGGTAGTCTTTTTTTAATTGAAAACACTATTGTGGAATAAACGCGTTCATCTTTACCTGCACCAAACATTTGCTGGATATCCTTGGTGGTTTCCTCCTGAACACCGTGGATCATACGCTCAGCTTTTACTATACCAAGGATATGGTTCTCACTATCAACAACTGGCGCAGCAAAATACTTCCTTTTTGCGAGTTCACGAGCGGCATCTTGACTGTCTGTAAAACAATGTAAAGCAAACAGTTCCTTGCGACTGACCTCTTCCATTGTCTTATCTGGAGAAGCCAGCATCAAATCACGCATGTTCAGTACCCCGACCAGACGGCTGTTATCATCCACTATGTAGACGTAAGAAAACGGGAATCTGCTTTTGGCCAGCATACGAATCTTTTCGATTGCTTCAGCAACCCGAAGGTCATGTTTCAAAGCGATGAAATCAATGCTCATGGTTCGGCCAATGCTCCCTACCGGATAATCCAGTAGTTCACTGACCTTATCTTTGAGTTGACCGGAGATGCGTGTAGCGATTTTCGCACGTGCTTCCGTGGGGAGGCGCATTAGTATTGAAGCTAAGATTTGAGGTTCGATGAGTGATGTCAGTTCATCCAGAAACTGATCATCGGCATCTTTCAGAAGGGCTGCAGCGTATTCGATCTGCAGAATCTTCACAACCTTGACTGCCAATGAAACAGGAAGAGATTTCAATACGGCAACTGCGTCGTCTTCTGTCATGTTTTCAAGAATTTGGGCAGCAGCGTCTAAATTGTGTTCAAAAAACAGTTTTGTCAGAGTGAGAAGCGAAGCATTTTCCATGAGGTTTTATTCGTAAGTTGTTAGCAAATGTCATAAGCGTGTTTGGCAGCGGCTTTTGGATTTACAGAAAAATCAACGGCAACCAAGGTTTTGTAAATGGTTTCATCTTTCCTGGTTTTGAGATGTTATCAGTTAAAAACATAATGTGGTCAAGACGAAAAAACTTAGGCGGAATCATAGCACATCAACATCAAAACCTTCGGGTCTGTTCCTGTTAAATTTCGGAATTCTTATTGTCAACAATCCGTTTTTATATGAAGCTTCGATATTCGCAGTATCTGAATTTGGCGATATTGGAATGCCCTGGTTGAAATTCCCATTATCCGGTGGAATATCGCGTTTAGTAGATCATAGAAACCCTTGCCTTTTGGGCAAGGGTTTCTATGATCTACTAAACTGATTGTACAGACAGGGGTTTTTTCAAATCAAGGAGAATCCTTCATCAGGATCAAACCGGGGGAGGATCATTTGAACAAAGGTTATGACATGGTTATGATGACATAGGGTTGCCTGCTAAATCGCACCTAATTTCCGCAAGCAATTGCATAAGAAACATCACTTTCCTGCGGAGTCTCTGTCTAAATAAGAACCCAATTTGTATTAAGTTAACCAAAACTACTTATGGATGAAATCGCTGAACAATATGTGAAAATGGTTCTGGAGCTTGGCTTGTATGATCCGAACTATGTCGATTTTTATATCGGTCCGGATGAATGGAGACCGGAAGACGAAACCAGGGAGACTGATTTTCCCTATCTGCGATTCAAAGAAAACGCTGACAGGCTGCTGGGCGATCTCGAAAAATTAAAGGACGATATTGATAATAGTGAAGAAAAGCAGCGGTATAAATATCTGCAAAAACAGCTTCGGGCGGCGGCAACCAATGTAGAGCTGCTGGCCGGGAAAGAAATCGCCTTCGATGATCAGTCGAAATTGGTCTATGATGCAATCAACCCAGAATACCCGGACGGATTTTTTGATGAAACTTATGAAGATCTGAACCGCATTTTACCGGGTTCCGGTCCCCTCAATGCCAGATTCGAATCGTTTGTGGATGCTTACCGGATCCCGGCGGATAAAACACAGGTGTTGTTTGATACTGCCATGGAAGAAGTGAGGATCAGAACTCAAAATCATCTGAACCTGCCGGATAAGGAACGGGTTACCATCGAAACGGTTTCCGGAAAAATCTGGGGTGGGTATAGCTGGTACCAGGGCAACAATCACAGTGTGGTTCAGCTCAACATCGACAAACCAAGGCTGATTTCGGCAGTGACACATCTGGCCGCTCATGAAGGTTATCCCGGGCATCACTTTTTCCACCTCATTCTGGACAATATCCTGCTTAAAAAGAAAGGTTGGATTGAATATTGCGTTTACCCCCTGTTCAGTGCCCAATCCCTGATCTCGGAAGGTACCGCCGAATATGCTCTGAAGCTGGCATTTCCGGGGAACGAAAAGACGGAGTTCGAAGAGAAGGTGATTTTTCCAATGGCTGGATTGGATCCTTCAGCAGCCGGCTTGTGCAATCGCGTGTTCAATGCGATATTTATGCTGAGGCAGGCGAGAATTGATATTGCGAGAAAGTACCTGAACAGACAGATTTCCAGGGATCAAGCTCTGGATCAGTTAATCAAATACCAGGTATTGTCCAGGAGCGATGCGGAAAGAACACTGAAATTCATTGAAACAGGTCGGGCTTACGTCATCACCTATGCTTTGGGGTATAAACTGGTGAATAAGTACATGGATGCTTTTGAAGACAATTCCCAAAAATGGGAACAGTTTCAGAAGATTCTTTCCACACCCTTTACCCCCTCTGATTTTTTATTAAACAGGTCGTGAATCCTTCGATTTTTTGATTCCGGGCTTGAAAAAGAGAACATTTGTCTACCTTGATCAGGTGGAATCCTACATCTACCATTCCGATGTTGGGAGTGCGTACAAAAGGGTAACGGAGAGTGAGAAGAAACGAATCTTGTCTATTCTGGCAAATTGTATCGATGAAATCGGTGTTTGAATCTTCGTGTACGAAAAATAAAATCTTTATATAAACACAGGGTTGTGACATGTTGCAGGAACAGGATGACATCAGTGAAAAAGCTCTGGATTTTCTTGACAGAACCAAACGGATTGACGGCTATCTAAGGCTCCGGTTCATCGTCAGGGAGATGACATCTCCTCCCGAAGTCAAGATACCGGTGTATAAGTTTCGTATGGTCAATGCCGAATCAGGTGAGCTAATGGGGGAGATAAACCTGCGGGCCGGTTTCACCGAGAATATCAGGCTTTACCGGGGGAACATTGGGTTTACCGTTTATGAGGATTTTCGTGGAGATTATCTTTCTGCCCGAAGCTGCCAACTTCTTGAGCCCTTCATCATGTTTTTAGGTCTGGGAACGATCTGGTTGACCTGTAATACTGACAATATTGCTTCAAAGAAAAATATCGAGTATCTTGGAGCCACTTATGTTGAAACGGTACATATGCCGGAAAATTCTCCTTATATCGGGTATTATCCTCCGCATGCCAGAATTAAATTGAGGTATCGCTGGGACCTTAGCGTTGAAGTTTAAAAAACCGGTGGATTCAATCTCCAAACGAGCATCGTGATGAAAACAGGAAAAAAATTCAGTTTATTGAACCAAGCTTTGCTGATGAAACCGGCAGGCAATTCGAAACATAAAAAGGGCAGAAGCCTGCTGTTGAACAGTGCCACACGTATTGCTTTGCAGTTCATGGCCTGGCAATTTAATCACCGACCGTCATTACGTAAATATTTAAAAGGGGTGGATGGCTGGATTGACTTCTCCGTCGGCTTCAAAACCGATACCCACAGCGTTGAACAAGCCATTGTGTTTAAACAGGGTCGGGTGCGGGTTATACCGGGGATACCGGATAATACTGATGTCACCCTGCACTTTGTGGATGATGGCACCCTGAAGGAAATGGCCCGCAGCACGCCAAACGAAATGCTCAACCTGATCCTCAAAAACAGGATGATTCTCGATGGCAACATGTCCTGCCTGCAGTTGTTCAGCTATTTTGTCCATCTGATTCTGGGTAAGAAACATCAGAAAATGCTGAACAAGGCTCATCGGGAGGATATCATCGCTCGAAAAAGAACCTACCGGGTCAATTGCAGGGGAATGGCGGAGGAACTGCAGCAACGGAAATCATACAGAATGAAGGCATCTTCGAATGCCGATCCCGGCGTGATAGCGCTGGATGATCCCTATCTTTCCCAATTCAGCCTGGGGGACTTTCCTCGCCTGGAGAAGTTTTACAACGACCAGTTTGATCGTCTTCCCGAGGTTTGTGTCGAACGGGCCAGGGATATAACTCACTGGTTCAGACAAAACGGTTTTGAGACTGATATTGAGGGAAGACCATGGAATCCGGAATTGCGTCAGGCCCTGGCCTTCAAGGATGCCATGGAGAGGAAAACACCTTTAATCCGGAAGAATGACCTGATAGCGGGGACCACCACATCTCATGAAATCGGTGTAACTGTCTTTCCAGATGCCCATGCCACCATGTTTTGGAGCGAACTGCAGTCGGTTGAGCAAAGGGTGATTTCGCCTTACATCTGTTCACCGGAAACTGCGGAAATTTTGCACCGGGAAGTCTTTCCCTTCTGGCTACATCGAAACTTTCGGGAAGTCGCCCGAAGTGATTTTAACTATCCTCTCTGCCAGAAACTGGATGAGAGACTGGTGGCTTATTTTGTCTGGAAAACGGTTGGCATTTCCCATACCATTCCCAATTTCCAAAGATTGCTGAAGAAAGGTACAGATTCAACCATAGGAGAGATCAAAGAGAAAAGAGGCGATCCGACCTTGAATCCCGCACAGGGGGAATCCCTGGAAGCCATGATACTTTGTCTTGAAGGAGTCAATGCTTATGCCGATAATCTCTCCCGGGAGGCAGCAAGAGCGGCCGGAAAGTCGACCGACTCGGTTCGCAAGGCGGAGTTGGAACGCCTGGCAGAAATCTGTAGTAAAGTTCCTGCAAAACCTTCCGAATCCCTTGATGAAGCAATGAATGCGGCCTGGATCATCTGGGTTGCGCTTCACAATGAGAACTCAAATACCGGACTCTCATTGGGCAGGTTGGACCAGTTGTTTCAACCCTATTTCAGACAAGATATCGAAAAGCTCTCTTCTCAGTCCGAAAGGGATGCTTACATCAAACATGCCCTGGAACTGACGGGTTGTTTTATCATGCGATTGTGCGATCAGCAGCCGCTAACCCCTGATATTTCGAACTATCTTTTCGGGGGAGCCGGCTCCACACAGGCAGTCACTGTTGGAGGCATTAAACCCGATGGCGGGGATGGAGTCAACGATATGACTTATCTCTTCCTGAAAGCTGTTGAGATGATGCCTGTGCGCGATGCTAATCTGAATGCCCGCTTCCACCCTGTAAAGAACAGCGATACCTATCTGAAAAGACTTTGCGAAGTGAATGTCATCACCTCGGCCACTCCGATCATGCACAACGACGAATCGGTTTTTAAGGCACTGGGGCAGCATCACTACAGTGATGAGGAGATATATGACTGGGCAGCGACGGGATGTGTTGAGCCCACGATTCAAGGGCACCATTTCAGCCACACCGGTTCCATTCTGATGAACATGGTGGCCCCCCTGGAGATGGCACTTAATAATGGCAAGCATCCTCTGATGAATTGGGCGGTTGGCCCGGAGACAGGCAGTATCGAGAATGGTGATTTCCAGGATTTTGAAGACTTTTTTGCAGCCTGGAAAACACAACAGCAGTTTATGATTGGACAGGCGGTTGAATTCAATAACCTGCTGGGTAGGGTTCATCAGAAGATACGCCCAACACCCCTGTTATCAGCGTCTATTGACGGGTGCATCGAGAAGGCGAAAGATGTTGTCCATGGCGGTGCCAGGTTTAACAGTTCCGGAACCTCCAATATCGGATTGGCGGATGTGACAGATTCTCTGCTGGTGATCAAACAACTGGTTTTTGAGGAGAAAAAGGTCTCGTTTAAACGTCTTAAAGAAGCAATTGATAGTGATTTTGCCAATGATCCGGTTCTCCATGCCATGGTACAGAACAAGGTGAAGTTGTTTGGCTCAGGAGACCGGGAAGGGCTGGAGATGGCAAAGCGAATCAGCCGGGTAATGCATGATTGCTATTCCGGGCAGGTCAATTATCGTGGTGGCAAGTATACCACCGGATTCTGGTCCATGTCCCAGCATGTTGCCTACGGGAATCTTTCCGGAACGCTCCCTTCAGGCAGGCTGGCTGGCAAGGCATTCACCCCGGGATTGACTCCTAATCCAAGGGCATCACGTAGTTTTCTGGACAACATCAATGCTGTCGCAAGTCTGGATCCCGGGAATATGGACAACAATATCGCCTTCAATGTGAAATTGAATCCGGCTTCAACCGATACCCGCGAACAAATCGTGGACAATATGTTTGCTTATGTCAGGTCCTACTTCAACCAGGGAGGCATGCAGATACAATTCAACATGGTGACCTCCGATACCCTAAAAGATGCCATGGCCAACCCGGAAAACTATCGCAATCTGATGGTCAGGATATCCGGTTATAACGCCTATTTTGTCCAGCTCAACAGGGAGATTCAGGTTGAACTGATCGAACGGGCCGAGTACGGTCTTTGATCTTCGGCCTGGTCCCCGGTATTCGTTGTGAAAACAGCGAGGATTGTGGATTTGAAATCAGGCATTCTCTGTTTACGGACTTAGTGCTCTAGGTCATAAATTCGGTGACGTATTTTAAGCGGCCAAACTTGGCTTGTCTTTGATTTTGGATAAAACATCGGCCAAATCCTTCCGGGT